>NZ_JBWDNJ010000007.1:0-383900 GCF_056269135.1 Paenibacillus sp. J22FR21
CAGGTTGATAGGTTCGAGGTGGAAGTGCAGCAATGCATGCAGCTGACGAATACTAATCGGTCGAGGGCTTATCCTACGAACATCTGCTCGGATGTTCAACTTCGGACAACAATCAGCTAATGAAAACCTTCGCAAAGGTTCGTATCCAGTTTTCAAGGCGTAAGCTTTGAACAAGGTTCCTGAATAACACTGTTCCCTGATAGCTCAGTTGGTAGAGCACTCGACTGTTAATCGAGTTGTCACAGGTTCGAGTCCTGTTCGGGGAGCCATCATGCTCTCATAGCTCAGTCGGCAGAGTGCATCCATGGTAAGGATGAGGTCACCGGTTCGATTCCGGTTGAGAGCTCCAGTGATTTTTTGCAAGATGGCCCGTTGGTCAAGTGGTTAAGACACCTCCCTTTCACGGAGGTAACAGGGGTTCGAGTCCCCTACGGGTCACCATTTTTTCTCTCTATCTCGGAGGCTTAGCTCAGCTGGGAGAGCATCTGCCTTACAAGCAGAGGGTCGGCGGTTCGATCCCGTCAGCCTCCACCAGTATACTGGGGATTAGCCAAGCGGTAAGGCAACGGACTTTGACTCCGTCATCCCTAGGTTCGAATCCTAGATCCCCAGCCATTTTAGTTTGAGTCATTAGCTCAGTTGGTAGAGCACCTGACTTTTAATCAGGGTGTCGTAGGTTCGAATCCTACATGACTCACCATTTTCACCTATTGAGAATGGAATTGGATATGCGCGCGTATGGCGGAATTGGCAGACGCACCAGACTTAGGATCTGGCGGGCGACCGTGGGGGTTCAAGTCCCTCTACGCGCATAACAAACAGAAGACCCTCGTTGAGGGTCTTTTTGTGTATAACTCTGTAGATAACTATCGCATAATCGGTGAAACACTTGCTATGACTGCATTACTTATCCACAATTTCGCCGAATGTTGTGACAATTTGCACGATAATAAACGGTTCTTCACAGAGTTGTGCATGGTGTGGGGATATAATTTCAATGGGCTCACGCTAACACTTGACGGATCTAGTGAGAATGATTATCATGATATAGTACAATAATGAGAAATATTATCAGAGCAGGACGGTTTGTTCTGCAAGGAGCTGTAAATAGATGAATTCATTCATGACTTCCAAACTCAATATCGGCTATGAGGAACGCCTTATTGTCGAGAATCTAAATATAATCATCCCTAAAGGTAAAATCACTGCGCTTGTGGGAGCCAACGGATCTGGTAAATCGACGATTCTGAAGACGATGGCTCGATTGATGTCCCCTTCTGCAGGAACGGTGCTCCTGGACGGCAAATCGGTGCATAAACAATCCACGAAGGAAGTGGCGAAGCAGCTTGCAATCCTGCCCCAGAATCCAACGGCTCCGGATGGACTGACAGTGGCTGAGCTTGTCTCTTACGGGCGTTTCCCTTATCAGAAGGGTTTTGGCTCGCTCAGCAAGGAAGACCGATCTGTCATCCAGTGGGCAGTTGAGAAGACGGGGATGACGGAATTCGCCGATCGACCAATTGACCGTCTATCTGGCGGTCAGCGTCAACGTGCGTGGATTGCGATGGCACTGGCTCAGCAGACAGATATGCTATTCCTTGATGAGCCTACAACATTTCTTGATATGACGCATCAGCTTGAAGTATTGGAGCTCTTGCAGCATTTGAATGAAACGGCTGGCAGAACCATTGTTATGGTCGTTCACGACTTGAATCATGCTTCGCGGTACGCCCACCATATGATTGCCATCAAGAGCGGTAATGTGGTTGGGGAAGGTACACCGGTTGCCGTTATGAACAAGGATGTCCTCCGTGAAGTGTTCAGCATCGAAGCGGATATCATTCTGGATCCTCGATCTGGCGTACCGCTGTGTTTACCGTATGCACTGGCTCGTACAGGAGCTCCTGCGGCGGTTCAACAAGAGATTCCACAGCCGCTCAGTATGTCGGTATAGCAGCTGTGAGAGCAGCGTCATAAGCGCGATACATCGCTGGTCATAGCAGTATGGCCGGCGATTGCAAAGGAATCATATTTTTTTTAATTAAAGGGTTGCTTTTCATAATTCAGCATGATATATTATTACTTGTCGCGCTTGAGATAAAGCGACTGCCACTATGCGGAAGTGGCTCAGCGGTAGAGCATCGCCTTGCCAAGGCGAGGGTCGCGGGTTCGATTCCCGTCTTCCGCTCCATTAGTGCCCTTAGCTCAGCTGGATAGAGCGTTTGACTACGAATCAAAAGGCCGGGAGTTCGAATCTCTCAGGGCACGCCATTCTTTAATTGCAGCATTACATAACGGGATGTAGCTCAGCTTGGTAGAGCACCTGGTTTGGGACCAGGGGGTCGCATGTTCAAATCGTGTCATCCCGACCATCTTCTTCTGCGGGTGTAGTTCAATGGTAGAACTTTAGCCTTCCAAGCTAATAGCGTGGGTTCGATTCCCATCACCCGCTCCATACAATTGATAATCAAAGCCTTGGTACTCCAAGGCTTTTTATTTTTATATAGTTTCACCCTTATTCTTCCATGCAGGAAAAAGCTTCAACCGACTGTTAATTTGTAGTATGATGGTTAAAGTTAAAAACCGACAATACGGGTTAAATGGGCTTATGTTGATGATTTTAAGACCTGAAATCTGAGAGTAAGTCGTATAAATACACATGGCAAGTAGAATTCATGCGTTAAATCCGAAGATTTGATTACGAGTGTTTTTGCTCCGTTACACACAAAGACTATGCTTACGAGGTGGTTTTGCATCATGCGAAACCTGGAGGAGGATTAGGGAATGTCGGAACATGCTGGAACGACTGTCACAAGCACAAGGCCGCAATCAAACAATTTACTTCGCCGAGACGTTCGGTTCTTGGGGAACATTCTTGGGGATGTACTTGTCCACCAAGGCGGTCACGAGCTGCTGGAGAATGTAGAGAAAATCCGTGAGATGAGTAAAGCGCTGCGTGCGCAATTCCTGCCGGAGCTGTATGAAGAATTCACTGCAGTTATTGATGCTTTGAATCCGGAGACGCGTCATCAGGTTATTCGTGCGTTTGCGATTTATTTTCAACTCGTTAATATTGCGGAACAGAATCACCGTATTCGCCGTAAACGCGATTACGAGCGTTCTGCCGGAGAAACGGTACAGCCAGGATCGATCGAGAGCGCCATTCAAGTGCTTAAAGATCAAGGAATTGATGTAGACAATGTTAGAAGCATTATTGAAGATATTTCACTTGAGCTCGTAATGACGGCTCATCCAACAGAAGCTACTCGCCGCGCCGTGCTTGATATTCATCAGCGCATTGCAGCGGATGTCGTGGAGCTGGACAATCCAACGCTGACTTACCGTGAGCGTGAGAAATTACGTGAGAAGCTGCTTAATGAAGTACTGACGTTGTGGCAAACGGACGAGCTTCGCGATCGTAAACCTACGGTTATCGATGAAGTTCGTAATGGCATGTACTATTTTGACGAGACCTTGTTCGAAGTGCTTCCAAGTGTTTATGAAGAGCTTGAGCGCTGCTTGGACAAGTACTACCCAGAAGAGCGCTGGCATGTGCCTACGTATCTCCGCTTTGGTTCGTGGATCGGCGGCGACCGTGACGGTAACCCTTCGGTAACGGCAAAAGTAACTTGGGAGACTTTAACGCTGCAGCGCGGACTTGTACTGGAAAAGTATGAGGAGCTGCTGAAAGAAGTTATGAGTCAGCTCAGCTTCAGCACGAATATCATTGAGGTTTCACAAGAATTGCTGGATTCGATTAAGAGTGATCGCGAGAAGATCGACACGCGCAGTGTGGATCTATGGCGTAACGATAAAGAACCTTACCGGGTTAAGCTCGGCTATATGCTGGAGAAGCTCGCTAATACATCGAAAGATGCACTTAAAGGCTCGGTTAAGCGCTATAACAGCGCGGATGAGCTGAAAGCGGATCTGTGTATCATCGATAGAAGCTTGCGTAATCATTTTGCTGATTATGTTGCGGATACGCACATTCGTAAACTGATTCGCCAAGTTGAATTGTTTGGCTTTCATCTTGCTGCACTGGACGTTCGTCAGCACAGTAAAGAGCATGAGAATGCGATGACTGAAGTGCTTGCGAACATGAATATCGTGAATAATTATGCGTCATTAACAGAAGACGAGAAGATCGAGCTGCTGCATAAGTTGCTGAACGATCCGCGTCCGCTGACTTCGCCGCATTTTGAATATTCCGATAGCACTCGCGAGTGCTTGGATGTTTATCATACGATTTATCGTGCGCAAGCAGAATTCGGTGTGAACTGTATCTCCAGCTACCTGATCAGCATGACGCAGGGCGCGAGCGATATGCTTGAAGTAATGGTGTTTGCCAAAGAAGTCGGTTTGTTCCGTAAGGAATCAAACGGCAACGTTCGCTGCACGCTGCAGGCAGTACCTCTATTCGAAACAATCGACGATTTGCATGCGGCACCTGGCATTATGGAGCAGCTGTTTGCACTGCCGATCTACCGACAAGCTGTTGAAGCGCGCGGAAATCTGCATGAAATCATGCTCGGATACTCCGACAGCAACAAAGACGGCGGCGTGGTTACGGCGAACTGGGAGCTGCGCGTAGCGCTTAATGCGATTACAAGTGCAGCGAAGAAATTCGACGTGAAGCTGAAGTTCTTCCACGGTCGTGGCGGAGCGCTCGGACGCGGCGGTATGCCGCTGAACCGCAGTATTCTTGCACAGCCTCCACATACGGTTGGAGGCGGTATTAAGATTACGGAGCAAGGGGAAGTACTGTCGTCCCGTTACTCGATGAAGGGCATTGCTTACCGCAGCTTGGAGCAAGCGACTTGGGCGCTGGTTACCGCTTCCCGTTTGGCGAAGTATCCGGAACAAGAAGCCGGAGCAACTGCAGAGTGGGAAGAGATCGCACGCGGCATCTCGGAGACGGCGCTCACGAAGTATCAGGATCTGATTTTCCGTGATCCGGATTTCATGACGTTCTTCAAGGAGTCGACACCTCTTCCGGAGGTTGGCGAGCTGAATATCGGTTCCCGTCCGGCCAAACGTAAAGGCAGCGACCGTTTCGAGGATCTGCGCGCTATTCCGTGGGTATTCGCTTGGACGCAAAGCCGCTACTTGCTGCCTGCATGGTATGCAGCCGGAACGGCACTGCAAGGGTATGTCGCAGGTGACGAGAAGCGTATGAACACGCTGCGCGTCATGTACGAGAAATTCCCGTTCTTCACCACATTAATTGACAACTTGCAAATGGCGCTTGCGAAAGCCGACCTGCAAATTGCCAAAGAATATGCCTGCATGATTTCAGACACGACGATCCGGGACCGCATCTTCACTCAAATCGAGGAAGAGTATGCCATGACATCTTCGTTCATTCTGCAAATCACAGGCCAAGCGGATATTCTGGATAACGTACCTGTTATCCAAGAGTCGATCCGTCTGCGTAACCCGTACGTAGATCCGCTGAGCTACATGCAAGTGCAGCTTCTGAAGGAACTGCGCGAGAAACGTGCCAACGGCGAAGCCGATGATCCGGAGCTGCTGCGTGAAGTGCTGCTCACAATCAACGGAATAGCGGCAGGACTTCGCAACACGGGCTGATGCACGACCATTGGTTTGGGTGACCGGTAGGTCACACAGCATTGGTCGACGACCATTGGTTTGGGTGACCGGTAGGTCACACAGCATTGGTCGACGATCATGGTTTGCACTAGCCTTCGGCTTGGGCAGCATTGGTCGAGATGTTTGTCCCCGAAGGGGGACAGTAGCATCCCTTTATCATATCGTGCATAACATTCATAAAAGGGGCTGGACGCCCGGACAGCTGTTGTCCGCCCGGGGTCCGGCTTTTTTTCGTTGTTATCCGGTCATCTGGTAAGGGAGGCGGCTGCGCATGAAGCGGGATCCGTTGTATTGGTTGTCCTTA
Organism: Paenibacillus sp. J22FR21; assembly: GCF_056269135.1. Classification (NCBI taxonomy): domain Bacteria; kingdom Bacillati; phylum Bacillota; class Bacilli; order Caryophanales; family Paenibacillaceae; genus Paenibacillus; species Paenibacillus sp. J22FR21. The sequence goes on from NZ_JBWDNJ010000007.1 coordinate 5,918, forward strand.
CTCTGCGTACTGATGGGGGCTGCGAGCTATGGGCTGCTGCCGGTTATTATTAAGAAGGCGTATGAGGACGGCTTTACGCAGGGGCAAGTGACCGTTCATCAGACGGGCATTGCGATGGTGTTGTTATGGCTGATTGCACTGGTACGGTGGAAGCGGTGGCAGAATCCTCTTCGAGGATCGTGGCTGAAGCTTGTTCTAATCGGTACATGCGGACTCGCGATGACGACGATTCTATATAATGCGGCGCTGCAGCGCTTGGACGCATCGCTCGCGATAGTATTGCTTTTTCAGTTTACATGGATTACCATCTTGCTAGACAGCATTCAGAAACGGACATGGCCCGGCAAGCTGCGTTTGCTTGCGATTGTTATCGTTATGATGGGTACCGTGCTTGCCGCCCAGCTGCCGGAGAACGGGCTGACCAAGGTGAGCGTCACCGGTGTGCTGGCAGGATTCTTGTCCGCCGTGTCTTATAGCTTGTTTATTTGGTGGACGGGGCAGCTTGAGGGGCAACAGGATACGGTTATACGCTCCGCTGTCATGGTCAGTGCGGGTTTTATACTCATTACGCTTCTCTATGGCTCTGGGGCCTTCCCAGCAGGTCGAGAAGCAGCACTGGTTGGCTGGGGATTGCTGCTTGGTACATTGGCCCAAGTCGTACCCACATTGCTGTTTAATATCGGGATTCCCCGCATTGGCAGCAGCATATCTGCCTTGCTCGGCGCTGTAGAGCTGCCGGTAGTGATCTTGACGGCATGGGCTATCCTTGGAGAGCCGCTCAGCTTAGGGCGGGTAGTTGGTATCTTGCTTATTGTAGCAGGGATCGGAATAGCCGAATTGTCGACCGGTAAACGGAAGGGGAACTCGGCGCGTTTGGAGGAGAAGCATTGAAATCAGTTGAGGCGAGATTAGCCAAGTTAGCTTTGAAAGGCGACCAACGGGCTTTTGCAGAGCTCGTGGAGCTTTATCAGGACAAGCTTTATCATATGTCATACCGAATGCTGTACAACCGCCAGGAAGCGGAGGATGTCGTACAGGATGTCTTCCTGCGTGTATACAAGAATCTAGAGCGTTACGATGACACGATGAAATTCTCAACCTGGATTTATCGGATCGCCACGAATTTATGTATCGACCGATTGCGCAAGAGGAAGCCGGTGTATTCCTTAGATGCGGAATCAGGTGAACACGAGGGTCTTGATGGTTACGCCATGATCCCAAGTGATAACCGTACGCCGGAGAGCGAGATGCTGTTATCGGATACGCAGCGAATCATTCATCAAGCCATTGAGACGCTGCCGGCTAAGTATAAGTCGGTTATGGTGCTTCGCTACTTAGAGGAGCTGTCCTTGCAGGAAATCGGGGATGTGCTTGATATGCCGGTAACGACAGTGAAAACCCGTGTCCATCGCGGACGGGAGTTCCTTCGTAAGAAACTGGAGCATAAGCTGTAGGCAGAAGCGGATGAAGCCGGCTGTTAAATTCTGGTCAAGCGCGGATATTCAAAAAAAGTGAAACATCGCCGCCTTGCACACGTAACGTATATTACTGTAACTAATGAAGAAAGGAATGGCTGCTATGAATTGCAACGTCGCCGTCATGCTGATGCATGATTATTTGGATGATGAGCTGCCTCACGATGATCTGGCTGAATTGAAACTTCATATAGATTCCTGTGAATCATGCCGCGTAAGGCTTGAGCAACTGGAACGGACGGAAGCGCTGACACATTCGATGATGGACACTCGCGTCACGATTTCGCCGCACCAATCCGCGCAGCTCACGAGTCGCATTATGGGCTCGCTGCCCGTGAAACGCCGTAGAATCGGTTTTGCCAACTGGATTCGGAATCATCCCGCCGTGTCGGTTGCCGCCGTATTTGCCCTTGTAATGTTCTCCAGCTTCCTCGCTATGTGGCAGCAGGATAACGATCTCACCGTACGCGGTGCGGATCTCGCACAGGTTATTATTGAAGGAGATACCGTTACTGTACCGGAAGGCGCCCATGTGAAGGGAGACCTTACGGTTGAGAACGGCAAAGCAAACGTACTTGGCGATGTAGAAGGCGATGTAACCGTGATTTCAGGTAAGTTGTATCAAGCCTCTACCGCACATATATCCGGAGAAGTGAAGCAGATTGACCAGGCGCTGGACTGGTTTTGGTACAAAGTTACGCATTCCATCAGCAGTTTGGCCTATTGATTTATGACTGCCTCCTCTTGCGGGAGGTTTTTTTGTGAAAAAAAAAGGATTTGCATCCCCGGTTCTAGAAAATAATAAAGTTAGAAATCCGATAAAAGAATTAAAATGCCCAGGCATTTGGTCTTTGGGGGTTGGCAGATGAACTATTTTGCAGATTTGACTTGGAAAGAATGGATCAAAGATCTTATTGATATTTCCGTTGTTAGCTACATTATCTATAAATTGATTCTGCTTGTCCGAGGAACAAGAGCAGTTCAGCTGTTGAAGGGGATCATTGTCCTGGTTGCGACATGGGCCATCAGCACCTGGTTCAATTTGTATACGCTCAAGTGGCTTATGAATCAAATGTTTACGTTCGGGGTCGTTACGATTCTGATTATTTTTCAGCCGGAGCTTCGCAGAGCGCTGGAGCAGCTTGGACGGGGCAGTCTGTTTAGCCGGTCCTCTGTAGTGGAGCGGGATATTAGTGATCGGATCGGAGAGATCATTAAGTCGCTTAATTATATGGCCAAACGCAAAATCGGCGCATTGATCGTCTTTGAACGCAATACCGGGTTATCCGACTACATCGAATCCGGAATCCAAATGGAATCCATCGTGAGCTCGGAGCTGCTTATTAATATCTTCATCCCGAATACGCCGCTTCATGATGGAGCCGTTATTATTCGAGGTAGTCAAATTATGGCGGCGGGCTGCTATTTGCCGCTGTCGGAGAACCCTTTTATCAGCAAGGAATTAGGGACAAGGCATCGTGCCGCAATCGGCGTGACCGAGGTGTGCGATGCCGTGTCGATCGTCGTCTCGGAGGAAACGGGTCAGATTTCACTTGCAGTCGGCGGGATGATCGTTCGCGACATTAAAGAAGAATCATTGATCTCGAAGCTGTTCGAGGAGCTGAACCCGAACTCCAAGGCGCGTGAGCGTCAAGGTGCGAAGAAACCTTTCTGGAAACGGAAAGGAGGCAATCAGCATGGATAAATGGTTAAGCCATCCGACGGCGATTAAGATCCTCTCGCTGATGATCGGAATCCTGATGTGGGCCGTTGTGCATTTCGATTCGGAGAAAACGCCCAATACGGTGGCTAATCTGACGGAAACACAGGAAATTGATGCGGTTCAGGTCACGCCGATTGGAATGGATGATAAGAATTATGCGCTTCGGCTGCTTGATCCGGAAGTCGTTCATTTGACGGTACAGGGCTCGAAGTCGGATTTTCTGATCGCTTCACGCAACAATGATTATCAAGTCACGGTCGATCTCAGCCAAGCAACGGAAGGACGAAAGGTGCTTCCGGTTAAGGTGAATTTGCCGCGCGGACTGGAGCTCATTGAAGTGCGACCAAGTAACGTGACGGTCGTATTAGAACGTATCGTTACGAAAGAATATGAAGTTACGGTTAAGACCGACGGTATTCCGGGTAAAGGGTACAAGATCGGTCAACCTGTTGTGAAGCCGAACAACCGCGTGCATGTGACACTGCCGAAGGATCAGATGGATTTGGTCGCATCAGTCGGAGGAACGGTATCGGTTGAAGGTGAAGAAGAGACGGTTAACGATAAGAAGATGAAGCTTATAGCTTACGATAAGGAAGGCAATGAGCTCACGGACGCAGTCATCAACCCGAGTGTGGTCGAAGTGGAAATTCCGATAACAAAGCCGTTTAAGAAGCTGCCGCTGCAGATTGGATTTACCGGAAAGCTTACGGACGGTTACGCGATTGCCTCCTTTAAACAGAGTGTGGAACAGATTACGGTATACGGACCTCAGGACGTGCTGGACAAGTATGATTATTATGACGGCATTACAATTGACTTGTCGAAGCTGACAGAATCAGGTACGATGGAGCTCGATGTTCCACAAATAGAAGGAATTGCCACAGTAGATCCGCTGACAGTCAAGTTCGAGTATTTGATTGTACCTGCCGAGACTAGAGTAATGTCACATTTGCCGGTGAAGATGATTGGTCTGTCGGAGGGCTTGAACGCCAAAGTGACGATGCCGCCAAACGGCATGGTTGATGCGATCGTGAAAGGGGCCTCGAACGTTCTGGCTCAGCTGCAGTCCAAGGATGTTCAGCTCATCGCAGACTTAAGCGGATTGGGGCCAGGCAGCCATGATGTTCCGCTTGAGGTACATCTGCCGCGGTTCGTCGATCAAGCACCAAATGCGCCGATAACGATTACGGTGGAGATAACAGACAGTACGGAGACGATTACCGATCCTGGCGGCGGGGGAGACTCCGGAGGAGATCCGGCGACGAACACGCCTGATTCCGAGGCAGTGAACGGCGGAGAAAATGCGATAACCGGAGATGAATCTGCCGGCGAGACTAAAGGTAATAGTGGCGGCGCAACGAATTCGAATGCAAACTCCAACACAGGAGCATCGGTGCCGTAGCGTGGTCAATGTTGAATGATGCCTATTTGAGAATAGATAAAGGGGATTTCAGTATAATGGGAAAATATTTCGGAACAGACGGTGTACGCGGTGTAGCAAACCGCGAGCTCACGCCTGAGCTTGCTTATAAAATCGGTCGCTGCGGCGGCTACGTTCTTGCCGGTCAGGCTGAGAAGCCGAAGGTTGTTATCGGGCTCGATACCCGTATTTCAGGTCCAATGCTGGAGGCATCGCTGATTGCGGGTCTGCTGTCCATTGGGGCAAGCGTTGTACGAATCGGGGTTGTATCGACTCCTGCAGTGGCTTACTTAACACGTGTGCTGGGTGCGGATGCGGGTGTCATGATCTCCGCTTCGCATAACCCGGTTGAAGATAACGGCATTAAATTCTTTGGCGGAGACGGCTATAAGCTCTCCGACGATACAGAGCTTGAAATCGAGCGTTTGATGGATGCGGAAGTGGATGAACTGCCGCGTCCGGAAGGCGGAGATATCGGTACGGTTACGGTGGATGATACGGCAAAACGCCAATTTATCGACTTCTTGAAGACGACGGTTACGCATTCTTTCACAGGGTTAAAGATCGTGCTCGACTGTGCGAACGGTTCCGCGCATTCCATTGCGCCTACTGTGTTCCGTGAGCTTGGTGCAGAAATCATTACGGTCGGCGCTGAGCCGAACGGCCTGAACATCAATGATGGCGTAGGTTCGACGCATCCGGAATATCTGCGTGAAGAAGTGCTGAAGCATGGCGCGGATTTCGGACTTTCCTTCGACGGTGACGCGGATCGGTTGATCGCGATTGACGAGAAAGGCGAAGAAGTCGATGGCGATTACATTCTGTGCATCTGCGGTGATGCCATGAAGCGGGCCGGCAAGCTGAAGAACGATACGGTCGTAACGACAGTTATGAGCAATATCGGTTTCTTCAAGGCTGCTGGCAAAATCGGTCTGAACACGGCACAAACGGCGGTCGGTGACCGTTACGTGATGGAAGAGATGCGCCGCGGCGGATTTAACTTGGGCGGCGAGCAGTCCGGTCATGTTATTTTCCTCGATTACAATACGACCGGTGACGGTATTCTCACTGCCTTGCAGTTGACGGACACGCTCGTTGGTTCCGGCAAGAAACTTAGCGAACAGCGAACATTGATGCGCAAATATCCGCAAGTGCTGATCAACGTGCGCGTTGCAGATAAGAGCACCTACAAGGATAATCCGGCGATTGCCGCGGTTATCGCTGAAGTGGAACAGGAGCTTGGCGACAACGGCCGCGTGCTTGTGCGTCCTTCGGGCACAGAGTCACTTATCCGCGTTATGGCAGAAGGTCCGGATAAAGAGCAAGTTGAGGCTTACGTAGCTCGTATCGTAGACACGGTGCGCGCAGAGCTTGGTGCAGAGTAGTAAATTGAGGCATTATCGTTCATAACTATTGGTGATCGGGCAACCCTAGACATACGCAGTTACTGCGAACGTCTGGGGTTGCTTTTTGCAAGGAATGGGATCATGCGAAGTAAGATAGGCTGTTGGATAATATGTGCGTTTTGTAAACGGTTACCTCAATTATTAGTTGCACCTCAGCATAAAAATGAATATAGTAGGAGAAGTATCATTCAGGAAGCGAAAGTGAGGATAGAGGTTGTAAGCATCGCAAAGCGCCAGAGCTTGCAAGGGTTTATACAACTGCTGCACGGTCCATTCGGAAATGGCCATGCAGGTAGTCGGGTGTATAAAGCGGCAAGCTGACGAGGTGGAGGTGTTCGGAATGTTCGGCGGGGACCTCCCGGTATTGCATTTAACCGTAAGCCGATACTCAAATAGACCGGGCGACCGGGCTGACAAAGGGTCGGTAAAATGCTCCATAGGATTTGTGAAGCACCTGCGGCAACGGAAGCCGGAGTGTGTCGATTTGAGATTGTAGATGTACACGGCAGTGGCAGCAACCCACAGAGGGGCTGTCTCTATTGCGTTGTGTTTTCGGACTTATTTCTTGTTATTTTTCAAAACGCACGGATGGTGCGCTTTCTTTCTTATTGTCTTTTTTTGATATTTCGAACCTTAGCAGGGACGATGCCGGCGAACGGAGGCGGCTTTGTGCCGACCCATTCTGTATTCATGGCAACCGTTGAAGCGGGGTAAACTACCCAATACGGAGGTCTATTCATATGTGTGGAATTGTAGGATATATTGGTAAACGGGATTCGCAGGATATTTTGATCGAGGGCTTGAAGAAGCTGGAATATCGCGGTTATGACTCGGCGGGTATTGCTGTTTTCACGAAGAACGGTCTTGAAGTGCGCAAGTCGATCGGTCGCCTTGCAAACCTGGAGCAGAAGTTAGACGGACAGCCGCTTGAAGGCTCCGTTGGTATCGGTCATACGCGCTGGGCTACGCATGGCAAACCGTCGGATGCTAACTCCCATCCGCATACAGACAACTCGCGTAAGTTCTCTGTCGTGCACAACGGCATCATCGAGAACTATCTGGATTTGAAGGATGAGCTGATCGCCAAAGGCTGCAAGTTCGTATCCGAAACGGACACAGAGGTTATTTCCCACCTGGTTGCCGATGAGTACGATGGCGATATCGTGAAGGCGGTACAACGTGCGGTTAAACGGATGCGCGGTGCTTTTGCACTTGGCGTATTGACCGAATATGAACCAGAACGTCTGGTTGCTGTACGTTTCGCTAGCCCGCTCGTTATCGGCGTTGGCGAAGGCGAGAACTTCATCGGATCGGATATCCCGGCTATTCTGGAGCATACGCGTAATGTGTACATTCTGAATGACGGAGAAATGGCGATTTTGACGAAAAACGGTGTCGAATTGATGACGACTGAAGGCGAATTTATTTCCAAGGAAATATTCCATGTCGATTGGGACCTGGTAACGGCGGAGAAAGCCGGATTCGATCACTTCATGCTGAAAGAAATATATGAGCAGCCAAAAGCTTACCGCGACACGATGATGGGCCGTATTTCGGATGATGGCCGTTCCGTGGAATTGAACGAAATCGGCATGACTGCAGACGAGATTCGTGCGATCCGTAAGATCCATATCGTAGCTTGCGGTACGGCGATGCACGCTGGTTTGGTTGGTAAAACCGTTCTTGAGAGCCTGGCTCGCATTCCGGTTGAAACGGATGTGGCGTCGGAGTATCGTTACCGTTCCCCAATCATTACGCCTGACACGCTTGTTATCGTAGTTAGCCAATCTGGTGAGACAGCTGATACATTGGCTGCCCTGCGTGAAGCTAAACGCTGCGGTGCACGCGTCTTGGCGATTACGAATGTCGTAGGCAGCTCGGTTTCCCGCGAAGCGGATGATGTGATCATCACGCAAGCAGGACCTGAGATTGCGGTTGCTTCGACGAAAGCTTACACATCTCAATTGATCGCGTTCTACCTGCTCGGTCTGTTCTTGGCGGAAACGCTCGGTACGAAGGACAGCGCGTTTATCGCTGAAGTAGTTACGGCGATGCACCAGCTGCCTGAGCAAGTGGAAAGCATTCTGGATAACGCGCCTGTACTGAAGCAAGTGGCAGAGAACCTTTCCAAGCACAACAACTTGTTCTTCATCGGCCGCGGCGTTGACTTTGCAGTGGCGCAAGAAGGCTCGCTGAAGCTGAAAGAAATCTCCTACATTCACTCCGAGGCTTATGCAGCGGGTGAGCTGAAGCACGGTACGCTTGCTCTGATCGAAGAAGGCATTCCGGTGATCTCGCTGATCACGCAAGAAGATCTGTACGAGAAAACACTTAGCAACATTAAAGAAGTGAAAGCTCGCGGCGCGCATGTGCTTGGCGTGATCAATGAAGGTTTGGAAGTAGAAGTGGCGAAGTCGGTTGATGAGCTCTTCGCGATTCCGAAGACGCTGCCTCTTCTCTCGCCGGCATTGTCGGTTGTTCCACTGCAGTTGATCGCGTACTATGCGTCGCTGGCACGTGGTAATGATGTGGATAAACCGCGTAACTTGGCGAAGAGCGTTACGGTGGAGTAGTGTTTAGCAGTAAGGTGACAACAATTACAGACTAATATAAAGGGCAACCAGAGGAGCATCACTCTGGTTGCCTTTTTTAATGGGGTCAAGTTTATGGCGGACTCTAAAAGTCAGCTTCTAATTTCTACAAAGTAATTTTACCGGCAGCCGTCACCGCCTCGTCAATCGTAAAGCAGGGCTTCATCCGGAAGGGCCGGGATCGAGTTCAGAAACTATGTTTAAGGTGGTACCGTTTGGTCTAGGTTTTAAAGATACGAGTCCGCCGACTACAGAAGTAATGAAGCGATCCCGTGCGGTAATGATGCGAGTACATCGGTTTATGAAAGCCAAGGACTGCTTTTGTTGTAATATACAATACAAATAAATAAAAAAAAATACATAACATATTGTCATCACCTTTTACATTTGTTATCATAATAACAACGCAATACAATTTATTACAAAACAATACAATTTTCGAGAGGATGATACTATGTTAAGTAAGTCGATACGATTAACAAAGGGGGACGTAATCGGTCTTCAGGAACTCATAAATCATGATCCTAGAATTGAAAAGGGAAAAAGTGAAGCGCTATATTATGCATTTAAAGATGCAGCTGCAAAGATTCCAGATTGGCGAGAAGTAGCAGCAACTAAATTTGAAGGTGATAACAATGTTGAACTTGATCCGAATGAATATTCAACTATTAGGACGTTTAATATTGAACAGGGGGATTTCAATGTAGTTGTGAAAAGCTTCAGGGATCAGTTAGATTTATCAAAGCCTAGAATTAGTTATATGACTAGGCTTTGTATTCTCGCCGCTAGAATGAGATTGAATGTGAATAAAACAACTGTACCCGTAGAAGTTATAAAGCTCAAGGTCGATGGCATTTCTCTAATTCGAAAGGTAGCCGAGTTATTAGAAAGTGATACCGAAGAAGCATGGGGGAAAATTACAGCTATCAAGAAAATTGTAGATGGAGGATTGGAGTGACAAATATAAATGAAGTGAGAGCTACCGTCCAATTGTTAGCAAAGCATGCCGATTATATTGCGTGGACAGAGTTTGGTGATAAAGGAAATTCTTGTTGCGGTCCATACAGATTGGATTCAGAGGATGAGATCAATAAAGATGCCCTCGCTTTAGCTGCGGTAAAAATGGTTGTACCGAAAGGGTCGTCAATTCACCACGATTTGACCAGATCTGTGGCCCGGGTTATTGGACTCAAGCGCGTTAAATATGACTGGCTAATTAAGCTTCTTGGAAGAATCGTTGCTGTGTCTGGTTCTTTTAATGCGTTTCTTGACATGCTTAAGCTTTCGATAGCAGTTAAAACTGCTATGTAACAACGTGGGCTAACCACAATAAGCAGTGTTGCTGAGGAAGTTTCTATGTCACCTCCAAGCATAGCCCCAATCTGAAGCCATTTCTGGAAGCGAGGAGACTTGATGTGGATAATAAAAGAGCAGAAATCACTTGCAATCGTTGTGGGAAAGCCAAGGAAGTTACTGATTATGGTTATGAGGACGACCAGTTTCATGAAATTGAGTTCGTATTCGGATATGGCAGCAAATTTGACACTGAGAGATGGAGCTTCAAGCTTTGTGAAGACTGTATCATAGAATATGTAAAGGCATTCAAGTACCAACCAACGAAGACAGCATATCTATAACATTAAGAAATTGTCATATCATGTGCGCAGCGAGACTATTGAATGCGGGGATGACTATGAAAAAAGAACTAGAAGAACACTTGGCGAATCAATTTTTTTTCATGAAAAGAGGAGAAAGTTATGAAGAACAGGAGGAAAGTGGCCAAATACACGATTTATTTGGTGCTTACGGATGTGAAGTTGGCAACGGGTGGTATGAGGTGCTCCGCGGACTTTGCACTGAAGTCAAAAAGTCATACGAAAGCGCGGGGTTGCCTGTAGACATTGTTGTTGATCGGGTAAAGGAAAAGTTCGGGAAGTTACGTTTCGATTACCATCTGATAGATAGTGGTATTAAAGCCGTTGATCCCTTTGATGATGGCGGTCTTCAGGCAAAATCCAAGCGTTCCGAGCTTCATCGGGATGTTAAGAATATTGTACGAAAATGGGAAGATGCATCAATGGCGGTATGCGAATCTTGCGGTGGTGCCGGCGTGTTGCGAAGGGATTTAAGGTGGGTACAGACCCTATGCGAACAGTGCTATTCACCACGGAAACAAAAAATCGACGAGTTGCGATCGAGAAAGGAGTAAAGTAATGGACAAAGTAAATGAAGAAGAAGTAGAAGTACAAGTTGATCAGGAGGCATTTGACTATTTTTATGATGAAGCCTTGTGTAACCTAAGTGAAGAGGATAAAGGTGAAGTGTTCGACGGCTTTGATGACTAATTAGGTTAGAGAGCCAAAGGATAGTCTAATACTATTTTTCTTTTAGATGATCACACTTAAGGGCCTGGGAGAGAATTCCCAGGTCCTTGTTGTATGCTGCGCTTATTTTTCGGAGTTGTTCCTAGTTTAAAATACTAGCAATATTGAACGATTAGCTAGTTTATACGAACTACAATTCGGTAACTCTAGTAGTACTACCAAAATGTCATGAGAGGAGCGCTAACTATTGAAATGTATCAATTGCAATTCGATAGATATCGGAAAGATTGGTCCTCATCAATATTTCTGTTGGAATTGTTGTATCGAAATGAGTCTCGTCGGTGAGAAGCTAGATGTGTATCAGGTAGAAAAGGATGGATCGCTTAGTTCATTGAATGATTTGTTCACGGCAGAAGAGGTTATTAATCCTGAAAATACAGAAACTCAGGATAAGATCGTTTTGTAGCGGAAGTATCCCCCAATCAGTTTGCTTGGTATCACGGCTTGCAACAAGCAGAATGAAGCTGTCGAACCGCTGCCTGTAAAAGCTACTTACACGGGTTATATCACCCAAAAAACCTCTGATCCAATTCTTGTAGCATCAGAAACAAAAATGACCGGTAGCGAGATGTATGGGGCCATATGGCTGGGGCCTCCGATATGTACTGCACATTTAAGGGCCTGGGAGAGCAGCATTCCCGGGTCTTTTTTTGTAATTTAGAAGACGATACTAACTTATTCGTAAAACAGCCCCGGCGAGAGGAGGGCTCGTGCAGAAGACCTACCCTTGGGGCGACGAGCTCGAGCCCGGCGGCGAGCACCGCTGCAACATCTGGCAGGGGACGTTCCCCCCACTTAAACGAGGCGGCCGACGGATACGCGGGAACCGCGCCAGTTCATACCTACGAGCCTGCGCGACAAGCGTTGAACCGGGCGCCTGTCTAGGCACATGCTCAAGAGTCCGACTAGAACTTCATGTTATAACGCCTATAAGTAAACCTAATAAGCCGCATAAATACTAACGTTCCAATAACAAACATTAATTTCCCTCATCAACTGCCATTATTGTGGAATCCGGAACGTCGAGGGTTTGAATGTGTTGTATGATTTGATCTTGTCTAACGACCAATCTTCTTCTATAATAAATCGTGTATGATACATTAAAGGGTCGGTGATCACTGTGAAAAAGGGTTTAAGCCGATATGTGCTTACCGATGAGATTTATGCTTTGCTCAAGAGACAGATTATGAATCACGAAATCCCTCCTGGCGAGAAGATCAATATTGATCAATTGGCTCGCGAGCTGGAGGTCAGTAATATCCCAATTCGAGAAGCGCTGTCCCGATTAACAGCTGAAGGATTAGTTCACATGGTGCCTTTCAAAGGCATGTACGCGACTGAGATGACGCTGCAAGAGTTGGATGAAATTTTTGAAATTCGAATGAACCTGGAAACGCTTGCTCTATCTAAAGCAGCACCTCTCATCCCCGACAACAGAATTAGAGATATCGTCCGGGACATGGAAGAATGGTCTACTAACAAGCCAACGGAAAACGAAGAGAAGCTTCAGCGGATTGCGGAAATGAATCGGAACCTTCACGGTTTACTTTTGCAATACTGCGATAACGAAACGCTAAAAAATCTAATCAACATGTATATTGAGCGCATACATAGATATTTATCGTTTATCCATAAAGAGATGGAGCTTCAAGTCATTGAAGAAGAGTGGGCGGAGCACATGCTTGTCGTCAATGCTTTGGTTTCCCGCGATTTTGATGGTGCAGCAAACCACCTTCTTCAGCATTTGAAAAACTCGCATATACGTACGAGAAACTTCTTCCTATAATTTTTTTTTTTTTTGAAATAAATCATACATGATTAATGATTAATTATTGTTGGGCGATTAGACGAGTTAGTGGGGAAAACGGCTATCGTGACCCGGAGAGGTCCACTCCTCAATTCGGTTTCATTACGGGCGTAACTCTTCCAGTAGATGGGGGAGCGTCACTCGGTTACTAATAGTTTCATACTTTCATATCCAATGAATGGAGCGGTTACAAATGAAAATTACGAATGTAGAAACGTTTGTCCTGCACGTACCGATCACACCTCCGATTACTGATGCCATTAACGTCGCGACGCATTGGGGCTTAGCTGGTGTCCGCATCTATACGGATGAAGGCTTTATCGGTTATGGATATACGGGAACTTGCGCCCATGGCGACGATATGATCGCCGATACAATTGAAAAGTATTACAAACCTCTATTAATCGGTAAAGATCCGTATATGGTAAAAGAGCTGTGGGACGAGATGCGCTTTGGTAAAATGCACTGGATTGGCAGAGCTGGAGTTACGCACATGGCACTCGCGGCGGTGGACATTGCGCTGTGGGACATTATGGCAAAAGCATCGAATAAGCCGCTCTGGCAACTGCTTGGCGGAGCGAAGTCCAAGCCGATTAAAGCGTACAACACGAACGGCGGATGGCTCAATTGGTCGAAAGAGCGCCTGCTGAAGGATGTGGCAGCGATCGTCGAGTCGGGCTTTACGGGTGTCAAAATTAAGGTCGGAAAGCAGGATCCGCGCGAAGATTACGACCGCTGTAAAGCGGTTCGCAAGTTAATCGGTGACGACATTATATTTATGATCGACGTCAACCAACAATGGAACATCAATACAGCGATGACGTGGGGCAAGAAGCTTGAAGAATTCGACCTGTTCTGGCTCGAGGAGCCGCTCAATCCGGACGACATCATGGGTCATAAGAAGTTGGCCGATGAACTGAACGTACCGATTGCGCTTGGCGAGCATGTTTATAACAAATACGCCTTCCGCGATTATATTCATCAAGGTGCCGTAGAATACTGCCAAGTAGATGTGACGCGCGTAGCCGGAATTACCGAGTGGCTGCAGGTTGCGGGACTGGCTGCATCTTACGATGTACCGATCTGTCCGCATGTCGGGGATATGGGTCAAATCCATCAGCATCTCGTTGCCTCCACTCAGAATGCGATAATGCTGGAGTATATCCCTTGGATTCGTCACATCTTTGAAGAGCCGGCTACCGTCAAGGAAGGATTCTACGTGCTGCCTGAAATGCCAGGTGCTTCAACGACTATATTGCCGATGTTCTTTGATGAATACCGTGTAAGGTAAAACGAAAGAAAAATGGATGAGTTCCCGATGGCTTCCTTCATCGGGAACTTTCCTAGATGGAAAGAACCCGAACAATGGGAAATTGTTCCGGGTTCTTTTAGTTACCTAATGGTCTTATTCAGCTTTTTCTGATCTTCCGGCAGCTTTGCGAACTTCTCGCGGTACATGTCCAGCACGCGCTGGTAGCCCATTCTGCCAAGCTCTTCTTGAAACGAGTTCCAGTCGCTATCCATGTTCAGCTCGCCCGTGACGAACTTGATCAGCTTCCCCGTTATCAATTTGTCTAGCGGGGTCATAATCTTCGTAATCGTGTTTAGCTCATCCTGCTTGAACGGAACAGCCGGCCCATCGAAGAATCCGATCCGGCTTGCGTTTTCGTTATAGGACTGCTGCGCTTCGAGCCCCAGTGCTCCCCAGCTTCGCTTATACTCCGCATCTTGATCGTAGGGCACCCATATACCGGTTCGGCCGTCGATACCTGGCTGCTGCGGCGGAACTGTCCCCGTCGGGTTCAATTTCGTTTGAATCTTGGACGTATACGTACGCTCCCCGTTAGCCCAAACGAACGTATCTCCTTCGATCCCCCAATTGACAAGCTCCATCATTTCAGCCGAATATTGAGCATCAAGCAAGCGGATCAATTCGTCGATATGTTTGGATTTAGCGTTGATCGCGATGACCCACGTTCCCTGCGTATTCGGGTACTGAACTTTCTCGAGTGCTTGAAGGCCGGTATCGGTAATGAAAGGGAGGACTGCTTTCAAGTTAAAGAAGGAATCTTGTTTTTTTCCTTTTTCCTGCCACCCGTCCATCTCTATAAAATAATCGTTAAATATAGCGAATGTTTTGCCCGATGTAATGTTTTCGAAATACTGCGACTCCGCGGTCGTTGCAAAATCGGGATCAATCAGCTTCGCCTCGTAAAACTTCCTGGCAAGCTCGACCGCCTTCTTGTAGTTGCTCTCCACAGGTCCGAACTTATAACTCAAATCTTCGTTATTGAAGTAAATGCCGTAATGCGTGTGATAGGCCATGAAGAAGCTTTCCAAGAGCCGGTTCGGCCCCCACCGATTCGAAATCGGCTTCGAATCCGGATACATGTTCTTGAGCTGCTTGAGCGAATCGTATAACTCATCGAACGTCTTCGGTAGCAGCATTCCGTTGCGATAGAAGATATCCGCACGCAGCATATAGCCGACCGGCATTTGCCCATACGTGTTGAAGCCGTCAATCCCATACAGCTTGCCATCCTCGGTGACGATGCTGCGGTAGATTTGCGGGTACTTGCTTATCCAGCGCTGCAAATTCGGCATCCGATCCAAGTAGGGCTGTAGATCGAGCAACATCCCTTGCGGACCGAACCGCTGCACCATTTCTTTGTCGATGATGAAGATATCCGGTTTCTCTCCGGACGAGGCCAGCAGCTGCTTGATGCGTTTGATATAATCGTTCACCGGAAACTGAATCCAATCGAACTTCAACTGCGTAAGCCGCTCGTACTCGAGGTCGATCATCGTATTTCGTTCCCTAGCGAAGGAAGGGACGGCCGCTTTAATTACGATCGGCGGCTCAGCTTGCTTGCCTTCAGCCTTCTTATCGAATACGACGAACAGACAAGCAGCTGCAAGCAGAAGTATCGCGGTCAGTAAGGGTACTAGGATGATTGTTCGATGTCTGTACAGCATATATCTCATCACCTCTCTGCTGCTGCTTGCTGATGCAGCGCTTGGTTGCCCTTGCGGTACTCGTTAGGCGTCACGGCTTCGAGCTTCTTGAACATGCGAATAAAGGCGTTCGCATTATTGAAGCCAACCTGTTTGCCGATGTCATTTACCGTAAGCGCCGAGCCAACCAAGAGTTTCTTCGCTTTATCGATTCTTAGTCCATTAATGTAGTCGGTAAACGTAACGCCTAGCTGCTTCTTGAAATATTGCGAAACATAGTTGGCATTCATGCTGAAACGATCGGCAATCATCGTCAAATTGGCCTCCGGCAAATGCTGCGCAATATAATCCAGCATCCCATTAATCGTCTTCGACGATTGGAGCTGGTTCTGGATATGAACGGATAGCGCGCGATAGATATCTCGGCATAAGGACTCCATGATCCGGGGATCTTGAACGGTGCCGATGTAAGGGATGACTTCGTCGGCAGGCATGTCAAATAAAGATTGATCGTCTATGCCGCGAACATAGACGATCTCGACCGCGAGATAGACCAGATCGCTCGCCAGCTGTTTGAGCGATTTAAACGGCATGTCCTGATTGTGCGCCTCCCCAAGCAGCTGTTCCAACAAATGAGCGGCGCCTTCCACATTTCCGTGATCCAAATGCTTGTATAGCATTTCTTTCTTGTCTGCCGCGAGATAAGCGCTAGCTCTGCCGCCTCGGGATTCATCCGCGTCCGTAAATAGGACGCCCTCTTTATTCACGCTTCGCAAATCCAAGACAGCACAAGCTTCTTTATAGGCCTTCGAGGTTTGCTCTAATTGATGAAATATCGGGCTGATGCCTACAGCTAGATTTACGCTTACAGGCTGATCCTCTAGGAATGCCGCGAATAAATCGCCTAACCGCTGAACACACGCATGTATGTCCTCCGCGTTATGTTCCTGTAAGAAGAGAATGCTCTCATGCTCTGAAATATCAAGCGCAGGTTTGTTGAAGTCGGCTAAACGCCGTTTCAAATCTGCAGGTGACCGCTCGCTCCAAGCGGAGAAGCCGACTCTGACGACCGCAAGGGCGAAGCAGTCCCCGCCCCGAAAAAAATCGTATTTCTGCTGCAGGCGGTCAATGTCTGCCTGATCAATCTGCTGATTCAGCGCACGGTAAAGCAAGATTTGCAGGAGCGAGGGCATGCTTTCCTGATGAAACTGCTGCAATGACGTCATATTTTCTTTTATATAATCGTATTCTGATCCGCCATGCTCGAAAGGGGACATTGCAAAGCGTTTCATCTGAATGACGATCTCCGCCAGCGGCGAATAGATGCCCCGCGTGAATACGGCCGAAATGAACGTCCCGATCAGCATGAACAAGACCATTACACCGATGGTCCAATATAGAAAATGGTTCGTTGGGCCGGTCAGCATGTGCTCCGGAGTCACGATCAGGAATCCAAGATTACTCCAGGTCGAATGTTGAAAAGACAGCATGTACCGTTCACTGCCGATTTTCACGGTCGATTCGGTGCTGCCGTCGGTCGCATTCAAGCGGAGTGACTTTGCATCGAACGTTTCGCCAAGCTTTTTGCGGTCTGTTGTGCTAATAAATCGGTTATGAAGCGTATCGACGAGGTAAATATCTCCCTTTTTCGTAATGTTCATGTCGTCGATCAATCGATAGATTTTTTGTTCGTCTATATTAATGGCCATGTAGCTGCGCGCATGAGCAAGGCTTTCGATGTTGAGAAGAAGCGGAACGATGCTCTTATATCGTTTCTCTCCGGAGTCGCCGCTCTGCGTCGTTACGTCGGTAGCGGGGAAGATGGAAGAATCGCTGCCACTCTCGGGCGCGTTGTTCCAGAAGGCTTGCGGGTAGTCCTTGTAGCGATAATGACGATTGAAATAAAAAGTCGGATCGTATGATCCGGAACCGGCCAGTACAGTATTAAGGTTCTGGAAATAGATAAAGGCATCATCGACTACATCATCGCTAATATACAGACCGTACAGCTTATTGCTCAATTCGTAAGAGGCGGAGCTATAGTTCTTTTGCGATTTGTCCGTCATGGCAACCAGATTGAGAAAATCGGTATCGGAGGCAATGCTATAGCCTTTGTCTTTAAGCTTGTTGAACAAGCCATCAAGCGACGAGGAGACAGCGCGCAAATAGTTCCGGTTCGATTCTTTCGCGTCGCCGATCATCCGGTAGTTCGAATAAACAGCTATCGTGGCGGACGAAACCATCAGCAGCACAGTCAGCACAAAAAAGCGCAGGAAAATGCTAACCAACGTCTTCTTCTTCATGCTAGCCGTCGCTTTGCGCGGAATCGACTTCAACAGTTGTATCATGATTTCCTCCTAGGACGAATAAAGGACAGACATGTAGGTCTCACCTTACATGATAAGAACGGATAGCGTCAAGAAGCTTATTTCGCCTAAGGTACCTAACAAAAGTTATATGGCCGAATCTAACATTTTGATGATGATCTAACATCTTTTAAATTGCGGTTGAAAACGGTTTCTCCTATCGTTAGGTCAGACAGCGGACGTTCGAAATGAACGATAACGGGTCTAAGCATAAAGAAGGAGGAATCGCGTCGTGAATCAGACGGCATCTGCGAAAGGCATAATGAAAGCGCGTTCCGGCACAAGCGGGCCAAACCGATTTTTGAGTGAATGCATGCAGCAAAAATATTTGTACCTCATGGTACTCCCCGGCTTTTTGATCGTGCTGGTGTTTGCCTACTTTCCAATGTACGGCGTGCTTGTAGCATTCAAAGATTACAACGTGGCAAAGGGAATATGGGGGAGCGAGTGGGTCGGTCTCAAATACTTTAAGCAATTTCTGGACAATCCAATGGCCTTGCGAACGATCAAAAACACGCTCATTCTCGGTGCGTACGGACTCGTATTCGGATTTCCCGCACCTATCATTCTAGCGCTGCTCCTTAATGAGATCAGGCATACGGCGTTAAAGAAGTTCGTGCAGACCGTCTCATATTTTCCGCACTTCATATCTACCGTCATTATCGTGGGGATGCTCAAAGAGTTTGCATCGCTCGATGGCTTGTTTAACCAGATTACGGGGCTATACGGCCTAGAACCAATTAACTTTATGACAGAATCGAAATACTTCCGCACGTTGTTCATCGGCTCGGGCATCTGGCAGGGGATTGGATGGGGAACCATTCTATACTTAGCCGCTCTCAGCAATGCGGATCCCACGCTTTACGATGTGGCATCGATCGATGGAGCAAATCGGTGGCAGAAGATCAGGAATATATCGATTCCGGCTATTATGCCTACGATTATCATTTTGTTCATTTTGTCCGTAGGTGGAATTCTAGGTACCGATTTCATGAAGGTGCTGCTCATGTACAACCCGAGTACTTACGAGAAGGCTGATGTAATCGATACCTATGTGTACAGATTAGGGATTGAAGGTGGACGATTCGAGTATGCGGCAGCCGTCGGATTGATGATATCGGCGGTATCCTTCCTATTCGTCCTCATTACGAATCGACTGTCACGCAAATACTCGGAAACGAGCTTATGGTAGGTGAATCGCATGGTATATAAATCAAGTTTGGGATCCCGTATTTTTGATGCGGTTAATATCGGACTCATGCTGTTGCTAGTGGTTGTAACAATATACCCGCTGCTCAATGTAATTTCGGTTTCCTTAAGTCACTCCGATTATATTTCGCTAGGGAAGGTAACATGGTTCCCAAGAGGGTTTAACACGATGGGATATAGCGTCATCTTCGAGAAGCCGATGCTCTACATCAGCTATCGCAATACGGTGCTTTACGCCGCGGCGGGTACACTGTTGACGCTGTTTCTGACATCGCTGATGGCGTATCCGCTCACGATTTCAAAATTTCAGCTCAAGAAAAGCATTACCGTATTTCTAGCCATTACGATGTTCTTCAGCGGGGGCATGATACCGACCTACTTGATCATCAAACAGCTGCATATGCTGAATACCTTCTGGGTTATGGTCGTGCCTGGCTGCATCAGCGCCTATAACGTTATTATTTTTCGGACATTCTTTCAAAATATTTCATCGGAGCTTCGGGAATCGGCTTATATCGACGGAGCGAATGACTTGGTCGTACTGTTCCGCATCTATTTGCCGCTGTCCAAGGCGCTGCTAGCCACCTTCGCCTTGTTCACTGTCGTGGCGCACTGGAATGTATGGTTTAATGCGCTGATTTATTTGAAGGACGAGAATCGGTATCCGCTGCAAATGTTCTTGCGCTCCATCATTTTCACGCAGCAGGAAGGGCAAAGCTCGCGTGTAAAGGAGATGATCCTGAACCGGCAGATCAATCCGAAAAACATCCAGATGGCGGCGATCGTCATCACCATGGCTCCGATTCTATGCATCTATCCGTTCGTGCAAAAGTATTTCGTCAAGGGCGTCATGGTAGGTTCTATCAAAGGGTAACGAGCTTCATCTCTGATTCTGTTGCATGCCCTATGAAGGGAGGTGAACGTTTCAACGAGCTTTGCGGCAGGGATAGAGAGTTGCATTTGCATTCCAATCCATTTCGTTCAACCTAGAGGGGGATCTAGTATGAAAAAATCGTTTTCGATCTTGAGAGTACTGATACTGATTACGCTTATATCGACTGTATTTCTAAGTGCATGCAGCAAATCGAATGATGGGAATACCGCTTCATCCAATAATTCCGAAGCGAACGCTCCCGCGAACGAAGCTTCCGCACCCGAAGAATTGAAGCTCAAGGTTGTGATCCCGCACTTCGGAGGCGATCCGACGGGAACGCTCATCCAGCAGCAATATGAGAAAGAAATCGAAGCCTACATGGGGACTAAAGTCTCGATCGAGTGGACGCGCATTCCATGGGGCGAGTACAGGGAAAAAACGCAAATCATGCTGACAAGCAGCGATATTCCGGACGTTATGCTCGTGCTCGGCAACGATAATATTGTCAAATACGGCGTGCAAGGTCTTTTCCTTGACCTGAACAAATATATCGATCAAGAAGAGAACTACAAAACCTTCGTCGACGCTACCGAGAACAAAGAACAATACTTGATGACCGAGAACAATCAATTGTTTGCCTTCTACGACGGTTATTCGAATCCTTCTGATGTAGAGCCAAGCCAATACGCTGCCGCCTACCGTCTTGATGTATTCGAGAAAAACAACATCAAAGTGCCGGCTACGCAAGAAGAAATGTATGCGGCCGCGAAGCAGCTGAAGGCGTTGTATCCGGATTCTTATCCGATCGGTCAAAGCGAACAGTATTTGGGCTACGACGGCATTCTGAACGCCAACCATACGTCGAGCGGCATCTACTGGAATGGCACGCAGTATGTATACGGACCGACTGAAGATGCGTACAAAGAGGGGCTCATGTTCCTTAACAAGCTTTATTCCGAGAAGCTGATCGATCCGGCCTTCTGGTCGGACGAGATCGATCAGGCGAAACCGAAAGCAACGAGCGGCAAAACGTTCATTTATCCGCAGCTGTGGTCTGGTTACGTTGCTGATTTCAATGCGAATAAGGAAGCGGGCGTAACATGGACGCTTGCGATGACGGCAGATAATCCAACATACGGTAAAGCGTGGAAGTACGACAGCGAGCCTAAAGGAAAAGGGCTGCGAAACGGCACTGGCCTCGTCATTTCCGCGAAGACGAAACATCCGGAGCAGGTCGTGAAACTGCTTGATTATCAATACAGCGACCAAATGATCGAGCTGTTGATGTGGGGGATCGAAGGCAAATCATACGAAGTGAAGGACGGACATAAGCAGTATCTTTCAGCGCTCAAATCCGCTCCGGACTTCGTAGACCAGCTCGCGAAGATGGGGGTTTCCGCATCCATGAGCACGCGTCCTGGCATCGTCTTTACGCCGCAAGAGAGAATCGCCGTTTATACTTCCATTCCGGATGTGCTGTTCTACCACGACGGCAAGGCGCAATTGGAAAACTATTATATGGCGTCGAATAACTATGGCGGCAGCGAATCGATCTCGCCGAATGACAGAGCGCCGAAGGTGATGCTGTCGAAAGACGAAACCGATGAAGTAGCGAATACGATGACGCCGATCGACACGTATGTCAAAGAATCAGCGGTCAAATTTATTAAAGGCGAGATGGGCTTTGACCAGTGGGATAACTACCTGGATACGATCAAGAAAATGGGAGACTTGCAAGCGATTCTCGATTTGCAGAATAGTAAAGTGAAGAAATAATAAGGCAAATAAACCATTTCCTCCTTTGATGCTTCCGAACAAGGGGGGATGGTTTATTTATACCGGGAGGCTGAAGCGATGAGCAAGCATGACTTGATAGTTGATCAACCAATCGCCAGATGGGATGAGGCGCTGCCTCTAGGCAACGGATTGACCGGTTGCCTCTTATGGGGAAATGGGAAGCCGCTCCGATTCAGCTTGGACCGCGGCGATATTTGGGATTTACGGCTGGCGCCTGAGGCGCTGGATAACGGGTTCACCTATGCGGAAATGATCGATTGCGTGCGCCGCGGTGATCAAGAGTCGCTTCTTAACCGGTTCGACAGCTTCTATGAGACTTATCCTTACCCGACGAAATTGCCAGCGGGCAGTCTGGAACTGCGCTTCAGCAAGCACGCTGACAAGATGAGGAGTTATCTTGCCTTAGAAGAAGCTTGCGCGCATGTCCAGCTTACGTTCGACGATCAGATTGTCGGTGTATCCAGCTTTCTGCACGCCTTGAACGGACTCGGTTATATCAGAATGACCGGGGCTGCGGAAACAGATGGACTTTTGGAAGTTCTGCCTCCGGATTACGCGGGTGCGTTTCAGGAAGAAAGCAACGACCCCGTCTTTGCTACAAGCCTTACTCGGCTGGGGTACCCGGCTGCGGCTAAACACTCGGAAGGCAGCTTGCAATGGTTCTATCAGCGAACGTGCCATGAGCTGGAATATGCAATTGTCGTTGCGCAGCGGAAGACCGATGACGGTACGCGAGAATGGGTTTATGCGATAACGGCCAATCATGACGGAGAGAATTGGTTAGAGAATGCCAAGCGTAAAGTAACGGACGCGAGTATGGATGGATTCGATCTTGCGTTCCGCGAGCATAGTGCTTGGTGGGGGCGTTATTGGGCGAAGAGCTCTATCTCGCTGCCGGACGCGGAAGCGGAGAAGCAGTGGTATTTGAACAACTATTTATTTGCTTCATGCTCGCGCAAAGGGGCGCCGCCGATGCCGCTGCAAGGCGTATGGACGGCGGATGAAGGGCTTCTGCCGCCGTGGAAAGGCGATTATCATCACGACTTGAATACAGAGCTTTGTTACTGGCACTATTTGAAGGCGAACCATCTGGAAGAAGGAGAAAGCTTTATCGATTTCTTGTGGGATTTGCGGCCTCAGGGCCATCGGTTCGCGCAAAGCTTCTTCGATGCCCCGGGTCTCAACCTGCCTTCGGTCATGACGCTTACTGCCGGAGCAATGGGCGGTTGGGCAATGTACTCCATGAGTATCACCAATATCATCTGGGTGTGCCAGGCGTTCGATCATTACTGGCTGTATACAGGAGACCGTGATTTTCTGCGCGATAAAGCTTATGTCTATTTCAAGGAAACCGCTGACTGCGTGCAGCGATGGCTAGTACCTGGCGAAGACGGCAAGCTGCGTCTGCCTGTATCGAGCTCGCCCGAGGTTCACGACAATTTGCTTGAGGCTTGGTTTGATCCCATGAGCAACTACGACCTCGCGCTTCTGATTTACTTGTTCCGTCGATTGAAGGATATGGCTGATTGGCTCGATCATGAAGCTGATGCCCACAGATGGGCGAACGTGCTAGCGGGTCTTCCAGAGCTTGCCGTTAATGAGCGTCATGTGCTGATGCTGAATCCGAAAGAATCGCTTCAAGAAAGCCACCGGCACCACTCGCACATGATGGCGATTTATCCTTTGCAGCTGCTTGACCATCGAGGATCTGAGCGTGATCGCAAAATCACCGATGCAACGATTGCGAACCTAGAGCGTCTCGGCAAAGGTCAATGGGTGGGCTATAGCTTCGCTTGGGCAGCTGCTTTCTATGCGCGGCAAGGCAACGGAGAAGCGGCGATTTATCATCTTCGTCAGATGTGGCAGCATACATGCTCGCCGAACGGTTTTCATCTGAACGGGGACTACAAGCGAGCAGGCGTCTGCATGTTTCATTATCGTCCTTTTACACTGGAAGGCAACTTCGCTGCCGTTAGTGCACTGCAGGAAATGCTTTTGCATACGGATGGAGAAACGATTCGCCCATTTCCGGCTATTCCACGCGATTGGGCAAAGCGAAGCGTCGAATTCCGCGATTTTCGCGGCGAGATGGGCGTGCTTGTTTCGGCTAGGCTTCATGCAGACAAGCTTGAATATGTCGAACTTCGTGCCGAACGCGAAGGAATCTTCCGCGTACAGAATAGTTTCGCTGGAGAAAGGCTGATGTTGCGAATTGGCTCTACCGATCAAGAGGTTCATTGCAGCAGGAACGAGATATTCTCGATCGCGCTGGTAGCGGGCGAAACGTGCATGATTACTTCACTCTAAGAGCGTTTGGACTATTTTCAAAGGAGTGGTGGGAATTATGATCAATCTGTTGGTCGTTGACGATGAACCGCTTGGTCGGATTCCGTTTTACATAAGTTCAAAAGAGGAAATAGTGGTAAATTCTTGAATCTCTACAACCGATAACAAGGTATGTGGTTCAATATCATATACTACGAATAGGACGTGTCATATGGTCAGAAAGCTTATCGGTTTGTTGCTTGTCTTCTGCTTGGTCGTAACTACCCCGCTTGTAGCGGGCGCTGCTTCTGTTAGTAAGCCGATTCAACTGGTAGTGAATAATAAACAGATTGCCGGCGTCAATCCGATTGTCAAATCGGGCGTGATGTATGTACCTTTTCGCAAATTATTTGATGCTATGGGGTATAAGGCGAAGTATGATCCGGGTACAGGGCAAATCTCTGGGACCGTTAACGGCGCTAACATTCTATTCTGGTCCGGCGATAATGTTATAGAATATGACGATGGCAGCTACCATTTAGACCATGTCATTCCTGTCATTAACGGACAAGTGTATATCCCTCTTCGCCAGTTTGGACAAATCGCGAAGTACTCGGTTTATTATAATCAATCGAAGCTCACCGTGAGTTTAAAGTCATACGGCTACGGTCAAGAGGCTGCTGTGAAAGAGCTCGTTACGAAGTATTACGAAACCTTTAGTCCCAAATTACTGACATCTGACAATCTAACATTGGGCTATATGAATCTAGAATACGATTATGAAGCGAATCAAGCAGTCAGCGAAATCCCGGTCCGCGACTTCAAAGTGAACATTGATCGAATTGAATATACTTCTGACAATGAAGCAACGCTTCAAGTCACTTATAGCAAGCGTACGGAAGAATTGAACCGTGAAGATGTGTTCGGGTACAACATTCGCTATGAAGCAGGACAATGGAGAATCGCGCACGAGGGCATGATCTTTAATAACATGGAAGCTCCGGAGGACATCGACCAGAAAGCTGAAGCCATCATGAAGAACCGCTTTAACGAGCAGAATGCCGTTTTGTCGGATCTAAGAACTTACTATATAGCGTACAACGCAGAGGACCTTAATCGAACGCTGCAATACACAGCTCCTTCGTTTATCAAACATTGGAACGACTATGTCTTGGGTCCAGAAACATGGGAAGACAGTCTGAAAGGGATTTTTGACCATAGCGAAGAGAGGTACAAGTTATCCGATGAACGAGTCGTCTTCCTTGGACAGAAGGAGGCTGTCGTCCAAGGGATGCTTAGTTGGAGCGATGTGACAGAAGACATTATGGAAGGCGACGATATATACGAAGCGCTTATTTATTTGGAATATGCCAATGGTCGCTGGAATTATAAAGAAGATATTAGCCTCGATCAAGACTTCGATCGTCGCGAAGAGGTTGTACTGTTCAAGTGATAGGGATAGCGAAAAGAGCAGAAGAGAACTTCTGCTCTTTTCTATACTCCAATTATTTCTTAACCACAGGCACCCAGAATTCGCCGTAGAACGTACCGTCCCCGTTATCTTTGCGATAAGTCGCATTTGGACCGCCGATGTAAGCATAATCAGTAACTTGGGCCAAGACTTCGCCAAAAGCGCGATAAGTCAGCTGATCAAACAAGGTTTCTTTGTCACCGTTTCCTGCAACCACGATGTACTCGCTCTCCGGAAACTCGATGGTGCGCGTTGCGTCAGCCACTGATTTTCTAGCTTCTACCGCGAAATAATTCCACGGTTTGCCTTGATAAACCTCGTTGACTGACCATTCGCGATCGTCCTTTGCGGCGTCTTTGAGTTTATTAAAACGTCCGTCAGCCTTAAGTTTGTCCCAAAACTCGGCTTTTTCTTGCTGCATCGCCGGCATGTCTTGGAAATTGGATTGGATGGAAAAACCATAAGCGGTCAATGTGAATGATTTTTTGTGATCAAGTGTGTAAGCTGTCATGTGCATGCTCCTTTTTCCAGAGATTAGCCTTCGACTTTTTTGACACGAAGCCACATTTCGCCGTAGAAACCACCGTTTTCATCTGTTTTGACGAAGGTTGAGTTACCGGGACCAACGTATTTGTAGTCTGTGATTTCTTCCAACATGCCGCTGAAAACTTTGCCTGTGATTTCATCAGCAAGGCGTTCTCTGTCAGCGCCTGTGCCAGGAACGACAAGGTAGTCGCCAGCTAGGAAATCGAGGACGATCGCGCCTTCCACGTCGAACTCACCCATCACGCCGAATCCGCGCCAAGCCTTGCGGTCGATGGCGAAGTTGATTTGATATTCTTGCCCGTCTGCGAGCGCGAGAAGTTCAGCAAGCTTGCCGGTTTCAGTGATTTCAGCTTTTTTCGCTGCCGTTTTGGCTGCATTGCCTGCCCAGTCGTTGTAGTCTTCAAGTGTAACACCGAAAGCAGTCATTTTGTAGTTTTCTGAGATGGTTTGGATGGAGTAGTTAGTCATATTATTCTCTCCTTTGGGGGATGTAGTTGTTTACAAGATTGATTCTAGATGCTGAATGTATCAAAAAATGATACCTTTTATTGCAGCATTTTTGATACACTAGAAGCATGAAAAAAACAGAACGAGTGAACCTAATCATGCGCTATATCAATAACCGTGCGCATTTTACGATTGCCGAGATCCAGCGGGAATTCAAGATTTCCCGCGCGACAGCGATTCGCGACATTAACGAGATTCAGGCTTTAGGTTTTCCGCTGACGACCGAGCTTGAGCGAGGTGGCGGCTACAACGTGCTGCAAAACCATTATCTGCCCGCAGCGCGCTTCACTCCGGATGAGCTGAAGGCGATTTTTATCAGCTTTATCGCCTCCAAAAATTCACAGCTGCCTTATCTGCAGAATCGCCGTTCCATCACGGAGAAACTCATCGGCATCGCGTCGCAATCCCAACAGGACGAGCTGATCGAGCTGAATAACATCTTGCTATTTGAGAATACCAATCCCGCCAATCCGAATCTGTTGGAGCTCGATGATGCGGCGCCTGCGGAGCTGAACCAGCTGATTTCGCTTGCTGTGCGGGATAAGCATTTGCGCGTGACGTATGAGCTGAGTCTCGGCTGGCCGCAGCTGTTGGATGTATATTTGCTGCATATCTTTAACTCGAACGCGCAGTGGCTGGTCGAGATTTATGATTTGGATACGGATGAGTTTCGTTATTTGCCTGTCGACATGCTGCGGGATTCGGCCATTTCGGAGCAGGCGATGAAGTTATCTGAGCAAGAGATCCTAAGCAAGAAGCTGCTTCGTGCACGCCAGTCCAATCTTGTTGTGAAGCTTGATACGACCGGGATTCAGCGCTTTAAGCGTATGCACCCGCCGGGGATCATTTTGTCCTTTACCGGGATGTTCCAGTCGAGTGGGATCTTCAATGTGCAGCTGGATGTGACCGATGCCGAAACGCTGGCGTATTATGCGGATTGGCTTTTGTTTCTGGGGAAAGGGACCGAGTTTGAGCGGATTCCCGATGAACTGCGCGTGATGTTGGAAGCGCGTTTAGCAAATTTAAGATTTTCATGAGTTTTTATCTGAAGGTTATTAATAATGTTCAGGTCCCGATGATGCGTTATGAATTATCGGGACTTTTGCTGCTTCTATTGGGTTAGGGAACGTTCTGGGGCTTGTTGGTATCGTATGTTTGATGACAGTTGAAAAAGTTGAAATCCTTCGGCAACTTTTACGTATACCTATTGCACATATGTATTTTCTAAAAGGGAAACTTACTGGCGTAGGGGGCGAATCAAGTTGGAATCATTGTGGTTGGAGTATGCATGGGCTTTACTTATTCTTATCGGTTTGGAAGGGTTGTTGTCGGCCGACAATGCGCTCGTGCTGGCGGTCATTGCAAAGCAGTTACCGGAGGAACAGAAGAAACGAGCGATCAATTACGGGATCATCATGGCCTTTGTCTTTCGCTTTGCCGCCCTGTTCGCGATATCCTTTATTGCGAATGTGTGGCAGGTGCAGGCGATCGGCGCCGCCTATCTTCTTTACCTGGGCCTAAAGCACATTATTCAAGAGCGATTCGGCAAAAAGAATAAAGATACGCACGCGGAAGAGAAGCAAGTAGCAGCAGGCAAAGGCTTCTGGCCAACTGTCGGCAAGATTGCGCTGGCCGATCTCGCTTTTGCGATTGATTCCATTCTCGCTGCGGTTGCGCTCGCGCTTGGCTTGCCGGATTCCCCGCTGAGAGAGTTCGGTGGCATGGACGGGGGGCAATTTATTGTTGTGGTGCTTGGCGGGGTTGCCGGATTGGTACTAATTAAATACGCTGCTGCTTGGTTTGTACAACTGCTCGGACAACGACCGGCACTCGAGACAACGGCTTATGCGATTGTTGCTTGGGTGGGGGTAAAGCTTGCTGTGATTACGCTTGCTCATGAGGATATCGGCGTTTTTGATCATCATTTTCCTCATAGCACGGGATGGACTGTAGTCTTCTATTCTGTCTTGGTTGCAGTTGCCGTTCTTGGTTGGTTTGCGCCCAGCAACAGAGTTTCAAAGACGAGCACTTTTTAATAAGGACGCATGGCAAGAATCCGCTGCTGCCGAGGACGGCTGCCGATGACACCTGTATAGGAAGGAATTAAATAGAGCTATGCGTAATACACCTACCGTTTCGAAGGAACTCCTTCAATCCTGCTTAAAGGAGCAGTATGAATGGACTCCTGCGACACTTGAGTTTCTTCCGCTGGGACTTGATTACAGCTCTGCGGTGTATCATGTGGTGAGCAAGCAGGGAACTGACTATCTGCTCAAAGTCACGTCTAAACCTTTATACGAACCTCAATATCGGGTTCCCCGATATCTTGGCGATCAGGGGATTACAGGTGTCGTGGCCCCCATTTCGACCAAGAGCGGTACCCTGTGGTCCTGTCTAGAGGATTTGATTGTCGTGGTCTACCCCTTTATCAAGGGGGATTCAAGCTTCGAAGGAATGTCGGCGGAGCAGTGGAATAAGCTGGGGACTACCTTACAACTAATTCACAGGATTAATTTACCACCTAAAGGATTGCAATCGCTCCGACAGGAGGCCTTTGATGCCACGGAATATGTTCGATGGATAAGTACCCTTGAGGATCAACTTGAACGCTTCGAAGGCGGAAGTCCATTGGATCGTACACTGCATGCTTCTTGGGTAGAGCATAGGTTGACGATACACTCGAAGTTGACCGCATTAGAAAAGCTGGCTGGGACGCTCCAATTGCGAAAGATCCCGCATGTCATCTGTCATGCGGATCTGCATCCGGCCAATGTGATTAGAGATCAGGCAGGGCAAGTGTTTGTTATCGATTGGGACGAGGTGATGCTCGCTCCCAAAGAGCGTGATTTCATCTTTGTCAGTCATCCGCATGACCAAGCATTCTTCCAAGGGTACGGAGCCGTAGAGGTGGATGAGGAAGTGCTCGCCTATTACCGCTTAGAAAGGGTCCTTCAGGATCTAATAGAGTGTGCTCGGAACGTATGGATCATGGATGATTTAGGAGAAGAAACGAAGGCCGAAGCCCTCAAATTGTTTCAAGATATCTTGGCGGCGGAGGAAGCTGCTAGGTAGGCCGCAGTATTCATCATATAAAAAACAGAACCTCCGGGACACCGTCGTCCCAGAGGTTCTTCTTTCTTCACTAAGTTATTCGACGGGTACCAAGCTGTCCAAAATCTCCTGCAGGCTCAGCTCGCAGGCTGCCATGGACGTGTCCGCGACGCCATAATACATCTTGACGACATCGCCTTCCACAAGCGCTCCGCAGGCGAAGACGACGTCTCCGAAGAAGCCTTTCTTCTCATAATCGGCGTCCGGCTCCAGAATGGGTTTACCCGAGCGGGCGATCACTTTGGACGGATCGTTCAAATCAAGAAGCACGGCCCCCATGCAATAGCGATGCTCGAGCGTCGCACCGTGGTATAGCTCCAGCCAGCCGCGCTCAGTTCTAAACGGTACGCAGCCGCCGCCAATGCGGCCGCTGTCCCACATGCCCTGGCGAAGACCGATCAGATGCTTGTGATTGCCCCAGTACAGCAGGTTGTCCGACTCGGCGATCCACATTTCCGGGTTGCCGGTGCTCTTGGTCGTCGGACGGTGAAGCGCGTAATATTTGCCGTTTACTTTCTCCGGGAAAATAAGCACGTCTTTGTTATCCGGCCCGAAAATCATGCCGTGGTAAGTGACGTTCACGAAGTCGGTCGTAGAAATCATCGACTCGCCGACGCCGACCGGGCTTACGGCTGAGTAGTAAATGTAATACGTGTCGCCGATTTGCGTAATGCGCGGATCCTCGATCCCGAACGTCTCTAGCGAGTTCGACGGATAATGGAACGGCTTCTCATCGACAGTGAAGCTATGGCCATCCTTGCTGCGCGCGATCCGCAGGTAGGAAATCGAGGTTAAATACTCGAAGGTTGCGCTATGCGACTTGTTCTTGATGACGCGCGGGTCCGAGAAGTCGTAGCGCTCATCATCAAGCCGAAGCTCGATCAGGTCCAGATCTTTCGTGGCCGTATTGTAAACCGGCGCCAGCACAGTGCCCGGGACGGAACTGATTGGCCGTTCCGCCACGCGCAGCAGCATAATAATTTCATTATTGTAAGACGCGATGCCGGCGTTGAACGCGCCGATGACCTCGAAATTGTCACGGTGCGGTTTCACGTCGAGCGGCGTAATTAGTGGATTTTCTTCATAACGGTATACGTTCATAACAATCGATAACTCCCTTATCAAGCAATTTCGTGTTCAAACCGCGCAAACGGATCTGCAATGGTTATCCGCTGCGCATCGGCGTCGCTTATGCCGGCGTACAGGACGGCCGTTCCATCCCCCTTGCGGACAAGACCGCCGCTGAAGACAACGTCCTGGAGATCCGGACGCTTCGACGGGCCGGGCAGAAAGGCGGAGCGAACCGCGATCAGCTCGATATCCGAGAAGGTTCCGTCGGCTGGATCGAAGACAAACGCCATCGGGTAATAGTGACGGTCCCCTTGATCGTCGAACGAGGCAATGTGGCCGAGTACGCCAACCAGACCGTTATGAAGCAGGTGGGCTTCATTAGCGCCGCCCCACTCCTCGTCGGCGAATTGTCCGTCCAGCAGCGGTGCTTCGTTGATTCGATCGACGGTTAGCTCATCCAGCGAGGCGATATGGGCGTAGCCGATTTTGCCGCGGCCGCCTTTGGTGCCTTGTGGACGCGTGAATACGCCGATTGAACCGTCCGCAAGCTCGACGAGACGGATATCCTTCATGCCGTCAGGCCCTTTAAAGAATGGCTGCAGCGCGGCGATGCTCTTGCCGCGGTAGAAGACGGTTCGCCATTTCAGCGCATCCGGCTTCATGGGATCCGGAAATATCTCCACGCCGCCGAGCACGAGCTCCCCGGCAATTCGCGTGAAGAAAGGATCTTGCAAGCGGAATGACGGCGCGCCGGCTCTAGGCGACCAGCTTCCGCCCTGCTGCGTGAAGAACAGGATATCCGAATGCTCGCTGTCGCGCGACTCTACGCGTCCTGCAATGACTTGTTCGCCTTCGTCCGTGAACGGTGCGGTAATATTGTAAACGTCCTTGCCTTCTAAGTCGTCGCCGCCTGTAAAGACGATCTTCTGTGCATCGCGCACCGAGGCTTCCGAGGATTGAAACGCTCGTAGAAGCTCTTCGCATGTTTTTGTAGCCGTTTTGTTCAAACTCAAGCTCTCCGACTCCTCTCACCCAAATAATTGCTATTTCAAGTTGAATTGCATGCCTTCTTGGAATTTCTTACCGAAGAAGATGAACAGAATGATGATTGGGATCGTCAGCAGCACGGATGCGGCGTAGAGCGGCCCCGGGTAGGTGCCGTACGGGCCGAACATTTGCGATAGCAGCACGTTCAGCGTTAGCTTATTGTCGCTGCGCACGATGATCATATCCCATAGCAGCTCCGTCCAGCGTTCCATAATGAGGAACAGGAAGATGACGGTCGTGATCGATTTGGACATCGGAAGCATGATGCGGTACATGATTTTGAAATCATTGGCGCCGTCCAGTTTGGCCGCTTCGATGAATACCGACGGGATTGCCTTGAAGAAGTTCGTGTACATGAAGATCGCCCACAGGCTGACCGCCTTAGGGAGAATCATCCCCCAGTAAGTGTCGTACAAGCCGACCTTCTGAACGATCAGAAACGTCGGAATGAGCAGAATAATCGCCGGGAAGAACATATGGAACAAGACGAAGTTGTTAATCGTGTCCCGCCCGCGGAAATTCAGCTTGGAAAGCGCGTAAGCAACCATGATGCCCGACATCATCATCAGGGCAGTCGAAGCGATCGACACGAGCACGCTATTGAAGAACGAGCTTACCCAAGGGCGTGTAATACCTGTCTCGCCGCCGGAAAACAGCCAATTGTACGATTTCGTCGAATACGAACTCGGTATGAATTTCTGGTCGACCTGGCTCCAATCCGCGAACGAATTAAGCACCATGTATAAATACGGGTAGACCATAATGAACAGAAGGATGACAGCCAGCCCATAGCGGACAGTCAGCTTGCTTTTACTGTTTCGGTTAGTCCCAACCATAGCGTTTCCCCCACAGTTCCAGCAGTTTACGGATGATGAAGATCGAGATGAAGGTTGCAATCGATGCGAGCAGCGCCACGGCGGATGCGTAGCCGGCTTTCAAGTTTTTGAAGGCTTGGTTAAAAATCTCCATCTGCCACGTGTTCGTAGCAAAATTCGGTCCACCGCCGGTTAATTGATACACTTCCGTGAAAATACCAAACGTGACGCCGAACGCTAAAATGAGCGTCGTATAGAATGCCGGGTAGAGCAGCGGCAGCGTAACGCGCCAAAATCGCTGCCGTTCCGTGATGCCGTCGATCGCGGCGGCTTCGTAGATCTCAGCGTCGATGCTATTCAGTCCCGAAGTCAGAATCAAAGCGTAATATCCCGTGAATTTCCACGCCAAGATCAAGCCGACGACGAACAACGCTGACATCGGAGTGCCGAGCCAGTCGATGTTTATGCCTGCCTTGCGAAGAACCGTATTGAGCGGACTCGAATAGGACAGGAATCCTTTCACAATCAGAGACGATACAACCCCGGAAGACAAGTAGGGCAAGAAGAAACCGATTAGAAACAGGCTCTTAAATCGTGGCAGGTTGTGCACGACGACCGCAACGCACAATGCGAGAACCGTTACGAGCGGGACGAAAATCATCATGAATTTGTAAGTCACCCAGAACGCGGCGTGCACGCCGGGCGATTTCAGGGCATCCGTAAAATTCTTAAGCCCAAGAAAGTTGTAATCCGGCGCGATCAAGTCCCAGTCCGTAAAGGAAAGGTAAAACGACCAGATCAGCGGGCCGAAGAAGAATATCAACGAATAAATGAGGTAGGGGCTGGTAAATAACCAGCCCAACCGATTGTTTTTTTGATCCATTAGGACAACTCCCTCTATTGAAGAGCGGCTTCAATGGCTTTCTTCATATTAGCCCAGCCCTCAGCTGGCGCGATTTCACCGCGTACCACCTTGTTGAAGGCTTCTTGACCGATAAGCGTTTGTAGGTCGTTATATTTTGCATTGTCCATCGGAGGCACGGCATTCGGCACATTCTCCGCGTATGGCTTCAATTCCGGATTCGCATCGAGCACGGTTTTGAACGATTCATTTGTTGTTAAATCGTCGCGTGCCGGCGGCAGTTTTGTTTGCTCCAGCCATTTCACGTCATTCTTCGGATCGGCGTAGACCCACTTGATGAAGTCAACAGCCGCTGTTTGCTGCGCTTTCGAAGCTTGGGCGAAGATGACGAGACCTTTCGTATCCGCGAACGTCTTGCTTGCAGCCGGGTCAGTACCATCTGGCACGATAGGCATGCTCAGCGCGAACGTTTCGTTTATTTTAAGTTTAGGGAACTTCTCTTTCCACATGTTGAACGTCCATGGACCGATATCGGTAAAGACGCCAACGCCGGTTTCGAAAGGATCTGTAACGGTTTGCGACAGAATGCCTTTTTCCTTACGCAGGTTATCTACGAACGTCAATACTTCCGTGCCTGCTTTGTCGTCACCGACAAATTTGCTGCCTTCGACGAAGTGGTTGCCGCCAGATGCTGCATTGTACAGCATGAAGAAGTCGAACCAACGTTTCCAAGCGGTCGGATCAGCTAGATCCGGTTTAGCCCATACGTATTTATCCGGGAATTTAGCTTTCAGCTTCTTGGTCGCATCCAGCATTTCACTATAGGTTTTCGGAACTTCATTAACGCCCGCTTGCTTTAGAATGTCGATGCGCCAGCCGAACAGCATCGGGTTGGAGTAGATCGGAAGCACATATTGATGGCCATCGGAAAACTTCCAAGGCTCAATCGTGTTTGTCATGTTACGGCCTTTGATGACGTCCTCGAATCCCGGCATCGATTCTAATGGAAGTAATGCTTTGCTGTTAGCCAGCTGAGCCGCGAATCCGCGGTTAATGTTCTCCGATATCGTAGGCGCGCTCTTACCGGCAATAGCCGATTGAATGCTCGCCTCAGAAGTAGGTGATTCTTTAATGGCACTAACGTTGATTTTTACTTTGTCATTGACTTTCTCGTAAGCTTTGGCTAAATCAGCCCAGTATGCTTGCTGAGTCGGGTTGGGAGCAGCCCAAAACTCGATTGTGGTTACGCCATTTCCTGAATCAGCGCCTTGATTTTGGTTATCGTTGCTTTTGCTGCCGCAGGCTGCGAGCATCGAACCGGCTATTGCGGTGATGAGTAGGGTGGAAGCGAGCTTTTTCATTACGTGAAATTCCTCCTTTGATGTGTAAACAAAATAAGTAATGAGGTTTGTCATGACTAAAGTAACGTTACATTATTTTTGTAAGCGCTTGTGTCATCAATTATTGATTATTTGTAACGCAAAGTCAAGTGATTAATTTGATTTCCAGATGCTCTGTCAAAGGACAAGATATTTACAATATTATTTTGTAACGTTACAATATAAGAAAGTGCTGCGCGGTAGGGAAGTCTAACCATTTGCTATGCTGCGTCGAAAGGGTGTTTTGGTCATGAAACCGAAAGTAACGATGCAGAATATAGCCGACGAGCTTAATTTATCCAAAAACTCCGTCTCGCAAGCCTTGACCGGAAAAGACGGCGTCAGCGAAGATACTCGCAAGCTGATTATCGAGACGGCCCAGCGGATGGGCTATGTATATAGCAAGGGCAAGAAGGAGATGAGCAACCTCCCGATGAGCGGCAAATTTGCGCTGATTGCCTCGGATTTTGCCTTTAGCATGCACAGCTTCTTTGGGCAAATCTATTTGAGCGTGGAGAAAGAAGTGAAGCAGCAGGGCTATGAGCTGGTCATTCAATCGATCGGCCCCGATGCCGTCAAGGAACTCCTTATGCCGCCAATCGTGCAGAATCGATCGGTAGATGGCATGATTATCTTGTCCCATATTACGACTGATTATATTAATGCCCTTCTGGATACAGGCATACCCGCCGTTCTGATCGACCATCATCACCCGCAAATTAAGGCAGACAGTATACTTACAAACAATCGTTTCGGTGCTTATGAAGCAGTCAGCCATTTGATCGGGTTAGGACACTCCGACATCGGTTTTGTAGGCGATATCGCTTTCTCGCCGAGCTACTACGAACGATTAGACGGCTATCGTATGGCGATGTATGAATATGGGCTTCCTATAAAGGAGGAATGGGTCCATACCTCGGCGCTTGAAGACGGCTCGTTCATTTGTTCCTATATAAAAGAGATGAGTGAACGGCCGACAGCTTGGTTTTGCGTCAATGACGGTCTCGGCTTCTTCCTAAACGCCGCGGTACAGCAGCAAGGTCTGTCGGTACCGGAGGACGTATCTATTGTAAGTTTCGATAACGGCTATCTGTCCCGTATCTCCACGCCGCCATCCACGACGGTGGAGGTTGACCTGAAGCTTTACGCTGTCAAAGCTGTTGATCGGCTGATAAAGCGCATTAATAATCCGGACGATCCCTATACGGAGCTGCTCCTGCCGACGCGATTGATTGTGCGTGGGTCAACCGGTGGGGTCCGCGCGGAGTGAGAGGTGAATGTGATGAACCCTAACAACACTCAAACGATAACACTCGGTATGGGGTGCTTCTGGGGCCCCGATGCTTTGTTCGGACAACTTGCGGGTATCACGAGAACGCGTGTAGGTTATGCCGGAGGAACGACCGATAACCCTGCGACGCGGCATACGGGAGATCACACCGAGATGGTCGAAATCGAATTCGATCCGGCTGTCGTAAAGTTGGAGACGATCTTGGATCTGTATTGGAACAGCCATAATCCGGCTAATATCAATAATTACAGAGATCGTTTGTACAATTCCTTGATCTTGTATCGCGACCCGGCACAGCTAAGTGTCATCCAGAAGGTTATGAAGAACAGAGGGGAACAAGGAAAAGGAGTGCCGGACACCGAGTTAACTCCATTTACCGTTTTTTATCCTGCTGAGGATCGAAATCAGAAGTTTTATTTGAAAAGATACCCGGATGCTGTAGACAAGCTGCGAACGCTCTTCAAGGCCGAGGATGACCTGACGAATGCAGCATTGGCTGCCCGGTTAAACGGAATTGCGAAAGGCTTCGCCAACATGGATACCATTGTCCAAGACATCCGGACTTGGCAGATCAGTAACGAGGAACAAGAGGAGATCATCCGGCTCATTAAGCAAATTAAATGGTAAATGTTGCAGTGAGCTAGGAGCGAAGAAAATTCTTTATTTCGGAGCGGGAGTATCCCAAGCGGTTTTCCAGTCATTAATGTGCTGAAATACACTCGAGAAGGATGCTCCCTTCTCCGTGATTGAATATTCGACGGACACAGGTACGGTCGGAAATACTTGGCGTTTGATCATTTGATGATCTTCTAAATTCCGTAAGGTATCGGTTAAACCCTTCGTATTGACGTTACCCAGATTTCTTCGCAATTGATTAAAACGTTGGGGCTCCTTCAGCAGCTCCGTTATGACTAGAAACGTCCATTTGCCTGAGAGAAATTGCAACACTTCAGAAATCGACTTGATGCAAGTTATCTCGAATTTCGTGGATTCCAAATGTATCAGCTCGCAATATTTTTTAGCTATTATCGGGTTTTTGTTGGGTTCTTATGTGACCGATTAATAAAGGGACAGCGCAGAAAGTCTGCGCTGTCCCTTTTAGATTGCAGATTATTACCCAGCTATAGGAGCTCCGGTCACAGGGTCCGTACTCGGATCCCAGTTCGGAAGAGGATCCATGCGGAATCGCGTCAGAACCGTACTGCTGATTTTCCAAACACCCTGTTCTTTTCTATATGATTCGCGGTATTGACCATACCCGTGATGTCCCGGATAGGCATCCTTCGCGTCAGGGAAAGTCAGCAAGTCATCCATAGCCCAAACGGCTGTGGCGTTATCCTTGTCGATGATCTCGATCTCGGGCATATAGCCGTGGTGAACCGTAGGAGCTCTATCCACTAGTTCCCCGATCATTTTCCCGTACGCTGCGCCGCCGCCTTTAGAAAAATCTTGGCCTTGTGAAATAATGAGGGCATCGGAAGTGAAGAGCTCCCCAAATTCCGTCCATTTCTTCTCATCAACATAACGGAAATAACGGGCTTTCAATTGTTTGATTTGTTCCCTATTCTCCAAACGCTCATATCGCTCTTCTAGTTCTGCGATTTTCGCAGCGAGTTGCTGATTGTTTTCCAACATATGAACACGTCCTTTGTTTGTTTTGTAGAAGCTTCTTCTTATATGAATTGAACGATATCCGCCATGGGACGTCTTGTCTTCGCGCGTTTCGGTTGGCTGGCCCGATAACCGAAAGCCGTCATCACGCTCAAGCCGAATTCGTCGTTACCGAGTAGTCCTTTCTTGCGCAGCAGCTCATTGACGGCATCCATATCGAAGCCTTCAATCGGACATGAATCGATGCCGATGTGCGCCGCTGCCGTCATCATATTGCCCATTGCCAAGTACGTCTGCTTCGAAGACCAGTCCAGCAGCTCGCGTTCCGAATTCAAATGAAGGTCGTCGTAGAACTGTGCGTAGGCTTGCTCCATGCTTTTATAAACTTCTATAGGCATACCCTTCACTCGGGTCATTTGATCCATGACGTAAGAATGATCATGAGTAAGTCCTTTTCTGGCCAAAATAATAACGAAATGGCTCGACGTTGGCAGCGATCGCATCGCACCCGATACATGCGGCGCGAGTTCTCCTCTGAATTCCGAATCTTGTACGACTACGAATTTCCAAGGCTCATTGCCTCCCGAGCTGGGAGAGAGACGGCCCGCCTCGAGTATGAATTGAAAATCCTCATCCGCTATTTTTCTCGCCGGATCGAATTCTTTGGTTGCATGCCTGAAATTAAAAGTAGACATCAAATCCGTTTTTTTTGCCTCGATATTCATTGCTAGAATTCACCTCACGAGTTGTTTTTTTAAGCTGGGCATTGAAGCTTCAATTGCCTTGGAGACCACTATAGCAGGTATAAATCTGTTGCATAAGGAGGCTATTATTATAAATCTAGTTTATAAAAGTAAAGCCAAGAGTCTATCTACCATAAGAAAGAAGGAGTGAAAATCGTTTTGCAGCGGAGGAGGAGGCATCGCACACGAAAAGGCCGAGGGAGAGTACCCACGGCCACTTAATAACTTAGGTTGTCTAGCGATCTTAGCGATTCGTTTTTTTGGTGACTACGCTGTCTAGCTGACAAAGGAATGAGGTGGGAAGGATCACCTGTCACGCCGATCGAAGATGACGAGTAAGGCGTACAACACGTTCGCTGCTTTCTGGTCTCAAATGACATATGACGTGTACTTCGTACAATTCATACGTTTCTTTCTCATGAATTTAGTGGGTTATGCGTATTTCAAATGCATGTTATACACGTTAATTACCTTTTTTCTCGGAAGGCTTCAGTTTGTCGTGCAGTTTGTACAACTCAAGGAGGAAGCCGGTCTTTTGTTAGGTTCGAAAGAATTAGTAGAGTTAATTAACGGGGTTTACTTCGTCGCGTTTACGATCCGGAAGAACGCGCGGATATCATCGATCATTAAATCCGGAGCATCAATTGCGGCAAAATGTGTGCCTCTGTTAAATTCGCTCCAGTGTACAATATTGTGGTTCTGCTCCGCATAACGACGAATCGCAACGTCGGATTGCTCAAATACGGCAACGCCTACAGGTGTTGGACTTGAAGCCTTAGGTGCCCAGGCACCGGGATCATGTGCACCTTCATAATACATGCGAGCAGAAGAGTTGGCCGTTCCAGTGAGCCAGTATAACATCAGATTGGTTAAGAATCGGTCTCGGTCAACAGCCCCCACAGCATCGCCGAATCCATAGAACATCTCGGATGTCCAGGCGAGCAGTCCGACCGGGGAGTCATGCAGCCCGTAAGCAAGCGTCTGCGGTCTGGTCGATTGAATCATGTTAAAGCCGAAGCGCTCGCTCATAAATTGACCCAGACGCGCGAGTCGGGCTTTTTCTGCATCAGTCAGTAACACGAACACGTCCTCTTCAACCTGTCCCATAGGGATGAACCCCATCGTGGCAGCATTGACATGCACACCTGTAACATGAGTTGCAGCTATCCGGCTTATTTCTGGGGCGATCATCGCACCCATATCGCCGCCTTGTACACCATAACGTTCATAGCCCAACCGATTCATTAATTCCACGAAGGCTTGGGCAGCGCGTCCGGATGTCCATCCTGCTTCCGTTGTAGGACCGGATAAACCAGAGCCAGGAATGGATGGTATGACTAGGTGAAAGGCGTCTTCTGCATTGCCGCCATGAGAGGTCGGATCGGTGAGCGGTCCGATAAGATCAAGAAATTCGACAGGTGATCCGGGCTACCCGTGAATGAGCAAGAGCGGCTTGGCATGGCTCTCTTGGGATGTAATATGGAAGAAATGGACATGGGCACCGTCAATAGTAGTCGTAAATTGCGGGAGTTTATTAAGACGTGCTTCCTGCTCACGCCAGTTGAAAGCTGTGCTCCAATAGTTCGACACGGCTGCGTGCCGTCACAGCATGCGTCGTAGATCGAACATTACGCCAACCAGAACCGCCAGCAGGAGCAGCAGGCCGACGAACCGCTTGTCCGCTCTCCCTCGGCGAAGACAGAGCAGCGCTTCAATCCCCGTCACGGCCATGGCCGTATACAGGATCGTATGAATTACAGGCACCAGCAGCAGGTAGGCTGCATACAGTCCGCCCAGCTGAATCGCCAAGAGCAGCAGCGGTAATGTGAGCAGCAGTCCGCCTAACTTTACCTTGAGGGAGTAGCCCTTTCGGTAAGCCCACAGCTGGAATATGCCGTGGCCGATGAACAGTACAGCATAAATGACAACGTGGTAAATACTCATATAATGCCGAGGCGCTTCAATGCTTCCAACGTGACCGTCTTGGCCGTCGACCCGCTGCTGTCTACATTGGCGGCGAACACCCAGTCGGTCTTCCCGAGCTCTACATAGCCCACATACCAGCCGAGGCCGTTGTCGGACAGCCGCGTCCCCGTCTTGCCATGTACCGTGTAGTTGTCCTGGTCGTTATCGATCATGATGCGCTTGACGGTTTTCTGCGTTTGCTCTTGGAAGGGCAGCGTCTCTTCCACCAGGTCTTCTATGAAGTCGACTTGCTCCTCCGCCGAGATCTTTAGCGAGCTGCTCAGCCAGAAGGTATCGATGCCCCCGCTAATATCCATATTGCCGTAATGAATTCGCTCCACATAACTCATCATCCGCTCGGTTCCGATGTCCCTGGCCATCGCCTGGTAATACCAGATTGCGGATGACCGCATTGCCGAGGCTAGTGAATGGTCTCGGTTCCATACCTCGAACGGACGGATGACGCCGTCCCACCTCTTAACGTCATATTCGTCCCGAACCGCTCCTACCTCGAGACCGATGAGAGCGTTCGGCACCTTGAACGACGACTCTGGCGTGAACCGCTGCCGGCTGCGCTCGGCATTGCAGACATAGACTCGGTCCGTCCTTAGGTTCTTGATGATCACGGTGCCCTGCACGTCATGGAACAGCTCCTGACAGGGGAGCTTCATCTCTTTGGGGGCAGCATGTACTGGCAATGCGGTAATGCCTATTGCACCCATGAACAGTAAGATGACGAGCGCCAGGACGACGTGGCTCAACTTGTTCCAAGTTATCAAATTGAATTCCTCCTTTGGCTTCCTCATAATGGAATAAGAGGAAGGCTCATGTCGACAACACTGAGTATAGAGGAATTAACGGCGGTGCTGCTTCGCCGTTTGCAGCGACTGTACCCATACAGTTGGCTGAGAGGAGTGCATGTGGAGATGCTGTATGAAGCGATTGTGGAACAGCTTTTGCAAGAGATGAAGGCCGGGAAGCGAAGGCCGGGGGACAAGCTGCCGTCGATCCGGGAAGGGGCGGAAGCGTTCGGCTGCAGCCGAAATACGATGATTCGGGCGTATAGGGAGCTCGAGCAAAACCACCGGATCTATGCCGTGCCGCAGAGCGGCTATTATGTCGCGCATCGCCGTCAAAGTGGGGAAGAGGCAAGAAGCTCAACTGAGGGGAAGGATGCCATCGATTTCGAATGGGCGGGTCCGGACCGAAACGCCATGCCGTACCGGGATTTCCAGCACTGCATGAACGAGGCCATCGAGAGGTACCGCGAGGACATGTTCACGTATTCGGAGGGGCAGGGTCTCGCTTCGCTGCGATTCCAGCTGGCCCGGCATTTGCGGGAACTGCAGGTGTTCACCATCCCGGAGCACATTTATGTGGTGACCGGCTCTCAGCAGGCGCTGCATCTGCTGGTGGGACTGCCTTTTCCGAATGGCAAGAGGAATATCGTCTTGGAACAGCCCGTGCATGTCGGCATGATTGAATCGCTGCGGGGCTATGATGGCGAAGTGTACGGCATCCCGTACGAGGAAGGCGGTATGGATTTGGAGCGGTTGGAAACGTTGTTTCGGGAAGGTGACGTCAAGTTTTTTTACACCGTTTCCCGTTTCCACAACCCAACCGGGTACAGCCACACGAACGAAGCCCGCAAGCGCATGGTGGAGCTGGCTCAGCGGTATGACGTGTATATCGTCGAGGATGATTATATGGGGGACCTCGATGACGATTCGAAGAACGATCCCATGTTCGCTTACGATCCGTCCGGAAGGGTTATCTATGTGAAAAGCTTCTCCAAAGTCATGCTTCCGGGCTTACGCCTTGGTCTGGCAGTGCTGCCGGATGGACTACGGAAGGATTTCCTGCGGGCGAAGGCTGCAGCCGACGTGCATTCGCCGCTGCTGACGCAGGGGGCTCTTGAGGTGTACCTCGAGAGCGGTATGTTCGCCGCCCACATCGGCCGGATGCGGAAGATTTACCGCCGTAAGGCGGTGCTGCTGCAGGAAGCGTACCGCAAGTATCTGCCGCCGGGAACCGCCTATACCAGATCAACCTCCGGCTTCTATACCACGATCGGCCTGCCGGCACCACTCCGGGCGCAGCCGACGGCCGAATACTTGCTGCAGCTCGGCGTGCGGGTCAATCCTGCTGCGCACATGTACCTGCCGGAGTTCCGGCAAGACGGTATCCTCCGGCTGAGCGTCTCGCAGGTAGAGGAAGGACTCATCCAGCCCGGCATCCGGGCAATAGGTGACGGCATTCGAGAGCTGCTTCGGCAACGCATGGAAGTAAGGTTTGTGAATCAAGGATAGGCACAAGCAGGAGATTCGGAGAGAGTAAATCAAATCTTATTCAAATTCGACAAAACTCATCGTATTCTCGCAGATAGTATGACACTCTTTTTTCACCGGACATCATAAGATGTAGGTACGCATAAGTTCCTACTTTCTCTATGAACAACATTGGGGGGATGGGCCGGTGGACGAGCAGTTTCTGAAGAGGTTGCATACATTGAATCGACGCGACGAGTTGAGATCCAGACTATTGATTGATGGAGCTAAGTTTATACTGGAACGAAACAAGAAGATGAGTTGGTTTGGGAGATATCTGAAAAATAAAAAGAAAGCCGCTACCCCAGTCAAGTACTAACGGGGAAGGCCGTATATGGTTCAAATAGAGAAACCCCGAAACGGCTGCTCATGCCGTGTTTCGGGGTTTTCTCATGCGATTATCGTTTAAGCGCGGCCCATCAGCTTATCGTCCGTTTGATCAACTTCGCCATACCGACACGGAGGTTGACGGTGGAAGAAACTTCGATGCCCTAGCGCCCATTGAGGATGCAGTGGCGAACATCGTCGATGGTCAGGCAATCGTCCCGCAGGATGTTGCGCACGACGCCGAATTGGACGGGGAGATGCGAATCGCTGCCGGCTACTATCGGTTTGCCGAGGCGTGCGGCGAAGACTTCAAGCTCCCGCCTTGTTCCTGTCTCACGTCCCCGCAATTCGCAATTTGCATTCCGTATCTCACACCTCACACCTCACACCTAGTAACCCAGTAATTCACATTCCGCATCGCGCATTCTGCGAAAATCTAACGAACCGTGGGGGCCTTATTTGGCCGAATTTCGGGACTTCGAAATTCTAACGAACAGTAGGGGTCTTATATTGGGATTATCGGCTTCGAAATACCCACATACGGTCAAATAAGGCCTGTACGATCCGTTAGAGATTTTTATGGAGGCATTATCGGTCAAATAAGCTTCGTACGGTTCGTTAGAGCTCTTCCGCATATAGAATCTCAAGGCTCAGCCCCTTAACAACCGCATTTTATATTGTAAGGGTTGTGACAGTGGTTATTTTTCATCAAAAGCCCTTGTTCATTCTCTAGCGGTTGCCAGAGAGCTTATTTGGGCATTTATCAATTGGAATCCACCATTTTACTGGAGATAACGTCTCTCACAACCGTTACCGTAGGAAAAGTCGATTTTTCCATGAAGTAGCCACGCTGACAACCGTTAGACTTTCTCGGGCAGCCTCCGGCAAAGATGCCGAATAGGAGCAAATGTACGGGAGCAGGATGGCGGGGAAGTGGGCATTGGGCATATGGCATTGGGAAGTGGGCATTGGGAAGTGGGCATTGGGCATTGGGCATAGGCAATGGGAAGTGGAAGTGGGTTAATGGTTCATATCGTTAATAAAGCAAGGCTCCTTCCTTTACAGGCAGGAGCCTTTGGTATGTTCGCTCGAAATAGTAAAGAATTGTAGATTCGAAGTCGGCAACGGATGATATTCGCGAGCCGAGCCCTCCCGTAAGATTAAGTTATCGGCGTTCAGGGCCCTGAATGCCGATTACCTTCTAAGGAGAATGGAGTGGTCTTTACGCAATGAAACGGCAATCCGTACTCATCAAATGGTTCTCTATGGCAGTAACCTTAGGTTTGATCATAAGCTGCTTTCCGATTCTGCCGGCGGCAGCCGCAGGGGATTCCGCAGCTTCGCTAACGGCATCTTACACGTACCACGGTGACCGTCTGGAAGATGCGAACGATGGCATTGTATCCTATGACGACGACCCCAAGAGTCGCTGGACTTCTTATGAATCCACCAACCCGCAGGATTGGGTACAGTTTGAATATGCAAGTCCCACATCCAAAAACACGGCGGGCGTTTATATTTTCGACGACGGCGGGGGCATCAAGGCTCCGAGCTCGTACGACGTCCAGTATTGGAACGGAACAGATTGGGCGAACGTTCCGAACGAAACGAAATCGCCGGCTGCCCCTA
This sequence comes from Paenibacillus sp. J22FR21, assembly GCF_056269135.1. NCBI lineage: Bacteria > Bacillati > Bacillota > Bacilli > Caryophanales > Paenibacillaceae > Paenibacillus > Paenibacillus sp. J22FR21. The sequence goes on from NZ_JBWDNJ010000007.1 coordinate 50,892, forward strand.
CGGGCAATGAGCTGAATCTGGTTACTTTCGACTCCATAACCTCTGCGAAATTCCGTGTGCTCTTCACGCATTCCGGCTCGAAGAGCGGCGTGACGGAAATCGCCTTCGTTGATTCGAACACAGAGCCAATTCCCGGTGCGGAAGTATCGCCGCTTGGCAATGCATCGGCATCCTATACGTTCCGTCTCGATCAGGTAAGTCACGTTAACGATGGTATCGTGTCCTACGAAGCGGCTCCCGCGAATCGCTGGACTTCCTACGAATCTCCGAACGAAACCGACTGGGTGCAGACGAACTTTGGCACGTCGAAGCGGAAGGACGCGGTCGGCATCTATCTCTTCGCAGACGGAGGGGGTATCAAGCCGCCTGCTTCGTACGACGTTCAGTATTTAAATGGGAGTAATGAATGGGTGAGCGCTGCTAATCAAGTGAAAACGCCTGCCGAGCCTGCAGGCAATGCGCTTAACCTGGTTACGTTCACTTCGGTGGAAGCGCAGAAATATCGGATTCTCTTCACGCACAGCACAGCTAAGACCGGCGTTACCGAAATTCAGTATGTCGATTCCTCCACACAGTCGCTGCCGACGGAGCCTTCCGCGGGCACGGCGACGGCTTCTTACTCAAACAACGGCGATGACGCTGGCTTTGTCAATGACGGTATCATCTCGTTGAATGATTTTCCGCGTAACCGCTGGACGGCATACGGCTCTCCGAATAGTTCGGATTGGGTGCAGACGGAGTATGAGAATGCACGCTCCAGCAATATGGCCGGTGTCTATCTCTACGATGACGGCGGTGGTGTGAAATCCCCGGCGTCGTTCGATGTTCAATATTTAAGCGGCGGTGAATGGGTGAGTGTTCCCGAACAAGTGCGCACACCAGCCGAACCGGTTGCGGGCTTAAATCTCGTTGCTTTCAACACGGTGATTGCAAGCAAGTATCGCGTCGTGTTCACGCACCAAGGTGACGCCAAATCCGGGGCGACCGAAATCTCGTATGTCGACACGAACAAAGAACCGGTACCGACGGCACCTCCTGTTGTGATAGTCGAACCTGCGATCGAAATCATTTCCCCAACGATTGGTTCGAATGTGTCGGGCAATGTGACTATCGACTTCAAAGCCCCGGAGATGAAGAATGTATGGGCGAGAGTCTGGCATCAACCGGATGAAGCCAATCCGGATCCCAATGGCTATGACGCCTGGATCCAGAACGTTGCACCGGATGCGGAGGGAAATGGCTCGATCCAAATCGATGCCGACACCTTGCCGCATGGTCCACTGACCGTCATCTTGAATGCTTGGAATTCAGCGGAAGGTGATCCGAACTTCACAAAGTCCACAACGAGCTACTTGCAGCTGTATAACGAAGGCGGAGTCGTGTGGAAGCAAGGACTTCCGGCAGCGCCGCCGCAAACGGCAGGCATGCATGTACTGTTCGAGGATGATTTTACGGGCCCGTTGTCGGTATCCAAGACGGGTGAAGGCACGAGGTATGCATCGCTGAAGCCGGACTGGCCGAATGGCTCGGAGTTCGGCGAGGCGATCTTCGCAGATCCGACTGATGCGGTTAATCCGTTTGCCATTCTCGGTGACGATCATTTGCGTATTCGTGTAACGAAGGCTCCGGATGGTTACGTTGATCCGCAAGGCTGGAACCGCAAATATATCGGCGGATTGCTCTCTTCCGTCGGATTAGATGGAACCGGCATTGCCGCGACGAATGGTTATTTCGAAGCGCGAATGCAAATGCCTGCAGGCAAAGGAGCATGGCCGGCATTCTGGTTAATGTCCCAGAACAGTTCAGGTCCGGATCATCTGCCATCGACGGCTGAGCTCGATACGGTAGAAGCCTACGGTCACGATCCCAGCGGTGCATGCCAAGCCAAGCATTGGTGGTCAGGCAGCCCGGAAACGCATCAAACAAACTGCTCGGACGACAATTTCGCTTACGGCGACAACGCCTCGACATGGCACACGTATGGCACGCGAATTACCGATTCGGAAGTCATCTATTACATCGATAACGTCGAGGTATGGAGGCATGCGTCCTTCGAACAAGCCAATACGCCGATGTACTTCATGCTCAATCTGGCACTTGGCGGAGGCTGGCCGATCGATCTGGCGAAATACGGCGATCAAATCGACTTGTACGTGGATTATGTGAGGGTGTTTGAACCGAACGCAGTTGTTCAGCCTCCAACGTCCGGTTCATCTGCGCCTGCGCCAATTCCGGAAACGAAGGTAGTCGGAGATACGGTCGTAGTCGAACCTAGTGTATCGACGAATGCAACTACGGGAACGACGACGTTAGCCGTGAGCAAAGACGTATGGAAGCAAGCCCAAGACCTTGCAGCAGCAGCCAGCGGTATCCATAAAATCGTACTCGAAGCGCCTGCAGCATCCTCATCTCAACAAGCAGCTCCAACCTATGAGCTCAAACTGCCTGCCGACGCTTTATTGGGCGGTTCGTCGCTAGCGATTGAAGTGAAAACGCCGCATGCATCGGTCGAGCTGCCGGGCGATATGTTGAAGGGCCAGTCCATCGCTTCAACCGAGGTTTCCATTCAGATTGGCCGCATAGATACCGATACTTTGCATGCAGAGACGAAACAACTAATCGGCAATCATCCCGTTATCGAGCTGACCGCCCTGGATGGGGATAAGGCAATTTCGTGGAATAACCCGCTGGCTCCGGTCCGGGTCCGTATTCCTTATGTGCCGACGGCGGAGGAATTACGGAATCCCGAGCATATTGTCGTGTGGTACGTGGATGGATCGGGCCAAATCCATGCTGTGCCAAACGGACGTTACGATGCCGAAGCGAAAGCGGTCGTCTTTACGACAACCCATTTCAGCGCGTATGCCGTTGCTGATGTCCGGAAGACATTCGAAGACATAGGCTCATCGCCTGCGAAGCAAGCCATCGAAGTGTTAGCTTCCAAAGGCATTATTAAAGGAACGTCAGATCATCAATTCAGTCCGGAACTAACGATTTCCCGCGCGGATTTCGTCGTGCTGCTTTCGCGAATTCTGGAATGGAAAGGACAGAAGTCAGACGACAGCTTCTCCGACGTGTCCGCCACGGCCTACTACTCGGATGCCCTGCGCACCGCCAGAGCAGTAGGTATCGTCTTGGGCAGCGGAAATAACAAATTCAATCCGTCCGCTTCCATTACGAAAGTCGAAATGACGACAATCGCGAAGCGGGCATGGGCAGCTTCTCATCTCGATGCTGCAGCGATCGGCGGCCTGTTCGACCAGCTCGGCAATACGCCGACTCGCGCGGAGACAGCAGCGCTGCTCTATGATCTCTACCGCGCAAGAAGTTGAAATCGGTCGATCCGATGTCAACAACGGACGATAGGCTTGAGCATAAAGCTGTTTTATCATTAAGTATATAAGGAACGATCCCTTACGACACACATATAATCGGGGAGGCACAGTATGAACAAGAAGCTGCGCAACAGAAGCTTGACCGCATCCGTTGCTCTATTGCTGGCAGTTACGACCGCATGCGGCAATAATAGCGACAATGGCGGGACTGACACGAAGAACAACACCGCGACTACAGCTGAATCCACAACCACTAACGAACCGGCACAAGCCGAGAACGAAGCTCCGGCGGCGATCGATCCGAACGCCAAATACGATCCGCCGATCGAAGTAGCGGCTGTCCGCTACACAGACCCTACTTACAAATTCAAAGACGGCGACACGATCGAGAACAACGTGTGGACGAGAGCTTACGAGAGCGAGCTCGGCATCAAGATCAAGTACAAATGGATCGTTAATGGCGACCAATATGGCCAGAAGATGAACCTGACCATTACGTCGAACGATCTGCCCGACATCTTCCAGGTCGATTCCGTGCAATTCCGCCAATTGGCAGAAGGCGGCCAGCTTGAGGATTTGACGCAATACGTCGCGGACTACGGTTCCGAATTGACGAAAACCATGATTGACCGCGGAACCAACGCCAAGTCGGCGGCTATGTATGACGGCAAGCTGATGGGTATTCCGCCTGCCGAAGATTACCTAGGCGGAGCTCCGCTACTGTATGTTCGAACAGACTGGCTCAAGAAGCTTAGCCTGCCTGAACCGAAAACAATGGATGACTTCATTGCAATTGCCGAAGCCTTCACGACAAAAGACCCGGACGGCAACGGCAAGAACGATACTTACGGCCTTGCTGCTTCGAAGGACTTGTTCGGCGGATACCCGGACTTCTCCGGTTTCATGAACGGCTTCCACGCTTACGCGAACATCTGGATTAAGGACAGCTCCGGCAAGCTCGTCAACGGCAGCACGCAGCCGGAAATGAAGAACGCCCTCGCGAAACTGCAAGAGTTGTATAAAGCTGGCTTGATCGACAAAGAATTCGGCGTCAAAGACGGCGGTAAAGCAGCCGAGCTGCAAACGGCCGGCAAAGTAGGCATGAGCTTCGGCGCCATGTGGAATCCGCTGTGGCCGCTGCAAGACGGCGTGAACAAAGATCCGAACGCCGAGTGGGGCGTATTCCCGATTCCTTCCGTGGACGGAACGCCTGCCATGGCGCAATCCAAAGCTGATTTCAACGCCTTCTGGGTCGTCAAGAAAGGCGCCGAGCATCCGGAAGCCATCGTGAAGCTGTTCAATTTCTACAATGAGAAGATCATCGGAGAAACGGCTGAGCCTGCTAAATTCCACAGCGCAGACGGTATCGAATTCTTCAAATATGCACTGCTGCAAGGCGGCTTCGGAACACCGCAAGGTCTGCTGTCCGTGCATAAGAACGTGGTTACAGCGTTGCAAGCCAATGATGCAGCCAAACTGACGCCGGAAGAGAAGAGCTACTACGACAAGATCGTGCTGTTCAACGGCGGCGACAGAACGAACTGGGCCACGAACAAAGTATTCGGAGCCGGCGGCTCGTGGGATGTCATCGGAGCGAATTACGTCGATCAAAACTTGCTGATGAAGAGTGAGTTCTTCGGTGCTCCAACGCCGGGCATGACGGACAAACAAGCGATTTTGGATAAATTGGTATTGGAGAAGTTTACGAAAATCATTCTAGGTGCGCCGATCTCTGATTTCGACCAATTCGTATCCGATTGGAACAAACTGGGCGGCGAGCAAATTACGCAGGAAGTAAACGATTGGTACGCCAAAAAATAATAAACACCATGAATCATTAATCCTCATAAGTAATACACGCAATCGGGAGGTCGGGACTTGCTTCCGGCCTCCCTTCCTTATCTTGTGCCGGGAAGGCGGTGTCCGTAGATGTTGAAATCGAAAATGCGCCGACAGCTGCCTTTGCATCTGATGGTGGCTCCCTCGTTCCTGCTGGTGCTGGTGTTTAGTTACGGCCCGATCGCAGGACTCGTTATAGCGTTCCAGAAATTTTCCGTCGTGAAGAGCTTTGCCCACTCCCCGTTCGTGGGATGGGACAATTTTGACTACATGTTTAAGCTGCCGGACATTTGGCAGGTCATTGGCAATACGGTCTTCATCGCCGTGATGAAAATCGCAGCAGGGTTAGTTGTGCCGATTGTGGTGTCACTTCTGCTGAACGAAGTGCGTAAGCACACGTTTAAGCGTTCGATTCAAACGCTGATCTATCTCCCTCACTTTCTATCGTGGATTATTTTGGGCGGCGTTCTTATCGATATTTTGTCGCCGACTTCAGGTATTGTGAACCAATTTCTCGGCGTGTTCGGCGTCGAACCGATCTTCTTCCTTGGCAATGTGCATTGGTTTCCGGCCGTCGTTGTCATCTCGGACGTGTGGAAGGAGTTTGGCTTCAGCACGATCGTCTACTTGGCTGCGCTTGCGGGTATTAATCCGGCGCTTTACGAGGCAGCTGTTATCGATGGAGCAAACCGCTGGAAGCAGATGGTGCATATCACGCTGCCGGGCATGGCGCCGGTCATCGTACTTCTGGCAACTTTGAGCTTGGGCAACGTCTTGAATGCCGGGTTCGATCAAATCTTCAACTTGTACAGTCCGATCGTTTACGAAAGCGGAGACATCATCGACACGCTCGTGTACAGGCTCGGTCTTGAGCAAGCGCAATACAGCCTGGCAACGGCCGTAGGGTTGATGAAATCAGGCGTATCGATCGTTTTGATATCCGTTTCCTATTATCTCGCTTATCGCTTGGCCAATTACCGAATCTTCTAAATAAGGAGCGGAACAATGATGAAGACGACTTCCGTATCCGGAAAAGTATTCAATGGCTTCAATGCCCTATTTCTGATCTTGCTTGCCTTTCTCTGTTTGTTCCCGCTCGTAAACGTGCTGGCGGTATCGCTCAGTTCGAGTACTGCGGCGAGCTCCGGCGAGGTGTCGCTGTGGCCGGTGGACTTCACCTGGCAATCGTACAATTTCGTGCTGCAGAAGCCCGAGTTTATGAAGGCCCTCGGTGTCAGCGCAGAGCGGGTGCTGCTCGGGACGGCGCTGAACATGCTGCTGACCATTACGCTCGCATACCCGTTGTCCAAGGAATCATTTGCATTTAGAGGTAGATTGTTCTACGTCTGGTTCTTCGTCTTGACGATGCTGGTCGGTGGCGGAATCGTGCCTTGGTACCTCGTCATTCAGAAGCTTCATTTGTTAGGCACGATGGGAGCACTTATTCTGCCCGGAGCGGTGAACGTATTTAACGCCGTATTGCTCCTTAATTTCTATCGTGGTTTGCCCAAAGAGCTGGAGGAAGCGGCTTTCGTCGATGGAGCAGGACATTGGACGATTTTATGGAAAGTATATGTACCGCTGTCGATGCCGGCAATCGCCACGCTGATCTTGTTCTCCATGGTGGGGCACTGGAACTCATGGTTTGACGGTCTCATCTTGATGAATTCACCGGACAAATATCCACTGCAAAGCTATTTGCAAACCGTCGTCATTAATCGCGATCTCAGCCTCGTCTCGATGGTGGATGCGGAGGCGCTGGCGGACATCTCGGATCGCACGTTGAAAGGCGCGCAGATTTTCCTGGCTGCCTTGCCGATCATTTGCGTGTATCCGTTTCTGCAGCGATTCTTCATTAAAGGCGTTATCGTAGGCAGCGTGAAAGAGTAGAAGAGTTGAAGGTGAGAGGAGCTCCGGAGCGTATGGCAGGTTTAGCGAAAGGTGAATTTGAGCATCTGCGCACCCCGTATAAACGGGAAGTGCCGGTGCTTCAAGGTTCAGGCGAGGCAGGCACCTATAATGCGATGTCGGTGGATTGTCCGTTTGTTTTCTACCACAACGACAAGTTTTATATGATTCATATCGGCTTTGATGGATTAGGGTATCGGACGGCGCTTGCTGTGAGCGACAACTTAGTGGAGTGGAAGCACGAAGGCGTGATTCTGGACCGGGGGGAAGATGCCTCGCGCTGGGATTATGTAGGTGCGGCGTACTCTTGGGTACTGCTGGAGAATAATGATTTATACGAGCTGCCTCGCTTGAAGCAGGTCGACGGCAAGTACTGGATGATCTATCATGCCTATCCCGAGTTTGGTTATGAGGCCGGGGGAGCGAAGATGGGGCTGGCCTGGTGCGAGAGCGAGAGCCTGCTGGAGTGGCACCGTCTCGAAGAGCCGATCTTCTCGTATGAGAACGGCGGCAGCTGGGAGCGGGCAGGATTGTATAAGTGCTGCTTCGTCGAATTCGAGGGACGGTATTGGATGTTCTACAATGCCAAGGATCAACCGAATTGGCCATGGACGGAGGAGACGGGGTTGGCAGTGTCAGATGATCTGCTGCACTGGACGAGACTCGCCGGTGGAGAACCTGTTATGGGTGCGAAGCCGGGTTCGTTCTACAGCCAATACGTGAGCGACCCCCATATCCGGTTCGACAGCCGGACGGGCAATTGGCTGAACTTTGGTTTCGGGTTCGACGGCAAGCATGCGCAAGGGCTGCTTGCGGCATCGAAGGATTTAACGGACTGGGCCATCGTGAATGAGCCGTGGATTCCGCATGGCGAGCCGGGTGAGGTGGATGAGACTCATGCGCATAAGTCCTCGGTGATCTATTGGAATCATCGCTTCTATCACTTCTACTGCGCATGCCGCCCCGCTAAGCCCGGGGACGCGTCCATTGTAGCGGAGGGTGAAGGCGAATTCCGATGCATCATGCTTCGGACGAGTCTGCCCATAGCGTAAACTAGAAGCGCAGCCCGCTCAGGGCTGCGCTTTCAGCTGCCTGGAAAACCGCGAAAGCCTAGAAAGTCTGGAAAGTCTGGAAAGTCTGGAAAACCGCGAAAGCCTCGAGTCCTTCCCTGTTTGTAGAGTACCCCACGTTTCATTACGCAGGATTTCTTCATTTTCGGTTTATCTGAGAAGGGCAATATTTGTAACGGTTGTCAGCGTGGCTATTTCATGAAATGAACGACTTTTATTAATCTAACGGTTGTGAGGAACGTTATTCACTGCATAATGGTTGATTTCTATTGGAAAATGTCCAAATAAGCTCGCTTACAACCGTAATAAAATAATAGCGGGCATTTGAGGTCAAATAACCACTGTCACAACCGTTACAGGTTGGAAGATGAGTAAGCGCAGTCCGCCAAGGGCTGCGCTTTATTTGAGCTTGACCGGCCCGACCCCAAACAAGTAGAAAACGGTAGAGCGAAAGTAGCGAACGGCTGATGGCAGCGGCGCGCGGCTTCGCTATAATACACTTGCAGCCCAATTTAGCGAAAAGGTAGTGATGATTAATGACAAAGAAGAGATTAAGGCCCAAGCGAGCGTTCTTATCGCTCATAATTGTAAGCGTTCTCTTGTCTACGCTGTTCTCCGGCATGCAGGTTTTTGCGTATGACACCGGGGCCACTGTCACGGCGTCTTACACGTTCTTCATGGACGCGACGAGCGAGGTGAACGACGGAATCGTGTCTTACGATGATACGCCGAGCAACCGTTGGACAGCGTACGAATCACCGAACGCCACGGACTGGGTACAGACGGACTTCGGTTCGGCCGTAACGAGAAGCAGCGCCGAGGTCTATTTGTATGACGACGGAGGCGGCGTGAAGGTACCGGGTTCCTACAAGGTACAATACTTAAACGGCAGCACGTGGACGGACGCTGCCAGCCAAGTGAAATCCCCGGCTTCTCCGACCGCCAACCAAGTCAACACGGTAACCTTCACGTCCGTGTCGGCAAGTAAATTCAGAATCGTCTTCACGCACCAATCGGGCTCCAAGTCCGGTGTAACCGAAATCGCTTATGGCACGGGTTCTTCCACGCCTCCGACTGATCCACCAACTAACCTGCCATCATCGCTGCTGGCCGGAACATCCACGGCCTCCTATACGTTCCACATGGATGAGGTGGACGATGTCGATGACGGAACGATCTCGTATGTAAATTCACCGCATAATCGCTGGACCAGCTACCAGTCACCGAACGCAACCGACTGGGTGCAGAAGGATTTGAGCGCAAGCAGCGCCGTATCCCAAGCTGAAATTTATATTTATGATGACGGAGGCGGCGTGAAAGCTCCGGCTTCCTATAACGTTCAATACTGGAACGGGACAGCATGGACGAATGCGGCAAGCCAATCCAAGTCGCCGGCTGCACCGACAGGCGGTCAGGTGAATACGGTCACCTTCACAGCGGTTACGACCTCCAAGATGAGAATTGTCTTCACGCCGCAATCAGGTTCGGCATCCGGTGCGACGGAAATCAAGTATTTCGGCACCGGAGGTGGAACGACGCCTCCAACGGACCCGCCAACCAACCCGGGGACTTATCCGAATTACCAAGTGAGCGTCGTTTCGCCTTCCTACGGCGCTTCGATTAACGGCACAATTACGATTAAATTCTACGCTCCGGGCATGCAGAACGTATGGGCCAGGTCCTGGCACCAGCCGGACACCGCGCATCCGAACGCGAACGGCTACGATGCCTGGTTCCAGCGGGTAACACCTGATGCGAACGGTTATGGCGAAGTAACATTCCCGGCCGCTGACTTCCCGCATGGACCGATCTCGGTCATCTTGAGCGCATGGGATTCGCCTGAAGGCAATCCGAACTATGCGCACTCGGACAACTGTTATGTCCAGCTGTATAACGAAGGCGGTGTCACATGGAAACAAGGCATACCGTCCGCGCCTTCCCAAGCTTCAGGCATGAGCGTGCTTTTCCAAGACGATTTCACGAGTACATTGTCGGCATCCCGCACAGGCGCCGGAGCCACCTATGCAACCTCTAAACCGGACGCGCCGAACGGCACCGAATTCGGTGAAGCGATATTCGCCGATTACGGCAGTGCGAATGATCCGTTTGCGATCCTCGGAAGCAACTACTTGCGCATTCGAGCTAAGAAAGCGCCGGCCGGTACGGTTGATCCGATGGGCTGGAACCGCACCTACACCGGCGGCTTGCTGTCTTCCGTACGTACCAACGGTACGGGCGTCGCTGCAACTTACGGTTACTTTGAGGCTCGCATTCTGATGCCGGCAGGCAAAGGGACATGGCCGGCGTTCTGGCTCATGTCGCAGAACAGCATTTCGCAAAGCGTGCCATCGACGGCGGAGATCGATACGGTCGAAGCCTACGGACAAGATCCGAACGGCGCTTGCCAGGCGAAGCACTGGTGGGCCGGTAATCCGGAAATGCACGACACGCATTGTTCTTCCTCTAATTTCGCGTTCGGTGACAACGCGTCGACCTGGCATATATACGGAACCAAGATTACGCCGACCGACACGATCTACTACATCGACAACGTAGAGGTATGGCGCCATACGACGTTCGACCAAGCCAAAACGCCGATGTACTTCATGCTCAACCTGGCGCTCGGCGGCGGTTGGCCGATCGATCTCGCCAGATATAACAATCAAGTCGACATGTTTGTCGATTATGTCAGGGTGTTTCAATAAGTTCCAATAACTAAGAAAGCCGACGGTGATCGATCACCGGCGGCTTTCTTCTATGATGCGGATGCGCTCTCCCGATATTCATGAGGCGTCGCGTTCATTTCTCTCTTAAAGAACCTGCCGAAGGATGTCGCAGAATCGAATCCGACCTTCAAAGCGATATCCTGTATCTTCAGATTCGAGAACTTGAGCAGATCGCAGGACTTGGTCAGCCGAAGCTCGGCGATATATTCGGAAATCCCTTGACCGGTTTGCTGCTTGAACAGGCGAGACAAGTAGGTCGGATTCAAGTAGACGGTTTCCGCAAGCCGGACGAGCGACAGGTCTTCGTTCAAGTGGCTGTCGATAAAGGATTTCAGCTTGGCAATCAGCAGATGAGCACCGGCCTCACTCTCTTGATTGCGAATGTCGAGCAAGCGTCGGATGATGTCCCGCAAATAATCGAGCGCCTCTTCCCAAGAGGAGTGGGCATCCAGCGAAACGAGCTTGGTCAGCCAATCGGATGGAAACTCTTCCGTCCGTGGCTGGTGATTAATGGCGGATAACAGCATATAGGCGATGCCGTTGTACATTTCGTACAGAAAAGGATGATTGCCTGTCAGCTTGCGGGAGAGCGCGGCGAGCTCATCGAAATCGGCGAGCAGCCGATTCTCAAGCGCCATCTCGGAGGATAAGAGCTGCTTTAACCGACTTTGGGCTTTGATGATCGTCTCGTTGGTTTGCGGGCTTCCCGAGGAGAAGTTGCGATTGACGCCATCCGTCAGCAACATCTCGGTACGCTGGCCGAAGCCGTAGAACAAGATTTGCTTAAGCTCGGCGTATTTTAAGTGAATGTCGTCCCAGAGGACGGTCTCCGAGCTGGCTACGAACGAGACAGGAAGCTTCAAATATTGTTTGCAGGCGGCTTGTATGGTTTCCAGCTGGCCATGCACGAACCGAATCCATCGCGGACTGAGCGTCTCCCACTGACTGCTTGAAACAGGCTGGATAAACGTCACCATCGCGGACGAATCCAGCATGACGCTGAAAGCCCGGCATCCTGCCCAGAACTCGCCGGCAATATTTTGCAGCGCGTAATACATGAGCGTTTTATCCGAATCGGAATGAGACGAGGCAAAACGATCGACGCGCGAGATTAGAAGAAGCGGCGATACGGATGCGTCCATCGCCATCTTCAGCTCATCCATTCGCTCTTGCTTGGCAGGCGCTAAGCCGTGAATCAGCTGGCTCACGTAATCTCGCTGCAAGGGGGTAAGCGACTGCTGCAGCTTATGTTTGGCTTGGTCAATCCATTGGTTCATGGAGCTTGCACGCGACAGCTCGTCAATCGCCTTCTGAATGGCAGCTATGATCGCTTCATCGCCGTCCATCTTGAGCACATAATCGACGCCTCCGTTGCGGAAAGCGGTCTGGATATAAGAAAAGTCGTCGTAACCGGAGAGGAAGACGATTCTGCAGTCCGGCCACTGCTCCACAATCTTGGCTTGCAGCTCAAGGCCGTTCATCCCGGGCATGCGGATATCGAGCAAAGCGATATCGATCTTCATCATACCGAGCAGCCGCAATGCTTCTTCGGCCGAATGTACGCCATAGACGTCGAGCTCGAACGGTGCCTCTTCTCCCAATAGCTGCTGAAGCCCTCTTACGATAATCGGTTCGTTATCCACGATCAACAATCGGTACATCTCCTTATGCCGCCTCCTTAAATGGAATGATGATGGTCATTCGCAAGCCTCCGAGCGCACCCCGAGCCGCGAGCAGTTCGGCATTCTCGCCGAAATTCAGCCGAATGCGCAGCTGAACGTTACGCAAACCTTCGCTCTCGGACTTATATTCCGCGTCGGTCAATAGAGCAACAATATGCGCCAGTTCTTCTTCGTCCAGCGCCCCGTTATCCTCCACCGCGATTTCGGCATGGTCCCCGCAATCCTCGAAAGCGACAATGACGAGCCCTTCTTCCACTTGATCCTCTAATCCATGCTGGTAGGCGTTCTCGACAAGCGGCTGAAGCAGCAGCTTGGGCACGGCCAGCGAGCTGACGCGTTCCGGGACTTCGCCGAATTCGACGCGGACATGATCGTCGAACCGAATGCCTTGAATAGCCGCATAGGATCGGCAGAACTTGATCTCTTGATCGAGCGGCACGAAGTCGGCGTTCTTGGTAACGTATTTGAAGTATTCGCCCAGATGCTTGGAGAAGGCGACGACTTTGTCATTCTCTTGAAGTTTCGCCAGCCGGTGAAGGTTAAAGAAGCTATTGTACAAGAAGTGCGGATTAATCTGCGATTGCAGCTGCTTGAGCTCGGCAACCTTGATTTGGTATTGATGGACGTACGCTTCGTTGATCAGATCCTGGAGTCTGGACACGGTGCGGTTGTATTGCAAATACAAGTAATTGAATTCGTCTCTTGAACGGTAATTCAGCTGGGCGGAGAGATCGCCTTTCTCCAGTCCTTTAAATGCGCCGACAAGTCGCTTCAACGGCGTATGGATAAGCTGGTAGAGCCGATAGGAAAACAGCAGGATAAGAATCGGAGCGGCAATCGAGATGGCCCATAGCCATATCGCGTATTGTTTAAGCGGACCGATGAAGCTGCTTTCTTCCACGAAAATCGCGAGCGTAAGCCCCAGCTTCGATGACTTCTCGAAGAACCCGTAATACGTGGAGTCTCCATCCTCGATGATTTCGTAGCCGCTCTTCTGCCCGGCTTGTAGTTGTGCGTGAATAAGGGCTTGCAGCTTCTTGCGGTCGGAAGGCACGTTGCCGCTCGTCTCGCTCCAGGATAAACCCTCATCCATAAGCATAGCGCCGCCATTGCCGTCGATGAGGAAACCGGACAGCGAATCCTTGATGGCAAGGCTCGATATTTCGAGCGCAATGGTGAACCCGCGGCCGATGGCTTGGCTGTTCGGGTAGGGCAGACTCATCCATAGCCGGTTCTGGTAGAGAAGGAAGGGCGATTCGAACGTATCGGCCATTTGATTCAAAGCGGCTGCTTCCTCGTGGTTCAATTCATTGAAGGATAATGCTGATATTTTACGATCGAGCACGGGGAAGTTGACGAAGGCGTCCTCTACGTAAGGGCTCATATTCTTTAAAATCTGCAGTTTCTTCTGGACATTCCTGACCGCATTCGTATACTGCTCGCTGGTCATGATGATCGAAGAGTAGGCGAGGTTAAAGATGTCATCGTCGAGCGTATATTGCTGCTCCAATGTGACAAGAGGTCCGAAATCATCCTCAAGCGCGTTGATATAATAATTAACCTTGGCTTGCATCGAGCTGGTTATTTCGTTACGCACGAGACGCTCGCTGCGGATATTCATGAGAAGGCTGATGGTTACTAGCGGAATGATGATGACCAGAAAGGTCAGAACGAGCTTGGGGTAGAGGGTAAGCCGGCGCAGAAAGCTCATTCGGAACCTTCTCCTTTGGTGGATTTTCTCTTAAGTATAGCGTGTAAACGCTATCTTACAACGAACATTCCGAAAGAAGTTGAGGATGGTAGAGCGAAAGTAGAGAACGGATGATGACTTGGGACTTCGGCTCCAATCCGGCCGTCAGGATTCCTTTATTTTGCCGTATGTTTCGTAAGATATTGGGATTGTACCGCTATTCGCGCTGCATTAAATTGATAGATGTATCCAAATAAAAGGTTGGAAGGAGTTCATTATGAAAACGCTAACAACTTGTTTAGCACTCTTCATGCTTGTATGCAGTTTGTCCTTCGGCACGTCTACGCGCTCCAATGCAGACGCCACAGCAAGCTCCGCGAACGAAGTGGTTTACAGCTACGAAGCGGAAGCAGCGGGGAACACGATGACGGGGAATGCATCCATTGCCGACTGCAGCGTCTGCTCAGGCAGCAAGAAGGTGGGGGGCTTGTACCAAGGAAGCAGCATGCGGTTTACCAATATTGAGGTGCCGGAGGCCGGCTCGTATAACGTTGTATTCTCCTACATCTCCGGAGATCCGAGAAGCGCGGACATTAGCGCAAATGGCGGCACCTCCCGTCATATCGACTTCGACAAGACGGCAGACTGGAATACGTTAGGCACGTTAACCATTCCGATGACGCTTGTGCAAGGCAGCAACTACATCGACATTTCGGATGGCAGCGGGTACTCGCCTGATTTTGATAAAATCGAGGTTTATCCGATCGCACAAGGCTATGAGGCGGAAGCTTCCGGCAACACCTTGACGGGGAATGCGCAAGTATCGAATTGCGGTGCTTGCTCCGGCGGGCAAAAGGTAGGAAATCTCTATCAAGGTGCATCCTTGCAATTTAATGCTGTTAATGTCCCGGCGGCGGGCAGCTACAATGTTACCGTATTTTATATTTCCGGAGATCCGCGTGCTGCCGATGTGAGCACGAACGGCGGTCCGGCGCAAAATATTCTCTTCCAGAGCACGAAGGATTGGAATACCGTAGGCTCACAGACCATCAGCGTCAATCTGGCGGCCGGAAGCAACACCATTCTGTTCTCGGATGGAGGCGGGTATTCACCGGATATGGACAAAATCGTCGTAACGCCTGTAGAAGGCGGGCAAGTGCAGCCTTGTGAGCAGGTAACCACAGAAGCAGCGGCGCTTGGCGAACAGGTAGCCAAGAAGAAGTTCGGGTCGATCAAACTCTCTGAATATGCAGACGCGGTTGTCATCCAAAATGGCGACTATGCCGTTACTTACCGCACGGATAGCGGGATGGCGGATTATGCTTGGAAGGATAAGACGATCGCCAAAGGGGTATACAGCAAATTCGCAGAAAAGGCGAGCAGCTGCTACGACAGCCACAGCTTCTCCATGGCGGATGTGACCCCCGTGAAAGACGGCTTCGGCAAAGGCATAAAGGTGAAATTCGTCAACAGCCAAGAAGGCAGTCCGACTTTGAACCAATGGTACAGCTTCTATGAGGATAAGCCTTATTTCTTCACCAGAACAGAAGCGGTATCCGCTGCAGAATTGCAAACGAACTATATGGCTCCGCTCGTAACGAATTCAACCGGCGGCATCGATATCGGCAGCTATACGGACGGGCGGGTATTATCCGTTCCTTATGACAACGATATGTGGATTCGTCATCAAGCTGTGCCGATCAATTCAGCAGATACAAGTTATGAAGTGTCCGCGATCTATGATAATGCCAGCAGGAGCGGTCTTATTGTAGGTTCGGTGACGCACGATACTTGGAAAACGGGAATTCGCTTCACCGGCGAAAACAATCGCTTGAATCAGTTGGAAGTATTCGGCGGCGTGTCGACCGCGAAAACGCATGATTCGGTTGCTCACGGTAGCATTAAGGGAACCGTACTGTCATCGCCTACGGCATTCGTCGGCTTTTATGGCGATTATCGGAAAGGCATGGAAGAGTACGGCAAGGCAAACGCAGTGATTGCTCCGCCGCTTGCATTCGGCAAAAAAGTTCCCGAAGGCGTGCCTGTCGGCTGGAACAGCTGGGGTGCTTTTGGCAGCAATCTGACCTATCAGGATGTGCTGGATACGTCCGATTACGTGAAGCAGCATCTGCAGAAGGAAGGCTTCAATAATAAGAAGGTTACCTATATCAATTTGGATTCGTACTGGGATAATCTAACGGAAGCGCAGTTAGCGGACGTTGTGGCCAAGGTCCGCAAGAACGGGCAGAAAGCCGGCATCTACTGGGGACCGTTCGTCTATTGGGGCGACAATATGGAGCAGCAGGTGGAGGGATCCAGTTATAAATACGGAGATATCATCCTGCGTGATGAATCAGGCAACCCGCTGCCTAAATTGGACGGCGCTTATGCGATAGATCCGTCTCACCCGGGGGCTAAGGAGCGGATCGCGTATTTCCTTAACCGCTTTAAGAATCTGGGCTTCGAATATATCAAGCTGGATTTCCTCACCCATGGTGCCTTGGAAGGCAACCACTACGATCCTGCGGTCCAAACCGGAACGCAAGCCTATAACCAAGGTATGGCTTATGTAGATAGCCTCATCGCGGATAAAATGTTTATCAGCGCCTCCATTGCGCCGCTGTTCCCAAGCCAATACGCGCATAGCAGACGGATCGCTACCGACACGTTCGGCAGCATCTCCGATACGGAGTTCCAACTGAACGCATTGACGTATGGCTGGTGGCAGAACGGAACGATCTATCATTACACGGATCCCGATCATATGGCATTGTCCAGAGCGGGGTCGTTAATCGAGGCTAGAAGCAGAGTCAACTCCGCTGTTATTTCGGGTACGGTGTTTATGGATTCGGATAACGTTCACGATGCAAAAGCGCAGGAATACATGACGGCCCTGCTGACGAATAAGGCCGTGCTGGAAGTCGCTCAAATCGGAAAAGCATTCCGCCCGATCGAGGGGAATACCGGTGCTAAAGCTGCGGATGCCTTCGTGCTGAAAGATAAAGGCGATTATTACATCGCGCTCTTTAACTACGGCAGCACGCCTGTCGAGAGAACCGTAGATTTAGCAAGGGCCGGTTTGGACAGCGGTGCGGCTTATAAGCTGAAGGATCTCTGGACGGGCGCAGTTACCGGCGACGTTCAAGGCTCCCTGCAAGTGACGCTTGAGCCGATGGAATCGAAGCTATTCCGACTGACGCCTAAGAACTAAACGGAATTGGTGAACGATAGCGGATATGCCGCTCTCACGATCGTTGAAGCTCCAAATTTGCTCTATTCTCGCACGGGAGGGTCTTGGGTTTGATGATACTGAGAGTCGGGTTTCGCGACTCTCAGTTTCTTTTTGCGGCGTTTTTGCCGCTGAGAGTCGCTTTTTGCGGCTCTCAGCCCTCGGCGGGATCAGAGTCATGGTTTTCTTAATGCCTTTTTATAAAGCTCCTCTTAACGGAATCAGAATTTGAACTGCAGTGCCGATGCCCAGCCGGCTATAGATATGGACGCCATAGCTGTCTCCGAACGTCAGCTTAATGCGGCGGTCCACGTTGCGTATGCCGTAGCCGGAAGCTCCGTCACCTTCCTCATCACCGAGTATCCGTTGGAGCTTCTCCGGCCGCATGCCCATGCCGTCGTCGATGACATGGAGCACGAGCGTGTCCTCATGGATGCAAGCTTTTATGATCACGTTGATGCCGGCCTCGTCGTCCCATATCCCGTGATTGATGGCATTCTCGATAAAAGGCTGCAGCATCAGCTTGATCACCGGATAAGGCAGTGCGGCTTCTTCAATGTCATAGTGCACATGAAGGAGTCCTTCGAAGCGCAGCTGCTGGATGGCAATGTAGGACTTCGTCAGCCGCAGCTCCTCAGCGAAGCCGACAATGGTTTTTCCTTTGTTCAGCGAGATCCGATAGAACTTCGCCAGATGGGTAACCATGTCCTGAATGCGATTGTCATCGCTGCGCATCGCAAGCGAGGAGATGGAGGCCAGCGTGTTGTAGAGGAAATGCGGATTAATTTGCGCCTGCAGCATGCTCATTTCCGCTTCTTTCTTCGCAATCTCCTTCTTGTACACCTCATTAATCAGTTCCTTCATGCGCCTGGCCATCTTCGTCATGGCGAAGGATAACAGCCCGACCTCATCATGCCATGTCGATACGGCTTGGACATCAAAGTCTTCCGACTCAATTCGGCGTGTGAGCTGCAGCAGCTTCTCGATTCGAATCGTGAACCACCTGGCCGTTATGTAAATGAGGATAATGGATAGGATTAAGCTTGCGATGGCAATCGTGAACAACCGAGAGAACGCAATCTTCACATTCATTAGCAGGCTGTTATAGGACACGATAGAGACGGTTTTCCAGCCGTTATCAATGGAGTTATAAACGACAAAAACACGCTCGCCCTTATACATCCCAATAAAGCTGCCTGCCTTGCTGTTCCCCCAATCGCCCCGCACAAACTCCTTTAGATTGTGGTTAATCTTGCTTTTGTCCTTGCCGGAAATGATGGCTCCATCCTCAGAAACGATGAATAGCTCTTTGTTATTGTTTTCTTTTGCCATCAGGGCGTAAATGTCGACTTCAGGAATATCCATGGTCAGGATTCCGTAGGGATAGTTCAGGCTGTTGTTGTCCAGCAGACGAGCGAGCACGATGCGGGACGGTTTGCGCTCCTCGATGCCTTGTGTCACTTGATCGCTGGACGGATTGGTGGCCGGCATAACGGTGAACGTAACGCTGCCGTAAGACTTACTCGCCAAGCTGAACCAGGGGTAACGCATGAGGTCATTATCGGCGCGTTTAATAAACACCTGATCGGTGGGCAAAGTCAGATTGGTCGTGTAGACGGTCACACTGCTCAGATCCGTGTTGGTGACGAGCAGATTTCGGAACGAGCTGTTGATATATTCATAAGCATCGACGTATTGGTTATTGTTGGAATAATCCATGGTCAGGAAGTCGCGAAGACGGCTGTCCAGATACAAGGAGGAGGAGACTTTGGAATAGGAATCGAGCTTCATCTTCAGGTTGGAGCCAATCTGATCGGTCGTGGAGAGCATGTTGGAATACATCTGTCTGGTCAATTCGCTCTTCATCGTTTCGTAGGAATAGATGGCAAAGAAAATCAGGGGAATAACGGATACGAGCCCGAAGACGACGAACAGCTTGTTGCGCAAGTGCATGTTGAGAAAAGGTCTTATCAGCAGGCGATGAATGAGGCCGGGCACGAGCGTCCCTCCGAATCAGTAAATTTGTTTGCGATAGTGGTTGGGAGTCATGCCCGTTGTCTTATGAAAAATAGAACAGAAATAAGAGACGTTCTCATAGCCGACCAAGCCGGCGATTTCATGGATTTTGAGCGACTTATCGGCGAGCAGCGCGGTTGCTCGTTCCATTCGTGTCCCCGTAATCACCTCAAGAATGGTGCGTCCGGTCTTCTCTTTATAGATGGTGCGGATATAATTCGGCGATAAGTAGACTTCCTTCGCGATATCCTCGACAGTTAGCGGCTTGTGATAGGAACGTTCAATAATATCTTGAATATGCCGGGCGATATGCTGATGGCGGTCTTTGTCCTTCTCCGACAGGGCCATGATTAAGCTGTGGCAGACATGCAGGACATGCTCCCCGATCTCGTCCAGCGTTTGGCAATGGCTCATAATCTCCCATTCGCTGCTGAACGGGCCGACCTGAAGCTCATTAATCGCGCCGCTGAAATGCTGCTCCACAGCCGTGATGAGACGAACAGCCGCGGAACGGGCAAGATGAGGGTGTACATGTTTCTCTCGCAGCTTATGGATGAACAGGGCAACCTCCTGCTCCGTTTCCTCCGAGCGCTGATGCACGATGGTCCGGCAAAGTGCGGCTCGGTGCTCTTCGACCTCGACCTCTTCCGTAGACGGCATTTGGACGTCTTCCGCAGCTAACAATGCCCCGTTGCCGAAATAGAAAGCCTGCTCCGCAGCGCTGCGCGCCTCCTTGAAGAGGTGATAGGCATCCTCCAAACGATCGCTTGTTCGGGATAGTCCGATTGTAAGCGACACGGGGAAATCCGCCTCGATCAGCTTCTGTAATTGCTGCCAGTTCTCCCGTTCCCCGTCAAACAGAGAGTCCGGGAACACCCCGGCGAATGTGCGGTACTCCCAATCGATCAGCTCACCAATATAACCGAGCGCCATTAAACGGTTATGCACCGCTTCGCCAATACTACGCTCAAGCGGGTCCGGCATGCTCGAATCCACGGCAGCCCCGTCGTTGCGGCTCGGGCGGTCAATCACCAAGTAAGCGACTTTGAAGGGACCGCGCAATGGAGGCGTGGCAATGGAGTCCAGCTGCAGCAGCCTTTGCACCAATTCGGCGCGCCGATCCGGCGTTTCCTCCATGAGGAGCATGCGCAGCAGCTTCTCTTTGGCCATCTCTTCCGAGCGCTCCGTTAGTTTGGCTTCCTCGCATTTCTGTTTGACCTTCTCCATGAGATGCCGCAGCTCTTCCATGTCGATGGGCTTGAGCAGATAGCCGGATGCCTCGACGGCGAGTGCGGCTTTAATATATTGAAACTCATCGTGACCGCTGAGAAATACGATCTTGACCCGCTTGCGAACCTGCTTCGCGCGTTTTACAAACTCGAGTCCATCCATGATGGGCATGCGAACATCGGTCAGAATGATATCGGGATTAAGCTGCTGGGTTAACTCCAGTGCTTCTCGGCCGTTGCGGGCGGTCCCAATAACCCGTATCCCCATCGCTTCCCAAGGCACATAACTAGTAAGCGTTTCCAATTCTATCTTCTCATCATCTACGAGCAGTATCGAATGCATAGGTGAGCCACGTCCTTCCTATGTAAGAGCGGGGTGATCATTACTTGTTTTATTGTAGTCGGCCTACGGTATTTCAACAATGGCACAATATGAAATCCGGTGTTTTGGCGTATGAATTGGCGGATGTTTGCATGGAATGGCTGCGGAAAGCTCCCCTATAATGAGGATATTCCAGACGATAAGGCAGGGGGAGAGCTTAATTGAAAGCGCATATCGAACAACCGTTGCAGCGTGCGCCGCTGCTCGGAAAGACTAACGGAAAGTGGAAGCGTTTCCGTCAGCAGAAGTATTTATGGCTTATGATCATGCCCGCGTTTATTTGTACGCTGCTGTTTTCATATACCCCGATGTTCGGACTCTATATGGCGTTCATTAATTACCAGCCAGGCGGATCTTTCTTCGGATCTTTCTTTCACAGCGAGTTTGTCGGACTGCGGTGGTTCCAATACTTCTTCGACAACGGCGACTTCTGGCTGATTATGCGCAACACGCTGGCCCAAAGCTCATTAAGCTTGCTGTTCGGATTCCCGGCACCGATCATTCTTGCCATCGCGATCAATGAAATCAGCAGCGGGGCGTTCAAACGGATCGTGCAGACGATTTCGTACTTACCGCACTTCATCTCCTGGGTTATTGCAGCGAACATCATTGTCACGCTGTTGTCGTCGCAGGGGCTTGTGAATAAAGTGCTGATGCTGCTGCACCTCACCGATAAACCGGTCGGATTCTTCCAGAACGGGCATTATTTCTGGTGGATCATCGCTTCCTCTAATATGTGGAAAGACATGGGCTTCAACGCCATCATGTACCTTGCGGCCATTGCTTCCATTAATCCCGAGCTGTTCGAGGCGGCCAAGGTGGACGGCGCATCCCGTATGAAGCAGATGCTGTACGTGACGTTGCCCGCGCTTCGCCCGACAATCGTCATCCTGCTCATTCTGGCGGTTGGCGGCATTCTGAATGCCGGGTTCGACCAGCAGTACTTGCTGCAGAACAACCTGGTCTTGAAGTATTCCGATGTTATCGACACTTATACGTATAGGTACGGTTTGCAAAATGGGATGTTCTCCTATGGCGCGGCAGTAGGATTATTCAAGTCGGTGGTCGCTTTTATATTAGTGCTGCTGGTGAATAGGCTGGCGAAGAAAGTCAATGATCAATCGCTGTTCTAACATAGGGGTTTAGGGAGGAAAAGAGAGCATGAAAAGCAGGGAAATGGGAGACATGCTTTACTCCGGCGCGGTATACGCCTTTCTACTGGCAGTCGTATTCGCAACGTTCTACCCGTTCTGGAATGTGCTGGTTCTATCGGTCAACAGTGCGTCGGATACCATCAAGGGAGGCATCTACTTCTGGCCGAGGGAGCTTTCATTTACGAGCTATAAAGAGATTTTAACCGATGGTCAAATCATTCACGCCGTGTGGGTAACGGTAGCACGAACGTTGATCGGGACGCCGCTTACGATTCTGGTCATCAGCTTGCTGTCCTATCCGCTGAGCAATCGTGATTTGGTGCTTAGAAGGCCGATAACGTTGTATTTCATCTTCACGATGTATTTCGGCGGCGGATTGATTCCGTACTATATGGTGCTCAAGAATGTACACTTGATCGACTCGTTCTGGGTGTTTATCTTCCCGGGGCTGATGAATGTGTTCTATATGATTCTTGTGCGGACGTATATCGAACAGCTTCCGCAGGAGCTGACGGAGTCGGCTAAGATTGACGGCGCTAACGATTTGCAAGTGTTCATCCGTATCATTCTTCCTTTGACGACGCCGGTGCTAGCGACGATCGCCCTGTTTACGGCTATCGGTCATTGGAACGCTTGGTTCGATTCGTATGTGTTCACCTATAAGCCCAGCTTGAAAACCCTTCAAGCAGTGCTAGTTAAGATACTTAATCAGTACCAGACAGGCAGCATGGTGTCCGAAGCCCAGCAGCTGGCAGATTCCTCGAAGAGGCTGGCGGTATCGTCGGATACGATCCGTATGGCAGCGACTATGGTCGCAACACTTCCGATTGTGCTGGTTTATCCGTTCCTGCAGCGATATTTCGTTAAGGGCATGACGCTTGGCGCAGTCAAAAGCTGATTTCTCTCAAGTTATGAAAGGAGTGTGAGTGGAAGGCGGCTATTATGACGCACGGGCAGTAAATTATCGTTTTACCACGGAATGTCTATGGAAACGCTCATGAATCAACTATCATGTATTTGGGGGGAGCAACACGCTATGAACAAGAAACGTATATTGACAGTCATGCTCACAATCATGGTCTTTACGACGCTGCTTATCGGCTGCAGCAGTAAAGATAACAACACCGCAACGAACGAGTCCAATGATACCGCGGCTACTGCTGATTCTACTAATTCCACGGATGCGAACAATGCGGCGGCGGAAACGAACAGTAAACCTTCGGAGCCGATTACGCTTACCTTCTTCGATAAAAATACGGGCGATGCCTTCACGAACCCTGTAGCGCAAGAGGTTACCAAACGCACAGGCGTCTCTGTCGAAATTCAACAGCCGAGCGGCAATCCGTCTGAGAAGCTGAATCTGATGCTTGCCAGCGGCGACTTGCCGGATATTATCCTCATGGACCGCGGCAGCGATATCGTGAACAAATATATTGCAGCAGGCGCCATCATTCCATTGGATGATCTGATCGAGAACTTCGGAGCTGACGTCAAATCCCAATACGGCGAAGTCTTGCAAAAGACGCGTTATACGGACGGCAAAAACTACTATTTGTCCAATTGGTATGGCATGGATAACAGTCCGGTATTCGGCATTCAGATGCGCAAGGATCTATTGAAGGAGCTCGCGCCGGACAAAGCGGAAGGCGGCCAGCCGTTCACGACGGATGAATTCGAGCAGCTGCTGAAGGATTTTAAAGCGAAATATCCGAACATTGACGGCAAAGCTTCGATACCGCTTACTTTGAATGCGGAGAATATGGGCGCAGTCCTTGGCACATTCAAAGGCATGTGGGGGATGAAAGCTTACTACGAAGACGGGGGAAGCCTGAAGTTTGACGTCAAGGACCCGAAATACCGTGAAATGATACTCTACATGAACAAATTGTACCGCGAAGAGCTGATCGATCCGGAATGGGCGGTCAATAAATCGCAAACCTGGGAACAGAAGCTATCTAACGGTTATGTCTTCGCAACCGCTTCGGCCTATTGGGATCCGGGTAACGCGAACAACGCTTTGCTGAAATCCGGCGGCGCGGATAAACAGCTATTCTCCTATAAAGTAATTGCACCGGGCGTTGATCCGGGAGCGACAACGTTCGGTCCGCGCAGCCCACTCGGCTGGGATGCGATTGCCATCTCCAAGAACAACAAGCATCCGGAAGAAACGATGAAATTCATCAACTTCCTTGCCAGTGAAGAAGGACAGTATCTCCTCATGTGGGGGATTGAAGGCCAAACTTGGGATATGAAGGACGGCAAACATACGCCGAAGCCGGAAGTTCTTCAAGGCTTGAAGGAGGACTGGGCTGCTGAACAGAAGAAGACCGGTCTTCAGAAATGGACGTGGTTCGTCAAGAACGGACTGGGCAGCGACGGCACGCCTTATCACATCGGTGACAACAATCGCGGCGAAATCGACCTGATGGCGTTCAAGAATCTATCCGATACGGTATGGGATACTTCTCCATACGATAATCTCGGACCAGGGGGCGGTACTCCGGAATCGCTCAGCTACCAGAAGGTTCAGGATATCATGAAGCAATCGATCACGAAGATCATCATTGCGAAGAGCGAGCAAGAGGCAAACACCGGATTCGACAGCATGCTTGCGGAGATGAAGTCAGCCGGCGACGAGAATGTGGAAGCGATTATTACGGATAACTACAACAAGCGCCAAGAGCTTTGGAAGTAAACCGATTCGTGCGGGGGCTGAGTAACCCCCCGCTCAGGCTAGCTGAGAGTACGATAATCGTACTCTCAGTGATCCAAATTAAAATGCTGTTAAGAATTCGAAGGGCTGCCGTTTTCGGCGGCCTTTTGGCGTGCGCGGAACCGACGGACTTTCATCAGATTGCCGCAAGCTCTCTCATCGCAGAACCGTTTGGACCGGTTTCGAGTTTCGTCATAGTAAACCGCTCGGCAATCCGGATTATCGCAAATGCGCAAGCGGAAGGGTTCGCAATCTGTGAGTAGGTGGCCGAAGGAAGCGGCAACCTCCGCTTCGATGCGGGGCCAGCCTTTGTGCAACGGAGTACTCTCCAAACGAAATTGGGAGTTCGATTCCGTGATGTGCAGAATCATGGGGCCGCTCGATAATGCACGGTTCAGCCCTTCGAGATTCACGGGGTCCACGGCTTCGCGCGCCGTCAGCTTCTGGACGATACGGAGGATATGCCCTCGTAATTTCTTCAACTCATTTACTTCTTTGGCAGTCGGTGCTCCCGGATAAGGAAGGTTGTGAATCGTCAGCCATTGCTCTAACCATTCCGGCTTATCGAGCAGTTCCTCGGTATGATCGCTGCCTCTCCAGTCACGATAGTCGCTCCTCAGAAAGTCCTCCCATAATTGAAACATTCGCGTATACCCCCTCTTCATGTGAATTTTTCTTTATTGTAACACTCAAGTTTGCACTTAGCTAGTTACTAAATGTTCATCACCTATATTTGGATCCGATATTCATAGTTATTCTAAACCATGTAAAGTATAAATAACGGCTATGTTACGAATAGGCATTGTTATGGAGTAATAGGTGTGATATAAAGTGAGTTCCGGAGGTGTATCATGCAGAAGGCGATCGTCGTTTATTATTTTACCGATAAAAAGAATAACTTAAGCGAGTTGAATCAACTTCTTCAAGAAGGATGGAAGGTTGTATCTCAGAGTGCAATGTCAGGCGGGACAATGCCGACTGTTTATTCACTTGTTATAGTGGAGAGAAATTAGAACGAGAGTGAGTGATTCAACATGTACCCCATGCGCAATCAGAACCGCAGCTGTACGGATACAGACCAAATTCAGGCTTTTCTCCAGCAGGCTCAGACTGGATATCTAGGCTTATCCTCAGGCGATATTCCCTATGTCATTCCGCTCAATTATGTTTGGTTAAACAACGCCATTTATTTTCACGGGGCAGAAGAAGGCAGGAAGATCGATTATATCACACAGAACCCGCGAGCCTGTTTCACTGTCAGCGAGAGTTATGGGACGATCACGAACCCGGTACCGGCCGATACAGATACGGCCTATATGAGTGTCATTATCGAAGGAGCGCTGCTTCCGGTTCCGGATGTGAACGAGGCGATGGAGGCGATGCAGCTAATGCTGGATAAATATGTGCCCGGTTATTACGATCGACCGCTTGGGCGGGTTCATCTGGAACGGTATGTATCCAGCTTAGGCAGTAAAACCGCGATCTATAAGCTGCCTGCAGACTCGTTGTCGGCCAAAGAACAAGCAGCACCTTTGGAGCGTATGTTCTATGAAGGTAAAACCGTTCATCATGACCGGGCATAAGGAAGCGGGGGGTTAACGGTTGTCAGCGTGGCTATTTTATGAAAAGAAGCCCTTTTCAAATTTTAACGGTTGTGAGCGTCGTTATTCATGGTATAATGGCTGATTTCTATCGGAAAATGACATCATAAGCTCGCTGGCAACCGTTAGAAAATAAAGCGGGGCTTTATCGGCCAAATAGCCACTGTCACAACCGTTACAGGTTGGAAGATGGCTCGGTCGGCTCTTGATGGGTGTCGCGAGCGTTTGCGGGGCAGATAGAAATATCTGCCCCGTTTGAGTTACTTCGAGAGGGGGAGCTTGACCTCGAATGAGGTTCTCCCCTCGTCGCTGGCTGCGGAGATCGTACCCTGATGAAGCTCGACGATGTTTTTGGCGATGGCAAGGCCAAGTCCCGAGCCGCCCGTATTCCGCGAGCGGGATTGTTCGCTGCGAAAGAAACGTTGGAACAGCAGCGGAATGATGGAAGCCGGCAAAGTCTCGCCATAGTTTGCGATTTCGACGACAGCTTGTCCGTTGCCGCTCCAAGTCGTGATCTCGATACGCCGGCCGCTCTTGCCGTATTGGATGGCATTGACGATTAAATTCTCGAATACCCGAACAAGCTTGTCCCCGTCCGCATGGATGACAAGGGGATGGTCGGGAAGTATCAATTGGCACTCCATCCCCGCCTGTTCGAATTGCAAACGAAATTGACCTGCCAATTGTCCCATCAGCTCAACGAGATTGATCGGTGACGGTCGAAGCTTCATCCCGCCGCTTGTCCGCGTAAATTCGAACAGATCATCGATCATCGACTTCAGGTGCATCGATTTATGATGTGCGATTTGGACGTATTGCCGCAGCTCCACTTCATCCTGATAACGATCATCATTAATCAGACCTAAATACCCGACGATGGACGTCAGCGGCGTGCGTAGATCGTGGGAAACGTTCGTGACCAGCTCGGCCTTCGTTCGCTCGGCGCGCCGTTCTTCCTCGATGGACAGCTTCAGCTGTGCCGTCATTCGATTGATATTGTCGGCCAATGCGCCGAGCTCGTCCTCTCTGCGAATCGGAAGGCGGAAATCGAAATTCCCGCCGGCGATCCGTTCGATGCCTTGCGAGATTTCCATCAGATAGTGAATGGTGGAGCGGCTGAAGACGAAGAAATAGATAATCGTAAACAATAGGCCGGCTAAAGTAAATGAGATCGGAATGCCGAGCTGAGATCTCACCAAGTCCACGAGATTGGCGATGAAAGGGATATTGGTTTGGTAGGCGGCGATGGCGATCAAGCTTAGAAAAACGACCGTCAGGCTGGACGCAAGCGCGCTTAAGGCGAACAAATACAACATTTTGAAACGAAGGCTCTCCCACGGATTTTTACGGATCAATTTTGTACCCCACTCCCCAGACGGTCTGGATGAGCTTAAAGCCGCCCAGCTCGCTCTCCAATTTATCGCGAAGCTTGCTTATATGAACCATAACCGTGTTGTTGGACTCCATGAACTTGTCCTTCCACACCGCTTCGAATATCGCCTCCGCACTGAACACCTGCCTGGGATGACTCGCCAGCAAATACAAGATATCGAACTCCGTCGACGTCAAACTCACATTCCGATCCTCCACGGTCACGGCATGCAGCTTCTTGCTGATTTTCACCGATTGGATGAGAATTTCATCTTGCTCCTGTATCGGTTGTGTTTGCGTATTCAAATGCATGGACCTGCGCAGCAGCGACTTTACTCTGGCCAGCAGCTCAAGGGCGTTGAATGGCTTGACCATATAATCGTCAGCCCCCGTAGTCAGCCCCATGATCTTGTCCATATCCTCAGCTTTGGCACTCAGCATCAGTATCGGAATATTATCGTACTCCGCTCGAACCGTACGAACGACCTCCAGCCCATCCATCTCCGGCATCATGACATCGAGGACGAGCAATTGGACCGATTCCTTGGCGATCAAGTCGAGTGCTTCGCGACCGTTGCTTGCCGTCAGCACCTGGTAGCCTTCGTTAGTCAGGAAGATTTTGATCAGCTTGGCGATTTCCGGGTCATCGTCTGCGATCAGAATTTGAATCGATTTCATAGAAGAATCTCTCCGTTTGAATGAAGTTAACTACCGTGTTTGTAGCATTAGCTTATCAGATATCGTCTCCGCAACCTACCGCATGAATCCACAAATAAGAAAAACTTAAGGTTTCTTTTAAGGCGTTTTATGAACCTCTCCGGCTCGGGACGTTATCGTAGAGTGGCAAGACCATTTAACGATAACGAGGAGGTTCGTGCGAGATGGAACGACTACAACAAGCCGAACAACATATAGACGGTTATACGAAAATCAATGCCGTACGAGCCGCTAATGATGAGATCCACCAGGGGCATCTGGTCTTAATTAACCGTGAGCACCCAATCCGGGAGGAAGTTTCTACAGACCGTTTGCTGCCGCTGCGTTCGTTCCCGGCCATCCATACGCTTAGCGAGGATATGCTGCTGGATCGGACCTGCTTGCACCATTTGGCTGATTTAATTGAGGCTTGTGAAGGGATAAACGATATTATCGCGGTCAGCGGATATCGGACCCGAATGGAACAGGAGCAGATTTATCAATCCTCGCTAGTCGAGAATGGCGCGGAATACACGGCCTGTTATGTGGCATGGCCCAATCAGAGCGAGCATCAGACGGGACTGGCTATCGACGTCGGCAAGCGGAACAAGGACGACAAAGACGTGGATTTCATTGCACCGTCTTTCCCGGACAGCGACGTTTATTTGACCTTCAAGCAGCTTGCTGCCCGGTATGGGTTTATCCAACGCTATAAGGAAGGCAAGGAAACCATTACGCATATTTCTTGCGAGCCGTGGCATTTCCGTTATGTCGGTTATCCCCACGCTGCCATCATGGATCGCAACGATTGGTGCCTGGAGGAATACATCGATCAGCTCCGAAGCTACCCCTATGATGAGGGCCATCTTGTATTCGAGGATGAGCGTACTTACATTGAGATTTATTATGTACCGGAGGAAAGAGAGGGGCCGACGACGAGCATTCCCCTCATACCTTGCGAGCGTTACACGGTTTCGGGAAATAACAGCGATGGATTTATTGTGACGGCATTCCGGGATAAAGGAAGCCAAGCTTATGTCTAAACCAAATTTCGGCGGACTCGATTGGCTTAAATTTATCGTCGCTCTAATGGTCGTGGCTAATCATACAGGTCCGTTTCTCTCCTACAGCGCCACGGCTGATTTTGTTCTAAGCAATTTGCTTACGCGCATCGCCGTTCCGGTCTTTTTCATGACAGCCGGATATTTATTTTATCGCAAACTAACCGGGGATCCGGCGAAGGACCGTAAAACGCTGTACGGTTACATGCGAAGAACCGGGAAGTTATATCTGATCGCGATCGTGCTGTACATTCCGCTGAATGTGTATAAGGGTTATTTTTCGGATTCCTTCACCGTTTATTCGCTGATCAAGGACATTGTGTTTGATGGCACGTTCTATCACCTGTGGTATTTGCCGGCCTTAATGCTGGGTTTGTTGATTACTTACGTGATCTATCGGATGAAGTCCATGAACGCTATGCTGGCTGTCGCGGGCGGCTTGTACATCGTGGGACTGCTGGGGGATAGCTATTATGGAATCCTGCCAAGCGGCAGTGGAATCACTCAAGTGTACGCGGGCATGTTCACCGTGTTCGATTACACGCGTAACGGGTTCTTCTATGCCCCGATCTTCTTGGCGCTCGGCGCTTGGGCTGCCAAGCATCCGGCTCCGGCCAGATCGTCGATGGCCAATGCGACCTTGTTTGCCTGTTCGCTCGCCATGATGGTTCTCGAAGGCTCGGTGCTGCGCGCATATGATATTCCGAGGCATGACAGCATGTATATATTTGCGCTGCCCGCGACGTATTTCTTGTTCCATTGGGCGATGCAGTGGAAGGTACAGTCGAGCAAAACATTCCGAGAGTGGCGAGTATGGGTCTACATTCTGCATCCTATTGCGATCGTGCTCGTTCGCGGCGGGGCCGAGGCAGCGCATCTGGAACGGCTGTTTATTTCGAACAGTTTGCTCCATTTTGCCGCTGTGTGCCTGGTGTCGGTCGGGATGTCCGCCGCTGCGGTATGGGCAGTGGAGTACCAGCGGAAACGGAAGGACAGGCCAAGACGCTTTGTGCTGGAGCAATCCTAATGGGCTTGACTACAAATAAGAAATATTTAAGGAATCCTTTATGGCATGTTATAAACCTCCCTGGCCCGGGGCGTTATCTTAGAGATAGAGCAACGGACAAGAAACTTAGGAGGCATTACACATGAAAACAAAGCTGTACCTACTATACGGCGGTAAATCCGTCGAGCATGACGTGTCATTGAAAACGGCAGTTACCGTACTTCTTTCCATAGATGAAAGCCGCTTTGAGGTGTATCCGATTTACATTACGCGCGATGGCTTATGGTGCTCGCCCGGACATCTTTCCAAGGAAGGTTTAACGGTTGAGCAGTTGATCGCGCGGCCCTCGTCTACAGACACAGCCCGTTCAATCGGCGAAATATTGACGGGCGTGCTGGCACTTCCCGGACCTAAAGTCGTCATGCCGCTTCTGCATGGCCCGAACGGGGAGGACGGCACGGTGCAAGGTTTGATGGAGCTGCTGAACATTCCCTACGTGGGGAACGGCGTACTGTCGGCTGCCCTTACGCTGGACAAGGCGATGTCGAAGCAAGTATTGGCCCAAGCCGACATTCACCAAACCGAATATGTCGTATGCCGCTTCGAGGAGTGGAGAAGTGATGAGAAGGCGATCCTCTCCGGCGTCGAGGAGAGCATTGGTTATCCCTGCTATGTGAAGCCGGCTTCTCTCGGATCAAGTATCGGCATCAGCAGATGCTTAAACCGTCAAGAGCTGCTGGCCGGCATTCGGGAGGCGTTCTCTTATGATAAGAAGCTCGTGTTCGAACGCGAGGTGGCCGGCAGAGAAATTCAAGTGGCGGTCATCGGCAATGAAAGGCCGCTTGCATCGCTGCCAGGGGAATTCATCCATGACCATAGGTTCTTCGATTACGAATCCAAGTACTTCGATAAGCAGCTCCGAATGTCCATTCCCGCTGAGCTGCCGAACGGCTTGACCGAGCGAATCCGCGAGCTGGCGATCCGAGCCTATCAAGCTCACGGCTGCGAGGGTCTTGCTCGTGTCGACTTCTTCCTGGACAGAGAAGGCGATTTGTTCCTGAACGAGATTAATGCTTTGCCCGGATTCACGAATTTCAGCATGTATCCGGTGATGTGGGAACGTACCGACGGAACGACGTATGCGCAGCTGGTCGAGAAATTGATCGACCACGCGATTGACCGTCATGAGAACAAACAAACGATTCGATATTCGAAATAAGCGAGGTGGAAGGGATGCTAAGAGACACATGGGCTGAAATTAGTTTGAGCCGCATTCGCGAGAATATGCAGACCATTCGCCGTACCTTACATCCCTCCGTCAAGCTGATGGCCGTCGTGAAGGCGAACGGCTACGGACATGGCGACCTTGAGTCAGCCGCGGCGGCGGAATCGGCAGGGGTGGATTATCTGGCCGTCGCATACCTTGAGGAAGCCCTTCATTTGCGTGCCAGCGGTATTAAATTGCCGCTGCTCATATTGACTCCTATTAAACCTGAGTTGGTGCAAATGGCGCTCGAGCATGATTTAACGTTAACCGTAACCAGTGCCAAATGGTTTGCGGAGCTGCGGAAGCTGATCCCGTACGCCGCTTCGGCAAAGCTTCGTATTCATGTGAAAATGGACACGGGCCTTGGGCGGATCGGAATTCGAACGCAACAAGAATGGGACGAGCTCGTTCCGTGGCTGCGCGCGGAAGATGTCGAGATGGACGGCTTCTATACGCATTTTGCAACGGCAGGGCAAGCGGACACCGACTTTCTGGAGCAGCAAGTCGCGCGCTTTATAGAGATGAAGGAATGGGGCCGCTCGTCAGGCTTGGCGATCCGGCATTATCATTGTGCTGGCAGCGCCGCGGCATTGCGGTTTCCGCAGCTGGCGATGGATATGGTGCGGATCGGGGCGGCCATGTACGGCTTCTATCCGGAGAAGCTTGTGCGCTCCGTGAAGCTGGAGCCGGCACTAAGCCTGCATAGCCGCCTGATTCAAGTGAAGCAGCTGGCCAAAGGCGAATATCTCGGCTACGACAATTCGTACCAAGCCGAGGAAGACGAATGGATCGGAACGGTGCCGATCGGATATGCGGATGGCTGGAATCAGCGGATGCAAGGCTCGGATGTGCTCGTTGAAGGCCGGCGTGCCAAGATCGTCGGCAAGATCTGCATGGACCAGCTGATGATCAAGCTTCCGCGGCCTTGCCCGGAAGGTACACTGGTGACGTTGATCGGACGGCAAGGAGCGGAGCGCATTACCATCGCAGAGCTGGCGGAACCGCTTGGCTGCGCGCAGCAGGAGATATCCACGTCACTGTCTTCGCGCGTCACAAGAACGTATACCGAATACGAAGAAACGCGGACATTAGTGGACAACATGACGCTCGGACTATGGAATGAGCACATGGTCATCGGTCATGCTGAACATCAAATATGTAACCTATAAAAATATTATAGATAGTTACTTGCATTCGCTCTCGGCACATGATATAGTACTCCACGTAACCAATTAAGTTTATTTAAGTGGTTACATCGTGGTGTGGTAATCGTGTAAACCGAGTGTGAATGTTTTGCTATGAAGATTCGCTCTAACGCTTGACGACAATTTAATGCAGTTGATATTTCGTTCCCTCAAGAACTTTACTCTCCTGAGATTCAGGCCTGCGAAGCTGGGCTGCGCGTAGTTATCACAAGCAAATTTACATCAAGTCACTGCGCTAGTTTGCTCGGCCACCCACAAACTCAAATCAAAAGGAGATTATCAAATGACTATTCCACAAAGCATTCGTCCGTTTCACGTGAACATTCCGGAAGCGGAACTAACTGAATTGCGCAATCGCATCAACGCAACAAGATGGCCGGAGAAAGAAACGGTCTCCGATCAATCGCAAGGCACGCAGCTTGAAACGATGCAAGAGCTTGCTCGTTATTGGGCAAACGAATACGACTGGCGCAAAATCGAGGCGAAAATCAACGCCGTTCCTCATTTCCTTACGGAAATCGACGGTCTGGATATTCACTTCATCCACGTTCGCTCGAAGCATGAGAACGCAATGCCGATTCTCATTGCGCATGGATGGCCGGGCTCGATCATCGAGCAGATGAAGCTGATCGAACCGCTGATCAATCCTACGGAGCATGGCGCAAGCGCATCGGATGCTTTCCATGTCGTGATTCCATCGATGCCCGGATACGGGTTCTCAGGTAAGCCGGCAGCAACCGGCTGGGATCCGGAACGCATCGCGCGCGCTTATGGTGAATTGATGACGCGTCTTGGCTACGAGAAATATGTTGCACAGGGAGGCGACTGGGGTGCAATTGTTGTTGATGCTATGGGCGTTCAAGAGCCTAAGGGCTTGCTCGGCATTCACACCAATATGGCTAAGGTAATTCCGGCTGATGTTGATGCGGCGATCTGGTCCGGCAACCCGCTGCCGGAAGGTCTGTCCGATGAAGAGAAGAAAGCATGCGAGCAAGTTCGCGAGAATAAGTTCTATTATGCCTTCATCATGGGAACGCGTCCGCAGACACTGACCGGTCTGGTGGATTCGCCTATCGGTTTGGCAGCGTTCATGCTGGATCACGACTGGAAGAGCCTTGCCCTCATCACAAGAACGTTTGCCGGTATCCAAGAAGGGTTAACGCGCGACGATGTTCTCGACAACATCACGCTCTTCTGGCTGACGAACTCCGCGATTTCCGCGGCTCGTATTTACTGGGAGAACAAGACGTCCTTCTTCGCCGTACAAGGCGTCAAACTTCCGGTTGCCGTTAGCGTCTTTCCGGACGAGCTATTCGAAGCGCCGAAGAGCTGGACAGAGAAGGCTTACCCGAATCTGATTCATTACAACAGACTTCCTAAGGGCGGGCACTTCGCTGCTTGGGAGCAGCCGGAATACATGACGGAAGAAATCCGCGCAGGACTGCGGTCGTTGCGATAAACGAAGCTATATATGGAAGTAAAGGAGCTTGCCGCAAGGCAGCTCCTTTTTATTTTAACCCTGTATAAATAGGACATCACGTTATGGTTAAGACTAATTTCAAGGTTCGGTTAAGACAAGGAGTGCGGGATAGGGAGTTACAGACGATGCTGAAAGTAACAAACCGCTTGTGGATGAAATCTGTTTCGTTAAGATGGCTCTTCGGGCTAAAGCTCGTTTACGATCTCGTCCTGACCGGGATGTTTTATTTCGAGAACTCCATTACGGTCGTTTGGAAGCTAAGCTTCATCGTATTTTCTGTACTGGTTTTTTTATTCGTCAATTTCTTCTATTCCAGTTTGAAAAAGCATTGGCTATTATACCTTTTGGTCATCGATTTCTTGGTGTCTGCTTCATACGGCTATATCTACATCGGGGGCAAAATCCCCAACCATCTGTTTAATGGCATTACGGCACTAGCCATATTCATGTTCGTGAAGAATACGCGGCTGCTCATCGCATCCGGCGTGCTGCTGCTGTTTCTCTACTTGGCTGCAATGTGCACCATTGATTGGACGTTGTATCAGCATCTGAATGTATCGGGTTATTTCATATCCTCTTCGTTTATTGTGTTTGCGTGTATTGTGAGCTTTATGATTCATTTCTATAAAAGAGCAAGCGCAGATACGATGCAGCTGTATGATCAACTGAAGCAGTCCCACGAGCAGTTGAAGGAATATGCCCTCCAAACCGAGGAATGGGCGGCCGCCAGGGAGAGAGTAAGAATTACTCGGGAAATCCATGATACGGTCGGCCATAAGCTGACGGCATTGCTGGTTCAAATTCAAGTGGCTCATAAGCTCAGCAAGCTTGATGCCGTACGCAGTGAGCAAGCCTACCTGGAATGCGAGGGGTTAATCCGATCTGCTTTACAAGAGGTACGTCTATCCGTAAGGGTGATCAGAGATGAGTCTCATAGCTTGACTTCCTTCAATGAAAAGCTAACCAGCTTAGCGGAAGAGTTTACTAAATTCGCCAAGGTTCACACGGTCCTGGAGGTTAAGGGGACGCCGGTTGCGCCACTTCCGGGAAATCTTCAGTTAACTGTTTATCGCATCATTCAAGAATCCCTTACCAACGCTCAGAAGCATGGCCACGCGACGAATGCCGTCATTGTGTTAACCTATGCCGAAACTGGATTTTCATTGACGATACGTAATAACGGAGAGCGGCCTGTTGAACTCAAGCCGGGGTTTGGGTTAATGAACCTGCAAGAACGAGTGATGGAATGGAACGGAGAAGTCCATTTTAGGATGGATCCGGGCACGGACTTTGCTGTAGAAGTAACGTTTCCTTATTCCAAAACAGAAACGGAGCAACGAAGTTGAAAATCCTCATTGTCGACGACCAGCGCCTGATGAGAGAGGGGCTTGCGACCATCATTGGTCTGGAGCCGGGAATGGAAGTGATCGGGACAGCCGAGGATGGCAGGGATGCTTTTGCCCAAGTGGTGGAAAAGCAGCCCGACGTTGTGTTGATGGATATTCGTATGCCGGGCATGGATGGCGTGGAAGGATCGGAACTGATTCTCAAGCACTTTCCGGAGACGAAGGTGTTGATTCTGACGACGTTCGATGACGCGGAACTCATTTTGCAGGTTCTGGAGAAAGGCGTTCATGGTTACTTATTGAAGGACATGCCGTCGGAGGCAATCATCTGTGCGATCCAATCGGTATATAACGGCGGAACGGTGCTTCAACACGATATCACGGCTATGCTGCTCAAGGAATTAAAGAAAGTGTCGGATATGAGCCCTGATCCGGCGCATCCGCTAAGTAAATCGGAGCCTCATGAGCTGAGTCAGTTGACCGAGAGAGAGAAAGAGGTGATCGCATTATTGGGGAAAGGTATGAATAACCGGGAAATTGCCGGGTTGCTGCATCTTTCGGAAGGTACCGTGAAGAATCATGTATCCAATTTGATCGCGAAGCTGGGACTGCGCGATCGGACACAGGCAGCGATCTATGCAGTACGTCATCTTTTATAAGGAAGGGGCATGACTTTTGGCAGGTAAGCATGGAATTGTTCATGCGCCGTTCCTATGGGAGGGCTCTTGTCAGTTGCATTTCATGACTTTTCACAGCATTGCTTAATCCCCTTTCTTGATATAATACCTGGATGTTAGCAGAGAGGAAGGGACGTAATGAAAAAAGGTTGGTTTGAACTAGGCAAGGACAAGTGTGAAAAAGGTTATCTCCACGATGGCTCGGGCAGCTCGAAGACGTGGAAAATCCATATTTATTCGTATGAAGACGAAGACGATTCAACACCGGATGCCACTTTGATCTTGAATAAGACCGAAGGAAACGGCAATGGATATTTCTTAGTTGAGCTTTCCGTTACATATATAGGCCGAGCCACCATGTTTGATGAGGTCGTTGCGTTGGTCAATAAGCTGGATGCGCTCAGCAGCGATAACGATTCCCTTAGTTTGACGGAACATTTGATGGTTTGTCATGAGTTCTTTGATTGCGGGCGAAGAATGGAGCAATCCCATAATTGGAGTATTAGTATGCAGTCCCACTAAGCGGGGGCTGCATTTCTCGTTATCCAACATTAACCATATTATTTGATATGGATAGTTACTTGCTTTTCGTGTGTGCCCATGATATATTGTAACCAGCAAAACTAATATAGATAGTTACTTTATGAGGAGGATGTTGAATATGTACAGAAAAATTATCACTTGGACTCTTCTCGTTGCTCTTGTCGGCGGATCTATTTATGAAATAAATTGCTTCTTGAACTATTAAGATCCAGGCAGAGGTGAACGAACATTGTCATTCAAAAAGAGCATGTTGATTGTATTGGCGATGACCCTGGTATTGTTTATTGGTTATTCCGTCTATATGTCCCATCACAATAAAGAACTGGCGAAGGAGCAAGAGCTGTTAACGACGTATATTAAAAACTCGAATACGCCTTACGAAATCGCTGTTTTTGCCGGTGGATGCTTCTGGCCGATGGAAGAGGTTTTCGAGAAGGTGAATGGCGTCTTGCGTGTCGAGTCGGGATACACAGGAGGACATACGAAGAATCCCACCTATAATGAAGTGGGCTCTCAAACTACAGGTCATCTCGAGTCGGTAGAGGTACTCTATAATCCGCATCAACTGACTTATGAAGACCTTCTGCAGGTTTATTGGCGCAGCATTGACCCTACGGATGCGGAAGGCCAATTCGCCGATCGCGGCAGTGAATATCGAACCGCTGTGTTTTACAGCAGCAAGGAGCAGAAGGAACTGGCTGAAGCATCACGAGATGAATTAGCGGCATCCAAGAGGTTCAAGCAGCCGATTGTTACGAAGATAGCAGCTGCATCTACCTTTTACAAAGCTGAAACCGAACATCAGGATTATTACAAGAAAAATCCACTCCAGCATGGGCTGACCGAGCTCGCTTCCGGCCGCGACGCTTTCCTGAATAGCGCTTGGGGCAAGGATCGGGAAGTGAAATTGCATGCCAAGATCGGATTCAATCAAGCGTTCGATAAAGAGCAGAAGCTGAAAACGTTGACTAAGCATCAATTTAACGTCACTCAGAGGGATTTCGAGGATCCGCCATTCGAGAACGAGTATTGGGCCAATGAAGCGGAAGGGATTTACGTCGATATCGTTTCGGGCGAGCCTTTATTCAGCTCTCAGGACCAATTTGATGCCGGTACGGGCTGGCCTAGTTTTACTAAGCCGTTAGAGTCGAACAATATTGTCCTGAAACCGGATCCCGGGTTATTCTCGACTTCGACCCAAGTTAGAAGCCGGTACGCGGATTCCTTTCTGGGGCATATATTCGATGACGGGCCCAAACCAACGGGACTGCGATACTGCATAAACTCATCGTCGATGATCTTTATTCCGGCAGCTGAGCTTGATAAAAGCGGGTATGGCGATTATGCCGCACTCTTTGGAGAGGAGAAGCTGCCCAGTGAGACCTGAATTCGCTCTTCGCCAATTGAACAAACACATCAAGAAATTCATTCGTGTACTTCATCAATGTCCGCCGGAGAAACGAACCGTGATACCGGCAGGCTACAGCAACAATATCCACTGGCATTTGGGCCATGTTCTGGTCATCACGCATTTTGATGTTCTTGTTCTTTCGGGGGCGTCGGGCTTCTTCTCCTTGCCTGACCGCTATCAAGCTTTATTCGCCTATGGCACGAAGCCCGCGGATTGGCAGGGACAACCGCCAGAGTGGGACGAATTGATCGCCAAGCTCAAAGAATTGAACAAGCATATTCACGAGACATTGAAGGACAAACTGGACGAACCAGTGAGGGAGAACGTCCTGCACGCCGAGAATATCGGCGAGCTCCTCTACTTGTCCGCGATGCATATGCACTATCACCAAGGTGTTGTGTACGGCATGCTGAATTCGTTGAATGTTGATAAATAACGTACGGGGAGATGGCGAAATGAAAACGAACGCTAAGCAAGGCGAAGCTGTGAATTTTAATAAAGAAGAGAAGTTAAAGCAGCTAACCAAACAACAATATGACGTAACGCAGCGCGGTATAGACGAGAGACCGTTTGCTAACGAATACTGGAACAACGAAGAAGATGGCATTTACGTAGATGTCGTTTCCGGCGAGCCTTTGTTCAGCTCCAAGGACAAATATGATGCGTGTACAGGCTGGCCCAGCTTCTCCAAGCCGTTGGAGTCCGATAATGTCGTGCTGAAACGCAAAGGTTTCTTCTCCGGAACGGAGGTTAGAAGCCGGAATGCGGATTCCTTCTTGGGCGACGTGTTTAACGATGGGCCCGCGTCGACCGGAATGCGGTTCTGCATGAACTCCGCAGCCATGGAATTTATTCCGAAAGCCGATCTGGAGAAAAGAGGCTACGGCGCGTATGCTGCGCTGTTTAGTGAAGAATCCTAATTGTGATGCAGCCCCTATTCAATAGAGGCTGCTTATAGATAAAAGGCGACCGAAGTTCCTGACAAGGAATGAGGTCGCCTTATTGTCTTTCAACTAACATCCCCGCGGGGGCGAAGAGCGGGCCTCTAGGTTATCGTGCGAGTCGCAAAGCGGCGAGCACCTGATAACCATCCCATCTCTTCCGCGCGCCAAATGTAAAGCGTGTCCCGAATGGGACGAAAGCGATCCTACGCGCCAAACAAACTCGCGAGCGCTTCTCTGTAGCACCTACGTTAGTCAAATTCCGGGTGTCCAGAGGGACGGGTCCCTCGGGGTCCCCCTTTTAGGGGATTTAGGGGGTCATTTAAGTATTGACATCACCCAAAAAATAAGATATCTTTAATTCAAGATAATTAAATCAAAGACATCTGAGGGAGGTGAACGCTAATGTCATTCCAACTCGATGACGACCAAGCGGTCTCGCTTAAAACTTTCGTCGTGCTTTCCAAAGCCTACAGAACGGTGATGGATAAAGCCGTTAAAGATATGAAGCAATACGAGCTGTCATCTTCCGAATTTACGATACTTGAGGTGCTCTACACAAAGGGAAGAATTCCGCTCCAGCAGATTGGGGAGAAGATTCTGGTTACAAGTGGAAGCATCACGTACAACATCGATAAATTGGAGAAGAAAGGGCTACTTAAGCGAGTTCCATGTGAAGACGATCGCAGAGTCATCTTTGCGGAAATCACGCAAGCCGGGAACGACTTGTTTGATGACATTTTTCCCAAGCATGCTGCTTCCATCCACATGATGTCACAAAGTTTATCCCATGAAGAAAAGCTGACCCTTATTGAGCTTCTGAAGAAATTAGGGAAAGGCGTAGATAGTTAGAAGCTCCGTGCACCGCTTTTTTTTGCTTAATATCTTTAATTAAAGATTATTAAAACCAAAACATAATGGAGGTTGAACTTTAACATGTTAGCATTAGGATTGTTAATTATTCGCGTAGTAATTGGTTTGTTGTTTATCGGACATGGCGCACAGAAGTTGTTTGGTTGGTTTGGCGGTTACGGTCCGAAGGGAACGGGCGGTTGGATGGAATCGATAGGCATGAAACCCGGCGTTCTGATGGCTGTGGCAGCAGGGCTGATGGAATTAGTCGGCGGGGCACTCTTCGCAGCAGGGTTGTTCACACCGCTGGCAGCCGCGCTTATCGCATTAACCATGCTTGGCGCAATTGTAAAAGTACACGGGAAGAATGGTCTATGGGTAACGGCGAACGGTTATGAATACCCGCTTGTCGCACTCGCAGTTGTAGTCGGTGTTGCTTTTGCAGGAGCAGGTTCGTATTCGCTGGACGCCCTGTTGTTCAACTAATGCGCAGGTTAAATATCTTTAATCAAAGACTATTAAAATAAAACTATATGGAGGTATTAAGAAATGTTAGCATTAGGATTATTGATTATTCGCGTAGTAATTGGTTTGTTGTTTATCGGGCATGGTGCACAGAAGTTGTTTGGTTGGTTTGGCGGTTACGGTCCGAAGGGAACTGGCGGTTGGATGGAATCCATCGGGATGAAACCCGGCGTTCTCATGGCTGTCGCAGCAGGGCTGATGGAATTAGTCGGCGGTGCGCTCTTCGCAGCCGGATTGTTCACTCCGCTGGCAGCCGCGCTTATTGCACTTACCATGCTTGGCGCAATCGTTAAAGTCCATGGGAAGAACGGGCTCTGGGTAACGGCTAACGGATATGAATACCCGCTTATGGTTCTTGCGGTGGTGATCGGCGTAGCTTTCGCCGGAGCAGGTTCATATTCGCTGGATGCACTTTTTAACTAATCGCGTACACCTCATTATTTTCGAGAAATTGGCGGTATACTAACTGCAATAGCTACGGATTGTGCACGTCATTACAAATTAATCCAATGGGAGTGATTGTTCATGTCATTACAAACTGCCGGTATTCACCATATTACAGCCTTTGCAAGAGATCCGCAGGCGAACGTCGATTTCTACGCAGGTATTCTTGGCCTTCGACTTGTGAAACAGACGATTAACTTTGATGCTCCCGATGTGTACCATCTGTACTTCGGCGACAAAGCCGGAACTCCGGGCACAATCATCACCTTCTTCCCATGGCCGAATTCCCGTAAAGGCAAAGTTGGCGGCGGGCAAGTGGGGATTACCACCTATGTAGTTCCTGTAGGAGCGTTAAGCTTCTGGGAAGATCGTCTGAAAAGCTTCGGTATAACGACGACAACCGTTACGCGATTCAACGAGAACTATCTGCAATTCTCGGATAACGAAGGGCTGCAGCTTGAGATCGTGGAGCGTGAAGCGGGAGCAAACAACGAATGGTCCTTTGGCGGCGTTACTACGGATAAAGCGATCAAAGGTTTTGGCGGAGCCGTACTGTTTAGTACGAAATCAGCGCAAACGATACATGCTCTTGAGCATATTATGGGCATGACCAAAATCGGCGAGGATCAAGGGTATGCACGCTTCCAAGCCTCTGCAGATCTCGGCAACCTAATCGACGTACCTGTAGCGGATATGGAGTGGGGCGCAAGCGGCGCAGGTACAGTGCACCATATTGCATGGAGAGCGAAGGATTTCGAAGAGCATGCGCAGTGGCAAACGGAAGTGCTCAATTCCGGCTATCAGCCGACTCAGATTATCGACCGTCAGTACTTTAACGCGATTTACTTCCGGGAAGCCGGCGGCATACTGTTCGAGATCGCTACGGATCCACCGGGCTTCGCGAATGATGAGTCAGCGGATGCGCTGGGCGAGAAGCTGCAGCTGCCATCTTGGTTCGAACCGAAACGCGAGCAAATTCAAGCCAATCTGCATCCGATCAAGGTTCGTGAGTTGGAGGCGAATAAATAATGAAGCATATTTTTGAACAAGGAACATCAGAGGGTGCACCGACCTTAGTGCTGCTGCACGGAACAGGCGGAACGGAGAGAGACCTGATTTCACTGGGGCAGAGAATTTCTCCGGGTTCATCCTTGCTAAGTATTCGCGGCAATATTCTGGAGAACGGCATGCCACGCTTCTTCCGGCGATTGGCGGAAGGCATCTTCGATGAAGAGGATCTTGTTTTCCGAACGAAAGAGCTTTACGACTTCCTGGATGAAGCCGCAGCTAAATATGGCATTGACCGCAGCAGCTTCGTAGCAGTCGGATACTCGAATGGCGCTAACATCGCCGGAAGCCTTCTGTTCCATTATTCGGATGCTTTCAAAGGCGCGATCCTGCATCATCCGATGGTTCCGCTGCGTGGACTGGAGCTGCCTGACTTGTCAGGCACTCCGATCTTCATCGGTGCCGGAACGAATGACCCGATCTGCTCGGCAAGGGAAACAGAGGAATTGCAGCAGCTGCTCGGAGGAGCAGGAGCCGATGTTGCCGTCCATTGGGAGAACTACGGTCACCAGTTGACCGCCTCCGAAGTTAATGCGGCTACGAAATGGTTTCAAGTACATTTTCCGGCATGAGGAACGATATGATCTCCATAGATCCGGCAGCTCAAGGTGATCGAGATAATTATAAGCTCCTGATCGGCAGTGTCGTTCCGCGTCCCATCGCGTTTGTGACCACGCTATCGGAGCAAGGGGTATTGAATGGCGCACCATTCAGCTATTTCTCCATCGTTTCCAGCAATCCACCGCTGTTATCCATAGCTGTTCAGCGTAAGAACGGCGTGATGAAAGATACAGCACGAAATGCTGTTGCAACGGGAGAGCTTGTGATTCATATCGTGGATGAGACCAATGTGGCTGCCATTAATGAAACTGCAGCGAATTTGCCTCCGGATGAAAGTGAGATTTCATTAGCAGGGCTCACGGCGATTGAGAGTGAAACGGTTAAAGTACCGGGGATTGCAGAGTCCCAAATCAGAATGGAATGTGTGCTGGAACAGGCTTTGGAGCTAGGTGGAACGGGCGGAACACCTGGATGTGACCTGTTGATTGCGCGAGTGGTTCGTTTTCAGATCTCGGAGGAGATTCTGGAGAACGGAAGAATTGATGCGCAGAAGCTGGCACCTGTGAGCCGGATGGCAGGCAACTTCTACTCGTCGCTCGGCAGCCTGTTTGAGATTGAACGTCCGCAATAAAGGAGTGAGCCATCATACTGAATATCCTTAATCGAATTAATGAGCTGTCCAGGAAGCAAAAAGTTTCCGGCTTAACGGAAGCCGAGAAAGCAGAACAAGCCGATCTGCGCCAAGAATATCTTCGCATCTTTCGCGGCTCTGTAGGCAGTC
Organism: Paenibacillus sp. J22FR21; assembly: GCF_056269135.1. Lineage (NCBI taxonomy): Bacteria > Bacillati > Bacillota > Bacilli > Caryophanales > Paenibacillaceae > Paenibacillus > Paenibacillus sp. J22FR21. Next base: position 94,701 of record NZ_JBWDNJ010000007.1, read on the forward strand.
TGCTGTTGCATTCCACGATCATCGATCCGGACGGCAATGATGTTACGCCGGAGAAATTAAAGCAAGAACAGGCAAGAAGAGCAGCGCACTAATTTATAATAAGGGGAGCAGCGAATCGCTGCTTCCCTTATTTATTTGGAATGCTTGTGTATGATTGTTGTGACTATTCTGTATGTTTATTATATGTTATAGGAAGAAACTCATGGAGGTGGAGGAATGGAAGCTCTGCAACGTAGCTAGGTATGAGCGGGGCTATCGAACGTACAAGCAGCTTTATGAGCGTAATCGGGACTTATTTCTTCCACCTATAGAATCGGAATAGAACGGAGTGTATCATTCATGAGCCAGCCCGTAGAGGTACCATGCGATTTGTTTCTAAACAGCCGTGAGAGCGTCCAATTCAATTGGGGTCATGTTCAGCGTTTGTCGTTGCAAGTTGCGATCGCGCAAGTGCCTGACGAAGAAGACTACGTGTCCATTGTTCAGCAGGATCAAGATCAAGATCATCATGAGCAGGTGCATAAGGAAATTATTCGCGTTTATTCCGGAACTTCGGCTGCCGTACAGCAGTCTTCAATTATCGTGGAATTTCGTACAGACGCACGTCCGAATCCGTTAACCTTATCTGTTCCGTGGGATGCAGTCGGTCGCGAGGGACATTCATTATTCCTCAGCTATAACGGTCACTCGGTTCGCTTCTATGTCGATGGCGTTCTGGTGGACGAAGATTGGCCGATGGGTACACTGCCGCTCGCGAATGTGGAGATCAGGACCGGTCAGGCCAGCGATAAACTCTATGTATGGAAGAATGCAATCACCCCTGAGAAACCTGCGGCGCAGCTCGAGGATCAATATCTTGGCGTGGAGCCAACGTCGATCCAGTATTGGAGGCCGCGTGGATACAATACCGGAGTCGGGGATTGCATGCCGTTCTTTGATGGTGAACGATTCCGTTTGTTTTACTTGTACGACCGTAGAGGTCATGCGAGCAAATGGAGTCTTGGCGCGCATCAATGGGCTCAGATAAGTACGCGTGATTTCAAAACCTGGGAGCATCATCCCATGGCCGTGGCCATTACAGCGGACTGGGAAGGTTCGATCTGCACGGGTTCGGTCATCGTGAAGGATGATAGGTATTATGCTTATTATGCCGTTAGGGCTACGGATGGTTCCCCGGCCAAGTTAACGTATGCAATCAGCACCGATGGATCGGAGTTCCACAAAACAGAGCAGTACATAGGGCTGTCCAATAAGTATTCGCTGGCATCTGTTCGGGACCCGCATGTGTTTCAGGATGAGGATGGCGTGTATCATATGCTGATTACAACGAGTCTGCTCGCGCCTTCTCGCAATCAGGGCTGCTTAGCCCATTTGACGTCAGAGGACCTCGTGAGCTGGACTGAGCTGGAACCGTTTATCGTACCGGGGTATCATGATGAGCCGGAATGCTCGGATTATTTTCAGTGGAATGGCTGGTATTATCTGATTTACAGTAATGACGGCGTTGCGCGGTATCGTTATTCCCGGGAGCCGATGGGGCCTTGGCTGCGGCCGGCGATGGATGTATTCGATTGCGTGCAATGGCGCGTGCCGAAGACGGCCGCCTATCATGATGGGAGAAGAGTTGTGGCGGGATTCCTTTCCACACCGGATAGGTACGCAGGAGAACTCGTTTTTCGTGAGCTTGTGCAGCATGCTGATGGTACATTAGGGTTCAAGCCCATGCCGGAACTGGCGACGGAGCCGGTTGCTACGCATGAGATTGACCAGGTAGCATTAAACGATTTCAACGGATTTATCGATCGCGATATTGATTTCGATGGGTTCGAAGGGGATCTGATCTTTTCTTGTCAGGCAACCCCTGGAAACCGCAACTTATATTACGGCTTATCCATTGCCGGACCAAGCGGATTCGAAGACGGTTATGATATTCGATTCGATCCTTCCCGCAGCAAAGTCGGCATTCACCGTGCCCATTGTTCCTCTTTGCTCGAGAATGAAGCTGCTTCGATCTATGGCGTCCAAGCCTTGCATGAAACCACCTCGATTGAGGTCGTGATCAAACAGAATTGGATCGACCTCTGTGTGAACGGCAATCGGACCCTAATTTCGAGATTTCAAAGACAGGCTCAAGCACCACTGAAACTGCGGTTATTCGTTCAATTCGGCAGCGCCACATTCGATGATATTCGGATTGGGGAACTCGCTTAGACCGTTGAACGTAAAGGAACAGGCGAAGTTTAAGAAATCCTTTAGATTTTCCCCCACTTCTTCTTAACAAGTTTTCTTTATCCTTAGATACATAAAGGGGTAAGGGGGCTTGGGAAATGAAGAAGTGGGTTTTTTGTTTTGTAATACTCGTATCGCTGTTGTTCGGCTACGGTGTCCGGGAGACCAAATTGAGCGCCGATAACGAAGTTCAACTGAATGAAAGCAAGCAAGCTCAAGAGGCATCGTCTCCAATGAGTGAGCTTCATATAGACGTAGATCAAATTTATAAAGGCGACTTATTGCTTGTGAATAAGGATCATCCGGTGCATCCGGAAAGTGAGGAGACCGGGGCGGTTAATTTGTCTCAGCATCTGGAGCTGGTGAATGGATTCCGTTTATTGGATAATGAGATTGAGCTGTCGCCAAGTTTGGCACGTAAATTTGCGGATATGGTCAAGGCTGCAAAGAACGATGGCGTGAGCCATTTTATCATCAACAGCGGTTATCGAAATCATGAGGAGCAGAATCTGCTTTATAATCAGAAGGGTGCTGATTACGCCCTGCCGGCAGGCTACAGTGAACATAATTTGGGGCTATCGCTGGATATCGGTTCGACCCAAGCGGAGATGAGTCAAGCGCTTGAGGGCAAGTGGCTGAAGAAGAATGCATGGCGATATGGGTTTATCCTGCGGTATCCTGAAGACAAAACGGAGATCACGGGCATTGAGTTCGAGCCGTGGCACTTCCGTTATATTGGTTTGCCGCACAGTGCTGTGATGGAGAAGAAGAACTTTGTCTTGGAAGAGTACTTGGACTACTTGAAGGACAAGAAGCGAATTACGATTACGATCGATGATGAAATCTATGAGATCTCTTATTATCCGATCACCGGGGATACCACCATTCCCGTACCGGCCAATGGCAGGTATGAGCTGTCAGGCAACAATAAGGACGGGGTCATTGTGACCACACAAATCAAGTAATGGAAGTATGAAACTTACGAGCATGCCTCATGCTAATGGAATCCAGGGAGGAACGAATGAAGTCGATCACAATTCTGATAGCAGATGATGAGGCGGAAATTGCCGATCTTATCGAGCTGCATTTACACAAAGAGGGCTACAACTGCATAAAAGTGACGGACGGGCATGAGGCGGTCGCTGCGATCCAGAAGCATCCCATTGACTTGGCGATTATGGATATTATGATGCCGAAGCTGGATGGCTACGAAGCAACAAGGCAAATTCGCGCTCATTATAACCTGCCGATCATCTTCTTAAGCGCCAAAACGACCGATCTCGATAAGATTACCGGACTCGTCAGCGGAGCGGATGATTATGTCACCAAACCGTTCAACCCCATGGAGCTGGTGGCTCGCGTGAACGCGCAGCTGAGACGATCCATGCTGCTGAATCAGCCTGCAGCAGCGAATCCACTGGTAGTGGAAGCAGGTGGTTTGCTGATCAATCCAGAGCAACGCAAAGTTGTTCTTTATGGGGAAACGATCGAGATTACGCCAAAAGAGTTCGATATCCTGTACCTGCTGGCCAGTCATCCGAAGAAGGTGTTCAGCGCGGAGCAACTTTTTCTCCAGGTGTGGGGTGAAGCTTATTTTGAAGGAAACAATACGGTCATGGTTCATATTCGTACCCTCCGGAAGAAGCTTGGTGAAGATGTTCGCAAGAACAAGCTGATCAAGACGGTATGGGGAGTGGGGTATTCCTTCCATGGCTGAGATGGTCCGCAGCTTCCGATTTAAGATGCTTCAGTACTTTGGACTGAGCATGGTTTTGTCAGGCGGCATTACTTATCTGCTCTATAAAGTGCTGCAGCTTTATTATTCGACTACCAAGCGGGAAAGCCCGCTCTTTAGGGTACGGACTTTTATCGGCGAAATCGGGGATATCAACTTTTTCATGATCGTTTTTATCCCGCTCTCCATTCTGTTTTTCTACCTCTTCACCAGCCGTTATGCGTCTTATTTTCGTGAAATATCCAGCGGAATCAATCAGCTTGCCAAGGGAGACTTCAACAATCGTGTACAGCTCTCATCCAATGACGAATTCGAGGATATCGCGCGGGACATTAACCTAGCCAGTGAGAAGTTGCAGGAAGCGCTGGAAAGAGGCGATTTTGCAGAGAACAGCAAGGAGCAGTTGGTCTTAAACTTGGCGCATGATTTGCGCACGCCGCTGACTTCGGTGCTTGGTTATCTGGATTTCATTCTTCGGGGCGATCAGCTGACAGCGGAGCAAATCAACCACTATACGAGCATCGCGTACACGAAGTCGCAGCGACTTGAGAAGCTGATTGACGAGCTGTTCGAAATCACGCGAGTGAATTATGGCAAGCTGCAGGTGGAGAAGAAGCCGCTTGATCTGAGCGAGCTGCTCATTCAGCTGAACGAGGAGCTCTATCCGGCGTTGGAGAAAAACAATCTAACTACGCGCCTGAATGTGGCTCCGCATTTGACTGTCATGGGGGACGGCGAGCTGCTGGCGCGCGTGTTTGAGAATCTGCTGACCAATGCCATTCGCTATGGCAGAGAGGGACGGTTTGTCGATCTCAACGGCCACATGGAAGCGGAGGAAGCCATCATTCAGGTGGTTAACTACGGCACCAGCATTCCTCCGGAGGAGCTGCCGTACATCTTCGATATGTTCTATACCGGCGATAAAGCGCGTACCCATCGCGGCGAAGGAAGCACAGGCCTTGGCTTGTCCATCGCGAAGAACATCGTGACGCAGCATCAAGGGACCATCACGGCACAGAGCGATGTCATTCGCACGCTGTTCGAGGTTCGTTTGCCGCGAAATATGGGAGCCGACGCGGGCGGGGAAGCTGAGTCTTTGTAGGAGGCGCGGTTGCTGGGCCTTGGGAAAAATCGCTTGATGAGCTCATTTCTACCCGAGGACCGACTCGATAAGCGGTATATCCGCTATCGGTGCCTCCAACTAGCTGGTTTTGATACTTTAAGCGGCATATCCGCATAACGGCTTCGGGAGAGACAATTACCCGGAATCCGTAAGCTGAGAGTTTGATTTGCGAACCCTCAGCCTTCATCGCGAGGGAGCTTGCTCCTGCAGAATTACGAAGGCGAAGGTTAATAGCATAGACACGCTCGCTCGCTTATGGGTGGGCTTTTTTTTATTTCGGAGAAGGACCATAAATTGACAACGCTTACATATAAATATGGTACAATCTAGTTGCTTGCCGCTCATTGATGAAATGGGTTTCATTGCTGTAGCGGGCGAGTTTATTGCTCTATTCCTGCTTATCGATTTGATTTGATCGTAAAGGGGGTGAGGCGAAGCGAAGGGACGGACGGAGAGCGGTCCACCTGAGTTACGTGATCAGTTACCTGATGAACATTCGAATGATGAGAGGAGCAATGGCGTAATGTTGAAACGAATTGGTTTGTCCATTTTCAGCTGGGTGGTGATGGTGACGATGATGGGATCGGGCTTGGGAGGCATGCATGTTCCCAAGGTAAGTGCAGCTGCTTATACAGCTGTCGTTAATCCAAGTGTTCAATATCAGACATGGGAAGGCTGGGGCACGACGCTCGCTTGGTGGGCGCACCGTGTCGGAGGTGCATCGGATTCGGTACGCAACGACTATGCGGATCGGCTGTTCAGCACGAGCGGGCTGAATTTGAACATCGTGCGCTACAATATCGGTGGCGGTGAGAATCCCGCCTATCCGAACCATATGGACTTGCGGGCGCGGATACCCGGCTTTAAGGCTTCGGCTACCGCTAGCTACGATTGGACGCAAGATGCCAATCAACGCTGGGTATTGAACGCCGCTAAGTCACGAATCAGCCCGAGCGAGTTCATTGCTGAGGCGTTCGCCAATTCACCTCCGTGGTGGATGACGAAGAGCGGCAGTGTTACCGGGAATAACAACGCCGACGAGAACCTGAAGGTGGATATGTATGATGATTTCGCGGACTATCTGACGACGGTTACGCAGCATTTTCAGACCAGCTGGGGCATTAATTTCCGCACACTCTCTGCCTTTAACGAGCCAAGCTCCAATTATTGGACGTTCGGCAATCGCCAAGAGGGCAACCGCATGTACGCCGCTAATCAGCAGATCATGATCGGTGAGCTGTACAACTCGCTGACTGCCAAAGGATTAACGACGGGCATCAGCGCGCCGGAAGAAACGAGTATCGACCTTGCGAGGGATACGATTAACAGTTACTCGGCGGCGACTAAGGCGAAGCTTGTGCAGTACAATTCGCATACGTACGGGGGCAGTGACCGTGTAGGCTTGAACACCGCAGCCGGCGGCAAACGGATCTGGAACTCCGAGCACGGTGACGGGGAAGCGAATGGAATCACGATGTCTCGGAATATTTTGTGGGATATCAAGTATATGAAAAATTCAGCATGGGTCTATTGGCAAGCGGTAGAGACACCGGGCGGCTGGGGGATGATCGAAACCGATCTGAATAATGCCAGCGCGAACCTCGGCACCTTCACCGTGAAGAAGAAGTACTATTCTATGGCTCAGTGGAGCAAGTACATCCGCCCAGGCTACAAAATTCTCTATATCGCCGATGGGGATTCCATCGCAGCGTATGACAGTACGGGAAGCAAGCTCGTCATCGTTACGGTCAACGACTCCTCTGCTTCCAACACGGTGACGTATGACCTGTCGCAGTTTACGAACGTGACGGGTTCGGTGACAGGGACTCGGACCAGCGGCACGGAGAATTTGGCTGCGGTTTCCGGTCTTACGCTCTCGAACAAGAAATTTACGGCGACGGTTCCGGCCGGTTCTGTCAGTACCTTCGTCATCACCGGCGTTTCCGGTGTCACTACGCCGACAATCGATACGTCAGCCTACTACAAGCTGGTGAACCGCAACAGCAGCAAGTTGATGGATGTTAGCCAAGCATCGCAAGCGGACGGAGCAGATGTTATCCAGTGGACAGACAACGGCGGCACGAACCAAATGTGGCAATTCGTTTCCGTCGGCAGCGGTTACTACAAGCTGGTAAATCGCAATAGCGGTAAGGCGCTCGATGTGTCGGGGCAATCGACTGCGGATGGCGGCAATATCATCCAGAATACAAGCGGCACCGGTCTTAGTCAGCAATGGCAGCCGGTGCTCGTCGGAAGCTATTACAAGCTGATCAACCGAAATAGCGGCAAACTCGCGGATGTCAGCGGCGCATCAACCGCGGATGGCGGCGACGTCATCCAGTACTTCGACAACGGCGGAACGAATCAGCAGTGGCAGCTCGTGAAAGTGAATTGATAGCGGAATGCCTTAGTATGGCTTCATCGTAACCATGCAGCCAGCAGCCGGACCTGATAAGGGTCCGGCTCAGCTAGGTGAGAAGCTAGCGTTTAGTATCTTATCGTTCTTCTACTAGATTCGGCCCACGTTTAATGCGCCTCCTACAAATAGAGCAAAAGCGAGCAACTCACACTCCGCATCTCGCGCTTCTGCAACTCATACTCCGCAACTCGCAATCCACATCTCACACTCCTGCATTTCACACTCAGCATCTCGTCTACCACATCCATAATTGCGCATCTAGCCAACCGCTTCTGACACCCCTCATCTGATTCGCGAACATCTAACGAACCGTGGAGGCCTTATTTGGCCGAAAACCGGGGCTTCAAGAATCTAACGAACTGTACAGGCCTTATTCTGGGAAAATCGGCTTCCAATTGCCTCGATACCATCAAATAGAACCTGTACGGTTCGTTAGAATTTTTTGGGAGCTATTTTCGGACAAATAAGCCCCGTACGGTTCGTTAAAATATTTCGCACTTCCCAAAATAGCAAAAACAGGCTGAGCATCTCAAAGCTCATGCTCAGTCAGGCACAGCTTGCGGAGAAACTCACGAATGTTCGTAAGACAGCAGCCTCGAGCTGCAAGGGGAGTCCCCTAACCAACACATGATGGTTGGATGGTTGTGACAGCCGGCCCCCAATTAAGCCGGAAGGGTTACTTTTTGGCTGCAGTGATGTTGCTGATTGCCTACCAATCAGAGCGGTAGTCTACCTTGAGAGAGATAGAGTCTCAGACTAGCGAATGATCATCTAAGCGGAGTATGATGGGAATATTGTGTGGAACGATCATAGGTTTTCAATAGGGGGAAGAATGCGTGTATATCGGTGTTGACGGCTCCAAAAATCAATGGGTAGCAGCTCTATTGGATGGTACAGAGGAAGAGACGACAATCCGCTATGTTCAGGTAGAACGTTTGGAAGAGCTCTGGGCCGAATTCGGCACGACCTGCCGGAAGCTGCTGATCGATATGCCGCTCGGGCTTAGCAGCAGCGGCAAACGTCGGTGTGATGAATTAGTTATGGATATGCTGGGTCCTGCCAATAAGAAGAGATGCTTCCATGCGCCAAGTTACAATGCGTTAGAGGAGTGGCGGCGCCTTACACGTGCAGAATCGGATGGCGAACCAGCACGATCGCCAAGAGAGAGGTACAACGCGATTAATGGCATTAATGTTACAGAAACGCAAATTAATCTGACCCCTCCCGGCTATGCATTGGTCCCCAGAATTGCGAATGTACGTGACTTCGTATTAAGCATCGCGGACCGTTCCGTGGTTTCGGAAGCACATCCTGAAGTTTGTTTCCTGGCTTTATCGAATCGTGGAAGCTTCTCGAGCAAGCATCATCTCCCAGGCTTATTCGAACGGCTCGCGGTTATTCAGGCCCATATCCCGAATTATATCAACGATGTCGCTAGTGGCGGAGACCCGGTCTGGAACAATGTTTCAGCTAAAATGGACGATGTCCTGGATGCGACAGTCCTTGCGCTGACCGCTCGATTGATGATGGAGAACCCGGCAAGTACAAGGCGTATCACGAACGAGCCGCCACTAAACGATCTGTCGGGCATTCCGATTGAAATCGTTTATGCGCAGCAGTAACAACAATCATAATTCCAATAGAACAGAGGTAAAAATCTTCAATTGACGCCTATTTGGCTGTAAAGTACGATATGCGCAAAGCACAATAGAGACATTGTGCTAATCCACTCACAAAGGGGGAAGATTGGTTACCTGTCGTGCAACGCAACGCAACGCAATGCAAGAAAGCTTCTATCCACCACGGGTCGACATGATTAAAACTCGATTGGGAGGTTCTATCATGAAAAGAAGCAGCAGGATCTCGGTTGTACTGATTATCGCCATGCTGGCTATGTTGATCTCGACGTTAGCCATGCCATCAAGTGTTAGCGCTTACAGTACGCCGAATACAAGAGGCGGAATAATGGGGCAATGGTATTTTGGGACGCAAGCAGAACTCAATACGGCCGCAGATAATGTCGTAGCCGCAGGCTTGAAGTGGGTGCGGTTGGATTTGAAATGGGACATTGTGCAAGCAGGCGGAGCTACCTCCTATGACTGGAGCTGGCCTGACAAAATGGTCAACACAGCGCTTAGCAGAGGGCTGAAGGTAATGCTCGTAGCCGGCTACACGCCGAGCTGGGCGAATGGCGGAAATTCGGATACCCGCTACTATCCGAATGCGGCGAACATCAACGCGTGGAAGAACTTCCTCGATCTTGCCGTAAGACGCTACTTGCCGCTTGGCGTAACGACTTATGAGTTATGGAATGAGCCGAATTACTCGGTGCAATCCAGTCCTTCTTTATTCGTCAGCAATATTCTCATTCCGGGATCGACTGCCATCCGTGCAGCTTCTACGGACTTGCAAGTACCGGTTACGATCGTTAACGGCGCACCGGCAAACCTCATCAATACATCGGGAATCGTGGATCCGTATGATTGGGTGACTGGGATTTATGCGAACGGAGGAAAGAACTATTTTGATGCGCTCGCGATTCATCCTTATTGCTGGCCTGCGGCTCCGACAACGCCGAGCGTATGGAACGCCCTTCTGCGGGCGAATGAAATTCATACGATTATGGCCAACAACGGAGACGGAAGCAAGCAAATATGGGCAACGGAATTCGGATACCCCACATCCGGTCCGAATACGGTAACGGAGCAGCAGCAAAGCGACTATATCGTGTCTGCCTTCCAAGTGTGGACGCAGTCTGCGTGGGCAGCTTGGACGGGGCCGATGTTTCTGTATACGTACAAAGATGGCAGCACCAATCTGAATGATCCGGAATCCAACTTCGGATTGCTGCGCAACAATAATACGTTTAAGCCTGTCATGAGCCAGCTTCTCTCGATTATGACGAACTCGCCTCCGCCACCTGCTCCGGCCACCTCAGGTTATGGCGGTACGACGCCGCCGCCTACGGGAGGAACGACGGTCTACGAAGCGGAGAACGGAACCTATGCCGGCGGCGGGCAGCAGCAGAATGCAACTAATGCGTCTAATGGCAAGGTTGTCGGTAATTTGAACAGTGTAGGCGCGTCTTCCCAAGTCAACAGTGTAAATGGCGGCGCAGGAGGGAATGCGACTCTAGTTGTCCGCTTCTCCAACGCGAATACGAATGCGAGAACGTTAAGCTTGTACGTGAACAATGTGAAAATCCAGCAAACCAGCTTCGCGCCAACGGGCAGCTGGAACACGTTCTCCAATACGGGCTCCATAACGATACCGTTGAATGCGGGTACATCGAATACAATTAAGATTCAGCGAGACTCCGCCGATAATCCGGCAGCGGATATCGACAGCTACACAGTTACAACGACGTCTTCCTCTTCGGGCCTCTTAATTAGCGGCTTTGAGAATACGGCGCAATGGGCAGGAGAGGCTACGCGAACAGCAGATACTACGAAGAAAACCGAAGGCGCTCAATCCATCAAGTTCCATTACACGGTGCCTTCGAGCGGCTGGGCTAACGGCTACTACACCATTAGCAGTCCTTATGTAGATATTGCTAACGCTACCAGTTTGAAGATCGATGTGTATCCGACAACCCAATCACCATCGGGGCAAACCGAACCCATTGTGTTGAAGCTCCAGGATCAAACAGGCGGCGTCATCTATGAGAACCGGCTGCCTAATTTGACGGCCAACCAGTGGAACACCGTGACCATCAGCTTGACCGGAATCGCCCAGGCCAATCGCCATCAAATCAACAATGTGAATTTATATGTGTGGTCCGGCTTTACCGCTCAACTTAACGGCAGAACGACGCTGGATTACTACTTCGATAATTTGAGAGTGCAGTAAGCAGGCAGGGTACAAAGTGTCATGAGTGGTGAGGGGCAATCTTCTTAATGTTCTGTCCTTTCGTGAGCAATGAGCGCATGCATTGTTGCATTCCAACTTTAACGGTTGTGACAGCGGTTAAACGGTATAAATTTAACCTTTTTATTTTCTAACGATTGCGAGCGAACTTATTTGAACGTTTTTCACTAGAAATCGATCATTTTGCTACAGATAACGTCTGTCACAACCGTTAGCGTTTCCAAAGGGCTCATTTTCATGAAATAGCCACGCTGACAACCGTTAAAGTTTTATTCAAGTTGTATCGACAAAAAAGTGGCTGTCGAGACGTTCTCGACAGCCTGAGAAGGTACAGTCCCTCAATAACGCTGAGGGACTGTACCTTTTATTCGATGCCCATTCTTTTCGCTTCGGCATTAACTTCATTAATCATCCGATCCAGCCCTTTGGCCTTGTAGCCGTCGATGATGGATTTCCATATCACCTCAACGGGCAGCTTGCTGATCATGACGCGAATCATATCATCGTTGTCGAAGATGGTGAACGTATCCTTCGCCCTCGTGGATAGGTTCGTCAGCCGCGGCTCGTATGCCTGCTTGCTCGTCATGCGCAAGGAGTAATCAATCAGTTCCTGCTGCGCATCGTAGGCTTCGGGCGAAATGCCGGAGAAATTGGGATCCAGCCCGAACATGCCATCCCAGTTGACCAAATTCGCGAAGGCTGTGAACGATGGATATTTTAATAGAATGTTGGTATTCGGATCGCTCTTCTGTATGGCATTTCCACTCTTTGTGTAATCGACATCGATCAGGCCGTAATGCCGCATCTCCAGAAATTCCGGAGAGTTCATGTAGTCGAACAGCTGCAGGATGCGGTCCATCTTAGCCTCGCTCACCTTAGACGAGATGTAACTCTCGGACCAGAAGGTTTTGAACACCGCACCGTATCTGTTGCCGTCCGTGCTCGGAAGAGGCTTGAGGAACCGGACACTATCGTAGAAGTCCTCATCCTTCGGGTGCAGCTTCTGCCAGCGATTCTTGTTTATATTGGAGTCCACGGAGCGGAACATCCCGGATGTGATGAGTGCCGCCACCTTGCCTTCGGCAAACTTATCAAAGCCCATATTGCCCCTGGTAATCGGCAGATCCGGATCAATCAATCCGTCCGTATAGAAATCTCGAAGCAGCTGCAAGGACTCGACAGCGTGTTTCGAGAATACGGCTGGAATAAAGCGCCCATCCTCCTTGATCCATTTAAAATCACTGCCGCTGCCGTCGCTTGTTGCAGCAGGCGAGCTGTACAGCCAGAACAATCCGCCCAGCAGCAGCTTGGAGACGGAGGTGAGACCTGTAATACGCTTGTTCTCCGGATCTTTATCCACAATCGCTCTTAGCATGGCCCGGAACTCATCCCATGTCTCAGGTTCTTTGGTAATGCCTGCTTGCTGAGCCAGATCCCAACGATAGGCAACCAATCGGTCCAGAACGTTATAGTCGGTGCTGTCGTAGGTTTTGCGCGGGATAAAGTACAGCTTGCCGTTGTCCTTCAGATCTTGAAATTCAGGCGTTGCCAAATACTTGGCCAAATACGGATAGGCGGATAAATCGCGGGGCAGCGGCTTAATGACGCCTTGATCTCTCCAATTGCGGTAGTACTGGGAATTCACGGCATCCACTGCGAAGATATCAGGCAACTGGCCCGTGGAAGCCCACATCTGAAACTGCTGCACGTAATTTGCGGTAGTAATGGCAATCGGTTTTATCGTGATGTTGAGCTTCTTCTCTAAGCGTTGGATAAGCGGGTCCTCTGCAAGCGAGTTATCCGTCAGCTCCCAGATCGCAACGGAAATATCCATATGCTCAGGCGGAGCAGAGGAAGCGGGCTGCGCCGGCAGTCTCTGCTGGCTGGTGTCGCGGCAGCCTACAGCAGTGGCAACCAGCAATACGATTGCCAGCAGAAGGGACAGCCGTCTCGTCACAATGTTCATCTTCATGACTCGCCGCCCCCGTTGCTCAGCATTCGATATTGCTTCGGAGTTTGCTGGGTGTTCTTCTTGAAGATGCGCGTGAAATAGAAGTAATCTCGGAACCCGATCGTTTCCGCAACCTCGCCAATCGGCAGATTCGTCGTACGCAGCAGGTTCTTCGCTTCTTTTAGTCGCACATTCGTTAAGTACTCCGTAAACGTCACTTTGATCTCACGCTTGAACAGCTGGCTTAAGTAGTTCGGATGCAGGTAGAAGATGCGCGAGATGCTCTGGATGGAGATATGATTGCGATAGTTTTCATTCATATATTTAATGATTTCCTTCAAGTTCGCGTGTTCGGTTTCGCCCTTCACAGGGCGGGATGCGCTTACAACAGATTCAGAGGCCCACTCAAGCTCGTCGTTTAGGCTCTCCTTCAAGCTTTCGATCATCTGATCGAAGCTCGGATAGAGATGATGCAGCTGCTCCTTACTGAAGATGTAATCGTCCTCGGACGAATGAGAAGCAGAATGAAAATAAACGATATTATAGATTCGGAGCGTATGGTAGATCGTGAGGCATAGCTTATTCGAAGGCAGACACATCTCATCCAGCAAGTCGTTGGCAAGGGTGAATTCACGCTTCGCTACCGCTCGCTCAAGCCTTCGGATCAGAAGCGCTGCTGTATCCTCCTTCGACTGCTGTTCCTCCCAATACAGATCCCGGCGATTATGAATAAAGAAATCCCAGGCACGCACCGTGCATTGTTCGATTCGCTGCATCATGCCCTCTAGATTCCGGTCTGACTGCTGGATGCCTATGCCAAGAATGCCGCCCTGCAAAGGCAATTGGATCGCTGCTAATAACGCATCCCGATCAGCCGCCTGCACCCAATAGACACTGCGGGAATTACCAAGATTAAGGCCGACATAATTCGTCTCCGCAAGGAACGTTAACCGGCCTTTGCCGCCGACGGTAACGAGAAGATAAATGGCATCTGAAGTGACGCCGGCATCCGTTAAGATTTCATGAAAAGAGGATTGTGCCCTTGCCGTAGCCGGATCATCGAGCAATTCCAGCAGCTTGCCTTCGCGCTTGTGTTTGATCTCATCCAGATTACCGGCTGCCGTTTGAAGCAAGGTATGGATTTCATGATCGTCGAAGGGTTTGAGGCAGTAGCCCAGCACGCCGTAATTCAAGGACTTCTGAACATAGGCAAATTCAGCGTAGCCGCTAATGACGATAATTTGAATATCCTTGTCCAGTTCTTTAATCTGCTTAATTAACTCAAGGCCCGATAACCCCGGCATGCGGATATCGGTAAACACGACATGCGGCTCGAGCTCTTGAATCAATTGAAGCGCTTTGGTGGCATTATTCGCTTTGCCCGCAACAGAGAAGCCGGACTTCTTCCAATCCACGCCTGCCGCCAAACTCTTCAGAACAAGATTCTCATCGTCCACGAGAAGTACTTTATACACGGATATCCCCTCCCTGTTGTACGTAGTGACTTGGCATCGTAAGGGTTATGCATGTTCCATGACCGGCTTCACTTTCGAAGGTGAGCCCATATTGAAAGCCATAAGCTAAACGAAGTCTATTATTCACGTTAAGCAAACCTATGCTGTCGCTGTCCGATGAATCCTGACCGTCACGGCTCAATGAGGAAGGTTTCTCCAACAATTTGCTTTGAATACGGTGCAAGGTTTCCTCATCGACGCCCATTCCATCGTCGGTGATGCGGAGCACGAGCGTCCTGCCATTCTCGACTTCACCGACGATCGTGAGGTTTCCTTTGGAGGTTTTCGGTTCAAGTCCGTGGAAAATCGCATTCTCCACGAGCGGCTGCAGAATCATTTTGAGCACCGATACTTGCAGGGCTTCGTCCGTGAAATGATAGGTAACGTCGAAACGATCCTCGAAACGAATCAATTGCAGATATACGTAAGACTTGACCGCATTCAGCTCCTGATCGAGCGTGACGTAACCGGAGCCTTTGATGCTGTAATGAAACAACTTGCCGAGTGCCTTAGTCATTTCGACGATTTGAGGAGCCTCTGCTTCCAGCGCAACACCTTTAATCGATTCTAACGTGTTATACAGAAAATGCGGATTGATCTGGCTGCGCAGATAAGCCGTGGCGGCTTTCTCCTTCTCGATCTCCGCCTCCAGCAGATGGGTGTTTGTCTCGACGAGGCGATGCGTAAGATTGTCGATCTCACTTAACATCCCGTTCAAATTCTCGGCGACCACGTTCATTTCCACATTGCCTTCCAGGTGAATGGTTGTTTTCAGATCTTTGATGCTGCCGGATTTGATGCCGTTAATGAATCGCACGAGCCGCTGAATGGGCTGCACGATATTATTCGTAATCACCGCGAAAGGCACGGCCATGAGTAGAATCGATAGGATAACGATGAGAATGCTGCGGTTACGCACGGAGTCGAGCTCCGCTAACAGCGCTTCTTGCGGAACGAAGCTGAGCACGGAAGCATTGATCTGGTCGAGCCGCTGGATCTGGATGGCACCCTTGACGCCACCGATAGAATCGGTCAGCTTCTGCTCACTATTATGCTGGCTGCTTAACGTACTAATTGTTCTGGTGATATCGGGCGAATTCGTCTCCGGATAGACACTGCCGAAGTGGTCGATGAGATAGAATCCGACGCCGGGCTCCGCCTTGCTCCTGTCGACATCGAAGAACATCGCCTCCACGTCGATAATGACGGCTATGTAGCCGATTCTGTTGCCATCCGTGCCGTTGCCGAGGTCGCTGGAATAGATATTCTGAGCGAACAGCATGCTGTTCTTTGAAGCGGAGCTGTAGTCATAGGCCTCCAAGCCGCTGACATACACGGTCTTGCTGGATTCGATTGCTTGGTTGGAGCGCTGCACGAAATCGATGCTGCCGTTAAGACTGTAGCGCATCCCGCTGGTACCGATTAAGACGATATCCCGGAAGCCTGTTCGGCCTGCCTTTAATGAGATGATCTTGCGGTCCAGTTCATTACTCATCTCGTACAGTAAGCTGGGGTCGTTCTGCGTCATGAATTTCTGCACGAAGGGATCGAACCCTAGGCTGAGAATAATCTGACTGATTTCATCGGTCTTCTGCGAGAGATTAAGCTTGAATTTACGAATGGTATCTTCGGTATATTGATTGTTGTTCTTAATTACAATTTGAGAGGTTTGGGTGTACAAGGAGTAAATAATCATCAGCATGATGATCACAATGAGTGCAACAGCCAACTGAAGCTGCGTCTTGATGCGCAATCTCGTTAAAATTCCCATGATAGCACCTGTCCGTATCGAGAGTGAAATGGAGTTTATGTAAATGAGTATACCATCATCGATTTCGAAAGAGTCGGTTTCAAGCAAAGCTCTTAGATTAATCCATATTCTTATAATTGGTTTACATACTTTTTGCTCTTCAAGTTGCCTATAGGAGGGGGCCGGTGTCTCCTCTCTGTTTGTTTGCGTTCCAAAGCAGGCTTAGTTTAATCCAGTTTTATCTAATCCGCGGTCATACTTAATTCGGAATAATGCGCCTATAATCACATTTGTAAGCCATTACATGCCGGGGGGAATTCACTTTGATCAGAAAGAAACCATTAGCCGCATTAACGTTAACGACGATGCTGGCGCTGTCCGTATTGTCGGGCTGCGGGAAATCAAACAACGATAACGCGACAACGAATGCTTCTGCGAATGACAAGGAATCTACGAACACCGCTGCAACTGCAAATACGAGCACGAATACGAATGCTGCCAATGCGACTACAGACGAAAGCACCGCAGCAGGCCTGGAGGGGAAGGTCGTCTTCTGGTCGATGTGGAGCAATGCGGAGCCGCAGGCGAAAGTCATTGATGAGGCTGTCAAAGAATTTGAGGCTGCAAACCCGAATGTGGATGTCGAAGTGAAGTATAACGGTCGTGACATTAATAAACTGATCAAGCCGGCTCTCGAAAGCGGAGAGCAAATTGATATCTTCGAGCAAGACCCGGGCTCGGCGCTCGGCAATCTGAAGGATCATGTATTGAAGCTTGACGAGCTCTTGGAGCAGCCGTCGATCGGTATCGATGGCAAGTCCGTGAAGGATTCCCTGCTTCCATCGCTGATGGACTGGGTCAAATCACTGGCTGCGCCGGCAGGTCTTGAAGAAGGCTACTATGCCATTCCTCAGCAGCCTTACGCGGTTCTGTTCTTCTACAATAAAGCCCTGTTTGCGCAAGCAGGCATCACTGCGGTTCCTACTTCATGGGAAGAGTTCCTGGCGGATTGCGAGCTGCTCAAGAAAGCAGGCGTAGAGCCGTTAACATTCGATGATGCTTACCGCGATCTCTTCATCGGCGGTTACCTCGGAAGCGCGATGGGCAGCGATTGGACCGACAGTCTGGTCAAAGACAAAACAGGCGAGATGTGGAAAGATCCGATCGTCCTCCAGTTTGCGAAAGACATGCAAATCCTGAATGACAAAGGATACTTCTCCAAGAAAATCGCAGGTAATAAGTATCCGGCAGGACAGCAAGATCTGGCACTGGGCAAAGTGGCCATGTACTTGAACGGCACTTGGCTGCCGAACGAAGTAGCGGCAACAGCAGGTCCTGACTTCCAATGGGGCTCCTTCCAATTCCCTGTCGTGGCGAACGGCAATGACAAGGGCGGCCAACAAGGACTTTCCTTCGGCGCACAAGGCTTGTTGATGAATAAGAACAGCAAGAACGTTCCTGCTGCATTCGAGCTAGTGAAGTACCTTGTCGGCAAGAAAGCGCAAGAGGGCATGTCGGCGCAAGCACTTGCGATTCCGGCTACGATTGACTCGACATGGCCTGCTCCGCTTGCGGAAGCTGCAGTTGCTTTCGGCAACGCGAAGGTTAACATGCCTTGGGGCTTCGGTATCGACAACGGCGGCGATTTCTCGAGCGGCACGGTTCTCCCGACATTCATGGAGCTGGCAACAGGCAAGATCAAGCCGGAAGCGTACGTGAGCAAAATGGCAGACCAAGCGAAAAAGTTCTATGAAGGCAAGTAAGGCTAAGTAACGCTATTGCAAACGGAACGCGGCGTTCGTGGGAGCGCCGCGTTTTACGAATTTGAGGGCTGACATGTTGCGGGGGTGCTGTCATGAGAATGAAAAAATCGATTATCGCGCTGTTCTTAGCGCCGGCCGTCATTATATATTTGGCTATTTTTCTCTATCCGACTTTGCGTACATTCGCTATGAGCTTCTATAATATCCCGACTCTCTCCAGCCGTATTGCGGAGTGGAAGTTTGTTGGCCTCCTGAATTACAAGGATGTAACGAGCAGCACTTATTTTATCGGGTCCGTCAAAAATGTTCTTGGCATATGGGCGCTTGGTGGCGTGCTGATCTTCACCTTTGCATTCCTCTATGCGGCCATCCTTACATCCGGGGTAAAAGGGAAAAACTTCTGGCGGTCGCTTATTTTCCTGCCGAATACGGTCTCCGCGGTGGTCATGTCCGTTGTATGGCTGCAGTATATCTACAATTCGAGTTTCGGATTGCTAACCTCCGTATTTAATCGCCTGGGCTTAACGGCGCTTGCCAATATACAGTGGACGGATAACGAGCATATTTACTATGCCATGATTATGGCGTTCAGCTTTGGTTCGATCGGTTATTTCATGCTTATCCTGAATGCCGGTATCAACCGCATTCCCGGCGATTTCTACGAAGTGGCTACGTTAGAGGGGGCGAGTTCGTGGACGAAGTTCTTCAAAATCACCTTGCCGCTGCTGCGGGATGTGTTTCGTACGACGCTGGTCTTATGGACCATCACGGCGTTCAATTTCTTCGTATGGTCGGCGACGTTCGGGCTCGATGATCCGCATACCGTTACACCGGGGTATTACATGTACCAGAAGGTGTTCGGCATGGCCAAAGGTAACTCCGTGCTGACCGATGGCGGGGCATTCAACGTCGGATCAGGAGCTAGTGTAGGCATCTTGATTACGTTAGCGACTCTGGTTGCATCTGCACTCATCAGCCGACTTTTCCCGAGGGACCGTTTGGAATATTAAGAGGAGGAGGAATCTTCATGCGTAGCGTAGCAATGCGAAAGAAAATGAATCTATTACCGGCTTACATTCCGCTCTATGGCTGGCTGATCTTCTCCGTCATTCTGTTCGGTTGGGTCATCCTGGCATCGCTGAGTTCAACGAGAGATATTTTCACGAATTCCTTACTGAAAAGCGGCATCCATTTCTCTAACTATACGGACTTGTTCAAGCAGCAGGACATTGGGCGATATTTTGCGAATAGTGTTATTTATACGGTTACGGCCTGCATCGGCATCGTCGTCGTTGCGGCTCCGGCTGCGTACATGCTGGGCCGAGCTCATTTCAAGGGACGCGGGCTGCTGAACATGATGTTCATGTCCGCGCTTGCGATTCCGAGTATTCTCATCTCGATTCCGCTGTTCTCGATCTTCGTGGAATTGAAGCTGACCGGCTCGATCATTACGCTGATTCTCGTTTATATTTGCACGAACGTACCGTTTGCCGTGTTTTTTCTCACCAGCTTCTTCTCCTCGGTTCCCAAAGAGCTTGAGGAATCTGCCGCAATGGATGGCTGTGGTCCGATTCGAGCGTTCATCCAAATCATTCTGCCGGTGGCACAGCCGGGCATCATTACGCTATCGATCTTCAACTTTCTAGGGGTGTGGAACGAATACTTCTTCGCGCTGATCTTCTCCAATGATGCCAATTCGCGCACACTCGCGTTATCGCTGCAATCCATCGTGTACGGGTATGCCAATACGGGCAATTACGGCGGTATCTTCGCGGCCTGTATGGTCGTGTTTCTGCCTAGCTTTATCGTGTATTTGTTCGTATCCAAGCGAATTATCTCGGGTTTGACTGTAGGCGCTGTAAAAGGATAAAAGCTGGGGAGATGATGGACCGCCATGTTGGTGACGACCGCAAGTCTGACGATTGAGGGAGCACGGCCGGAAGGGGAGAACCCCCTGCCGATGTTCAGAAATAAGAACGCGCATCGCGAAGTAACGGATAACGGCAGTCTGACGCCGGAACATATGCTATATATGGGGGACAATACCGGCGAGCGGTATTTGCCGTATCGGATGCAGGATCGGTATTCGAGGAAGCGCGATACGATTGAACTGAAGACGATTGTGCTGGAAAATGACATGCTGAAAGCTGTGTTTCTGCCGGAATACGGCGGGAGGCTGTATTCGCTGCAAGAGAAGGCAACGGGGCGTGAGATCCTGTACCGGAATCCGGTGTTCCAGCCGGCTAATTTAGCCATTCTGAACGCGTGGTTCTCGGGCGGGATCGAGTGGAATATCGGTCATGTAGGACATACGTTCACGACCAGTTCGCCGATGCACGCAGCCAAGCTCACCGATGATGCAGGAAACGAGTTTCTTCGCATCTACGAGTATGAGCGATGCAAGAATCTGTTCTGGCATATCGATTTTCATCTGCCGCCGGGTGCCAGGCAGTTAGGGGTCTATGTCCGTATCGTGAATGATCAAGCGGCGGCCGTGCCTATGTATTGGTGGACGAATATCGCGGTAGAAGAGACCGAGCGATCACGGGTGTTCTCGGGGACAGGCGATGTTATCTATATCGACCCTGCGCAGAAGGGCTATGGCGCTGACCGCATGCCGATTCTTCCATCTGTTCCGGGTGTGGACGTGTCCTATCCGATGGGATTCCCGTATGCGAGCGAGTATTTCTTCCAGACGCCTGCAGCCGAGAAGTCACCGTGGGAAGCTGTCGCCTATGAGGATGGCCGCATGTTCTTCGAGCGATCGACTTCAAGGCTTCGGTATCGGAAAATGTTCTGCTGGGGCAATCACGCAGGAGGCAGACGGTGGTGCGACTTCTTGGCGAAACCGGGCGAAGGCAACTACATCGAGGTGCAGGGCGGGTTCGCGCCAACGCAGCTGCATGACATCGAGATGCCTGCGCATTCCGTCTGGGATTTTACGCAAATGATTGGCATGCTGAGCGGTATCGATACGGAAGCGGCTTATCGGGAGAATTGGGATCAGGCACGTGAATATATAGAAGAGCAAGTCAGTCAGGAGCTCAGCGAGGAAGAGGTGTATGCCGCGCATGCGAAATATCAGGCGCTGGCGGGCAAAACGCCGGAATTGTCGCTGCATACGGGCTCAGGCTGGGGCGCGTTAGAGCGATTGCGGAGGGAGAGCGAGGGCGGTGTTGGCGTCCCGCAAGGCTTCCTCTTCACGGATGAGACGCTCGGGGCGGAGCAGGAGCCTTGGCTTGTCCTACTGCGGGAAGATTATCTTCCGGAGCAGGATGTTGAAGAGGTTCCGCCGTCTTGGATGATTCAAGACGCATGGATGGACAGGCTGAAGCGCAGCCTGGAGCACGCTGATAATCGTACGTGGACGGCACTCTTGCATGACGGAGTCATGCGTTATGAGAAAGGGCTGGACGCGGAGGCGATCGAAGCTTGGGAAGCATCGCTTCGTATGAAGCCTTCGGCATGGGTATACCGGAATTTAGCCGTGGTGATGAAGCAGCGTGGCGAGACGGATCGCGCGCTGGCTTATTATGAGCAGGCGTATGGTGTTTCCGGTCGTTTCCCGGACCGGGCATTCGTGGAAGAGTACCTTAATCTCGTGATTCAGAACAAGGATTACGAGGGGGCGTGGCGCGTATACAAATCGCTGCCGCCGGCATTCGCGAGCAGCGACCGCATTCAGATTATTGTAGGCGCTGTCGCGCTGGAGCTTGGGCATGATGCATTTATGGAGAAGCTGTTCGCCACCGAATTCGCCGTCATCCGCGAGGGCGAAACCTTGATCATCGAGCTGTGGTTTAAGTACAACGCCAAGAAGCTCGCTGCACAAAGGAACGTCGAGCTGACACCGGAGCTGATTGAAGAAGCGATGCAGCTTTGTCCGCCGCCGACCCATATTGATTTCCGGATGATCGGTTAAGGCTGGTGGGGGAGCAAGTGAGAAATGTTGCCGGAAAGGCAACATTTTATCCCCTCCTGGGGGCAAATACCGTGAAATGCTGCGTAAACTGCAACATTTCAGCGTGAATTTGATCCTAGGCGGCTGCAGAGACGAAAATGCTGCCTAACGGGCAACATTTTCGTCAACACAGGACCTTATCCTCGGAAATGCTGCACATTCTGCAACATTTGTGCAAACAAGGTGGGGCTAGGAACTGTAACGGTTGTGACAGCGGCTAAATGGCCTGAAAAGAACGTTTTTATTTTCTAACGGTTGCCAGCGAGCTTATTCGGCCATTTTCCGATAAAAATCAACCATTATGCAGCATATAACGATGCTCACAACCGTTACAATTTATAAAGGTGTTAATTTCATGAAATAAGCGCGCTGACAACCGTTAGAGATTCAGTAGGTGTTCTCACGTTCTCACACAAAACAAAAAGCAAATAGAAACCCGGCGTTATGGCTAACGTTGGGTTTTTCTAATCCGAGAACCCCGCGGCATGCACGCATTGGGGTTCTTTTCGCTATCTGCGCGTAATCTTATAAACCGCCTTAATAAACCCGCCAAACACCTCGTGGCTGTAGGTGAACCCGCGACTGAGGTAGAAGTTCAGCGCTGCATCATTACCATTGGATATATAGATGAAGATGATGTCCACATTCGGGGAGCTTTCCAGCCAGGCGATCGACATGTCGAACAGCCTGGAGCCAAGCTTCATCTCTCGGTAGCCGTCACGGATATACAAATTGTTCAAGCAGCCGACCTTAGTGGGCAGATCATCCCAATCCGGATAGAAGCCCTTGCCTCCGCGAGGAGCCCAGTCGGGGTAAGCATTCCTGCTGCTTTCGTCGAGCTGACCAATGGTCGAGAATACATAGCCAATCGGTTCACCGTCATCCTTCGCGACGATAACCTGACTTTCCGGCGCACGGTCATAGCTTCGCTTCATGCGGGTATCGAAATTCATCGCATCAAAAACTTCCGGCAGCATCGTTGCTTGGGTCTGCTGAAACGCCATCAGTTCATCGCAAAGCGCCCGGCATGGCTCAATATTGCCATCTTCTATCACTTCAATCGTTATGTTGCCCATCATTTCACCTCATTAATAACTTGACGGTTGTAGCCCAAATCCCTAGCCTTAGAGTATCACAGAACAGGTAATAGAACGCAATCGGCACCATTTCTTTAGAATACAAAGTAAAATCTATACTTCTTTACGTTTACGAAAACAACATGTCTTAGTAAAATGGATTAACTTTGAAAATACTACAGGAACAGAAACTTTCTGGTGACACGACTTGTAAGCGATTACAGTGATAGATAAACCAAAATCGGAGGCATTCCTATGAGAAAAGCGATTCTGGTTGACGATGAAATGTTTGCGCGCAAAGGGCTTGTAGGACTTATCCCTTGGGAGAAATGTGGCTTTCAGATCGTTGGCGAGGCTGAAGATGGGGAAGAAGCGCTCGCATTAATTGAGCGGCTGATGCCGGATCTCGTCATTACCGACATTCGTATGCCTGTGCTGGATGGGCTTGAGCTTATTCAGACGGTTCAGGAGCGAATCAGCAAGGAGATCAAATTTATTATTATCAGCGGATATGGCGATTTCAAATATGCACAACAGGCCGTTCGTTACGGCGTTCATGATTATTTGCTCAAGCCAATTGACGAGAACGAGCTTATGGAAACCTTAGGGCGGATTAATGAGATGCTCAATGAGCGACCGACGTGGCAAGAAGGCGGCAAGCTGCTTTTTCAAATCTCGCTGTTTGAACAGCTTCTCTCGGGAAAATCAGATGAGAAGCTGCTTGCGGATGCATCGCAATACTTGGGGCTGCCAATCGATAAACCGCTGCGATACATTGCGCTTGAGCTCAATAACGTCCCTTCCCGCTTGAGTGAGGAAGAGAAGAACGAACAGATTGGCGAGATAAAGGAAGCCGTCATTAAAGTAGTGAAGCGGCATGCGCCGGATCAAGAACCATTCATCTACATTCCGAGTCCCTACGGCCTTGGATTTCTGATTCCATCGGATCCAAGGCCGGATGGGGTGATGCGGCTTGCAGATGATCTGATCAGGGGGACGGCAGGAAGAGGCGAAGGCGTCACCAGTGTGTATGTTGGCGAGCGAACTGTCGGTCTGGATCAGGTGAAAGCTTCTTATATGACCGCGATGGAAACGATGAAATATAAATTCGCGCAGGCGCCTAAAGCGGCGATCCTCTATGACGACATCAAAGGCACGGCTTTGCAGTACAAGGAGATTGAGCAGACGCAATACACCGAGCTGATGGAGCGCTTGGAAGAGCATGACAGCGAGGCCATTACGAAGCTTGTGGATGCGATGTTTGCAGCCTTTCGCGAGCAAGGCTTCGCCTTGGAATCGATGCGCGCTTCGATCTCCAGATGCGTGCACGGCGCAACTCGGATTATCCAGACGATGCAAGGCGACGTGAATAAACTGGTGGCCTTCAATCCCATTATGCATTGGGATAACGAGCCTCGAACCCTAGAGAGTGTTAAGGGGCTGCTGATGGAATTCCTAACGGAATGTACGGCTTATATGGCGTCGCTGCGCAGCAAGATCGGGAAAGGCGAGATTGGCAAAATCAAAAGCTACATCGAGAGCCACTATGCCAGCAATATCAGCCTGAAGAGCATTGCCAAGCTCTTCTATATGAATCCGGTTTACTTAGGTCAACTATTCAAGAAGTCATATGGCATGTACTTCAATGAGTTTCTGCTGCAGATTCGGATTCAAGAAGCGAAGAGTCAGCTTCGTCAGACGGATAAGAAAATTTACGAGATCGCGGCTAATGTCGGATTCGGGAATGCGGATTATTTCGTCTGCCAATTCGAGAAAGTGGAAGGGAAAACCCCGACCGAATACAAAAATGCGATGATCGCAAAAACATAGAAGGCGCAGGAGGATTCACGTTCATGAGAATAAGCAGCGCCTTCCACAACATCAGGCTTCGAAGCAAGATGCTGATGATCTATTTTCTATCCGTGTTAATTCCGGTCGTGCTCACGAACGTCATCTTCTACAACAT
The DNA here is from genome assembly GCF_056269135.1 of Paenibacillus sp. J22FR21. Taxonomy (NCBI): domain Bacteria; kingdom Bacillati; phylum Bacillota; class Bacilli; order Caryophanales; family Paenibacillaceae; genus Paenibacillus; species Paenibacillus sp. J22FR21. The sequence goes on from NZ_JBWDNJ010000007.1 coordinate 120,055, forward strand.
TACGACGAATAACGTGAAGAATCAGAAGATGAAGGATTTGTCGCTGGCCATTGAGCAGATGCGCAACGAGTTCATGTATCAGATCGATGCCGTAGTGGGCATCTCGTCCGTCCTTTATAACGATTCCATCATGAATGACTACTTGGATCAACGCTATGTCTATTCATCGGATTACGTCATGAACTACCACTCTTATATTACGGACATGCTGGAGAAATACGCACCTGTATACAGAGCGATTCAGAACATTACCATCTACACGAATAACGATACGATTATTTATGGCGGCTATGTTTCGCCAATCTCACAAATTAGTCCTGATGCAGAGTGGTATAAGCGGTTGGTAAGCTCAGGTACGGCCAATCCGATCCTCGTTCGCAATAACTTGTCGATCTCGATCACTGATCCCGGGATCAGCATTGTCAGACGAATGAGCAGCTCTGCGGGGCAGAATAATTTTGATAAAATCATCAAGATTGACCTGGATCCCGGCCTCATCAAGCAAGTATTAAGCAATGTAACGCTGGAGGGCAGCGTGTATCTGCTCGAAGGGGATACCGTTCAGTATTCGTCAGGCAAGAAGTACAGCGGAGAGGACTCGGAGAATGATGGCATTATTTTCGATGAAGGCTTTGCGAACAAGGAATATCTAATGAATTGGCATGTTGTGGGGAAATTCCAGGAGCGTGAGGTCTTAGTAGAGGTTCGGAAGTCACGGGAATTCGTTATTTATATGGCGCTCCCGAACATACTTGTTCCTACGCTCATTATCGTCTGGTTTACGCGCTCGCTCAATCAGCGGCTATTTCGCATCTTGAGGCAGATGAAGCGGGTGAAGAACCACAGCTTCGAGCTGATCGACAACGAAGAGACGAATGACGAAATCGGCCAGCTGACAACGGAATTCAACCGGATGACGATGCAGATCAAGAGTCTGATTCATGATGTTTATATGGCCGACATTCAGAAGAAGGAGCTGGAGCTTAGCCGCAATCAGTCGCAGCTGCATGCGCTCCAAAGCCAGATCAATCCGCATTTCCTGTTTAACTCGCTGGAGACGATTCGGATGCGGAGCTTGATGAAGTCCGAGGAAGAGACAGCCAAAATCATTCATCATATGGCGAAGATCTTCCGTAAATCTCTGTCCTGGGGCAGAGATATGGTAACGGTTAAGGACGAGCTCGATTTGGTCGAGAGTTTCCTGCAGATTCAGAAATACCGATTCGGGGACAAGCTGGATTACAGCATTGAGGTAGATCCGGACGCAGCCACAGAGAAAATTCCGAAGATGACGCTGCAGCCGCTTGTCGAGAACTCGAGCATCCACGGTATCGAGCCCTTGAAGAACGCCGGTTTCATCACGATCAGCGTGCGCAAATCTCCGGAGGGACTTCTCTGCGTGGTCAGTGATAACGGGGTGGGGATGACGGAAGAGAAACGAAAAGAGCTGCTGCAAAACCTGTATTCGACCGAGGAAGAGAGCGGGGAAAGCATCGGCATTCGCAATGTGTATTTGCGGCTGAAGATGTTTTATGGCGACCAGGCGACCTTCGACTTGGAGAGCAGCAAAGGGGCGGGAACGTCGATTCGGATCGAAATACGATCTCTTTAATTTACTAAGCGCGATATATAGTTTACCTGGTAAACAAAGATTGCTCTGCTTTGTATACTGAAGATGTTCAATTGAAGCGCTTACAAATTATAGAGCAGGAAGGGGACTTTTCTTTGAAAACGAGAAAGAAATGGCAACTAGGCATCATGTCGCTCACGCTGATGATGAGTATTGTCGGCTGTTCCAGCGGCAATAACAATGCAAATGAAAACGCTCCAAAGGAAACAGGCAATGCTGCTACGACTAACACAGACACAACTACGAACACAACTGAGGCAGCTGAGCCGGAGAAAGCGGAGCCGGTAACCTTCACTTATTTCAATGCTACGGCAAACAAAGACACAGATACGAATAAGACGGAAATCGGTAAAATCCTGGAGGATCAAACGGGCGTCAACTTCAAGATGGAGCATCTTGTAGGCGACTTGAATACGAAGATCGGAACGATGATCGCAAGCAACGAATATCCGGATATCCTGGCTCCTGATTCAGGCATCGATAAAGTGTTGGAAGCAGGCGCATTCATTCCGCTTAACGATCTTATCGATCAATACGGTCCAAACATTAAACGCGTTTACGGCCCTTACATGAACCTGATGAAAGCGGAAGACGGCAACGTTTACTTCCTGCCATTCAGTGCCATCGTAGGTGAATATAAACCAAACCCAACGATTGACCAAGGCGCATTCTGGGTGCAAAACCGCGTTTTGAAGGATGCCGGCTATCCGAAAATCAAAACATTCGACGAGTATTTTAACCTGATTAAAGATTATGCAGGCAAACATAAAGACGACAAATTGACGGGCTTCATGTCCCTGACGCACGACTGGCGCTTCTTTGCAACAACGAACCCGCCGAACCATCTTGCGGGCTTCCCGAATGACGGCGAAGTTCAAGTCGATATGACTTCGATGGATTCCAAAATCTACGCAGCTAACGATGATACCAAACGTTGGTTGAAGAAGTTGAATGAGTTTAATGCTGAAGGTTTGTTCGACAAGTCCTCCTTCGTAGACAACTACGATCAATACTTGGCGAAGCTGACTTCCGGTAAAGTACTTGGCTTCTTTGATTACGGCTGGCAGGTGAACCAAGCGCTGCAAACGTTGAAAACCGAGACGGTGAAAAACGGCGGCAACGACGATCTGGAGTATTTCCCGCTGCCAATCGTATTCGATGCAGGCGTGAAAGACCAATACATCGATCCGGCTTCCTTTGTTAACAACCGCGGAGTGGGAATCACGACAAGCGCGAAAGACCCAGTTCGTATTATTAAATTCTTCAATAACCTGCTTACGGACGAGAACCAGAAGATGGTACAGTGGGGCATTCAAGGCAAGAACTATGAAGTGGACGACAAAGGCAGATTGTACAGAACACAAGAAGAAATAGACAAGCTTAAAGATAACGACTACAAACGTCAAGTCGGTATCGGCTACTTCGAGTACTACTGGCCAATGTACGGTCAAGGCTCCACCTTCCCGGATGGCAATGCTGTAAACCCAGGCAGACAACCGGAAGTTGCACAAGCATCCTTTACGCCTGCTGAGAAAGATCGTCTTGCGAAATACGGCGTTCAAACGTACGCAGAAATGTTCGCCGCTCCGGATGAGCGTCCTTGGTACCCAGCATGGAGTATCGCACTTGAGCAAGGTTCGGATGCACAAATCTACACGGCTAAGAAACCAGACGTACAACGTAAATATTTTGCGAAAATCGTCCTTGCATCGCCGGATAAATTCGACGGTCTGTGGAACGAGTATGTAGGCGAAATTAACAAGCTTCCTGTAGGTGAGTACGAGAAAACGATGACTGAAAAAGTCAAAGAAAAAGTGGCAAAGATTAAAGGCTAATCAAGTGTAAGGGGGAAGGCCGGAGCTCGCATGCAGTACGGGGCCGGCCTTTCCTAATTTAGACGTATAGAACCGGGTAGGTATGGAGAGGAGTGATCGCAATGATAGAAACCAAGCAGCAGGAGATGACTGCCGATCGGATCCTTCTCGGTCAGAAATCCGGGATCGGATTATTTCTGCAGAAGCTTGTGAAGCAGCGGGCGTTGGTCCTGATGTCCGTTCCGTTCCTTATTTGGCTTGTGATCTTTAAATATATTCCGCTATGGGGCTGGTCGATCGCGTTTCAGAATTATAAGCCGGCGAAAGCCTTCAGCGATCAGAAATGGGTAGGTTTGAAGCAGTTTAAGTTTATGTTCTCCGATGACCGGTTCCTGGTGGTGCTTCGCAATACGCTTGCTATGAGCTTAATCAATTTCGTTCTCGGATTTGTAACAGCCATTATACTAGCCATTCTATTAAACGAATTAAGAAAAGTAGCGTTCAAACGGGTCGTACAAACGATCAGCTACTTACCGCATTTTATATCTTGGGTTGTCGCAGCTACGATTATTCAGACCATTCTCTCTGCTGATGGAGGGGTCCTCAATGAAATTTTGATGGGTCTTGGGTTCATCAAGGAACCGATTCTATGGCTTGGAGAAGGCAAGTATTTCTGGGGTATTCTAGGCGTTTCGGAAGTATGGAAGAACGTAGGCTGGAACACGATTATTTATTTAGCCGCTATGACCTCAATCGATCCTGCGCAGTATGAAGCTGCCGAGATTGATGGCGCTGGACGCTTCCAGCGTATCTTCCATGTTACGCTTCCCGGAATCAAACCTGTTATTATCATTCTTATTATTCTTAACCTTGGACAAATTCTAGAGACTGGCTTCGAGCCGCAATACTTGCTTGGCAATGGACCGAACCTCGATTATTCCGAGAATCTTGAAATCTTCATCCTGAAGTATGGTATGAACCTGGGCAACTATTCATTGTCCGTCGCAGCAGGGATATTCAAGACGGTTATCAGTGTCGTGCTATTGTTCTCGGCGAATTACCTTTCAAAACGGCTAGGCCAAGAACGATTGTTTTAAGGAGGAGAACAGCATGGCTAAATCGCAAGGAACTATGGCCCGTCATTCGTCGACAGGAGATCGGCTGTTCGATATCGCCAATTACACGTTCATGGTGATCCTCATGATCGTGACACTATATCCATTCATCAACATGCTGGCTGTTTCGCTCAACGATGCCGGAGACTCCATTAAGGGCGGCGTCTACTTATGGCCCAGAGTATTAACCTGGGAAAATTATGATTATGTGTTCAAGCAGGGAGAGATTTTGCACGCGACTATGGTTTCTGCTTCGCGGACAATTCTCGGGACGCTCATCTCTACCTTCTGTTCGGCGATGGTAGCTTATACGATCAGCCGTCCGGAATTTGTATTACGCAAATTCGTTACGCTGGCCTTCGTGCTGACGATGTATTTTAACGGTGGATTGATTCCGAACTTCTTGCTGATTCGCGAGCTTGGCCTTATGGGCAACTACTGGGTCTACATCATTCCGGGTATTGTCGGCGTATTTAACATCATCGTGATTCGTTCCTTTATTGAGACGCTGCCGGAAGGTATCCTGGAATCGGCAAGAATTGACGGGGCAGGCGAGTTTACGACGTTCCTCAAGATCGTCATGCCTTTGTCGATGCCGGTGCTTGCGACAACATCCTTGTTCACAGCAGTGTACCACTGGAATTCCTGGTTTGATGTGTTCCTGTACAACTCGTCGCATATTAACCTGAGTACGCTGCAATACGAATTGATGAAGATGCTCCAAAACTCGAATGCTTCGATCAGCTCTTCCGGCGGCAATATGGATGGCTCGGGCGGAACGGCAGCAAACTTCGTCACGCCGACATCCATTCGAGCTACGATGACGATTGTCGCGAGCTTGCCGATTGTAATGGTTTATCCATTCCTGCAGAAGTACTTTGTTAAAGGGATGACGCTGGGAGGCGTAAAAGGCTAATGGCGGCACATCACAATCTACTGCTTGCTTATGGTTATGACGCGAAGGATATCGAGGCAAAGGTTGAGCAAACGTGGGAGCTGCTGTTCGGCGATCATGAAGCGACGAGAATGTATTACCCGTCCGGTGACGATATGGGTTATATGCTCGATACCGGGAACCTCGATGTTCGGACGGAAGGCATGTCCTACGGCATGATGATGGCTGTACAGCTGGATAAGAAGGATGTATTCGATCGGCTTTGGAGATGGAGCTATCAATACATGTATATGACTTCCGGCGAGAACAAAGGTTATTTCGCCTGGTCCTGCAACACGGATGGAACGAAGCGCTCGAACGGACCGGCGCCGGATGGCGAGGAATACTTCGCGCTTGCTTTATTGTTCGCCTCCCATCGGTGGGGCGACGGCGCAGCGCCTCTGGATTACGGCGTAAAGGCGCGTGCATTGCTGCATGATTGCATACACAACGGAGAAGACGGCATCGGCTATCCGATGTGGAACCCGGACAATAAATTAATCAAATTCGTGCCTAACTGCGAATACTCCGATCCGTCGTATCATCTGCCGCATTTCTATGAGCTGTTTGCTCTTTGGGCTAATGAAGCGGATCGCCCATTCTGGAGAGAAGCGGCGGAAGCCAGCAGGGCGTTTCTGTTGCTGGCTTGCCATCCGGAAACCGGCTTAGCACCGGAATATGCCCATTATGACAGAACGCCTAACGATGATCGCGGGTATGGGCATTTCTTCAGTGATTCCTACCGGGTCGCAGCCAATATCGGACTAGAGGCGCTGTGGTTTGGCGCAAGCAAATGGATGACTCGGGAGGCAGAGCTTATTCAAGCCTTCTTCGCGGATAAGCATCCCGATGACTACCGGCGGTATACGATTGCCGGTGAGCCGTTCGAGGAGAAATCGCTTCATCCGGTTGGGCTGATTGCTACGAATGCAGCTGCATCGTTAGCGGCACCGAACGGCCTATATGCGAGAGAGAGTGTAGCGCTGTTCTGGAAGACGCCTGTTCGCGAGGGTGACAGGCGTTATTATGATAATTGCCTCTACTTATTCGCCTTGCTGGCGTTAAGCGGGAATTACCGAATATGGTCGGCAGAAGCAGCTGAATAAATGGATATGTAGTAGGTAGGGTCTCCTGTTACAGGAGGCTCTTTTCATTTCAGCGAATGAGAGGCAGGTTGTCGCAGCCATGAATAGAAGAAGAATAGAGAGCGGCTATGCATGTTGGCTTGATTATCAGCTTATCCGGAATGAAGCATTACGCAGTGAATATAAGAAGCGCTGCTCGCAGCTTGTGGTGATCGGTGATTCACCGCTGCTGCAAGCGGCGCGCAGAGAGTTGAAGCTTGCACTGGGCGTGATGCTTGGGGAAACGCCTGTTGAGGTCGAGGATGATGCCGTTGCTGAGGAGCTGAGCCTGCCGGTAATTGTGGTCGGTACAATCGGCAGCTGCGAGCTGCTGAACCCGCTTGCAAGTATCTATAATTTCAATGAACTAGGCGAGGAAGGTTATGTCATTCATGCTTCGGGTTCGGATGAGAATCGGATCTATCTGTCAGCTGATGCGGATAAAGGCTTGCTGTATGCGGTGTTCCATTTGATGCGGCTGTTGCAAACCGGGGAGAGTATCGAGAGGCTTGCCATTTGCGAGCTGCCGAGCAATGGTCTGCGTATGATCAACCATTGGGACAATATGGACGGATCGATTGAGCGCGGCTATGCCGGGAGAAGTATTTTCTTCCATGAGGGTCGATTTATCGGGGATCAGGAGCGTGTGCAGGACTATGCTCGGCTGCTGGCATCCGGTGGCATTAATGCCCTAACGATTAATAACGTTAATGTGCACAGCCAGGAATCGAAGCTCATTACCGACGAGTTTCTGCCGGATGTGGCGAAGACGGCGGCTATTTTCCGCGAGTATGGTATTCGTCTGTATTTGAGCGTGAATTATGCGAGTCCGATGGAGCTTGGCGGACTGAACACGGCGGATCCGCTTGCGCCGGAGGTAGCGGAATGGTGGCATGGTGCTGCGAAGAATATTTACCGCTACATCCCGGATTTCGGCGGGTTTCTGGTCAAGGCTGATTCCGAATTCAGACCGGGGCCGTTTACGTACGGACGGAATCATGCGGACGGCGCGAATATGCTGGCAGATGCGCTGGCGCCTTTTGGCGGCGAAGTGATTTGGCGTTGTTTTGTGTACAACTGCCTGCAGAATTGGCGAGATCGCAGCACGGATCGTGCTCGTGCTGCCTATGACCATTTCATGCCTTTGGATGGAACATTCCGTGACAATGTCATGCTGCAGATTAAGAACGGACCGATGGATTTTCAAGTACGAGAGCCGGTTTCACCGTTGTTCGGCGGGTTGCAGGACACGAACCAACTGCTTGAGCTGCAGATTACGCAGGAGTACACAGGTCAGCAGCGGCATGTATGTTTCTTGGTGCCGCAGTGGAAGGAAGTAATGGACTTTGATACGCATGCCCGTGGGGAAGGTTCTACGGTTGCGGAAGTAGCTGGCGGGCGGCTGTTTGGGAGAGCGCGCGGCGGCGTTGCGGCAGTCGCAAATATCGGGGATGATGCGAGCTGGACCGGACATATTTTGGCACAGGCGAATTGGTACGGCTATGCACGGTTGGCATGGAATCCGAAGTTAAGCGCAGAGCAGATTGCACGGGAATGGATTGCGATGACCTTCGGATTGGATTCAGAGGTGGAGCGTGTCTTGTTAGGCATGCTGCTAAGCTCGTACGGCATTTACGAGGACTATACGGCCCCGCTTGGTGTGGGCTGGATGGTCAATCCGAATCATCATTATGGCCCTAACGTTGACGGCTATGAATATTCCAAGTGGGGCACGTATCACTATGCGGATTGCCATGGCATGGGCGTTGATCGTACCGTGCGCAGCGGCACTGGTTACGCGGGACAGTATCATTCTCCGGTGGCGGAGCGGTACGAATCAGTGGCGTTATGCCCGGATGAGCTTCTGTTGTTCTTCCATCATGTTCCGTATTCGCACCGGCTTAAGAGCGGCAAGACGGTGATCCAGCATATTTACGACACGCATTTCGAAGGTGCAGCGCGTGCGGCTCAGCTGGTAGAGCAGTGGAATTTGCTAGCCTCGCTGGTTGGAAGCGAACGGCACGAGCAGGTACTTGATCGACTCACTCACCAAGCGGAGCATGCGGAAGAATGGCGCGATTGTATTAATACGTATTTTTATCGCAAGTCGGGGATTGCCGATGAACGTGGGAGGTTGATTTACTAGCTGTGATGCGAAAAGCTAATGCTGCAGGGATCAGGGATGTGCCTTCGGCCGCTGTTGATTGTGTGTTCTCTAGGATTAGAATTGGAGGTAACAACACACTATCAAAGGCGGCACGTAAACTCTACGGCACAATCCCTTTCACCCTTCCGCGGCTTTATAAATAAAGCCTAGAAATAAACCTTGGAGGAGAAGGGTGAGGAAGAAATGAAAATGGTGTTCCGCTGGTATGGGACCGGCAATGATACGGTTACGTTGAAGCAGATCAAGCAAATTCCAGGTGTGGAAGGTATTGTCTGGGCACTGCATGATGTGCCTGCAGGTGAAGAGTGGCCGATGGACAAAATCCTCGCCTATAAGGAACAAGCCGATGCTTATGGCCTGCATCTGGAGGTAGTTGAAAGTGTAAATGTCCACGAGGATATTAAGCTAGGGCTGCCAACTAGGGACCACTACATTAACAATTATAAGAAGACAATCGAGAAGCTGGCAGCGGTTGGCGTCAAAACGATCTGCTACAACTTTATGCCGGTATTCGATTGGGTGCGGACGGAGTTGTTCAAGGAGCTGGAGGATGGCTCGACGGCGCTTTTCTATGAGAAGGCTAAGGTCGATAGTATGGATCCCGGCGAGCTTGTGAGTCGTATCGCTAATGAGGTGGATTTTACAATGCCGGGCTGGGAGCCGGAACGATTAAAGCTGCTTGCGCCGTTATTTGAGCAATACAAGCAGGTGTCGGCAGAAGATCTGTGGAGCAATCTGCAGTATTTTCTGGAGCAGATTATCCCAACCGCGGAGCGTCATGGCATCCAAATGGCCATTCATCCCGATGATCCGCCTTGGCCGATCTTTGGCTTGCCGCGCATCATTAATAGCCGAGAAAGCATCCGCAGGTTACTGCAGCTTGTCGACAGCCCTTGCAATGGCGTGACGCTGTGCAGCGGATCGCTTGGCGCTAATCCGGCCAACGATATTGTGGCAATGGTGCATGAGTTTAAGGGCCGTATCCCATTCGCGCATATTCGGAATGTGCGCGTCTATGACAATGGGGATTTCATTGAAACCTCGCACAGGACCTCTGATGGAACGGTAGATATTGCAGGCATCGTGCGAGCCTATTTCGAGACAGGATTTACAGGTTATGCCCGTCCGGATCATGGCAGGCATATCTGGGACGAAAAATGTCGTCCGGGTTATGGGCTGTATGATCGGGCCTTAGGCATTATGTATTTGTGGGGCGTTTGGGATTCCATGCGTGCAGGCGAGGTGACGAAATGATAGGCATGAGTATACCGAAGCACGAGCATTTGCAGGGGAAGGTAGCTGTAGTGACCGGCGGTAGCGGCGTCCTGTGTTCCGCGATGGCGAAGGAGTTAGCGCGGCAGGGAATGAAGGTGGCTATCCTCAACCGTACGGAAGAATCGGGCCTGAAAGTGGTGGAAGAGATTCGCCGTGAAGGTAATGAAGCGATAGCTGTTGTCTGCGACGTGCTCGATGCTGCAAGTGTGGACGCGGCGGCTGTTGTCGTTAAGGAACAGTTGGGCTCGTGCCACCTGCTCATTAATGGAGCAGGCGGCAACCATCCGGAGGGTAGCACGACGAATGAGATTTTTAAAGCAGATGATGTAGGAGTCGAGGGCATTCGTACCTTTTTCGATTTAACGGAGAAGGGCTTCGGGTATGTGTTTGATTTGAATTTTAAAGGCACGCTGCTGCCTACGCAGGCTTTTGCGAAACAAATGCTTCAAGTCGAAGGAGCATCGATTATCAATATTTCGTCGATGAGCGCACCAAGCCCGATGACCAAAGTGCCTGCTTACAGCGCGGCAAAGGCAGCGATCGATAACTTCACGCAGTGGCTCGCGGTTCATATGGCAGAAGCGGGCATTCGGGTCAATGCGATTGCGCCGGGTTTCTTCCTGACGGAACAGAATCGGAAGCTGTTAACCCATGAGGATGGTTCGCTGACCGAACGTTCTCATAAGATCATCACTCATACGCCAATGCGTAGATTCGGAAAGCCGGAGGACCTGCTTGGTGCACTTGTTTGGCTGGCGGACGATACCGTATCCGGATTCGTCACCGGGGTCACGGTCCCGGTGGATGGCGGATTTATGGCGTATTCAGGCGTATAGGAGGAGGCGGCTGGGATGACGCTCATTGTTCAGGATGTGCTTGATGTTTTGGAGGCGACGGGAGTCGGTGAAGCTATTGGTTGTGGTGCGGATCAACTGCTCTTCGGTGATGCCGGGCAGGCTGTCAGTGGAATCGTCGTCACCTTTATCGCATCGCAGCAGGTGTTGGAGCAGGCGGTTTCGTTAGGTGCGAACTTGGTGATTTCGCATGAAGGGATCTTTTACAGTCATCATCATGACGGAGATAAGGTCGCGTCTATGGAGGGCACGGTGTACGCTGCTAAGAAACAGTTGATTGCCGAGCACGGCCTTGCTGTCTACCGCTTGCATGACGGATTACATCGGCAGCAACCCGATGGCATTATGGAAGGATTGCTTCAAGAGCTGGGCTGGGAGGCGTTCGTCGCGGAGCATCTCCCTGCTGCCTCGATTGTTGAGCTTCCTCCGCATACCGGCCTCGAAATTGCGGCACATGTGAAGAAGCGGCTCGGGATAGAGTCGCTCCGTGCCGTAGGTGATCTGTCTGATTCGTGTAGACGCGTCGGCTTGCTCGCTGGTTACAGGGGAGGCGGAGAGCTGGCGATTCCGCTCTATGAGCAGTACCAGCTGGATCTGATCCTGTACGGCGAAGGACCCGAGTGGGAAACGCCGGAGTACGTGAGGGACGCCGTTCACATGGGAGCGGCGAAGTCTCTCCTCGTTCTCGGCCATCTGGAGAGCGAGCAACCGGGTATGCGGCTGCTGGCAGATCGGCTTGGTGAATTGTTCGCGGCCGTACCGATTCACTATGTGAATGTGGATCGAGTGTTTGATGTGGTTTAGATGTGGGGCTGTCTCAAAAAGTGCGCAGGTGACTTTTGGGGCGGCCTTGTTTTTGTTGTGTTTGGTAGGTTAGCAAGGAAAAGAGTTGCTCCCTACCTGAGCAATGCGTTGTTCAAACGGTGGGCTTGGCGGAAGTATCGCGAATTTGGTGAAAGAGTGGCACCTATGACAACACAATGGTGGAAAGGAGGGGTACCGGCTACCGCACATGTGCGGTAAAAGCTGGTACTTAGCTAAAGAGAGGTACCGTCTACCGCACATGTGCGCCAAAAGCTGGTTTTCAGTGTAGGAAAGTTTCATCTAACCCTCCCATTTGGAAAAAAATGCAACACAGACGCTTGGAAGTTTGTTACTGTGTGAATAGGACACATCAAGGACTGATTGGGAGGGAAATGAATTGAAATTGCATTATCCGGGACCTGCACGAGTTTGGACGGAAGCGCTGCCAATTGGGAATGGCCGTTTGGGAGCTATGATTTATGGCAGTGTGGAACACGAACAGCTGCAGCTTAATGAAGACACGCTTTGGTCGGGGCCGAACCCGAGCTGGAACAATCCGGAGGCGCTTGCTGCCCTGCCGGAGGTTCGCCAATTACTGGCGCAAGAGAAGTATGTAGAAGCAGATCAGCTGTGTAAACGAATGATGGGGGCATACACGCAAGCGTATTTGCCGCTTGGCCATCTGCACCTTCTGTTCGAGCACGGTAATAATACGAGCGATTATCGCCGGGAGCTCCGCATCGATGAAGCGATTTCGGCGGTGAGCTATCGGATTGGTAATGTGTCGTATACGCGTGAATATTTTGCCTCACATCCGGATCAAGTGATCGTGATGAAGCTGACAGCCAGCCAGCCAGGCAAGATCTCCTTCCATGCCAAGCTGAGCAGTCCGCTTCGTCACCGTATGGAACAAGACGGAGCGTCCGATCTCATTCTGAGCGGCATCGCTCCCGAGCATGTTGCGCCGAGCTATCAATCTTCCGATAACCCGATTCGGTATGGCGATGAGTCGACGTCACAAGCCATCCGGTTTAACGGAAGGCTTGCAGCATCCGCAGAAGGCGGTACGGTGGAGGCAAGCACCGATGGACTTCGTGTAAGCGGCGCAACCTCGGTTGTCTTAGTCTTCGATGCGGCGACGGACTACGCGAAAGACGAGCAGCCTGCGCTACTCACCTCGCAGCGCGTTCATGCGGCACTGAGCCGTTCCTATGAGGAGCTTCGCGCTCGGCATATCTCGGACTACCAAGCATTGTTCAATCGTGTAGAACTGGATCTGGGCCCAGCATCGGAGTCGGACGAGCTGCTTCCGACGGATAAGCGGATTAAGCAAAACGGGGCAAATGACCCCGGACTAGTAAAGCTGCTATTCGACTACGGTCGTTACCTCATGATTGCTTCATCACGGCCGGGAACGCAAGCGACGAATCTGCAGGGCATATGGAATCAGGAAACAAGACCACCATGGAGCAGCAATTATACGATTAATATTAATACGCAGATGAACTATTGGCCGGCAGAAACCTGTGCGCTCGCGGAGTGCCACGAGCCTATGATCGATTTAATCGAGAAGATATCGAAGAGCGGCCGGGAAACGGCACAAATTCATTACGGTGCTCGCGGCTGGACGGCTCATCATAACACGGATATTTGGGGACACACTGCGCCGGTTGGTGATTTTGGAGAAGGTGACGCGGCATGGGCATTGTGGCCAATGGGCGGACCTTGGATGGCCCAGCATTTGTGGGAGCATTACGCGTTCAGCAGAGATAAAGCCTACCTGAGAGACAAGGCGTATCCAATCCTGAAAGAATCGGCTATGTTCTGCCTGGATTGGCTCATTGACGACGGTCAAGGAAGACTTATTACGTCACCATCCACATCGCCGGAGCATAAATTTGTGACACAAGACGGGCTATCCGGTGTTAGCGTGGCTTCCACGATGGATCTATCGATTATATGGGACTTGTTTACGAACTGCATCGAAGCATCCGAGGAGCTGGAGATCGATGCGGAGTGGAGAGTGGAGCTGGAAACAGCCCAGGAGCGCTTATTCCCCTTGCAGATTGGCAAGTATGGCCAGCTTCAGGAATGGTATAAGGACTTCGAGGATGAAGATCAATTCCATCGTCATGTCTCGCATTTATTCGGCGTCTACCCCGGCCGTCAACTGACCGAAGCAGGCACACCGGAGCTGTTTGCAGCAGCCCGCCGCTCACTGGAGCGTCGCGGAGATGAAGGAACCGGTTGGAGCTTGGGGTGGAAAACAGGACTATGGGCACGTTTTGGAGATGGCAACCGAGCGCTCAATTTAGTGAACAACCTGCTACAACTTGTCGATGAGTATGCCCAAGAAAACTATCACCGGGGCGGCGTATACGCCAACTTATTCGACGCGCATCCGCCATTCCAGATCGATGGCAATTTTGCCGCAACGGCAGGCATTGCGGAATTGCTGCTGCAATCCCATCAGGAGTATGTATGGCTGCTTCCGTCGCTGCCGGATGCATGGCGAAACGGGTCTGTTAAGGGCTTGCGGGCTCGCGGGGGATTCGAAGTCGGCATGATCTGGAAGGAAGGCAAAATGCATTCGGCCAGTGTGAAATCGCTTGTCGGTGGCAGCTGCACCCTGCGTTCTGAGTCGCCAATTACGATCACGGATGCAGAAGGAAACCTTGTCGCTGCCGAACAGGTAGACGGAGGTTTGTATCGATTCACAACTCATATAGACGGAAGCTACTCCATTACCGGGTAAGTTTCGAAGCCGCCGCGGGAGGAGGAAATGCCTCTTCGCCGGCGGCTTTTTTTAGCTGCGTCGCTGCCGATAGACCGCAGGCGTCATGCCGACAATCTGCTTAAACACCCGGTGAAAATAAGGCATACTCTCGAAGCCGCATGCTTCAGCGATGACTGCGATGGTATCATCCTTGCCTTGCAGCAGCTCCTTGGCTCTCACAATTCGTTTAACCGTAATAAACCCGGTGACGTTCATCCCTGTGCTCTGCTTAAATACACGGCTGAAATGCGCAGGGCTGACGGAGGCCATCTGACTTAGCTTGCTGAGGCTGACAGCATCCGTAAAATGCCGGTCGATATACAGTAAACTATCCTTCATCCAGCTTGGACCGATAAAGGCGGAGCTGGCTCTATGCTTCCTCTCGCCATCTATCTCCCGATTAACCGCCAGCAGCAGCTGCTCTAAACACAGAACAATAGCATGGCGATAGCCTGCTTGCGCTGTCCGCAGCTCAGCTTCAACCCCATCCAGTGCTCGCTCAACATGTTGTTGAAGCGCCGGAGTACATTCCATTTTGAAACTATGATGGGTACGGCTTTGCTCGAAACACGCCATATATGAAAATGATTCGCCCAGCGATATCCGGTCCATCAGAATGGGATGAAAGAACATAGCAGTGGACGTAACGGGATCCTCTTTGTCCGGGAATGCACGGTGAATGGTGTTGCCCGGAATGATGAAGAGATCACCTTGATTCATGTCATAAATCGTTCGGTCGATGAAGAAAGCACCCTTACCGCTGTACACGTAGACAAGCTCAAACCAATCATGCAAATGATCAGGCAGTTCGCGCTGCAGCGTCTTCCGATCCTTGAACGTGAAGGCGAAAGGGAATGAAGGCTGGGCATCGAACTGTTTGCGTATAGGCTTCATGTGCGAGCGCTCCTTTGTTGTCCGTATCTTTTCTAAGGATATATCAAATGAGGGTATAAATCTGCAATAATATGCACTTTTATGATCTCATCAGGGTGTTACATTTAGGTTAAGACCAAACAAGCAAAGGGGTTTGAATCGATGGGAACAAAGTTGGGGAGCGAGACTTTACCTGCTAAGCAGCGGCAAGCATACGAGGTTATGGAGCAAAGCCCGGTCACGGTGCTGCAAATTGGCGAAGGTAACTTTCTGCGCGGCTTCTTCGATTGGATGATTCATAGGTGCCAAGAGCAAGGCTTATTCCATGGAAGTGTGGCGCTGACGCAGCCAAGGCCGGGAGGTCGAGCGAAAATCAATACCCTGCAAAGCCAAGACGGTCTCTATACCTTAGTGACGCGGGGGCTGGAGAATGGGGAGCGAGTGGAGAATAAGGAGATTGTATCCGTATTCTCTACGGTATTCGACCCTTACAGCGACTGGCAGCAGCTCATCTCACTGGCGGAGAGTCCTGCCTTACGTTTTGTCGTATCCAACACTACGGAAGCCGGACTCGTCTACAATCCGGAGCCGCTTGTGGAAGGCGAACCGATTCAGTCATTTCCGGGCAAAATCGCATGGCTGCTCTATCGCAGATATTTGGCGCTAGGCGGCAACGGAGCCGAGGACAATGGACTTATATTCCTGCCATGTGAGCTGCTTGAACGCAATGGCGATGAGCTGAAGCGCTGCGTGCTGCAATATTGCGAGGATTGGTCGCTGCCGGAGCCGTTCCGGGAATGGGTATCGACGCATAATCGCTTCCTCAATTCACTAGTGGATCGCATTGTAACGGGCTATCCAGCAGGTGAGCAAGCGGATGAATGGTTCTCGGAATGGGGATATGAAGATGCGATGCTGACTACTGCAGAGCCGTATCACTTCTGGGCGATCGAAGCGGAATCGAAGCTTGACGAAGAACTGCCGCTGCGGCAGGCAGGGCTGAATGTACGTTGGGTTGATGATTTGCGTCCGTATCAGCTAAGGAAGGTACGCATTCTTAATGGCGCTCATACGCTCATGACCCCGCTTGCCTTGCTGCATGGCGAGCAATATGTCAGAGATGTCATGGAGAATCCGCAATTCGGAGTCTTCGTAAGGGAAGCCGTTGCCGCTGAAATCGTGCCGACGGTTGCCATGCCGGAAGAGGAATTAATGGCTTATGCGGAGGCCGTGTATGAACGGTTTCTGAATCCATTCATTAACCATCGTCTCGCGGATATTGCCATGAACAGCCTTAGCAAGTTCAGAACGCGGCTGCTGCCTACGCTGCTTTATTATACGGATCGCGGAGAGTCGCTTCCGCCGCGAATCGTGAAGTCGTTAGCCGCACTGCTGCGATATTACCAAGTCGTTCGAGAAGGTGAAGGTTTCACAGGTCGCACGCTTAATGGCGCTCCATATACGGTCAGGGACGATGCGGCATCATTGGAGCTTCTAGCCGGGAGCTGGTCTAGTAAACGCCCGCTTGAAGAGATTGTCGCTCTTCTGCTCAGCCACAAGGAGATTTGGGGCAGCGATTTATCTGCCATCAAAGGGCTGGCGGATGGAGTTACGGTATTCATTCGAGAGATGGAAGCGAGTCACGCAGCAAATAACGCGAAGTTAGGCAGGGGGCAGTTATGAAGGGAATCATCTGTGCGGAAGTAGACCGTTTCGAATGGACGGAGAGTTTGCCTGAGCCGGTACTGGAAGCGGGACATGCCATTGTCAGCATCAAACGAATCGGCATCTGTGGGACGGATCTCCACGCCTTCAAAGGCAATCAACCTTTCTTCTCTTACCCGCGTATTCTCGGGCATGAGCTTGCGGGCATTATTGAAGAGGTTGGCTATAATGAGCAGGGACTTACGGTCGGTGATCAAGTCAGCATTATCCCGTATTTGCATTGTGGCAGTTGCATCGCCTGTCGCAGCGGCAAAACGAATTGCTGCACGGATATGTCGGTGCTCGGCGTGCATCGCGATGGCGGCATGCGAGAGCGGATCTCGGTTCCGGTCGCTTGTTTGATCCCGGCGAATGAACTCACGCTGGACCAGACTGCTGTGCTGGAGCCGATTGCGATCGGGGCGCATGCTGTGCGCAGGTCAGGTCTTGCTGCGGGCGAGACGGCGCTGGTCATCGGGGGCGGACCGATCGGCCTCGGCGTGATGGCTATTGCCAAGCACATTGGGGCGAAGGTCATCGCGATGGATATCAACGATGATCGGCTTAGCTTCTGCGAGCAAGGGGCTGGGGCCGACGCGCTTGTAAACGCGCTGCAGGAGGAGCCGGTTCAGCGAATCATGGATGCTTGCGGCGGCGAGCTGCCCGCCGTCGTCTTCGATGCAACAGGCAATGCCAGATCGATGGGCGACTCGTTCCGTTATGTGGCCCACGGCGGCAGACTTGTCTTTGTCGGGCTGGTCAAAGCAGATATCACCTTCAGCGATCCCGAGTTTCACAAACGCGAGCTTACGCTGATGGCAAGCCGCAATGCAACGAGAGAAGACTTCGACAATGTCTTGGACGCGTTGTCCGCAGGTGCCGTTGATGTCAACCGCTACATCACGCACCGTGCACCGCTGGCCGAGATGATCGAGCAATTCCAAGGCTGGCTGAAGCCGGAATCGAAAGTGATCAAAGCGATGGTGGAGCTTTAGGTTATACAAAGCATGAACATGGGTTTTCCTTATATGACCTCCCCTAAATCAATTAGAAAAGGGGAGGTCATCTTGCATAATCACTCTATTTGCGGAGGCGATTGTTCTATGAAGAGAAAAGGGGCTAACGGTTCACGGGTTTTCCGTAAATTACTGATTTCTTATCTTATTGTGCTGATTCTCCCGCTAATTGCTGCCTACGCCTCTTATCGCACCTCAATTGATGTGGCCAAATTCGATTCCATCGAGAATAGCAGAGTAACCTTGAATATGAGCAAAGAGATACTAGAGCGGCGGTTGGCAGAGGTTGCCGGCTTTACGAAGCAATTAGCGGTGAATGCCGAATTAAATCAGCTCATCGTCGACCCGAAGCCGTATGATCCCAACAATGTGTATGGACTGGGACGCATGCAGCGCAGCTTAGTCAATTACAGCAGCACCAACGATTATTTGTCTAACTTCTTCATCTATCTGCGCAATTATAATGCCATTCTGACACCGAATTCCGTCTTCTTCCGGCCCGAGCACTATTATGAACTGAACCAGTTCGACGACATGAGCTTCGATGAATGGGAGAAGTCGTTCCTTATGCAGCCCCATTTTAATGAAATTGTGCCTCTACACACCTATGTCCGCAATGACGGAAACACAGCGCTGCGCAAAACTTCGGCCATTACCTTCCTCCAAACGCTTCCGATCAACAGCTTCAAAGAATCGATGGCTACCGTTGCCATTATTATTGATGAGACGAAGCTAGGGGAAACGCTCGATCATATTGTGCAGCAGTATGGCGGTTGGGCGGTCATTACGGACAATAAAGGGAAAACCATTATCGCCAAAGGAATTGATGAGGCCGACTACAAGAAGGTTTCGGTTATCCCATCCGGAGTGGAGGCGGATACCAGCCGATTCGATAATGGCAGGCTGCTTATTTCCATCCGATCGAATACGAATGGCTGGCTCTATACGGCAGGTATTCCGGAGCAAGCGTTAATGGGCAAAGCGAATACCATTAAGAAAGTAACGGGAATTTACACGTTGGCCGCCTCCATTATTGCCCTCGTCAGCGGACTGTTGCTCGCTTATCGTAACAGTGCTCCGATTCATCGGCTGCTGAGTACGTTTCGTGATCAGAATGGCCATTTCAGCGGCAGCTCCAAGAACGAATATGATTTCCTCGCAGGTAACATCTCCAATCTCATCAATGATAATCAAACCCTCAAGGCGGATTTGCATAACCAGCTGCCTTTGCTTCGCGATGCGTTCATTAAGCGGCTGCTAAACGGAGAATTCAGCTCCGTGCGAGAAATCGAAGCGATTTCGCTGCAAACCGGCATCAAAATTGAAAGTGATCAAGGGTATGTCGGACTACTGCGAATCAACGGCTATGGCGGGATGGAAAATGCAGATATCGTTCAAGAGCTAAGCGTGGCACGTTTAATTCTGAAGCAGTCTCTTCTGGAAGCTAGTCCGGAATTGCTTGTGACCGATATGGGCTTCGATAAGATTGCGATCATCTTCCCGCGAATGAACTATGATTTCGAACAGTTGCTGCTTCTCATGGATACGGTTTATACCCAATATCGCCTTTCGATTAAGGTCGGCCTTGGCTCTCTCTATTACAGCATGCTGCATGAGATGAGCCGATCCTTCAATGAAGCCCAGCAAGCGCTGGAGTTTGCTATCTATACCGGTGCGGAAGATATCACCCACTACAAGGACACGATCCGTGAGACGGAAATGTACGATTACTCCATCGAGGCCGAGCAGCGTTTGATGAATACGGTAAAAGCCGGTGATTCCGAGAAGGGGCTTGCTGTGCTGACCCAGCTGTTCACGAGCAATTTTGAAAAACGGGATCTCTCGTATGAGATGATGCAGCAGTTCACCATGGAGCTAAAGAGCACGTTACTGAAGCTGGTGGAGCAGAAAGTGGTGCAGGATGAGGTTGCAGCCGAAGAAATTAGGCATCGGATCATGCATGTCCAGGCAACAGGTGGAGCCAAACAGCTCAAAGGGCAATTAGAAGCCTTAATTACGGATATGTGCCACGATGTCGTTCGGAAAAAGTCGGTCATGGATCAAGAGACAATCGATGAGGTTATTCAATACATTAACAATCGGTACCCGGAATCGAATTTAACCTTGTATCAGGTTGCCGAAGCCATCGGTCGACCGGAGAAATATATCTCGCAGCTGTTCAGGGAATACACCGGCGAGAACCTATCGGACTACGTGGAGCTTATACGGATTGGCAAAGCGACCGAACTGCTTAATGAGCGGACAATGACGATCGATGAGATCGCCGTACATGTCGGTTACAACAGTACACATTCGTTTCGAAGAGCGTTCAAGCGGGTGAGAGGAATCTCGCCAAGTGCGTACAGACAAACCGCCGAAGCCCCGATATGACTGGGTTTCGGCGTGAAAACGCAAGTGTACGGTGCATGAAAGAAGTGAACCTTTACGTCGTTCGCCGCTAAGGGATATGATCAATCCCATAAAGTAAGCGGTTACAATTTAGCTTGAGAGGAAAGCGAGAGGAGAGGACAATTTGAGCATCGCGGCTCGAAGTTTTAGAAGACACTGGCAATTGTATCTGCTCGTGATTCCGCCGGTCGTTTATTTTATTCTATTTAAATATTTACCCATGGCGAACGCAGTGCTGGCTTTCAAGAACTATAACGTGATGAAAGGCATCTGGGGAAGTCCGTGGGTCGGTACCAAATACTTTGACCTGTTCTTCGGTAACCCGGCCTTCAAGACGCTGATCAAGAACACGCTCTACATATCGTTCTATCAGCTTGCTGTAGGATTTCCGATTCCGATCCTGCTCGCGCTTGCTCTGAACGAAGTGAAGAGCATGAGGTTCAAAAAGATCGTTCAGATGGTCACGTATGCGCCTTACTTTATCTCAACGGTGGTCATGGTATCGATGGTGATGCTGTTTCTGGCCCCGCGTCTTGGCATTATTAACATGCTTGCCAACCGTATGGGATTCGAATCCATCAATTACTTAGGTGTTCCGCAGCTGTTTCGCTCGGTGTTTGTCTTCTCTGATGTGTGGCAGTCCATGGGCTATGCGGCGGTCATCTTCCTAGCTGCCTTAGCGGGGGTAGATCCCTCCCTCTATGAAGCGGCGAAGGTGGATGGTGCATCTAGGCTGCAGAAGATCATCCATGTCGATATTCCCGGCATCATGCCCACGATGGTCATTATCTTAATCTTAAATGTTGGCAGCATTATGGCCCTGGGCTTCGAGAAAATGTATCTGCTGCAAAATCCGCTTAATCTCTCCGCCTCCGAGATCATCTCAACGTATGTTTACAAAATCGGTCTGCTCAACGCCAATTACAGCTTCGCCACAGCTGTCGGGTTGTTCAACTCTGTCGTGAATATGATTCTTCTGGTCTTCGTTAACACGATCGCAAGACGAATCTCCAGCACCAGCCTGTGGTAAACAACTGACACGGAAGGAGGGACATGGGTGATTACCGAGAGCCAGAACGCATCTCGCCGCATCGCAGCCGTATCCCGCAGCAATAAAATTATGGAATCCCTGGGTGACCGCATATTCCTGTCTCTGACCTACCTATTCCTGCTTGTTATTCTGATTGTGGTGCT
Organism: Paenibacillus sp. J22FR21; assembly: GCF_056269135.1. NCBI lineage: Bacteria > Bacillati > Bacillota > Bacilli > Caryophanales > Paenibacillaceae > Paenibacillus > Paenibacillus sp. J22FR21. The sequence goes on from NZ_JBWDNJ010000007.1 coordinate 141,744, forward strand.
CTATCCGCTGTTGTTCATTATAAGCTCTTCCTTCAGCAGCCCTGCCGCCGTATCTTCAGGGGAAGTGTGGTTATGGCCGGTTCACCCGACGCTTGACGGCTATATCACTGTATTAAAGAACAGCCAAGTCATAAGCGGATATGGGAACTCGATCTTCTATACCTTCTTTGGAACGCTAATCAGCGTGTCGTTAACGATTATGATTGCTTATCCATTGTCGAAGAAGACGTTCTTTGGCCGCAGCGGACTCATGATTTTCATTACATTCACGATGCTGTTCTCCGGCGGACTGATTCCTAGTTATCTGGTCGTCAAAGCACTCGGACTTATCGATACACGCTGGGCGCTGCTCATTCCTAATGCGATCTGGGTATGGCAGGTCATTATAACTCGGACGTTCTTTCAGTCCTCCATTCCCGAGGAGCTCTCGGAAGCGGCAGAGATTGATGGCTGCAGCGATATCCGATTTATTCGCAGCATTGTCATTCCACTCTCGAAGCCGATTATCGCCGTTCTTGCGCTCATGTATGCGGTTGGGCAATGGAACGCCTACTTCGATGCGCTGATTTATTTGAAGACGCAGGCACTCTATCCACTGCAGCTTGTTCTTCGCAGTATTCTGATTCTTAACAACGGTACAGGCAATGTAGATGCCGGTGAAATGGTGCTTCGTCAGCAGATGACCAACCTGATGAAATACTCGCTTATCGTGGTGGCAAGCTTGCCGGTGCTGGTGATTTATCCGTTTGTTCAGCGTTATTTTGTCCAGGGTATACTGATTGGCTCAGTCAAAGGTTAAGTACGGTACGTGTATTTCAATTAGGGGGGATGACGATGTAACGAGGCAGGCTTATCACATGTATAGGGGCATGGCAAAGAGATGAAGAAGAAAGGGAGAGGTTATTCATGAGAAAGAAGAAATCATGGTCGCTCTTAGTTGCTTGTGTCGTTATTCTTAGCTTGGTTGTGACTGCTTGCTCATCTTCCAATAACGGGAACGGAAATGGAAATGGAAATGGGAGTGGGAATACCTCAGATTCGGGAAGCGGGAATACCAATACAGAAGCAAATCAAGACACCACTACTGCCGGCCCGCCCGTGAAGATTAACGTATTTGCTCAACAAGGCACGGACATGGATCTTAAAACCAACAAGTTTACGAAGGAAATCGAAAGTAAATTCAATATCTCGTTCAACTGGACGACGGTACCGTTCGATGGGGCGGCGGAGAAGAGACAAATCTCGCTTGCATCCGGCGATTATCCGGACTTATACTTGCTCATTCCTTGGGTAGACCGGTTCTCGCAATCCGATCTGCTCAAGTTTGGCCAGCAAGGTGTTATTCTTCCTTTGAATGATCTCATCGATAAATATGCACCGAACATTAAGAATACACTCGACAACAATGCCTATTACAAAGCGATGAATACAGCGCCGGATGGCAACATATATGGATTAACCGGATTAAATGAATGCTACCACTGCTCATTCCCGAACAAAATGTGGCTCAATACCAAGTGGCTTGATAAGCTAGGACTGACGATGCCCAAAACAACGGACGACTTCAAGAAAGTGCTGGAAGCGTTCAAAACGAAGGACCCGAACGGTAACGGTAAAGCGGATGAGCTTCCGCTTAGCGGCTCGATTGAGGCTTATGGGGTGCACATTATCCCTTACTTTATGAATGGTTTTATTTACGACGATGACCGGACTTATCTGCAAATGAATGACGGTAAAGTTGAGACAGTAGCGAATAAGCCGGAGTGGAAAGAAGGGCTTGCTTTCCTCAAGTCGATGTATGGAGAAGGTCTTATCGATCCGGGCGCGTTTACGCAAAATGCGGAAGCCTTCAAGAAAATCGGCGATAATGCGGATGTGCAAATTTTAGGTGCCGGAGCGGGGATGCATCCTTGGATCTTCGTGGAATCCGCGCCTACTGCGCCTTATGTGAAGGACTACAATCCGGTGCCGCCGCTCCAAGGTCCTCATGCCAACTATGCGACGTACAACTATCCAATTGATCCGGGCGGAACCTTCGTCCTGACGAGCAAAGCAAGCGAAGAAGTACAAGTTGCGGCTGTCAAAATGCTGGATTATCTCTATACGCAAGAAGGAGCGCTACACGGCATCTTCGGCGAAGAAGGGAAAAGCTGGCGTCAACCGAAAGAGGGCGATGTTGCGCTGAACTCGGACGTGCAGCCGCTTTATGCGACAATTCCACTTGCAAAAGGGGAAGCACCGCGTAATGATCTATGGGGAGCAATGGCGCAGTACAACCAATTCAAAGCTTTCCGCGACTCCGAGGTGCAAGGTGTCGATATTTATGGCGAGAATGGCTACGAACGCCGCCTGTTCGAAGCAACGAAATTATATGACGGCAAGCAGCCGACGAATACTTTCCCGCACTGGGCGCTATGGGTGGATCCGGCCAGCGCTGACGAAGCCGGCATGATCCAAACGAACATTAAGAACTACATCGATCAAAATGCGCTGCAGTTTGTGACAGGTGCTAAGAGTCTAGATAAGGATTGGGACGATTATGTAAAAGGGTTGGATGACCTGAACCTGAAGCGTTACCTGGAGCTGATGCAAGCGTCTTACGATTCATCTACGATTGATAAGTAGTAGACACGCCTACGTTTGGCGCATGGTGAAGCCGTCTCAAAAGTGCGCGGAAACGCGCCTTTTGAGGCTTTTTTTGACGATGATTACAATCGAAGTCTCTCGAAAGAAGATTTCTCCAAAACGGTCATTATGGAGATCGGGCAGGAGCGATTTTTTATAAGTGGCAATGAAGCCAGCGGCGATAAACCATTTGTTGGGCAGGGCCGTACGATGGTGCCGCTGCGCACAGTCGCTCAAGCTTTTGGTGCTAGCGTAGATTGTGAGAAACGGACACAATAAATATTAAGAACATCCTCTGCATAGGTATGTAACAGAGGAGCGTGAATCAGGTGGACAAGAAGGTTAAACGCTATTTCCAATTGAAGCAGAAGCAGAAAGAAATCGAGCAGGAGCTGACCGAGCTGCGCGGAGAGATTTTGGTACACTGCGAGGATCAGGGTGTTTCGGAGCTGGAGACGGGGAAATACCGGGTGAAAGTCGTTCATCAGGAGCGCAAGGAATACGACGACATCAAGCTGTATGAATCGCTCGGTGATCCAGAAGTATGGCGGTTGCTGTCTAGGCCGGATTCTTCTAAGATAGCGGGCTTAATCAAATTAAACGTACTAAACGAAGAGAAGCTGAAGGATACGTATGCGGTGAAGAACGTCTCGCTGCTTCAAGTGGATAAGAAGTGAGCCTCGCCATCACCTATCAGGATAAGAGCCGGAGCCTCCAAGAACCACTTTAACTAGTGGAGCTGGAGGTTTTTTAACGCACCGCCAATGATTCGATTTCTCCCCCAATGTGGTAAATTAATAGGATATCTACAAACCAACCGATAGATTGGAGCAAGCAAAATGAATGTCACGACGTATTGGCTGCAAAACGTGCGGCTTGAGACGGGGTTCCAGCGTGAGAATGGAATTGTCTCCGGAACAGAGACGGCTATTGGCCACGTGCTGGTTGTGGATGGCCGAATCGAATCGATCTTGTTCGAGGCGATCCCTGAAGAGGATCAGCGTCCGAAGCGAGATGCGAAAGGAATGCTGCTGCTTCCTGCATTCAGAGATGCGCACATCCATCTGGATAAAACCTATTTCGGCGGACCTTGGCAGGCGGTGAAGCCGGCTCGGAGTATTTTTGACCGGATCGAAGAGGAGAAAATCTTACTGCCGAAGCTGCTTCCGGTTGCGGTAGATCGGGCGAAGCAAATCATTGAGCTGCTGCTCGGATTCGGGTCGACAAATATGAGAGGTCACGTCAACATCGAGCCGACCAGCGAGCTTAGAGGACTGGAAGTTGCTCAGCGAGCACTTGCCGCCTACGAAGGCAAACTGGGCTACGAGCTGGTCGCATTCCCGCAGCACGGTTTGCTGCGTTCGAATTCGCGCGGCTTGGTGAAGCAGGCGATTGAGCAGGGAGCCACACATGTCGGCGGACTCGACCCTACCTCTGTGGATGGCGACATGGAACAATCGCTGCATGCGATGATGGATCTTGCCGTTGAAACCGGTGCCGGCGTGGACATGCACCTTCATGAGCAAGGGGCAGCAGGTTATGAGACGATGCACCGACTTGCGGAGATGACGATTGATGCAGGCTGGCAGGGGCGGGTTACAGTCAGCCATGCGTTTGGTTTTGCGAGCGGGACACCGGCGCAAGCCGAGCAGCTGGCGGAACGTTTTGCGGAAGCGGGGATTTCGGTGGCATCCACGGTGCCGATTGGGGGATTGGTCATGCCGATTCCGATGCTGCATCGCAAAGGAGTGAAGGTGGATCTGGGAACGGACAGCCTTACGGATCACTGGTCACCTTTCGGCAATGGCGATAATTTGGAGAAAGCGGGCCGTCTGGCTGAGGTGTACCATATGTCGGACGAGTATTCGCTGACCCGTGCGCTTGGATTTATTACCGGCGGCGTGCTGCCGCTTAATGAACAAGGACAGCGCGTATGGCCGGCTGTTGGCGACGATGCTTCGGCCGTACTCGTTCAGGCGAGTTGTTCCGCGGAAGCGGTGGCCAGAAGAGCGCCGCGAATCGCTTCGCTGTATCGTGGCAACGTGGTTTCGGGAACACTGTAAGTAGAGCGGTAACCGAACGCCTATTTACTGTCAAAGGATTTTCTGTTATCATCTTTCCAATAATTAAACGCGATGACGAGAAGAGTAGGGAAACATCGTTCTTATACAGAGAGCTCCGGCAGCTGAGAAGGAGCAAGGGACATTTTCGCGAAACAAGCCTCTGAGCAGCATGTCGGAACCGCCGTAAGCGGGGATGGCAGGACGGGAGCTCCCGTTACAGAGCTAGAGTATAACCACCTGCATGGATACAGGCAGGCGGCGTACTTGAAGAGGTTAATATGGCGACATATTAATGAAGCTGGGGTGGCACCGCGATCGATAAACTTCGTCCCCAAGACTACATGTCTTGGGGGTGGAGTTTTTTTAGTTTTTGCAAATCGGAGTGTCAGTGTCACGTCATGACTTCATTAGGAGGCGTCAACCTTGGAAAACGAGAAGGAACATCATAACGAGAATTTTCTATATAAGCTGATTAGCGGAGAATTGGAGCGGGAGCCTTTCGGAAGAGCCATGTGCACGAGGTTCCCGCCAGAGCCTAATGGCTATCTTCACATCGGGAGCGCCTATGCGATTCATACGAACTATACGATGGCGCAAAGGTTCGGCGGCAGCTTCAATCTGCGCTTCGACGACACGAATCCGCTGAAGGAGGATATCGAGTACGTGAATGCAATTGTAGAGGATATCCGCTGGCTAGGTTACGATCCGGGCGAGCACATCTATTACGGCTCCGATTACTCGGAACAAATTTATCAAGCTGCGGTCACCTTAATTGAGCGGGGGAGAGCGTATGTATGTGAGCTAACCCCGGACGAGACGAGGGAGTATCGCGGAACGTTAACGGAGCCTGGGAAGAACAGTCCGTATCGGGGGCGGTCTATCGAGGAGAATTTGGCCCTCTTTGCAAACATGCGCAATGGCGACTATCCGGCCTCATCCATGGTGCTTCGTGCCAAAATCGACATGGCATCACCTAACCTCAATTTGCGCGACCCCGTCATCTACCGAATTATCCATGCAGAGCACTACCGGACGGGGAACGAGTGGTGCATTTATCCGATGTATGATTTTGCTCATCCGATTCAAGATGCCATCGAGGGAATCACCTACTCTCTGTGCTCGATCGAATTCAAGGACCACCGGCCGTTGTATGAGTGGGTTTTGGAGGGACTGGGAATCCAAGAGCCACCGCGGCAAAGGGAATTCGGGCGGCTTAGCCTAACAGGCGTTGTGACGAGCAAAAGATTCCTGAGGCAGCTTGTTACCGGCGGCTACGTAGACGGCTGGGATGACCCAAGGCTGCCTACGCTGCGCGGCCTTAGAAGAAGGGGCTTTACGCCGGAGAGCATTCGCCGTTTTATCGAGGAGATTGGCAGTATTCGCACGACTAGCACGGTAGATATTTCCTTGCTGGACCATTGTCTCAGACAGGAACTGAAGGAGAAGACGGTGAGTGTGATGGCGGTTTTGCAGCCGCTTAAGGTAGTCATTACGAATTATCCTGAAGGTGAAACAGAGCTGTTGACTTTGGAGAATAATAGCGAGAATGAAGCTATGGGGCGGCGTGAGGTTCCGTTCTCGCGGACGATCTATATCGAGCGAGATGATTTCGTGGAGGTGCCGCCGAAAGGGTATCACCGACTGAGCCCGGGAAGTGAAGTGCGGCTGAAAGGCGCGTACTTCATCCGCTGCGAGGAAGTGGTCGTAGATCCGGCGAGCGGCGAAGTTACAGAGCTTCGCTGCACGTATGATCCGCTTACGAAGAGCGGATCGGGTTTCACCGGACGCAAGGTGAAGGGGACGATTCACTGGGTTTCGGCAGCGCATGCGGTGAAGGCGGATGTTCATTTGTACGACAAGCTGCTGCTTGACGAGAGTGCGCCAACACGCGAGGATGGCAGTTGGGCCGATGCGATTAATCCGGCTTCGCTCGTACTCGTCAAGGACGCGCTGATCGAACCGTCGGTGCAAGATGCCGGTTCGGAGGAGAAGTTCCAATTTTTCCGCCATGGGTTCTTCTGCGTGGATCGGAAACATAGCGGCGGCCTTGAGGGGGCGCTTGTGTTTAATCGGATCGTGCCGCTGAAGGATACTTGGAATAAGAGGTAAGTGAAGAGATGCTCCTCCGTCATGGTGATGGTCATGGCAGGAGGAACATCTCTTTTATTGAGATCTATCGAAGAACTGTAAATGGGACATCTGAAGGCAGTTTTGCGCTAACGAATCCTGAGGGTCTTAATCCTACAGTAATAGCCATTTTTCAAATCTAACAAATCGTTGGGGCCTTGTAGTGAGGAAATCGAGCTAGAAAGGCTCTTTCCTATCCCTACAATCCGCGAACCAACCCGCCGTCGACCATTAACGCTTGGCCGGTCATGTAGCTGTTCGCTGGCGATGCGAGGAACGCGACGTAGCGGGCGAATTCAGCCGGATCGCCATAACGGCCTACGCCGACCTCATCCTCGTTCCGTGTACGCTGCTCCTCATACGTAACGCCGGCAGCCGACGCGCGCGACTCGTCCAGCGAACGGACACGGTCCGTCGCGAACCTGCCGGGCGCCGCCGCGTTAATGAGAATATTCCGCGGCGCGAGCTCGTCCGCAAGCGTCTTGATCAGCCCTTGCACGCCGAGGCGCAGCGAGTTGCTGAGCACGAGGCCGGGGATCGGCTGCTTGATCGACGTGGAGGATACGTACACGATCCGTCCGCCTTCAGCCGGGAAATGCGGCAGCGTATGCCGAACCAATCGGACCACGCTCATCACGTTCTGCTGGAAGGCGGACTCCCACTGCTCGTCCGTAATGCTGGCGAACGTTCCGGCCGGTGGGCCGCCTGCATTGCATACGAGCCCATCGATGCTGCCGAACCGCTCCACAGCTGCGGCCACAAGCGCTTCAATATCTGCGGGCGAGGAAACATCGGCTCGCACCGCAAGCACTTCCCCTCCGGTAGTCGAGCGGATATCAGCCGCAGCTGCCTCAATGGTTTCTGCGTTTCTGCCGCAGATGACCACGTTCGCTCCCTCCTCAGAGAGCCGAAGCGCGGATGCTTTTCCAAGTCCCTTGCTGGATGCCGTCACGATTACAGTACGATTGCGAAATCCTAAATCCATCTAACCATTCCTCCATTCTACTCGTTCACTTTAGTAACTAGCATGCAATATTTCCTTCTGCTTGTCGAGTGTGTCTGGTAATGTCCCGATTCACGGAGATACCTATCTTATGATTAAAGGGATTAAATATTCATGAGCTAAGCGATCGCGTAGAGCAGGAGAACGCCTTCAAATTGCAGAAGTATAGGGATACACAAAACATTTACATCGTAGAGGCACCGCACAAGGAGTTGAACGGGATATGAACCCTTATGAGTTTCATTTGCAAATCGGTCGGATGCTGGATGATATCGCAGACGGTGTCTTTATTATGAAAGCAGAGGACATGGAACTGACCTACTATTACGTGAATAAAGCGGCTACCCGTATGACGGGGATTACGATGGCAGATGTAGGGCAGACATTCTTCGAACGCAATAAGCCTGCAATGGCTGAATATTTATATAAGAAATACGTTAGAGTCGTGACGGAGCGGACGGATATTCGCTATGAGGATGGCGTCGTGATGCCGAATGGGACGATGAGCGGGGAATCGATGCTGTCGCCAATTTTCGGTGAGAGCGGCGAGGTCGAATATGTGATCTGCTTGACGCGCGATATTACCGAACGCAAGAATTACGAGAACCTGCTCTTCCACTATGCTTACCACGATGACCGAACGAAACTGTACAACCGCAGATATCTCATGGAAAAAATGGTGAGTGCCGAAGCGCTCTTTCTGCTCGACCTCGACTATTTTAAAAATATTAACGATACATTCGGCCACGATGCAGGAGATGCGGTGCTTGTGGAGGTTGCAACTCGTTTAAGTATCGTATTTAAGACGGACTATACGCTGGTTCGACTTGGCGGTGATGAATTTATCGTAGCTGCCGGGGTACCTGTAGAGCAGCCGGAGACGATGGCTTTTCTGATTATGGAGTTGTTTCGCGCACCTTTCCGAATTTACGACCAGCAAATTAAGCTGAACTGCAGCATCGGAATTGCGCTGAAGCAGGAGCAGGAAGACATTCAGACACTGCTCAAACAGGCGGACATTGCGCTCTATAAGGCCAAAGGAGCCGGTCGCAAAAGCTTCCACGTGTACGAGGCAACCTCCCGGTACGATCATGTCGAGAATTTCATCCATGAGCTTGCGTTGTCGAGCGCGCTTGAGCTGAAGGAATTCGAGCTGCATTATCAGCTGATTTACAGCCCGCAGCAAGGATGCGTGGTCGGCGCTGAGGCGCTGCTTCGCTGGAACCGAGCCCTTGTAGGGATGGTTCAGCCCGCGGAGTTTATTCCCATTACGGAACAAACCGGCCTCATTGTACCGATCGGCTATTGGGTGATCCGCCAGGCATGCAAGGATTGGCATCAGCTGGTGGAGGGTTACGGGGAAGAGATTGGCGTTTCCGTGAACATTTCGAGGGTGCAGCTTAGTGAGCCGGATTTTGTAGATCGGATCATTGAAATCGTCGAGCAGGAGAATGTCCCTCCGCAAGCGATCGAGCTTGAGCTGACGGAGAGTACGGTAATCAGCGATTCCGAGGGCATAAGACAGACGCTCGGTCGGCTGCGTTCCGTCGGTTTCAGCATTGCGCTCGATGACTTTGGCACCGGATACTCCTCGCTGAGTATGCTGACACTGCTGCCCATCGATACGCTGAAGATTGATCGCTCTTTTATCCAAGAGATGAATGAGTCTGTTCTGTCCGCCATGCTTGTTATGGCCGGTGCTTTGCGTTTGAAGGTAATTGCGGAAGGTGTAGAGGACGCGGGTCAGTATGAGATGCTGAAGGCGATGAGCTGCTGGGGCATTCAAGGGTATTACATCAACAAACCGGTTGCACTGGTCGCGCTGCAGCAGGTTCCGGTTTAATGGGCTGATTCCGGCAGCGAAAAAGAGTGGCTGAACGAGGGGAGACCTTGTTCAGCTGCTTTTTTGTTTGCTCTAAGTTCACGCTAACGAACCTTAGAGCAAGAGAGGTACCAGGAACCACACATTAGCCGAAAACCGGCTTTTGGCGCATATGTGCGGTACCGGTTACCTCTCTTCGGCGAAAATACACCTCGCCATAAAAAAAGCTGCCTCGAAACGCGCATGGCGCACGCTCGAGATAGCTTATGATTTGAGTCACGGCTTCAATAGCCTCAGGAGGCTTCTCAGTTTGTTAGCTCACAGCTTCGCTCGCACGTTGAAGCAACGCTGCAACGCGATGATTGCCTTGCTCGGTTGCTATCGAGGATGCTGTTTTTCCGTCCCCGGTTAAGGCATGAATGTCGGCCCCATGTGCAAGAAGCAAGGAAATGATCTCTTCGTTATCGTCATGAAAAGCTGCCGTATGGAGCGCGGTATGCCCATTGCTGTCCAGAATAGTAGCTTGAGCTTGATTGGAGAGCAGCAGCGAAATCACGTCCACGTTACGTTCCCCCGCGATAGCAGCATGCAGAGCCGTATTCGATGGAATGTAGGATACTTTGGAATGCGAGATGGCATTTACCGATGCCCCATGATCGAGCAGCGCTTGCACCGCATCTTTGTTTCCGAAATGCGCTGCGAATCCAAGAGGCGTTAAACCATCGTCATTCTCGGTGTCGGCGAGCTCCGGATGAGCTGTCAGTGTGGCAAGAAGCTGAGAAACTTCACCCAAACGAGCGGCTTGAAAAATATCCTCAATAAGTAATTTGTTTTCCATGATCAATCCTCCGTTTACGCGAATACATACCTAACCTCGATTATACTTTTTCTGGAAGCGAACTCTATATTCCTGCCCTGTTCCAGCTCAATAAAAAAACATTATTTTATTGTATACATTATGTATTTATTACGTAGACAATGATTTTTGCCTCATGGTATAGTGCAGAGGAAAGCATGACATGGACTCGAAAAGAGGGGAACTATGAGACAAGTTACGGTAGCGGATAACAAGGAGATCCTCCTTAACCGAGGACAGCCTTTCTTCTATTTGGCAGATACAGTGTGGGGGGTATTCTCGGCCGCGAAGCTGGAGGAGTGGGAGGTCTATCTCGAATACCGCCGCTTGCAGGGATTTAATGCCTTGCAAATCAGCGTGCTGCCGCTCGTGCATGAGACGGTCGCTGATGAATTGCCTTTTCGAGTTGGCGCAGATGGCAAATGGGACTTTATGAGCTGTAATGAGGCTTACTTCGATAAAGCGGAGAAGATGCTGCAGATGGCCTGCGAACGCGACTTCCTTCCCGTGCTTGTCGTGCTGTGGCACAACTATGTTCCCGGTACAGGCGTGAATAACATGCATCCGGAGTATACGATTCCGTGGGAGGCTGTTCAGCCCTACACAGAGTACATAGCGAAGCGGTTCGCGCGCTACAATCCCCTTTATTACATCAGCGGCGACACGCAGTTTGAGAACGAGCAAGTGACCTCCTATTACGAGAAAGCACTGCAAACCTTGAAGCGCTGCGCTCCCGAGGCCGTAACGGCGATGCACATGGGATCGCATCAGCACGACATTCCGGATCGGATTGTGCAATCAGAGGACTTGGACCTGTATATCTATCAATCCGGCCACTTGACGGAGACGCAGTCCGATTGTTACGAGCTCCCGGAGCAATTCATGGAGAAGACCATTCGTAGACCTATTCTGAATTCAGAGCCCTGCTATGAGGGGCATGGATATGGCAATCGATATGGCCGGTATGGTGCTTTTGATATTCGTCGCGCCTTCTGGTGGAGTGTTCTTGGCGGGGCCAAAGCAGGCTTTACCTATGGCGCGCACGGTATCTGGTCCTGGCATAGGAAAGGGACACCTTTTCATAATGAGCATTTTGCCAAAACACCGTTCGACTGGCGAGTGGCGCTGCGATTCTCAGGTGCGTGGGATATCGGCTATGCCAAAGAATTGTTCGAGCAGCATGCCATGTTCGAGCTTGTTCCGCGTAACGATTTGCTCGTCACCTCTTATCCGGAAATCCGCGTTGCCGGCAGCAGAGATTTAAGCATAGTGGTGATTTATGTTCCTTACAGCATTGATGTGGAGCTGTCATTAGATTTGACTGCGGAAGGCTACGCGGTGAAAATGATTGATTTGGATAGGCGGAATGTCCTGCAGTCAGCGGTTTCAACCACATCCGCCGCGGATGGTGTGAGCAACAGCAGGATTCCGATGTCAGATACGAATACGGACGTACTCATTATTGCGATCAAGGAGGCGACAACCAAGTGAAGGTGCTCATCATTGGCGGAACGGGAACGATCAGCACGGCGATTACGGAACAGCTGCTAAGGCGCGGGGATACGGAAGTTTGGCATTTCAATCGGGGCCGGGGGGAAGCACCTGCAGGTGTTCAGACGATTATTGGGAATAGGCGGGATTTTGCAGCGTTTGGAGAGCAGATGGCGGAAGCAGGGCGGTTCGACTGCGTTATTGACATGATTGGGTTTCAAGCGGATGAGGCGGAGAGCGCGATCCGTGCTTTCAAGGGTAAAGTCGGTCAGTATATCTATTGCAGCACGGTTGATGTGTATACGAAGCAGGCGGAGCGTTACCCGATTACGGAAGACGGCGAACGTGAGGCGCTGCCTTCTTTCCCGTATGCTTTCAATAAGGTGCTGAGTGAGAATTTGTTGATTGACGCTCATGATCCCGGCACGTTTCCCGTTACGATATTGAGGCCGGCTCAAACGTACGGCGGCAGCGGGACGGCTGTCCCCTCCATCGCGGATGGCAACTACAATATGAAACGGCTGCGTGAAGGGCGTCCGATCATTATTCATGGCGACGGCACTTCACTGTGGGTCGCTTGTCATCGGGATGATGTGGCGAGAGCTTTCGTGCAAGCTGTGGGCAACGAGGCAACTCTCGGCAAGGCGTACAATGTAACAGGTGAGGAATGGATGACGTACGACCGTTATTGGAGAACGGTTGCTGATGCGCTAGGTGCGCCTGAGCCGCGATTTGTTCATATCCCGACTGATCTTCTTGGCTTGGTGCTGCCGAAGAAGGCAGAGTGGTGCGTGGAGAACTTCCGGTACAATAACCTGTTTGACAATAGTGCGGCACGGCATGATCTGGATTTTCGCTATACCGTGAAGTGGGAGCAGGGGATTCGAGGCGTTATTGATGAGCTGGATAAGACGGGTGCAATCGAGGCAGCGGGCGAACGGCCTTGGTACGATGCGCTGGTAGAGGCGTGGTCATCGGCGGAAAAGCTGATGGCGGAGCGGATGGAAGGCTTGGACGGATAACGGATGTGTTAGCGTGGGTGTATGAAGGCGCGGGGAATTGAGGGCGTGAGGGCAGAAGGCGTGAAGGTATGAGGGCGTGTGAGGGCATGAAGGCCTTAAGTCGCAGGGGTGTGAAGGCCAGGTAGCTCCGCGGTCGTGCCGCAAAAAAGCGGCGCAGGGAGTTCCCCTAACGCCGCCACTTCCTATTCGTTGTCGTCCTCATCCGCGTAATACGTACACTTAAACCGCTCCGTACCCGGGTATTTCTCGCCGAGGCTCTCCACCGTGAATCGGCTGCTCCTGTAGAAGTCGACAGCTTCTTCATCTGTCTCAGCCAGAAGCACAGTGGGCTTCTCCAGCTCCAGCAGCTCCAGTATAATTCCTCTGCCGTAGCCTTTATACCGCTCCGATGGATCAACGGCGATATGGTCGATTACGATCGTATCGCTTCCCGCGCTGTGATACCCGATCAACCCGATAATATCATTCTCCGATACATAGCCGAGCAACTTAGCCGACGCATCGTCCTTATAGTGCTGAACCGCTCTTTCCAAATGCTCCGGGTCCGGAAATACTGACCAGCCGAGCAGCTCCTGAATCGCTTCCTCATCCAGTTTTGCTTTAATATCAATCAACATATGAGAATACTCCCTTTGCGTGGATTACTTTGTGACCAAGATTATACCACAACCGCAGGTGACATCGCTCCTCCTCTGATTCGGCGGTGAGAGTTCCATATTAGAACTCTCGCATCCACGCACAGGGCCTGATAGGTTAGTGTGGATGCTGAGAGTCGAATTTTCCGACTCTCAGCATCATTTTGGCGCAGTTTCGGCAGGAAGAGTAGGATTTTCCGACTCTCACTGGTACATGCGGAGGCAGGATGGTTAGTTGCGGTGGCGACGTTGCAATCACTTGCCGCTGCACAAAACAAGCCCATCTCCAAAGCTGCGCATCGCTTCGCGCTTGGCGAGATGGGCTCCCGTTACTTAATAGAGGCAATCTTTAATGCCTCTAAACGAATCCCTGCCGAGGCGCCGCCATAGATTGTAACGGTGCGGACTTCGCCGGGCAGCAGGTCGAAGTAATGATCGCTTAGCCGCACATCATCCGCCAAGTCAAAATGCACCGCATGCGCATAGGTGCGCGACTTCACCGTAACATGAAGGTCATTGCCTTCCGCACGGGAAGAGACGATGCAAATTTCCGCCTCGGGTAGACCAAGAGCGCGAATGTCCCCAGGCCGAAGCGTAGCCGGTTGAACTCTCTGCGAGGAGTCGCCAACGGGAATAACAGCCGCAAACATTCCGGCAGCGCCGGCAGACCTGCCAATCTCGCCAACTCCAGCACTCCCAGCAGTCCCGGCAGTCCCATCACCAGTCCCATCCCCAACCCCAGCCGCAGCCCCGGCAGATAAAGCCCCGCCGGAGAAACGATGCAACACACCGCGATAGCGCGCCGGGATGACCACGTCAATCTGCTCCGTCCGACGTATCTGGCCATCGAAGGAGAGGAAGCCACATTCAAGCATCTCCGTCAGCGGCTCGTCGGTTTCGTTCACTGCTGTTACTTCCACGATGCCGGAGGGCCCCTCCCGCAATATTAGCTTCACCGGGGCAAAAGCACGCCGAACGCCATAGTAGCTCAACTTCCGCCTCAGATAATAGTCCACGATCGTCCAGCCGACCTCGCCCCAGCAGTCATTGTACATCCAGAATAATGCACCGGAACAGAATGGTTTGCTGCGTATGGACTCCAGCGAATATTGGTACATCAGGCTTTGGCATAACCCGGCATAGAGTAAATATTCATCCAGCGACAGATCATCGCGTTCGGTATAATGCTTGCGAATACCGGCGCGGACGGTGTCTTTCTCGAATGTATTCGTATGCAGTCCCCAGATGCGGCTGCTCGTATCAATAGGCATTCCGTCGAAGTAAGCACTTATCGTAGATAAACGGCACGGTCCGATATAGCCATACTCTGAAACGAATTTCGCTTGCACTTCGTCATAAATTTCGGGTGTAATCCGCCGCTCCATATCCGGGTTCATCGTACCGTCATGCCAATGGTGGCGGTCTCCCATAGCGTTGCCGTTCGGATGCTCGCCGCCATAGGGAGAGCTGTTCCAATAAGGAATATGCGGGCAGTTGCTGCGAATCAGCGCCGGCGCAATCTCATTATAGATAACGGCTCCACCATAAAAATCAAGGTGCCGAGTACCGTTCCACCATTCATCGAAGCCCCAGTGGTTCTCATTGTTGCCGCACCAGAGCGCAAGGGAAGCGTGATTGCGCAGCCGCCGGGTCTGGTAATCGATTTCCTTCGTTACCTCTTGCTTATACCAATCGAGATGGTCCGGATACTTCCCGCAGGAGAACATGAAGTCTTGCCAGACGAGAATACCGTACGCATCGCAACGCTCATAGAAAATATCCCGCTCATAGAGTCCGCCTCCCCAGATGCGAAGCATGTTGAAGTTAGCTTCCCGCGCCTCAGCAATCAGCGTGTCATACTTCTCATCGCTCACTCTGGCAATGATAGAATCGGCCGGAATCCAGTTGCCTCCCTTGCAGAAGACAGGCACGCCATTCACTTCAAGGGTAAACTGCCGCTCCGGTTCGTCTTCGTTCGACCAGGAGGATGGGGTCATCAGCTCCGTGTTAATCCGAAGCGTTCGGATGCCGAGCTTAAAATCCGGATAAACAAACCGCTCACCGTCGCTTACGAGTGAAGCTTGAACGACATAGAGCGGCTGGCCTCCCATGCCGTTCGGCCACCACAGCTCGGCATCATGCACATCAACTTCATAAGTAAGGAAGTTAATACCCGAACGAAGACAGACCTGCTCGCTCACCTCAGCACTAATACTGCCGTTCGGGTGCAGAAGCCGCAAGGAAAGCATCGCTTCCCGCGTCTTAAAGGGATGAAGCTGTTCCGCCTCTATTTCAAAGCGAAGCCTCGCACTTGCCCCCACCTCCAGACTCGTCCCCACCCTCGCCTCCGATGCAGCCAGTGTCACCGCGCAGACGCTGCGAATGCTGACGATGCTATCCGCTTCGAGCCAAGCGCTGCCGGTGATGCCCGTCGTGGCAACGCGCGGCCCCCAGTCCCAGCCATAGACGAATTGCGGCTTACGTACGTTGGCGCGCCTGTCGTCGCCGCGTTTGCCAATGGCGTCGTTCTCCATTTCCGCGAGTGTCCCGGCAGTCATGACCATATCTTGAGCAGATACATGCTCAAGTCCCGATGTGACACGCACGAGCAGCGAGTTCTCGCCAACGTGCAGCAGAGAGTGTACAGCTGCTCGAAACGGGTAGAAGGCGCTGCGATGATGGGCGAGATGGATGCCATTTATCCAAATATCCGCCTCCGAATCCAGCGATTCCAGATGAAGCATAATGCGCTGCATAGCAAGTGTCCTCTCGTCAAGGGAGAAATGCTTCATAAACCACCACGACTTGCTCTCGGTCCATTCCGCAGCAAAGCAATAATCGGCGAGCAGCGGGTCTTTCACGAGGCCTTGCTCGATGAGCGGCATATGAATATCGCAGGGCAGCGAACCAACAGGCATCCAATCCTGCTGCTTGCCCAATATTCGGTAAGAATCACCGGGACCACACGATAAATCCTCAAACGTTAATTGCCAATCTTCATGTAAAGGAATTCGCAGCAAAGGCGGTTCATCTCCCTTTATACAATCAAATTTGTTAAAACTTTATTCTATTGTTAGCGTACCATTCGATAAATCAAAGAATCTTCATTCTCATTGATTCAAAATTGCGTTCTGTTGATATAATGAACATGACATGACAAGGGAGGTATGACCATGCTGCGTTTGACCGCCAGTGGCTTAATCGATGCGGAGCTTGAAACAGAGTTCTATTATCACCGTAAGCTGCAGTACTGGACGACCGTGCATGATCACGAAGACTTCTACGAATGTTTCCTGATTACGGAGGGAAGCGTCTACCACCTTGTTAATGACGTGAAACAGCTTATGACAGAAGGTATGTTTACTTTTATCCGTCCAACCGATATTCATAGTTATGAGCGATATGGCGATGAAGAAGTAGAACTGCTTAATATTAATTTTCGCAGTTCGATGGTAGAGGAGGCATTTGCCTATCTGGGTGAAGGTTTCAGCAGAGAACGGCTGACCGAGCCGCTGCTGCCGGCCCAATGTACGCTTTCGCCGGAACAAGCTGCATGGTTGATCGGGCAATACGAACGAATCAACGCCATGAGCGCGGATAACAAATCCGCCATTCGCTCCATGGCACGAGGTTTGCTGATCGAGCTGCTGGTGCAGCATTTTTCGCCTCCGCCCGCAGATGTCCATCCCGGTGCACCGAAGTGGTTAAAGGATCTGCTTAGCCAGGTCGGTACAAGAACACACTTGGTGGAAGGAACAGGCGCGCTTTATCGGTTGGCTCCGTATTCACAAGAGCATGTTTGCAGGGAAATGAGAAAGTATCTAGGTCTTACCCCAACGGCGTGGATGAATGAACAAAGGCTGCAGCACGCTGCGGTATGGTTGAAACAGGAGGAAGCGTCAATACTCGACATCGGGCTGGATTGCGGCTACAGCAGTCTAAGCTATTTCTACAAAATGTTTGCAGCCAGATTCGCCATGACGCCCGCAAAGTACAGGAAGCTTAATCGCAAGACGGCAATTCCGGTTCTTGGCGCGTCCTTATAGCTTTTTTAAACGAAATCATAACAGCGCTTACACGTGGGTTGCGCGCATAAACCTTCCTAAATACCTAACTGAATCGGAATCTACTAGGATGAATATAGGGATAGTATGAATTAAAATGGATTTTACATAGAATAGAAGGTCTATCGATACTATAATGGGTTATACAGCAAACATAAACTTGGGGGAAGCAGATGAAAACTACAGCGGTGAGTTTATTTCTGTGTGCATCAATCGTGTTAAGCTTGACAGCTTGCGATCGGAATGGTGCAGGTGAGGGCAATCAGTTTAGTGCTACTTATCATGAGGGCGACTCGAATGAAGAGAACAACTCAAATACATATGCAGATAGCAATGATGATGGGCCATTTACGAAGTATGAGAAGCCGATTACGATTACACTCGGGAGGCAAGGCATTGCCGGCAATAATTTGCCTAATGGAGATACGTTGGAAGACAACGAGTTTCTCAGCTACGTCGAAGACCGCCTCAATGTGAAGGTCAATTATGAGTTCTCCATTGAAGATGTGGATGATTATAATCAGAAGGTCAGTTTGGCGATCGCCAATAATAACATGCCGGATATGATGGTCGTCAATGAGCAGCAATTCAAGGAGATGGCAGGAGCAGACATGCTTGCCGATCTGACCTCAATTTACGAGACATATAGCTCACCGCTTATTAAAGACTACTATAAGTCGTTCTCGGGCGACCGTGTGCTGAACACAGGTCGTGTCAATGGCAAGCTGTACGGGATGCCGAATACGAACATAGATGGTACTTACCAGCTGCTGTGGGTTCGTAAGGATTGGCTGGGTAAATTGAAGCTTGCGCTTCCTTCTTCCTTGGAGGATATTCAAACGATTGCCCAAGCCTTCAAGGAGCAGGATCCCGATCAGAACGGCAAGCCCGATACGGTAGGCCTGCTTGGGGACAAACAGATCGTCGGGGATGCGGAGTTCTTCACTTTCGACCCGGTGTTTAACCAGTATCATTCGTATCCGAAGAGCTGGTTTAAGGATGCCGACGGCAATGTTGTGTATGGGTCAACAACTCCTGAGACGAAAGAAGCGCTCATGAAGCTGAGGGATATGTACAAGGCAGGTCTCATTGATAAAGAGTTTCTTACGCGCAAATGGCAGGACAATGCCGCGCTTGTATCCGGTGGTCGAGCGGGGATTCTGTTTGCGCCATGGTTTGCCGGCTGGATGCTGGCGGACAGCGTGAAGACCGATCCGAAAGCGGAGTGGGTACCGCTTGCTGCACCGCTTGATGGGGACGGCAAACGGAATGTAGTGCCTTCGGCACCATCGGGCACTTTCCTTGTGGTGAAGAAGAATGCGAAGCATCCGGAGGCGGCATTGAAAATGCTGAGCGTCCAATACGAAGGCATCCGTCTGATTGATCCCAAGTCGCATGAGCTATACAAGGATGAGATCGTCAGCTGGCTCAACTATCCACTGAATGTACAGCTGGACTTTCAAGATTCGTTAGCCCGCGATATTCCGATCTACGACAAGGTAGTGAAGGATAACGATCTGCAGGATATGCCGGCGAGGTTGATTAAACGTGTAAATTCGATCTTGAAGAACAAGAAGGAACCGAAGCAAGACATCACGGCTTTCGCGGATTCGCTCGCCTACTACACAGGCGGGGCTGTTACGGGGACCAAAGAAATAACGAAGGTGAATCCGATTTTCTATGGTACGACGGAAACGATGGTGAAGAAAGGGACAAGCCTTGATAATTTGGAAAATGAAACGTTCCTGCGCATCATAACCGGTGCGGCGCCAATCGAGGATTTCGATAAGTTCGTGACGACATGGAAGCTGTCCGGAGGCGACGAGGTCACGAAAGAAGTGGAAGAATCACTGGAATAGCCATTGAGGTAGAAGGTATCCATGCTTGCTTACGTACTTGTAAGCGTGGATACCTTTTTGCAAATAACTAAAACTTTCTATTTACTGGAAACTATTAAATCGCCATACTAGAAAACAGGGCAGCTGCACAGCATGTCCAATCACCCACATCATAGGAGGTTATAGGATGAAGAAGTTTTCTACTCTATTACCGAAAGCATGCTCCAAGATCGTGATTGTACAGTTGATTATGGCAATCGTACTCATGATGGCTCCGCCCGGAGCTGTTAAAGCCAGTTCCGGTTCTACGTATTGGACGCTTGCACAGGAAACGCATAATTTCACGGCAGGCAATTTGTTGACGACTTCCAATAGCTACCGAACCGAAATCGGGGACAATGCAACGACGCAGTGGTACAACGTAAGTCAAATCTATGCGGATGCTGCGATGCTTAAGCAAGGTGATTCACGGTACTTATCCTACATGAACAATACATACAGCTTTATGGGCAATATGTGGGATGTGACAAGCCCCATTGGCGGCTACTTCGCGCTGAGCAATCTGGACGGCACGGGTGCAGGCGGAGATAAATATGTCGATGACGCTTCCCTTGCCGGTGCAGCTTATTTGGACGCTTACGAGGTGACGACGGGGGTAACGCAGCATAATTATCTCAACTCGGCTAAGGCTGTGGCGAATTGGCTCATGTACAGCGGACTCTGGGATTCGACCGCAGGCGGCGGGTTCTGGTGGACGACGAACAAGACGACCCCTTACATGCAGATCAAGGGCTCGGAGGTCAACGGGCTCGCTTGTCAGCTGTTTCTCCGTCTCTATATGATTACAGGGCAGGCCTATTACAAGTCATGGGCAGATTCCATCAAGCTGTGGCTCGACACCTACATGTTCGACACCACTGCCGGCTTGTACAATTGGCAATATGAGCTCACGAACAATAGCGTGACCCCGGTTAAATTCACGTATGACAATGCCATTATGATCGAGGTAAATCTGCTCTATAGATCCATCACCGGGAACAATGCGTATTTGATGAGTGCGCAGAATATTGCCACCAAGATGAAGAATCAGCTCTGGAACACGCAGAATAGTACAGGTGCCTTCATCATCAACACTGCCGATCCCGTATTTAACCCATGCTACAGCGGCTGGGCTTCGCAATCCTTTATTAAGCTGTACCAAGCAGACGGCAACGTCAACTGGCTCAATACCGCGCAGCAAAATATCGACACCTTGAATGCCAAGCTGAGGGATACGACCAATTACGGCTACCATTACAGCTGGGATCCGGCAACGAACAATATCAAGGACAGCTCTTATCACACGGTCAGTCAGGCATGGATGCAGAGAATACAAATCATGTTGTCGCAATACCGTTAATGAGCAGGCGAATATAGATACACGAAGCCCCCTTGAGAACATTCTCAAGGGGGCTTCGCATGGGGTTTAAAAAATAGGAAGAGGTTCTGAACCAGGTTCAGGAATTCGAATTGATTTATATGTGAAGGGTATGCAGCTCCAGCACCTGTGCCAGAGGCGTATAGGCATAACCAAGATCGTCGGCTACGGCTTTGTACGTTACTTTGCCATTAATAATATTCGTGCCGCTTTGCAAAGCAGGGCTGTCTTGAATCGCTTGATAGGCACCTTTGCGAGCGATTTGCAGGGCATACGGTATGGTTGCATTGGTCAAACCAATGGTGGATGTCTGCGGAACAGCGCCAGGCATGTTGGCTACGGCATAATGAATGACGCCATGCTTCACATAGGTTGGATTGTCATGCGTTGTAATATGATCAATCGTCTCTACGCTTCCGCCTTGGTCAATGGCCACATCAACGATGACGGCGCCTTTTTTCATCGTTTTCACCATATCTTCGGAAACGAGGACAGGCGCTTTCGCTCCCGGAATCAGTACGGCGCAGATAAGCAAATCCGCTTCGGCAACGCTCCGCGCGATGTTATAGCGGCTGGATACAAGCGTTTGTACTTGATTGCCAAACAGGTCATCGAGCTGCCGCAGGCGGTTCGCATTCAGATCGAGAATCGTCACTTCCGCGCCTAAGCCGATGGCGATCTTCGCTGCATTCGTACCGACAACGCCGCCTCCGATTACGGTGACTTTGCCTCTGGCTACTCCCGGAATACCGGAGAGTAGAATGCCGCGTCCGCCTTTGGAGCGCTCAAGCAGTTGGCTTCCGATCTGTGCGGCCATCCGGCCGGCTACTTCGCTCATTGGCGTCAAGAGCGGAAGAGCTCCGCCTTCTTTGACCGTTTCATAAGCGATAGCGGTTACCTTCGACTGTACAAGTGCTTCAGCCAAGCTTGGCTCTGCGGAGAGATGCAGGTAAGTGAAGAGAATAAGATCTTCTCTGAAGTAAGGGTATTCGCTTGGCAGCGGCTCTTTCACCTTTATAACCATATCTGCTTGCTGCCAAACAGCGGCGGCATCCGTCAGGATAACAGCTCCCGATTGCTGGTACTCAGCATCCGTAAAGCCGCTTTCGTAACCGGCATTCGTTTCCACATAGACGGTATGTCCGTCTTGCACGAATTCCTTCACACCGGATGGTGTTACCCCTACGCGGCATTCATTATTTTTAATTTCCTTCGGCACGCCAATGATCATGATTGATCTCTCCCCATTCTTGAATGCGAACCTCTGAAATCTCACGTTGTTTGTTGTTCTTAGTTGCATTATAAAATGGATCGGAAGCATAAACATCATACAAAACATAAAGTGAATTGACAGATGAATAGACATTTATGTATATTGAGCCTACTAGTTATAGACAAAATGTCTAATATAAAGGTGATAAAATGGACACGATGACGTTTGGCATCAAACAGCTGCTCGAGAGGCCGATTTTTCGCGCTGCGCGGCTGGTTGCAGGACGGGAAGGGATTCATCATCCCGTCGGCTGGGTGCATGTACTTGAAATTACGAATGTGGCTCCGTATGTGAGTCCGAATGATTTGATTCTGACGACGGGTCTGTGGCTGAAGCAGAACGAGCAGGAACGGTTTGCCTATATGAAACAGCTGATCGACCAACAAGCAGCCGGACTGTGCATTGAGATGGGCACTACCGTTGATAACATTCCGAAGGAAATTGTGGAGCTGGCGGACCTGCATCATTTTCCGCTCATTGTGTTCGAGCAGCCGGTGCGGTTTGTGGAGATTACGCAGGACATTCATGCTCTGATTATTAACCGGCAGCATCAGTTTCTGAAGGAGCTGGAGGTCTACTCGCGAAAGCTGCAGCGTCTAACCCTGGAGAGTACGGGAATCGCGCAGATCTTGAAAGCCTTCCATGAGCAATCGTCTAGGCAGGTGCTGTATTTCTCGTCGCTCGATCACAGCATTTTCTACCCTGCATTAACGACTAAAGCATCGGGGCCGATTTCGAGCTTCCTGCAGCGGCAAATGGATACCAAGGCGCTCTCTGCCAAAGACGTCTCCATTCTGTCGATGAATGCACAGCAATTGCTCGTCGTGGAGCCTGTTATTTGCTTTGGTCAGACCTTCTCCTATGTCGGTGTGCTCCTGCACAATCGCGCCGAGATTACAGAGTCGTTGACGCTGCTGCTGGATTACACCACGAAGGCCGTTGCCGCGATTACGCTGCGCACCGAGTTTCTGGAAGAGAAGATGTCCCGCGACCATAATGAATTCATCCTGGATATTATGAACAACCGCATCGAGAACGAGGACCAGGCACAATCCCGAATGGGGCTTCGTCAGTTGAGCAAAGGCGAGTATTTGTTCGCCAGCGGCATTATCGAAATTCAGCATACGGCTGACATTGAACCGATTACCATTGAGGCAGATAAGCAGGATATGCTCATCTTGGTTCGACAGCTGCTGAAGAAGCACGGGCTGTACAATCTGGTGATGATCCAGAATAATCGCATCTATATGCTCTGCGCCAAAGACGCGCTGCATAAGGAATCGCATGTCAATTTCCAAGCGACGCTCATGCGCCTTGCGGAGGAATTACGAGCCTCTGCACATGAACCGACCAAATCCTTGAAGCTCCATGCCGGCTTCGGCAAGCTGCGCACGCAAATCGTGGAATCATCCAGAAGCTTCGAAGAAGCGCAGCAGGTTATTGATGTGGCTCGAAATGTAGCGACGCAAGAGGGCTGCATGTTCTATGACCGTCTTGGTGTGTACCAGCTGCTGAAGGCCGTTCCGAAGTTATCCTTCCTCGCTTCTTATGTGGATGACCATCTTGGCGAGCTTATCGCCTATGATAGGGAGCATCATCTGCAGCTTATCGAGACACTGGATGTTTATTTGGCTTGCATGGGCTCGAAGCAAGAGACGGCGGCGAAGCTTCACATCCACCGACAGACGCTCTATAATCGGTTAGAAAAGCTCAGCTTGCTGCTGGGAGAAGACTTCCTGGAAGCCGATAAACGGCGCTGTCTGGAGATGGCGCTTGTTGCCTATAAGCTGAAGTAAGGGGATGCGGGGAATGAAATCATCTAGGTTGTACTATGGCTGGGTAGTGGTCGGCATTGTGTTTCTGACGCTGCTCGTTTCGGCGGCGATTAATTCCGTACCCAGCGTTCTCATGCTGCCGCTCGAGAAAGAATTTGGCTGGGATCGCAGTGCGGTATCCGGCGCGATCTCCATTCGTATTCTGCTGTATGGTTTAATGGGGCCGTTCGCAGCGGCTTTCATGGCAAGATATGGGGTACGCAAAATTATGGTGATCTCCATGCTGCTGCTTATCGTCAGCTTATCGCTTACCCCGATCATGACGTCGATTTGGCAAATGACTTTGCTGTGGGGCATCATGGTCGGGATCGGCACCGGATCTCTGGCCAATGTGCTGGGGGTTACGATTGCGGGTCGTTGGTTCGTCACTCACAAAGGGCTTGTAATCGGCATGCTCACGGCGAGTGCCGCCACCGGTCAACTGCTCTTCCTGCCGCTGCTGGCTAAGCTGACGGAGGATATCGGTTGGCGGACTGCTGTATATACGGTTGTAGGTGTGCTGGCGGTACTGACACCGATCGTGGGAATCTGGATGCGCAACCATCCTTACGATGTTGGCGTATCCGCGCTCGGTACAACCGAAGTAGTGAAGCCTGTACCGTTTACCGGTAATCTGTTCTTCACCCCGATTCAAACCTTGCTCGGCGCTGCGCGGAACGGGACCTTCTGGCTGCTCGCCGGAACGTTCTTCTTCTGCGGCTTCTCCACAAACGGACTCATCGGGGCGCATCTGATTCCGGCTTGCGGCGATTATGGCATTCCGCTTGTAACTGCTGCGGGCCTGCTGTCGCTGATGGGGCTGTTCGATCTGGTCGGCACGACGTTGTCGGGCTGGCTGTCCGATCGTTTCGACAGCCGCTGGCTCCTATTCTGGTATTATGGCCTGCGCGGACTGTCGCTTATCTTCTTGCCCTATGCGCTCGGCATGGGCTATATGCAGCTGACCGTATTCGCAGTCTTCTACGGACTCGACTGGATCGCGACTGTTCCGCCGACCGCGAAGCTGGCTTCCGATACCTTCGGCAAAGAGAAGGCCGGCATGATCTTCGGCTGGGTTGTCGTGGCGCATCAAGCGGGCGCATCACTTGCGGCCTATGAAGCGGGACTGCTGCGCGTTTGGCTCGGCAGCTATACAGTGCCTTTCGTGATGTCCGGCTTTCTCTGTTTGCTGGCGTCGCTCATGGCGCTGCGTATTCGTCGTAACAGAGCTGCTTCGATTCAAGCAGCATCCTAACCTAAACGGATAAATCAAAGAAGCCTTCTTCCCGGCAGGGGAAGAAGGCTTCTTTGATTTATGTTGTCGATAATCCACCGGTCAGATCATTCCGATTCGCAGGTGATTCTACAGCGTTGCAGAGCCGCACTACTTCCTTCAGATGTGCGCCGGAAACAGGCGCGCTGGGTGAATCACTATTAACCGGTTGCTTAACAAAGTATAACCGATGCTGAATTTCATCGAAGAACTCCACTTGATCCATCTGAACGACGTAACATCGATCGACTTTCTTAAAACCTTCGCCTACTAAGAAGCGCTCATGCTCTTCAAACGTGGAAATTTGACTGTAAATACCTTCTCTTGTTTGATAATAGACCTCGCCGCGGTAGCTGCGCATGAGAAGAACGTCCTCAAGATCAATAGAAACGATATCAAACTCTTTTTTATTGTATCTTTTTACGACTGGAATCTTCATCGTGCACACCCTTTTTCTTCATTCATTTGGACACATATCTTCATATTACCATGTCTCAAAGAAATGGATATGACATTTTCTTGGAATTACCGATAGTTGGACAGTAAAAAAGAGACGCGGCTCGCAGGATGCGCGAAGCCGTGTCTCTCGTTAATGAATAGGTGCTGCTATTGGTGCATGTTTGTGTAAAGCTGCCAAGTAACGCCAAATTTATCCGTGACAACCGCATAGCCTGGGCTGAAATGCGTTTCAATTAGCGGCACGCTGACTTGACCGCCCTGTTCGAGCGAGGCAAATACTTGCTTGGATGTATCTACATCGTCCGTGCACAGGCAGATTGTAACTTGGTTGCCGAGCTGATGAGGCGTACCCGGGAATGCATCGGAGAACATAAGGTCTGTCTGGCCGACCTTAATTGTTGCATGGCCGATTAGATTCTTAGCTTCTTCCGGGAGCGGCATCTCCGGGTTCTGCGGCATCTCTCCAAAGGTTTGCATCATGACTACTTCTGCATGTAGAGCTTCTTGATAAAATGTAATCGCTTCCGTTGCATTGCCGTTCATAACCAGATAAGGGACCAACATTGTAATCATCTTATAATCGCTCCTTTGTAATTGAGGTGGCCGTATCAGTATGGCCAGTAACGTCATCATACAATACCGAACATATGTTTGCAATGTTGGTTTTTTTGGTAAGGGAAAAGGGATTCGATTATCTGGAAATTCATTATAAAATACCAATTAGTGGTTAGAATTATGATAAAATAAAGTACATGCTGCTCTGGCATAAATCAGCGGATAAGGAAGAATGAGATGACACCTAGACGCACAATTCATAAGAGTTGGTTGATCATGGTCTTGCTTATAAGTACATTATTCTGCTGTTCCGCATTCACATTTGCAGATGGACAAAGCTTGGCAGTACCGAGTAGTCACGGCTCAGTCCAGATGTTGGACAAGAACTGGTCGTTCTATTGGAACCGTTTACTAACACCGGATGAAATCCGCCATGCGAGAGCGGATCGGATGGTGAACCTTCCGTCCATGTGGGAGGATTATACAATTAATAATCAGAGGCTTGGCTCAGTCGGATACGCTACTTATGCCAAGACCATTCGCATAGAAGAACAGACGGGCAGCTGGGCGCTGGAGATTCCGCCTATCTACAGCTCATATCGAGTATGGATTAATGGCGAGGTTTATGAAAGTGTTGGTGTTCCGGGAACGTCTGCACAAGCTTCTGCAGCCGGTAAAGCGGTGAAGCTCATCTACTTTCATAAATCGGCAGCGGACATTCAGATCGTGCTGCAGGTCTCTAATTATGATAATGCTCAAGGCGGTATCTCGCAGCCACTCCGAGTTGGTGAAGCTTCGGCGGTTACGGGAAAGGATCAATTAAAGCTGGCTATTGAGCTATTTGTGGCCGGTGCTTTGTTTATTATGGCTATGTACCACTTCGGCTTATATGTTCGGAGGTTGAAGGAGCGCTCGACGCTTTATTTTGGCCTCGTCTGTCTGTTTGTAGCGGTTCGGAGTCTGTTCGGCGGACGGATTGTGATTGCCAGGCTGATGCCCTCCATGAGCTGGGAAACCATGCTTACCATGGAGTATTGCTTAATCTATCTGACCATGCTTGCCTTCGCATTGTTTATCAGCCGCTTGTATTCAGCAGAATTCATCAAGCTTGCGATCCCGATCATTGCTTGCGGCTGCACCTTATTCTTCATCTTGACTGTAACTAATTCCGCCTTTTACTTTACATCGCTGCTGCCCTATATTCAGGTGTTTCTGCTCGTGTATGTCCTTTATTTAAATGTAGTGTTCCTCTTGGCGATGGTTCGAGGGAGGGAAGGCGCGCGCATCGTATTCATCTGTCAGCTTATCATGGTTGCGGCTATTGTTGTAGATATCTTCGCGCAGTATGACTGGCTGCCGAATTACAATTTAACTCCGCTTGGCATCTTTTGTTTTGTATTTGCGCAATCGTTCATTCTATCCGTACGGTTCTCCACAGCGTTTGCATCCAGCGAGAAGCTGCTGAGCAATTTCAGAATGCTCAACTTCACCTTGGAGCAGAAAGTCCGTGAGCGAACGCTTGAGCTTGAAGAGGCGAACCGCGAGCTGGAGAAGCTGATATGGCTTGATGCCATGACAGGTATTGCGAATCGGCGCAAGTTCGATGATGTCGCGAAGAAGCTGTGGTCGAGTGCAGAAGGGACTCCTGTTAGTATGATGCTGATAGATCTCGACCACTTCAAAGGATACAATGACGCCTACGGGCACTTGGCCGGTGATGCATGTTTGAAGCAGGTTGCAATTGCGCTTCAAGAGCAAGCGAGACTTATGGGCGGAATGGCGGCAAGGTTTGGCGGCGAGGAGTTTGCCGTTATCGTGCAAGCGGATAGGGAAGCTGCAATCTATATGGCGCTTGAGCTGAGAGAGATAGTTCGGAAGCTGCAAATTCCCCATGCCGCATCAAAGACGGCTTCCTATGTGACAGTCAGCTGCGGCTGCGCAACAGGTAATACGGAGCAGTATGGATCTCTGCAGGCACTGATTCAGCAGGCAGACAATGCGCTTTATGCAGCGAAGAAGCTGGGGCGGGATTGTGTGCAGTTTGCGGCGGCGGAGTAAGTTTGGCTAATGAGAGATGACTTCTGAGGTAGATTTACTCGGTCATCTTTTTTTTGCATTGGCTGCGGCTTGGTGACAGACTTCATGTCACCAATAGGGTGATATAATGAGGTTGAAATGAGGGATGACAGTGAGGCGAATGGACCGACTGATGGCGATCCTCATCGCGCTGCAGCAAGAGCCGGCAACTGCCAAACGATTGGCGGACAAATTCGAGGTGACGAAACGAACGATTCTGCGGGACATGCAGTCGCTCGCCGAGATGGGGGTTCCCTTGTATGCGGTATCGGGTCCATCAGGAGGCTTTCGGTTGATGGAGAGCTTCCGGCTGCCGCCGCTGCAGCTGGATTCCAGCGAAGCCTTATCCGTCCTCTTCGCACTTCGCAGTTTGACGCGCATGGCGGATACACCGTTTCAGCAGGCGAGATGGACGGTGATGGATAAGCTGAAGGCCATTATGCCGGAGCAGACTTTGGCGCATATCGAGTCCATGCTTCATTATGTGGAGGTCGAAGTACCGCAGCGCAGCGTCAAATCCCCGTATTTGTCCGATTTATTGGCATACACCGCCGAATCGAGATGGCTTCGCGTGCGGTATCGTTCGGAGAAGCATACCCGCTCGTTAGAAGTGCTGCCTCGTAAAATGTATGCTGCGCACGGGTATTGGTATTGCGAGGCGTATTCGATTTCCCATAACGAGCAGCGGACATTTCGGGTGGATCGCTTCGAAGCGATGGAGCTCATGGAGGTGCCTGGCGAAGAGGTGGAGCAATTGGCTCGGGAAGCCGAGAGTCCGGTCGGCAGCGATGAGGGTACTACCCGCATTATTGCGGAGTTAACGTACCGGGGAGCGCTATTGGCCGAGCAAGACTTCCATATTGGCGACAACGTGAAACAAGTCGCGGATGAGCGTTGGGAGCTGGATTTTATGTGCCCGGCTTCGGAGTGGCAATGGGCGGTCAAGTTGTTCTATTCGCTTGGCATGGATGCTGAAGTGAAGGAGCCCCGGCATTTGCGGGAGGAGCTGCTTCGGATGGCAAGGCAAGTATGCGACAGATACAGCCAAGGAATAACAGTGGAGTAGGGATACCTATTATTGAGGAGGTTGTTCAGGATGGGAAATCATGAAATTCTCGAACGGGCACAATCATTTCTATACAAAAACGGCAGATTGATTGATCGGAGACGGTTCGAATATTTCTTCGAGAATGGTACGAAAGAGGCGGTCTTCAGCGCACTGCGCGCTTACCGGAATAAGGACGGCGGTTTCGGACATGCGCTGGAGGCGGATATTCGCTGCCCAAACAGTCAGCCTGTGCCGACAGAGGTCGCGCTGGCGATGATGGATGAGATGGACGACGGGTATGATTCGGATATGCTTGACGGTATTATCCGCTATGTGCAGAGCATTACGTTACCGGATGGCGGGGTTCCGTTCGTCTTTCGCAGTGCCGCGGCTTACCCGCATGCGCCTTGGTGGAATGCAGAGCGGGATGATATCGCTTCGATTAATCCAACCAGCCTGCTTATAGGCACGTTATATAAGCAGCAAGTACGGACGGATATTTGGAAGGAAGAATGGTTCCAGCGAAATACAGCTTATATCTGGCGTACGCTCGAGCAGGAGAAACCGCATGGTTTTCATGATGGCATTCAGTGGATTACGTTTCTTCAGCATACACCTGAACAAGAGAAAGCGGCTCCGTACCTAGCTTGGATAGAGGATTGGCTGCAGCAGCCCGGGATTATCGAACGAGATCCGGAGGCCGATGGTTATGTGCAGAAGGTGCTGGATTGGGCTCCGCAGCGCGGCAGTTATGCAGGCAAAGTGATTTCGGATGGTGAGCTCGATCGTCATCTTCATGCTTTGATTAAGCAGCAGCGAGAGGATGGGGGCTGGGGCATCAGCTGGGAGCCGGTAGGTCCGGGAGCGGAAGCCGAATGGCGTGGTTTCGTTACGGTGGAACGCTTAAAGACGTTAAAATCTTATGGCATGTTGTAAATCGTAAGCAGACATCCGAGTGGGAAGAGATAGCCTCCTGCTCGGATTTTCCTGTATGTATCTATGGTTTCATTATGGAAACAAGGGCACTTTCATGTGCCTACTTCTTGATAATCACCCTTTGTCGTATGATAAACCTATATAACTGACAAGGGGAGAATACAGATAATGAATATTGCATTATGGGTCGCTCAAATTCTATTAGGGCTTATGTTCTTGATGGCAGGGATCATGAAGACATTCCAATACGAGAAGGTTAGAGCGACCATGCCATGGGCAAAAGATTCTTCTCGGGGGCTAGTTCTTCTCGTCGGCTTATCCGAGCTGCTTGCGGCAATCGGGTTTATCGTGCCAACTGCAACGGACATTCTGCCATGGTTGGCCGGCGTTGCTGCTATTGGTATAGCGGTAATCATGGTACTGGCAATTGGGGTTCATGCCAGAAGAGGCGAGAACCAAGCGATTGTCATGAACGTCGTTCTACTGGCAATTGCTGTGTTTATTGCAATTGGAAGATTGGGTTCATAGGAGTATGGAAAGGCCGCTAATCTCCGGAGAAGGAGACTGGCGGCCTTTTGTTCGCTCATCTATTCGAGCAGTTCAGCTTGGTATTGCGCGAACAAGGCTTGCATCGCTTCCGGATCTCGCTGCTCCATCGCGTGAATCGCATCAATTAACGATTGAATGCGCTTGTTCATGATAATCAGATAACGTGCAGGCTCCGGCGCCGGATTCCAGAAAGTATACTTCACGCCGCGAGGGGCAATGACGGCACTGCCGCCGGCTGCCTCCACAACGGAGTCGCCGATCTGAATAGCCAGCTTGCCTTCAAGCACATACCACGCTTCATCATCTTCATGATGAACATGCAGCGGCGCAATGCGCATCGGTTCGGTGTCCGGCAGACAGCCTTCAGCGGTCCATTCGGCAATCACCAGATCAGCGCCGATGGCGGAGAGGGTTTGTCCTAACATAGGTAAAGCGGTGATAGGGGCGTTCTTTAATTCGGACATGATGGGCGGCCTCCTCCAGCATAAATTAGTCGTGCCAAAAGGTTATTCACATAGTTATCCCCAGTGTCAACAGCCTTCAACAGCAATACGTGTATAAGTATTGGGGACGTATAAACATATCCACAATTGAAGTTATCCACATCGGGATACAATATCGTAATCGTTTCCTTCTAATAAAGACGCTGTGCATACCCTTCTTCCAATCGTCGTGCAATGACCTCCGCATCCGAGCCGGGAAGCTTCGCATGGTCCGCGATCATTCGCGGAGCAGATGGCAGTGACTCCTTATCCGCCCACGAATCGGGGTTCCATAAACCCGCTCGAATAAAAGCTTTGGCGCAATGGATGAAACATTCTTCAACGTCTACAGCAATGCCAAGCAGCGGTTTACGGCCGTTATAGGCCATCTGCTCCAGAAGCTCATCGTCCCTTACGAGGAATGCTCGTCCATTAATTCGAAGCGTTTCCCCAAGTCCCGGAATCATGAAGAGCAAACCAATCTGTGGATTGGATAAAATATTCCGCAGCGAGTCCATGCGTTTATTCCCCGGTCGCTCCGGAATCACTAAGCGCCGCTCATTCTGGATCAGCACGAATCCCGGATAATCGCCGCGCGGCGAAACGTCGCAAGAGCCGTTGCTGTCCGCAGTCGAGATGACCATGAATGGAGAGCGGCTTATGAAATCGGTGCAATGATGATCCAGATGAGTAATCGTCTTACGACTCACGAGTTCGCTAGGGAATCCTATAAGCGCGCGCAGCTCCTCCTCGGTTTCAATTACGTCGTTATAAGCTTCATTGGCTTTCATAATTAGGTTCACACCCCTAGTAGTTGAACGGTATAATGAGTTAACATATATGCCGGACCAGAATGAATAGGCAACACCTCGAAGGAGTTGAGCCCGTTTGCACATTGCCATAGATTTGGATAATACCGTTCTGGACGCGACGGCAGCGCATGTAACCTATTATAATATGGCATCCGGAAAGGCGCTAACCGCCGCGGATATTCAAGATTTCTATATCTATCGCTCCTATGGTTGGAACCGGGAAGAACGAGATATCGCTTATGCGAAGCACGGCCACGATATTCATTGGCATTCGGCACCATATCCGAACGCAGCCGATATGCTGCAGCAACTCTCACTTGAGCATGAGCTGTCTATTATAACGGCAAGGCCAATGCTGTTCCGGGATGTTACAATAGATTGGTTGAACCGTCATAAGTTCACTTACAACAATATCTCATTCGCCGAAAATAAACTTGAAGCCTGCATAGCGGCTAATGTGGATATATTGATTGATGATGCGCCTCATTATGCGGAGGAGTTTGCTCGCATGCGTAAACCGATTATTTTGTATGATCAGTCTTATAATCGAGCGGTTACGAGTGAGTTTGTCCTGCGTGCCGCCGATTGGGCGGAAGTGAACCGGCATATTCAGCGTTTAGCCACGGGCTCAGGTAAATAGACAACTAGAATTGGAGAGAGAATACGAACATGCTTGCTGCAATGATTCATGGGTTTATATTGGCATTGGGATTGATTTTGCCGCTTGGGGTTCAGAACGTGTTTGTGTTTAATCAAGGTGCGGTTCAGAGTCGATTCCGCAAGGCGCTGCCTGTCGTAATAACGGCGTCGATCTGCGATACATTGTTGATCTTGCTGGCTGTACTCGGCGTATCGGTGCTTGTCCTGCAGTTTGTTTGGCTGAAGACCATTCTGTTCGCGGTGGGAATCCTGTTCCTTCTCTATATGGGATGGCTGACTTGGAGGAGCAAGCCGGCAAATCGGGACTCATCATCCGCCGAGGCTCTCGGAGCGAAGAAGCAAATCGCTTTTGCAGCGTCGGTATCGCTCCTCAATCCGCATGCGATTCTGGATACAATCGGCGTCATTGGGACAGGCTCCCTGCAGTATAGCGGTGCCGAGAAAGTGCTCTTCACGGTGGCCTGCGTAGTCGTTTCGTGGCTCTGGTTTACCAGTCTGGCCGCGGCCGGCCGACTAACGGGCAGCCTGGACAAATCAGGGCGAATCATGATTGCGCTGAACAAAGTTTCCGCTGTTGTCATGTGGGGGACGGCTGTTTATTTGTTTGTTACTTTGGTGAGTAAGTAAAGAGTGAGAGAAGAGGAAAGAACCGTCAGGGCAAAGGGCCTTGGCGGTTCTTCTTGTTCTGACTTTGAAAGGTAGTTAGGCGCGTAAATGTTGCAGCAAATGCAACATCCTACCCATCACACAGGTCAAAACCAGCCCTAATGTTGCATGAATTGCAACATTTTAATGAAATTAGGCAGCTAAGAAGCCATAGGAGGTGAAAATGTTGTATGACATGCAACATCTCCCCGATGATCCACTTTTGCGAAGGAAATGTTGCACAAAAGGCAGCATTTGAACAAACGGGGCCCCCACATTCGGTTAGGAGTTGCATAAAAGGGAACCACAAACGGATACGCCATACTTGCGAGGTGATCCAGCATTAGCTGCAGCTGCAGCTAAAGCTACAGCTGAGCCCGGCTATTCAATAGAGCCGCTTCTTCCTCCTCAATGCGTTTGGGATCAATGCGTTCGAATAACAGCGATAAGCTCTGAATCTGCTGATTAGCCGGAACGGTAATAAGGTTCCAAGCAGGCTGCCCGAGGGAGAGGAAGGTTCGGATACGCTCACAGGAGAAGGGGATGAACGGCTGCAGCAGATTGGCCAAATTCGCTATGATCCCTACGCAGGTATGAAGTGTAAAGCCGCAATCCTCCCGATTCTCCTTGATCTGTACCCATGGCTTCTGCTCATCGAAATATTTGTTGGCCTGCCGGATTTGAGCGAAGATCAGCTCCAGCGCTTCTTTCAAGCGGCCTTCTTCAATTAGAGCCCCGGACTCCAGGTACAGCTCCGTAAGAATCTGCTTCCACTCTTCGCTAAGCTCGCCTGCGGGAACGCGTCCATCGAATGATTTGGCGATAAAAGCGAGCGTGCGGTTCACGAAATTACCGAATGCGCCGAGCAGCTCCCCATTATGACTGTGGATAAACTCCCGCCAAGAGAAATCCGTATCCCGTCTCTCAGGGCCATTGGCGATGAGAAAATAACGGATGGAGTCCGGCTGATACCGGCTCATGATGTCAGGCACCCAGACCGCCCAATTGCGGCTGGTCGAGAACTTCTTCCCTTCCAGCGTCATGTATTCGCAGGAAATAATCCGATCCGGCACATGCAGTCCGCCTCCACCCAGAAGTACGGCAGGCCAAATTAACGTATGGAAGGGGATATTGTCTTTGCCATGCACATAATAAGCCGTTATAGTCGCTCCTCCATCCTTCCAGAAGGACTCCCAGCTTCCGCCGGTCTCAGCAGCCCACTGCTTACTGGCCGAGAGATAACCGCTGACCGCTTCGATCCAGACATAGATTTTCTTATCCTTGAAGCCTTCAATCGGTACATCGACCCCCCAGTCTAGATCTCTCGTTGCCGCTCGATCAAGAAGGCCTTCTTCTAAGTAACGCCTAGTCAGTTGAACGGCGTTCTCTCGCCATCCATGCGACTTGTCAGCATAGGCCGCCAACTCATCTTGGAAACGGGAGAGCGCGAGATAGTAGTGCTCCGTAGGTCGTACGGTAGGGGGATTGCCGCAAATTTTGCATGACTTATCCAATAGATCCGCTGGGTCGAGTATGGTGGAGCAAGCATCGCATTGATCACCTCTGGCGCGGCTCCCGCACACGGGACATATGCCTTCTACGTAGCGGTCCGGCAGAAACCGTCTATCCGTCTCGCAGTAGGTCTGCTGAATCGTTTTCTTATATAAATGGCCATTCTCGAGCAGCTTTAGGAAGATCTCCTGCACGACCTGATGATGGAAGGGCTGATCCGTCCGCGTATAGAGGTCATAGGTGAAGCCAAGCTGTGCGAAGCAATCGGCAAATTCCTGATGATAGCGGTCCGCAATATCACTCGGCTTGACGCCTTCTTGAATCGCTTGAACCGCGACAGGAGTGCCGTGACAATCGCTTCCTGATACGTACAAAACTTGCTCGCCCTTGGAACGGTAATAGCGTGCCAGAACATCTCCGGGTAATAAGCTCGCCAATCGCCCCAAATGCAAGGAACCATTCGCATACGGCCAAGCGCCGCCAATAAATACAGGTGCCATCCACATTCCCTCCTTTTATAGAAAACAGAAAACAGAAAAAGCCCTCGTCCCGAAGGGACGAGAGCTGTGCTCACGTGGTACCACCCAATTGTATGAACGCCTCGCAGCATTCACCTCTTCGGGTACGTCGCGGTTTGCGAGTATACCCTAGCACGGTAACGGGTGCAGGATCCGGCGCAGCCTACGCCCATTGAGGGTTCGGTGCTCAGCTCAGAGACCATATTCTCGCGGTTATTCTTTACCCCTTCGCACCGGCCGGGGCTCTCTGTTAAAGACATCAACGCGATACTCTTTCTCTTCACAGCTTTTATTTGAATATTCAGCTTATTCGAGATTATAGTACACAATATTTTCCAAGTCAAGAACTCTTATGAGGGTACAATATGCCGCTCCGAATCGAATTGTGCGAATTAGCTCTTGCGCCTATTTTCCATATAATGCTAGCATTTAGGATGGTAGACTTCCAAACAAAGCGGAGGGATCATAGCATGCTGCAGCAGCACAAGGATATGATTCAAATGAACAAAGAAGGCTGGAATAAAGTGGCGAATCAGTTTTTTGAAGGCTCATTCGAACGTCTATCCTATGGTGCCTACGCCCTCACGGAGGAAGAATTAAACTTGCTAGGGACGATAGCAGACTGCGCGATCGTCGAAGTAGGTTGCGGAAGCGGGCATACGTTGGAATACCTGGCCAACCGGGGAGCGCGCGAGCTCTGGGGCGTTGATTTGTCGGGTGCCCAGATTGAGACGGCTAAGCAGGTTGTCTCTAAATTGGACAAGCCGGTCGTCCTCATTGAAGCGCCTATGGAAGAGATGTCGGAGCTGCCGGAGAACTATTTTGACAAAGCGGTATC
The DNA here is from genome assembly GCF_056269135.1 of Paenibacillus sp. J22FR21. Lineage (NCBI taxonomy): Bacteria > Bacillati > Bacillota > Bacilli > Caryophanales > Paenibacillaceae > Paenibacillus > Paenibacillus sp. J22FR21. The sequence goes on from NZ_JBWDNJ010000007.1 coordinate 178,157, forward strand.
GATCTATGCACTCGGCTGGACTGTGGATTTGCCGCGGACGTTAAGTCATATTCACAGAAGCTTGAAGCCGGGCGGCATCTTCGTGTTTAGCTGGGAGCATCCCGTACATAGTGTGGTGGAATACAGCGATGAAGTGTTGAAATTCAGACGCTCCTATGTGTCAGAGAGCTTCGAACGGCATGAGGCTTGGCGAGGTACACCGATTGTGATGCACAATCGGAAGGTGAGTACGTTCATCAACGCCTTGATCCGCGCCGGATTCGTCATCGATGCTGTTATTGAAGAGTCTGAGGTGGATGAAGGAGACACGGTCAATCCGGCAAAATGGTACTCCGGAACAAAGGCACGCATCATCCCATCAACGCTCATTATTAAATGTCATAAATCCCGGGTCGAAGGAGAACCGAGCTAATGGATATTTTTATACTAGGCGCGTCAGGGATATCGTTCCTTCTTGTTGCGCTGCTAACTCCGCTGCTCATCTGGGGATTGCGCACGCTGAAGCTAACGCAGCCGATACGTGCAGAATTGCCGCCGGATCATCAAGCGAAACGCGGTACGCCGCTGATGTCGGGATTAATCCTGTTAATTGGCATTATGGTATCGGTCTACGTGCATCCCCAGCCGATGGTGCTGTTTATTGGCACAACGTTTGTTTTATTCGGCATCGTGGGGTTCCTGGATGATTTTCGCAAGGCTGCATTTCAAGATCCACAAGGCATTTCCGGCAAAATGAAGCTGGTCCTTCAGTTCACCTTTGCCTGTATGCTGCTGCTTGTATTGCTTCAGCAATTCGAGTTAAGCACCGATATTATGATATTTCGGGGCTTCTCGCTGGACTTACCGCCGTGGCTATATCTGGTGATCATGCTGCTGTTCATTGTGGGCTCGGCTAATGCCATTAACTTTACCGATGGATTGGACGGGCTGTTGATTAACGTTGCGATCCCGACCTTTTTCTTCTTCTTCGTTATCTCCGAGAGAGTCGAAGTGCAGACGTTCTCTCTGGTCATGATCGGTTGTCTGTTGGGACTGTTTATCTATAATATTTACCCTGCAAAAGCATTTATGGGCGATACGGGCTCACTTGCGATAGGCGGTTCACTCACCTTCCTAGCAGTCATCGAGAAGGTAGAGATTCTGATTCCGATTCTGTTCATTATCTATCTGGCCGAGCAGCTGTCTGTGATTCTGCAGGTGTGGTATTACAAGAAGACGAAGCTGCGAATCTTCCGCATGGCTCCGATTCATTATCATTTTAGCTTGAAATATGGGTGGAGCGAGAACAAAATCGTCATGATCTTCGGGTTTGTGTCGTGGCTGGCAGCGTTTGTTTCGTGGTTGCTGTGGAAATATGTGATGTGAGGATGCGAGAGGCTGCCGAGGGGCAGCCTTTCGTATTGTCACGTGGCGCGGATAGCTGGGATGGGAAGCAGATGTGATGCGTTAGCTGTTGAATGTTGCACAATGTGCAACATAATGGAGTAAAACTAGTCCAATTCTTGAAGATGTTGCACAATATGCAACATTCCCAACAAGAGAGGGCCTCTGGGAGCTCATCTGCTGAGAAATGTTGCATTCCATGCAACAATTGCAGCATTTCGTGCTTGGATCGTCTGATTTGTTGCATATTGTGCAACATTCCCGCCCGGAGCAAGCATGCAGCCAGCCGGGAAGAGCCCGCACAGAGCCGGCACGAAGAAGGACTGTCCCAAAAGTCGCGGCTGCGTACTTCTGAGTCAGTCCTTCTTGGCGTCATCTATTCCACGTAGCGGATAAACGACAGCAGCAGATCCTGCCGGTGGTCGCCGAAGTCGGCGCCGAAGAGGTTAAGGCCGCGGCAGTTGACCGCGTCCTCGGATACTTCCAGCCTGACGCGGATCGGCTTGTTGTATTGGAGACCAAGTGACGCAAGCGTCGTGCCTTGCGCCGTCACTTCGCCGTTCACTTGGCTGCCGGATGCGGTAACGCGCCACTCGGTCAGCTTGCCGTATTCGGTGCCGCTCTTCCATTTGTCCGGGGTCAGCTTGCCTTTGCGGTCGCCGAGATCGCCGGGGCTTGTCCATGTGCCGACAAGCTGATCGTTAATGAGCAGGGAAATATCGGAAGCCCAATCCATCTGGAAACCCGCTGTTTCAGAACACAGCTCCGCGCTGAACCACAGCTCATTAATCGCAACGCCGGGCGGCATCGGATTGGCAAAATAATACTCCACATAACCAGCCCCGGCGAACCAGATCAAGGAAGCCTCTACGCGTTCAGGCAAGTAGAAGGCACGAGGATCATCAACGGAGCCCAGCTGCGTGCAATCGCGAGTGACGATACCGCATGTAGGTTGAACGGAGCAGTGCGCGTACATGCCGATCGGCATGCGAAGTTCCTCCGTGCGAAGCAATCCTTCGCCGAGCTTGACGGGCAAATCCAATTGAATGGAGCGGCAGGTGACGGAGCAGATTTTCTCCCTGCTCGCACCGAGCGTGGAAGTAATGAGCTCGACGTTCTCCAGGATCTGCACGTTTACGGAAATGGTCGGCTGCGCGACGCCGAGCGCTTCGGCGAGTTGGCTGACGCTCATTGATTTCTCGCCCAGCGCTTCCAGGATGCGGACGCGAACGTCACCGGACAACGCTTTGGCCACATCGATCAGGCGGGTGGAGGGATATCGAATGGTATCTTGTTTGAGTTCACTCATGAGCAGTTTCAACCCTTCATCGTTCAGTTCTTTCTTTATCACCAGTGTACTCTATAATTGGTGTATTGTAAAAACATAATACGTATTGATTAAATCATATACGAATGCTAAAATGATGGCAATTCCAAATCCATCATCTGAAAGGTTGTGCTTCCCTAATGGCTGCTCAAGCTTTGAAATCTGCACAAACAGAAATGCCGCGTCCCGAGTACCCGCGTCCGGATTGGCAGCGTCAAGATTGGCTGAATCTGAACGGCGTATGGGATTTCCGCCTAGATACTGAAGAGAATGTAAGCGATTACGCGTCCCTGCAGCCTACAGCTCAATTTGATTCCGAAATTACGGTACCTTTCTCATGGTCCAGTCCGTTGTCGGGTATTGGCCGTAATGATACCGGTACAGGCTGGTATAAGAAGACTGTAGCGTGGGCGCCGGCAGAGAGCGAATCGCTCGTATTCGTGCGTTTCGGCGCCGTTGATTATCGCTCCGATGTATGGGTGAACGGCGTTCATGTCGGCTCTCATGCCGGCGGCTATGGCAGCTTCGAGTTCGAAGTCAGCACGGTGTGGAGAAACGATGCGGAGAACACGATCGTCGTACGCGCAGAAGACTTCGACCGCAGCTCGCAAGCACGGGGCAAGCAGGGATATGGCGAAATACGCGGAATCTGGCAGCCGGTATGGCTGGAAGCAAGACCGAAGGCATATATCCAATCGGCTAAGTTCATTACCAAAATAGACGGCACCGTTGAAGTGAATGCTGCGATTACTGCGCAGGAAGCCGGAGAAGCGACTCTGCTATTCAGCTTTGCTGATCAGTCGGTGCAGCATACAGCAGTTGTTCAGCTCGAGGCAGGCAGCAATGCGATCACTGTTTCCTTCACAGTAAGCGACCCACAGCTGTGGAGCCCGGAATCACCGTATCTGTATGAAGGTGAACTTACCCTCAGCAGCGGCACAAGCACCGATACCGTTTCCACGTACTTCGGTATTCGTGAATTCGGAACGGCATTGTTCGGTGACCGCTCCTACCGCTGGATTACGCTGAACGGCAAGCCGGTTTACTTGAACGGCACACTGGATCAGTCGTTCCACAAAACCGGTTATTTTACCTATCCAAGCGACGAAGAGATGCACGATGAAATTTACTTGCTGAAACGCCTTGGCCTAAATATGGTCCGTATTCATATCAAACCGGAAGAGCCGCGCAAGCTGTACTGGGCGGATAAGCTCGGTATGCTGGTTATGGAAGATATGCCATGCTTCTGGGGCAACCCTGATGAGACGGCGCGCGCTTCTTATGAGAGTGAAGCCAAGGAAATTATCGACCGTGACTACAACCATCCATCCATCTTCTGCTGGGTCATGTTCAACGAAACTTGGGGACTGAAGACCAACCCGCAAGGGGGCGGGTTAACGGGGGAGCCGGGCCAGCCGAGCTCGTATTTGCCGCAAACGCAGGAGTGGGTACGCGAAATCTACCACTGGGCCAAGCAGACCGATCCATCCCGGATCATCGAAGATAACTCCCCATGCAACTATGACCATGTCGAGTCGGATTTGAATTCATGGCATTTCTATATCAACGGCTATGAACAGGTGCGCGAGCATGTAACCGAGATCGTGGAGAAAACCTTTCCGGGCTCAGATTTCAACTATATCGGCGGCAACCTGCAAGGCGATGCTCCGCTCATCAACAGTGAGTGCGGGAATGTTTGGGGCTTTACCAGCGGCGCAGGCGACAGCGACCTTGCTTGGCATTATCGGTATATGCTCAACGAGTTCCGCCGCCATGACAAGATGTGCGGATTCGTATTCACGGAATTCCGCGATGTGACGAATGAGTTTAACGGCTACTACCGCCTGGATGGAACGGACAAATATTTCGGCTACGAGGAGTTTGTACCGGGTATGTCGATTGCCGATCTGCATACGGCAGACTTTATCGTCATTGACGCACCGCCATGTCAGACACTTCAAGCAGGCACGCAGGTTGCTGTTCCGCTGCTGCGCTCCAGCTATTCGGATCACTATCACGGACAACAGCTGCAGCTGAGCTATGAGCTGTGGTATGACAATCTCGGTATCCGCACAGTTGCTGATCAAGGTACAGTCGAGCTTAACTGGGATGGCTTCGGTGTAACAGCAATTGACGCGCCGCTTACCGTTACGATGCCGAAACAGGATGCAGTTGCCGTGTTGGCGGTATCCCTGAAAGACGCCTCCGGTAAAGTTGTAACGCGCAACTTCATTACGTTCGATGTGCGCAGCGGAAGCGAAGATGGCGTTTACGATGCAGAAGGCCGTTTCGTCAATGTACCGGTTACGTCATTCGTTGAGCAAAGCTTTACCTATCAGTGGAACGCAATTCAAGGCTTCAAAACAAACGGCGGCGGAGAAGGCCATTTCGTTTATGACATTAATCTGCCAAGCCAAGCCGAGCAGAACGTGATCCACCATATGGATATCCGTTTCGAAGCAAGCGCGAAACGACTGCTTGCTCGCAATGTGGAAGGGGCCACGGATCGCGCGCATACCATTAGCTTCATGCATGGAGCTAACGCAGACGTGGAGCGCAACAGCAACACGTACTACATGACAGATGAAGAGCGTCATGAATCCCGCATTCATGTTCTCATTGACGGAGAGCGTATCGGTTCGTTCCTGCTTCCGGATAACCCTGCGGATAGCCGGGGCGTTCTGTCCTGGCAGTATCAAGAGGTGCATAACAAGCTGGACGAAGCCGGATCCTTCGGTTACCTGTGCAACGTAACCGTGCCAAGCCGAATTACAGCGAAGCTTGATCGCAGCCGCAGCTTCAAGCTGACGTTCGAGGCCGAGCAAGGCGGTCTTGCCCTCTACGGACGAAATGCCGGTCGTTATCCTTTTGATGTCCTGCTACAATTGAGATAGTAGACGATTCACGACATTAAATGTGAAGAAAGCAATATGAACCAGACGAACAAGTCGTCCCACAACGGGACGGCTTGTTTTGTTAGGGAAAGCAACAATATTCCTACGTTCACCCAACAGGGTTCGCCCCTCTCTTTATTGAACACTTTACTAGATCCATATATATTTAGGGGGAACTTGGCATCCAGACCATCAGGCGCTCGCAAAAGTGAAGTCTGAAGCGGTGGCATAGCAGTCGGAGATCAGACACAGCCACGCATTAACTTGGAGGAGAGATCGTATGATGAAGGCGATCATCGTGGACGACGAATATTTTGTGCGCAAAGGGTTCAGGCATATCATTCCTTGGGAAGAGCTCGGGATCGAGATCATCGGCGAAGCGGCTAATGGCGAAATTGCCTTAGAGCTCATGAAACAATGCCATGTGGATTTGGTGCTCACGGATTTAACGATGCCGGTGATGAACGGGTTCGAGCTGATCAAGCAGGTTCGCGAACATTATCTCGGTACTTGGATTGCCGTCTTAACCTGTCATCAGGATTTTCATCATATTCAAGAGGCTGTGCGGCTTGGTGCAATCGACTATGTGGTCAAAACAGAGCTGGAGAACGATACCTTAAACAAATCCATAGCGCGTATCATCGAACGCATTCGATTGGAGGAGAAACGCAAGCTGGAGCTGCAAGAGCAGCACCAGGAGGAGGAAGAGCCGTGGGCGTTGTTCTTGACGCCTGTAATGAATGAGGTAAATTGGGAGCTGCCCTTGGAGTTAATGATGCCTAGCCGCAGGAGCCGGGCAATTACGATACAGAAGAAGGGGATTTACGTAAGGCGGGAAGACCTTCTGCAGAAATATACGAATATCGCAATGGTGTATGCCGCGATGGACTGGACGCAGTGGATTCCGGTCATGATCCGCGGCGTGCGGAATTTGCCCGAGAAGGTCATGGTGCAGCTGCTGACCCGGTATCGGGATGAGAAGCTGTTCTTCGATTTCCAGTCGCAGAAGACAGGCTACGAAATCGATTGGATCGAGCTGGAGACTAGGCCCGTCGCCACCGATGATGCCGTTATGCAGGTGCTGAAGCAGCAGTGGCGCTCCTATTACTGGGTGTACCATGACGGAGCTTTTCACGATTTGATGGACAAGGTGCGGGAACGCAAACCGGCGGTTTCCGTTTGGATCGAGCATCTGAGGAACACGGTCCTGCTCTGGCGGCATTTCGAATCGATCTCGGAGTCGACGGACTGGGCGGCTGCTTCCGAAGAGCTGCTGTTCTGGGAGCAATGGGCAGACTGGCTGGGGCTTGTCCGCTTACGGCTGCGCCATCATGAGCTATCCGAGGATGTATGCATCGGCATTCTGAGGGCGATGCAGATGATTTCAATCGATTTGCAAAGCAGCATGAACCAGACTGAGGTGGCGAAACGGATCAATTTGAACCGCAGCTATCTGAGCCGCTGCTTTAAGCAATATGTCGGCAAGCAGTTTCAAGATGTGCTGAACGACCTGCGCGTCGAGAAAGCTACCGAGCTGCTGGCTACGACGAATGAGCCCGTCTATCAAATTGCCGAGAAGACGGGCTTTCAGGATGAGAAATATTTTAGCAAATTTTATAAACAGCAGACCGGCAGGCTGCCCAAGCATGTACGCAAAGAATAAGTTTCGTACAGGGTGCAGACGAGTTTCGCACACGCTTCACGATGGACGTTCGCTACAATAGGATGATCAGCTCAATAGGAGAGTGAAACTATGCAGCAATCCACGATTCAGTGTCAGGCTCCGGCAGCGCAAATTGCAGCTTCCGAGCGTTATAAAGTACGTATCAACGGACAGTCGGTATTCGTTTACAGCAGTCAAGGTGCAGGTTATGCGATGCTGTCCGCTGAAGGCAAGGTCACGGTAGAAATCGAAGACAGCCAAGCGGCTGAGCAAGTTGTCGTTCGTCCGCTCCGCCATGCGATTCAGCCGGTTCAAGACGGCGGCGTGCTTCGTTTCGAGGCAGAGGCGCCGCTAAAACTGTCTGTAGAGTTCGATGATAACATACGAGAGCCGCTGTTTATTTGGATCAACCCGCTTGAACGCGAGGCACGTCCGGACCCGGCCGATCCATTAGTGCGTTATTTCAAAGGCGGAGAAGTCCATCAAGCCGGGGAAATCGTATTGTCGGACGGAGAGACGGTCTATATAGAGGAAGGTGCCGTCGTTCATGGACGAATTAAGGCTGAGAACGCATCGAACATTGCGATTCGCGGCAGAGGGATCTTGGACGGTTCGTTATGGAGAGAGGCCGAAGAGGGAAGCAAACGGCATCTGATGATGCTTCTTGCAGGCTGCAAGCAAGTGGCCATTGAGGGGATTTCGATTATTGATGGTCCAACCTGGCATGTGGTGCCGGCAGGCAGCACGCAAGTAGCGATCACCAATATTAATATCCTGACGTACGCGGGAACCGGTGACGGAATTGATATCGTTGGCTGCGAGGATGTGACGGTGGATCATGTGTTTGTCCGCTCTAAGGACGATTGCATCGCCATTAAAGCGGTCGATTATTTCCATAAGGCAGGCCTGCATGATGTGAAAAATGTACGTGTTACGCGATCGGTCTTCTGGAACGCGGAATGGGGCAATGCGCTCGAAATCGGTTATGAGACGCGCTGCGCTTCCATCTCCGAGGTTGAATTTAGCGACTGCGACATCATTCGCTGTGAATTCGAAGGCTACGAGTCCGGCGGAACCTTTACGATTCATAACGGTGACCGTGCGGATGTGCATAACGTGCTGTACAAGAATATCCGTGTAGAGGATTCACGCGAGAAGCTCATTGATATTAAAGTGCAGTTCTCTCAATACTCGAAGGACGCTGAGCGCGGTCATGTCCGCGACATTCGTTTCGAGGATGTTGCGATTGTAGGCGGCTTGCTTCCGGTATCCATTATTCGCGGCTATGATGCCGGACATATAATTGAGCAGGTTACAATTCGTAACCTGACCTATCAAGGAGAACCGCTTCGCGGCGCGAATGAAGCGAAGATGGTCGTGGAGCTCAGCAAGAAGATTGAATTCGTTTCGTAACTCTTATCGTTGATTAGGACCGTCTACCTATGCGTAGCGGTCCTTTTTGATTGGAAGGTAGATTTGCGTACGATTTCCAGCGAAGGAGGAGACAGATTTCACTGTTCTACCTACTATTTTCCATATTGGGAACTTCCGCGCCAAAATTATAATTAGAATTGCGGTCTCAGCATGTCATTCGAAAAATGAAGGGAAATGGTGAACATGGTCAGCATTAAGAAGTGGGTCTCGATAATAGCAGCCGTAATGATGGTTTTCTCGTTGGCTAGCCAAGTCGTGCCCGTTTTCGCAAACGCTTCCAATGAGCAATTTGCCAGTGATTTTAGCAGTGCCGAAGGTTGGACACTGGATCCTACGCTTTCGATCGCCAATGGTAAGCTGCATTCGGAGTCATGGAGTGCCTATCTGCAATCGGCGATTACCGATCAGAGCTTTACTGGTACCTACTCGATGCAAGTCGACGTCGAGGCCCCTTTGTCGAGCGGACATTGGAATGCCACGCGGCTGCTCTGGGGGTATCAAGATGCAAGCAACTATTACGAATTGCTCCTGGGTAATGCAAGCGTAGCGAACAATGCGACCAACGTTTCTTTGAAGAAAATCGTGAACAATGCAGAAACCAGCTTAGCGCCGGATATTGTGTTTGGAATAGGCGGCAAAACAACCACGTTGCAAGTTGTCCAAGAGGATGACGGACATATCTCCGTGAGCGCTCTTCAAGCGAATACGGTCACCAAGCTGTATGACCGGATCGAAGATCACACGTATAATGCAGGCAAAATGGCAATCGGTGTCCGAAGCAGCCCGATTGATTTCGATAACTTCCGTGTCGTTGCGGGTGTAGAACAATTGACGGCGCCGGAGCAGCCGGAAGTTCCGGTCGTAGAGACGCCGACTATGGCAGAGGGCAACTTCGAAGTGCAAGGGAGTGAAATTAAGGATCCGACTGGAAACGAGTTTATCGCCAAAGGCGTTAACGTGAACGGACCGCGCTGGCCTTGGTCTCGCCCGACATTGCCAGACGTCAGTACGATTGTAGACACATGGAAATTCAATACGGTTCGAGTGAACATGTTCCCGCGCATGGAGCATTGGAACATTACCAATAACATGGACTTGGACGGCATCGTGAATGCGTTCACCTCGAGACATGTCGTAACGATGCTCGAAAATCATGATTTTACAGGCTCATATCCGGGTGAAACCGGCGTTACGGAATCAGATGGCAGTTATTCCATGTCGGTAGACGAGCTCAAAGCGTATTGGGTCGATCTGGCTACGAAGTACAAAGACAACCCCTACGTCTGGTTCAACATCATGAACGAGCCGGGCCAAGCCGGTAAAGGGTATTCAACAAGCGAATCCATTGCGCGCTGGAAAGAAGTACATGAAGAAATTATTGCCGCGATTCGAGCGATCGGAGCGGAGAATATCATCGTACTGGATGGTCATTTCTACGGCCAAGAAGGTGGATTCAGAAACGGAACGGCTGACAGCGCGATATTGTCTACGGGCGAGCAGCTGGCAGCAACATACGATAATCTGGTGTTCTCGCTCCACATGTATGGCGAATGGTTTAATGGCCAGCAGCGGCTCGCGAACTATCTGGATGAAGCTGCAAGCAAAGGCCTGGCACTTATCATTGGGGAATATGGCGGAGGCGACAGCCAAACTACGAACGTAACGGCCGCGATGTTCAACGAAGCCGTTCAGCGTAATGTCGGTCGCCTAGTATGGGCATGGGAAGGCGAAGACCAATTCGATCTTACGGCCGGTACGACCAAAGGCGGAGGCTGGGAAGTCGATAAGCTGGACGGTTCGCGTCCGACAAATCTCAGCTGGTTAGGCGCACAGGTGTGGGATGACAATCATAATTCGTTGACGCTGCCGGTGACACTTAATCTACCTGTTATGGTTAATGGTAACTTCGAAGACGGCTTGACCGGCTGGCTGAACTGGTCGCGTGCCGAGCTTGCAGCAGGCGTTGGCATCGACAGCTCGAAAGCGTTCAAAGTGCCTGCCGGTGGAGCGGGTGGCGGCGGTCAATATGTTACGGTTAAGCCAAATACAACGTATACGCTGACGGTGTGGGGTAAAGTGAGCGGAGCAATTGTGGCGGATAGTGCGGATGCCGGCTTCCAGTACAAACCGACGGAGCAATCCCCGGATTCCGATCAAATCAAATTCATCTTGTCGTTTGATTCGACAGCTTGGACGAAGAAAGAAGTGACGTTCACGACGGGGCCAAGCGTTGCCGGAGCTAACGTATTCGTATGGAAATCAGCCGCAGGCGTGGATCTGCTGGTCGACAACGTGTCTCTTGCCGAACAGCCGCCAATCATTGTGAATGGCGATTTCGAGAAGGATCTGGATGCTTGGATGAACTGGGGACGTCTTGAAGCAGCGGCAGGTGCAGGAGTTGGCGGCTCGAAGGCACTGAAAGTGACAGCCGGAGGCGCCGGAGGCGGCGGACAGTTCGTAACGGTGAAACCGAACACGAACTATAAGCTGACGATTTGGGGCAAGGTGAGCGGAGCAACCGAAGCGGATGGCGCCGCGGCAGGTTTCCAATACAAGCCGACGGATCAGTCACCGGATTCTGACCAAATCAAGCATGTGCTGTCGTTCGACTCGACCGAATGGACGAAGAAAGAGGTCGTGTTTAAGACGGGAGCAAGCGTAGCGGCTTCGAACGTGTTTATTTGGAAAAACACAGCGGGCGTCGATTTGCTGATTGACAACGTTCAATTGGTGGAAACAGCGGAAGAACCGGGAGATGTGACGCCTGAACCGCAAGGCTTGACGCTGGATGCCGCTGTATTCAAGAATGAGGCGGGCGCAGTAGTAACAAGCGTGCCTGCAGAAGGCATGCTGCTCGCCGAAGTGACGGCAACGAATCATGGTGCGGCTCAGCCCGTGACCCTCGTTGTGGCGCTGTATAACAAGAAAGGTGTCATGAAGGCGATGTCCTCCGTATCGAGAACGTTGAAGGACGGCGAGACAACTACGTTCACCAGCGGCTTCGATCTGCCGAAACGCGCAGAGAAGTTTACGGTCAAGGTGATGATTTGGAATAACCTTCAGGACAAGGTGCAATTGGCGGAACCAATCGTCATGCTGCCAGTGACGAAGGATGACAAGAAAGAAGAGAAGAAGCAAGAGAAAGAAGACAAGAAGCAAGAGAAGGAAGACAAGAAAGACGAGAAGAATGATAAGGACGAGAAGAAGGACGATAAAAAGGGAAAATAATAAGCGAAGTGTCCCGGATTCCGCATGAGGGAGCGAGGCTGTCCCGGGAGTGGCATTATGCCACTCCCGGGACAGCTATTTTGATTGGGGGAATGGTTGGGATTATGCTGCAAGGCGTGGAAGGTGGCTTTCTCTGCACCATGGCGTTCTGACGGGGCATAAGAAGGTTTACACCGTCAAAGCGGAAGACCATACGACGAAATTATCGCTCGTATTGCTAGCTGGCATATACATGGCTGAGTGGGTGGAGCCGAAGTCCGGTGAGGTTATAGGCAAACATAGGCTTCAATGTATCAGTGACAGCTTAACCGTTGAAGCTCCGCTGTATGTCGTCGACATCGCACTTCGGATCATGCGCATTCACCTGTCCGATTAGCACAAATGTAACGGTTGTCAGAGAGCTTATTTCGTGGAAATATCGCGTATTAAACCGCTAACGGTTGTGACAGAGGCTATATGCATGAAAATGGTGGATTCCGACTGGAAAATGGCCAAATAAGCTCACTGGCAACCGTTAGAGCAGAAAAGTGGGCCAATTATGCAAAATAAGCGCTGTCACAACCGTTACGATTTTGAACGTGGTGGTCGGGGATCCGCAGCCACTGAGGGTGTGGATCTTTCACATGCCCGCATAATTAAGCATATTAATCACAAAAACGTTAACATGGTTACATTACAACATAGATGCAGAACAGGCGGGAATCTAGCATAGGAGGTAAGGAATGGGACGACATGTTCACCTTTGGAGATGAGCATTAAGCAGCAATAACTGTACGCACATACAAAAAGGCGGCGCCGGGGAATCTCCCTAGCGCCGCCTTTTCGGTTAAAGAAGTGTCATCAAGGATGGGCGGCAACCCAATCGACGATGGCGCGATATTTTGGCGCGCTTGCGTTGGACTGGCCCGTGAACGCTTTGGCTCCCCACGCGCCGCCGGAAGACCAAGAACCGGCATGTGCATAATGGTTATAGAGCACGAAATACGGAGCAAACTTATTCAGCATGTACGTGTATTCGGTGTAGATGTTCTGGTTGCCGCTCCATTGATCGGCATTGGTCAGCACATGCTGTCCGCCTTCGTAGCAGCCGAGCTTCACGTTATATTTCTGCGCGATGGCGACTGCAGTGAGTACGCGATCTGTAAAGGTAGCATCAATATCGGCGTGGAACTGACTTTGAATGCTGGCACTTGCACCGTCCAAGCCGCTGCCGACATAAGGGGCGATCGCGATCATATCGGCTTTCTGATTCGTAGGATTCCAAGTGGTACTATTCACGACATTCGCATATCCTTGATCAAAGATGTCATAGTTGCCGCTGAAGGAGGCGACCCGCACGACGCGTGCAGCCATTTCGGAGCCGTACACAGTCGCGAATTGGCTCCAGATCTGAACCGATCTGTAGAGGCTGAATGCGCCGCCTTGGTACCACTGATTGGAACCGGGCAATCCCTGTGCTACGCCTTGATCGAGCGTATATTGGAATTGTGCGAAGCCGCCGTTCCATGTCTCATTGGAGTATTCGACGTACACCTTCAGCGACGGATTGAGCTTCGACTTGATCAACGTTGCAAGCTGGTTGGCATAGTTGTTATCTGCCATATGCGGCAGGGTGACCCACATATCCTTGTTGGTTCGGTTACTGAGATCGATCATCCATTCGTAGGCAAGGCCAGCTCTGATCGGATCCGTTGGCCCGATGTAGCCGATGTCGCTGTTGACGGAATCATTCGGCAAGCGGCGCTGCGACCACGTTTGAACCTTGGAGTTATTGGTGCCGCCCCAATCCATGAAACGAAGCGTCGAATAAGGTGCGAGCTCGCTTATAAACGTCGGGTTCCACACATCATCGCCGTTTGCGTAGGCAGTGGCCCAGTTTACGGTCGTTTTGAACGGCGTTTCTCCGCTCCACGTGCCCATGAACCAGAAGTTCGTTCCGATCTTCATCGTTCCCGTACCGCCGCCCGGAGGGTTCGTGCCGCCTCCGCCGGTGCCGGTCGTAATAATCAGCTCCGGTTTCGTGCTGCTCTCCCGTGACTGGTACACTTCCCAGCCGCCAATGTTGGAGCTGAAGCCGAAGGTCATCGAGGAGCTGGCTGCGCTCAGCTTGCTCTGCACGGCCGCTGTAACGTCGAGTTCCACGTATCCGTTGGCCGTAACCGACTTGGTAGCGATTTGCGTGCCTAATGTTGGCTTCGCACCGCCTTCACTCCAGCTCTCGGTCGAGGCACCGCTTACGATCAGCGTATGGTTAGTGGCATGGCTGTTATGGTAAATACGAACCTTCGCGCTTGAAATGGTAGAAGAGATGCCGCTAAGCGAGAACTTGGTGAAGAGGTTGTTCCACTGGCTGACATTCAAGGTCGCATTCGTACCGGCAGCGACATCGCTCTGCGTATCCGTGTCAGCGACAGGATTCAGCGTAGAAGTTGAGCTCGTCGTATTCGGCGTAATGACGAGCACCGGTTTGTTGCTGCTTTCCCGCGATTGATAGACTTCCCACGAGCCGATATTCGTGCTGAAGCCGAAGGTGACAGAGGAGCTTGCGGTGCTTAATTTGCTCTGCACGGCTGCAGTTACATCAAGCTCGACGTACCCGACAGCGGACACGGCTTTCGTATTAATTTGGGAGCCTAATGCTGGTTTGGCAGAGCCTTCGCTCCAGCTTTCGGTCGAGGCACCGTTTACGATCAGGTTATGATTCGTGGTGTGGGTGGAATGATAGATTCTGACTTTCGCGCTGGCGATGGAACTTGGTACGCCTGACAGGCTGAATTTGGTGAACAAGTTATTCCATTGACTGATGTTCAATGTCGCATTCGTGCCGGCAGCAACATCGCTTTGCGTGTCTGTATCCGCTACCGGGTTTAACGTAATATCTGTCGCGGCCATTACCGTGGATTCGTCACGATACGCTGTGAATGACCAAATCAGGGCAATTGCCAGTACAATCGAAAGCCATTTCCGCATTACATATGCCTCCTTGAATAGTGGTGTAAGACTGCTTGGTTTCCTATGGATTTAAGCGCTTTCAACCTCCTTCAGTAAGAGGTTACCAAAGTGGATTTTTATGGTAAAGGCAAAGTTGTGTACTGGTGAGGGGGGAATTGTGTGCAGCATCGAAGCAGCAGTCGGGCTAATACCAGGTACTAGAACAAGATGGTACTTATGGGAGTCGAAGGTCCGCAGTATGATTAAGCCATAACAAATAACCGTTCAGGTTATACAGGAGGGCTATAAGCCATGATGGAAACGACGACAACGAATCGCAAAAACTTTTACCGTCGCCGCAATACACCGACGTACACATTTATGGCATGGGCAGCATTCGTGCTGGCATGCGGCTTCGAATTTGTGGGTATTTATACGCTGGAGCAGCCGCTGTCGGTCCAAGGCTATTATGCGGTAACCGGCGTTCTGCTCATCATTACCTCCTTCCTGCTGCAGAAGGTTGCGCGGGACAACGACGAAGATAATTTTCTCAAAGAGTTTAATCCGAGCTACCGCAGAAGAAACACATCGGCCTTCACCTTCCTCTCCTGGGCCGGCTTCGTGCTCGCGATTCTTGCTGAATATATCGGTCTCTACACCTTGGAAGAGCCCTTCTATGTAAAAGGCTACTACGCCATCGGCGGTGCATTCCTCATCGTGGCTTGTCTCGTCTTGCAGAAAACAATCCGTGACAACGAAGAGGATCAGCTGCATCTTAAAGAGACAGCGGAAGATCATACAGCTAATTTGTAGGCAACGGTCTAAGAAGACTTCCTTCACGAAATGTGAGGGAAGTCTTTTTATTAATAGCCGCATAATTCCGCATAAATCGAGGTGTAGGTTGGTGTTAAATAGCGATTCGTGAATGGTGGTAGGAGATCGTGTAAGTGAGGTGCATGAATTCCTATTTAATACAATCGCTCAGTATGTATTTTCGCATTTGTTACAGTTTACGGGACATCGGCGGCATGGCAGGATGGAGTTTGAGAGGAGGGGGCGCTGAACTTCGGAAGAGGCGGTATGTGAAGCAGGATTGGGCTAAGCAGACAAACGAGATTAAATCCATGAAATGAGGGATTGTTGAGGATGAGAAGTAAGAATGGCAAGAAGAATGGAACGTTGAAGGTGCGGGTCATGACGATTCTTTCTGCGTTATCGCTTATGCTTCCGATTATTCCGGCTACGTCAGCTTTTGCGGCTACACTGAATGTAACCGCTTACGGGGCAAACGGAAGCGACACGGCTGATGACTTGGCGGCTATTCAGAATGCTGTCAATGCTGCAGCAAGCGGCGATACGGTGCTGCTTCCAGCCGGTACCTATTATCTGTCTGCGAACGTTAACGGTAAATCCGGCGTCAAAATTGCGGGTGCCGGACGTGATGTAACGACGGTGAGAATGACATCCGGCTCAGCGTCCACGATGTTCTTCTACCTTCATAACGTGACGAACGCGGAAGTGGCCGATATGACGCTGGACGGCAACAGCAGCACGGTGTTGTTGTCCGCCGTTACATCCGAGTCAGGCGACAGCAACAAAATGCGCAACCTGCGAGTCAAGGATTTGGCCGCATCGGCCGGCTTCGGCCCTTTCGCACTCTATGCGATCGGATCCACTAATCTTGTAGTCTCCAATAACATCGTGACCAATACGGGCGTAAATTCGGATTGGGGTGGGGGCGTTCGTGCGGGCTGGGGTTCGAGCCATGCGCTGATCGAGAATAATACGATCTCCAATACCGGTCGCGGAGGGATTTTCGTCAATGATGACAGCCCTTATGCGACGGTGCGCGGCAATACGATTACAGGAACGGGCAAGAAGATGGAAGGGCTCGGCATCGAGCTGCATACCAACGTGGACTATTCCATCATCGAGAACAACAATGTCGACCATTGGATCAGCGCCGTGCGTTCCAAATATATTGCGGTTCGGAATAACATCGTGAAAGCAAATGACGGCTCGGTGGGCAACATGGGCCTTGAGGTCATGGTTGATCATGGCGTGACATCCGGCAACCTCGTGGATGGTGGTCAGCAAGTAGGGATGCAGCAGTCGCCTGGAACAGGCTATCAGCTGTGGAACTACAACACGGTCCAGAACATCGTCATGTGGGGCATGCAGCTCCAAGGCGCAGGCACCGGATTCACGGAGCAATATCAGTACTTCTACAAAAATACGTGGAAAACCGGTCCAACCGGCAATCCTGCCGCGGCCTATCCGGGCTATGACGGCAACGCGGTTCGGATTCATGGCGATACGAAGAATATCGTATTCGACAGCAACCAAATCCTCAATAACGGCCGCAAAGCCATTGAGATTACGACAGCCAGCGGAACAGATCGTATCAGCTTCATCAACAATACGATTACCGGCAATGGCGGTCCGTCCATTGACCAATATCCTTCCTCTGCAGCGGATCTGGAGTGGAGCAATAATACGGTAAGCGGCAATGGGACGAATACGCAGCTCACGAGCAGAGGCTTCAGCGATGCGAAGCCGGTCGCGAACTTCACGGCTCCGCTGACCGTACAGCTGGGACAGCCGATTACGTTTACGAATACATCCACGGACAATGGAACGATCGTTGAGAATCTGTGGGATTTGGGCGAAGGAATCCCGGTTACGACGGCAAGCCCGACTTATACGTATCAGAATGCCGGTACCTACAAAGTTATACTTGGCGTGTGGGATAACGGAGGAAGAGCAAGCGTGAAAGAACAGACGGTTACGGTCTTTACCGGACCGCCGGATACGACGGCTCCTACCGCTCCGGGCAGCTTGTCCGCACCTACGAAATCGAATGTAACGGTAGATCTATCGTGGACGGCATCCACGGATAATGTGGGTGTCATCGGCTACGACGTGTACAGAAGCAGTACATTGATCGGCTCTACAACGGGTGCAAGTGCAACGACGTTCAATGTTACGGGTTTAACGCCAAGCACCGCGTACAGCTTCACGGTCAAGGCGAAAGATGCTTCAGGCAACGTTTCCGCAGCAAGTAATACGCTGAATGTAACGACGGATGCCGGCGATACGCAAGCACCAACGGCGCCATCGAGCCTCGCTTCGCCAACGAAGAACGATACGAGTGTCAGCTTGTCCTGGTCGGCTTCCTCGGACAATGTCGGCGTAACGGGCTACAACATTTATAACGGTTCGACTTTGGCGGGTACGACTACCGGGGTAAGCGCGACTTCCTTCACGGTTACGGGCCTTGCATCGAACACTTCGTTTACGTTTACAGTTAAAGCGAAGGACGCATCGAACAATATCTCGGCGGCCAGCAACGCGCTAACGGTGACAACGGATCCTGCGGCAAACTGGGTGAATTGTGCCGGCGAGAACAATCCATGTAACTTCACAGGCACGAAGCAAGTTCGCTATGGGGTACCGGGCAGCTACGCATACGGAACGTTTACGAACACGGTCATGTGTTCCAACAACGGCTTCGGAACGGATCCGGCGGTGGGGCAATACAAGACATGTGACGTTAATCAAGCCGGCGGCACAGGCGGCGATACGCAAGCGCCAACGGCGCCGACAGGTTTGAGTTCGCCGTCGAAGACGTCGACAAGCGTTAGTTTGTCCTGGACGGCATCGACCGACAATGTAGGTGTCACAGGTTACAATATCTATAACGGAAGCACGTTAGCTGGTTCTACTACAGGTGCGACAACCTTTACCGTGAGCGGCCTCACTGCAAGTACGGCCTATACCTTCACGGTTAAGGCCAAAGATGCAGCAAACAACTTGTCGGCAGCGAGCAGCGGGCTGAATGTAACGACGAATGCGGCCTCGGATACGACGGCACCGTCGGCACCGACTGGTCTGAGTTCGCCATCCAAGACCTCGACAAGCGTTAGTTTGTCATGGACGGCATCGACCGACAATGTCGCCGTCACAGGCTACGACGTGTACAACGGAAGCACGCTGGCAGGCTCCACAACAGGTGCGACAACCTTCACCGTGAGTGGCCTCACTGCAAGTACGGCCTACACGTTTACCGTTAAGGCCAAAGATGCAGCAGGCAACGTATCGGCTGCGAGCAACGGGCTGAATGTAACGACGAACGCATCTTCGGACACGACGGCACCAACGGCGCCGACTGGTTTGACTTCGCCATCCAAGACGGATACGAGCGTCAATCTGTCCTGGACGGCTTCGACGGACAACGTCGGCGTCACCGGCTATAACATCTATAACGGAGCTGCTCTTGCAGGTTCGACAACAGGTGCAACGACGTTCACGGTAACCGGCCTGACCGGCAGCACTGCGTACGGCTTCACGGTCAAAGCGAAGGATGCGGCGAATAATTTATCCGCTGCCAGCTCCACGCTGAACGTGACGACGAACGCGCCGTCATCAGGAACGAACGGCTTGCTGGGCCAATATTATTCCGGTGAGTTTGGTACGCTGGCGCTGAGCAGAACGGATGCCACCATCGACTTCGATTGGGGCGGCGGACGGCCGACAGACGATGTGCCGGGTGAATGGTTCACCGCGAGATGGACCGGTAAAGTTCAACCGCAATACTCGGAGACCTATACCTTCTACACCCACACGGATGATGGCGTGCGTCTGTGGGTGAACGGCGTACAAATCATTAACAACTGGGTCGCCATGAACGGGGAACTCAGCGCAACCGTTACGCTGACCGCCGGTGTGAAATACGACATCAAGATGGAGTATATCGAGAACGGCGGCAATGCGCATGCTCAGCTCTCTTGGTCGAGTGCTTCGCAAGCGAAGCAAATCATTCCTACGGGCCGCTTGTTTACAAGCTAGCCGGCACTGGAACTGCAGTTTTGCTAGTGAAAAAGGGCGTTCCTTCAACTTTTGTTGAGGGAACGTCTATTTTTGTGCAGAAATTGGGAACGGTAAGGATGTAACCTTTTATCCACGGCTGCCGTCAATAGACACATACCTCATACGATAGCTCGTCCAATCTCACACCAAGGAGACTATACCAAATGAAAAAAATTACGATACTCATGTTGACCATTGTCATCGCCATTGTGCTGGGCGCTTGTGGAAACAGCAAGGACCAGAACGAGGGGCAGAATCAAGGGCAAAACCAGGGGCAAAACCAAGATCAGAATCAGAATCAGGAGCAGGTCGTCGGTTCGAAGCTGTCTGCGAAAGAGATGATTACCGAAATGACGAAACAAGCGGGGCAGCCGATGTTTATGGAGCTCGACAAGCTGACGTTAAAGCGGTTTTATCAGATAGATGCAGCACTCTTGGAGGATTTCAATGTGCGCATGCCGATGGCGAACCTGTCCGCGAATGAAGTCGCGATCTTCAAAGTGAAGGATGCCAAGGATATTCCTACCGTGGAAGCGGGAATTAAGAAACGGGCTGAGGAAGTGCAGAAGGAGTTCGAATCCAAGAATGCCGATCAATATGAGAATGCCAAGAACTACAAGCTGCTGACGAAAGGCAACTACGTGTTGTTTATCATCTCCAGCAAACAAGCCGACATGACGAAGGTTTACGAGAGCTTCTTCGAGAAGAATGGCGGCGTCTAAAATAAATCCGTCCATACGCAGCGGCGACTGGATTCCTCGCCAAGCATGCGTTACACTAGCGATATCGAATGGAAACGGCCTGACTTTGCCTGCCTAGGGCAAGTCGGGCCTAATCTGTGTCTACATACAGGAGGATTACGATGCCAGAACTAAATAGAGTATATACCGGAGATTGCAAGGTACTTCGATTCTTTGAAGAGCTGTCTACGATTCCAAGGGGATCGGGGAACGAGAAAGCGGTCAGCGATTTCATGAAGCAGTTTGCGGAAGCGCGCAACTGCACCGTGTTTCAGGATGAACGTCACAGCCTGATCATTAAGAAGCCAGCCTCGCCAGGGTATGAGCAGGCACCGGCAGTCATTTTCCAAGGCCACTTGGACATGGTTTGCGAGAAAAACAAATCGACCGAGCATGACTTCACCAAGGATCCGATTCGCTTCAAGCTGGACGGCGATATGATCTATGCGCAGGATACCACGCTCGGGGCGGATAACGGCATCGGGGTATCGTTTGCGATGGCGTTAATCGACTCAACGGATCTGGCGCATCCCGCGCTGGAAATTCTGCTGACGACGGAGGAAGAAACGAGCATGGCGGGCGCGGAGCATATCGACGCTTCGAAGCTGAGCGGGAAGATGCTCATCAACTTCGACTCTGACCGGGAAGGCGTGCTGTTCGTGAGCAGCGCCGGAGGCGCATCGGCGTTCCATACAGTGCCGATTGCTTGGCAGGATGGAGGCAGTGCCGGAAACAAGTCGTACACCATTGCCGTACAAGGGCTGAAGGGCGGTCACTCCGGTGACGATATCATTCACGAGCGCGGCAACGCGAACAAGCTGCTTGGTCGCGTGTTGGATGATTTGCGCCGGCATACGGCATTCGACTTGGCTGGCATTAGCGGCGGGATGAAGGTGAATGCCATACCTCGTGAGGCGGAAGCGGTTGTGGGCTTAAGCGAAGACGGGCTGCGCGTTACGGAAGAGCGGATTGCAGAGTGGAATCGTATTCTGCAGGACGAATATGAAGTATCGGACCCGGGCGTGAAGGTGACGATGGACGCAGGGAGCGGCGGCGGAGAGGCTGTCCGTTGGTTCTCGGAAGAGACGAAGCTGACGGTTATCCGTCTGCTCGCGTTGATCCCAAGCGGCGTGCTGAGCATGAACAAGGCGATTGAGAACCTCGTTCGGACGTCGACGAACATCGGTACATTGTCGACGCGCGAGAATGAGGTCGTCTTCGAGAGCCTCGTTCGCAGCTCGCATCGTTCCCAGCTTGATGCGGTGCTGCAGCAGATGGAAACGCTCGGCGAGGCAGTCGGCGTGACGTACCGGCACGATCATTATTTCCCGGGCTGGCCGTATCGCTCGGATTCGAAGGTGCGTGAGGTGTTCCAAACGGTCTACGAGCGCAAATACAGCAAGCCGCTGGAAGTGAAGGCGATCCACGCCGGCCTGGAATGCGGCATCTTTATCGAGAAAATGCCGTATCTCGATGCGGTGTCCTACGGACCGAACATGTACAACTTCCATACGCCGGAGGAGCATGTGTCGATCTCGTCCGTGGAACGGACTTGGGATTTCCTGCAGGATATTATGCGTGAATTGAAATAGTTGTTAAGGCGCGGGGAGAGCGTTCCCTTGCGCTTTTTTTTGTCCCAAGGTCGATCCGCCTCGGAATGTTGCGGCGGCTTGTCAAATGTTGCAGGATATGCAGCATTTTGCTGGAATTAGGTTTCAAAACTAATAAATGTTGACGGAAATGCAACATCTTGCAGTGCAGGTGGCTTGTACGAAGCTCATTGGGCTAATATGTTGCATATTGCGCATCATTTGCTCCTAATACCACTTAGATATGCTCCAAATGTTGCCTATTAGGCAGGATTTTCTTGCCACAATGTTAGATAGTATGAGATATTCGCTAGTAGAATAGGGGGCTGCACGAATGGAAGGTTTGGCCTTGGCTCAGAAGGAGCCGATCATGAAGAGCGAGCATTGCCCTGCATGCCAGGCGGAAATTCCGGCTTTTCCGGATTTTATGTCTTGGTGCGAGTGTGGGTGGAATCTGCTACCTTATCAAGGAGATACCGCACCGACCAGGTTTCGCACAACCTACGAGCGACTTGGCAGAAATGTGGGGAAGCGGATTTTAAAGGACATGGAGCAGTTGGAGCAGCTGCAGCCCAAACAGAGCTCTTCTCGCATTGCACTGATTCTGGTTGCTACATTAATTCACGGCCTGTCGTTTAGCTACTTTCTTCTATGCTTATATTTGTTGTGGGTAAGTTTTCACCATTACTTTACATTCATTCTTACGGTTCCCATGTTAATACTGCTGTGGTTACAGCGCCCTCGCATCCCGAAACTAAGCAAATTTGAGAAAGAGGACATCGTGCCGAGAGAACAGTTTCCCACGTTGTATTCGCTGGTCGATAACGTTGCTGATTATCTAAAGTTACCTCGAGTGGGCGGTATTATTTTGGATGAACAATTCAATGCTTCCTATAGGCAAGCAGGCTGGAAGCTGCGAAGCTATGTCACACTCGGACTTCCCTTCTTTAGCATCTTAAATCCGGTTGAGAAAACAGCACTTATCGGACATGAACTGGGGCATGGGGTAAATGGTGATTTTAACAGATACTTGTATATCAGAACGGCCTATGACACGCTGGTGCGGTGGTATCACTTCCTAAATCCGATGGGAGATTATACGTACCAATTTTCCTTTGTCGAAATCATCACCCAAATCACAAACCTGCTCATGAAGCTGGTTTCTTATATCCCCAGAGCACTTATTGAAGTCTTTATTCATGTCATTTACTATGAAGATCAGAAGGCGGAATATAGAGCGGATTACCTCGGGGCGAAGGTAGGCGGAACCGAAGGAGCGGTAGGGTTGGAGCGTATTCAATTCTGCCGAACAACCTTTGAGCTGTCGCTGCAACGCTTTGCGAGCAGAGGCCATAAAGGGAATTATTTTAATGAGTTAAAAGGGGCTGTCCGCAGCATTCCACAACGAGAATTTGAACGGATTAGGCGAGTGGGCATGCTGGAGGGATCCACCTTGAATAGTACGCATCCTCCGACTGCCTACCGGATGGCGGCGCTTTTGCAGCATACGCAGTTGGCTCCGGAGGCACTTCAGTTAACGGCAGAGCAGTGTAATCAACTTGATCGCGAGCTGAGCAAGGTAGAGGCGAAGCTGCAAGAGCGGCTTATTAGGGAATATAATAATCGGATATATTAAAAACGAAAAGCCTATCCAGTACCACGGTCGAACATAGTCCGTGGACAGCCGGATAGGCTTTCTTTATATGCAGTAGCAAGCTTACTTCGCCAGCTCCCCAAATCGGGAATAGACCGCGAGTGCCGGGTCAATCGGGACATCTGCGCGTTGTACATTGGCCGGGATGTTGATCGTTGGCGTCGGACGCGGCAGTCGGCCTTCGAACTGAGGCAGATATTGCTGCTGCGCAATCATCATCTCGGTCACCATCTCGCGGATTTGCTTCAGCGTGAGGACAGAGGATGTGAGGGGATCGAGCGCAACGGCTTGCACGACTGTTTCCGGGTCGCCGGTCTTCGCGGCAAGCACGGTCAGGCGCTGCACGTTGATGTTGGTCATGTTCAGCGCGGCGCATTGTGGAGGCAGATCACCATTGACCGTGCGATGCAGGCCGTTGCGGTCTGCGAAAACAAGGCCTTCGGCGCAGCAATCTTCCGGTAGGTTGGAGATCATGCCGTTATTGCGCAGATTGCCGCTGAACTTGAAGGTGTTCCCTGTTTCAAGTGCTTCGATGATATAAGCGCAGTATTCCACGCTGCGCGGCGGGAGGTCCACCGGCTCATCGGCAAGGACATCTTTCTCGCGGTATTTGTCCGCAACATACGTGCACCATGTGTAGTAGGCGCCGCTTTCACCGCCGAAGGACGGCTCGTCGCAGTAGAGATCAAGCGCCTCTTGGCTGGAGCGGAACCATGGCACGTACTCGGAGAGATGGCCGGTCGATTCGGTCATGAAATAACCGAAGTGACGGAATACCTCGCCGCGCACCTTCTCATTGACGTAGAATTCCGGCTCCTCGAATTTCTCACGCAGACGAGGGTACAGATCTTCTCCTTTGTGCGACAGCTTCGTAAACCAGCCCATATGATTGATACCTGCAGACACGTAGTCGATTTCCTGCTTTGGCACACCGACATAGCCGGAGATCAGATCCAGCGTAGTCTGCACGCCGTGGCAAAGCCCGACATAGTTAATCTTCGTCTCGCCAAGCGCCCAGCAAATCATCGCCATCGGATTGACGTAGTTCAGCAGCGTCGCATTCGGACACAGCTCTTCCATGTCACGGGCGACGTCGAGAATGATCGGAATGCTGCGCAGCGCGCGGAACACGCCGCCCGGTCCGAGCGTATCGCCGATGCACTGGTCAACGCCGTAGGAGAGCGGAATCTTGTAATCCTTCTCGAACAGATCGACGCCGCCGACCTGGAAGGAAGTAATGACGTAGTCGGCACCGCGCAAGGCTTCCCGGCGATCCGTCGTAATCGTAACCTTGGACTTCAACCCATTATGGGCAATCACCTTATCGGCAAAAGCCTTCACCTGCGTCGTCTTGCTCGTAGACGGTGCCATCAGCACAAACTCCGTCTCTTCAAGCACCTTCGTCGCCATAATGTCCAGCATCAGCGTCTTGCAGAACACAATACTGCCTGCACCAATGATCGCGATTCTTCTCATGGTCTCAGCTCCTCATTTTTTATCGGATTCAACCTGCAAACCTGCAAACCAAACACCACGCAAATTCTAACGAACCCTACAGGTCTTATTTCGGCAATAATAGCTGCGAAAATAATCTAACGAACCGTAGGGGTCTTATTTAGTCAAATTTCGAGCAAAAAACAAACTTTTGGAGGAGATTGCACCTGTACGGTTCGTTAGAAATTTTCAGGTGCCCATTTGGCCCAAATAAGGCCTGTGGAGTTCATTAGAATTTCCCAAAGGGGAAATGGGAGCTCTGTGCCGCCGCGCGCTCCGCATCACCGCGCGCCAAGCGCCCCCCTCAATCTCCGCCCTACAAATTCGCGGGCTGCTGCCCGTATGTGCGCGTCATAAAATCAATATAGGAGCGGGCGAGGATGAGATCCTCGAGCGCTTCCTTGGAGGTACATGGCGCAGGGCGATCGCCGCGTACGGCAGCGAGGAAGTTCAGCGCCTGATTGCGCATGGCCGAGACGTTCGGCATGATCGGCTGCACGATTTCCGGCGAGCCGAGTTGCGGATTGTCCTTGTAAATGGTCACTTTGCCGGCCTGCTGACGAACGAGCGGGGCAGGCAGATCAACGCGGACGAAGCCTTGCTCGAACGTCGCGATTACTTGCTCATGCCATTCGATCGACGTTTGGTAGGCAGCCATCTCAAGAGAGACGGTTACGCCGCTCTCGCTCTCGCCGACCAGCAGCACGCCGGCGCGATCGCCGAAGGTCAGCTTATAGTTCTCGCCCAGGAAGAAGCGGATCGCATTGACTTGGTGAATGTAGTAATTCACGAATGCATCGAGATCACGCGTCTGCTGATCCGTATAATCCGCCGGACCTTGCTCCAACACGAGCGATGGGTACGGCTCGCCGGCACTCAGCGGCATGTCGGCCCCGGCAATCCAGTCGCCCGGCGGCATCGCAACGCGAATGCTGCGCAGCTTGCCGTAGTCGCCGCTTGCGCGCCAAGCATCGACTTCCTTCTTGGCGCGTTCCATCGCCGGATCGGACCGCTTATGGTAGCCCACCATATGAAGCGTACCGGTTTCTTCGCTGATCCGCACCAGCTCCCGGCCGGCTTCCACCGTTAAACAAAGCGGCTTCTCGGTGAAGACAGGAATGCCGGCTCTTAGTATATCGGGAATAAGAGCAGGGTGATGCCGATACTGCTGCGGCGCCACGATTGCGTCCACTTTGGCCTGAGCGAGCAGCTCTTGATGACTCGCATATACTTCCGGAATCCCATAACGATCTGCTACTAATTTGGCGGATTGGGGCCGTACTTCAGCGAGCGCGACAACCTCGCACTGATCTCGCAATACCGCGTAGTTGCTGAGATGTGCCATCTGTCCCATGCCGCCGCCGCCGACGAATCCGATTCGTAATTTGCTCATTTGACTATCCCTCTCTTTTACCGTGATTTTCGAATAGATATAAGCCGTCCTTGCCCGGAGCGACGATGTCGGGATACCCGTTGCCGGTCAGATCCTGCACCCAGAAGTAGATGCCGGCGCCCGATGCCTCGCCTGCAGGGCCAAAGTCGATGACATGCTTCTTAAACTTTCCGCCTGTCAGCTTGTAATAGTAGATGCCGATCGGGTCATGCGCCCCCGGATCGCCGTCATTATGAGCACGATACCGCTTGCCCGAGATGAGTTCCAGCTCGCCGTCGAGGTCCAGATCAACGAGCCACAGGTCATGGAACTGGGAGCCCGACATATCGATTTCATGCTTCGTCCATGTTCGTGAACCATCCGCAGCCCGGCCTTGCTCATACCAATGCAACCCGTAATCGTGCGCTTGGCCGACGATCAGATCGATTAGTCCGTCGCCATTTACATCATGGCCGAGAACCGGCACGCTTGCGCTGCCGAGCGAGAACTCAGGATGGAAAGTCCATAGTCCGGCAAAAGGATCCTCCGGCTGCTCCAGCCAGCCGCCGGACAGCACAATATCCATGCGTCCGTCACCGTTAATATCGACAAATCCCATTCCATGGCCGCTTGCGCCTTCACTGATAACAACCTTCAGAAACTGTCCGGTTCCATGGCCTTCTGCATCGCGAACCAACTTGTAGAACGCCTGCGGCATCCCCGGCGTATTCGGGAAGATCTCCGGCACTCCGCAGCCGTCAATATCGTAATAACGAATCGTCTCAATGCTGCCGCATTTGTCGATATCGAATGTTTCCCAGTCTGTGCCGGTTTCGCCCGGATTGCGGCGCCAGCGAAGCGTCTCGCCCCACCATGCGCCGGTTATGATATCAAGACGCCCGTCGCCGTCGACATCCATCGGATAATCGGAGAAATCATCGTGATACTCCGAAATTTCCAGCACATCGCAAATAAAATGCTTCTTCTCATAGTCCGGTCCCTCGTACCAATAGGCACCGCTGACGATATCGGGAATGCCATCTCCGTTCACGTCAAACACAGCGCAAGCCTCGTATTTCTCTTCGGACAGCTGTCTCTTCTTGAATTGAAGCAAAGCACGCACGCTCCTTAGCAAACTATTTAATGTTGTACGACATCGGCTTTCTGGATTATGCTGAAAATAAATATGCAAACGCTATCTATATTAAGGTTATGTCATTCGGGCCAGAGAGACAATAAGTGAACTTGGGCGAAAAGATATTCATTCTTGCGTGAAGAAAGGAGGCAGCCGCAATGGGGGATTCGACAATATTTCGTAGACCGCCGTTGTTCCTGGCAGGCGGCTCATTTGACTTAAGCGGCGATCCGGATCGATTCCTGCTGGAGCTGCACAAGCATGATGCCAACAGCGAAATCTTGCTGATCGAAGAAGGCGAAGGGGAGTTTGAGATTGACGGAAAGAGCTACACAGCCGGCGCGGGAACGATGCTAGTCTACCATCGGGGCGTGTGGCATAAGGAGCAGTCGACGAAGCATCCTTTTCGCGCTATCTATATTGGGTTTAGAGAGCTGCAGGTGGAGGAGCTTCCTGCTGATTTCTTCCTCTCGCCTGCCGCGGCACCTATCATACATCTGCAAGATCAACTGCCGGCCATCCGCAATTTGATGCGCGATTGTATCTTAGAGTTTCGCAAGGGAGAGCCGGAATCGCAGACGATTGCGAATCATTATCTGGGTATTCTTTTCGCTAAATTAGCAAGGATCGCTCATTATAGCGATGCGGCAGACCGGGCACGGGTGCCCTCGAAGGAAGCGGTTTGGAAAGCGAAGCGGATCATGGAGGAAAACTACAGCGCCCCGGTCACGCTGGAATCACTTGCCGAGGAAACCTATATGAACAAATACCATCTGGCGCACCTATTCAAAAACGAGATGGGCGTAAGTCCGATCCAGTTTCTGATCTATTGCCGGATGGAGGCAGCGAAGCGGTATTTGCGCACGACAAACTTACAGGTCAAAGAAATTGCCGAGATCGTAGGCTATCAGAGCGAGCCGTCCTTCTATAATGTGTTTATGAAAGTGAACGGCGTCACGCCGCGGAAGTATCGGGATGGCGGATAGGGTATTGTATTCCTTGCTTTTTTATTGAAATAATGGAGATAGCAGTTTATCCGGGGCTAAGGACGTGAATGCGATGTTCAGATTATTCATCGTGGATGACAACAAATACGAACGGAACACCATCAAAGAATTGATCGATTGGACGTCGCTTGGCATAGAAGTAGTAGGACTTTTCGCGAACGGATTGGAAGCGCTTTCCCGTATGGATGACCTCAGACCTCATATCGTGATCACAGATATCGCAATGCCTCTAATGAACGGAATAGAACTGTCCGTCCGAATCAGGCAATCGCATCCGAACGTCAAAATCATCTTCGTCAGCTCCCACACCGATTTCGAATTTGCCAAATCCGCCGTCGAGCTTGGGATTTACGGTTATGTGCTTAAGCCGATCATGCCTGATGAATTGGAGCTGGCGATTCATAAGCTTCTTGCTGAATTTACGCAGCAGCATCGCGAGCAAATCGAGAAAGAGCGAATGCTGAAACAGCTGGAAGGGATGCTTCCGCTTGTGCAGGAACAATTTCTGAAGGAAGTGCTTCTGGGTAACTTCCGCAATAAAGAAGAAATCCTGGACAAGATTGAATTCCTCGCGCTCCCGATCGTCGATCATGCGAATATGAGCGTCATCTCCATGAATTTCCTACCCTCAGATAGTAAGCGGGAACACCGAAGCGCCAGAGATGCCTACTTTCTCTCCTACTCCATGAAGAACCTAATCTCCAAAGCCGGCAACGCCTCCAGATCGATGTATCCGGTCCAAATTTCGGCGGACGAGTATGCCGTTATTGTTTTCGATCTTGAAACCGACAGGCGAGACGTCATAGACGCGGCCGTTCAGATTCATACAGCGATCAACGGAGAGCTGGGCATCAATACGACAATGGGCATCAGCAGCAGCTCCCGTGAGCTGACCGAGCTTGAGCTCTTGTATCAGCAATCGCAGCAAGCGGTCAATACGCGGTTTTACAGTGGCAGCAATCCGATCATTCGTTTCGAGGAAATCGACGATCGTTCGGACATTCCTATGGAGGACATGCCGAGCTTGGTGGAAGTCTACCAGGATATGAAAGCACTCATGACGTTCGGAAACAGCCAAGACGTCGAGGAATTTATCGATAAGTACTTGAACGCCGCGAACGTGAGGCAAGGCGAGAATTACGTGAAAGGCTTCGCGCTGCTCTGTTCCCATCTGTCCGGTATCCTGTTCATGGAAGCGAACCAATCGATGAAGGATATTTTCGGCGACAACATGGCAGTGTGGGATAAATTGAACCGGATGAGCACCAAAGAAGAGGTCGTGCAGTGGATCAGACAATCATTCGAGGTCATTAAGGAGCGGGTAACCGATCGGAACAGCTCCAAGAATGTGAAGATCATCGCCGCCATCAAACAGATGATCCATGATCATTACCGCGAGCAAATCTCCATCGAGGAAATATCGAAATCCGTCTATTTGAGCGGGCGTCACGCCAATGGATTGTTCAAGAAGGAAACCGGACAGACCATCTTCGATTATCTGGTTCAATTCCGAACGGATAAGGCGAAGCAGCTGCTTAAGGAAGAGGGCAGCAAAGTGGCCGCAGTAGCGGAAGCTGTCGGTTATGTGAGTACATCCTACTTCATTCTGGCGTTTAAGAAAAACGTAGGCATGACACCGGCTGAATTCAAAAGCAAAGCCGCGCTTTAATGCTCATGTCCGTGAGATCGGGGGCGAAACCATGTTCAAACTGAATCGGTTGAGGTACCGGCACAAAGTCGCGGCGATTATATTCGTCTTTGCACTGCTACCGATGCTCGTGCTGGGTTCTTTCCTGACGAGCCGCATCTACAGCAGCAAGGTAAAGGATATTTTGGCCGAGAAAAGCTCCCAGCTTGAAAGCAGCGTTAACAGTGTGAATGCACTGCTGGACTCCAACATCAATAAAGTCGAATTTATCAACAGCAACTACTTCATCGTCAATTATTTAGAGACGAATATTGATCATAACCTTGTTCGCATCATGGATTTTAGCGAGTATCTGCAGAGTGTGATGAAGGCGGCCAAAACGGAGAATATCCAGTCGGAGCTGGTTATTTATGCGCTGAAAGACACGAATTACGACGGGGAATACATGCGGAGCATCGTGAATTTGGAGAATGAACAAGTCAATGCCACAACAACGCTCAAGGACAAAATCTTAAACGCTAACGATGGCGATCTCGTGTGGGAGATTAAAAAAGCGAAGCTAAACGTCCACTCTACCATTGAAGCCGATTACATCTATGCCTATAAGAAATTGATTTCACTCAACAAGCCGCTCGCCATTATTGAAATGCGCATCCAGCTGAATCAGCTTATCGGATTCTTCTCCTATGACATCCCGAAAGGGAGTTATATTAATTTCGAAGGGACCGGGTCGTATGGCGATTATCGGCTGAAGGCTGATGCCGGCATCAATCCGGGGTCCTCATTCTATGTGCTAAGCCTGCCATTACACACGCCGGTTGGCCATATTTCCTGGTATATTCCGAAGAGCCTCGTTTTCCAAGAGTTGAAGTGGTACTGGGTCTCCGTCGGCGTCATATTTCTCATCATCATCGCGATTCTCATCTTTACAGTCGAGGTCGTCTCTCATTACTTGACTAAGAGGCTCGAAACGCTGCTTCGCAAAATGAACAAAAACGTGGAAAGCCTCATAAGCGACGACGATACGGTACTGACCTATACCACCAACGATGAGTTTGAGCGAATGGGCAATTCTTACTTTGAACTGATCCAGAGAGTCAAAGAATATTATAAACGCATCACGGATTACGAGCTTGAGCGGAAGATGCTGGAGACGCAGCTGCTCCAGGAGCGTTTTAATCCTCATTTCCTCTACAACACGCTATCCACGATTCGGTCGATTAGCGGGGACAAGCAGGTGAAGGACGTCATCAACTCGATGGTCAAATATTACCGGATCGCCTTGAATAAAGGCAGCAGTATCGTGACGATTGTGCAGGAGCTGGAGATGATTGAACAGTATCTGCGGCTTCAGAAGTTCGCATTCGGTACTGAATTCCACTATGACATCGAATATGATGAGGGAATTGGTTACCGTCCTGTTCTCAAGCATCTGCTGCAGCCCGTCGTGGAGAATGCCGTACTTCATGGGTTAATTGGACGGGAGACGGGCGGCATCATTCGAATATTGGCTAAGCAAGAGGGCGACACTGTCGTATTCGCCATATCTGATAACGGAGCAGGTATGGAGCCTGCCCAGATCGAGCAGCTGCTCGAAGGCGAAGCTAACGAGTTGTACGGAGGTTATGGCATGAAGAACGTGAGGAAGCGGCTGGAGATTTTCTATCCGAAGCAGCACAAGCTGCAAATCCGCAGCGAGCCGGGCAATGGAACAACTGTAATCATTCAAATTCCTGTTCCTGTCGGCATCGACGAGGAAGTCCCGCTAGACATTGCCCGTTAAACCTGTGCGTCATGCGCAGGTTTTTTTTTCATCACATTCTCCTGATTCTTATATCACATCTCCATATATTAGCTTTAATTAAGCGCTTTCAATCGGTATGCTAAATCCAAGTCAACCAATCGCATGTAGGAGGGTGAGTTCAAGTGAAGGCGGTTACAACCAGGGAAGGAAACATCGCTGCACCACCTGTTATGACGTCTAAGAAACCAAACTGGAAGCGAAAAATGAAGAAGAGCTATTTTGCTTACTTATTAATGCTTCCTTCCGTTGTTCTGACATTCATCTTCAGTTACCTGCCAATGCCCGGTATCCTGGTTGCTTTTCAGGATCACAATATTTTCGCCGGATTGTGGAATAGTCCTTGGGTCGGATTGAAGCACATTAAAGAGGTGTTTCACGTCCCGATGCTAAGGCAGGCGATACTCAACACGTTAATCCTCAGCCTGCTCACGATTCTCGTCAGTTTCCCGGCTCCGATCATTCTCGCGCTCCTGATGAACGAGCTGCGCAACGGGCTCTTCAAACGAACGGTGCAAACGCTGAGTTACCTGCCGCACTTTCTGTCTTGGATCGCGGTCGTCGGCTTGACGTATTCGCTTCTTGATATCGATGGACCGATTAACGATTTGAAAATGATGCTCATCGGCGACGGTGGTGAGCGATCAATGTTCTTGTCTCATCAGGTGTTATTCGTTCCGATGCTGCTTCTGCTCAGCGTGTGGAAAGAAGTTGGCTGGGGGACGATCGTTTTTCTGGCCGCCATTACCTCCATCGATCCGAGCTTGTACGAGGCAGCCAAGATCGACGGAGCCAACCGGTTTCAACAGCATCGTTACATTACGTTACCGGGCCTCAAAACGACGGCGATCATCATGCTGATTTTCACGCTGGGATCGTTGTTCGGAAGCAACTTCGAGCTTGTGTACGGGATGCAGAATGCCTTCATTGACTTCCCCGTCATCTCTACAGTCGTCTATTCATCGGGGATCCAGCAAGGCAACTATTCGACGGCCGCTGCGGTTGGCTTTATTGAAGGCGTAGTTGCATTCTCCCTTATTATCGCCACCAACAAGATCGCCAAGAAGGTGTCCCAGATCTCGATTTTCTAAAGGAGCAGGCTCTTATGAATCATGAAACCACGTCATACAAAATATTCAAGGTCGCGAATATCGTTTTTCTATCGGTTCTCGTATTCGCGATGGTGTTCCCCTACTTGAACGTCCTGGCATTGGCATTCAATGATCCCATGGATTCTCAATTCGGCGGTATTACGATATTCCCGCGCGTGTTCACGTTAGATAACTTCAAGCTCCTGTTCGAGAATGACGAGGTTATCCATGCGCTTGGGGTTTCACTTGCGAGGGTAGCGGCGGGCACGGCAATCGCGGTTATCGTTCAATACGCCTGTGCTTACGCTTTTACGTTAAAAGATGTCTTCGGCAGAGGTGTCCTTCTCGTCTTCTTGATTATTCCAATGTACTTCAACGGCGGCTTGATTCCGACTTACCTGATCTACTCGGAGCTTCACGTGTCCAATACATTCTGGGTGTATATCCTTCCGGTAGGCTTCAGCCTATACAACATGGTCATCATCCGATCTTATCTGTACACCATTCCCGACAGCTTAGGAGAGTCAGCCCGGATCGACGGAGCGAACGATTGGACGATTATGACACGCGTCTATATGCCGCTGTCGATGCCGATCATTGCCGTCATGACGCTGTGGACAGCGGTCTACCACTGGAATGACTGGACTACGACACTCTATTACGTCACCGATCGCAAGCTGTTCACGATGCAATATATCCTCATGCAAATCTTGAAAGAAGGAGAACGTGTGGCCAAGCTGCTGGAAGAAGCCATCATCAAGGGGATCAACATCAATTCTACCGGTCAAGCACATACGACGCCGCAAGCGATAAGGGCGGCCAATATTATTATCACCACGATTCCGATCGTCATCATATATCCGTTTCTTCAGCGGTTTTTCGTAAAAGGAGTCACGCTCGGGGCCGTTAAAGAGTAGAACGAACCTTACTAACTTCCGGAGGTGGGGCAGGAACGTCAAGGACGTTGGCGACAGGAAATCCGATTCTAGTTAAGGGGTACAGCGAAGGAAAGGAGGATCTCAGAAAACGCTTTGTAGGCGAGTTGCGGGCTGATTCTCAACTTTCATGCAGGATGCCAAACCGATACCGATAAAATCAGGAGGCTAAACGATGAAGAATAGAACGAGAAAAACGCTTTCCGTGCTTCTCTCGGTGATCATGGTCGTCACCATAATCGCAGGATGCTCCAATAATGGCAATAACAATAATACGAACACCAAAAATGAACCGGCTGCCGCGAATACCAGCACCGATACAAACACGAGTACGGAGACATCGACTGAAACCGACACGACGAACACACCTGCAGAGCCAGCCGCATACTACGATATGCTCGACACTGTATCTGACAGCTCTGAGCTGCCGGACTGGACGGGCAAACAATTGAATTTGAAAGTTTGGTATACGCATGGTCCCGGTGACGCCAAACGTCCGGTCGCAGACAAAGACGTCGTTTCTCCGGAAATCAAACGTGTAACCGGCGTTTCCTTCGATAAAGACGGCTCGTTCGATAACGGCGGCCAAGATGCGAAAGTCAAAATGGGCTTGCTTAACGCTTCCAATGACTGGCCGGATATTGCCTTTGTCGACGGCGACATGGCGACTTTCCAAGACTTGATCAAAGCGGGTAAAGTGTATGATTTGACCGACGCGATCGCTAAGTACGCGCCGCACGTAGCGAAGCGGATGCCGTTTGATACCTTCCCTCTGATTGAAGAACAAATTACGAGCAAACATTTGGATGGCAATAAAATCTGGGGATTCCCGACGATGGTGGGTAATCCGGACGGGTCCATTAAGCAGCTCAATGCCGACTTTGTTCCTCCGAGTCCGCTAAACGGAGCGGGAGGCAACAGCTTTGTCTGGGTGCGTGATGACCTTCTGAAGATGCTTTATCCAAATGCCAAAACGCAGGATGAATTAGACGCGCTGTACCTCAAAAACGGCAAGTTCAGTCATGACGATATTTTCGATGTGCCAATTAAGTCGACCGATGATTTGGTCAAATTTATGTACGATATGCAGAAGCTGATCAAAGACAAGAACATCAAGGAAAACGGCAAAACGGTTCAAGTCAGTTACGCCTTCGGCGGCGGAGACAACTGGGCTTTGATGACTCAATTCTTCAGTTACCTATACCGCATGCCTGCAGGCAATACCTACTTTACTTACTACGACAAAGCAACGAATAGCATTCAGTACGAATTCCAACAAGACTGGTTCAAAGCCGGTATTGCGCAATTCAACAAACTTGTCCGTGACAAAGTCATGGATCCGAACTCGCTCCTCGAGAATAACGCTACCCATCTAGAGAAGCTGAACAATGGGCAATATGCAATGCCGTATCCGTACGAATCGCCGGATGCTGCTGTATTGAAGGCTGCGGGCAAACCGTACCGTTACAGAAAATTGTGGATTGATCAACCCATTGACCTCTCCAAAACGTTCATTCCGAGCGGGCAAAACGGTATCAACTTCTCGATCATGATCTTCAAAGACAAAGTGTCCGAAGAGGATTTGCCGCAAGTCATTCGTTTCTTGGACTACATGATTTCCGAAACGGGCGAGAAAATGTACGAGTGGGGTCCTAAGAGCGCAGGCTTGTTCGAAGAGAAGGACGGCAAACGCGTCTTCACGAACAAAGATTTAGAGAACGCCATGGTGTACACCGATCAAACGAGCGGCGCTCAGATGTCCTATAATTTATTTAATACGCGCATTGCCTCGACGGATGGCTACGGTTTCGCATGGCCATATTATCCTAGCTACATGTGGGGAGCGGGTCCTTTGGCTCCGTACAACAGCTATGACAGAGTTCCAAACGCCGGTGACGCGCTCGGTTTCTTCGACCCGGGTAATCTTGAAGGGCAAGCACAATCGAATTTTGAGACGAAGATCAACAAAGACTATGAAATTTGGAGCTTCTTCGGCAGCGTTCCTGAAGCGGATGCCTTCTGGAAAAACCGCGACGCCTTCGAGAAAGCATTGACGAAGACGATGGCGGCCAAGGACGACGCGCAATTCGAGTCGATGTGGAAGGATTTCCAAGCGCTTGCCGTTCAACAAGGCGCGGATCAGAAATCACTGGATGCCATGACCAAATACTTCAACGAGCAGAACAAAGATCTCTTGGATACGATTAAGTAATAGGTTGGCGTAGAAGGTGGGAGACCGGCGGGAGAGCGCCGGTCTTTTGCTTTTTATGGGAGGAGAAGGAACCTTTGACCGGCGTTACTCGTCTGGTGGTTAAGAAGACGGACCCGTAGGAGGACGTTATATGAAAGCGATGATCGTGATCATGCTAATGTTTGTGTTTACAGCTTGCGGAAGCTCTGGGGGTAAGAAAGCCGAGAAAGCTGCCATCGACCCCGCTCTACAGAAGAAGATGTCCGCACCGCGTCTGCAGTATAAGGACGATCAGTTTGAAATGAAGCTGAATATTGCCAAAACAACTTTCGCCAAAGATGAGCCGATCGTTTATTCAGCCAGTTTGACCTATATCGGTGAAGGTGATTCCATCACCATTTGGGGCGGCCATACCTATATTGGATTTACGATTACGGATGGGAAGAAGTTCAACATGGAAGGCGCCAACACGAGTGAATTAGTAGGAACTAAGCTTGCGAAAGGCAAGACGACCGATTATCCATTCTTCAAAAGCGGCGGTTATAGTGCGGATGATCCCGATGCCGACTACTGGCACACGTTCTATGCGGAGAAGGAGCTGCGGCTTCCGCCCGGCACTTACTATATCTCGGCGGTATGTGTTTTCTCGCTTACCGAGGAAGTCGTGGACAGCCATTACAATGGCGAGGTTTATACGACGATAACAGTGGAGTAGATTGAAGATTTAGTGGAAGTTATGACAAAATCGCGGAAAGGAAAATAAATACATCTGCAGGCTGCAATGATACATTTAACATGTAAGCACTACAGGTTACGGGGGTATCGGAATGGCCATTCATCGTGCAACACGCGGAAGTTTATCCAACTTGCAGCTGGAGCAGTACAATCGGGACGGTTATCTAATTTTGGAGGATCTACTCAGCGATGAGGATATGGCAGCGCCACGGCAGGCTATGTCTGATAAGGTATCCATTATTGCCGATGATTTGGTTGCGAATGGGCTGATCACGGACAAATTGGAGGACGAACCGTTTCAATATCGGCTCGCGAAGCTATTTGCCGGACTAACGGATAAGGACTTTCTCAAATTCGGACGCGGGTGGAGAGATCGGCTTGAGGGATACTACCATCTCTTGAGCAATCCCAAGATCATCGATGCCGTAGAGTCGCTGATCGGCGATGAAATCTTCGCAAGCCCAGTCTATAATGTGCGACCTAAAGTGCCACGCGTGGCGGCCGGTGCGGTGCCTTGGCATCAAGATAAATCCTACTGGCCGGATTCCAATGCGAATCCCGTCATCACCGTATGGATTTCATTCGTAGATGCCACGCTCGAGAACGGTTGTCTCCATATTAAGCCGCGCACCCAGAACGCGAAGCTGCTGGAATGGCACTCGGAAACGTACAGCGGCACAGGCTATACCGCGCTGCACGAGAACCAGCTTGGTTCTCGCAAAACGATCTCGCTGCCGGTTAAGGCTGGCACCGCCATTTTGTTCAACGATCGGCTGCTCCATATGTCGACGCCGAACAATTCCGATCATGTCCGCTGGAGCGTGGACCTGCGCTATCAGCCGACGGATCAAGACCCGATGCCGCAGCACGGCGCAGGGTTCCTGGCCAGAAGCAGCAAGTTCCCGGAGCGCGTTGCGACACTGGAAGACTGGATGGCCGAGCGGCCGGAGCATGAAGGCTAGACTAGACTCGAAATTCGCTTAAATACTTGAAAGGCAAGCCAGATGTGGCTTGTCTTTTTTTGGTTGAGTTACGGGGTTTAGTAGAAAGGTGGTGGAAGAGAAGTACTGGTTAGTTTTGAATACAAAAAAGGAAAATGCTGCCGGTTTGCGAAATAGGTAACAAGTAGAAAGCAGGTGTAACATGAACCGTTTTGCTGAGGCTAGGGAACAGGAAACGAAGTATCATGAAGAATTCTATAAGGAAACGGAGCTGTTTGCGCCCGGAACCTGGCTCGCGAAGCCGGTCCAAACCGTCATGAATTTGCTGCAGGAGCTCAGTCTAGCCGGTCCGAGAGCACTCCATGTTCTTGATCTGGGCTGCGGAGTTGGGCGAAACAGTATCCCGATTGCTCAGGCCGTCCAACCGACGGGCGGATCGGTCGATTGCGTCGATTTGCTCCCCATAGCAATTGAGAAACTAGAGGAATATGCGGCTCAATATGAGGTATATGATCATGCTATTCGAACAGTGGTAGCGGATGTGGAGCACTATGAGATTGCACAGCATGCTTACGACTATATCGTCGCTTGCTCTTGCCTGGAGCATGTTTCGAATCTCGACGCCTTTCAAACTGTCGTGCAGCGGATGATCCGTGGAACGAGAGATCAGGGGTTCAACTGTATCCTCATTAACACGGAAGTAGTGGAACACGATATCGAGCTAGGCGTGCAGCACCCCGGAGTAATAGAGCTGCCGATGAAGACGGAAGAAACGATCCATCTCTTGAAAGAGCTCTACCGGGATTGGGATATACGCATCGTGAGCGTTATCCCCCAGAACATCGCCGAGAGAAAGAATGGACGCGAAATCGAGTTTAGAAGTAATTGGCTGACTTTTGCCGCGCAGCAGCTTAAGCCCCGACAACATCCGGAGGAAGATTCCCGATGAACATAAGAGGTATCATTCTAGAAGGGTACTCCAATGCTGGCAAAACCTCACTGCTGCAGGCGATCAAGAAACTTCAGGCGCAGGATGAATCGGCTGAGAATAGTGTCATTGTCCTCGGCGAGCATTATTCGCAGGTGCTGAATTACGTCCAAGGATCTTACGAGAGTCTGTCGCAAGAGGCACATCTTCAGCTATTACGTAGCAGAGTCGACATGTTAAAGCAGTTAAATGATTGGGCGGTCTACCTGGGGCCGCATGCTCGGAAGTCGAGAGGGCTATTTTATGTGCTGGAGCGGTTTCACTTGAATCATCGGGTTGCATTTGCAGAGGAAGAGTGCACCGAGATTAATAGACTTGAAGAGGATTTGGCGGCGCTCGGCGCGAAGTGCGTGTTGCTCACGATTTCTCCGGAGGTGACGGAAGAACGGATCAAGAGCCGAGTTCCTTCACAATGGGTCGATAAGTCCGAGGCTGAAGTCAGACAAGCTTGCCAAGAGCTGCTGGAAACGCAGGAACAGTGCCGCATCCATGCGCAGCGCTCCAAAGTGCCTACAATGGAATTGAACACGGATAAGAAGAATTGGGATGAGCTTGCTAGACTCATTGTGGGTCAAATCTAATACGAAGACTTTCAACCCTGTTTAAGGAAGGTGCATAATGGAAAATAAAACCTACATGAAACTCGGCGCGATCTTTATGATCACAGGTGCCGCTATCTATACCCTTGAACGCTGCGTGAAGATGATTGCGTACGCAGTGGCGACCTCTAACAGCGCAAATATGGATTTGTATGCGAATCATCTCGGGGGCTTCGCTATGTTTTTCGGCAATTTCTTCGTTTGGTTCTTCTTGTTTATCGGGTTTGTGCTGCTGGCGTTCGGATTTCCTTCAAGAAAATAAGAGGAGGTGTTTGTACGTCATGAGCAGACCTCAATTGGTGCTGGACGTTGGAGGCGTATTGCTTACGAATTTCACGCCGGAATTCTGGGAAGAGGTGGCGGATCGTGCAACTGTCTCCTTCGACACACTGCGAACCGCATTCAAACGAGACATTCGTGAAGACTTATGGACAGGGCGGGTCGATGAGAATGCCTTCTGGCAGTGGCTGTATCAGCAAGATGCGGGGCTCGATGTGGAGCTTGCACGAGCAGGAATGGCCAACCATCTGAAGCAGCTTCCTGCCTTCCATCGCATTCCGGCGTGGAGTGAATACGCAGATATTCATCTACTGAGTAACCATCGTCATGAGTGGATTACCCCGTTGCTTGAGCCCATTCACAGCCATATAGCGAGTGTGACCATATCGAGTGAGGCCGGATGCTGCAAGCCGGATCTCTCTATTTATCGGATGGTGAGCTCTCGCATACAGCAAGCGGCGACCAATATCTTGTTCGTTGACGATGCGGAGCGAAACTTAAAGGCTGCAAGGGAGCTGGAGTGGGAGACACTATTGGCGGATCGAGATGGCATTTGGGTGGAGCAGGTTGAAGCGAGATTGCGAGCTGTCGTTTAATAGGTTCAGTATGAAGCTGAGAGACGAATTTCGTGCTCTCGGCTTTTTTATTGGCAGCTTTTCCTAATAGATTCTCCCAGATTATCCAGAGATGCTGCCTGTAAAGCAACATTCTATAGGGGACAGACACCTTACCTCTTGAATATCCTATCGTTTATAGCATAATAGAGGCAAACCCCACTAGCAGCTTACTAACCGAATAGGAGACTCCTCTATGAAATGGCTGACCTCGCATCTGCTAGATCCCATTCGCTCCAGGTTGTTTTACAAGATGCTCATCATCTATTCGCTGCTCACCTTAATTCCGTTAATTATTGTCAGCTCCACCTTCTACATTCGCTCCAGTCATCTCATCGAGAAGAAAGCTACCGAAGAAGCGCAGCAAGGACTGTCCGGCTCCGCCGAGAAGTTTGACGAAGTGCTTTATGCCGTTAAGAGCCAAATGCTGCCCATCAGCGAAAATGTACTCCTCCAAGCCATGTTCCGTAACGTCAAGAAAGGCCAAGTCAACGCGAGTTTAAACGCATCCGTCTCGGAGCTGCTGCAATCCGAGCTGGCTACAGCGAAGCTTAAGATCGGCGATTTTGTCGGCGACTTGTATGTGCTTGGCATCAACAATAAGGTGCTGTACAGCACCGATGCGAAGAAGCGGCTGCTCTACGCGGAAGCGTTCTGGGAAATGCCGTTCGAATTTGACCGAATGCCGGAATGGGCATTCTTTAATGACGATAAACGCATGGCCTGCGTGGTCAAAATCTTCGATGAAGGCCAGCGCCCCTCAGCCGATTCCGAGATCGGCCGTCTGATCATTACGCTCGATGCCGCCAAGGTGCGTTCGCTGTTCGTGGATTACGCCCCCGGAACCTTTTATATTACGAATGCAGATAATCAGATCATGACCGCCTCCCTGCAAAATCAAATCGGACATTTGCTCGACAGCCGCAAGCTGCAGAGCGAGCTGGTTATTCAGCAGAAGTCGCGTTACTCCGAATTTCAATATGTCCTGCTTGCGAACCCCGGAACCGGCGGGCTTGTGCAGAAGCAGGCTCTGTTCTCCATTGGCGTAACAGTTGCGGCATGGCTCGCGATTACGATTGTGACCTATGTCATCCTGCGTAGAATTACAATCCCCATCCAGCGTTTAACGCGGTTAATGCGCGCGGCGGAGCGGGAGGAATATCAGCTCATCAGCGGCATCACCACGACGGACGAAATCGCGATGCTCTGTAATGGCTTTAACAGCTTGGTGCAGCGGACAAGCCATCTGATTGAGACCAACTATAAGAATGAGCTACTGGTTCGCGAAGCTGAACTGAAGGCCATTCGCATGTACATTAATCCTCATTTCCTCTACAACACGATGGAATACATCAGCATCATGTCCCACTCACAGGAGAAAGCCAAGCATATCCCGCAGATGGTACAGCATTTATCCGGTATTTTCCGATTCTCGATTACGCCCGGCAATCAGTTTGTCGAGCTGGGTACCGAGATGGAGTTTGTGCGCAAATATCTCGAAATCCACCGTTACCGCTATGGAGAACGCCTGTCTTACACGATCGACCTGCCTGATATGTATCGCAAAATCGCCGTCCCTAAGCTTCTTCTCCAGCCACTGGTAGAGAATGCCGTCGTTCACGGTATCGACCGGCTGCCCGAAGGAGGCTCGATTTCCATTACCGTGAAGGAAGAGCAATATGAGCTGGTCATCGAGATTGAGAACAGCTCGCTTGGTAGCGTAGTACTGCTGGAGACCGCCGCCGGCAGCAGTGATTCCTTGCTGAAACATCCGAAGGGGCTTGGGACCGGCCTGGATAATGTGAATGCCAGGCTGCGGCTTCATTACGGGAACACCTACGGAATCACCTTGCTCCACCTTGAAGGAACAACAATGGCGAGGGTGCTAATGCCCATACAGATTTTGCAGGATAACGAGGAGGGCTGAGCACATGCGGATTATGATCGTGGATGATGAACGCGAGATTCGCGAATTTCTGGCGGGGATGGAAGGCTGGTCCTCGATTGGCTGCGAAGTGGCTTGGACGGCGGCTAATGGGGAAGAAGCGCTTGGCATGCTGAGCGCGTGCACGACGCTTCCGGATGTCATTATTACGGATATTCGGATGCCTGTTATGGACGGCATTACGTTTGCGGAGCATGTGCGCAGGAGGTATGCCGACATGCCGATTATTTTTCTCACAGCCTATCATGAGTTCGACTATGCGAGGCAAGCGGTAAAGCTGGGCGTATCGGATTTCATGACGAAACCCTTCCTGCCGGAGGAACTGATCCGCACGGTCGGATCGCTGCGTGAGCATGAGCCGATGCTGGCCGGCTGGCGTGAGCATGATCAGTTCTTTGAGCTGCTGGCAGACGAGCAGCAATCAGAGGCATATAAGCAGCAGTGGCTGCAACTAAGCGGTCTGCAGGATGGCGAGTTCATTCTGCTGTATGCCGAGCTTGATGCGCCGCGCGACTCGGATAACGAGCATTTCCCGTTTGCGGCGGCACATCTGCGCGGGCAAATCGAGACAGCCGCCGGGGGCATCGGCCTGCAGGGCTGGACTGCTTCATCCGCGAGCGGGATTTACCTGTTCGTGCCGCTAAGGCAGCAATCCGGCTTGAGCGCCGGCCGCGAGCCGTTAATGGCCTTCGCCAAGGAGATCACATCGATAAGCGGATCTCGCGCGATGTCATTGTCGGTTGGCATCAGCCAGACCTTCGTCACCTTCTGCCGGCTCCCGGAGGCGCTGCGCCAAGTGAAGAAATGCATGGAATACCGCATGCTGCTCGGCAAAAACTCCGTCATTGCTTACGATGCGATGGAGTCATTCCTGACGGAGAAAGAGAAGGAAACCGACGCATCGCTCAGTCGGATTGCGGATGCACTGCGCAGCAACGATCCCGAGGGAATCCGTGCACTCTTGAAGGACTCTTACCGCAGCATGCTCTCTGTCGGCGCAAGCAAGAAGGACATGCAGCATTATGCGCTTCATCTGATAGAGAAAGCAGAAGCGGCGCTGGCGGATCTCGGCATTCGTCCTTCCCACGGCATGTCTGTCGACATCCGCGAGAAGCTGATTAAAGCCGTGCTGCTGACTGACATTATGAAGGAGCTGGAGCGTCAGCTCATTGCCTATCAAGTCTTCATGCAGCAGGAGCTGCAGGATTCCCCGCTGAAGGTGATCTCGGATGTGAAGCAAATTATTCGTGAACGGTTCGCGGAGGAGCTGACGCTGCAGGCAGTGGCCAATAAGCTGAATGTCAATTATTCTTACCTGAGCCGGCTGATCAAGAAGGAGACCGGACACAATTTTACCGATATGCTGTGGGATTACCGGATCGAGGCGGCCAAGACGAAGCTGCTGCGCGAGGATCTCAAAACCTATGAGGTTGCCTATGCGGTAGGTTTTAAGGATACGGCCCATTTTAGCTTCATGTTCAAGAAGAAAGTCGGTCTCTCTCCGAGTGCCTATCGCGCGCATGTTAGGGGCGGACAAGGTCTCGTGGAGGAATAAGAAAGCAAATCCAGCATAGAAACGGTAAAATGCAGCTATCCTCT
This sequence comes from Paenibacillus sp. J22FR21, assembly GCF_056269135.1. Classification (NCBI taxonomy): domain Bacteria; kingdom Bacillati; phylum Bacillota; class Bacilli; order Caryophanales; family Paenibacillaceae; genus Paenibacillus; species Paenibacillus sp. J22FR21. The sequence continues at coordinate 222,243 of NZ_JBWDNJ010000007.1, forward strand.
GGGCATCATGTAAGCGCTACACTTAACTTGTGAGATCACAGTAGACGAAAAGAGGGTGTTGGTGCAATGAAGCTCAAAGGACTATCAGCGCTGGCGGGTGTACTGCTTCTGACAACGGTCATGTCAGCTTGCGGAAATTCAAACAACAACGAAGGTAATACAGCGAAGAACAACAGCAGCACAACGACGGATACGAGCACAAATACAGCAGCCACCAATGATACCAGCACGAACGAAGCGGCTGCCGACGATGCAGCTGCACCGGCTGCCAATGACAAGGAGTTCACGATCCGCGTTGGCGCCTGGTTCCTCGATGATCGCCCGCATATGGTGGCTTTTAAGCAAGCTGTTGAAGAGGGCTACGCGAAGCTGTATCCGAAAGCGAAGATTCAATGGGATGTCGTGCTCGGCGCTACTTACTTCGACAAGCTGAAAGCACAATTCGCATCGGGCTCCGCACCGGATGTCGTGTTCTACCAAGGGGTAGATTTTGCAAAATCCGGCAACCTGCTTGACCTCTCCGCAGAGCCATGGGTTCCGCGTCTGAACGACGGCGGTCAGAAGGATTTCCAAACCCACGCAGACGGCAAAACATTCGGCGTACCAATGGGTCTATCCATCGGCGGCGGCGTTTGGTATAACAAGAAGATTTTCTCCGACCTTAGCATCAATCCTCCAAAATCAACGCAAGAGCTGTTCGACGCAGCCGAGAAAATCAAAGGCGCCGGCAAAACGCCGATCACGCTCGGCTTCAAGGATCAATGGACGGCACAGCTCTTCTTCACGAACTGGATGAGCTCTTACCAGCTGGCCGATCCTACGCTTGGCAAGAAAATTTACGACGGCGAAGTGAAGCTCAACGAAGATCCGCTCATTCAGAAGGTCTACACCAACTTTGAAACGATGAAATCCAAAGGCTACTTCAACAAAAACGCGATTAGCATCGACTGGCCGCAATCTGGGCAAATGTTCGCTTCAGGCGAAGCGGCCATGATCGTTCAAGGTCCGTGGATGCCTGGCGCCAATGCGGATAACATCTCCAAAGGCGGCTTCGAACCGTTCGATATCGGCTATTTCCCGCTTGCTAACGATGAAGGTAAAGTGGCAATGGGCCTCGGCAGCAACGAAGCGCTCGGTATTAATGCGAAGACCGAGCTGATGCAGGAATCCAAAGACTTGATCAACCTCATGACGACGCAAGACATTATCAGCCCGTTCATGAAAGGTGACGGCGCACTGACTTCCTTCACTGATGTAACGGTGAAATACGATGACCCGGCTATGGATGCCGTTCAAGAAGCGGTTGCCAACAGCACGGTTGTGACATCCAACATTACTAGCTACATTCCGGCAAGCGCGACAACAAACATGCTTGATTTGCTCACGAAGGTCGTATCCGGTATCAAATTCAACCCGGATGATCTGAAAGCCGCGCAAAGCAGCTTCGAGAAAGACAAAGCGACGGTATCACCGCCGGCAGAATAAGCAGTAAGTACTCCTAAGTAGGCATTAGCATCCACAGTATGATGAACACGTTCAGCCGCAAGGCTGAACGTGTTTTACAAAGTCCAACCTGAGTAGGTGAAGTCAAATGAGTTTGAATCGCAAGCAATACTGGATCGCCTGTTTGTTCCTCGTGCCGGCGCTTGCTATCTTCGGCATGTTCTTCTACTATCCGTTCCTGCAGAGCATCTACTATTCCTTTACCGAGTGGAACGGGATTAAGGCGCCGCGTTATATCGGACTCGACAACTACAAGTATTTGTTTCAGGATGTGCAAATGCTTGATGGCATGAAGAATACGCTCAAAATGGTGCTGTTTGGCCTCGTCGTACAGAACCCGCTGGCCCTTCTGCTGGCACTATTGCTCAATCGAAAATTTCGGACGCGCGGCTTTCTGCGTACCTCTTTCTATTTGCCGGTCATCATCAGTCTCGTCGTAACCTCGGTTGTATGGGGCGAGCTGCTGAAGTATGACGGCTTTATCAACGGCATTCTGCAGCCTATCATCGGCGAGGTTAATGTGCAGGATTGGCTGGGCACGGTGTACACGTCGTTCCCGACGATTATTTTGCTGACGCAGTGGCAGGCAATTGGGTATTGTGCTTTGATTTATCTCGCTGGACTTCAGGCGATTCCGACCGATATTTACGAGGCTGCGGATATCGAAGGCGCGAAGGGGTTTGCCCTGTTTCGCATGGTGACCTTGCCGATGCTGATGCCGTCCGTGACGATCGTGCTGTTTTTGACCATTGTAGGTGCGCTTCGACTGTTCGATCTGCCTTTCTTGCTGACGAATGGCGGGCCGGGTTCGTCCTCGTACACGCTGTTTCTCGCCGTCTATAATGCGGCCTTCAAGAACCAGACCTATGGGTATGCGACAGCTGCGGGTATCGTGCTGGCGGTCTTCATTATCATCGTGACCATTATTCAGCTCAGCATCACGCGGCGCAGGGAGGTTGAGCTATAGCATGGGACTGAATCGGAGACCCTCGATTGTGCTTGAGGTGCTGCTGTTTGCAGCGGCACTATGCTTCTTGTTCCCGGTTTTCTTCCTGGTGGAGATGAGCTTCAAGGAGCCGCGTTATTTCTTCAAACCTTACGAGCTGCCGCACAGCTTCTATCTGGACTATTACAAATCGGCTTTCACCGATATGGCGTTCTTCCGCGGGTTGTCCAATACGTTGCTGATTACAGCAGGAGCGCTTGGGCTCACCATTCTGGTAGCCTCGATGGCGGGTTATGTGCTCTCGCGCAGGCAGGAGAAGCTGTTTCGCTTCGCCTATATATTCTTCCTTTCCGGCATGGTTATTCCGGCGGTAGGCTCGCTCATTCCGCTCTTTACGATGGCGGTCGATATTCATCTGATGAATACGCGGACACTGCTCGTGCTGATCTATACGGCGGGATTCATCCCGTTCGCGTCGTTTCTGTATGCAGCGTTCACGAAGTCGATTCCGCGGGAGCTGGAGGAGTCGGCGAGTCTGGACGGCTGCGGACCGTTGCGGCTGTACTGGCGGATTATTTTCCCGCTGCTGCTGCCGGCAACCGGTACGTTTATCGTGACGAATGTGTACGGGGTATGGAATGATTTTCTGACCCCGCTCATCTTCCTTAACCAGCCGGAGAAAATGACTCTCATGCCGCAAATCGTCCAATTCATGTTCAACAAACAATCCGTCAACTACGGCCCCGTGTTCGCCGTCAGCGTGCTGGCCGTGCTGCCGCTCGTCGTGCTGTTCGCGTTTACGCAGAAGTACATGCTCCGCGGCTTAACCGCGGGAGCGGTGAAGGGGTAGGGGCGGCTCTGCGGTGGATGCAGCTGCGCTAACCGCGTGAAAGAGTAGCTCAGGGAGCCACACATGGGTGGAAAAGTAGCAGATTCGGCGAAAAAGTGGTTCTAGGGGCGACACATCGAAGGGAAAGTAGCAGATTCGGTGAAAGTGGTTCTAGGAGTAACACATCGGAGGAAAAGTCGCAGAAAAGAGATCAAGAGAGAGGTACCAGTTACCGCTCATTGGTGGGAAAGCGACGAAAAGAGATCAAGAGCGAGAGAGGTACCAGTTACCTCTCACTGGTGGGAAAGCGACGAAAAGAGATCAAGAGAGGTACCGGTTACCGCTCATTGGCAAGCAATGAGCAAGAAGCATACCAGGAGGTCTACATTAGCGAGAATGAGCTCAATTCGGAATAAGAAGCGTACCAGGAGGTCTACATTAGCGAGAGCGTCTAGTATATTCGCAGGAGGCGATGATTAGTTATGGCAGAGCATAACCAAGCGTACGAAGTAGCGGTGTACTATTTTCCACAGTGGCATCCGGATCCGAAGAATGAGGCGGCCAAGGGCGAAGGTTGGACGGAGTGGCCGTCGCTTCGGGTGGCGAAGCCGGTTTTCGAGGGGCATGAGCAGCCGAAGGTGCCGCTCTGGGGCGAGCTTGACGAGTCCGACCCTGCCGTGTCGGAGAAGCAGATTGATGCAGCCGCGGATCATGGCATCACTTCGTTTATCTATGACTGGTACTGGGATATGGGCGGCGGCGAAGGGCCGTTCCTGCATCGTGCGCTGGAGGATGGATTCCTGCAGGCGCCTAATCGCGACCGGCTGCGTTTTGGCATCATGTGGGCGAATCACAATGAGGTAACGCGTGAGCGATTCGATGCGATGACGGATTATTTAATTATCCGATATTTTAACGAGCCTAATTTTCTGAAGATCGAAGGTAAACTCTATTTCTCCATCTACGAGTGCCATACCCTGATCAAAGGGCTCGGCGGCATCGCGGAAACAAGAGATGCCCTGCAGTCCTTCCGGGAGAAGACGCGTGAAGCCGGCTGCGGCGAGCTCCATCTCAATCTGGTGGAGTGGGGGCTGAACGAGCTCAATCGCGAAATCATCGGACCCGACACGAATGAGCTGATTCGAACGCTAAACATTGATAGTGTTACTTCCTACGTTTGGATTCACCATGTGGAGCCGGCCTCGTTCCCGGGTTCTCCCTACGCAGATTGCGCGGCAGAAGCTGTCGCCAAATGGCCGGAGTTCCGCGATGCATTCGAGGTTCCATACTACCCCAATTCGACGATGGGCTGGGATCCCTCGCCGCGCTGCAGGCAAGATATTCCGCTCGTGCGCGGGGAATATCCGTATACGCCGATCCTGACCGGCAATACCCCAGATGCCTTCGAGGCGAATCTGCAAGAAGTGAAAGACTATCTCGATCAGTCCAACCTTGCCACGCGCATGTTCACCATCTATGCATGGAACGAGTGGACGGAGGGCGGCTACCTGGAGCCGGATACGATTCATGGCATGAAATACTTAGAAGCGATTCACAACGTGTTTGGCACATAACGCTTACAAACCTCTGATGGTTTCCATCGGAGGTTTTATCATTTGAGCTTCATAATTTGACCGCCAAGTAAAAACGTGTTATTTTAGTTCAAAGACTATTAATCAAAAAAAGTTGATCTATTGGCCTGTCCCTTATTCCAACAAGAAGGTGATTCCATTGAAGAAAGAGTTACCTGTAAATCAGTTCATTTTACCGTCCATTTCGTTTAGCGACTACGAGCGGAAATTTAAAGCGCTGGCCGATCAGAAGCGGCTGCAAATCTTATTCGAACTCTGTCAGCGCGGCAATACATGTGTGTGTGATTTGACCGAAATCGTTGATATGCCGCAATCCAAGCTTTCTTATCACCTTAAGATCTTGTTGGATGCTAACTTAATTACAAAAGAAACAAAAGGCACATGGAGCTATTACGAGCTTAATCCGACTGAAATCGGAGCCCTTCTTTCCGAGCAGCTGTGCTGCATTTTCAGACCCAAAGATCAGAATTCAGACTGTTGTTAAATTTTTTACGGACAATTAATCAAAAATAATTGATTTAACGAAGCTCGGAGGAAATCATGCTCGTCATTGCAATCCTTATCTTTCTTATCACGCTTACGTTTGTCATCTGGCAGCCTAGGGGACTAAACATAGGTTGGTCAGCAAGCGGCGGTGCGATTCTTGCGCTGATTTGCGGCGTGGTCGATTGGGCCGACGTCATTAACGTCACGAGCATCGTGTGGAATGCCACGCTTGCTTTTGTCGCGATCATCTTGATTTCACTTATTCTCGACGAGCTTGGCTTCTTTGAGTGGGCAGCGCTTCATATGGCGCGTCTGGCTAAAGGCAATGGCAAGCTAATGTTTGTCTACGTCGTTCTCCTTGGTGCAGCCGTAGCGGCATTCTTTGCTAATGACGGCGCCGCGCTCATTCTGACGCCGATTGTTCTTGCCATGGTGCGAGCGCTCAACTTCGATCAGAAGATGATCTTGCCGTTCATCATGGCGAGTGGATTTATCGCGGATACGACCTCGCTTCCGCTTGTGGTGAGTAACCTTGTTAATATTGTATCTGCCGATTATTTTGGCATCGGCTTCGTAGAGTACGCCGGCCGAATGATCATTCCGAATTTGTTCGCACTGCTGGCGAGCTTGGCGGTATTGATTCTGTTCTTCCGCAAGAGCATCCCCGGCAGCTACGATGTAAAGCAGCTCAGACAACCAGCCGATGCGATCAAAGACAGGAATCTATTTAAACTTTCGTGGGTTATCTTAGCAGGGTTACTGATTGCATACTTCGTAAGTCCGTTCATCCACGTTCCGGTTTCGGTCATTGCGGGAGTCGTCGCTGTTTTGTTTATGCTTGCCGCACGCCGCAGTCCAGTCATCCCTACATGGCAGCTTGTCAAAGGTGCTCCGTGGACGGTCGTGATTTTCTCCATTGGGATGTATGTTGTCGTCTACGGGCTTCGCAACGTTGGACTAATTGATGAGCTCGGCAGTGTCATTCAAGCGATCGCGGCAAAAGGATTATATATCTCCACAATCGGCATGGGTTTCCTTGCAGCGATATTGTCGTCCATGATGAACAACATGCCGACCGTGATGATTAACGCGCTTGCCATAGATGGAACCGCCACGCAAGGCGTAATCCGCGAGTCTCTGGTGTATGCCAATGTCATCGGCAGTGATCTGGGTCCGAAGATCACACCGATCGGATCACTCGCGACCTTGTTGTGGCTGCACGTGCTATCGCGCAAGGGTATTAAGATCACATGGGGCAACTATTTTAAAACAGGCATCGTGCTTACGGTTCCAACGCTCTTCATCACGCTGACAGGATTGTATCTCTGGCTTCGTTTACTAACAGGATAAGGGAGACTATAAACGATGAATAACAAACCGCTCGTATATTTCTTGTGTACAGGGAACTCATGCAGAAGCCAAATAGCACACGGCTATTTAGAGGCGCTTGGCGGCGATAAATACGAGGTGAAAAGCGCAGGCCTTGAGGTGCATGGCTTGAACCCGCGTGCCGTTCAAATCATGAAGGAAGCGGGAATCGATATTTCGCATCACACTTCGGATGTCATTGATCCCGACATCTTAGCTGCTGCGGATTACATCATTACCCTTTGCGACCACGCTAACGATAACTGCCCGGTTGTGCACAATGATAAAGCTGAAAGATGGCATTGGGGTTTCGAAGATCCGGCGAAAGCGACAGGTACGGACGAGGAAGTCATGGAGAAATTCAGAGAAGTACGCGGTTCGATAAGAGAGCGAATGGAGCAATTTGTGAGAGATGGCAAGTAGTCGATATGAAATCGGAGTTCCATTCGTCCCCACGGTGGAGTATACTCTTTTTTAACATTTGTGATGGGGGGGGGGCAGGACCATGTCTACGCAAAATAAATCCGATCGAGGCGAGCTCAAGCGAATTCTCCGCGAACTGGGGCATGAGGAGCTTGTGGAAATGTTGTCCGAGCGTATGTCCGGCTCGGACCTGAGCACGCTGCTGCTGGAAGTGTTCAGGCAGCGCACCGCCAAGCGGCAACCGAGCGAGCTGCTGCGAAGCTACAAGGAGAACCGCTTCGTGAAGCCGGCGGTCGTCGATCCGCTTGCGCTGAAGCAGCTGGAGCTCGATCTGCTGCGGATTGCGCAGCAGCATGCTTACGCGCCGGTACAGCTGTCGCCCGTTGCGCCGCTAGGATCCTGTTCCATCGTGGCGCCGGCCGATCAGAACAAAATCATCTCCGCCCTCAGAGGCACTGAGGTCGTCGCGGATGTGACCAACCTGCTCGCGCTCCATATCGCGGACGGCCTCAAGTCCGGGGACCTGAGCAACGCACAGGAGATGCTGCGTTATTGCACGACCCATCGCCATGTCCGGGCACAGAAATTCCCGAATGTCCCGGGGTTTCTGCCGCATTTTGGCCTCTATGCCATGGTAACGTCGGGGAAGGACAACGGCTCATACTCCTTCGAGAAACAGGCTGTCTGGGAGCATATTGCCGTTTACCGCGAGATGTTCCGAGCACAATTCGGAGGAGCGGAGATCGAAATTATCATGAACGCTCGCCCGGGCTATACGGATTCGGAAGGGCTGAACAGCCGCCTCATTCAACATATCCGAGAGCAAGCGCCGGAGCTGACAGTCACTGTTAATAGGGAGCCATCGGACAATGCCTACTACAAAGGGCTTCAATTTACGATTAAAACAACGATAGACGATAAAGTGCATTACATTGGCGACGGCGGTTTCGTCGATTGGACGCAGCAGCTAATGGGCAGCAAGAAAGAACGCATGCTAATCAGCGCCATCGGACTCGACCGACTGCTGCTTCCATAAACAACGCAAAAAGACCCTGAGCACATAGTGCCTCAGGGTCTTTCAATTCCATTATGCTTTAGCGGCAAGCGGTGCAAAAGCGCCGCGGTACGCTGCAATGATTTCATCTTCCCAAGTCTCGTTGTCGGAGTTCGGAATGCGATTCTCTTGCTTCATCACTTCGAACACTTGGCGCATCCCTTCTTCAAGGGAAACGGTCGGAATAAACTCAGGCACATCGCGCATCAGCTTCTCGCAGCTGTAGTAATCGTTGTGCATGAAAATCTCTTCGCAAATGCCGAAACGGCCGGCATCGAAGGATTTGAGTGTTTGCAGCGGTACGCCTACCAGCTCAACTTCCTTGCCAAGGACCTTCATAGCAAGCTTATGCTGCTGCTCCCAAGTCGTAAAGCCGCGCGGTACCACGTTATACGTTTGGCCCAGACAGTGCTTCTTGCCGAGTACGCCTGCGAATGCTTTGGCAGCATCGTCGACATGCAGGAAGGAGTGAGGTGCTTTGCCGTCGCCGCAAATGAGAATCGGTTTGCCTTTGAGAATACGATCAATCCAAGAGAAGTCCCATGCCACTTGGCGAAGAACGCCGCTTTGCGGACCATAAGTAGTCGACGGCTTCAGAATCGTAACCGGGAAACCTTCGCGGTAGTAAGCTTCCATCAGCGCCGTATCGGCATCCACTTTACCTTGGCCGTAGCCGCTGATCGGACGCAGCTGGTGATCCTCGGTAACAGGCATCCACTCATACTCCACGCCATACGTACATACCGTCGAGCATTGAACAAATTGCTGCACGCCGCGGAAGGCACGAATGCTGCTCTCCGCGTCTTCACGATTAAAGCTGATCATATCGATTGCGGCATCGAACTTCTCCTGCTGCATCGTTTGCTCGAATTTCTCGCGCTCTTGACGATCTCCGTTGATGACGCGTACGCCGGCAGGCAGGTCGACGCTGCTTTGGCCGCGGTTATAACAAGTTACTTCGTGGCCTTGCGCGACCAGAAGACGAACAATGCTTGTACTGATATTGCCGGTACCGCCTAGGATAACAACTCTCATGTGGAAACATCCTCACTCTCTCGTCTTTAATCCTGTGAAGCAAAACCTCCTGCTAATAGTACCACAGGAGGCTGCTCGAATGGCAATCCTAATCTGGCCAAAGATTACTGAAATGACAGCGCTACCGTCCCCGAACAGCGGCGACCGCAAGCTCGCGAAGCGACTGCCAGGCTGCTGCGCGCTGAGCCAGAGCGGCCATAACTCCGTCGATGTCCGCGATCAAAGCTTGCAGCTCCTCGCCGGAGGCGGCCTCATCCGCCAAGCCGCTCGGCAATGGCAGCGCGGATAGAAGAAGCCGCGCTTCTTCGCGAGCCGCTGCTATTGCTGCAGCCGTGCCGCCCGCTGCCGTGCCGCCCGCTGCCGTGCCGCCCGCTGCCGTGGCAGCTTCGGCCGCCGCCGCAGCGAACAAATCGCCGCCGCCGAGCAGAGCTGCCGTCGGCATCGCCCCGCTCGCGGCTAGCGTCACCGCCGCAGCGGCCAGCGCTTCCGCTTCGGCCGCAGCCTCCGCCGCGCGCCGTGCTCGCTCGGCTTTCGCCTCGGCGGCGAGCTCGGCCTTCTCCGCCGCAAGCTCAGCTGCGCGTTCGCGCTCCGCCTTGTTCTGCTGCACAGTGGACCACGTCTGCAGCAGCTCATGTCCGTTCTTGTAGAGCAGCTTGTCCTTCGTGCCGGACGAAATTTCTTTGTCCTTGAACAGTTTAGCGATCTTCTTCACATCGCTGACAGGCAGCGCGTCACGGGCGATAATGAGTGCAAGCGGATCGCGATGCTCAATCGGAAGATCCTTGATCGGCAGCAACTGGTCTTCGGTCAGCTTGCCCTCCCGAATTTCCGTGCCGCTGACAATCAGCTTCCGCACGGAGTTGCCGAACTTCAGCAGCTCGCATTTGTTCTTGATATAGCTCTCGGGTTTGCCGAGTTTGCCGGCGAGGTACTTGATCGAGCTGTTGAATTTGGACTCGTTCATCAGCTTATGGAACGCTTCGGCTTCCTCGATCGGCGAGAAGCCCTCCCGCGTCAAATTCTCCGCGATTTGCTCCAAATAAATTTCCATTTCATCGGTCACATTCGAAACGATGCAGGGGATGGTTTCCTTGCCGAGCATCTTGCTGGCTTTGTAGCGTCTGTTGCCATAGATGATTTTGTAACGTCCGCCTGGGGTGGTACGCACTTTAATCGGGGAGAGCAGGCCGATCTCCTCGATGCTCTTCATTAGCTCCTGAAGCGCTTCTTCATCGAACTGATAGCGCGGCTGGTCGGTATCCTCATCGATTAGATGAGTCGCAATTTGAATGATATCCATATAATTTCTCCTATCTTCACAGTAAGAGTCCCCCGTATTATATACCAGGAACCATTCTGTGAAAAAGAGTTCACGCGGATTCGTGAGAAATCCAGTTGGGAATTCCGCGAATCGCTTAGCATGAAACGGAAATCGTTTGTCTATGTTCATGGCTATGATGAAAACAACTTCTTAGCCTGTTTTTTGCGTCCATAGTGCTGCTTTACACCATTTCCCTAAATTGGTTAATGATCTGGGATGTGATACGATGTAGACATTCTTTGTTTATTGTTGAATGGAGCTAAGAGGAGGTTATTCAAGTTGTCTTATTTATCGATTAGCACGTGGAGTTTGCATCGGCTGCTGGGGCCGCTTCGGTTTACGACGTGGAATGCGAAGGCCGGGCAGCATGAGCAAAGTGTTCAGGAACAGCCGCAAGCGTTGACCCTGCTGGAGCTCCCAGCCGAACTGGCGAGAAGAGGGTATCAAGCAGCAGAAGTATGTCACTTTCATTTTCCATCAACAGACCCTGATTATTTAGCACAGCTGCGGGAAGCATTCAGCGCTGCAGCATTGTCCTTCGATACGCTGCTGCTTGATTATGGCGACCTCACCTCCGAAGACGAAGAGAAGCGTGCAGCAGACATTCGTTTCATGCGGGAGTGGATTGATATCGCATCGCTGGCAGGCGCGAAGCAGATTCGCATCATTGCCGGAGAAGCGCAGCCGGATCAGGAAGAAGCGATCCGCAAGTCAGCTGATGGCCTTATCGAGCTTGGTCGTTATGCCTCTGAGAAAGGTGTGCGTGTTGTATCCGAGAACTTTAAGGCGCTCACTTCAACGGGCACATCGAGCGTGAAATTATTAGAGAGCATCGGCGACGCGGCTGATTTCATTACAGACTTCGGCAATTTCGCGTTTCCAACCAAATATGCAGAGTTTGCTATGACCTTGCATCGCAGCGTATCCGTTCATGCCAAAGCGCAGTATGACGGCGACGGATACCCTGATCGAGAAGAATTTCTCAAATGCTTAGAAACCGTGCGTGCGGCTGAGTTTAACGGCGCAATCGTACTTATTTATGATGGTCCCGGCGACATGTGGGCAGGGCTTGATCGGATTAAAGAGATTGTAGCGGAATATTTATAGAGAAGAGGTGATTGAAATGTCCTTTGTCATTGATGCCGCAACCCGAATCGGAAAGGTCCATTTGCGAGTTAGCCATTTGGAGCGTTCGCTTGCGTTCTACCGTGAAGTTGTAGGGCTGCAGGTTCTCTCTCAAGGAGAAGGCACAGCGGAGCTGGGTGCACAGGACAGCTCTGCACCTCTGCTGCATCTGCGAGAAATCCCGAATGCCGTGCCGCGTCCGCGCCGATCAGGAGCGGGTCTGTATCACTATGCTTTGCTGGTGCCGGACCGTAAGTCACTCGGCCTTGCGCTGCGCAACCTCGTTGCAAGCGGCATCCACATTGGGCAGGCTGATCACTTCGTGAGCGAAGCGTTATATATTGCAGATCCCGACAACAACGGGATCGAAATCTACCGAGACCGCCCTCGCGAAGAGTGGGAACGCGATGAGAAGGGGCAGTATGTGATGGGCCTCGATCCGATCGACTGGGAGGGCTTGTTGGCGGAAGCCGGCGATGCACCGTGGAGCGGACTGCCTGCAGGCACGACAGTGGGACACATTCATCTTCATGTCTCTGAACTGCCGACTACGGAACATTTCTACCATGATGTGCTCGGCTTCGCGCTTGTCGCTCAAATGGCGGATTCTGCGCTCTTCATCTCAGCAGGCGGTTATCACCACCACATCGGACTCAATGTGTGGGCAGGCATCGGCGCAGCGTTAACACCGGAGAACGCGCCGGGACTCGATTATTATGAAATCATACTTCCAAACGAATCCGCGCAAATGGCGCTCTTCGCACGTTTGCAGGCTGCAAGTGTACCTCTGCAAACCGACCGCGGAACGGTCATCGTACGCGACCCGTCCGGCATCGAGATTCGGCTTATCGTCCGATCGCAAGCGCCGCGCTAATAGAATGGTTATGACGCAAAGCCTCTATTATCCATCGACCTGGAAGAGGCTTTTTTGCTGAGTAAAATGTGTGATAATTGCAAATTCGGATGGACGCTACTATCATTGATTTGCTTGATTTATCTAGACGTACACCGCTTCATTGTGTAAACAATTTTGTGTGGAGATATGCAATTACTGGTAAGAGGGAGGAGCTGCTTCATGGCAAGTCAGCGAGGGTTGCTGGTAACGTATATTCGCAACAATTGGTATATCTACGCATCCGGCATTTCGTTTTCCATTGCGGCGAATGTATTTCAGGCTTATTTTCCGAAAGTGCTCGGCAGTTTCACGGATCAACTCCAGCAAGGTGGGCTTACCAAAGACGCAGTCTGGGATTCCAGCATGATCTTACTCTTAATTGGCGTTGCCTATGGCGTACTTGGCGGTATCGGACAGTTTCATATTATGTATGTGGGCCGCAAATTTGAATGGTATACGCGCAGGCGATTGTTTAGCCATTTCACCACGCTTGGCGAGCAGTACTATTCGAAGAACGGCGTCGGCAAACTGCTCAGTTATGTCATGAATGATGTAACGACTGTACGGGAGTCAATTGCGATGGGCGTCAATCAGACGGCGAACGCTGTGATGCTCATTATATCCGTTATCGTCATGATGATTCTGAGCGATATTCCGATTTATCTGATTCTGGTTTGTATTTCGCCGTTGCTGCTCATCCCATGGGTAGTCGTGCGAGTCGGACCTAACATTCGTAAGCGCTCTCTTGCTGTCCAGGAGTCGCTTGGCGCGATGACGGAATCTGCGGAAGAACAGTTCGGCGGCATTCGCGTGACGAAGAAATTTGCGGTAGAAGACATTATGAACGAGAAATTCGGCAAATCCGTTGACCGGATCAGGGATAATCAGCTGAAGCTGGTGCGCATCTCGTCTTATTTTCAAGCACTCATTCCTTTTCTCGGGGCACTATCCCTCATCATTACACTGGCTTATGGCGGGTATTTGGCACTTGGCGGCACGATTACGCTCGGTAACTTCGTTGCCCTTACGCTCTATGTTCGCATGATGGTCAACCCGCTGCAGGCGATCGGGAATGTGATCAATACGATTCAACGTTCTCGCGCGTCTGTCGAGCGATTGAATGATCTGCTGAACAAGCAGCCGGAAATTAAAGAAGAGCCTTCTGCGGTGGAGGTCGATTGGGAGCGCGAGACGCTGTCGATCAACGACTTGTCCTTCACGTATCCGGATTCGCCGGAAGAGGCGCTTAAGCATATTTCGCTTCAGGTAGCACCGGGTAAGACGATTGGCATCGTAGGGAAGACAGGTTCGGGCAAAACAACCCTCACCAAGCTGCTCCTTCGCGTTTACGATCCTCCACTCGGGGCAGTAACAGTCGGCGATAAGGATCTGCGCAGCTTGAAGCTTGAGAATTTGCGCGGTGGAATTGCTTATGTTCCGCAGGATGGGTTCCTGTTCAGCTCGACGATTCGGGATAATATTTCGTTCTACAAACGCGGTGCAGACCTTGCCCTAGTGGAGAAAGCAGCGCGGCATGCCAAGATTCACGAGAGTATCATGTCGTTTCCCGATGGCTTCGAGACGAAGCTAGGCGAGCGGGGCGTTACCCTCTCCGGCGGTCAGCGTCAGCGGACTGCGCTTGCACGCGGCATGATGATGGATGCGCCGATTCTCATTCTGGATGACAGCGTCAGCGCCGTCGATGCCGTTACGGAGACCGCTATTATTGATACGATTCGTAAGAAACGTCAGAACAAAACAACGATTATTATCGCTCATCGGATCAGCGCGCTCAAACATGCCGATGAAATCATCGTGCTGGACGAGGGCCGGATTGTGCAGCGGGGAACGCATGGATCACTGCTTGCGCAGGGCGGCATCTATGCCATGCTCCATGCCATTCAGGAGGAGGGAAGCGGCGTTGGCTAAAATCATCAACAACGGGCAGGTGGACGCGAGATTAGATAGTCCGGTTGCTCCCAGCAAAGAGAGTAATAAGGAGGCTTACAAGGGGCTTATCGCATATGCGAAGCCGTATCGATTGACCTTTCTGGCCGTGTTTGGCTGTATTATCGTTGCGATCGCCGCAGATTTGCTGCAGCCCTATCTGGTTAAGATTGCGATCGATGATCATTTGATGAAGGGCGATCGCAGCCCGAATACGCTTTTTCTCATTGCAGGCCTTTATCTTCTACTTTCAGTCGCAGGATTTGTATTTACGTTCTTGCAAAATAATCTGCTTCAGAAGGCCGCCCAAGGTATCGTTGCTGCGATTCGCAAGAAGCTGTTCCGCCATATCTCGAAGCAGTCGATGTCGTACTTCGACCGTGTGCCAAGCGGCAGTCTCATCACGCATGTGTCGAGCGATACGGAGTCGCTCAATCAGTTCTTCTCGCAAGTGCTGCTAAGCGTGCTGCGTGACGGCCTGACACTGGTGTTCATTATCGCGTTAATGTTTCAGCTTGATGTGAGGATGACGCTCTACTGCCTTATTTTGCTGCCGATCATTGCACTGAATGCTTTCGCATTCCGTTCCTATATGCACACGACCTACCAGATGGCGAGAACCAATTTGTCGAGAATGGTTGCTTTTGTTGCAGAGAATTTGGCCGGCATGCGCATCATTCAAGTGTTCCATCAAGAGAGAGAACAGCAGAAGCAGTTCGATGAGAAGAATCGCCTCTACTTCCGCTCCAATTTGCGGGAGATTCGGACGAACGTGCTGTTTAACCGCTCTTTTGAAATTATGGGCAACTTGTCCGTTGCATTCGTCACGTGGCTTGGCGGCAATGCGGTGCTGGGCGAAAGTCTTCCGTTTGGCGTACTCTTCGCGTTTATTACGTACATTCGTCAATTCTTCCAGCCAATCAATAATATCTCGCAGCAGTGGAATACCCTTCAATCCGCAACGGTATCGTTGAACCGGATTTGGGGAATATTCGGTACGGTGCCGGAAGTGCGGGATGCCGAGAATGTACGAAGCTTGGATGCTGCGGCTGTGAAAGGGAAGATTGATTTTGACGGCGTGAAATTCGGCTACAAGGATGGCTTGCCGGTTATTCATCATCTGGATCTGCATGTGAAGCCTGGCGAAATGATCGGAATCGTCGGGACAACCGGCGCAGGCAAAAGCTCACTCATCAGTCTGCTCTGCCGATTCTACGATGTGCAGGAAGGCCGCGTCACGATTGATGGCACCGATGTTCGCGATCTGCCGCAGGAGACGCTTCATCGGTTGATCGGCTTGGTGCAGCAGGAGCCCTACCTCTACTCCGGCAGCATCATCGATAACGTCCGATTGTTTGACGAGACGATTACGAGAGAGCAAGTCATGGAGGCGTGCAGACTGGTAGGCGTGGATACGCTCATCGGACGGATGAAGGACGGCTACGATACACGCTTGTCTGAGCGGGGGAGCGGGCTGTCTGCCGGCGAGCGTCAGTTGATTTCATTCGCGAGAATCATCGTGTTCAAGCCGAAGATCCTTATTCTCGATGAAGCGACAGCTAACTTGGATTCGCATTCCGAACAGCTCATTCAAGAGGCGCTGACGGTCGTCTCCCAAGGGCGGACGACGCTGGTTATCGCGCATCGGTTGTCCACCATTATGGGAGCGGACCGGATCCTCGTCATGAAACAAGGCGAGATCGTTGAGGAAGGCAACCATAGGGAGCTGCTCGCGCGCGGCGGATATTATGAGGAGCTGTACCGGCATTCGCAAGGGCGGAAAGCACAGCAGCTTGCCGCGGGAGCGGCTGGAGCAGCGACTGCAACAGCTGTTGGTGTGAAGAAGAGTTGCGGAGTGGGGTAGCGGGGATAGCGGGGATAGAGCGGGTGAACGGGGCATAAATGGGGATAACTATGGAAGTTATCCCCGGAAATTTGGTCAAATGTGGATGGTTTGTGAGTAAATCTGTGGATAGAGTGGTGAAACTCGCCTCGGTGCCGGGATTGTTAGTCCAAAGCGGACTATCCGCTCTCGGTTGCTCTCGAAGTAACTTGCTCTCGTTCGCTCGAAGCTACCTGTTTTCGTTCGCTCGAAGTAACTTGCTCTCGTTCGCTTGAAGCTGCCTGCTTTCGTTCGCTCGAAGTAACTTGCTCTCGGTCGCTCGAATTACCTACTCTCGTTTGCTCGAAGTAACTTGTTCTCGGTCTCTCAAACTGACCTACTCTTGGTCGCACGAAGTAATCTGCTCTCGGTCGATCTAATCTACACTAGGTCTCTCGCGTCAAAAATAGTGACTATTAGACAACATTTTTCTAATCTGGCTCACTAGACCAGCAAAATGTTGCGCTGTATGCAACATTCAAGATAAATCCGGGCCTTTTATCGTGATAATCAATGATAATGTTGCCTTTGCCGCAACATTATTGAAGCAGAGGGCAGATTTTCGGCGCAAATGTTGCCGAATGCGCAACATTTGCACTGTAGAGCAGATGCATCGGCCATGCAGCTGCTCTCGCGAGCGGCAAGAAGCGTACCAGGAAGTCTACATGGGAGCAAACGCGGCGAAATGAGTGGAAGAAGCGTACCAGGAGGTCTACATGAGAGCGAACGTCAATAGACAATTTGAAATGATCTGTGAGATAATCGACTACTAGATGATACTCAGTCTGACGTAAGGAGCTTGAGGAATGGAATACCTAGTATTGCTTGCAGAAATAATGCTGGTCAATCTCGTACTTAGCGGCGACAATGCTGTTGTTATCGCGCTCGCGAGCCGTAATTTGCCTTTGCAGCACCGGAAGAAAGCGGTTTGGTGGGGAGCGATGGCTGCTGTAGGGCTGCGGATTATTTTGACTGCGGTTGCCGTATATTTGCTCAAAATCCCGTTCATCCAAGTGGCCGGCGCATTGCTGCTGTTCTGGGTAGCGATACAGCTGCTTAAGGATGATGGTGACGGCAAGGACATCGAAGGTGCGCAATCTCTCGTGAAAGCGATCCGGATCATCGTGATGGCCGACTTTATTATGAGCTTGGACAATGTACTGGCGATTGCGGCCATTGCCAACAATAATATTTGGCTGATGTCGCTCGGGGTCGCGCTAAGCATCCCAATTATCGTATGGGGCAGTCAGTTGATCATGTCGCTGTTGCACAAATTCCCGATTTTTATTTATCTCGGTGCCGGCATTCTAGGTTACACGGCCGGTGAAATGCTGGAAGAGAGCGAAACCGTGAAATCGGGGCTGCACAAAGTTTCCGAGTATGCGGACAATATCTTCCCGTTCATCTGCGGACTGCTTGTCATCGCTATTGGTTACCTCTTACAGAAACGTGGGCGTTCCGAAGTACAGGGAGCTTAACATCCATCTTTGAATGTGATCAAAAGGCGAGCCGCAAGGGATTCAGAATCCCAAGCAGCCCGCCTTTTCTATTTACCCCCGTGATTTTCTCTTCAACAATGCAACCCCGTTCGCTTCAAGCTGAACAGACGAGCCAACCGCAGCTCCGCTCTCAAGCTCCTCGTAAGCACATTCATCCAGTGCAACGCTTTGCGCGGCACCGCTGAAATTCATCAAGAAGATATAATCATGCTCCCCATCTGAGCGCAGCTGCGCAGTCACGCCATCCGGCAGCTCCGTGTCCATCGTGCGGTTAACGCCTGTCTCTTCCACAATACGAGCGTAGAAGTCACGCAGAAAATCTCCCTTAAGCCGCGTCGCCATATGATAGGCGCGACCTGTACCAAGTCGATTCACGGTCAGCGCCGGCTGCCCCGCATAGAAGTCACTCTCATATACGCCGAGCACCTCCGCGCCTTCCGCATGGATGATCTCACAAATTTCGTGCGACTCATAGGTTCCGCTGAGCCCAAGGCGATTGCCCTCTGATAAAACCAATCCGTTGCGATCATGGTCATACAAGCCTTCGATTTCCTCCGCCCAGATCCCAAGCGTCTTACGCAGCGGCCCCGGGAAACCACCGAGATGGCAGAGATCGGTTGCGCCGACAATGCCTGACCAGTACGTGGTTACGAGCGTGCCGCCGTTCTCCACAAACTTCTCCAGCCGGCGTCCTGTCTCTTCGGTGCATAGGTACAGCATCGGAGCGACGATTAGGTTGTAGCAGGACCAGTCCTCCTCGGAACCGACCACATCAACGGGAACACCGAGATCCCAGAAGGCTTTATGATGCGCAATGACCGTTTCCTCATAACGCAGCCCGATGTTCCGCGGTCCTTGCGAGTCTTTGATCGCCCAGCGATTATCCCAATCGAAGAGTAGTGCTGATTGCGAAGGCGTCGAACTGCCCAGCACCTCTGTTAAACCGGATAATGTCTTTCCAAGCGAAGCAACATCCCGGAACACGCGTGTATGCTCCGTTCCGTCATGATCGACGACAGCGCCGTGAAACTTCTCGCTGGAGCCGCGGCTTTTGCGCCACTGGAAGTACTGTACCGAATCGGAGCCATGCGCCACCGCTTGCAGGGAAGAAAGGCGGTGCATGCCCGGACGCTTCAGCTTGCTGACAGGCTGCCAGTTCGTTAAGCTCGGTGTGCTTTCCATAAGCAGAAAAGGTTTCCGCTTCAAGGAACGGTACAAATCGTGGTAAAAGGCAAAGAAAGCAGCCTGCCCGATATCGTCGGCGGCAGAATGCCAGGTCGGATAAGCATCCCACGAAATGACATCGATTTCTTGGGCAAGCTTGCGGTAATCCAGCCCTTCGATCATATGCATATTGGTTGTAATCGGAAGCTGTGGGTTGAACGGTCGAACCGAAGCAACCTCATGTCTGCAGAAGTCCGCCGTTTGATCGCTGACAAAACGACGCCAATCCAAATTATGGGCATGCACCAGAAATTCACCGTGGAAAGCCGGAGACTCAATTTGCTCCCAATTCGTATAGGTATGTGCCCAGAACGTCGTCCACCATGCTGTGTTGAGCGCATCAAGTGAACCGTACTTCGCTTTCAGCCACTCGCGAAATGCATCCTGACAATAATCGCAATGACATTCGCCGTTATATTCATTTGAGATATGCCAACCTAGGACGGCAGGGTGATTGCCATACCGCTCGGCCAGCTTCGCATTCATAATGGCGGTTTTCTCGCGGTAAACAGGCGATGTAAAGCAGTGATTATGGCGCATGCCGAACAGGTTACGTACACGGTTGGCTTCTACGCGAAGCACTTCGGGATATTGCTGTCCCATCCATGCCGGACGCGCACCGCTTGGTGTAGCGAGCCAAGCGAAGATCCCATTGGCTGCGAATGTATCCAGCAAGCGGTCCATCCATTCGAAGGTGAACACGCCTTCCTCCGGCTCCAGTGCAGCCCATGCGAAGATCCCTACTGCCATCGTATTGCAGCCTGCGAGCTTCATCAGTCGAATATCTTCGGCAAGGACCTCCGGATATTGCTGCCACTGATCCGGATTGTAGTCGGCGCCGTGCATGAAAGCTGGGAGCTTGTCGCTGATCGGGGGAAACTTTTGGAGCTTTATCGTCATGGTTTGAAATCCTCCTCATTATTATCGTACAATTCTCGCATTGCGATTTATGATTTGCAGTCTATATGAACTCCATAATAGAATATTATTGCAGGATTCGCATCGAACGAAACGAATAATAAATCGGATAATTTGAACATAAAAGGAGAAGAGAGAATGCTCCCGTTTGTACTGGCAGAATTGCCCCAACGTCATAAACCTCTGCCGCTATCTATTTATTGCATAGGCAGCCATGAGCAGAAGCATTTGATAAGACCCGAGGGGTTTCCCACGCATCAGCTGTTTCTGACTCGGCAAGGGACAGGCCAATTCGTCATCAATGGCAGCGAGAATATTGTGCTCAAGCCCGGAAGCGCATTGCTGCTGAAGGAGCATGTGAGCCATGAATATTATCCTCACGATATGGACGATGGACAGTGGGAGCTTGGTTTTGTTGCGTTTCGAGGTGCAGCGGCAGAAACGATGCTGGATATGATCATGCGATCATCCGAAGCGGCAGCAGTGACAGCGACAGCGATGGCTGAGCAGAATATACACTATCTTTTCGAACCGACTAACTTCGATGAACTATGGGAGAAGCTCGAACTGCTGTGGCATATGATCAGCGTGAGTGGTGAAGACGGCTATTGGGAGGCCTCGCTGGGCGCCTATGATTTGCTATTGACTGTTATTAGGGGCTCAAGCGGGACGGAGCTGAAGCAATCCGTTACCCCGGGAGGCGACGGCAATGCCGCGCTGAAAGCAGGTGTTCAGCTAATGCATGACCATTATAATGAGCGATTGCTCCTTACGAATGTAGCCCGAGCGTCCGGCTACTCGGTGCAGCATTTTCATCGGTTGTTCGTCGGCAGCTATGGGATGACACCGAATCAGTATATAAATCGCATCCGAATGAAGCGGGCGGTGCAGCTGTTGGAGGAGCTTGGGCATGCGAGCGGCAGTGTCGAGAAGGTAGCCATGCAGCTTGGAATGGAGACGAGTTATTTTATCCGATTGTTCAAGAAAACGTACGGAACGACCCCCAAACAATGGAAAACCAATTAATTTGTTTAAAAAATTGACGAAATTGTGTACTCGCCGTTAAAATAAGGATTAACACTTTGGCACTTTTCCGAGTCAAAGCATATGTGCGTTAACGGGGTACTAGACAAACATTGATGAAAAGGGGTAATAATTGTGAAGAAAAAGATGATTGCTTCTCTCTTAATCTCAGCG
This sequence comes from Paenibacillus sp. J22FR21, assembly GCF_056269135.1. NCBI lineage: Bacteria > Bacillati > Bacillota > Bacilli > Caryophanales > Paenibacillaceae > Paenibacillus > Paenibacillus sp. J22FR21. The sequence continues at coordinate 243,487 of NZ_JBWDNJ010000007.1, forward strand.
GCTGCACTTGTGGCGGTAACTGGCTGCGGGGCCAAAAATGACAACACGTCAGGTTCCGGCAACAACGCGGACTCCAAAACGTATTCAATCGCGATCTCGCAGTATGTCGAGCATCCGTCGCTTGACGCAACACGCGAAGGTTTCCTGGCTGCACTTAAGGATGCCGGTATTACAGAAGGCGACAACCTGAAGGTTGATATGAATAACGCGCAAGCGGATGCCAGCAATAATCTATCTATCGCACAGAAGATTGCTTCCAAGGATTATGATCTCATTCTAGGTATCGCAACACCGTCGGCACTTGCTGTTGTGCAAGAAGAGAAAGAAAATCCGGTCTTGTTCGCGGCTGTAACAGACCCGCTGGCAGCGAAGATCGTCAGCAACCTGGATAAGCCGGGCGGTAACGTTTCAGGTGCATCGGATACGAATCCTGCAGCGATTACGCAGCTAATGGAATTTATCGCAAGCAAATTTACAAACGTGAAGACAGTGGGTATGGTCATCAACGAAGGCGAGCCGAATGCGGTTATTATGGCAGACCTGGCGGAGAAAGCACTTGGCGAGCACAACATCAAACTGCTTAAAGCGCCTGTAACGGCAACTTCCGAAGTAAGCCAAGCGGCTGAATCGCTGGTTGGTCGTGCGGATGCCCTGTACATCGCACTCGATAACACGGTTGTAAGCAGCGTTGACTCTATCATTAAAGTAGCTAACGATAACAAAATCCCGTTCTTCTCGAGCGATCGCGATACCGTTGAGAAGGGTGCTTTTGCAACGGTAGGCTTCAAATATTACGACCACGGCTACCAAGTCGGTCAAATGGCTGTTGAAATCCTGAAGGACGGCAAGAAACCGGCTGACATGAAAGTGACTGTGCCGGAGAAGCTGGATCTTATTCTTAACCTGAAAGCCGCTGAAGCGCAAGGCATCACGGTTACAGACGAGATGAAGAGCGAAGTGAAAGATCAAGACAACAACATCATTAAGTAGGGCAAATCGGAGTGGGCGGTTCCTGTCGCTCGCTCCTTTTTTATTTTATTAAGGAGGCTATTACGATGCTAGGATCAATGATCGGAGCGGTAGAGCTGGGTCTGCTGTATGCATTAATGGCGATCGGCGTCTACATCACGTTCCGCATACTCGATTTTCCCGATTTGACTGTTGACGGCAGTTACACGACAGGCGGCGCTGTTGCGGCGATCATGATTACGCATGGCTATGAGCCGTGGATTTCAACCATTTGTGCATTTATCTGCGGGTTGGCTGCGGGTGCGATTACAGGCCTGCTTCATACAAAAGGCAAAATCAACGGACTTCTCGCCGGTATTCTCATGATGATCGCGCTCTACTCCATTAATCTGCGGATTATGGGTAAGCCGAATATTTCGCTTGTGAATACAGACACGTTGTTCTCCGCTATTTCGGATAATAGCTGGGTGTACATCCCGGTTCTTGCCGTTCTTGTGCTGCTCGTTAAGTTGCTGCTGGATGGGTTTCTTCACACGGATGTGGGGCTTGCGCTTCGTGCGACCGGCGATAATGCCCGCATGATTCGCAGCCTTGGTGCCAACACGGATACGACCAAAATCATCGGCGTGAGTCTATCGAACGGACTCGTTGCGTTATCCGGTGCGTTAATCGCGCAGGAGTCGGGTTTTGCGGACATGTCCATGGGCGTCGGCACGATCGTTCTGGGACTCGCTTCGGTTATCATCGGGGAAGCGATCTTCGGCTTCCGCACTGTGTTTCAAGCGACATTGGCGGCCGTTCTCGGCTCCATCGTGTACCGGATTATCTACGCGCTTGCGCTGCGCGTCGAATTCTTCGATGCATCTGATTTGAAAATGATTACGGCGCTAATTGTAGTCGCTGCCCTGGTCATCCCGACCGTTCGGCGCTCGATGAAGCAGAAGGCTTTGGCCCGTAAACGAACCCAGGAGCTGCTCGTTGCGGCCGGCAGTAAGGGAGGTCGAGCTTAACATGCTGGAAATTGCGCAAGTATCTAAGCTATTTAATCCCGGAACGCCGGATGAGAAAATCGCGCTGATGAACATTCAGCTGAAGCTGAATCCCGGCGACTTCGTTACCGTTATCGGCAGCAACGGTGCGGGTAAATCAACGCTGATGAATATCATCTCCGGCGTCATGAAGCCGGATATCGGCGAGGTTCGCATTGATGGCAAAGTGATCCACCATCTGCCGGAACATGAACGCAGCCGCTGGATCGGGCGCGTCTTCCAAGACCCGATGGCAGGTACCGCTCCTACGATGTCGATCGAGGAGAACCTGTCGATGGCCTATATGCGCGGCAAGAAGCGGGGCCTCAGCTGGGGAGCGAGCAAGGCCAAGCGCAAGCTGTTCCACGAGCAGCTGCAGCGCTTAGGCATTCGGCTCGAGGAACGGATGAGCGCGAAGGTCGGCCTGCTGTCCGGCGGCGAGCGCCAGGCGCTGAGCCTGCTGATGGCGACGTTCACGAAGCCGCAAATTTTGCTGCTGGATGAACATACGGCAGCGCTTGACCCGGCTCGCGCGGAGCTCATCACGGTGCTGACCGAAGAGATCGTCCGCGAGATGAAGCTGACGACGCTCATGGTCACGCACAATATGGAGCAGGCGATTCGCCTCGGCAATCGCTTGATCATGATGGATAAAGGTCGCATCATTCTGGACATTCCGGAATCACGCAAACGCGACCTGACCGTTCCGCAGCTGCTCGGCGAATTCGAGCAGATCAGCGGCCGTCAGCTGGCGGACGATCGAATCGTCCTAGGATAGAGAGAAAGTCGAGAACAGGCTGCGCGGAGCGGCAGGTTCTCGACTTTTTTGTTGTTGTGCAGTACGCGAGGAGCGTGGTGAGCAGCGGCCAAACGGGAGCCGACGTTCTCCACCGCCACTCCCCGGCCAACCCAGCCTCCCGTGCATGATCTCCACCACCGAAAGAAGCCTGTTCGTTCTTCATGCTCACTAACCGACCAACCCAGCCGCCCGCGCATGATCGCGCCAAGCGCCACCGTCGCCCGCGCCAGCTACTCCCCAAGCTGCTTCGTCAGCCATTCCTTCACCGTGTCGAATACGTCATCGCGGTCGAGCTCGTTGTGGAGCTCGTGCTTGAGGCTGGGCCACTCGATGAAGGTGCATGGCGCACCGGCCAAGTCGGCGAACTGCCGGCTAGCTTTAATAGAGGTTACTTTGTCGCTCCCACCATGCATGAGCAGCAGCGGCAATCGCCACTCGGCAGCATGTTTTAATGCCCACACCCCTGCGGTTTGCACGCTGAGGAAGAAGCGAGCGGTGATGGAGCCATGGCCAAGCGGATCCTCCTGGTACCGTTTGATCATAATCGGATCAGAAGTCAAATGATCGCCGTTCATAGGTCTATTATTGGAATAGGACGGGAATAATCGATTCACCACCCGCGCGACCATAACTTGGAGCGGGGGCGGGTTGAAGGCAAGCATCAGCCATGGCCCCGTGACGATAACCCCGTTAACCTCCGGTTTCCGCCGGAGTACGTAGTTCAGCGTAACGTTGCCGCCCATGCTATGCCCGTATAGGAAAACCGGCGTATCCGGAAAGCTCTCTTGTGCCGCAATCAGCATCGAATCGACGCCGTCCAGCAGCGCATCATACGTTGGTGTGTGTCCGCGTTTGCCCTCGTTCTTCCCATGTCCTACCTGATCGAAGCCGAAGACCGCATACCCGGCTGCCGTAAACATTTCAGCAACATGCCGGTAACGACCGATATGCTCACCCATTCCGTGGATAAGACATACAACGGCTCGAATGAGCTGCCGATTCTCGGGCCTCCATTCACAAGCATGGCGAACGGTGCCATCCTCGCATTGCAGCTGAAAACTACGCTCAATCATCATTCTGCCTCCCGTAGGCGTTCATTCCGCCAGATGCGATTTTTCCGAATTGTTCTCTACATTGCTAATTCAAACTTTACCATAGTAGAACAGGGAAAATAAATGTGAACGCGAATCCCCTAAATTTTAGACTGGCAAGAAAGCAGGAGTTACGGCATTATAGAGAGAAGTTCAACGGTAGCAAGTTTATTCTAATAAACCCAATGGTGTTGTATCAGGAAAGGTGGACGTATGCGTAAAACGAAAGTAGGTATTATTGGCTGTGGCGCAATCAGCAGCATTTATCTGGAGAACTGCACAGGCAGCTTCAGCGGTGTACTTGAAGTTGTAGCCATCGCGGATCTGTTCGTAGAGTCAGCGCAGAAGCGAGCGGAAGAGTTCAACATTCCCAAGGCGTGCTCGGTTGCAGAACTGCTGGCAATGCCCGAGGTCGAAATCGTCATTAACTTAACATCCCCGACTGTTCATACGGAAGTAAACTTGCAAATCCTGCATGCCGGCAAGCATGTATACGCAGAGAAACCATTCGCGCTAACACGTGAAGATGCAGACCGTGTCCTTGACCTAGCTCGTGAAAAAGGTCTTCGTGTCGGCATCGCGCCGGATACATTCCTTGGTGCAGGCCTTCAAACCGCTCGCAAGCTGATCGAAGATGGCTGGATCGGTACGCCTTATGCGGCAAGCGGCTTGATTATTATGGGTAACGCTTACGATGCCATGCATCCACAGTTCCAAAACTTCCTGCAAACCGGCTGGGATCCGCTTTTTGATATGGCACCTTACTACTTGACGGCTTTCGTTAATTTGCTGGGTCCGGTTCGTAAAGTGTCCGGTTCCGTAGGTAACGTGAATCGTGAATTTACGGTGACGAATCCGAAATCGCCTCGTTTTGGCGAAACGGTGCCTGTTACAGCGCCTATGCATGTTTCGGCCTTGCTGGAGTTTGATAACGGGGTATCCGCAACGCTGCAAGTCGGCAAAGAGAGCTTCGGCTACACGCCGCGCCTGGAGATTTACGGTACGGAAGGCAATCTGGTAGTAAACGATCCGAACATGTTTGATGGGGCGATTACGCTGCAGCAAGCAAACGGTACAGTGAAAGAGTTCCCGTATTCCCACGGTTTCTCGAAGAACAGCCGCGGCATCGGCGTAGCCGACATGGCGTATGCGATTCAATCCGGCAGAGCACATCGTGCAAGCGGAGAGCTGTCCCGTCACGTGCTCGATATTACAATTGGCATACTCGACAGCGCTGAGAGCGGCAAACATATTGCGGTCACAGCACCATGCGAAGTTCCGGCTCCACTGCCACTTGGCTTGAAATACAATCAACTAGACGCATAGCACATTTGAAATAAGATGGGGGTCTTCATATCATGAGTGACAAAATTCGAGTTGGACTGATCGGTTACGGTTTTGCCGGCCGTATTTTTCATGCGCCTTTTGTAGATGCTGTTGAAGGATTGGAGCTGGCTGCCGTTGTTGAGCGCAGAACCGCCCATTCGAAGGAGAAATACCCTGGCGTGAAAGTCGTCAACGATGTCCGTTATTTGTACGAGGATCCAAGCATCGACCTCATTATCGTAACGACGCCAAGCACGGATCATTACGCATTCGTCAAAGAAGCGCTGCTCGCCGGCAAGCATGTGGTTGTAGAGAAGCCGTTCACGCCGACTTCCGCAGAAGCGGACGAGCTTATTGCCCTGGCCAAAGAGCAGGGCAAAGTACTGAGCGTCTATCATAACCGCAGATATGACGGCGATTACTTGACCATTCAGGAACTGCTTCGTCAAGGGATGATCGGCGAAGTGAGGGACTGCACGTTCTCGTGGGACGGCTTCGACCCCGTCATGAATTCCACGAACTGGCGTGAAGGAGCGCTGCCGGGTACAGGTGTTTTCTACGATCTAGGCGTTCATTTCTTCGACCAGGCGCTGACGCTCTTCGGCATACCGGATGCAATCAACGGCGATGTGCGTGTGCAGCGAGAAGGAGCAGAGGCTCATGATTTCTTTGATGTGACGCTGTTCTATGGTAATCAGCAGAAGGTGCGAGTGAAGTCCTCGAAGTTTGTACGTGAAGCCAGCCCGCGTTATGTACTGCATGGCACGGAAGGCTCTTTCGTCAAATACGGAACCGACCCGCAGGAGGAAGCCCTGATTGGCGGCGCGATGCCGAACGATCGTGGATTCGGTATTGAACCGAGAGAAAATTGGGGAAAGCTCAATTCTTCGATCGGCAGCATGCATTTTGAAGGCGTTGTTGAAACGTTTCACTCGTCTTACAAGGGATATTATGACAATATTTACAAACATATCATCGGACAAGCAGAACTGAATGTGAAGCCGGAAGAAGCGAGAAATGCGATCCGTTTGATCGAGCTGGCGCTTCAAAGCAGTGAGGAAGGCAGAACGCTGCCGGTTAAGCTGTAGGCTGAATCGCTCGTCTGCAAAATAGGAGGAACGAAGCTATGTTTCCATTCCAAGCGTCATTGAACGCGTCGACATTATTTCCTTTTAAGCTGAATGTGCTGGAGCAGATTAAGGTTGCTGCCGAAGCAGGTTATGAAGGTATTGAGCTGTGGGTTTCGGACATTGAAGCTTTTCTCGCAAGCGGCGGTACTGCTGAGCAAATCAGAGCGTGCCTGAGCGAGAATAACGTTGTATTCGCTAACGCGATTGCGTTCTTTAAATGGGCGGATGCGGATGCAGCTGTTCGCGCAGAGGGTTTTGCCCAAGCGGGGCGGGAACTGCGCATGCTGGCTGAGCTTGGCTGCCGCGCTGCGGCTGCGCCACCTTTTGGCGATGTGGCGAGCGTTTCGCTCAGCGACATGGGACAGTATTATGCGGAACTGACGGCGCTTGGCCGCGAGATCGGCATTGATGTTTATTTGGAGTTCTGGGGCAAGGCGAGCAAGCTTTCGACCGTTAACGAAGCGAAGGAAGTCGTTCTGGCTTCCGGGATCGAGCAAGCACAGGTACTGTTGGACCCGTTCCATATGTACACTGGCGGCAGTAGTGTTGAGGATTTGAAGCAGCTGCAAGGCCGTCAGATCGGCATCGTGCATGCCAATGACTATCCGGCTGCTCCTTCAAGAGAAGTCATTACGGATGCTGAGCGGGTATTTCCCGGCGAAGGCGTTGCTCCACTCAAAGAGATTGCCGAAGTGTTGTACGCTTCCGGCTACCGTGGTTTTCTATCGGTGGAATTGTTCATCGAAGACTTCGGCACCCTTACGGCTCTGGAAGTTGCGAGCAAAGGGATTACGACATTGAAGCAAGCTTTTCAGGTGGAAGGTTAAAACTTGAGTTACGTTAAGGGCTGGGCATTCGGATCAAATCCGGTGCGCAGCCCTTTTCCAATATCTTCTTTACAGCTAGCCGCTTGCAGGCCTATAATCGACTCGGGTAGCGCCAATTTAGGTTCTAAGGGGATGCTGTAATGAAACTGTCCGTATGTTTGGATGCTTTGTATCACGGGAAGGATTTTTTCGCCAGCCTAGAGGAAGTTCGCGCCATTGGGTATGACACGGTCGAGTTCTGGTCGTGGTGGGATAAGGATGTGGAACGTCTTGCACAACTTGCAAGCGATTACAACATGACGATTGCGTCCATGTGTGTGAAATCGGCGAACTTGGTTGATGAGTCATTGCGTGAGGCTTATCTGGATGGACTGCGAGAGTCCATTGCCGCTGCCAAGCAGCTGAACTGCCCCACATTGATACTAACGGTTGGGCAGGAATTAGCCGATGTATCGCGCGAGGTACAGCAGCAATCCATCATTGACGGGCTTCGTGCGAGCGCGCCGCTGGTAGAGGAAGCTGGCATCACCATTGTACTGGAACCGCTAAACACACTTGTTGATCATAAAGGCTATTATTTATCTTCATCGGAACAAGCTTTTGATATTATCCGTCAGGTTGGAAGTCCGAACGTGAAGCTGGTCTTCGACATCTATCATCAGCAAATTATGGAGGGCAATCTGCTTGCGAACATCCTTCCGAATTTGGAGCTGATTGGCCACTTCCATGCAGCGGGCAATCCGGGTCGTCATGAGCTGAGCTCGGGGGAGCTGCATTACGGACGGATTTTTGACGCAATTGATGCGGCTGGTTACGAGGGCTATATGGGGCTGGAATATTTCCCGATTGCCGCGCCGGAGGTTGGGCTCAAGGAACTGCTTGCTGAAGTGAAGGTTTAGAAAAGGTAGTAGGAGCAGTAGTGGTTGCAGGAGTAGAGCAGTAGCAAGAACAGTAGCAGGAACAGCAACAGTAGCAGGAATAGTAGCAAGAACAGTAGCGAGAACAGGCGCAGGCAGGCGGTAACAACAACAGCAACAACAACAACAACAGCAACAACAACAGCAGTTCTGCAGCTTAGGATAGAGTGTTGTGCATGAAAGACAATGGGAGGAGCATGAATGATGAAGTTGACGGATGAGCAGCTTGCGTTCTTTGACACCTATGGCTTTATTAAGTTTGCCGGACTCTTGAAGGCGGAGAACAGTTGGATTACGGAGGAATTCGAAGCGGTTTTTCCAATGCTTGAGGAGAAACATGACGGCTCTAAGCGTACGATGATCGTGCCATTCGCCGACCAGCGCGAGCGGTTGTGCTCGCTGATCGATGACCCGCGAATTGCCGGAATCGCGAAATCGCTGCTAGGTGAGGATTTCAATTACATGGGCAGTGACGGGAACTATTACACCGGCGACACGCCTTGGCACCGGGATGGAGAGAACCGTGCGCGTCGGCATATTAAGATGGCGCTGTACCTCGATGAGCTGGATGGTTCAAGCGGTGCGCTTCGTGTGATGCCGGGCACGCATCGGTTGGATGATCAGTACGGTCAGGATGCGGCAAAAGTTTGCCGGTCCATTGGCCAGCTTGGCATTCATGGCGCAGACCTGCCCGCACAAATACTCGATGTCGTGCCAGGCGATGTGCTGGTGTTCGACCACAATCTGTTTCACGCTTCCTTCGGAGGAAGTTCACAGCGCAGAATGTTCACCTTGAACTTGTGCCAGCGCTTCAAGGATGAAGAAATCGACGAGCTGCGCAGCTACATCCTGATGCATGCGCATTTCCGCCGCGACCACTATTATGGTCAAGCGATGCTAAGCAGCGCCACAGAAGAGCGCCGCGTCCACTTGGAGCAAGTCGACTCCCTCTGCGGCGACTACGCCAAACGGACCGAGCATCTCCCGCGCCTGCCGATGCGGATCGGAATGCCCTAATATGCTAAGCCCCACTGGGGAACGGTTTTCCGTTCTTTTGGTGGGGCTTTTATTGTTGTTGGTGAGGGAGAGCCGAGCTCACGGCGAAAGAAGTGAATGAGGGAGTCTACATGGGAGCAAATTCGGCGGAATGGACGAAAGAAGCGTACCAGGGAGTCTACATGGGAGCAAATTCGGCGGAATGGACGAAAGAAGCGTACCAGGGAGTCTACATGGGAGCGAATTCGGCGGAATGGGCGAAAGAAGCGTACCAGGGAGTCTACATGGGAGCAAATTCGGCGAAATGGGCGAAAGAAGGGTACCAGGGGATCTACATGGGAGCGGATTCAGCGGAATGAGCAGAAGCTGTGGTTCATTAAAGGTGGGCTTGATCATTATCCATCTAAACTATTAAAGAATTTTGGGGTAAGGCGGGGGAAAAGGATTAGGTTTTTGTTAGTTCTGTTAGAGCATGAGGAAGAAATTAAAAAAACGAGACCATAGCGGCCTCGTTTGATGAGATTAATCATTATTTGGTAAAGCAAAGCAGATTGTCGTCGCTGTGAAGATGGTTTAATATCGCTTGCTGGATCAGCTCCAGATCCTTGGTTCGAAACGCATTGAGCAAATCCTGATGATCCTTCTCCATGTGGTCCAAGTCGTAGAACGGCAGGTTTTTGGAGAAATGCAGGCGAATCTGGTTGACGATGCTTTGCCACGTGAGCATGACCGTGCGTTCAGCAGCCATCTCCAGAATGGATTGGTGAAACAGAATATCGAGGTCAACAAGGCGGCTCTTCGCCCCGCTCGTTACAGCTTCTCTCATCTCATCAATAATGCCCTGCTGCTTGCTGAAGAAGTGGTCATCCAGCTTGTCTAGATAGCGCTTCACAACGAACCATTCGATATGGAAACGGATCGGCATGAGAATGTTCTGCACTTCATCGGCATCCAGATCCGCGACGACGGTTTCTTTATAGGGAACGGAAAGCAGCAGACCTTCGCGTTCGAGCTGGCGGATCGCCTCACGAATGGGGCCGCGGCTGACTCCCATTTGCTCCGCAATTTCCATCTCTTTAATGCGCGCGCCGGGCTGCAGATGTCCGTGTAGGATAGCTTCTCGTAAATCATGCGTCACTTTCTCGCGAAGTGACGTATTGGCTTGCTGCTTGAATGTGAATTCAGCCATATCAGAATTGCTCCCTTATAAGAGTAAGACTCACAGAATGGTCCTAGGTAATCAGATAAATCTTAGTATACGTTGTAAATGTAGAAAATGCACTTTGTTTGTATTTTGTTAACAATCTACAATATACAATTAAGGCAAATATTGTTGACAATAATTCGAGCCCAGAACTACAATAAGCTTAATTAAATGTAAGCGCTATACTTATTTGAGGTAATATATCGCAGTCAGGATGCGCTATTTGAAGAATAGCAGTTCTGAATACGATGAACATTTTACGGCATGAAGATACTACACGAGCAAAGGGGAACCGGCTATGAGAATTACGGAAGTGGAATCGATTTATCTGCGTATTCCGGATTTGGATGCTGAGCGGTGTGATGGCACGCAGGATACGCTTATGATCCGCATTCATACGGATGAAGGGATTACAGGTTATGGTGAGGTTGACTCTGTTCCGCTCGTGGCGAAGGCAGCTATCGATGCACCGCCTTCCCATTCGATTGCTACGGGACTTCGCTCGCTTCTGATTGGCGAGAATCCGCTTGAAATCGACCGTCTGTGGGACAAAATGTACCGGGGCACGATCTACTTTGGCCGCGGCGGTCCGGTGATGCATGCGATGAGCGGCATCGATATGGCGCTGTGGGATATTGCCGGTAAGAAAGCAGGCCGTCCGGTGTCCGAGATGCTCGGCGGCACATACCGTTCCAAGCTCAAAGCCTATGCAAGCTCGCTTATGCCGGGCACGATTGAAGAAGCGGTTCGCCTGGCAGGGCAGTTCGCATCGGAAGGTTACAAGGCGATGAAGTTCGGCTGGGGGCCGATCGGCCGCGATCCGAAATTCGATGAGCAGCAAATTCGCGCGATTCGCGAAACCGTTGGCGAAGACATAGATGTGATGATCGACGGCGGTCTGGCCTGGGACCTGAAAGGCGCTCTCCGCATGGCGGAAGTGTATGAGAAATACGGTGTCTTCTGGCTCGAGGAGCCGCTTCATCCGGAGGATCTGATCGGCTATCAGGAGCTGTCGAGACGGACGACGCTTCGCATAGCAGGCGGAGAGCAGGAGAGCGGCGTGACCGCGTTCCGCCGGTTGATTGAGGATGGCGGACATGATATTGTCCAGCCGGATTTGGGCCGCTGCGGCGGACTGACCGAAGGGAAGCGCATCGCGTACATGGCGCATGAGCGTCATAAGCTTGTTGTCCCGCATGCGTTCAAGACCGGGATTCTGGTTGCGGCGAGCACGCATTTTGCTGCGGCAATCCCGAACGGATTCATGATCGAGCATACCGCTTCCACGTCGCCGCTTGCACGCGAATTGGTTTCGGAGGCGATTGAGTTTAAAGACGGCTACGTGCACGTACCGGATCGTCCGGGCCTTGGCGTTACGGTTGATGAAGCAGTTGTGGAACGATATCGCGTCAAATAGGAGGATTTATCTCACATGGCGAAAGCGGGCAGGTTTGACGGCAAGGTGGCGCTGATTACAGGCGGGGCAACAGGAGTCGGCTATGCAACGGCATGCCGCTTGGCCTCGGAAGGCGCAACGGTTGTTATTACGGGCCGCCGTGCGGATGTCGGAGCAGAGGCTGCTGCTGCGCTAATTGAGCAAGGCTATCGCGCTCAGTTCATTGCTTGCGACGTGTCGGACGAAGCAGCGGTTGCCGCAATGTTCGCGCAAGTGGAGAGCGTCTACGGGCAGCTGGATATTCTCGTGAACAATGCGGCGATGTTCGAGCCGATGCGATTTCTCGGTGCGGAGATGAAGAACTGGCGCAAGGTGTTCGATATAATCGTCGACGGTACCTTCCACTGCACGCAAGCCGCTGCGCGAATGATGACGGCCAAGGGTACTCGCGGTTCGATTATTAATGTGTCCTCGATTAACGGCAGCCGCGCGCTGGATGAATCATCGAGCTACAATGCGGCGAAAGGCGCGATGGACCAATTGACGCGCAATACGGCGCTGGAGCTGATCGACGTCGGTATCCGTGTTAACTCCGTCGCGCTCGGTTTTATCGAGACGCCGATGTCGGTGGTGGATGGCGTGAAGGAGCATGAGACGGAGTGGTTTCGAGATATATACGTCGCCCGCGGCAAAATCGCCCAAAGGCGTCAAGGCCAGCCGGAGGAAGTGGCCGGCGTCATTGCTTTCCTGGCATCGGAGGATGCCTCTTATATGTGCGGTGCAGTCATTCCGGTTGATGGTGGATTGTCGATGACCTTTTGATAAACGAGAGAGGTGCGGGAGAAAGGGCTCCTTGCACCTCTTCATCCTGAGAGGAGATTAGATGCTATGCAAGCACTTATCTATGAAGGTCCGAAGGAAATGAATGTAAGGGAAGTCGATGCGCCGGTTGCAGGGGAAGATGAAGTTGTTATTCAGGTGGCATACAGCGGGATTTGCGGTTCGGAGCTAAGCGGTTTTCTAGGCAAAAACTCGCTCCGCAAGCCTCCGATGATCTTCGGCCACGAGTTCTCCGGTATCATTGCGTCCATGGGCAGCCGGGTTGAAGCGTCCGGCGCTTGGTCGCTTGGGCAGCGCGTCACGGCGAATCCGCTTGTGACCTGCGGTCATTGCGACAAATGCGCGAGCGGCAGGCAGCAGCTATGCGTCTCGCGAAAGCTGCTTTCCGCGGCGCTGCCCGGCAGCAACGCGGAATATGTGAAGATTCCGGCAGCCTTCGTCTATGCGGTGCCGGATGGGATGACGCTGCAGACGGCAGCGTTGGCGGAGCCGACTGCGTGCGCAGTGCGTGTAGCCGAGCTCGCCGCTGCGAAGCCGACGGACAAGGTGCTCATTCTCGGCATGGGGCCGATTGGATTGCTGGCTCTGCAAGCCGTGCTGCAGTATGGTGTTAGTGATGTCATTGCCGTGGACATGAATGAGGATCGCCTAGCGATTGCGCGTCGTCTTGGCGCGAAGCATGTTATCTGTCCGGCAGGCGTGGATACGCTGGAGGAAGTGAAACGGCTAACCGGCGGCAGCGGCGTGAACATTGCCATTGATGCCGTTGGCGCAGGCTTGACGCGCAAGCAGTGCGTGCTGGCCTGTGGGACCGGCGGTCGTGTTGTTTTTACAGGGCTGCATGAGGAAGAGTCGGCCTTGCCGATTAATATTGCGATCCGCAGCGAGATTACGATGACGGGCTCTTTTGCCTATTCGGCTATGAATTTCCGGACTGCGCTTCAGTGGCTGGAAGAAGGCCGCATCGGACTTGATGAGGGCGTTGTAGAGGCGCCGCTTAGCGAAGGCGCGAAGTGGTTCGAGACGTTGCTCGGGTCACCGGGCAACGTGTCCAAAGTATTGCTGATTCCGGGAGGTGCATCGTAATGCCGCGATTTGAAGAATGGCATTCCCCGATTGCGGGCATCAGCCGCAAGATTTTCCGTCCCGGCCAATCGATTATGAGCATGATGCTTACGCTCGACTCGGGCTCCATTGGGCCGGCTCACTCACACCCGCATGAGCAGCTTACGTTTGTCATCAGCGGCCAAATCGCCATGACGATGAACGGCGAAACGACAATTGTCAGCGCAGGTGAGCAAATTCACGTGCCCGGCGATGCGGTGCATGAGGTGAAAGCGCTGGAGGATACGGTTATGATCGAGAACTTTACGCCGCTGCGCGAGGATTTGCTGGCCACGATTACGGAGTAGGGTGGCGCGAGGCAAGAGCTGAGGCAGGATGAAGAGATCGGATGGCGAGAACGGAATTCGAGATCGTATGACGAGAACAGAATTCGAGATCGTAGTGGAGATCCTCGCAGTAATCTGTGAGGCGAAGGGTGGTCGTTCTTGTGACAGTTACGGTGGATACCAATTGGACGTACAACGACATTCGAACGGTGCTTCTGGAGAATGAGCAGCTTCGTGTCATTATCATGCCGGACCTAGGCGCGAAAATATGGCAGATCACGTTCAAGCCGCGCGGTAAGGATCTGCTGTGGCATCATCCTCGCATGAAACCGCGGAAGCTTGCGCTGCATTCCGTCTATGACGATCATTTCTTCGGTGGCTGGGATGAGCTGTATCCGAATGATATCGCGGAGACGATCGATGGCGAGCCGTTCCCGGATCACGGGGAGATCTGGACGCTGCCGTGGCAGTATGCGCTGGAGCGGGTACACCCTGAAGAAGTCACGCTTCACATGTGGGTGGAAACGCCCATCAGCGCAACGCGACTGAGCAAGCGGGTTACGCTGCGCGCCGGTGAATCGAAGCTGCGTTTCGCGCACACGATTACCAATCTCGGCCGCAAACCGCAGCCGTATTTGTGGAAGCTGCATGCGGCAATGGCAGCCGATGAGCATTCGCGGATCGATTTGCCTGCCCGCAACATGGAGATGGAGGGCTTCGGCTCGCCGCGTACCGGCAAAACCTCGTACAGCTACCAGTGGCCCTATTCTCAGGATGACGCGGGTGAAGTACATGATATGCACTGGGGACTGCCGCATTCGTCAGGCGTCAGCGAATTCCAATATGCCACAGATATGCAGGCTGGATGGTGCGCTTTGACGCATACGCGAGAAGGCATCGGGTTTGGCCTGAGCTATGATAACCGTGTGCTGCCGACTTGCTGGCTGTTCGCTTCCTATGGCGGTTGGCGAGAGCTGCAAACCGTTGTACTGGAGCCATGTTCCGGCTATCCGGTCGGGCTGCAGGACGGACTGGATCGCGGAACGCACCAAGCCCTGCAGCCCGGGGAGACGGTGTCTTGTACCGTCATCGCTACGGTGTTTGAAGGATTGACAGCGGTGGATCACATTGATGCTGACGGTGAAGTGACGGGCACGGCAAGGTGAGCAACTGTTGAAGGAACAAATACCCGAGCGTCGTTCTGTGACGATGCTCGGGTATTTCTGTTGAAGTAGCCCGCCAGAGGCGGTGGAAGGCTGAGAGTAGGATTGTCGACTTCTCAGCGGCAGGCCCACGCGAGAAAGGAGCAAATTTGGAGCGATGAAGACACTATAAGCGGAATAGTCGCTTAAAGCGCAGAACCACATGAGAAGGGAGCGAATGCAGAGCGTTCGTGATAGTGCTGGCGAAACAGCCGCTGGAATGACATGTAACTTTTGCCTATGAGCGTCGTCTATAGAGATGAGTCGCAAACGAGAGTCGAGAGGAGCATGTCGCAAATGAAGTCATGGAAACATACCACGCTTGCGGTGGTAGCGGCCGGAATGTTATTGTCCGGTACCGCTGAAGCTAAAGCCTCTGCACAAACGAACCCGGATCCGAATAAGAGCTACGATGGCCAAACCATGCCGGCTGTGTCGAATAAGGTCCCTTTTGCTAAGCCGATTTGGACGATAGAACTGGACAAACCTACGATAGAGAACAGCTACCAAGCCCCGATTGTGATCGAGAACAGCGCATTTTTCACCATCAAAGGTGGCGTGCTGCAAGCGCGAGCGATACAAACCGGCAAGCTGCTCTGGTCCTACGGCACCAAACTGCAGGCAGGAGCCGTTCAACTACTAAACGGCAGCCTATACGTAAGCGGACAGGACGGCGCTGTCTATCAAGTGGCTGCCCAGACGGGTACAGCCAAGCGAATATATCAGGCGAACAAGAAGTCTACATTCAGCCAATTTAAGGTGGATGGGAATACGCTTTATTTTGCCTCCTCGCTGGGGCTCGTCTCGGTCAATCTCGCAACGGGTCATGAGAAATGGCGCAACACGGACGTGAACAGCATTCCTGAGAAAGTCGGCGGCAAGCTGCTCGTGCTGGCGATGGAATCCGGCGCGATCACGGTGACGACAACGTATGCCATCGACGAAGCTACCGGTAAAACCATGTGGCGGCTGGCCGGCAGCCACTCGCATGTGCTGAAGGTTGACGGAGAGAAGCTGTATTTTGAAAATGATTGGCCGAAGAGCGATACCACCAAATTTCTCGTCGATCTGGATGTCGTCGATCTGCAGACGGGCAGCGTCATCGAAACCAAATCTTTTGTCCCCGTCAAGCAAGGGGAAGACCCGATGTATCAGTACGCATCCAAGCTTGTGATAGAAGGTAACGATGTCTATGTATCCACCAAGGATCGTCAGCTCTACCACTATAACTTGAATGCCGATCCATCGGTTGTGAAACCGGAGATCATCCAAGATGACGGCACATGGATCGCTGGACCCTACAACGGCAAGCTGATTTATAAGAATGGAGACAACATCGGTCTGCACGCACGCAAAATAGTCGATCATACGCCGGTTTTCTATCAGGGGCTGGACAATCCGGTTAGCCGAGTAGATCTAATCGATTCGGGTCTGTACGTCGGGCAGACCGATGGAGAGGTGTATGCGCTGAATGTCGCGACAGGCAAAGCCCTTTCGCGCTTTCAAACTTCCGCTCGGAGCTATGGTCCATTCCAAGTGGCGGGAGATAAGCTGCTTGTGCAGGCAGAGGGTAAGCTCTATGCTTTTACGCTTCCGGCGGAATTGCGCAAGCCGATCAGCGGTAATGGACTGGCAACCGGTGCTTATGCGAAAACGGATGCCCGCCTCTCCATCGACGGCCAGCTCAAGAAATTCGAGCCGAGTATGATGACGACCGGTAATCGGATGCTTGTTCCGCTTCGTTTTCTCGTGAGCGAAATCGGGGCCAAAACCAGCTACAATACACAAACCAAACAAACCACCGTCACGCGCGGCGACCGCTCGATTATTTTGGCGGAGGGAACTCCTTTCGCAACCTTGGGAAGCGGGCAGACCCCGTTGTCTTTTGCGCCTGTTGTGCTCAGCGGCAGCCTATACATCCCAGTCAGCGATATCGGCAAGCTGCTCGGAGTCGAGGTGAAGTGGAACGGGGGAACGAGAACGGTTGAAGTAAACACGAAGGGTTAGCGATGCAATTATGCTGGAGATGATGATATGAAGAAAATGATATTTTCGCTCCTGCTGCTTGTTTGCCTGTCTGGGTGCAAGAACGAAGAGACTTCCATTTCGCTGGCTGATGTCAAAGAAATCGCTGGCCATTATGGGATCCCCCTCGTGCCGATGCAGGACGGTAATCCGGGGGCTGTATTTTCCAGGAAGTACAATGGCGTCACTCCGAGCCGTTTCGTGGTGGATGCGAAGCAGTCGATTAGTATCTATATTTACCCCTCCAAGGGGGAGGCTGTTAAGGGGATAAAGGATTTCGAAGATAAGACGGCGATTGCCGATGTGACTCCGCATACCCGCTATCAGATCAACAATGTCGTGCTCTATGACATCACGGATTTCAAGTCGAACAGGGATCGTATAGCGAAGGTGGTTCAGGGTTTACGTGGTTATGCTGCTGTGCCCGATCAACTGTTGGAACTGACGGAAGCGAGCAAAGCGAAGTATCGTGAAATCGCTTGGGCAACGGTTGAAGAGGGGCAGCGCAAGCATGTGACGGGACGCAGCACAGATGCCGTAGTGACAACGATCATTTTGAACAATCAGTGGATTGTGCCGAATAAGGATCGTACGAAGCTCCACTTCCATAGGCTTGTTACCGTGACGTTCAATACCGATCAAGACGGGCTGCTCGGTCCTATTGTTGTGGTTATTAATCCTGCTAATGATGAGGTGGAAGGTTATTACCCAAGGTTGTAATTGTCGCTTATAAACTCTTCTTAACGACCTGTAAAAATGACAAAAACCGCTGGCGTTCGGAGATGGAGCGTTCAAACGGTGAATGCTACGATAGCTTCAGGTTCAGGTTCGACTGGTGAAAGTTGAGGAGAGAGGGATGACAATCATGACGGCACAACGTTTGGACTTCATTGCTCCGAAGGAAGTTGCTTTTGTAGAGGTTGAGAATAGTCAGCTGGGAGCGAAGGAAGTCAGACTTACGACGCTGTACTCCGGCATTAGCGCCGGAACGCAATTGACGGCCTATCGCGGTATTAATCCTTTTGTGAAGAAACAGTTCAATCAAGAGCAGCGGATCTTCACGGAACGAGTCGAGGAAGAATCATCCTTGTATCCGGTGCGGGGATGCTGGGGATATGAAGAAGTCGGCGTCGTATCGGAAATCGGCTCGGCCGTTAGCGGCATTAAAGAAGGCGATGTCGTCTATGGCACATGGGGACATAAGAGTTCGCATGTTGTGAGTGAGGACTTCGCGCGCGATCATCTGCTGCCGCAAGGACTTGATCCATTGGCAGGCATTTATTCGCAAATGGGTGCAATTGCGCTGAATGCGATTCTGGACGCGGATATTCACGTCGGGGAAACGGTGGTCGTGTTCGGACAAGGCGTGCCCGGACAGCTTGTTGCTCAGCTGGCAAGGCTGAACGGAGCGGAAGTGATCGCGATCGATCTCGACGATTATCGGCTGGGGTTCTCCGAGCAATTCGGAGCCGCGCATACGATTAATTCGCGGAATTGCAGTGACGTTGCCAGCCGAGTTAAGGAGCTGACAGGCAGCAGAGGAGCAGATATCGCGATTGAAATTTCCGGCGCTTCCGGTGCGCTGCATGAAGCGATTCGCTCGGTCGTCTACAACGGCCGAGTGGTGACTGCCGGCTTCTATCAAGGCGGAGCGAAGGATCTCTACCTCGGAGAGGAGTTCCATCATAACCGCGTGCAGCTCATTGGCTCGCAGATCAGCGGCATCAACCTGCAGCTGACGAATCGCTGGGATCGGCTGCGGATGGAACGGACGATTATGGAGCTGGCATTATCCGGCCGCTTGAAGCTGGCGGAGCTTGTCACCCACCAAGTTCCGTTCGAACAAGCAGCAGATGCTTACCGAATGCTCGATGCCAACACGGAGAAGTCCTTGCAGGTGGTACTGAAGTTTTAAGGTTGTACTGAGAGAACTCCGGCGAGGTTGCCGGAGTTTTTGTTTAGGTGGGTGCTGGAGGGGGAGCTCTTGGTACCGATTCAAAACCAAACCCCCGGAAAAAACTCCCGTGGTTTTGAATCACCAGTGGACGGAAATCCCCCCGCAGCAGACAGTTTTCCCTCACGAGGTTAAGCCAGCTGTTTGTATAATAGAAGGACAACAGCCCATGCCTCATCCGGTGGGGCAGTGAGGAGTCTGACTATGAAGAACAATCATCCGTGGCTTCCGCTTATTGAGAAAGCATCGCTTCATATGCTGGAGCATGATTTGCACAGACGAACCGAGCTGCGGCAAGTGAACCGCAAGCTCCCTTTCTATATTGCTTCGTACATTAAAGAAGGCTCATGCAGGCTTCATATTGCGGGCCGCGATTATTTTGCCGGCCCCGGGGATGTCGTGCTGATTCCCCCATACGAGCTGCATGATCATGTGAAAGACACGAACGAGGAAACGGAATTTCTCTGGTGGCATTTTACGCTCCAGGTTGCGGGCTGCATCGATGCTTTGCAGGCTTTCCGTTTTCCGGTTATTTTTCGATTGCCGAAGCCGGAGCAGTTTGAATCCGTGTTCCACGAATACAGCCGAATCGCGGACGGGATGAGCTCGCTGTCAGGCAGTCTAATGAAGAAGGCCAAAGCGCTCGAGCTTGTCGCCATCCTAATCGACGCGGCCATTCATCATCCGGAAGTGCTGCTGAAAGCGGAGCATTCCGATCCGTTCATGAGCATGATGACGGAGCTGCTCGACAATCCGGAGCGCCGTATCGATCTTGCGGAGCTTGGCAAGCGTTACTATATGCATCCCACCTACATCGCGGAACGCTTCAAGAAGCTGTTCGGCATAACGCCGACAAGGCTTCAGCTGCAGCTCCGACTTCGCAGAGCGAAGCAGCTCCTGGAAACCGAGAGCCGTCCGATCACAGAAATCGCGAGGCTGACCGGTTATGAGGACATTGACGACTTCTCGCGCTTTTTCAAGAGCAAAACAGGCCTCTCCCCGCTCAAATACCGGACAAGCCGACTAGCGGGAGGGGCAGGCAGCCAATTCAACTAATTCATTGGAGGAATTATTAATATGCTTAAATCAATTCGAGTCGGTATTGCAGGCCTTGGCATGATGGGACAGAAGCACGCGATAAATTTGCTCAACATCCCCGGTGTTGAAGTGACCGCGGTTTGCGGAACAACGCTTGAGAAAGCGGAAGCTTTCGGGGAAGCACACACAGGTGGTGTGGCTAACGCGTATGCGGATTTCAACACCATGCTGGAGAAGGAACAGCTCGATGCTGTATATATCTGCCTCCCGCCTTATGCGCATCAGGGTCAAGTGGAAGCGGCGGCGAGCAAAGGCATCGCCGTATTCCTTGAGAAGCCCATTGCGCTTAATACTGAAATTGCCGAGCGAATGACTGCGGCTGTCGAGGGAGCAGGCGTCGTGTCACAGGTTGGCTACCACAACCGCTTCGGCGCTGCAGTTAAAGAACTGAAACGATTGATCGAAGACGGTACAGCCGGCATCCCAACGCTTTTCGATGGCCGTTACGATTGCAACTCACTGCACTCGTCTTGGTGGAGTGATCGTAATCTCTCGGGTGGACAGGTTTTCGAGCAGGTGATTCATACGTATGATTTGGCCATGTATTTCTTGGGTACGCCCGATAAAATCAGCGGTTTTACCGCGAATTTAAACCATCGCGAAGCTGAAGGTTATACGGTTGAGGATACGAGCGCTGCCGTTATTCGATTCCGCTCCGGAGCAATGGCATCCATAACGGCTTCCAATTGTGCCGTGCCGGGAGAATGGAACTGCAGCTTTACGGTCATTTGCAGCAACTTGACCGCTTATTTCACAAGCGCGAACGATGCGGAGTTTGTGTTTACCGGCGAATCAGAAATCTCGCGCCAAACCTTCGCTTCCGAGCTCGACGTTTATGAGGAGGAGACGGTTGCTTTCATAGCAGCGCTGCGCGGCGAAGGACCAGAGGTTTGTCCGATCCGAGAAGGGCTGCGAAGCTTACGACTCGTTGAGAATGTCATGCAGTCGGCCGATGATGACGGCAGACAAATCGCATACGTCGAATAAGAACGAATAATTAAGGGAAAAAGGTGTGTGTACACTCATGCAGGCAAAAGCGATTTGGTACGATGAGTCCGGACAAGGACGCAATCTCTATGCAAGGTTCAGACTGACACTGGATTTGAAAAGCAAACCGGAGAACGCGATTCTTCATTTATTCGCCGATACGACTTACCAGCTGTACATTAATGGTAAGTATGTCCGTTTGGGTTCGCTGCGATTCGATCCTCAGCATCCGGTGTACGATTCCCATGACTTAAGCAGCTTGCTTCATGAAGGTCGCAATGTGATTGCGGTCCAGGTCAATTATGTGGGGCACAAAACATTCATCACGATGCTGTCGCAAGCCGGTCTCACAGCTTGGGGTGAAGTTACCGTTGCAGGCGGCGAACGAATTGATCTTGCTACAGGAAGCGCAGCATGGCGAGCGTCCTCGGCTCCGGCTTATCGGTACGCGGCTAAATCGAGCCTGTTCTTGAAGGCCGGCGATCTCTACGATCAGCGTCTGGAGGAAGCAGGCGAGTGGAGCGGGATCGAATTCGACGACAGCAGCTGGCTGAGCGGCGTAGAGCTTGCGAATCAACAAGCTTGGGGAGAGCCCGAGGCACGGGGAATCCCGTATATGTCCGGAGAGCCGGTTCCGGTAGAACGCGTGCTGCATCTGATGCCGCTTGAGCCGCAGGAATTGCTCTGTTCGTTCAGCGTGCCGATGCCGCATGTGAATGAAATTCATGAGCCGGAGTTGACCAGCCGATTTATGGCGGTGAGGACGTGGATTTATTCGCCGGAGGACGTCTTCATTACGATGGGACTGTTCTATCAGAACAGCTGGATCAATGGGGAGGCGATTGCCAAAGGACTGTATGCCGATGACAAAAGCATGCGTCTGAATCACCGCGTAAGTCTGCGCAAAGGATGGAATGCTTATTTTGCCAAATGCGATTCGCTTCAAGATATGTATCACCATTACCTCGCGCTGCCCGAAGGCTTCGGGCTAGTCGTATCAGCGGATCGCGATCCGGAAGGTACGGTGCAGTTCCACCGTTCGCCGGTTGTCTCGCACGACCTGTACGCGTCTGCGTTGAGCGTCCGCGAGCTGCCTTTTGCGGCCAATGATGAGCTCACGGATGTTGGTGGCTGGATTGAAGTCACGGTACATGAGCATGGCGAAAGTCCGACGATGTCCACTGGATGGGACATTTACGGCAATGCTTTCGAATCGATCGAAGTCGACCAGTTGACCGATCGTGTCTTCTCCTTGGCTGACTACCCGAACGGCTTCTCTCTGCTGCTCGACTTAGGTCTGACTCGTCTTGTTCTTCCACGTGTTGTGCTTGAAGGCGCAGGAGGTGCGACGATAGACTTGACCTATGGCGAGCACTTGAACGCGGACGGTAAGCATCTGCGTCATTATCATTGGTATGGGCTTGGGGACAGGGCTTATGGGGATAAACGCTGCGCGCAATTGGATTGGCGGTTAACGCAGCCGCGGGGCTTCCGCTATGTGCAATTGACGGTGCGGAGTCCGAAGCAAGATGTGCTGCTGCGAGGTTTGGAGCTTGCTTCTGCCAGCTATCCGGTAGATACCAAAGGGACTTTCCGCTGCTCCGACCCGCTGCTTGAGCAGATCTGGGAGATGGGTGTTCGGACAGAAGCGGTTAATATGGAGGATGCTTATACAGACTGCGTGACGCGTGAGCGTGGGCAGTACATCCGCGATACGATTATCCAGTACCACAACAATTTAGCTGTTTTCGGTGATCATGCGCTTATGCGGCGCAGCCTTCAGCTTATGGGACAATCGCCCGATGCTACGGGCAAATTCAGAGCGGTTTACCCGAATACGGGCGACTATACGATTTCGGATTTTGCACTTAATGCACTGGAAGGTTTCTGGGCGTACTATGAGCAAACCGGCGATGGGGAGCTAGTAGAGACGTACTGGGCTGCCATTCAGCATAACTTGGCGTGGTTCCATGAGCTGGCCGATGAGCGTGAAGATCTGCTGCTCGATTCGGAGTGGGATGTGAAGCGCGGCATTAATGCGCATTACGGCGGCTTCCATGGCGACCTTGCTATTGTGAAAGGATACATGGAAATCACCGGTATTCACTGCGTGTTCAGCTGTACGTATTTGATCGCGCTGCGCGCCGCGGCGAAACTGGCCGGAGCTATTGGTCGCCAGGCGGAAGTAGGAGAACTGGAGCGCAGAATTGCGGTTGTAGAGCGAGCAATCCGCGATACATTCTGGGACGAGGAACGCGGCTGCTTCAGCGATAACGAGCAGAAGCTGTCTCATTCGGCGCATGCAAGCTTGTTCGCTGCACGGGCCGGCGTGCTGACGGCTGAGCAGCTGGAGCCGGTGCGAGCGCATGTACGCCGCGATCTCAAATCGCTGTTCGTGAACGGATATGGACCGGAGGATGGCGTGTATGTATCGCCGAGCTTCTCTTTTTATATTTTCGAAGGGCTGTATTTGATTGGTCTGACGGATACGGCGGAACGGATGATGCGTCAAGGTTGGGGCTGGTTCCTGCAGAAGGGGCTGAAGCAGACGCCGGAGTATTACGATCTGGGCCAAAGTCTATGCCACGCATGGTCGGCATGCCCAACTTACTTCATGTCCACGCATGTGCTGGGTGTTCATCTGCCGACGATCGAGAAGCCGAATGAGGTTGTCATTCATGTGCAGACTTCAGAGGTAACGGCAGCAGAAGGCGCTGTACCTCACGCGCTCGGACTGATAGAAGTAAAGTGGCATACCGACGAGCATGGAGCGCGCGTCTTCGACTATGTTCGTGTTCCGGAAGGTTTGCGAGCTACGATTGTGGAGTAGCGCGTTGAATATGTGATTGAGCGTATCTAACCGCATCTCAATTCATCTCATTTCACCTCAGCCGGGGACGGCTGGGGTGTTTTTGCGTACGAATCAGCTCGAACAAAAATGAAATGCTGCTCAAACTGCAACATTTGCCCAGCAAATCACACTCGGAAGCGGAGAATGTTGCTTGAAATGCAGCATTTTGCCGTCAAAGTGGCTCTTGGTGCCCAATATGAGTGGAATGTTGCATATTCAGCAGCATTTTGCCAGAAGTCTCGCACGCAAGCCGAAAATGTTGCATGAAACGCAGCATTTTGGCCGTCCACCGCCCTGCGGTTCGTTAGATTTTAAGGTGGGGAATCAGCCCCAATTGACCCCTACGGTTTGTTAGATTTTTAACGCCCCGCCGGTTCGTTAGCACATCTACCGTTACTCGCCGCCGATCTCCACTAAAATTTCTCCCCCTGTTTCAAGCGAAATGTCTCATACACATTTTGTCGTTTCAGGGTATGATAATAAGTTGGGAAGCAATTTTCCCATCAACGGGCTACACAGAGGCGAGAGAGGGATGATGGCTTACGAAGACGGACTTCTTACGACTTAGAAACGTAACGTTCAAGAACAGAATTATTATCATCTTCCTAATTAGCAGCTTGACCCCTTTTATTTGCTTGGGGTTTATTTCCTTCTACACGATAGATTCCATTATCAGCAATAAGGTAGAGAGTGCGCTTCAAAGCAATTTGAAGCAGGACTTGATGACGCTGGAGAATGCGATCAACAACTTAAACCATGTCTCTCAGCAGCTGGCATACGGCGGGGGCACGAACAGGCTTATTGAACAGCTCGCTGTCGAGAAAGAGCCATACGAACGGCTGAAGCTGATGAATGATATTAAGACGGAGCTGAATGTCATCTCCTTCTCCAATCCGAATGTCGGGTTAATGATGTTTTACGATCCCAAGAAGGACACGCATGATTTTGAAAATTTCAGAGTTCGCGGAACCTTCGCGCCGAAGCAGCTCCCGGTATTAGCCGAATTCCCGGAGATTACCTACTACGGGCCTTACAAAAGCTACAATGGCTCTATTAATCAATATGTGTTCAGTATCATGAGAAAAGTCAATTTGCTGGATCAGAACCTTTACTTATACATAGAGACAGGCCGGAGTGCCATCGAGTCGTTATTCGCCCCTCAGAATCGCAAAGAAAGCTCGCGCCGCCTGCTCATTCTCGATGATCAGCGCCGGATTGCATTCAGCGAGGTGCAGAACGCTTTTCCGGAGAATACGGTGTTTCCGGCGACGAATTCGGAGAAAATATCGGGATATCACGGTGATTATTTCTGGAATCGGGAGATCAGCAATCAAGGCTGGAGCATCGTCTCGGTTACACCGAGGAGTGAGCTGACGCAGGAGCGGAACCGGTGGTTGGTTCAGATTACAGGTATTTTCCTAGCCTTCTTTGTGGGTGCGGTCTTCTTCTCCTGGCTGCTCTGGAAGATGGTCTACCGACCGCTGGATAAGTTTAATATGGAGATTAAGTCCTTGATCCACTCCAATGTGAAGGAGCATACGGAGGTCACGCATATCCCGGAATTCGATTATTTGCTCTATCAGACGCGAAGCATGAAGGGGAAGATATGGGCCTTATATGAAGAAATCGAAGTGAAGGAGAAGCGGAGGGCGGATTTGGAGGTAGAGAAGCTGCTGTACCAGATCAATCCTCATTTTCTCATGAATACGCTGGATACCGTGCACTGGCTGGCCTTAATGAACGGACAGCATGAAATCGACAAGCTGGTGCTTTCCTTAAATAAATTGCTCTATTATAATCTTGGCAAAATGGGCGAGGTTTCCACGATCGGCGATGAGATTGACGCGCTGAAGGAATATTTGCAGCTGCAGCAAATTCGGTACGACTTCCAATTCGACGTCGATCTGGACGTGGACGAGAAGGCGCTGACGATTCCTTGCCCTCGGTTTCTCATGCAGCCATTAGTCGAGAATGCGCTCTATCATGGCGTAAGCGACGACGGTTATATCTATGTAGGCGTGGAATGGAATGAGCAAGCGCTGCAAATTACGATTCAAGATAATGGAGCGGGCATGCCGCAGGAAACGATCGATCGGCTGCTTGATGATGAGGCCAAAGACAGCCATAAGGTCGGCATGGGCATCGGCATGAGATATGTGAAGCGAATTCTGCAAGCCACTTACGGCGAGACGGCAGTGCTGGAAATCAGAAGCGAGATTGGGAAAGGGACGATTGTATCGCTTCGCCTCCCCATCTTAAGGAGTGGAATATAACGGATGATTCGCGTGTTGATCGTAGATGATGACAAGCTGGTACGCAAAGGTCTTGCTTCGGCCATGCCCTGGAAGGAGTTCGGGATGGAGGTCATAGGCGAGGCGAATAACGGTGAGAATGCGCTCAAAGTCATGGAAGAGAGCAAGGTCGATCTTCTGATTACGGACTTGTCTATGCCTGTCATGTCCGGCATCGAGCTGATGAGAATCGTTCGGCAGCAATATCCGCAAGTTCAGATTGTGGTGCTGACGCTTCATCAGGATTTCGAATATGTGCAGGAGGCCTTAAGGCTCGGAGCCATTGATTATATCGCGAAGGTGCAGCTGGAGAGAGAGCAGTTCGAGGAAGTATTGGGCAGAATCAAATCACTTATGGAGCAAAAGGAAGTCTCAAAGGCGGCAGCTGTACCGGATGAGGAAGCGGAACAAGCCGATGAATGGTTCGTGCTGTACTCGCTGCATCCGATGAACGATGATTCCAAGTCGGCGGCGGCGACTTATATCCTTCCTGATCAGGCGGTGGAAGCGGAGGCCGGCATCTGGTATTGGACCGGTAATCCGCCGGTGTCCTATCCGCCCGATCCCAATGCTGCACTGGTATGCTTTCAGAACTTAGCAGGCATCGACAAGAAGACGGTGCTGCAGCTCATTCGAGGGTATAGGAAGAGCGATTTGTTCTATGATTTTGACCCCACCGAATCTGTTCAGTTCGTGAACGCTGCCGAACTGTTGCATCGGGAGAAAGCGGACAGAAGCTTCGGTGTCGATCAGATTAAAGGAAAATGGTTATCTGCGGACTGGATCTATGAAGCAAGCGTATTTGAGTCGATGATTCAAGAGCTGAAGGGCTGCAAGATGCCGCCAATTCGGCTGGCCCGCATCTTCTTCTCGCTGTCTGACGAGTGGAACAGGCTGTATCAGCAGATTCTGTCTGAACCGATCTTGATCGAGGATTTCTTCTCCAGCTGGTTCCGGTTCGAGGAGTGGCTCACGGAAGTACGAGAACGGATTAGTGCCGCTAATACGAAGCCGCTGTTCTCCAAGGAGATCCAGAACAGCATCGTGAAAGCGATGAATTTGGCGCAGATGAACATCAGCGAGCCGATTGCGGCCGCTGATATTGCCGGGCAAGTTAACATGAGCAGCAGTTATTTCAGCCAATGCTTCAAGCAATACGTCGGTCAGACTTATTCGGACTATGTGCGTGATATCCGAATGGAGCGGGCTAAGGAGTATTTGCGCAACACGACCAAGACAATTCAGTGGGTCGCGGAGCAAATCGGCTATAACGACGAGAAATATTTCAGCCGGTTATTCCGGGAGCAGGTGGGGGTTCTGCCAAGCGAGTTCAGGCAGCTCTCGGAAGGCCGCACCAAATAGGGTAGAATGCGTACGAAAGATGGGTAGACATTTTTCGCACGCATTCTTTATTTTGCGAAGAATCGTCTACCTACTCGGGAATAGACCTCTAACTCAGGGAATGAAAGACCCATGCTATAGTGAATTTGTCAGAAACAAACAAATGAAATGTCCATGAGGGGGAGCAATATGAGAAAGGGTATCTTATCGACCATGGCTGTTCTGCTTGTAACGGCAAGTCTGGCCGCTTGCGGCAGCAACAACGATGGCAGCAACAATGATGCGCAGAGCAATAACAAGGCGCAGAACAACAAAGAAACGACAAACGCCAGCAACAACACACAAGCCAGCAATAATGCAGCCGCCAACACGGCAACCGACGAAGTGATCGATCCGTTCGCGAAATTCGCGGAGCCTACCGAGGTATCCATTGGCAGAGCCATTGACCCGAATTATAAGTTCGACGGCACGGATACAGCAGAAGACAATGTGTACACGCGCTGGCTGAAAGATAAATTCAACATCGTAACCAAGCATGCATGGGAAGCGGCTCAAGGCCCTGACTATCAGCAGAAGGTGAGTCTGGCGATCTCGAGTAATGACTTGCCGGATGCGATGGTCGTCAACGAAACGCAGCTGAGACAAATGGTTAAAGCCGGTCAGCTGGCAGATTTGAACGAAGTCTATGACAAATACGCAAGTCCGGAATTGAAGGCGGTTTACGATTCCAACCCGGGTCTGCTCGATGGCGTTACTTTTGACGGTAAGCTGTATGCCCTTCCGGAAACGACGCTTCCTTCCGCACCGCTGACTTGGATTCGCAAAGATTGGCTCGACAAGCTGGGACTGCAGCCGCCAAAATCATTGCAGGATCTGGAGACTATCGCCAAAGCGTTCATCGATAACAAGATGGGCGGAGACAAGACAGTTGGGATCGTAGGTACGCAGCAAGGCGGCACGCTTTACTCCACATTCCTGAATTCCACGGATCACTGGTATAACTTCTCTTCCTTATTCTTCGCTAACGATGCTTATCCGGGCATTTGGGTGAAAGACAAGGACGGCAATGCGGTATATGGTTCCACTACACCGGAGACGAAGCAAGCACTTGCCATGATGAAAGACTGGTACGCGAAGGGAATTCTGGACAAGGAATTAGGCGTTCGCAAGAGCACAGCCGAAGTTGTTGCAGCCGGACAAACGGGTATTTTCTTCGGACCATGGTGGTCTGCGTATAACAACATTCCGGACAACATTAAGAACGATCCGAAAGCAAACTGGAGACCGTATGCGGCGCCGCTTGATGCTGCAGGCAAATTCAACTCCAACCAGGCTACAGGAAGCAGCTATATCGTAATAAGCAAGAACGCAAAACACCCGGAAGCCATCGTGAAGATGACTTCGATTCACAAATGGGGCAAGGACGAGGAATTCAACAAGCTGACAGCAGGCAAGCAAATGACATCGCAAGAGGTACCTTTGTTCCTGATTCTTGGTGCCGGTGACCAGCTTGAGTATGCGGTAAACTCCCTGCGCAAACATTTGAAGGGTGAAATGAAGCTGGAAGATTTCGATCAAGTCAACTACGGCTGGGCTTATGAAATGGCGAAGCATGTGGATGCCATCAAGAAAGAACCATTCGACAGCTATGACATCGGCACATTCGACCAAGCAGCGGATCCTGGATTCTTCACTCATATCTATGCCCATCTGAACGGCGGTTCTACTTTCGTTGATGCGGATATCAACTGGGTACGAAGCATTGCTACGGCTCAAACGAAAACAATGGAATCGAGATGGACGAACCTCAAGAAAATGGAAGACGAAACCTTCCTCAAAATCATCATGGGCAGCGAAGAATTGGATGCCTTCGATACGTTCGTGACCAAATGGAAGGATCAAGGCGGCGACAAAATTACTGAAGAGGTTAACGAACTTAAATAGTTCGGAAGAAACGGCTGGCGCCGATCTGAATGGCGCAGTAAGTCTCTTTCAGAAAAAGGTCAAGACGGGTACTCGCTACTCGTCTTGACTTCCTAATAAGGGGAAATCAAGGATGCAGACCAACAAAGGATTCGCGAAACATTATTATCTCATGCTACTGCCCGGACTGGTTTGGTTGTTCTTCTATAATCTGTTTCCTATGTACGGCATCATGACGGCTTTCAAAGATTTCAATCCGGGTATGGGCATCTTAAAGTCTCCCTGGATCGGTTTAGAGAATTTTCAATATATGTTCGAGCTTGATGACAGCAAGATTATTTTCCGGAATACGATCTTCATTGCACTAGCCAAAATGGTAGGAAATCTCGTTGTTCCGCTGGCATTTGCGCTGATGCTGAATGAAGTAAAGAATAGAGTGTTTACCCGTGCGGTGCAAACGGTTGTGTATTTGCCGCATTTTCTGTCCTGGGTTATTGTTGCGGGCATGATGCTGGATATTTTCTCCTATTCGGGTCCCGTGAATCAGGTTTTAGCCAGCTTTGGGCTGGAAAAGGGGTTGTTTTTCGCAGATGCGCAGATTTTCCCGGTTCTCATTGTCGGAAGTGATGTGTGGAAGGAATTCGGCTTCAATGCCATTATTTTCTTCGCGGCGTTAACATCCATTAACCCCGAGATGTACGAGGCTGCTGCAATTGACGGAGCGTCCCAGTGGAAACGATTGACACGCATCACCCTTCCGAGCATTATACCGGTTGCTGTGCTTCTCGCAACGCTGAGCATGGGAAACATTCTAAATGCAGGCTTCGATCAAATCTTTAACTTATATAATCCAACGGTCTATTCATCCGGCGACATTATCGATACTTGGGTGTACCGGGCAGGACTCATTGATATGCAGTATGGCTTAGCAACGGCGGTGGGGCTATTGAAATCGGTTGTCGGATTCGTCTTAATTGCGGCTTCATACAGCTTGGCTTACCGGTTTGCCAACTACCGAATTTTCTAAGGTAAAGGATGAAAGCATGATGATTACCGAACGTTCAGCGGTTTCCAGACTTTTCAACGGATTGAATATCATACTCCTCTTGGCGATTATGCTCTTGTGCTTGTTGCCGGTCTGGTATACCTTATCCATTTCATTAAGCGATAAAGCTGCGGCGTCGGCTGGGCAAGTGTTCTTGTGGCCGAAAGGCTTCACGTTTGGTTCTTATGAGACGATCATGCAGGACGACCAATTTTTCAAATCGTTCTTTATTTCCGTGCAGCGCGTCCTCTACGGATCTGCCATCTCCTTCTTCGTTGTTCTCTTAATGGCCTATCCGCTTTCGAAGAACGGGAAGGAATTTAAATCCAGAAACGTGATCATGTGGCTTCTGGTCTTCGCGATGCTCTTCAACGGCGGCTTGGTGCCGTGGTATCTGACGATGAAATCGCTCGGCATGATCAACAGCATCTGGGGGTTGGTGCTTGGCGGGGGATTGCCGGTATTTAACGTCATTCTCGTCATGAACTACTTCCGGAACATGCCGAAGGAAGTGGAAGAATCCGCTTTAATGGACGGAGCGGGACCGTGGCGAATCCTGTTCAGCATCTTCTTGCCGCTCGCTATGCCGGTGCTTGCAACGGTGCTCGTTTTTACGATCGTGTACCATTGGAACGAGTTCTTCCAAGCGCTCGTGCTGATGAATAAATCGGTTCACTATCCGCTGCAATCCTACATCCGGCAGGTCGCGGTTGTAATCGATCCGACCAAGATGGATGAGGAATCGGTCAAACGAATGTCGGAGTTATCGAACCAGACGCTCAATGCGGCCAAAATCTTCATTTCCATGTTGCCGCTGCTCGTCATTTACCCGTTCTTGCAAAAGTATTTCGTCAAAGGGATCACCCTTGGCTCCGTAAAAGGTTAATCAATGAACGGATGGTGAGTCATAGTCATGAAGCGCTTTGTTGCTCTGCCTCTGGCGGTCTGTCTTCTTAGCTTGGTTTGCCTGGTTTCCGCCTGCAGCAGCTCGAATCGCGAAGCGGATAAACCGGTGGTGAAAGCTGTGGCTGATCAGAAGCAGGATAAGGACGAGAAACAAGAGCAGAAGAATCAAGGAACGGCGGTTCCCGACTGGTCAGAGAAGGCCGTGATGTACGAGGTTAACGTCAGACAGTACACGAAGGAAGGCACGTTCAAGGCATTCGAAGCCCATTTGCCGCGGCTCAAGGAGCTTGGCGTCGATATCTTATGGTTCATGCCCATTCACCCGATCTCCAAGAAGAACCGTAACGGAACGTTGGGATCCTATTATGCGGTCGATGATTATAAAGCGGTTAATCCCGAGTTCGGGACGGAGGCGGATTTCCGGGCACTGGTGAACAAGGCCCATGAAATGGGCTTCAAGGTCATGCTGGATTGGGTGGCTAATCATACGGGCTGGGACAATCCATGGACGGCGAATCCGGGCTGGTATTCGACGGATGAGAATGGCCATATCGTGCAGCCTGCTGGCACGAATTGGACGGATGTAGCGGATCTGAATTATGACAATGCGGATATGCAGACGGCCATGATCGATGCTCTGAAGTATTGGGTTGCCGAGTTCGATATCGACGGCTACCGCTGCGATTATGCCGGAGGCGTGCCAACGGCCTTCTGGGAGAAAGCGAAGGTGGAGCTGGAGCAGATCAAGCCGGTCTACATGCTGGCGGAGGATGATCAGCAGATTGGTCTGTTGAAGCATGCGTTCAATTCCAATTACGGCTGGCAGCTGTACAGCATGATGAACCGGATTGCCAAGGGACTTGGCAATGCGGAGCAAGTGAAGAAGTACGGGGAGCGGCTGGCGAAGACCTATCCGAGCGGTACCTATCCGCTGAACTTCACATCCAATCATGACGAGAATTCCTGGACGGGAACGGAATATGAACGGCTGAAGGATGCGGTGAAACCGATGGCGGCCCTCAGCTTCACCATGCCGGGCATGCCGTTGATCTACTCGGGACAGGAAGCCGGATTGAACAAGCGGCTCCAGTTCTTCGAGAAGGATGAAATTGCGTGGAACGATCTATCTATGTCGACGTTATACACGGAGCTTATTCGACTCAAGCATGACAATCCGGCGCTGTGGAACGGCACAGCAGGAGGAGCCTATAACAACTTAGCGGTTGGTGACAACGGTGATATTCTTGCTTTCGAGAGAACGAAAGACGCCAATACGGTCATCGTCGTTATGAATTTATCGGACGAAAGCGTGAAGAGCACGATCCAGGCGGGTGGAGTCGCTGGGAGTTATAAAGTGTTTCCTTCCGGGACAGCGGTGGATGTCCAATCAGAGCAGCCAGTCGAGTTAGCGCCATGGGAGTACCTGATCTACACGCGTTGAATGAATCGGAGTCCGGGGCTGCTCGGGCTCCGAGCTTTAGGAAGTTATGAATGCGGTTACATTTCGGATAAGGAGGTGGGGCCAGCAAGGTGAGAATGACGGCTAAGGTACTGCATTACATAGTTAGATGTGTTCCGCGGCTTGGATTGAAAACAATGAGGAGGCTTGTTAATGCGTAGTCGAAGCAAAATCTCTGTATATTTAATGGTTATGGCCCTTATCTTTTCCCAATTGGTTATCTTCCCGCATACGGCGAAAGCGGCCGGTGGACCTGACTTGGTGGTAACGGGCATCACATGGACGCCGGCCAACCCTGCCATTGGCAGCGAGGTGACTTTCAGCGCTACGATTAAGAATCAAGGTGCTGATCCGAGTCCGGCAGGCGTTGTGCATGGCGTGTTATTCGCCATTGACGGTACGTCCGTAAGCTGGAGCGACAATTATACCTCGTCCATCGCGGCGGGGGCATCCGTAACCGTAACGGCTACAGGAGGTCCGAGCGCTAAAGCCTCATGGACGGCTACATCCGGAACCCATACTGTAAGCGCGTATGTGGATGATGTGAACCGAATTACGGAATCGAATGAAAGCAACAATACATGGAGTCAAAGCATAACTTTATCCGGTTCGGGAACGCCTGACTTGGTCGTAACCGATGTTACTTGGTCGCCGGCTTCTCCTCAGACTGGAAACGAAGTGACATTCAGTGCTGTCATTAAGAACCAAGGAACAGCAGCAACATCAGCGGGTACGATTCACGGCGTATTGTTTACCGTAGATGGGACATCCGTGAACTGGAGCGATAATTATACCTCTTCCTTAGCAGTAGGTGCGTCCGTTACGGTAACGGCCACGGGAGGTCCAAGCAGCAAGGCTTCGTGGACTGCGGCATCCGGTACTCATACCGTGAGAGCTTTTATTGATGACGTGAACCGAATTGCGGAATCCAATGAGTCGAACAATACGTTTGACAAAATCATTACAACCGGAGCTGGCGCAGGGACAGCGGACCTCGTCGTAACGGATGTTTCCTGGTCACCGGCTTCCCCTCTGACAGGCAATGAAGTGACGTTCAGCGCGGTTATTAAGAACCAAGGAACCGCTGCTACGCCTGCAGGTACGATTCACGGCGTCGTTTTCTCCATTAACGGTACATCCGTAAACTGGAGTGACAACTACACTTCCTCGATACCGGCGGGCAGCTCCGTCACGGTAACGGCTACAGGAGGACCGAATACCAAAGCTACTTGGACGGCAGTGGCCGGCACGCAGACTGTTAGAGCTTTTGTGGATGATATCAACCGAATAACGGAATCAAATGATAACAATAACACCCTCGATGAAAGCATCCTAGTGAGCGTACCTAGCAAGCCTGACCTCGTCGTAACGGATGTTACGTGGTCGCCGGCCGCTCCTGCTGCAGGGAATGCCGTAACATTCAGCGCAGTCGTGAAGAATCAGGGGACAGCTGCTACAGCTGCCGGAACGGCGAGCAATGTGTCTTTCTTTGTAAACGGTACCAAAGTGAGCTCGGTCATTAACTACACTACATCCATTGCAGCAGGCGCTTCCGTAACCCTCACGCAAAACTCCGGATCATGGGCAGCCGTAAACGGCATTCATACCGTAAACGCTGTCGTTGACGAGACGTCGCTGATCAGCGAGCTGGATGAGAACAACAACAGCTACAGCAAGAGTCTCACAATCGGCGTCGTTCAGAACTATGGCGCAACCGTGCCTTACGACAGCTATGAAGCGGAGAACTTAACGATCGTCGGCGGATCCGTGACAGGTCCAAGCACAACATGGACGACGGCAGAATCGGAAGCATCGGGCAGAAAAGCAGTACGCCTGGCTCAAGGGCAATCCGTTGAACTAACGCTGAGTAATCCTGCACAAGGCATTGTAGTGCGATACTCGATGCCGGATAGTGCAACGGGTTCGGATATTTCTCAAAATATCAGCCTCTATGCGGGCACTGCCCATGCTGCGGATATTTCGTTAACAAACCGATACGCCCACCAGTATGGACAATATGGCTCTGACGGCGCTGAAATGCAGTGGTCGAATACGCCGGGCATCAACCACCATCGCTATTTTGACGAAAGTCGCGTGCTTCTGGGTCAGCAATATGCAGCAGGTACGAAGATCAAGCTGCAGTGGGATGCGAATGATTCCAATCCTTCCGGAAACACCTATGTACTGATTGATTTCATTGAAACAGAAGCAGTTCCAGCGGCACTTACAAAGCCTTCGGATTATGTGTCGATTACGAATTATGGGGCAACGGCCAATGACGGCGTAGACGATACGGCAGCTATGACCTCGGCGATTGCGGCTGTGAACGGAACTTCCATTAAAGGCGTATGGATCCCTGAGGGTACCTTCGACTTCAAAACAGGAACAAGAGGCACGACCAAAATCAAACTGCCAAGCGGCGTGTCCGTTAAGGGTGCAGGTATGTGGCGCTCGACGCTGCAAGGCGCGTATGCGGGGATTCTTCTGCAAGGTGGGAATGTAACGCTCGCTGACTTCATGATCAAGGCGGAGGAAACCTATCGCTCGAACGCTACTGGTATTGCCGGTATTGAAGGAAATGCACTCAACTCTACGATTATGAATATCTGGATGGAGCACACGAAGGTCGGTCTTTGGTTGAACGAAGGCACGGCAAATGCGTTGGTTTCCAAACTAAGGGTACGGGACACTTGGGCGGATGGAATCAACATCAACGGAGGCACGATCAATACGATTGTGGAACAAAGCAACTTCCGTAACAATGGCGACGACGGTATGGCCATGTGGTCCAAATCGCTTAATGGCGGCACGGGAACCGTTGAAAGCAGCACATTCCGCTATAACACGGTGCAGATCCCGAACCTTGCGAACGGCATCGGCATCTATGGCGGCAAGAACAACACGGTAAGCAATAATCTCATCCTCGATACGATTGATAACGGTTCAGGCATCCAGTTTGGTACGAATCATAGTCCAACAGCGTTCACTGGCACGCTTACGATTACGAATAACAAGCTTGTTCGCAGCGGCTCCTATCATCATGATTATGGCTACCAAATCGGAGCAATCTGGGGGTACTGGGTCAATAATAATGGTCTTGCTTCTGGATTGACCGTCAATGTAAGCAGCAATGTGATCGACAGCAGCACGTATTCAGGTGTATTCATCGAGGAACCAAGCGGGGGCGCAGTCGTGAATTACACGTCCAATACGATCAACAATTCGGGCACTTATGGAGTTTATGTAAGAGGCTCCGCGAATGGATCGGCAGCGTTCAACACGAATACGGTTAATGTCGCTCCATCCGGTAAGTTCAAGAATGATTCGGCGAGCTTTACAGCAACGGGCTCGGGGAACAATTGGTAGGCTTCTTGGCAGATTAGAGTGATGGAACAGGCCGGCGCCTTTAGGGTGTCGGCTTGTTTTATTTTGTTGAGGGAGAAGAGGTTAATGGATAGCAAGGAAAGTCAATAGGATGCAATAGTATCGCTCATGCGGCGATTGTACAATTAGTAGGAAATGTAAGCTTTAGGAGAAAACTTAATCAGAGAGGAAAGATGACATGAAGAAGCGAATAGGCGCCTTTGCAATGGCGATGATGATGCTTGCACCTATGAATACATTCGCGGCCGATGCTGTGGCTGCCTCATCGGAGGGTGTAGTTTACGGTAACAATCTTGTTCCTAACGGCGATTTTGAAAGCGGTGCCATTGATTGGCCGAACTGGGTCAATATTAATATCGGCAAGGAAGCTCCACACGGGAAAGAGCAGGCGTTGAAGATCCCAGCCGGCTTTGGCATCACTGGGCTCGATTTCGGTGCGCTTGAACCGAACCGGACGTATCGTTTCGGTGCCTGGTACAAGTTCGTGAATGGGGATGCTGGCGGTAATTTGAAGCTGACGCTTGGCAAGAGCTTCTCGAAGCAGCTTGATTTTACGGAGAATGACGGGGAGTATCACTATATTGAAACGATCTTTACCGCACCGGCTGAGCTGATGCCAACCTCGAATTCGAATCTAACGCTCGTGAAGTGGTCGGGCGCGGATTTCTATCTCGATGATGTGGTGCTGGAGAAGGTTTCGAGCGCGGAGGATGTGAAGAAAGAGGCCATTGCGCCTTCCTTCCTGCATGCGACGGACAATTCGGAAACCGCGGTTGATCTGGTGTGGGAGAAGCCTCAAGGGAATCCGGCCGTGAAGTATACCGTTTATCAGGATGATAAGGCAGTCGGCGATACGGCGAATACATCGTTTACGGTGAAGGGGCTAGAGGCTGGCGGCGTCTATAACTTTAAGGTTGTTGCGGCAAAGGAGAGCCTGACTTCTTTTGCAACGAATACGCTTAATGTGCATACGGTAACTCCCCTACCTGCGCTGACGAAAGAGCTGTATCCGGGCCAAATCGGTGTCGGTCTGGAAGGGCTCGGCGGGCGTGGATATGAGTTCGCGGATGCGGCCAAAACGCTGCGGCAATGGGTGAAAGCGGACGGCAGCGAAGGCGTGAAGGTGGATGCGAATGGCTGGCCGAAGGAGGATGCGGCGACCGTATTCTTCGACCATCGTCCGGTTGCGGCGTGGTTGAATGATATTGATGACCCAACGAAGCAATTCCCGGATATCAGCGGCGTGTACAAGCTGTCTTTCAAAGGACAAGCGGTGCTGGGCAATGTGGATGCTTCGAGTCCGTTTGCTGTCGAGAATCAGAAGTATGACAAGAAGACGAACACGACGACGGCAGATATCGTACTGGCCAAAGGCAGCGGCCTGCTGTTTATGAGCTTCACGAAGACAAGCGGCGGCGTGAGTGATTTGAAGTTAATGCGTCCGGGTTATTCTGCCGACGCTACGTTCACGAAGGAGTTTCTGCAGGCGCTTCAGCCGTTCGGCACGCTTCGTTTCATGGATTGGCTGAGCACCAACAATAACAATCCGGCTTATCCGGCGGTTACGGAGTGGAGCGATCGCAAGCTGACGACAGACGCGACGCAGCTGCTTCAAGATGGGACGCATGGTGTGGCATGGGAGTACGTGATTGCGCTAGCTAACCAAACTGGGAAGGACATTTGGATCAACATCCCGGTTGCGGCAAGCGATGACTATGTGAAATCGCTGGCGACGCTGCTCAAAGCGAAGCTGAACCCGGGCATCAAAATCTATTTGGAGTACTCCAATGAAGTGTGGAACGATCTGTTCACGCAGCAGGCTTACAACAAAGCCGCGGCTATCGCTGAAGGGGCGAAAGAGGGATCGGTGCTGAGTCAGTATACGATGCAATCGTATTTTGACGACCCGAATGATGGCGATTATACGCCGCAGAAGCGTTCATGGACGCGCCACCGGATTGCGCAGCGCTTGATTGAGATCGGGCAGCAATTCCAGACCGTCTTCGGCGAAGACTCGCTGAACACGCGGGTTAGACCGGTACTTAGCTGGTTTGCGATTATTCCGGATCAGTATGAGGATATGCTGAACTGGGTCAGCAAAGTTTACGGCGATCCGAAGAACTATTTCTACGCGATTGCCAGCGCCCCGTACTTTAACTCAAGCGCGGCAAGCGACGCGGCATCGACAACCGAGGTACTGACGGCGATGCAGGAAGACAGCAAACGGTTCAGCAGTCCGGATGGAACGAAGCAGGAACTGATTAGCTTGGCGGACCAGTATGGCCTCAAATCGTACACGTATGAAGGCGGCCCGGACTCGGGAGGCGGAAGTACGATTAATGTGGAGAATCGTATCGCTGCACATCGTTCGGAGCGCATGGGCGATCTCGTGAGGTATGATGTCGGCAACAAC
Organism: Paenibacillus sp. J22FR21; assembly: GCF_056269135.1. NCBI lineage: Bacteria > Bacillati > Bacillota > Bacilli > Caryophanales > Paenibacillaceae > Paenibacillus > Paenibacillus sp. J22FR21. The sequence goes on from NZ_JBWDNJ010000007.1 coordinate 282,280, forward strand.
TTCTTGGATAAGAACGGCGACATGTTCATGTACTTCACGTTGACGAGCGGCTATAACCGTTACGGTATGTGGGGCGCGTCCGAGGATATCCTCGACAATCTGGACACGCCTAAATATGAGGCGCTGACTTCGCTGCTTGGCACTGATGTACAGCCGTTCAGCGACGTGGCGAAATCTCACTTTGCTTATGAGTCTGTGAAATCGCTGTTTGCTGCTCATATCGTGACAGGTGAGAATGAAAGCTTCCTTCCGAAGCGCGTGCTGACGGGCGGCGAGCTGGAAACGATGCTGAATCGCTTAGGGACGTATGTGCAGTCGCGTTCGGTCGCAGCGCTTGCCGATTATACGGCTGCGAATTTGGACGACGGCACTGTAACTCGCGGGCAGCTGGCCGTGCTGCTGGTGCAGGCTTATGAGGCAGGCACGGGTAGGAAGGTGAAGCATCCTGAAGCGGTGGTGCTGAAGGATGCGAAGCAAGTGAAGGTTGACGCGCTGCCTTCGGTTGAGGCGGCAGTCGCAACCGGCCTCATGTCGGCAGACGGCGGCAAGTTTAAGCCGCAGGCGAAAGTTACCCGCGCGGAAGCGGCAGTCGCGCTTGCGAGATTGCTCGAATACGTGCGTTAAGGCGAGGTAGTCTGAGGGAACGGAATGGGATGACGGAACGGACAAGTTAACCGGTAACGGTTGGCTTGTCCGTTTTTCTTTGGTGAGCGGATATATCGCCTACAGGGAAGAAAACAAATGTAAATGGAATGCAACGGATGTCAATATTGACGCATAGTACCGCGGCGGGGCAGTTGCTACAATCAAGTTAAAGCTACACGTTAGTGTGAAGTTCAGGGATGGAAGGGATGAGAGGCTACAATGGTTTTGGCTAATGACAGCAGTTCGGATTGGTCGAACGGGAGAGGGGCACGCCGTCCGTTAACATGGGGGTATGCGCTCGTGTGGTATCACGGATTTAGTCGGCAGGGAGACGACTCGGTGCTGGGGAAGCTCGATTTCTTGAAGCGGCATGGGCTTGTCACGACCGGCATAGACTTGAGTGAAATGGCAAATATGGACGAGGCACGCCGCGATTACATAGGGGAAGAGCTGGTGAAACACGGGCTTCAGCTGACGCCGCACATCGGTTTTAACTACTTAAACGCCGGCAGAGAAGAGCGAGAACGGGAGACGGAGCGCATCGCGGAGCAGCTCCGACTCTACTTGCCACTTATGAGAGGTCAAATCGCAACGACAGGGATGCGAGCCGGGCATCGGTTTGACCGTGTAATGCCGCTCGAGGACAAGCTGGCTCGTATATCGGAAGCGATGGCGCCACTCGCGGTTATTTGCTCGGAGCTGGGTGCACCGCTAAGCGTGGAAAATCATGGCGACTACTACATCGCCGACTTGGTGAAGCTGTGCCAAGCGACCAAACAGCTCTACATTTACTTGGATACCGGCAACACCTACTTAATCGGGGAACGTCCGCTTCCTGCTTTTGAACTGGCAGCACCTTACACAATCGGCACGCATTTCAAGGATCATATCGTAAGACCGCGTCCGGACGTTTATCCGCTTCAATTCGAAGTGAAAGGCGCAGCGCTTGGCGACGGCGACGTTCCCCTGCGCGAGTGCTACGAGCTGCTTATGAAGCACGCACCGCTAAAAGATAAGCTGGTCATGGAAGTCGAGATGATTAGCCCAATGGATATGGATCCCCAGCTGTGTCTGGAGCGCTCCCTTCGATTCATTCAATCGCTTGAACCTATTGCCAAAGGAGAGATTATGCCATGAGTGAAGCTAAGTTACGCGCAGTCGTTATCGGCTGCCGAATGGGGTTAAACCATGCGAAAGCTGTCGCCTCGCTGTCCGAGTTTGAGCTTGCCGGCTTATGCGATCTGAGTGCGGACACGGCTCGTGATGCCGCTGCCCAAACAGGCGGCTCCGCAGCCATTTATACCGATTTCACACTTATGCTGCAAGAATTACAGCCGGATGTTGTCATCATCGCAACACCAACAGGCTCTCACGCCCGTCTGACTATCATGGCCGCGGAAGCGGGTGTGAAAGCCGTTTACTGCGAGAAACCGATGGCCGTTAATATGGGGGATGCCCGCAAAATGATGGAAGTGTGTAATGCTAACGATACTCTGCTCATTATCGGCCACCAAAGACGTATGTCCGCGCCGTTCATGACTATGCGCAGATTAATTCAAGAAGGTGCAATCGGTAAGCCGCGCCTTCTGCGTGCAACTTGCGCGGGTGATTTCTTAAGCGATGGCACGCATAGCGTAGATATCCTGCTCAGTCTCACAGGCGACGAGAAAGTGAAATGGGTGCTTGCCGCCATGTTCAGACAAGACGTAGAGCCGGGTTTGCCGGATCAGTACGATTATGCCATCTTTACTGGCCGACGGTACGGACATGCGGTAGAAAGCGGCATGATGGTGACGCTCGAATTCGAAAGCGGCATCCGCGCGGAATTTCTAACAGGCGATGCGAGACTGCCGGGCAGCGACTACCAAGACATTGAGGCTATCGGCGATCAAGGTCGCCTGTGGCGTGCCGGGGATAGCGCAAGCCCGCAGGTGCAAATTCAAGATGCACAGGCCGGAGGTTTCCGCGCTGCCGAACTGGACGCGCCGGATGACTTCAACGATGGACTCCCAGGCGTGTTCCGTCAGTTGGCCATCTCCATGCAAACCGGCGCTCCTCATCCGCTCGCAGCATCGACTGCGCTTAATGTAATGGAGGTCGTGATGGCCGCATACGAATCGGCAAGACTTGGACGCAGAATCGAGCTGCCGCTGAACCAGGACCGATTCCCGCTAGATATTATGCTGGAAAGTACGGTGACGGCGCCATGAGCATCATTGCATGCTCCACCTCCGTTCGCTGCGGTTCCGGCTTTGAAGAAGCACTGGCATCCATTTCTTCAGCAGGCTTCCAATACGTGGACATTCTCACCATCGACGGCTGGGTTCATGTCCATACGAGCGAACTTATAACCGAACACAGCCTGGCCCAGCAAATTAACCGCACTAAGCAGCTGCTAGCTCAATATAACCTGCAGCCTGTGGCTGCCAACAGCGGCGTATCCCCGCAGCTTCATGACCGTTCGCCCGAAGCCATAACACGCAGAAAGGCGGAAACGGCCGGCCTAATGCAGTGGATGAAGGCGCTGGGCATCAACATCGCAGCGATCCAGCCGCGGCAGCCCGATCGTTCCCGTCCTTGGGAAGTGGTGCTTAGCGATTGCATCGCATCGCTCCGAGAGCAGCTGCAAATTGCAAATGCAGAAGGCATCCAGATGGCGCTGGAGTTCCACGTAAACAGTCCATTCGAGACGATGGAGCAGTGCTTGCGTTTGATGGAGTTGATGCCAGAGCTGCCGATCGTTTATGATCCGACCCATTTTGTCATGCAGGGGGTACCGCTCGAAGAGACGTTTGTATTCCTTAATCGGGCAGCTCATGTCCATCTGCGGGATGCGGCTAAGGATCAGATGCAGGTTCGTTTTGGCGCTGGTGATGTCGATTTCGAGCGGATCCTAAGTGAGCTGAAGCAGCGCGGTTATCAAGGCGGATTCTCCATCGAATACTTACAGACGGATCAATTTGACGTGATGGAAGATGCCGTTCAGCTTTATGCTCGCATTAAAGAAGCTTTTCCGGCGGTAACGATGTAGCAATAGCAAGGGCAAACCCATGGACGATGTTCATGGGTTTTTCGATGTAGAGGAAATTACATAATGCTACCGAATGTATGGGGATAGAATGGGAATAGCTGGATGGAGGCGAGATTATAATGGCAGAGGCCCGAACAGACCGGTACAACTCAGACGTTATTCATTCGTTGAAGGAGCATCGGACAAGGTCGCCGAATATTTTCTCGAGTTTGCAACGGAGGGCTTCAACCAGATCACGCTGCATCATTTGCTGACGCATCGCTCGGGTTTGCAGGCGGACGATATCTTCAGCAACAATTAACGAATCCTTATGCCGCTTGGGATGACGATGACTGCATTCAAGCTTCCGCCAGAGCATGAACCGCTTGTTTCGCTAGTATTTCCTCGGGAAGCAGACTGGCTGGATTCGCCGCTTTTTCGCAGTGGGACTATACCTATGGCTTGCGGCGGGTTATTATCTACTTTGGACGATATATTGAAGATGGGCGAGATGCTCCTGAACAATGGCGTATTTGACGGAAAACATATCCTGAGCGAGCAGCTCGTTCGGCAAATGACAGCGGAAGGACTCGGCCTGTTCTTGGACGGCGAGCGCATCGGCACGATGTCGGCGCGTACTTTCTCTCACCACGGATACGGCTGGTCGATGTTCACTGTCGATCATGAGCAGAAGTTGGTTGCGGTCGTATTCGTTCCGGGCATTGAGAACTTTGTAGCGGAGTCGCTGCGTCCGACCATGACCATTATCGGGTCCGGGGTCCAGTAGTATACAGCAATATCGTAAGTCTGATCGAAGAAAGCGAAGTGTCAGTCACATGGTAAAAATCGGCGTCGATGCCGGCGGCACATTAATTAAACTGGCTTATACGCATAAACAAGGCGAGTCTATCTCGTTTAGGACATTTTCGGCATTGCAGCCAGAGCAAGTTGTGGAGTGGATTCAAGCTTTCGAAGACGAGGTGCAGATCAGCATCACAGGCGGAAAAGCAAGCCTGCTGCAGTCCATGCTTGGCTTGCCTTCGATTGGCATGGTTGAGTTTGAAGCCACCTGCAGTGGTGTTCGTTATTTGCTCCGGCAATCAGGTGTAACCGAGGAGGCGCACATCCTGACCAATGTTGGGACAGGCACGTCGATTCACTATTTTGACCATAGCGCCCAGAAGCGGCTTGGCGGAACCGGTGTCGGCGGCGGAACCCTGATGGGGCTGTCGCAAGTGTTAACCGGGATTACGGATTATCACGAGCTCATACAGCTTGCAGCAGCGGGCGATCGTGACCGAATCGACTTGAAGGTCAAACATATTTATCAGGGTGCGGAGCCTCCAATTCCAGGGGATTTAACGGCTAGTAATTTCGGGAGAGTATTCGCATTAGCAGCTACAGATACGTTGATTAAGGAAGAGCTGCTAGCTTCCGTAGTGGGGTTAGTCGGGGAGACAGTGGCGACAGCCAGCGTACTGGCGGCTGCGCAATATGATATCGCGTCTATTATTTTCGTAGGTTCATCGTTTATTCAGAACGACCTTCTTAAAGAGGTCGTCGAAGGGTACACGAGGCTGCGCGGTGCCACGCCGCTATTCATCGAGAATGGCGAGTTTAGTGGAGCCATTGGTGCGCTTCTGCAACTAAGTGTTTCGAGCCGGTAGCAGGCGGCGCTGTGATTTTCCGACTCTCAGCCCTCGGCGGAGGCAGTTTGGGCTAATACATGAAGCTGAGAGACGGAATATCGAACTCTCAGCTTCTTTATTGAGCGTTTTCGCCGCTGAGAGTCGGATTTTCCGACGCTCATCCCTCGGCGCGAGCAGGTTAGGGGTAGTAACTGAAGCTGAGAGAGGGAATATCGAACTCTCAGCTTCTTTATTGTGCAGTTTCACCGCTGAGAGTCGGATTTTCCGACTCTCAGCCCTCGGCGCAGGCAGGTTAAGGTGGGTTGGCGCCAACTAATTTCAGCGGCGGAGCAGCCGATTCGGGTTAGGTAATTCCACAACAGGAAAAAAAAGTGCTTACAAAAAAGCCGATTTCTCTGATAAACTGAAATACAACTTCACCTACAAGCGCCATTCACTATAGAAAACGAGGTCATTCATAATGTTGTCGATGTTGCGAGATTCCATTAAAGGCCGCATGATTGTCATCCTGCTGCTTAGCTCCGTTGTGCCCCTAGCATTGATCGGGGGAATGTCGTACTTTTCGTTTCATTCCTTTATGGAAAACAAGCTGAAGAACGGCATCAACGAGAATGTGAAGAAGGAGCTTGTCAGCCTCGATAATATTTTGAAAAACATGAATTTCGCCTCTCAGCAGCTCGCATTGGATAAAACGATAACCTCGCGCATCCAAGAATATCTGACGACCGACGATCAGATTCGCAAAACGGACATTCTGCTGCTCGTGCAGGATCGGATGTCGCTTATTAATTATACAAGCCCTTACGCCGGAGCTCTGGCTTTAGTAGATGCCAAGGACAACCATGCGTTTATTCAGAGCTATCCGATTATGGACAAGATCACGATGTTTGACAATCCGCTGCTGCTGGAAGCGAACGGAGTGTCGTACTTCGCGCCGCATCGCTCGACAGACAAGTATAACACCGACAATACGCAGGTTTTCTCCCTTGTCCGCAAAGTGAATGATTTCGATACGAACTCCTCGTTCTATGTCTATACGGAAAGTAACTTTAATACCTTGAAGCGTTTGTTCGACGATGTCCAATATGGCGAGCCGGTTAAGCATCTGCTGCTCGATGCGAAGAATCGGATCGTGTTTAGCGAAGACCGCACCAAGTTCCCGTTGTTTGCCAAATTTAGCATGAAAGATAAAGCTTCCGATGATCTGCGTTTCATCGCTGCCAGCGAGCAAGGCTGGAAGATTGCCGTTATTATGAAGGGCGATGCCTTTCAGAAGGAAATTGATTCGTGGCTTGGCAAATTCGCGACCGTCGGCTTGTTCACGCTGCTCCTCAGCTTGCTGCTTGCCTATATCTGTTGGCGGACTGTGTATCGACCGCTTCATGTATTCCGCAGAGAGATAGAATGGGTGGGCGACAATCCGTCGTATCGTCCGCAGAAATGGCTGAGGCTTCGCGAATTTGACGAGGTGTTAGGCAGATTCTACGCGATGAAAGAGCGTGTATTCGATTTGCTCAAGGAAATCGAGCGCCGGGAGAAGGCTAGGAGCAATGTGGAGGTCGAGAAGCTGCGACATCAGATCAACCCGCATTTTATCCATAATACGCTCAATACCGTACAAGTCATTGCCAAGATGAATAAGCAAAATGAAATTGTAAAGCTGATCACTCATTTCACCCGTATTCTGCACTACAACTTGGGCAAGGAAGGGACGCATGTGCGCGTACAGGAGGAAGTCGCTAATATCAACGACTATATGGCGCTGCAGAGCATCCGTTACAGCCATCAATTTGAAGTGCAAATGGATGTGAATCCCTCGACGCTGGATGTTCAGATCCCGCGGTTTGTCCTGCAGCCGCTTGTCGAGAATGCGATTTATCATGGTTTCCGCAATCAGGACGGCACCATTAGCGTTCGCATCGAGCCTCATCAGGGGGGCGGGATCACGATGTGCGTATCCGATAACGGAGAAGGCATGTCGGAGGAACGGCTGCAATCGCTGCTTGAAGAGAAGCATCCGGACTCACGCTCTGTCGGCATGGGTATCGGTCTAAGTTTCGTGCACCGATTAATTCAAGCCTACTATGGAGAGAGCTCCGGACTGCGAATTGAAAGCAAGCTGGGCGAAGGTACGGCGATTACGATCGAAATATTGACGGGGAAAGGAGGCGAGCAGCCATGATCCGAGCCATACTGGTCGATGACGAGCATATCGTACGCAAAGGATTAATTCATATTCTTCCATGGCAGAAGCATGGGATGGAGGTTGCCGCCGACTTTGAAGGCGGGGAGAAGGCGCTTGCTTGGATGGAGCAGGAGCAGGTCGATTTGCTCGTCACCGATTTGTCGATGCCGGGGATGTCGGGCTTTGAGCTGATGCGAATCGTGAAGGAGCGGTTTCCGCATACGGAAACGGCGATTCTCACCTGCCATCAGGATTTTCAATATGTACAGGATGCGCTGCGGCTGGGCGCGATTGATTATATCGTGAAGACCGAGCTTGACGATGAGAAGCTCGACCGGTTGTTCGGTCGCATTGCCGAGCGGCTGCTTGCGGACCGGGAAGAGAGGTCCTCCCGCACGCAGCCGCCGGCACCGGCTTCGGCGCAGTCGTCGGTTACGCTGCTGCTCGCGCTCAAGACCGACTGCAAAGTACAGGAGCTGTACGCGCAGCCCGGCTTGAATGACAAACCGCTTGTCGCGCTGCAAGGCAATGCCTGGTTTACGGAGGAGCTTGCTTTTCAACCGGAAGGGGAGGCGCAGGCGGGATTGTCCAATCGCTGGGCGGTATTTTGCCTGCATCAGGTTGGCGTTAAGGATCGAAGCCGGCTCAAGTCGGTGCTGGATACTTACATCAAACGTCACTCCTTCTACGTGATGGAGACGACCCAGTCGGCCGCAGCCGTGCATGATTCCATGCAGGATGTGCTGCTTTGGGAAACGAAGCCGGTTCGTGAGGATTGGATGAAAGGCTGGCGGAACTTCGATTGGCTGTTTCAGGATGAGGCGTTCCAAACCTTCCTCGAGCAAATTGCCGAGCAAAGGCCGGATCCGAACAAGCTGTGCGGCATCATTCACCAGACGGTCTGGGCGTGGAGAAGCATGCTGAGATGGACGGAACGGGATGAGCTGCTGCAGGAGCTTGGCGGTCTGCAAACCTGGACGCAGTGGCAGAGCTTCCTGCAGCGTCTTCGCCGTTCGCTTCGAGCCATTCTGGAACAGAGCGGCATAGATAAGGATATTACTACACGAATGATTCAATCCATTGAATGGTCCTTGCTGCGATTGGATGAAGGAATTACGCAGGAGGAAGCTGCTGCGGAGGTACACCTCAGCCGCGGATATTTCAGCGACTGCTTCAAGCGGACGACCGGCGCTACGTATAACGATTTCATGCGAATGCTTCGGATGGATCAGGCTAAGCGGCTGCTGCTTCACAGCAGTCAAGCCATTCAGGAGATCGCGGCCAAATGCGGGTTCGCCGACGAATCGTATTTCCGCAAGCTGTTCCGTCAGGAGACAGGCCGATCACCGCGTGCTTATCGCGAAGAGGAAGCGGCGTTTGATGCGTTTATGCACTGGCCGCCGGTGGGCAAGTAAGCGGGTGAAGTGAAAAATGTCTGCCGACCAGCGAAAATTGTACGATGAAAGACGCATGTTCTGACAAAGTTCAGTCAGGAGATGCGTTTTTTCCATCTAATCCCCAAACGAAAACGCGTTATGATTGGAATCGAATCAACACCATATTCGTTGTCATAGAGAGGGGCTTTTGACAGAATGGTCAAAAAGTGGGCAAGCTTGAGTTTGCTTGGGCTTATGGTTTTTGCAAGCGCATGCAGCAATAATGGCGGTAACAACAACAACACTACAACCGGCAATACAGAAACGAACAAAACGAATACGACGACGGAAACAACAACAGAAACAACAGAACCGGCAGCTGAACCAGAGGTTGCGGCTGATCCATTCGGCAAGTATCCGGAGTTAATTGAGTTTACAACGATCAGACCGACAATGAACAATCCAAAGTTCCCTGAGGGCGAATCGTATGAAGAGAACGTATTCAACAAGTTCATGGAAGAGAAGCTGAATGTGAAGCCTAAATTCGTATGGATGGCGCCGCAAGATGGTGACGCTTACAAGAAGAAGCTTGATCTCTCCATCGGCGGAAACGACATCCCGGATGTGTTCCAAATCGTCGGCAAAAACATCACTGAAGTACAATCTACTGTGAAACGTCTCGTTGAGGCAGACATGATCGAGGATCTGTCGACCGTGTATGAGCAATACGCTTCCCCGGCAATCAAAGAAGCCTACGCTTCTGCAGACAACCGCGGGCTTGACCTGTACAAAGTCGATGGCAAGCTCTACGGCATTCCGAGCCAAGGCGGTTTGGAGAACTTCAACTTTGTCTGGGTTCGCGACGACTGGCGCAAGAAGCTGAACCTGGCTGAGCCGAAGACGATTGAAGACATTGAAGCACTCGCTAAAGCGTTCAAAGAAAAAGATCCGGCAGGTAACGGCACAACGGTACCGCTGGCGATGCAGATGCAAACAGAAACAGACGGATTGTTCGGTCCCGGCTATATTTTCGACCAATTCGAAGCGTTCCCTCGCCTGTTCTATAAGGATGCATCGGACTCTGTCGTGTACGGCGGTATCCAACCGCAAATTAAAGACAGCTTGAAGCTGATCGCGAACTTCTACAAAGAAGGTCTGATCGAGAAAGACTTCGCGCTTAAAGATACAGGTCAACTGCAAGAGGTTCTGGCAAGCGGACGCGCAGGCATCGTCGGCCAAGCATGGTGGGGCGTATGGTACCCGCTGTTCATGACACTGCAGAACGTTCCTGATGCAGATTGGAAGCCATATGCAATCCCTGCCAAAACAAACGGCAAGCTGAACATGGGCGCTATGAACACATCCGGTTCCGTCATGGTCGTGAAGAAAGGCTTCAAATACCCAGAGCTGCCAATGAAATGGCTGAATGTCGTCAACGAAAACGACGATACAGAATGGTGGATCAAAACATCGCAAGAAAAGTATAAAGACGCCAACGAAAAAGCAACGGTATGGGGCGGCATGACGATCATTCCTACGGACGATATCCTTAAACAAGCGAAAGACATCGTAGCTGCCGTAAACGGCGAGAAGGATCCGGCATCACTTCCGTTCAAGAACAACGATGCGTTCCAGAACATCAAGAAGTTCATTGACGAGCTGCAAACGCAGCCGGCAAGCAAAAATGTCCTGCAATGGCAAAACACGCGCAGCTGGTATGATGCAATGGGTTCCGCAGCCAAATTAGAATCCAACATCGTCTACTCCGCATTCGACGGTCAAACACCGACGATGGAGAAGAAGCTGACGGCGCTAAACGAGCTGCAAATGAAGGCCTACCACCGCATCATTATGGGTAAAGCCGATGCAGATGCGGAGTTCGATCAATTCGTAGCGGATTGGAAAGCACAAGGCGGAGACGATATCTTGAAAGAAATCAACGAGGCAATAAGCAAATAAGTCGTAGTTTAATTCCGGAAGGACGCGAGGCAGTGTCTTGCGTCCTTCTATTCATTACGAATGATATCTGAAGCGGAGGTAATGCGAGTGCGCCGCAAATGGTCTGAGCAAATCCATTTTAATCTGATGCTGCTCCCCGGCATGTTACTTGTCTTATTATTTACAATTTGGCCAATGGGCGGTATTGTGCTGGCGTTCAAACATTTTATTCCGACTAAAGGAATTTGGGGTTCGCCATGGACAGGCTGGGAGAATTACTCCTTTGTCTTTGATACGCCTGTAGCATTACGCGTTTTCAAGAATACGGTTATCATCGCACTGATGAAAATTGCTTTCGGATTCTTTATTCCAATCGTATTTGCACTCATGCTCAACGAACTGCGCATCCATTGGTTTAAGCGTGCGGTTCAAACCATCGTTTATTTACCGCACTTCCTGTCATGGGTTCTGCTTGCAGGTATTCTAAGAGATTTCTTCGCCGTAGACGGCATTGTTAACCAGCTGCTTGGCAAGTTTGGCATTAACGAGATTATGTTCTTGGGTGACAACTTCTGGTTCCGTACCATCATTGTCGGCTCCGATATATGGAAAGAGTTCGGCTTTGGTACCATTATCTATTTGGCAGCATTGACAGGTATTAATCCTTCGCTTTACGAGGCGGCCGACATCGACGGCGCAACCCGGATGCAGAAGCTGAAATACGTCACACTGCCTGGCATCGCAACTACGATCGTTCTGGTCGGCACGCTCAGTTTGCAAAACGTACTGAATGCCGGCTTTGATCAAATATTCAATCTGTACAACACGCTCGTTTACGATTCCTCGGACATCATCGACACGTACGTGTTTAGGGCCGGTATCGAAGAAGGGCACTATGAGGTCGGAACAGCCATTGGTTTGTTGAAATCAGGTGTCAGCTTCATACTGATCATCATCTCATACGGTCTGGCAAGTCGATTAGCCAACTATCGCATTTTCTAGCAAAAGGAGGAATTCCGCATGGTCCGCAGTCAAACGATGGGCACAAAAGTGGCAGAAGCTGTTCTGATTCTCATTCTTGCGCTCGTTTCGTTCTCATCTTTGTTCCCGATCATTCATAACTTGGCGATTTCCTTCAGCTCACCAGCGAAAGCGATGGCCGGCTTTGTCACTGTCTTTCCGAAGGGCGTCACCTTTGAATCGTATAAGAAGCTGTTTGAAGACAGCGTCTTCTTCCAATCGTTCTGGATTTCGGTCAAACGGGTCGGTGTCACGTGCTTGATCAGCTTCTTCATTTCCTTGCTGATGGCTTACCCGCTGTCCCGCTCGAAGAGAGAGTTCAGGCTCCGCGACGTGTATATGTGGCTGCTGATCTTCTCGATGATGTTTAATGGCGGATTGATTCCGTTCTATCTCGTTATTCGCCAAATGGGACTGATGAACTCGTTCTGGGTGCTCGTGCTCCCGATGTTGGTAAACGTATTTAACGTCATTCTGATCGTCAACTATTTCCGCAGTATTCCAAAAGAGCTCGATGAGTCGGCTTCGATGGACGGCGCCGGTCCTTGGTTCAAGGTGTTCCGCATCTACATGCCGCTATCGATGCCCGTGCTTGCGACAACGACGCTGTTCCTCATCGTAACCGTGTGGAATGAATTTATGCTCGGTCTCATCTTCATCAACCATGAGGACAGTATCCCTCTCCAGACTTATATGCAGCAGATTGTGGTGCGGATCGATCCGACGTTGATCAAATCAATCGATGACGTAAAGCGCCTCGCATCTGTATCCGACAAGACATTGGGAGCGGCCAAAATCTTCGCTTCCATGCTGCCGATCATGCTCGTCTATCCGTTCCTGCAGCGGTTCTTCATCTCCGGTATTATGCTGGGTTCCGTTAAGGAATAAGCGAGGTACCGGCTGGCAAAGGAGGTTTGCAGCTAGCTATGCGACAAACAAACTCGATTAGCTTCGGGGATTTATTGAAACAGGGAGAATGCCTTCGGGCCTCCCTGGAGGGCGGCGAGCGGAGCGCCTATTTCAAGCAGTTCGATTCGCTGTTCGCCGCGATTCCGGAAACGGAGAAAGAGGTCTGGCTGGAAGCGTATATGATTCTGGCCGCTCAGTTTCTGGCGTTCATGCATAAGAACGGCATCTCCTTCGCGGAGCTTGAGCCGCTGGACGCGGATGCGCTTCTGCGCTGGGATGCCCACAGCTCGGCGAGGCAGGCTGCCGATTACTTGCGAGCTTTTGCAGACGCGTTGCTTCAATGTCCCGGCTACCGGGATGAGGACGGCTGGCTGGAAAGCCTGCACGCTTACATTGAGAAGCATCTCGATGAGGATCTGTCGTTAACGCGGCTCGCCGAGACGGTGTATTTCAATCCGAGCTATCTATGCCGATTGTATAAGCAGACGACCGGGCGCGCATTGTTCGATTACGTCGCCGAGGCGAAGCTGACGAGAGCCAAACGATACTTGAAAGAATCGCCGCGTCTCAAGGTTCACGAAATCGCGCGCAAAGTAGGGTTCGGCTCGCCTGCGCATTTCACGCGCGTCTTCAAGAAGCATTCGCTGCTTACGCCTGCACAGTATCGTGAGGCGTATGCGCGGTAGAATAGGATGGTGTATAGGCCGCCGTAGCAGGGGAATCTGCTGCGGCGGTTTTTCTCGCGCAACTCTAGCAAATGAATAAATAATGCTATATTGACAACTATGAATCTAAGGGATATTTTGTATATCTATGGAAGATTTAGGAGTGACTCTAGCACTGACTTTGGAGGAGGACGAACGTGGGCTTACAGAAATTCGGCGAGCAAACGACTACGCTGTTTCGGGAAGCATTGAACCAGTTCATCGAGAAGGTCAAGAAGGATGATCAAGTGATTGCAGCTGTGCTGCTTGGCAGCTTATCGTACGACCAAGTATGGGAGAAATCGGACATTGATTTGAAGCTGATCGTGCATGATCAGAAGCTGGGTACGGGCTATATGTGTTTCGTGGAGAATGATGTTCCGATTAACGCCAGCATTCAGACTCGCAATGAATTTAAGCGGTGGATCGAACGATCCGTGGGCGGCTCTATCCAGCAGTCGATGCTATATCGCAGTACGCTGCTATTCACGAAGGATGCTTCCATCACGGACTATTTTGAGCAAATTCGGATCGTTGGCGAGCGTGACAGGCAACTTCAGCTGCAGCAGCTTGGGGGGTATTCGCTCGGACTTCTGGCTAAGGCGGAGAAGTGGCTGTATGTGAAGCAAGACGCGGTTTACAGTGCCTTCTGGATTATTAAGATGGTCGATGTGTTGTCGCAGATCGAGGTGCTGCTCAATGAGGATGTGCCCATGCGGGAGTCGGTCAAACAGGCGCTCACCTATAACCCGGACTTCTTCCGTGTCATCTATTCGGAGATGGTCTTCGGGACCGTTTCGGAAGCTGGTGTTCAATCGGCTATTAATCAGATTAACGAGTATCTGAATGCCGGGGCAGAGAAACTCTTTCAGCCGATGCTGGCTTATTTGAAGGAAGAAGCGGATGTTCGCACCGTCACGGATATCGTCTTGAAGTTTAAGCCGGTCATCGATACCGATACGGGTTCCGCAACAACGATATGTGATTGGCTCGCAGATCGAGGGCTTCTGATGAAGATGGAATCGGAGACGAAGGCCACGCCGAAGAGCCGGATTATGCTGCTTGAACCAGCTTACTTGTACGAGAGCGACGAGTTTCCAGAGTGGGAGAGGGGCTAGCGCGGATGAAGAAGTATATCGAGGTACGGGGTGCCAGGCAGAATAATCTGAAGAATATTGACGTCGATATTCCGCGGGACAAGCTCACGGTCATTACGGGGGTCAGCGGTTCGGGCAAATCTTCACTGGCCTTCGATGTCATCTATGGGGAAGGACAGCGCCGATTCCTAGAGTCGCTCTCCACCTTCGCCAAGAGTCGAATGAATCAATTGAAGAAGCCGGATGTCGATTTTGTATTCGGCTTGTCCCCGGTAATTGCCATCGAGCAGAAGAAAGGGATCGTCAATCCGAGATCCACTGTCGGCACCATGACGGATATCTATGATTTCATGCGGCTGCTCTTTGCTTCGGTTGGCGAAGCCTGCTGTCCATTCTGCGAGCATCCTGTACCGATTCGGTCGGCAGAGCAGATGATCGATCATATTAAGCAGCTGCCAAGAGGGACGGAGCTTGAGGTGCTGGCCCCGGTATACAAAATCTTCGGCGAGAACTACGAAACGACGCTGGATGAGATTCGCTCGAAAGGGTTCCGGACGGTTCGCGTAGAAGGTGCCCGGCATAGCCTCGGTGATCCGATTGAGCTTGAAGAGGAAGCGGAGTACAGAATCGAGGTCGTCGTCGACAAAGTCATCGTTCAACCGGATGCTTTCAAGGCGCTTGCCAAAACAATCGAGAACAGCTTGAAGCTGGTGGGTGAAGGGTTCATTCGCTTTGAGGTCGTTCATGTGCCGGAAGGCGCGGCGGCTGATGAAGATAAGTTCTATCGCGGTTTCGCTTGCCCGGAGCATCATCTGACGATGGGGGAGCTGCAGTCGAGTTATTTCTCCTTCAATGATCCCGCCAGTGCTTGCCGGACCTGCGGCGGACTCGGCACATTCATGCGCGCCGAGGCGAAGTTTCTGGTGAAGTATCCGGAGAAGAGCATCAATAAAGGAGCCATTGATCAGAAGCTCCTCGGCACAAGCACCGGAACCTGGCATTGGTCCATCCTTCGCAGTGCGGCGATACACTACGGGTTCAGTCTGGATACACCTTATAGGGAGTTGTCTGAAGCGGCTAAGAACATCGTGATGTATGGATCCAAGGGGGAGAAGTTTCCTTTCATTCCGGGCGAAGAAGCGACCAAGTCGCAAGAGCGCAGCGCTGGCAAAATGATGACTTTCGGCGGGTTGGTTCATACGATAAATTGGTGGTACAAGCTTTACTTGAAGCGCAAAACGCAGTCCGTCGGCGATGATGAGTTCTATAAACGCGTAATGGTCGAGCATACCTGCCCGGATTGTGACGGACGGAAGCTGCGGCCGCAGCGGTTCTCCGTGAAGGTAGGCGAGGCTGATCTTCATCAGCTCTGCAATAGCTCTTTGCTTGAGTTGAGCGTTTTCTTAAAGCACATCACGTTCGCGCCACGGCATGCGGTTGTGGGTAAGCAGATTGTTGCAGAGATCGAATCTAGGATTGATCTGCTGCTTGATATTGGCCTTGATTATCTCAGTCTTGGTCGCCGCTCCGACACGATATCGGGCGGTGAAGCGCAGCGCATCCGGCTCTCTACGCAGATCAGCTCGGGGCTGATGGGGATGCTGTACGTGCTGGACGAGCCGAGCATCGGGCTGCATGCCAGAGATAGCATTCGCATCATCGACACGCTCAAGAAACTCCGCGATATCGGCAATACAATTATCGTAGTCGAACATGATCTGGATACGATCATTAGCGCCGACCATATTATTGAGGTCGGACCGGAGCCGGGACTGCACGGCGGCCGCATTACCGCTGAGGGCACAGCGGAGCAGCTGCGGTCTAATCCCAATTCCATTACGGGCTCCTTCTTAGCAGGGGTGCGGAGAATCGAGGTACCGGCAGTGCGTCGTCAGTCGGACGGACGGATGCTGTCCCTTCGAGGTGCAAGAGCGAACAATCTGCGCAACGTAGATATCGATCTGCCGCTAGGTGTGCTGGTCTGCATCACAGGTGTCTCGGGTTCAGGCAAAAGCACGTTGATTAATGAGGTCATCTGCAAGCAGCTCTATGCGACCTTCCAGGATGCGCGCATTGTTCCCGGCGAGCACGACGAGTTGACCGGACATGAGCATTTGACAGGTATCATCAATATCGACCAGTCTCCGATCGGGCGCAGCTCGCGCTCAAACCCGGCGACGTACGTCGGGTTCTTCGATAAGATTCGCGAGCTCTATGCAGCTGCTGCCAGTGCAGCGGGGAAGTCGCTCGCGAAGAACGATTTCAGCTTCAACCAGAAGAATGGCGGACGCTGCGAGAACTGCCAAGGTGAAGGCGTTGTCACGACGGCGCTCCAGTTCATGCCGGATGTAGAAGCGGTCTGTCCTGTTTGCAAGGGAGCACGTTTCAACGAGGAAGTGCTCGATGTTCGTATTCGGGAGAAGAATATCGCGCAGGTGCTGGAGATGAGCATTGAGGAAGCTGTTCAATTCTTTGACGATCAGTCTTACATTCAGCATAAATTGAAGGTGCTGCATCAGCTGGGACTTGGCTATCTGCGTCTTGGTCAATCGTCGACCACACTGTCCGGCGGGGAAGCGCAGCGGATTAAGCTGGCGACGGAGCTAAGTAAGATTATTCGCGGCTCGCATAATCTGTACGTGCTTGATGAGCCGACAACCGGCCTGCATCTGAGAGATATTCAGAAGCTTATCGATTGTCTCCATCAGTTGGTAGAAGCGGGGCATTCTGTCGTAGTGATCGAGCATCATATGGATTTGATCAAAGTGGCTGATCATGTCATCGACATGGGGCCGGAGGGCGGCAAGAAAGGCGGCATGGTCGTCGCATCCGGCACACCTGAGGAAGTAGCGCGCACGGAAGATTCGCTGACCGGTAAGTTTCTGCGGGGGATGTTGGCGGTGGAGTCACAGGCGCTGGCTTGAGTGGATGGGAGTGGCGCAGACTCATAGGTCCGCGCCACCTCTATGATGAGAAACCCAACGTTTATGATAACGTCGGGTTTCTTTCATTTTCGGGTTGTCTGAGAGCTGTTTTGCACAGTCGCGTCCATGAGCTGCTGTTACGTTCGTACTTCCGTAATCGCTTTGCCTTGCCTGTTCACGCTCTAACGGTTGTCAGCGTGGCTATTTCATGCAAATAAGCCCTTTTATAAATCTAACGGTTGTGCCAGACGTTATTTGCTGCAAATGGGGCGATTCCTAATGGGAAATGCCCAAATAAGCACGCTGGCAACCGTTAGAAAATAAAGAAGGGCTTTTAAGGCCAAATAACCACTCTCACAACCGTTACAGGTTGGAAGATGGCTCGTAAGCAGTGCCGGAAACGAAACTACCAACTTTTCGGCAGCCTGGGGGCTCTCAGTGTCGAGCAAGCATGAAAATGGGCTGTCCACAAGTAGATTGATCTACTTATGGGACAGCCCTTATTCACTTTGGAAACAGCTAGAACTGTTTCTCGGCCGCCAGACGATAGGCTGCTTTGGAGCGCAGACCAACCAGTTTATCCATGGGCTGGCCGTCCTTGAAGACAATAACCGTCGGCGTGCCCATAACACCAGCTGAAGCTGCGGCGTCAGGCAGCTTATCGCAGTCGACGTACGCGATGCGAAGCTGATGCCCCAGCTCAACGCTTAGTTCTTCCAGAACGGGCAGCAGCGTATGGCATGGCGGACAGTGAGGCGCACCGTAGTCTACCAGCACGACCCCCTCCTTAACGAGATGCCGGAGATGCTCCTGACTTTCAACTTGTTCGATTCCCACTAGATTCACTCCTTGCTTAGATTCTCGGCGATTGCTTCCGATTGAACGGCTGCGATCCGATCTACTAAATTCGTTCGGATTTGATTCAGCTGCATAATCTGTGCTTCAATATCTGCCAGCTTCCGCTCATAAACCGGCATGATTTCACTGCAAAAGGCTTCCTTGTTCCGCAAGACACAAGTAAGAAACCCGGCAATTTGCTCCGTCGTCAGGCCCAAGTTCAGATAGAGCTTGATAGTCTCCACCGTGTGAACGGTTAAAGGCGAATATTCGCGATAGCCGTTGGCTTGACGCAAGGGGGCGATTAAGCCTTGCTGTTCATAGTAACGGAGCGAACGGATGCTCACGCCTGTTTCTTTGGCTAATTGACCGATCTTCATGGGCAGCCTCTCTTCGCAATACCTGGTTTCCAGCTCATTATAAAGTCTGACATTAATGTCAGAGTCAAGTCCGAATTTATGTAAGCCCAACTTTACAGATAACGCAGGAGCTGATGGAGTTCGTCTATATGTGCGACCGGAACGATGCCTCTTCGTTCCATCTCCGGTTGATTGCCCTGATAGGCAATGAATCGCACGCCTGCTTCCATGGCGGCCTTGCCGTCAATCCAGGCATCGCCTACGGACAGCCAATTCTCCTTAGTGAGATGAGGGTAATGCCCGAGAATATGATGGATGCCCGCCGGTGAAGGTTTCATTGATACTGCCTGTTCTCTGCCAATAACATGCTCAAAATACATCTCAATTCCCGTTGATCGCAACGCTTGAATGGCTGCAGCATACGAATTATTAGTAAGAATCGTGAGGTGGAAGTCTCCTTGCAGCTGATGTAGAAGGTCTACGACACCCGGTTCAAGCCCTGCATCCTTCATCCCTGCTTGCTCGATCTCGGCCACAATGCTCCAAACCGCCTGCTCTGCTTCTCCTGTGAACTTCGCCGATAGCCGGGCATGTTCAATAAGGGTGGAGACCGTATATTCATGCAGCGGGAAATCCGCCCCGATAATGCCCTCTCTGACTAACAACGTGTGAACCTCGTTCTTCATCTGCTTGAAATCGATACGCGAACGGAGAATGGTGTTATCCATATCCAGAATCAGACCTTGTCGCTTTAATGGAACCATGGGAGCAGCCCCTTCTCTGGGTTTGTGTTAACGAATTCTAACATGCTTAATGGCAAGAAAAAAAGCCCCCTCTATGAACGAAGCATAGAGAAAGGCCAATCTCCTAACCAAAGCTCACTCTTACACCGAGCCGGTCTTGGTACTCGATTCTTGCCTGCAACTAAAGCGCAGCCCAAAGAAATGCTGCCGATCGTCGATAAGCCGGCCATTCAATACATCGTCGAAGAAGCGGTTCAAGCCGGTATCGAAAGTATCATTATCGTGACGGGGCGCGGCAAGAAGTCGATCGAGGATCATTTTGACAAATCCATTGAGCTGGAGCAGCTGCTGGAAGAGAAGGGCAACGAGGAGATACTGCGCGAAGTCCGGTCGATCAGCAACATGGCGAGCATTCATTTTATCGGCAAAAGGAACCGCTTGGACTTGGACATGCCATCCTATGCGCGAAGCAGTTCATCGGGGAAGAGCCGTTCGCGGTACTGCTTGGCGACGACATTATGGTTTCCGAGCCTCCGGCACTGTCGCAGCTTATTGAAGTGTATCAGCAGACAGGGAAGCAAGTCATTGGGGTACGTTCAGTGAAACCATCTATATTTTCAGTGTTGGAGACGATTGATCGAGGAGCCGGCGGCGAATACCAGCTGACCGATGCGCTGCATGCCATGTGCAAGAAGGCAATTATCGAGATGGGGCTGCAGCGCAAGGAGCTGCGTGCAGTTCTGCTGCCCTATTTGCAAGAGCTGCTAGCTTGGGAGAAAGCGGAGACTTCGAGTGAATCGCTCTATTCTGGCAGATCGTCTTAGTTTTATCCCATATCCTCCAAGATGATCGGACGTTTCGGGTGTAAATTGAAGATATATCCGATTCATAAAGGGGACTTGAGCGCATGTTGAATTCGAAGATCCAATTACCTGAAGAAAAAGTGCAATTTTATCGTGAAAATGGTTTCGTTCAGATCGATAATATTTTATCGCCTGAGGAGCTGGCTGAGTTTCAAGCATATATGGATGAGACGATGAACAGCCAAGGTGCGCGCGGGCTGCAAACGGATCAGGCCGGCGGCGCGTATTACAAGGTGCTGAACCAGCGCGTCAATACTTGGAGGGATCACGGGGGGATGGCACGCTTCGTGCTTGGCGAGCGTTTCGCGGATATGGGCAAGCAGTTGACGGGGTTCGAGGGCATCCGCCTCTTTCACGATCATGCTTTGCTGAAGATGCCCGGCGATTCCAAAGTAACGCCTTGGCATCAAGACCGTCCCTATTGGCCGGTTAAGGATACAGAGCCGATGGTCGCATTCTCGATCTGGATTGCGCTCGACGATGTTGACGAGAATAATGGCTGCATGATGTTCGTGCCGAAGTCGCAGAAAATCCGCAATTTGAAAGGCGTTGACCTTGTGACGCCGGAGGATATTTTCGAGCAGGAAGGCGCAAGTGAGCTTGATCGCAACACGGCCGTCATCTGCCGTATGAAGGCGGGAAGCTGCACGTTCCACGATGGGATGACGTTCCATTTTGCTCATGCGAATAATTCGGATAAGCCGCGCCGCGCGATGGCGATTGTCTTCTTCAAGGATGGCACGACCTACAGCGGAGCAGGTCATGTGTGCACAGACGGCCTTGGCTTTGAAGTCGGCGACAAGATTCAAGGCGGCTTAATGCCGAAGCTTGCGTAAGCTGCATTTATCCAACTACTGGTTAATTATTGCAACGCAATTGTAATGTAACTGAAATGCCAAATTCATCTGGTTTTAATCTTCAGCGCCTATAATAAGACTCAACCCCCTATTATATATATACTTTTAAGACCCGCGGCCCGTTGCTGCGGGTCTCCTTTTTTGTGCTTTGTCTACTTCAACGGCAATCGGTTAATACTGCGCAGTAAGAAGATTAATAGACTTTACAAACGATTTTTGCGGGTGGTATGCTGAAAGCACTCAGTTTATGCTAAGAAACATAAGACATATTATAAATGGGGAACACTCGATGCTCGAACTCTCTATCAACGAACCGGATCAATTAGTAAAGGTCGCACATGCGCTGTCATCGCATACCAGGCTGAAGATTATCAAGCTGCTCCTGAATCATAACAACATGAATATAAATGAGATCGGCGAGAAATTGGGCATTCCGGTGTCCACGGCCGGCGTGAACGTGAAGGTGCTGGAAGAGGCGGGGCTTATTCTGACCGAGATTTTGCCTGCAAGCCGCGGCGCTATGAAAGTATGCAAGCGGAATTTCGACGATGTCAGAATGATCCTGAATCCGATCAAAGGGTACATCAAGAAGGAGCAAATTTTCGAAATCGAAATGCCGATCGGCCATTACGTCGATGTGGAAGTGCATCCGACTTGCGGCATCGCCAACACGGAGACCATGGTCATTCCGGAGGACGATCCTGCCAGCTTCTTTCATCCGGATTGCCGAACAGCGCAGATCGTCTGGCTAAGGCAGGGCTGGATCGAATACCGTTTCCCTCGTTCGCTGCCGCGGAACATCGATATGAAAGCAATCGAATTTTCGCTGGAGCTTTGTTCGGAGGCCCCTAATTTCAATAACGACTGGCCATCGGACATTACGGTTTGGATTAATGACATCGAAGTGGGAACGTGGACATCTCCCGGGGATTTCGGCGATAAGCGAGGCAAGAATAATCCGGAATGGTGGCATGACAGCAGCACGCAATACGGGCTGTTAAAGACGTTTCGGGTCGACAAGGATAAGAGCACGGTCGATAATCACAAGGTTTCCGATGTGACGCTGCAAGATCTGCACATCGATGCTCAGCCGAATATTCGGTTTAAGGTCGGCGTGAAACCGGATGCCGTTCATAAAGGCGGGGTGAATTTGTTCGGCCGCGGATTCGGAAACTATGATCAGGACATTATTATGAAGGTGCATTATGAGCCTACTATAGAATGATTCAAACAAAACAACATAGTTGTTTATAACGGCGCTTTTGCGCTTGTTTTTTTGTTATTAATAACAATAATTTTGTTAGAAAGCGTTGACATTAGCGCTGAAGCGAACATATAATTTGTTTTATATTGTGATGGATGTTTTAGTTGGTTAAGCAATTCGCCATCGGATCGGGGGAATGGCATCGTTTCATGCAAATTTGAAATGAGATCATGCAAATTTATTATAATGGCTACTCTAAAATTCTAATTGAAACATAAAAGTTGTTTATAACTCGATAAGGAGTACAAATAGATGACGAATCCAACTAAAACCTTTCAGAATCCCATTATGAAGAGCGGAGCGGATCCTTGGATGTATCGGCATTCCGACGGCTTCTACTATTACATGGTGACCCGTGGCAACCGCTTGGAACTGCATCGGTCACGATCCATGAGCGGGATTGCCCAATCGCCTCCGACCACGATATGGCTTCCTCCTACAGAAGGTCCGGGCAGCAGGGAATTATGGGCACCGGAAATTCATTTCATTAATGAGAAGTGGTATGTCTACTTTACGGCGAGCGATGGCAGCGGAGATAACGGACGTAACGTTTATGTTCTGGAGAATGAAAGCGCGAACCCACTGGATGGAGCTTGGACGGAGAAGGGAGCGATCAATGCGGCGCTGCCCGGACTGGACGGAACGATATTAGAACATGACGGCAAGCTGTACTTTATGTATGCCGGTTACGGTCATTTCCCCGAATACGGCTCGGCGATTTACGCGGCTCGGATGGCAAACCCATGGACGTTGACAGGGCCGGAAGTGCTGCTTACGAAACCGGAATTCGAATGGGAGAAGCAAGGCGGAATGGCGATCAATGAAGGACCGTGTTTCCTTGTCCGATACGGCAAGGTGTTCCTCATTTACTCGGCCAGCACGACTTGGTCGGATGATTATTCATTAGGCATGCTTGCAGCGGATGAAAGTAGCGATCTCTTAGACCCGGATTCGTGGACCAAAAGCGACCGACCGGTATTCGTGAAATGTACGGAAAACGGTGTATATGCTCCGGGTCATAACAGCTTTACGCAATCGCCGGACGGCCTTGAGGATTGGATCGTCTATCATGCGATTCCTCAGTCAGAGGGCGGCGCCGGCATGAGGCAGCCTCGGATGCAGAAGTTCAGCTTTACAGCAGCAGGATACCCAGACTTCGGTAAACCGCTGGCCTCGGGCATCGACTATCCTGTTCCGTCTGGAGAGTGCTCGGAGGAAATGGACCATTTACAAACAAACCAACCGGGAGGAAATGTACAACATGATTAAAGGAACTGACATCAGACCTGAATATCCAAGACCGAGTCAGAAGCGCGAGCAATGGCTGAGCTTGAACGGAGAATGGGACTTCGCTTTCGACGACGAGAGAAAGGGCGAAAGCGACAAATGGTATACGAACGCAGCGTCATTTTATCTGAAGATTCAAGTGCCGTTCGCTTACCAAAGCGCGCTTAGCGGTATCGGCGATTCTTCCTTTCACGACGTGGTCTGGTACCGCAAAATGATTCACGTGCCAAGCGAATGGAGCGGACAGCGGATTATCCTTCATTTCGGCGCGGTCGATTATAAGGCAAAGGTTTGGGTGAACGAGCAGCTGGCTGTTACCCACGAAGGCGGCCATACGCCATTCCGGCAGGATATTACCGACCTGTTGAAGGACGGCGGGAACGTTATCACGGTAAGAGCGGAAGATGACAGCTTGGATTTGACGCAGCCAAGGGGCAAGCAGTATTGGGAAGAGCAATCGGCCAGCATTTTCTATACGCGTACGACGGGGATTTGGCAAAGTGTGTGGCTGGAGCCTGTGCATGCCGTACATATCGATAAATTGAAGTTTAAGCCGGATATCGACCGGAACGAAATCGAGATTCGCACCTTTGTGTCGGAAGCAGCAGCGCGGCAAGAGGTTTGGGTGGAAGCGGCCGTCAGCTTCGAAGGCGAGACGGTAGCGGAAGAAAGATTCAAAGTGAACGGCAGAGAAGAGTCGAGAACGATTCGCCTTCATGATTTTAACGATCATGGACTGGGACGCTGGTGGTCGCCGGAGAAACCGAACCTGTACGATGTCCGTTTCCGCCTTAGTGTAGACGGCAATGTCGTGGATGAATGCGACAGCTACTTCGGCATGCGTAAAGTATCCATTGAGAACGGCAAATTCAACTTGAACAACCGTCCGTACTTCATGCGTTTGGTGCTCGATCAAGGCTACTTCCCGGATGGTATCCTGACCCCGCCTTCGGAAGAGGCGATCTTGAAGGATATCAAACTGACCCAAGCGATGGGGTTCAATGGCGTGCGCAAGCATCAGAAAACGGAAGATCCCCTGTTCCTCTATCATTGCGACCGCAATGGCCTCCTCGTATGGGGAGAATGCGCGAACGCTTATCAATATTCGGAAACCTACGTCGGTCGTTTTACCCGCGAGTGGCACGAGATTGTGGAGCGAGACTACAACCATCCTTGCATTGTGGCTTGGGTTCCGATTAACGAGAGCTGGGGCGTGCCGAACATTCAAATCGATGTCAGGCAGCAGCAGCATGCACTTGCGATGTATCATTTGGTCAAATCCTTGGATGATACAAGGCCCGTTATCGGCAACGACGGCTGGGAGATGCTTGAGACGGACTTCGTAGCGATTCATGATTACGAGTGGCGCGAAGAAGTGCTGGCCGAGAGATATGTTTCTTCAAACAGCGCAATCGAAGCGATGCCGGCCAATCGCAGAATCTTCGTAGGCGATGCATCGTATAAGGGGCAGCCCATTATGGTCACGGAATTCGGAGGCATTTCGTTCCGCAAAAGCGACTGGGAAGGCTGGGGTTATTCCGGCGCAACTGACGATGAGGATTTCCTCAAGCGGTTGAACGCCGTGTTTCGCCCGCTGCTCTTGTCTCCGGTCGTACAAGCGGTTTGTTATACGCAATTAACGGACGTAGAGCAAGAAATCAACGGACTGCTCACGTACGATCGCGTTCCTAAAGTTCCGCTTGAGGCGATTCGTCGAATCGTGACCGGACAGAGCGCAGGAGAATCGAGATGACGACGAAAATGTATATTCCGAGCTACCCGAGACCTCAATTCGTGCGCGAGCAGTGGGTGGATTTGAACGGGGAATGGCGCTTCGGCTTCGACGACGAGAATCGAGGCGAGGCGGAAGGCTGGCCGCGCGGCTTCGGCGGTGACCGAACAATCGTCGTTCCGTTCTCTTACGAGACCCAAGCGAGCGGCATCGGCGACGAAGCTCACCATCCGAACGTCTGGTACAACCGTTCGTTCGATGTGCCGGCAAGTTGGGAAGGCAAGCGAATATTGCTTCATTTTCAGGCAGTCGATTATACAGCGAAAGTATGGATAAACGGCGAATACGTCGGCCGTCACGACGGAGGGTATACGGCATTCTCGTTTGACATTACACGGTACGTCAAGATAGGCGGCGTGAACGAGCTGACCGTGAAGGCTGAGGACAGCATGGACGCGACGCAGCCGCGGGGCAAGCAAAGATGGGTTGCCGAGAACTTCGAATGCTTCTATGTGCAGACAACCGGCATCTGGCAATCCGTATGGCTGGAATTCGTCTCGCCGGTGCATGTCGACTCTGTCAAAATAACGCCTGACATTGATGCCCGTTCCGTACGATTCGAGTATCAGGTTAAAGGCGGGGAGTGTGCAGGCGGAGGTTACCGAATCGAGACGCTTGTTACGCTGAAGGGCCGGCAGGTTAAGCAGGTAAGTCTCACGATCGACCGTCCGTGGCTGCAGCTCGACGTTGATCTTGTACACGAGATGAACGGTCCTTGGAAACATTGCCACTGGGCGCCGGAGCATCCTAATTTATATGATGTGGAGTTCGTGCTTTATCAAGGTGACAAAGTGATCGATCATGTGTACGCCTACTTCGGCATGCGCAAGATTTCGATCGAGAAAGGCAAAGTGCTGCTCAATAACGTACCGATCTACCAGCGGCTCGTACTCGACCAGGGCTACTGGCCGGAAAGCCATCTGACGCCTCCGTCGGAAGCGGCACTCATCAAGGATATCGACAAATTGCTGGAGATGGGCTATAACGGCGTTCGCAAGCATATGAAGGTGGAGGACGCGCGATTCCTATACTGGTGCGACGTGAAAGGCGTGCTCGTCTGGTCGGAAATGGCGGCGACGTTCGAGTTTAACGACAATGCCATCCAGAAGTTTACGACAGAGTGGATGGAGGTCGTTCGGCAGCAGTACAACCATCCGAGCATCATTACTTGGGTTCCTTTTAATGAGTCGTGGGGGGTAATGAACATCCTGCACGACCGGCGGCAGCAGAAGCTGACGGAAGCGATCTACCACCTCACCAAGGCATTCGATCCGAATCGTCCGGTCATTACGAATGACGGATGGGAGCATACCATATCCGATATCTTGACCTTGCACGACTATGTGGAGACCAAAGAAGAGTTTCTGCAGCGTTACGCGAGCAAGGATGAAATCGTTCATAATGAAAAATCGTTCAATCAACGGAAGTACGCATTCGCGAACGGCTACTCGTACACCGGGCAGCCGATTATCGTCAGCGAGTTCGGCGGTATCGCTTTGCGCTCCGATAAAGGCTGGGGCTACGGCAACCAGGTGGAGTCGAAGGAAGCTTACTTGGACCGCTTCCGCGGCATACATGAAGCAATCAAGGCTACCGATTATATCGTGGGGTACTGCTATACCCAAATTACGGACGTTCAGCAGGAAGTGAACGGTTTGCTGACCGAGAATCGGGAGTCGAAGGTACCGCTGGAGAAGTTACGTGAAATCAATTTGGCTTAGGAGCGATGATCATGACCATGGACCGATATAGACCGAGCTATCATTTTACGCCGCCGCATAATTGGATGAATGATCCTAACGGGCCTTTTCAATTAGGCGGAGAATATCATTTGTTCTACCAGCATAACCCTTCGGCTCCGCAGTGGGGCACGATTCACTGGGGACATGCCAAGAGCACGGACTTAGTGAACTGGACGCATTTGCCGGTTGCGCTGGCTCCATCGAACGAGCTTGGTGAATCCCATTGTTACTCGGGCTGTTCGGTCGTTAACGGCGACGAGGTGAAATTGTTCTATACGAGCATCGGCGAGGGCGAACGGAATGCGACAAGCGGGGCGCAGCAATGGACAGCCGGCGCCGGAGCGGGAGATTTGCTCACTTGGCGTAAGCCTGGGGACGCCAACCCCGCGTTGACCTCCGAATTACATGGGGAAACGCACATCACGGAGTGGAGAGATCCTTACGTGTGGAAACAGCAGGACGGCTGGCGGATGCTGCTTGGAGGCATAGAGGGCGAGAAAGGCTGCGGCATGATCTACAGCTCCGACGATTTGGAGAATTGGAGCTACAAGGGGATCTTCTATAAAGGCGAGGAATGGATATGGGAATGTCCGCATCTGTTCCGTTTCGACGATGATAAGGCTGTCTTGTTCTACTCCCCGAGCGGGCCGGTTCGCTATGTTTCCGGAACGATTCGCGAAGATAGGCTGACGGATGTTAGGAAGCACGGCACGGTCGACGGCGGAGGCTGGGAAGGGTACTATGCTTCGACCGGCTTTGTGGATGAGAACGGCCGCCGCATTATGCTGGGCTGGGCTCCGGAAGGAAGAGGAGACAACTTCCCGGTAAGCTTGGATTGGGCTGGGACGCTGGCGCTGCCGCGAGTCGTCGAGCTGAAGCCGAACGGAGCGCTCGCGATGGCTCCTGTTCCGGAGCTGGAGAAGCTGAGAGGCGATAGCCGGAGCTTCGCCAAGCTGAACATCGGACAAACGCCCAAGGATATGGGCTTTCGTTCGACGGCTTTCGAAATTGTGGTGGATGTGGATAGACGGACATTGGAAGACGGGGATTTGGTTGTCACTTTGTTTGCCTCTTCATGCGGCCGCGAGCGGACGGATGTACGCCTCGATTTGGCAGCGAATACGGTTGTCATCGACCGCTTGCAATCGAGCTTATTCCCGAACGTGAATAAGTCTTCGATTGAGGCTAAGCTGCCTGCGGCGGATGGTGCTGAGACGCTGAGGCTGCGTATTTTCGCGGATCAATCGATCGTCGAAGTATTCGCGGATGATGAAACCTGCCTGACGGCAAGGGTTTACCCTTCCTTGGAGGACAGTAACGGCATCGAGCTGCGTTCGAGCGGCGGCTTGGCTGTCTGTGATGTGAAGGTCTGGGAGATGAAGGCGGCGGAACTCCAATGACGACAAGTAGTGCAGTGAAGGTTACGAAGCAATATCTGAACATTGCGATTCACAACGATGCTCCGCTCAGCGTCATCACATTGATTCAGGGCGGAGTCGTAACGAAGCGATTGGAATTGAAACTAGCTACGCATAAGGTTCAATCGTGGTTCACATGGGATGCGAACGCGTATAAAGGCTGTGACTTGGAAGTGAAATCCGGAAACGACGAAGTGCTCCGCGTGGAGCACTTCGTTTTTCAAAGCGAGCAGTCGGCGGAAGAACGGCACTTATATGGAGAGAAGATTCGTCCCCAGTTCCATTACACAGCTAGGAAGGGTTGGATCGGGGAACCGGTCGACTTCTACCTTGAACAAGGCCAGTGGCACGTACGGTATGAACATAAATTTTATGAAAATAGCGAAGTTGCGTTATCGGGGTATGCGGTGAGTAAGGATCTTATCCACTGGCATGAAGCGGAAGTGGACTATGATACGCTGATGGCAGCTAACGACGAGGAAAGACAAACGCTGCCGACTCGTTTAGTGGAATTGCCAGTCAATGGTGATGTAACACAAATGAAATGGCTGTATCTTCATGAGGACAACATGTATTCGGTCGGCACTATGGTGGAAGAGCGTTTCGTGGCTGAGAGCGAACCCGCAGCCTTGCGGTATGGAAACCACTCCAATGGGCTGGTATATCAGGCTGAGGATGGCCGTTGTATCTTAGTTGGTTTCAGCCGGGGATTGCAGTATCCGGAGATGCCGTTTCATCAACAGATGCTTATTCCTGCCGAGTTGAAATTACTGCAGACCGAGCAAGGAGTAATGGTTCAAGCTGAGCCGGTTGCAGAGCTGCAGAACCTGCGGGTCTGGCAGAGAACGTGGTCGGACATCGCGTTGCAGGAGGGGTCAAGCTTCTCAGAGAGCTTGCATTTTCGCATAGCTCCGGCGGATTGGCCGGATGTTCGCATTTTGCCGCCTGAGAATAAGCCCGACGATATTACCGCCGATGCACTGGATGTTGACTTGGAAGTCGACTTGGATACGGATGCTGTGCTGGAGATTAGGCTATACGGGATCCGGATTTTATTAGATACTGGGAAGAAAACGATTGCATGTCAGGGCATCGTTGCTCCTTTAGCGCAAACAGCAGGAAAGATGAAGCTGCGACTGCTGCTGGATCGAGCATCGTTGGACATATTCGCATGCGATGGCGCAGTAGGGATGACGGTTGCCGCGGAACCAAACTATTCGGAGCGAAGGATTCAGTTGTCGTGCCCTAGCGGCGAAAGTGCAACGGTGAATGCGTTGGCGGTGTATGGACTTCGGAGCATTTGGCCGAGTCCGGATGAAAGGCGGCTCATTCAAGAGGCGGTTAAGGACAACACGGTTGTCTATCAATCGGATAGCTATACGGTATATAGCAATCGAGTAGAGGACTCGGTCTATGGAGAGCCGCCTGCCTACGTGCCCGACCGCAATACAATCGTATCGCCTACCCGCGCTATCGAAGAATTCGTTTGGCGCAAGAATTGGGCGAACGATATGAACCGTGTCATTGATCGCGGCAATGTCTGGCATCCGAAACCGGAGATTTCAAGGCTGCCCATAATCTTAACGAGGTACGCAACGATCGATGCCGCTTACCGCCTCGCAGCCGATATTTTCTACCGATGCGGCTCCGCCGAGTTTGCCCGCAAGGGCGAGGAAGGCATGTGGACCGCAGGACAATTCCAAGGTCCGGGAGATGGCTTCGGTGTGTGGGTGCGTGATACCGCGCACATCGCGATGCGCTCGGGGAGCATCCTTGATCCTGAAGGTGCCAGAGAATCGCTGCTCTTTACGACGAAGGGCGGATTAGACAACGGCGTAGACGGTATGGCAATGCCTATCGTCGGAATATGGGATTATTATTTGGCAACGGGCGATCTGACGCTCATTAAAGAATCCTGGCAAGGCCTGAAGGAGCGGATTACCAAGCTTGATGGATTGTTTGATTCAGAGCGCGGGTTAATTCCTGCCGATCAAGCGACCTCCAATGATGCTTTTCCGGAGCCGGAATGTGCCGGATTCAGCCTTGCGACGGAGATCTATTTCATGGAGGCTTTCCGCGCAATGTCACGAATGGGAGCCCATGTGGGAGAGCCGGAGAGCACGCTTCAAGCATGGGCTGACAGAGGTGAGCTTCTCCTTCGCAATATTCAAAGCCAATATTGGAACGAGGAAGCGGGCTTCTACACGAGCGGCCCTGTCGGCAGTGAGAGCTATGAGCAGGGGTATTGGGAGTCTGCCGGACAAGAAATCGCGATGTGGCCGAGATACGGCGTAGCCAGCGAGGAGCAAAGGCGATCCATGCTGAGCCGGCTTCCTGAAGTGGCGATGAATGAATTCGGCGTCAACGTATTCCCGTATCGCCCGGAAACGAACCATTTCTGCAATGCGGCTTGGGTAGTCTGGACGAGCGGCATGGCGGCTGCGGCGGGACGAGAAGGCAGATTGGATCTGCTTACGACTTTTATCGCGCAGCAGGTGCGCAATAGTGTAATGAATAAGACCTTCTATGAAGTGATCGATTATCAAACGGGCAAGGCTTGGCGTTGGCCGGGTCAGCTCTGGCATGCAGCCGGCTTTATCTCTTATTTCCTCCTTGGCGTCTTGGGCTTGGAGTATGACGAGCAAGGCGCTACCTTCACGCCGGCCGTGCCTGAGATGCTGCGCGATCTGAAGGTGGAGAATCTTCGCTATCGCAAGGCCGTGTTCGATATTGTCGTGCATGGCTGGGGAACGAATTTCGCGATGCATTGCGATGGACAAGCAATCAAGCAAATTCCAGCCGATCTAACAGGCAAACATTATCTTGAATTTTGGGCGACTACCTAATCGCAGCTCACTCGCTGTTAAGGAGGACGGAATGGAATGAAGACTATCATGAACAATTTACTGCTGCTATTTTCCGTTCGCCGTACGATTCAAGCCCAAATTTTCGTTTCGTTCCTGGTTCTATCCATGCTTACCTTATCCGGCGTCACCTGGATCTGGTATGCAAGTACGGCAGAGACGATCAAACGCAACGCGATTCAGGATGCTCGAAGCAACATCGTCCAGTCGCATAACAATCTTGAGATTGTCCTCAAAGATTTCGTCAGCATCATTACGCTGGTGTCAATCGATCGTACCAATGTGGTGGAGGTGCTTAATCGGAAGAAAGGGCTGAGCCCTTATATCGATTTCCTGCTGCAGAAGAAACTAGAGGATTTCGTCGGAAGCTTGTACTCGTACAAACCTTATATTTCAGCCGTTACGATCGTTGGATTCAACGGAGAGCAGTATTATTCGGGAAGCCCGTATCGTTACATTTCATATACGGATAAGCCTTGGTTCCGCGAAATCATGAAGGCGAATGGAAAACCAGTTTTCCTGAAAATCGATCGCGACGACTATACGCCAAGCGGCACGACGCTCAAGCCCATGCTGGTCATTGGCCGGGCAATCAAATCCAACGACAAGACGATTGGTGTCGCTCTCTTATATGCCCCTTACGATATCATTCGCAAGGTGTACGATAACGGACCGTTATCGACGACTAGATTTATCGTCATGGATAAGCACAATCAGACCTTATTCGAATCGCGTGCCGGGGACAAGCCTCCCGAATTTCAGGACGTCCTAGAGAAGGACGGACAATTGTACGTCAAACAAAACTCCACATTCTCGGGCTGGACCACGATCGGCGCTGTTTCGGTCGATTCCCTCATTCACGATACGGTCACGCTTCGCAACCGCATGTTCGGGGTCATTGGGCTGACACTGGTTGCCGTGCTGGTCGTGTCCATCGTTATTTCGCGGCGCATCACTAATAATTTGCGTCGTCTGCGCGATCGGATGTTCAAGATCGACGAGGGGAATCTCAACTACGTGACCCCGCTGCAATCGAAGGATGAGGTCGGCCATTTGAGCCAAGCCTTCAGCCAGCAGATGGGTCAAATCCACAGTCTGCTGGAGGAAGTCAAGCGGCGGGAGCAGCAGAAGCGGAAGGCCGAGATGAAGGCGCTGCAAGCGCAGATCGATCCGCATTTTCTCTACAACACGCTCAATACCATCCAGTTCTTGGCGCAGCTGCAGCAAGTTCCGAACATTAAGGAAGTGACGACTTCTCTGATCGAACTGCTTCGGGACATTACGAAGAACGACAGCGAGTTTACGACGTTGCAGGATGAAATCACCAACTTGCAAAGGTATGTAAACATTCAGAGTTACCGGTTGGTCCATCCGGTTAACGTTCATTATGAAGTCGAAGATGCAGCGCAGCATTGCCTCATTCCAAGGATGCTGATCCAGCCGCTGTTAGAAAATGCGCTCATACATGGGGTAGAGCCTGCCAATCGCAAAGGTATCGTCAGCATTAAGATACAAGCTGACGAGAATCGGCTCACCATCGTTGTAACGGATAATGGGGCAGGCATAGCTGAGGATAAAATGGCTCGTTTGGACAGTTTATTGCAGGAGCCGCTCGATTCCGCTCATGACAACGCGAACGAAGCTTCGAAGAACCGATTCTCCGGCTTAGGCGTGATCAACGTCGCCCAGAGAATCCGGCTGCTCTTCGGAAACGAATACAGTCTGAAGCTGTATAGTCAGCAGGGACTCTTCACGACGGTGGAAATGACTTTACCTATATTGCTGGACAATAGGGAGGATGCCTCATGATACAGGTTCTGCTGGTCGAAGACGAATTGATTGCTCGTACACACATCCGTTCAATGGCTGTTTGGGAAGGGCACGGTTACCGATTATGCGGTGAAGCGACGAATGGGGAGGCCGCGATCCGAATGATCGGCGAGCTCGAGCCGGATGTGATTCTATCCGATGTAGCGATGCCGTTAATGGATGGTGTCGCTCTATCTAATTATTTGGTAGAGCAGAATCTAGGCATTCCAATCATTATGCTCAGCAGCTACGACAGTTACGATTACGTGCGTATGACGCTCAACAACGGTGCAGTTGACTATCTGCTGAAGCATAGACTGGACGAAGCTTCCTTGCTGAGTGTGCTGGAGAAAGCCAAACATGAAAGGCTTCATGAACAGAAAACCGTCGGCGCCGAGAACCTCAAGTCTTCCGGAATGATTGATCTACAGGCCAAGCAACAGATTGTCAAAGATTTGGCATTGGGGCACATGAGCGATATGCAGGAATCCGAGGCCAATGCGCGTATCAACGAAGCGGGCTTCAGCACGAGAAACTTGGTAGTGGGCGCGATATCGATTGTCCATTATCATATGATGGATTGGCGGCAGCAGGATAAGGATCGCAATTTGTTCATTCGATCGGTGCTTGAATTATGCCAAAGCCAGTCGGAAGGAATCGTCACGCATATCGGCGAAGATCAATTCGCTTTGCTGTTCAGCTTCGAGCGGATACGAAGCGAATCGCAGATTGCTTCTCTCCTCCAAGAAGAGAAAGAGAAGCTGAGGGGAATGTTCTCCAAGTTCATGAATGTCCAAATGAAGATTGAATTCAGTCGGTGCGGCCTGCGGTTATCCGATATAGCGGACGGTTATCGACAGGCCAAAGGCAAGCTGCAGTCCATGAATGATGCCGTGCTTGGGCAGGATCATCACTCGCCCGCAGCCGGTCTCAGCATCAAGATGGAGAAGCTGCTTCTTGGCGCGTTCGATCAGAAGGACGAGTTCGATATGGTCGCGTTAATTGAACGGATCTTCACAGAGCTTGCGCAACAAGGCGCTTCCCATGAATCGGTTCGGTTAACGCTTGTCGAGATGGTGCAGCTTGCGACCAAAGTGGGACAGAAGCATGGCATAGCTTCTCAGACACTCGACCGGCTGACCGTGCCGATGCAGACAGGCTTGCGGGATACCGCCGGACCATTAGGATTGAAGGACCAAATCATCCAGATGTACAGCGAGCTCGTCGAGACGCTCCGTACCCAGGGGCAGTCTGCTTTCAGCGGTTACGTAGGGAAGGCAGTGCGCTTCATCGACTCGCGATTCCGGGACAACATCTCGCTGCAGCTTACCGCGGAACACGTCGGCATCAACACCTCCTATCTGAGTCATTTGTTTAAGAAGGAAACCGGCATGTCTTTCGTGGAGTTCTTGAACCGCAAGCGGATTTCCCGCGCGCAGCAGCTTCTTGAGGAAGGCGTTTCGGTCAAAGCGATCTACGAGCAGGTTGGGTTTAATACGTACAATTATTTCTTCAAAGTGTTCAAAGATATGACCGGTACGACTCCGCTTGATTACGAGAAGAGGTCTTCTGAGCAGAGCGGATAGGAGCCCGGGAAGATCGCTGTAAGCCCTTTCAAAGATATTGGAGTTTGATTCAAAAATATTGAAATTTTCAGCGGTGTTATGGGTGATACAATCGATTTGTAAGGGTTTTCAACACTTCAAATTGCACTCATAAACGGGGAGGTACACAGATGAAAAAGACAAAGGTTACCGCTACACTACTCTCGATGACAATGGTCGGCGCCATGCTTGCCGGCTGCGGCAGCAACAATGAAGGCGCTGCTTCTAACGCGAACGAAAGTGCTGACAGCACGAACAATGAAAGCAGCACGAACACTTCGAGCGCGCCTACAGAAAAAACAAAAATATCATTTTGGAAATGGATTCCGACGGAAGGTCAGATGCCGGAACTGGAAGCAGCATTCGAGAAAGAAAACCCGGACATCGACTTGGAAGTTACGCATGTCGGCGAATCCGGCGCTTATTTCCAGAAGCTCTCCGCAGGCCTCGCAGGCGGAGAAGGTCCGGACGTCATTGCCATGCAAGTCGGCGCCAACGCCAATCAATATAAAGAGTTTCTTGAACCGCTGGCACCTTATGCAGAGCAGGAGTGGGGCGGCGATTGGAAAAGCAATTTCCTAGATGTCGCACTGGAGCAGGCGGCTTACTCCGGCGATGATTTCCGCGTATTGCCGGGCGGTATGACGGCAACTCCGGTCATCATGTATAACGCAACGATGTTCCAGAAGCACGGATTGCAAGTTCCGAAGACGCTGGATGAGTTGAATAACGTGATCAAGGTGCTCAAAGAGAAAGAGCCGGGTAACATCGCCGGAGTCGGTATCGGCGCTAAAGACGGTTGGACGGACCGCGACGTTTTCATGGGAATCGTGAATGAAATCGCACCGGGTAAAGTCTATGAAGCGCAAGAAGGCAAGCTTGCTTGGACGGATCCGGGCATCGTAGAGGCGCTCAAAGTGTGGGGCGACCTGTTCAAGAACGGTGTGTTCTCCGAAGGATCGATGGGGCAGTCCCCGTATCCGAACGTAAACGATAACTTCACCAAAGGTAAGCTCGGTTTGTTCTCCATCGGTACATGGCACTTGAGCGGTTTGACGAAGGTTGCTCATGACCAAATGGTGAAAGACGGCGTCATTACCGAAGATACACACTGGGGTATGTTCCCGTTCCCTCCACTTGCGGGCGGCGAACAGAACATGGTAGCTACAGTTGACATCGCTTGGGGTATGAACGCAGAATCCAAGCACAAAGACGCTGTATGGAAGTTTATTAAGTTCATGTCTGCGGGAGAAGGTCAGAAGCTGTGGACAAACACGCTGCAAGTGCTTCCTTCCCAGAAAGGCGTAGAAGTAACAGCCGAAATGGCGGGCGATACGGAGAAGGAGTCACTGAAAACCGTTTCCGAGTTCATGTCCAGTCACATCAGCGGAGCACGTGAATTGAAATATCCTGAGCTTCAGAATGGCCTCTTCGATGCCCTGCAAGCGGTCGCGCTTGGCGGCAAGACACCGGAGAAAGCGGCTGAAGACTTAGAAGCGATATCCAAAACCGTACAACGCTAATAAGCGATTGATGGAAAAAGAGGAGGATGCCTCCTCTTTTTTCATCCATAGTTCAAGAGTGGGCAGTAGGAGGTAGGAGGAGGTCACCATGATTTCAAAGAGAAAATACGATTATGACGCGTATCTGTATTTGATTCCGGCCGTACTGTTCATCGGCGTATTTATCTATTACGGCGCGTACTTCAACATCTATCACAGCTTCTTTAAATGGAACGGCATATCGAAGAATATGACGTTTATCGGCTTCGACAACTATGTCACGCTGATGAAAGACCCTAAATTTCTCAAAGCGGTGACCAATACGCTTACCTACATGGTCGTCACGGTAATTGTGCAAGCGATCATCGGTTTGTTCGTATCCGTTGTCAATGATTCGTTATTTTTCGGCAAGCGATTATTTAAATCGTTATTCTTCCTGCCGAACATTATGAGCCTCGTCGTTGTGGCGCTTATCTTCACCGAGCTATACAGCTTCAATACCGGTGCGGTTAATGAAGCGCTTAGAGCCATTGGAT
Source organism: Paenibacillus sp. J22FR21 (assembly GCF_056269135.1). Lineage (NCBI taxonomy): Bacteria > Bacillati > Bacillota > Bacilli > Caryophanales > Paenibacillaceae > Paenibacillus > Paenibacillus sp. J22FR21. Next base: position 319,214 of record NZ_JBWDNJ010000007.1, read on the forward strand.
TGGACAACCTTGTTCGGGATTGGACCGGCGATCCTAAATTAGCTTTGTACGCCGTTATGTTCACGAACATTTTCACTTATATGGGCTTCAGTATGATTATCTATTTCACGGCTATTACCCAATTCAATCAGGAAGTCATCGAATCGGCGAAGATTGACGGCGCCGGATTCCTGCAATTGTTCACGCGTATGATCTTTCCGATGTTGAAGAGCACGCATTCCTTGCTGATCATTCTTGGCATTATCGGATCGCTCAAGACGTTCGACCTCGTCTGGCTGATTACCGGTGGAGGGCCGGCTCGCTCCAGTGAGGTGGTGTCGTCTTACCTGTACCGCAGCTACGTTCTCGAATATAAGGGCGGCTACAGCGCGGCGATCTCGAACCTGATCATGATCATAGCCCTTATACTGACTTGGGTTCAAAGCCAAATTCAGAAGAGATGGGATGTTTAAGAGGGGAGCTCTACGATGATATTCGATAGAAAAGATCTATTTGGCCGTACGGTTGTGCAAGTTGTCATTGTCATTATGGGCATTCTCTGGCTCTACCCGCTCGTTCGAATGGTGTTGAAATCATTTGAGGGCGGCTTCGTTAACAACTATTCGGCGGTGTTCCTGGATGCAGGTGTGTATCGCTACTTCTGGAACAGCATTGTCGTGGCGGCAATGGATATCGCGCTTACGATTACCTGCGTGACGCTTGCGGCGTATGCGTTCTCGCGTCTGCGGTTTCCGCTGCGGACTCCTTTGTTTCTCATCCTTATCGTCGGGATGATGATTCCCGGCGCAGGGTTTATCATCCCTTGGTTTCTGACGATCAAGCAGCTGGGGCTGGTGGATAACCCGCTCAGTCTTGTCGGACCGCATGTCGCTGGTGGCATTCCGTTTGGCCTCATGCTGATTCGCACCTTCTTCGATGGCATTCCGAAGGAAATCAACGAAGCGGCGACGATCGACGGAGCCAGCAAGCATACGATATTCCGGAGCATTTATTTGCCACTGGGCATGCCGGCCATCGCGACCGTTACGATCTACACGTTCCTCGGATCGTGGAACGATTACTTGCTTCCATTGATCTTCCTGCAGGACCCGGCTTCGATGACAGTGACGCTGCTCCCGCAGAAATTCGTCGTATTCGCAGGCTCAAACTATGGCAAAATCTCTGCTGCGCTCATGGCGATCAGTATCCCGATTTTCCTCGTTTATTTCTTCTGCCAGCGGTTCCTGGAGAAGGGTCTTACTGCCGGCAGCGTGAAGTAATTTTAAGCAACCCGATTGGATAAAAGAAGGCCATACCCATGAACCCATGAGTATGGCCTTTAAGTATGCGCGGGCGAACTCGTTCAGTCCGGACAATGCATCTGGATGCCGTCGGATTGGAATGGCGAGCTCTCCGTTAAGCTGTTCAGCGACACCGTCTCTTCGTTGTCCGGTTGATTGAGCGGATAAATCCGCGCTGTGTTGTTGTCGGTGTCGACATGTTGAATATAGATCGGAACTCCGTTGCACGTAACCTCGACCATGGTGGAGGATTCGGCGATTTCTTGTGCGCGCTGCGCGTTCATACGGTGCGGCCCCCTTGGCTGTAAATGTCTGTTACATTGTTCGCGAAGGGCAGGCGGACTATTCAGCTTTTGGCATCTTTGGCAAAATAATGCGTGACATACTCCCTAAACGAGTGCGCCGCCTGCGATTGATAACGCTTCTCCAGCCAAGCAAGCTGGATGGTCCGGCGGCAGTTGGGATCATTGATTGGCAGCAGAACGAGCGGTGAAGCTTCTTCTTTCTTGCAGGCGGATAGGAGCGCGATCCCAAGGCCGGCACCGACGAAGCTCCGCAGCGCTGAGGGTTCGTCCACTTCGCATACGATGTTAGGCTTCATGCCGCGTGAGCTGAAGAACTGATCCATCATGCCGCGCAGACGAGTACCCTCTTTCATGCCTATGAAGGGCTCGTCTGCGATCTCGCTGAGGTTGATCAACGTATGGCTCGCAAGTCGGTGATGAGGAGGGACCGCGATGAAGATCTCTTCACGCAGCAGCGGAACATTGCCGATGCCCGGCTTGTCGATGGGGGGTGTCGTGTAGCAGAAATCGATCTCCCCGGCCTCGATCAACGGAGCTGCCTCCTCCGCCGACACCTGAGAGATACGCAAATTAATCTCCGGATGTTCCTCCATATAGGCGCGAATCATCTCAGAGAAACGAGCCAAGGTCGTTGTCGCGATATGAAGATGTCCCCGCTCCGTACCGTTCATATCATGGATTTCACGCCTTCCTTCCTCCAGGGCATGCAGGGCAATATCGACTTTGGCCAGAAAAGCTTGCCCGTAGCTGTTCAGCCGAATTTGCCGGCCTTGACGGTGGAAGAGCGGGACACCGAGGTCCTCCTCTAACCGGGCAATGCTTTGACTAAGCGCAGGCTGCGCGATGTGCAGCTCTTGCGCGGCTCTCGTCATATGTTGGAGTCTGGCGACTTTTTGAAAATAGTGCAGCTGCAGCAGTTCCATGCTTATTTTGCTCCAATCACTCATAATGTTGATGTTATGAAGACATAATTTAATATGTATTATACATTATTAACGTCAGTGGATAAACTGAGGAAAGAAGCACAGCGTATAGAGTTGAAATTGTTGCGATATAGCGTGTTTGTGAGAGGGGTTTTGAAGAATGAGTAATGGATTTAGCGATCAAACGATAAAGGCGATACGCGTTCACCAATATGGCGGTTCTGAAGAACTGCAGCTCGAAGAAATTCCACGTCCGCAGCCGAGTGAGGGAGAAGTGCTTGTGCGTGTCCATGCCGCAGGCGTGCTGCCGATTGAATGGAAAGTTAGAGAAGGGATGTTTAAGAAGTTCAGGCCGCTCACTTTTCCTTATATACCGGGATCTTCACTCGCGGGAATTGTGGAGGAAGTGGGTCCGGGAGTGACCGCGTTTATGAAAGGACAGGCTGTTTTCGGAAGAACCACGTATGGGTCCTATATGGAATATGCCCTTGCGTCAGCGGATTTCCTGGTGCCGAAACCAGTTGAACTTACCTTCGATGAGGCTGCTACAATCTCCGGTGGTGCTACGACCGCCTGGTCAGCGCTGTTTGAGGTCGGTGGACTTGAAGCGGGAGAGCGGGTGCTGATTCACGGTGCGGCCGGTGGTGTCGGTTTGTTCGCGGTGCAGTTAGCCAAATGGAGAGGCGCCGAAGTGATCGCCACCTGTGGAACGGACAATGTCGACTATGCAGCCTCGCTCGGCGCAGACGTTGTCGTGGATTACAAGCAGGCGCGTTTCGAGGATGCGGCGGCTGATGTAGATTTGGTGCTGGATACGGTCGGCGGCGAGACGCAGAACCGGTCTTTCGAGGTGCTCAAGCCGGGCGGCCGGCTGATCTCGCTGGTGAGTCAGCCATCGGCTGAGCGCGCGCAGGAACGCGGCGTTAAAGCGATGTTCTCGAACAAGCTGCCCGCGGCGGATGCGCTGAGTAAGATTGCGGCGCTGATGGCTGACGGCCTCGTGAAGACGCATGTCGGCGCGCACTTTCCCCTAGCGGAGGCTGCCAAGGCGCAAGACCTGAGCCAGTCCGGCCATGGCCGGGGGCGAATTGTTCTGCATCTCGCGGATTAAGCCGCTGCAAAGCTTCTCATACAGACACAATGACCGCCTCTTCGGGGCGGTCATTGTGCGTTCTTCGCAAGTATAAACCGACCAACCTCGGCCCTTTCCGACCCCTTCGCTGTGGTCTTGGAATTCTAACGAATCGTACAGGCACTCAGAAATGGCGCTGCCCCGAGGCAGCGCTAATAGGTATCGGCGCTTAGAGTTCCGTTTCCGCACTATCTGCATCCATCGCGGGAGAGCGGGAGCAGTTTGTTTGCTGAGTAGGACGGGGGAGACGCGATCTGCTACATATAGATATAAACCTTCTTGTTCACCGCGTCCCACGAAACTTTGGCGCCGAGCAGTTCGGCTGTAGAACGAATGCCGATGTACGTTCTGTCGTCGAACAGTTTATAGTTCGTGACCGGCTGCCCATTCACATAAGGGGTTGAAGTGGCAGAGTCCCAGTAGACCGGAACGCCCAGCGATTCGCCGAGCTGGCGCAAGGGCACGTAGGTGCTGCCATCGACAATCCGGCCATAAGCGGCTAATCTATCGTTCACGACGATTTTGATCGTATCTTCCGGACTTTGCGGCTGAGGCTGGCCCGGATTGGCATATTGGTTGTAGAATGCCTGCTCCATCGCATTCATGTCCACGACATTGCCGCCGATACCATCGACACTCCCGTTATCGGAATATTGGAATACGGCCCACTCGCTCCATGTCGGGTTACCCATCGGTTGATCTACGCCGTAGTGAGCGACCCACAGCGGCCATTGACCGAGCGGTTGAGTTAGATTGGTTTCGGCGAAGCTTGCCCCTGTGTAGAGCAGCGTCGGATGCCCCGTAAGCCGTTCGACTTCGGTCAGCCAATCGACGCACCATTGTGTCAGCTTGGATACGGACACTTGACCCGCATCTCCCTCCACATCGAGCACATGAGGAAAGTCTGATTTGAACCCTTTGATTGTATTGGCAAAATGAGCCGCCTCCGACTTCGCGTCATTCGATTCCGGATGCACGTAGTGGTAGAATCCGGTCTTGATGCCGGCTGCAGCAGCAGCGTTTGCATTCGTCGCGAATTTATCATCCTTGAACGAGGTACCCTCTGACGCCTTTATGAAAGCCGCGAGCACGTCGGCCGCTCGCACCTTTTTCCAATCGATAACGCCTTGATGGTGCGAGACATCAATGGCTTTAATATTGCTTGGGCTCTTTGCTTGCATCACTTCAGCTCCATTCTAGTAGATGTCGTTGTACTAGCTTATGAGAATTAGAGGCTGAATGCACCCGTACAGCCGCCTAAATATGGAAAAACATCCCCAGCTCGCCTCAGCCTAAGGATGTCCTATGATTTCAATATCGCTGCTATCCCCGCAGGAACAACGCCCCGATTGCAAGCGCTCCAATGATGCCCCATACCGCATTCAGGTTCAAGTAATACACCATGATGAAGAATGCAACCGCGAGCAGGAAGGGGATGAAGGTGATCACACCCGGTGTCGTCTTCATGGCATACTTGGCAAAATCATACGCCAGCATCGCCATCATCACGAAGATGACAGGCTGGATGCCGCGAATCATGCCTTTGATGATGGTGTTATTTTGCAGCTTCGACATGACGCCCACGAGCACGATCATCAGCAAAGCCGTTGGCATTACTACGGCAGTGAGGGCAACCGCAGCGCCTGCCCAACCGGCTACTTTGAAGCCAATATAGGCTGCAAGCTTCGTCGCGATCGGACCCGGCAGCGAGTTGCCGAAAGCAAGCGCATGACCGAAATCCTCTGTCGTCATCCACTTCATACGGCTCACAACCTCATTCTCGTACAGCGGGATAATGGACGGTCCGCCTCCATAGCCCAGCATTGTCGCTCTGCCGAACGAAATAAACAATCTCCACAGCTCACTCCACATGGCTGATCCGTCCTTTCTTCTCATAGCTGAATGCTGCATGTCCGATCTTTGGATCGTACACGCAAGCCAATCAGCATCGTTGGACTAATTATAAACATCATGCGTGCTGGGATACAATGTTATATTGCGCTGTACGGATATTCGAGCAAATTGGTAAGATGGAGGGGACAACGTTACGGACAATAAGGAATAAGGAGGTCCAACCCCCACTATGCCCTATCCCATCGAAAATAAATTCGTGATCGCCGTTGCTTCCAGCGCCTTATTCGACCTCGAAGAATCGGATCGTGTCTTCCGCGAACGCGGAGAGGACGAGTATCGCAAGTTCCAACGCGAGAACGAGAATCATATCTTGGCGACAGGCGTCGCCTTCCCGCTGATCTCAAGATTGCTTCGCATCCATGCTTCGGGCGAGGAACAACTCGTGGAAGTGGTGCTGCTCTCGCGCAATGATCCCGATACGGGACTTCGCGTGTTCAAGTCGATTGAGCATTACAAGTTGCCGATCAGCCGAGCCGTCTTCGTAGCAGGCAGCAATCCGTTCCTGTACTTGGACGCCTTCAATGCGTCGCTCTTCCTCTCCGGAAACCCGGAGGACGTGAAGGAAGCCGTCGAGCACGGCTACCCTGCAGGCTGCATCTATCCGACCGATTACGTGGATGATGATGAAGACGAGGAGCTGCGCATCGCCTTTGACTTTGACGGCATCATCGCCGACGACTCGGCGGAGACCATATTTCAACGGGGCGGCGCACTGCATTCGTTTCACGATCATGAGCGGAGCAAGGCAGGAGAGCCGCTGCCGGGCGGACCGCTGTTCCGTTTCTTCGGCGAAATTGCCAAGCTGCAGAAGCGAGAAAGCGAGAAGAAGCTGCTTGATCCGGCCTATAAGCCGAAGATCCGTGTCGCCATTGCGACCGCTCGCAATGCACCTGCGCATGAACGGGTCATCACGACGCTGCGGGAGCAGGATATTCGCGTCGATGAGGCCTTTTTTCTGGGCGGCATCGATAAAGGTCGGGTGCTTGGCATCTTTAAGCCTCATATCTTCTTTGACGATCAGGTGGGTCATATCGAAGGCGTCGCGCGCAGCGTACCTTCTGTGCATGTGCCCTTTGGCATCACGAATACAATGAAACGATAAGGAGTTCATCATACAATGCGCAATATGGAGGAAGTTCTCGGCAAACTGGTGGCGTGGACACAGAAAAACAGCATGATTCGGGCCGTTATCATGACGAGCTCGCGTGCAAACCCAAATGCCCCGGTCGATTTGCTGTCGGACTATGATATCGAGCTTATGGTGACGGACATGACTCCGTTTCGCGGGAGTGATGCGTGGATTACGCAGTTCGGCGGAATTATGACGGAGTACCGGGAAGATCATGAACGCTCGATTACGCGGCTGGTTCTGTTCGAGGATGGCGTACGGATCGATTTTCAAGTATACCTTGTCGCTCACTTAGAGGAATTGATGAGAATGCCTCTGCTGCCGGAGGAGCTCGATATCGGGTACCGTGTGCTGCTGGACAAAGACGGCGTGACAGCGAGCTTGAAACAGCCGCAGCATACCGGTTATATCACCGATAAGCCCTCTCGCGAAGACTATCATTCGCTGGTGACAGCCTTTTGGTGGGATATCACGTACGTGGCGAAGAGCTTATGGCGAGACGAGTTATTTTACGCCAAATACATGCTGGACAGTGTTATTCGAGTCGAAATGTTCATGCCGATGATCGAATGGCATATCGGGGTTAACCGGGATTGGATTGTGAATCCGGGCAAGAATGGACGTTGGTTCAAGCGTTACTTGGACGAGCAGACGTGGTATGAGCTGGAACAAACCTATGCTGGCGCAAGCGCTGAAGACAATTGGCGGGCACTCTTCGCGATGACGGATTTGTTCCGTAAGCTGGCAGTCGAGCTCGGCGAGAAGCTGGGCTACGATTACCCTCATGCACGTGACCGCAGGGTCATCGCGTATATGGAGAAGATACAGCAGCTTGAGCCGGATGCGCAGCAGTTCTAAGCCAACAGAGGCGGCAAACTAAGCTTAGCCCCACAGACCAAGCACAATTACGCCGCAAGTGATGAACACGGAGGACCAAATCCGCTGCTTGCCCTGCTTCTCGTGGAGAATCAGTATGCCCATCAAGGTGCCGAATACGGTGCCGATTTCGCGCATCGGCGCCAGTAGCGAGACAGGGCCAAGCGACAACGCGGATAAGAAAATCAGATAGCCGCCGGGCGCGATAATCCCGCATAGCAGCATGATTTTGCCATTATGACGGAGTTCTCGTTTGATGCCTTTAGAACGGATAACGGCTGGCGTCAAAGCGAGCAGATTGCCTACTGTTGTCAGCGTGTTCAGCACGATTGCGGGCACATAATCGAGCGCGAGTTTGTCCACGATGATATAGCTGGCTATGCAGAGCCCGACTGTCAGAGCGAGCAGCGGTGCACGCAGCGAGGTTCGATCACCTCCGCCAAATTTAATGTTGCTGAGCGCAACAATCCCGATCACGATGCATGCAACGCCAAGATAACCAGCCAAGGTTAGCTGTTCACCGAGTAGCGTGACGCCGATTAGAGGAACGAGCAATGGGCTGGTGCCCCGCATGATCGGATACACCTGGGACAAGTCACCCACGGAGTACGCCGCCGCCAGCAAGATGGTATAAAGACCATGAAGGGCAGCGGCGGCAGCAATGATCCACCATCCGCTGCTGCTGAGGTGTGAGCCATCCCACAGTGCGATTGCCCAAGGCAGCATTAGCGCAAGACCAACGAGCTGACACAACCAGAGGAATACGTTTTTGTCGAGGCTGCGTTTGGTGAATAAGTTCCATACGGAGTGCAGAAATCCTGAACCAAGTACGAGTAAGAAAGCCGTGCTTAGCATGGTGTGATCATCCTTTTTCCGGAAGTACGTATGTGGGACAATTCGCCTTCCTAGGTTTAATTCCTGCCCCCTCTGTCACTTAACATGATATAGTGGAACACATAGTCAATCGATTGGAGTGAAGGTGACCATGGATCAGTTTCTATTCACGCAGCTCAAATTTGTGCGAAATCAGACCTTAAAGCTAGTGGAAGGCGTTACGGAGGAGCAGGCAGATCTGGTGCCGGACGGGTTCCGCAATACGATTCGTTGGCAGCTGGGGCATATCTACGTCGTGCAGGAACGCTTTGCTTTTCAATACCTGGAGCTTCCGCTTCATCGCCCTGAAGGCTTCAAGGAATGGTTTGAATTCGGCACTTCACCGCTTCAGTGGCCGGCAGAGACAATACCCCCTACACTGGATGAATTGAAGCAGCTCCTCGGCAGCCAGGTGGAACGCATTCAAGAAACGATTGCGCATCGCTTGGAGGAGAAGGTTCCGCAGCCGTATAAGACTTCTACAGGGATAACACTATCATCGCCGCAAGAGTTTCTCAGCTTGAATCTCTATCACGAAGGCATGCATATGAGCATGATCAAAGTATATAAAACACTGCTGGCTCGGACTTAAGAGCTTGTGGAAAATGACCGAACGGGATGCAGGTCCTGGACGGTCATTTTTGTGCTTCATGTGCTGGCTGCAATTGGTTATACTAACCAGTAGAAGATTATTCGTTATATCTATTTATTTACATAAGGAGGCAGCGCCACGATGAATGTACAACCTGCCAGCGAAGCCATCATTTCATTCCAAGGCGTAACCAAACAGTACGAGGGCGATCCCGCCGTGCTGAAGGACGTCAGCTTCGAGATCGAGCGCGGGAAATTTTATACGCTGCTCGGTCCCTCGGGCTGCGGCAAAACGACGATTCTGCGACTGATCGCCGGATTCACGGAGCCTACGAAAGGCAATATTTATTTTAACGGGAACGTCATTAATCATATCCCTGCGAACAAACGCCAAGTAAACACCGTATTTCAGGATTACGCGCTGTTTCCGCATCTGAATGTGTTCGAGAACATTGCATTTGGCCTGCGCATTAAGAAAATGAAACAATCCGAAATCAAGGAGAAGGTGCTTGAAGCACTCCGTTTCGTCAATTTGGCCGGCTACGAGAACCGTGAAATCACGGAGATGTCGGGCGGTCAGCGTCAGCGGGTAGCCATTGCACGAGCCATTGTGAATCGGCCTGAAATCATCTTGCTGGACGAGCCGCTCTCTGCGCTTGATCTTAAGCTGCGTACCGAGATGCAAGTCGAGCTGCGCGAGCTGCAGCGACGCCTTGGCATTACGTTCATATTCGTGACCCATGATCAAGAGGAAGCGCTCGCGATGTCAGATGAGATCTTCGTGCTTAGTGAAGGGGTCATCCAGCAAAGCGGTACGCCAATGGACATCTACGATGAGCCGATCAACCGCTTCGTTGCTGATTTTATCGGGGAATCGAACATTGTGGCAGGCAGGATGAAGCAGGATTTTCAAGTCGAGTTTGCGGGGAAATCCTTCGAATGCGTCGATCAGGGGCTGCAGCCGAATGAACCGGTAGACATTGTCATCCGACCGGAGGACTTAGAGATTACACGTCCGGAGGACGGCAAGCTGCAGGTTAAAGTAGAGGCGCAGCTGTTCCGCGGGGTTCATTTTGAAATTCAGTGCATCGATGCTGCCGGCAATAAGTGGCTCGTTCACTCCACGCGCAAAGCACAAGTTGGAGAGGCGATCGGATTGACCTTCGACCCGGAAGCCATTCATGTCATGCGCTTCAATGAGACCGAGGAAGAGTTCGATAGAAGGCTGGAAGCCTACTCATGAGGAACGAAGCGCACGCCCAATTAAACGCTCCTATCCAAGCGCAGTCGCGCTCTCGTAATTTGTATCTCGTACCTTACATGCTGTGGATGCTGCTGTTCGTAGTTGCGCCGATCGTGCTCATTGTCTACGACTCGCTCTTTGACGTTGAAGGCAATTTCACCTTCTCCAACTATGCTCATTTCTTCACGCCGGTCTATATGAAGATGACGTTCAGCTCGTTCTGGTACGCCTTCTTAATTACGTTCTTCTCTTTGCTGATTGGTTATCCGGCTGCTTATCTGCTTACCCGGACCAAACATAAACAGCTGTGGCTGCTGCTGATCATCTTGCCAAGCTGGATTAATCTACTGCTTAAGACGTACGCGTTTATTGGGCTGTTCGGTACATATGGGGCCGTCAATTCCATTCTTGAGTTGATTGGCATCGGGAATCAGCAAATTTTGTTTACGGATTTCAGCTTTATATTCGTATCGGTTTATATCTTCATTCCGTTCATGATTCTGCCTGTATTCAATGCGCTTGAGGAGTTGAACCCCTCGCTCGTGGATGCATCTCGAGATCTGGGCGCATCGACGTGGACGACCTTCCGCCGGGTCATCTTCCCGCTTACATTAAGCGGTGTGAAATCCGGCTGCCAGGCTGTGTTTATTCCAGCGCTGTCGCTCTTTATGATTACGCGGCTTATTGCGGGCAACCGGGTCATTACGCTCGGAACGGCTATTGAACAGCATTTTCTCGTAACGCAGGATTGGGGCATGGGTGCCACCATTGCTGTATTTCTCATCCTTGCGATGGCGGTCATTATGATCTTAACCGGCAATCGCAATAGAAGCAGGAGGTAGGACAAACGATGAACCGTAAACTGAAGCTGTCGAATGTCTATCTCTGGCTCATCTTCATCATCTTATATGCGCCGATCATCTACTTGTCCTATTACTCGTTTAACAGCGGGGGGACGATGCACGGGTTTGATGGCTTTACGCTGGAATGGTATAAGGAAGTGTTTGCCGATACCCGCCTGCTGATCATCTTGCTCAATACGCTTGTCATTGCGCTGCTTAGCGCTGTTATTTCAACGATTCTCGGCGTGATTGGCGCCATTGCCATACATCGGCTGCGCAAGCGGCAAAATCAGAATGCGCTGTTATCGCTCAACAATGTGCTCATCGTCAGTCCTGACGTTATTATCGGGGCATCCTTCTTGATCCTGTTTACAATACTCGGAATTCAGCTCGGATTTGCCTCTGTGCTGATTTCCCATATCGCGTTCAGCGTACCGATCGTCGTTATCATGGTGCTGCCGAAGCTGGAGGAAATGAGCTCTTCGCTGCTCGACGCCGCTCGGGACCTTGGCGCAACGGAATGGGATGTGCTGTCCAAGGTTATATTGCCGTTCATCAAGTCCGGTATATTCGCAGGGTTCTTCATGGCCTTAACGTACTCGCTCGACGATTTCGCCGTTACGTTCTTCGTCACGGGCAATGGTTTTACGACATTGTCAGTCGAGATCTATTCAAGGGCGCGACAAGGTGTCTCGTTGTCTATTAATGCGCTGTCGACGCTCATCTTTGTCTTCACGATGCTGCTTGTCGTCGGCTACTACTTCATCAATCGCCGCGGACAAGTTTCGGGACGTGGCGACCGCCGCACGGATTGGGGGCTTCCTAACAAATGAAATCGCTCGTTCGGATGATGCTCGTCGTGCTTGTGCTTGCTTTCGCCTTAATGTATGGCGCTTCGGCGCTCAATTCGTCGCAGGGCTACTCCGGCGACAATACGCTTACGATCTACAACTGGGGCGATTACATCGACCCGGATTTGGTGGCTGCTTTTGAAGAGGAGACCGGCATTAAAGTCATTTACCAAACCTTCGATTCCAACGAAGCGATGATGACCAAGATCGAACAAGGCGGCACGACCTTCGACATCAGCGTCCCCTCCGAATATGCCATCAGCAAGATGAAAGAGGAAGAGCTGCTGCTTCCGATCGACAAGTCGAAGCTGCCGAATTTGAAGTATATCAACCCGCGGTTCATGAATCTCTCTTTTGATCCGGACAACGCCTACTCGATCCCGTATTTCTGGGGAACGGTAGGGATCGTGTATAACACGGAGCTGCTGAAGGGGCTGGAATTCAAGAGCTGGGATGACCTCTGGGACCCTAGCTTGCGCAATCAAATTCTGCTCGTGGACGGGGCGCGTGAAGTCATTGGCTTCGGGCTGAACAGTCTGCACTATTCGCTTAACGATACGAATGAGGGCCATCTCCAGGAAGCGAAAGCGAAGCTGGAGGAACTGACGCCGAATGTGAAGGCCATCGTAGGTGACGAAATCAAGCTGCTGCTGGCCAATGAAGAAGCGGCGGTTGGTGTCGTGTGGTCGGGCGATGCTTCGGAAATCATCGGTGAGAACGAGAAGCTGACTTATGTCGTGCCGGAGGAAGGCTCCAACCTATGGTTCGATAACATGGTCATTCCGAAGACGGCGAGGAATATCGAGGGTGCTCATCAGTTTATTAACTTTATGCTGGACCCCGAGCATGCCGCGCAGAATGCGGAGTATGTCGGCTATTCGACGCCAAACGAGAAGGCGATGGAATTCCTGCCGGAGGAGATTTCCTCGGATGAGCGGTTCTACCCGAAACCGGAGCTGACTGCGAAGCTGGAGGTCTATAAGAATCTGGGGAAGAGGATGCTCTCCCATTACAATGAGCTGTTCCTGGAGTTTAAGATGCACCGGAAATAACGGTAAAAATCAGCAGAAGTCCCGCTTCTTCTAACGGCTCGTCCACATATTCTATTGTGTACGAGCTGTAAGAAGGAGGAGTCACCTATGAGTGTGCAGGTGCTTGACATGAAAGTAAGTGTGCCCAGATACGGACAAGGCCCCGGCGTGCCGATTCCCGTTGGACTTATCTCGACCGCGCCGACTGACAACAAGTATGATATTGCGCCCGGTTTTTTTCAAGCGGATGTCGGTATATACGCGGATCCGCTGCCGCCGAATAATAGAATCGTATTGAATGCTGTTATTGGCGTAATCGGGACATCCGCTAACGGCCAGATTATCGTGAAGCTGTTCAAATCGCTTGATCCCGTCGAAATCGGCGTGGAAATCGCGGATACACGGATCGGTTTTGAAACAAATGCGGAGGCTTATTATACGATCGAGCTTCAAATCGCAGATTTCAATACGACCAGCCAGTTCAACGTGTACAATCTTACCGCGGAGCTGGAGCCGATCGAGAAAGCCGGCGCGTCTGTGATCGGACCGGTCTCTCTTACAGGCGTTGCGTATGGGCCGGTGCTTTAAAACATGATAGAGGTCCGTTCGCTGCCGCGAGCGGGCTTTCTTGCGAAGGAGGAGATGCAGCATGATTTATTTGGAGTCAGCGAGATTGCGACTGCGCGACTGGGTAGAGGCGGATCTAGCGCCTTTCGCCGGGCTGAATGCGGACGAAGAGGTGATGAGGTATTTTCCAAAAACCTTGTCAGCGGATGAAACGAAGGCGTTCTACAACACCATAGTGTCTGAGTTTAAGGAAAGTGGATTTGGGTTATACGCAGTGGAAGTTAAGGAAAACAACGAGTTTATCGGATTTATTGGCTTTCATCATGCGACATTTGAGTCGGATTTCACACCGTGCATTGAAATTGGTTGGCGGCTTAAGAAGGAGGCTTGGGGTAAGGGGTATGCGACCGAGGGAGCGAAGGCTTGCTTGGAATACGGATTTAACCAATTGGGTTTCCGTAACGTGTACAGCTTTACAGCCGATATTAATACGCCTTCGAGTCATGTCATGCGGAAAATCGGCATGCAGTTTGTTACTACTTTTGACCACCCGAAAGTTGATCCAAGCAGCCCTGTACATAAGCATGTTCTCTATCACATCCATGCAGGTTCTGTTAATGAAATAGGATGACGATTTGGCCGCCTAAGCTCATCTAGGCGGTCTTTTCTAAAGTTTGGGTTGACAGATTTATCCACGTAATGATACTATCTTCTCCCTGTCGCTTTTCAAAAATTTTCAATTTCTGGAGGTATCGGTACGTGATAACCGTAGACGGAATCAGTAAGACATTCCTGGTCGCCAAACGGCAATCAGGTGTTGGTCATGCGCTCAAATCGTTGTTCCATCGGGAATACACGGCCATTGAAGCGTTGCAAAATATTTCGTTCCATATTCCTCCGGGCGAAATCGTCGGCTATATCGGACCGAACGGTGCCGGCAAATCGACTACGATCAAGATCATGAGCGGCATTCTCGTACCTGACCGAGGCTCCTGCGTGATTAAGGGTTTCACCCCGTGGGAGGATCGGGTCAAGTATGTGAAGAACATCGGCGTCGTATTCGGACAGCGCTCCCAGCTGTGGTGGGATGTCCCCGTCATCGAGTCGTTTGATCTGCTGCGCGACATCTACAACGTCCCGCAAGCGCAGTACCGGGAGACACTCTCGCTGCTCACTGAAACGCTAGACCTGGGAAGCATTATGTATACGCCGGTACGGCAGCTCAGCTTGGGGCAGCGAATGCGCTGCGAAATAGCCGCCTCGCTGCTGCACAGTCCGAGCATCCTGTTCTTGGATGAACCGACCATCGGGCTCGATGCCGTCTCCAAGATCGCGGTGCGTCAATTTATTAAGACGATCAACAAAGAGAAAGGCGTTACCGTCATTCTGACCACGCACGACATGAACGATATCGAAGCGCTGGCCAGTCGGATCCTGCTGATTGGAAAAGGGACGCTGCTCTACGATGGCAATGTACAGGGACTTCGCAGCCGATTCGGCACGAAACGAACGATAACGGCCGATTATCAGGAGAACAGCCGCCCGGTTGCAATTCCCGGCGTATCGCTTCTATCGTGGACAACCGAGAGGGCCATCCTTAGCGTAGATACGGAGCAGGTGATGATCTCGGAAGCCATCGCGCAGCTGTCCGCACAGGTCGAACTGCTGGATGTGGCTATCGAGACACAGCCGATTGAAGACATCATTGTGCAGATGTATAAGGAGTATCAGCTATGATGAGGGCGTACATGTCCGTATTCAAGCTGCGAATCAGCACCGGGCTGCAATATCGCGCGGCAGCGCTGGCCGGCATCGGCACGCAATTTTTCTTCGGGTTTATGTTCATTATGATTTTTGAAGCATTCTACGCGCATTCCACTGGGCAAGAACCTCCAATGACACTGTCCCAAGTGATCACCTACACCTGGCTGAGGCAAGCTTTTCTCGCTCTGGTGATGTTATGGCTGCGAGACAACGAGCTGTTCTCGCTCATCAAGAGCGGCAACATTGCTTATGAAATGTGCAGGCCTACTAGTATTTACAACTTCTGGTATGCCAAGCTGCTTGCACAACGCTTGTCGAGTGCGCTGTTAAGATGTTCTCCTATTCTGTTAGTCACGGTCTTCTTGCCTAGGCCTTATCGGCTTGAGCTTCCTCCAGATTGGCTTACCTTCTTTATCTTCCTTGCGGTTTTGGTTGTTAGCATGCTGATGGTCGTGGCCATTTCGATGCTCATTTACATATCGGTGTTTGTCACGATGTCACCGGGCGGTTCTCTGTTGATTTTTAGTGTGTTTGGGGATTTTCTGGCGGGGATGCTTGTGCCTGTTCCGCTTATGCCGGGGTGGATGCAAGAGATCATCTATTTGCTGCCGTTCCACTATACTGTGGATTTTCCGTTCCGTGTATTTACGGGTGATATCGCGAAGTTAGATGCTTTGCAGGGGCTCGCGGCACAAACGGCATGGCTGATCGCGTTAGTCGCATTCGGCAAATTCACCATGAACCGCTCGCTTCGGCGCGTCGTTGTGCAGGGAGGGTGAGGAGGCGCCATGAGCTTATATTTGAAATATATGAAAATCATTCTTAAATCGGAGATGCAGTACCGGGTATCCTTCCTGCTGCTGACGCTGGGGCAATGTCTAACCCCGTTTACAACGTTTGCCGGGGTGTACTTTATGTTCGAACAGTTCGGCCAGCTCAAAGGGTGGAGTTTCTACGAGGTCGTGCTTTGTTTTGCCGTGACACAGATGGCCTTCTCGTTTACGGAATGCTTCGGCCGAGGGTTCGATACGTTCTCAAGCCTTGTCGTGAGTGGAGACTTCGACCGATTACTCGTTCGTCCCCGGGGCACGGTCATTCAAGTATTCGGCTCCAAATTCGAATTCGCCCGGATCGGTCGACTGCTGCTGAGCGCTGCCATATTAGTTTGGTCCGCAGGGAATCTTGACGTTGACTGGACGCTGCTTAAGGTGACTACGCTGGTGTTGATGGTGATAAGCGGAATCGTGATCTTTACGGGCATCTTTATCCTCGCTGCCTCCGTTAGCTTCTGGACGGTGCAGGGGCTGGAGATCGCCAATATCTTCACGGACGGCGGACGCGAAATGACGCAGTACCCGCTGAACATCTATCACAAGTGGGTGAAGCGGCTGTTCACCTTCGTCATCCCATTCGGCTGCGTGAACTATCTGCCGCTGCTGTACATTCTAGGCAGGGAGGGCGGAAACCATACGTTCTACGCGATGGTACCGCTGGCGGGGTTCTTATTCCTCGTGCCTTGCCTGCTCGTATGGCGAGTTGGCGTAAGGCATTACCGGTCGACGGGGTCGTAGGTAAGGGAGAACGCACAAGGTAACAGATATCGCACACATAAGTCGGATTAAACGCAAAATAAGCTCATGAACGGGTAACTGCTACTGTTACCGCTCATGGGCTTATTTTAAAAGTGAATAGGTGCAAGACGGCGCAATAGAGGTACCCAGTACCACACATGAGCCGAATTTAGCGGAAGGTAGCGCAAGAGAGTAACGAGTTACACTTCCAAATAAACTGCATCCCCAAGCTGCACCTGTCCGGTTTGCTTTACGGATGCATAGACGCCGAAATTGAGCTTCAATTGCTCATTCACGGTTCGCAGCAGCGAGGCATCGCGTTCAAGCGTTTCGGGGTCAATCGTAATTAAAGAGCAGCGATCGCAGAATACATCCACCTGCAGCCGCGCGCTTCCGACCGACAGCTGCTTACTCAGCCATTCGTACTCATCCGGCGCATCGTCATCCAAGGTCACGAGCAGATTCGCACGGAAGCGGAGCGGGTCGAGCGGCTTCCCCCACATCGCTTCGAGCTTGCGAAGCGAAGCATTCGTAATGATGAGGATGCTGGCCGCATCCACGGCAAGCAGATCCGGCGACTGCGGCGTATGGGCGAGCAAGCTCAGCTTCTGCTTCGAATACGGTTGAATCTCCTGCAGCAGGGCAGCATCCCATTGCAGGGAACGGCCATCCGGTGCCGTAATGCGCAATCCGGCAAAATGATCCGCTGCCTCCGCGCCGTCCTCCAATGCAGCCATATAGTGCAGCATGTCAGGTGCGGTTCTGGCCGTGAAATATCGATCCCAACCTTCCTTCGTCTCATCGATGAAGGCATGCGAACGATCCCCGTACAAGCCGTAGTTCTCAATACGGCTGCTTTGGAGTGCTTCTCCCCCTAAGGATTTAACGGGAAAGCGATTAATTGCGGTAATGGTTCCAATACGAGTTTGCGTCACAGAAGGAGCCTCTTTTCATCAAGCGTTAGTTAGGTATGCCATATGTATTCCCAATTGTCTTCATTATAGACGGGGACGATCAATCTGTCACAAAACCTGCAACGCTGCGGGCAAAACAAAAAGCTGTCCCAGCAGTCAAAGGCAGACATGCGGGACAGCGACGAACTTCATTATTTGAGTGGCGCATCAATTAAAGTAGCAAAATTAAACCGATGGACGTGGCCATCAGCCAAGGTCGTTTTACCCATGACAAAATGAACATGTTTGCCGTTCCCGACGGGAATTGCAGGGCCTGTCGTGATCTTCTTTAGCTTGTGAAAATGACCGAAGAAATCGGTTCTGGTCAGGTCAATCTCATGAACATGACTGTCTCCGGATTTGATCGCTTGGCCGGATACGCCCGCGAATCGATGGTTGTGGCGATCGTCGCCTTCCTCGGCTAATTTGGTGCTGCCCTCGAATTCATGGTCATGCCGTTGTACACGTCTACAGGTCGTTGCCCTCTTAAACGTTCGTTTCCTCTGCATGTGTTCCGCCTCCCTTGCTAAGGTGACTTCTCCATATGCTATTAATTTAGGCGAGAGGAGGTGTTGGGCAACTAGCTGTTATACAGCTGGCATCGCAAAGGTTACCCAAACGGAGGGAAGACAGGGAAATCAGGAGCAACGTTAAACGTAACATTGTATTCTTCTTCTATTCCTAACGTTGTCAGCGTACCGGTCATAACGTCAAAGTCTGCGAAAATATTAGCAAATGTGAAAAGCTGACCGGCAGCGAGCTCAACGGTGCGAAGCACGTAGACCACCAGCACGGAAGGACCATCTGCCGAATTCAGCGCGTACGATACTTCAAGCTGCAAAATAACAGGATCCGTGCCATAGTTGAATACGCGAACGTCAAAGGTTTGAAAGGTCCTATCCTCATTTTCAACAATAAACGGAATGATAGCCATGTTCATCACCTACTTACTTGTTTAATAGAATAGTATATGAGCGTAGACTGCGAAAAGTTCGGACAAGAGTTCGAATGATAGGCGGGAGAGGGGAAGAAGATGCGGCACAATTTCATCATCGGGCAATATGGAGGCTTTCACGAAGCGAAATATCGGAGAGATTTCAGAGAAGGATTCTACGGAATCGAGGCATGCTTATTTCAAAATGAATCCGATATCGAGAGACTCCACCAACAGTCCAAACAAGACCACTTTCGGATTGGTGTTCATTTCCCGCTGCGGGCAGGCAGTTCACACGTACGGGACGCACTGTTCCTTGCAAAAGATGAAGCAGTAAGGCAGCAAGCCTTAGCGCGTGTTCAACAAGAGCTCGATTACCTGGCAACCGCGATTCAGCCGAGCTATGTGTTATTCCATTATCCCAAGCCCGTTATCCTGGATGATCGGGTGGACTGGGGGCGTTGGCATTTCGAGGATCGTAGTGAATATGTTTTCGAATCCGAGTACGCCTTCGAGCTGTTTCAGGAGAGAAGCGAGACTCTATTCGAGTGGTTGACTCGTAAGGGGCAGGAGTATGATTTCGTTCCGGTCTTGGAGCTTGATGCGTTGAACAGGTATGTGACGGAGACAGGATTGTTGGAACAGTTGCTTGCGAAGTACAGCTCCATCAAGCTTTGTCTGGATACAGCGAGGCTGTACATACAGGAGAGAATGGACCCTTTCTTCGATGCCAGAGCAGTCATTGAGCGGTATGCCCGCTATGCGGAGATCATCCATTTGTCCACATTGCGAATAACGGAGGGCGGTGAGCGCAAGCAAACACGCTACCCGGTCTTGCCTCATCTGGATCCAAGCGAGGACTGGGCACCGATCGAGGACTATATGCGAATCATCGGCAGGCACAATCCGAATGTGAAAATCATGTTCGAGCATCGATCGGAACAGGTGAGCGATGAGGAACTGTCAGCTTGTTACAGCTGGGTAGAGGAGCTGCTGCGAGCCTCCGTCTAATCGGATATAAAAATAGATTGAAATGCGGAGCGTCTTATTGTTTAATGGAAATGAGTGAATTGTTATTTTATTACTTGATTAATATATATATTAATCATACCAGTGACCACAATTACAATCCAAATCCATATCAAGGAGATGTCTATCCGCATGACGAATCGCACTGTTATCAACGCAGACCGCAGCAAGGGCAGCATTAACCGCAATATTTACGGCCATTTCTCCGAGCATCTGGGCCGCTGTATTTATGAAGGGATTTGGGTTGGCGAGGATTCGGAAATTCCCAATACGCATGGGATTCGCAATGATGTCTTGGAAGCGCTTCGCAAATTAAACCTGCCTGTGCTGCGCTGGCCGGGCGGTTGTTTTGCCGATGAATACCACTGGAGAGACGGAATCGGCCCGCGGGAGACGCGTAAACGGATGATCAACACGCACTGGGGCGGCGTCGTGGAGAACAACCATTTCGGCACGCATGAGTTTCTGCTCCTCTGCGAGCTGCTTGGCTGCGAGCCTTATATCAATGGCAATGTAGGCAGCGGAACGGTCCAAGAGATGCAGGAATGGGTCGAATATATGACTTTCGATGGGGAATCGCCAATGGCGAATGAGCGGCAAGCTAATGGACGCGAGGAGCCTTGGAAGGTCAGCTATTTTGGCGTCGGCAACGAGAACTGGGGCTGCGGCGGCAACATGCGGCCGGAATATTATGCGGATCTCTACAGACGTTATCAGACATATGTGCGCAACTACGGAGATAACAAAATCTTCCGCATCGCGTGCGGCGCCAGCGATTTCGATTACAATTGGACGGAAGTGCTGATGCGGGATGCGGCTCGTTTCATGGATGGCCTTACGCTACACTATTATACAATTCCACATAATTGGCAGCAGAAAGGTTCAGCCACCGATTTTGAAACATCGGAATGGTTCGAGACGCTGCGCAAAGCGCTTGTCATGGACGAGCTCGTTCAGAAGCACAGCACCATTATGGATAAATACGACCCGCAGAAACGAATCAGTCTCATCGTGGATGAGTGGGGCACTTGGTACGATGTGGAGCCGGGCACGAACCCGGGCTTCCTCTATCAGCAGAATACGATGCGCGACGCGCTTGTGGCCGCGGCCACGCTGCATATTTTCCACAATCACTGCGACCGGGTGCGGATGGCGAACATCGCTCAGACGGTCAATGTGCTGCAGGCCGTCATTCTGACGGAAGGCGCACAGATGACGGTTACGCCGACTTACCATGTCTTCGACATGTTCCAAGTCCACCATGATGCGGAAGCACTCGATATCCATCATGAAGCTGCTTCTTACACCTTTAACGGTGCTTCGATTCCGCAGACGAGTATATCGGCTTCGCGCAGCAAGGAAGGCATTATCCACGTCAGCCTATGTAATCTAAGCCATGATGAGCCGGCGGAAATTACTTTAGAGCTGAGAGGCCTGACTGAGCAAGCGATCGGCGCTCTGTCGCTCAGCGGAACCGTGCTGCAGGGCAGTGCGTTAAACGCACATAACACCGTGGAGCAGCCGGGTGAGGTAACGCCTACGGAGCTGACGTCTATCGAGCAGCATGAGGACGGCACGATTCGCGTAACCTTGCCTCCTGCATCGGTAGCGGTGCTTCGTGCAGGCTAATGCGTATGGAGACTGAATCGCAGAGACAAGAAGGCTGCAAAGGATGCAGTGCATCCGTGCATGTGGAAGAAGCGCAGCTGCAGCGAATTCTAAGCAAACTGGCGCTGCATCCCGGCGACTGTGTCTCGGATACGCAGTACGAAGAGAGACTCTCCAATTGCGAAGGGTGCTCGTCGCTTCAATATGGCACAACCTGCGCACACTGCGGCTGTTTCGTGAAGGTTCGCGCGAAGCTTGCGGTCAAAGGATGTCCGCATCCAAGCGGCTCGAGATGGTAATGAAATAAGAAGACCCGAGTCGGCTCGAACAGAGCCGGTTCGGGTCTTCTTATTTACCTTAGCCCCCTAGGAGGAATTCGGATTGCCTTTATCGGGAGACTATCTTATGCTAAAATCTACTGCCTGCAAATAGGAACGAAACATAAATCATATCAAAGGAGAGGTGGAACGGTCATGGAACTCACTTCAGTATCGGTAAAAGGGGTTAGCCCCTGGAATGAGGACGCTATAATTCACAATGATGAGCTCCGTCTGTTTGGGGTTATTGATGGAGCAACTTCATTAGTGTCCTACCAAGGGCCGGGCGGAGAAAGCGGCGGCTACTTAGCTGCGCAGCTGGTAGCTCGGACATGCAATGAAGCTACGGCTGCAGACGCTGCTTCGGATATGTTGATGAGCCTGCTCTCCCGCGCAAACACGGCACTGCGAGCAGCTATGGTAGAAGCGGGAATATCGCCGGAGCAGAAGGAAGCCGTGTGGAATGCATGTGCGGCATTGGTACGCGTTCAGCCGAAATGGATTGATTTTGCTCAATTAGGCGATTGTATGCTGGCTGTTTATTACACAGACGGAACGATACGTATCGTGACGAATGATCAATTGGCGCATGTGGATGATCGGACCAAAGCGGTTTGGGCACAAGGCGTCGCAGCGGGACTAACGACTCGTGAGGCACTGTGGGAGTACAGCAAGCCGGTTATTATACAAGGTCGTGAAGTCGCCAACACGATTGAAGGCTACGGCGTTATTAACGGTGATCCGACGTTCAGTGATTATGCGGAATTCGGCCGTATCAGCCGCACGAATGTGAAATCGCTGCTGCTCTTTACCGACGGGCTCTATATTCCGAAGCCGCCGGGAGAGCCGGACAAGGACAGCACCATTGAGATTGCTTCGCTTGTCCGAGAGATGGGGCTGCCTCGTTATATCGAGTGGCTGACGGAGCTCGAAGAGTCCGATCCGGATTGTACTCGTTTCCCGCGCGTGAAGAAATCCGATGATAAAACCGCGCTCTGGATCGAATTGTAGCGGCTTCGACTACGGCTTCTACTTCGACTAGAAGCCGTGCTCGGCGGCATAGCGGCCCCAGTGCGGCCGGCTGCCATCCGCATCTGCGAAGCCGTACTCCTCGGACAAGTCCCACGAGGTCAAAGCCTGGCCGCTGCGCTCAAGCACATTCGGATCGGATGCGAGTGCAGCGGCAGCTTGGCCGACGAGCGCGGGCGTTTCCGATTGCAGAAAATGGGGGTCCTGCGCAGCAGCGTCCCGCCAATTGCTCTCCTGCACGCCGAAGTGATCCAGCATCGCCTCTGAACGAAGGAAGCCCGGCGTTAAGGCGACCGCCGCTATGTTATGCGGGCGGAGGTCTGCTGCCATCGCTTGCGCCAGATGGATGACGGAAACTTTAGCTAAACTATAGTAGAGATTGCCGCGGTAACGATAATCGTAGCCGTCGGTAATTTCAATGAACAGCCCTCCGGAGCCATGAGCAATCATTAGCGGCGCGGCATAATAGCTGGCCATCATGTGGGTATGGACACCGCGCTGCTGAATGAGCAGGCCGTTGTGCAGGGAATGCTCCCAGAACTTCTCATGCCATACCGTTAAGGGATCGCCGCCCCATATATCATTCACTTGAATGTCGAGTCGGCCTTGCTGCTCCTCGGCTACACGGGCATATAAAGCACGGACATCGTCCTCTACGGTGTAATCGCAGCGGACGGGAATGCCTTTGCCGCCGACAGCGGTGACAAGCTCTGCCGTTTCTTCAATGGTTTCGCTGCGGCCCATATCGGACAAGCTTCCTCGAACGCTGCGGCCGGTGACATAAACAGTCGCGCCTGCACGACCGAGCGCAATTGCGATGCCGCGTCCTGCGCCTCGTGTCGCACCTGCGACAACGGCTATTTTTCCATCAAGTGGTCTCATTCGGTTATCTTCTCCTTTAATAGGTTGTATTGTTGTTGCGTCTTTCTATTCAGTCTACCCCGTCTTGACTGACAAAGACGGTCAGTTTCATATCGTAAATGTGGAGGTTAATTTCGTTATGTGGTTAATTTTGTTTATTCTCGCGATTGCAGGGTTTCAGGGGCTGTCGATGCTTGTATCCCGGGACAAGCTGAAGCAGTTCGATGAAACGATTATTGCCGCGGTGCAAGGGCAGGAGAACGATGCACTGACCTCCATTGCCAAAGTATTCAACAAAATCGGTTCAACCTCAACGATGATACCGATCGTTCTCATCGTTGCAGTGCTCTTATTCCTTGTATTCAAACATCGGAAGGAGCTTGTATTGCTCCTCGGCGGCATGCTGGGCTCCACGCTGCTAAACGAGCTGTTGAAGCCTATTTATAAGCGTGATCGTCCGGATATTCACCGTCTCGTTGAACAGCACGGGTTCAGTTATCCGAGCGGCAATGCGATGGCAGCGTTCACGTTATATGTTCTCATTACTTATTTACTGTGGCGTCACATCCGCCTGCGAAGCTGGCGCATCGCACTATTATGCTTAAGTGCAGCAATGATCATGATTATGGGGGTATCCCGCATTTATCTCGGCGTTCATTATCCGTCAGATATTCTGGCGGGCTTCTGGCTAAGCGCATGCTGGGTTGCATTATGCATCCGATTGTTCCGGAGCTGGACACGTACGAATAAGTAGTCTGCCAGGCACTACAGTTAACATTTGGAGCGTTGTCAGTTGATAGACTCTCGTATACTATAATTAGGTATGTCATCCAATAAGAGAGAATGAAAGTGAGGTTTCATATGAAACGTTTGTTAAGCGTGGTACTTGCAATTATCGTAGTATTCGCAGCTTTGGCGGGGACGGCTTCCGCGGCAAGTGGCGGTACCGACATTAAAGTTAAACTAAATGGCGAATGGGTCATTTTCCCTACACCACCTGTGCTTCAGAATGGCAAAACCTATGTGGAATTCCGTACATTGTTTACACAACTGGGCTATTCCATCGATTACAATGCTTCCACGAAGCTGA
This sequence comes from Paenibacillus sp. J22FR21, assembly GCF_056269135.1. Taxonomy (NCBI): domain Bacteria; kingdom Bacillati; phylum Bacillota; class Bacilli; order Caryophanales; family Paenibacillaceae; genus Paenibacillus; species Paenibacillus sp. J22FR21. The sequence continues at coordinate 343,927 of NZ_JBWDNJ010000007.1, forward strand.
TTAAAGCAAAGTCGGCTGTGCGCAGCATTGAGATGAAACCGAGCGGCAAGACGGCTTTGGTTGATGGTAAGAATGTTCCCGTTAACGGTGAAATGAAGCTGCTGAACGGCCGTACAATGGTAGGCGTTCGCTTCATCGCAACACTGTCGGATAAAACGGTCAATTGGGACGGCGTGAAGAAAATCGTTACGATCGCGGATAAAGGACCTACGGCACAGCAGCAGGCAGAAGTGTTCGGCGTGCTGGACAAGCTGACTGCGGCAGAGGATGCACAGGACGCGGCAGCTTATATGGCGGTCTTCCATTCTGAATCCCCGGTACGAGATTTAATCCGTGATTCGGTACAGGAAACGTTCGCGAAAGTACACACCAAGACGACATTCAGCGAGAAAACAATCGATTCCTATTCGTCGGTTGAAGCGGTTGTGTACACGGTAGAGCAATCGGTGAAAGTAGGCGGAGACGGCTTCTTTGCGGATGTGGAGAACGAAATGCTGTACACGCTTCACAAAGAGAACGGCAAATGGGCGATCTACGATGCCGAGCAGCTTTCCCATCAATTGCTGGATCTCGATGGCATATGGAATGAAGCTATTGCAGCTCCTGAAGCAGATAAGACAGCGATTTCGGCACTGATTGCTGCTAACGCCGCTGCTGTAAATGCAAAGGATCTGAACGCATACAGGGCTACACTTGTTGCCGGAGCGGAAGGCTTCGATGAAGATGTGAATTCCATGGATGAATTGTTCAAGGACACCGAAACCAGCTTGAAAATGAATCTGGAGAAGAACGCCATCGTGGAACTAAACGGTGACAAGGCGCTCCTTCTGACGCTGCACACATTTGAAGTGACGATTGGCGGCGAGATGATGCCAGTCAAATCGATCAACTTATACAACCTGAAGAAGGTAGACAATAAGTGGCTGCTCATGCCGGGCAGCAACGAGCTGTATAACGATATGGACGAATCGGAAGAGTAGACGAAGAAAGGAGCTAGGCACTTGAATGTGCTTAGCTCCTTTTTGCTGCAGTAACCATGAGGAAAATTCCGCTTAATAAGTGAAGGATCCAACCGACGAAAGGAATCCAAGCTAATAGAGAGGTTACGATACCAAGCACCGAACCATAAATCGGTTCTCGGTCTTTCTTCGAGAGGATCAGGGTTACGAGGTGAATAATCAACATGAACCCTAAAGCAGAATAGGAGGTTCCGATGACTACAAGTGCCCCCAATATTGGAATGGCTAGAAATATTTCTAAAGAACCCGATATCCACTTCATGACTTTCGAACCTGACATCTGCGCTGCCCCCCCGGTCTAATATACCTATATTTAGATGCTTTGGATATTATATCAAACGCCTTCATCATTGGATAGCATTACCTGGTACTTAGCTCCAGAGGCAGAAAGGCGTAATCACCATGCCGCACCGGTTCACAACTGCGAACCGAAATCGGAGACTTGAAAATCGGTCCGTCCAGCACAGTCGTATGAAACTCGCCGCCTTCTCCGCAAGGGTCGATACCGCGATCAAGGAGCTCTTGAACAAATGCATGGTCCAGCATGCGTCCAAGATCTGATTCTCGCATGCCGAGCGATAAGTTGACGGTCACAACGACCGATAGAAAACCGAGATTGATGAAGGTTTCTACGGTTTCGAGATGATCCATTTGCCACAGCGGCATGCCAAGCTTCAAGCCTGCCTTCTTCGATACCTCATCCTGCCAGCAGCCATAATCCGTCAGTTCCAAGTCGCCTGTTACGAGCACTTCGGCTCCGCGCTCTCTCGCTTGTACCAATTGGCCGATAAAAGCTTGCTCATAATCAGCCCAGCTCGCAGCGGCTGTATAGAGCGGCAGTCCGATCGCATCCGCTTGAGCGCGAATAAGCTCAGGTGGCATGCCGTGGGATCTGGAACGTTTTCCTTCCTCTTCCAGCATAACGATGAGGCCGATCGCTTCTCCAACCTGCATGGCTTTATATAGAGCGAGTGCACTATCCTTGCCGCCGCTGAAGGAGGCGATAAATCGACGTCCGACGATTGTTCCATTCTTCCAATCCATCGTTTCTTCCATGATGATCATTCCCCGTTATGAATTGTAGTGATGTGGTACAAATTATATAGGATAATAACTTACATAGATATATTCGACGGGAGTAGATAGAGGTATGAAAGTGGTCATTGCACCTGATTCTTTCAAAGGCTCCGCATCGGCAAAGGAGCTGTGCAGCGCTATTGCCAGAGGCATTCGGTCCGTCATTCCGGAGGCAGAGCTGCATGAACTGCCGCTTGCCGATGGCGGAGAAGGCATCTTGGACAACCTTGTGCACGCTACCGGCGGCACACGGATAGAAGTAGCAGCGACCGACCCGCTTGGTCGCGCCATGACTGCCGCTTACGGTGTACTGGGTGACGGCGAGACGGTAATGATTGAGATGGCTCAGGCTTCTGGGCTTCCGCTGCTAACTGCGGAAGAGCGACTGCCGCTCAAGACATCAAGCCGCGGCACCGGCGAGCTGATTAAGCATGCGCTGGATCAAGGCTATCGTAAATTCATTATCGGCCTTGGCGGCAGCGCGACCAATGACGGCGGCGCAGGCATGCTGCGAGCGCTGGGGCTGCAACTGCTGGATGCGCAAGGACAGCCCCTCGCCGAAGGCGGCGGAGCGCTGAGCCAGCTAGCTGAGCTGGACGCCGCTGGGCTAGATCCGCGTCTAGCGGAAACGCGGGTTACGATCGCGAGCGACGTAACCAACACGCTATGCGGTCCGCAAGGCGCATCGGCCATCTTCGGTCCGCAGAAGGGGGCAACGCCGGGGATGGTGACCGTCCTCGATGAAGGGCTGCGCCTATTCGCCGAGCAGATCCGCGCCACGCGCGGGATTGACGTGCTGACCCTGCCCGGCGGCGGCGCGGCCGGTGGAATGGGGGCTGGCATTGCCGGATTCATGAATGCGGTGGTCCGCCCCGGCATTGAAGTGGTTATGGAAGCAAGCGGATTCGCTGCAGCCGCGAAGGATGCCGACTATATCATCACCGGTGAAGGCAAACTGGACGAGCAGACGTTAGCGGGAAAGGTAGCGGCAGGGGTGTGCAGGGCTGCAGGGCCCCTAGGCGTTCCGGTTATTATTTTGTGCGGGATGCGGGTGTTGTCGATTCATGAGCTAAGCAAGCTCGGGAAGGTGAGCGCATTCTCCATCGTCCCGGGACCATGCAGCTTAGAAGAGGCGATGGCGCATACTGCGGAGTGGGCGGAGGCCAGTGCTGCCCAGCTGTTTGCCCTACTCAAAAATTCAATTTAAAATCCTCTTCTTTTTCACATCATGTTCACAATGGCCTGTTAGACTGTGGTCAGGATCAGTGAAACAGGACAAAAGCAGGGGGGAGACCAGTTAGCATGAAGCCGTGGACCGAGTTCGAAGAAGCCATCAAGCCGCATCTCCGGCATGTGCGGACCTATTGTTATTATTTGACCGCATCCAAATGGGAATCGGAGGATCTGCTGCAGGAGGCGCTGCTTCGGGCATTCAAGCATTATCGGGATACCGGCATTCTTCGTCACCCTAGGTCGCTGCTGTACAAAATCGCCCGCAACGTGCATATTGACGCACATCGCAAACGACGCGGCATAACCGTTCCGATCGATGAGGCCCTTCAATTGCCGTATTACGATAACAACTACGCCGCTATTCGCGGGACGCTGGAGTGGGTAACCGAGCATCTGTCCGCTCGCGAGATGGAGATGCTTCTGCTGGCAGAGGTGTTCGATTATTCCTACCAGGATATTGCCGATGAGCTGCAATGTACGGTCCCTGCTGTCAAAATGGTGCTGCACCGCTCCAAATCAACACTCCGTAAGCGAGGAGCTCAGCAAGAGCCGGCGGCTGCTCCACGCAGTCGAGCCGGGAAGCGCAGAAGCGCACCCGCGCTTCCATATCTGGTAGACCGATGGACAACGGCATTGATGACCGGCGAATTATAAAGGATCAGATCAGATTTAAAAATGGGCCTCTTGGTAGAGAAGGGAGGCTCTTTTTGGCGTTTGGAGTAGTACTTTAGATTCATTCTTGCAGTCTGTAAAACAATACCATAGGACAATGGCTATATCAGCATGGTACAGTAGAGTAAACAGTAAACATTTACCTTGGAAAAAAGGGACAAGTACGACTTTTGTTGGAGGCGCTATGCGAAACTATTTGGGGAAAACCTTGAAAAAAGAAGTCGTTAATGCATTTGGCGTAACCGTGTTGCCTGCTAATATCGTGCTGGAAGAAGAGCACTTAGTCCTACTAGAAAAGCACAAAATTGAAGATATTTCCATTATTTTCGATATTGTGGAACCAGAGAAAACAGTAAAGTCGAATACCCCTCATTCCGCTGTGAGTCAGGTTACGATCCGAGCTAAGGAAATGTATGACACCATTCGGGAAACAGGCAAGGTTCCGATGGATGAGCTGCAGAACAACATTATTCCCGCTGTTAAGAGCGTGGCCAGCCATCCGAATATATTCGAGCTTTTCGAGGCGGTCAAGGCGCAGGGTGATTATACGTATCAGCACAACATCGGTGTTGGCGTGCTGGCGACGATGATCGGCAAATGGCTGAATTTTAAAGAAGACGAATTGACAGCGCTTACCCTTGCAGCAACGCTGCATGATGTAGGTAAAGTGAAAATTCCGCCGGAGATCATAAATAAACCAGGCAAGCTGACAGAGGCAGAATTCGAAGTCGTGAAGAAACATACCATTTACGGTTATGAAATATTGAAGAAAACCGAAGGCATCAGCTACCGTGCTGCGTTAGTCGCCCTCCAGCATCATGAACGCGAGGACGGCAAAGGCTACCCACTAGGCTTGACCTCGGATAAAATCGATAGCTTCAGCAAAATCGTAGCGGTGGCGGATATCTTCCATGCCATGTCCTCCGATCGGCCCTACCATAAGGCACTGCCTTTCTATGAGGTGGTTCGTCAGCTGCGCGAGGGTTATTTTGGGCAGCTTGACCCGCATATCGTGTCGGTATTCCTTGAGAATATCACGACCAAAATGATCGGCCAGAAAGTCGTCCTCACCGATGACCGAGTTGGCGAGATCGTCTTTATTAATCCGCATGACGAGGAAGCGCCGCTCGTACGCGTCGGCGAAGAATTCGTGGATTTGTCCGCGGATCGTCAGCTGCAAATTAAACAGATTATCGGATTATAGGTTCGGCAAATAGCAAGAGCAGGGTTCACGTCGTGATGTGAATGCCTGCTCTTTTTCTGTGCGGTGCGTGCGCGTGCTTTCGTTCGTTTGCGATTAGGTCCACTTGGCAGCCCATAACTTCATTTCATGCAAAATTTGATGCAGGTCGACGCCTTTAGGCGTCAGCGAATATTCTACCGTGACCGGGACGGTCGGGAATACATGGCGCTCAAGCACACCTTGTCCCTCTAAGTGACGAAGCGTACTCGTCAGCGCTCGTGGACTGACGGAAGGGATCAACCGCTGCAGCTCACCGAACCGACGCTTCTCGCAGAATAGCTCGCGAAGGACAAGAAAGGCCCATTTGCCGCCGATCACATCCAGCGTTTTCTCGATATTGCAGTCGATGACGGCGGGGACTTTGGGGATATAATTATTTGCAGACATTGTATAATCCTCCGTTATGAATTAGTTACATAAAGTATAGTATATATATTAAGTATAATATAATGACAATTATTTCACTACTTTAAAATCTATAATGATATGAGTAGAATAGGGGTTACGTTAGTTTGACAGCGTATGCAGGGAACTGCAATTATCTCTGGGAGGTTGGAAAAATGGAGTTTAGAAGACTTGGCGGCAGCGGACTAAAGGTGAGTGAAGTCAGCTTGGGCAGCTGGCTTACATATGGCGGTTATGTGGAACGTGAGAATGCGGTAAAAGCAATCGAGAAGGCGTACGAGCTTGGCGTGAACTTCTTCGATACGGCGAACGTATATGAGCGTGGCGCTGCGGAAGTATTGCTCGGCGAAACGATCAAGCAGTTCCCGCGCGAATCCTATGTGCTCGCGACTAAAGCGTTCTGGCCAATGGGTGACGGTCCGAACGACCGCGGCTTGTCCCGCAAGCATGTGATCGAGCAGGCCAATGCCAGCTTGAAGCGTCTGAATACCGAGTATGTAGATATTTTCTACTGCCACCGTTATGACCAAGAGACGCCGCTGCAAGAAACGCTGCGCGCAATCGATGATTTGATCCGCTCCGGCAAGGTGCTGTACGCAGGTGTCAGCGAATGGACGGCTTCCCAGATGGCGGATGCGCTGGGTACAGCTGACCGTTACTTGCTAGACCGTATCGTTGTGAGCCAGCCGATCTACAACATGTTCGAGCGTTATATCGAGAAAGAAGTTATTCCTTACGGGGAGAAGAACGGCATTGGACAAGTGGTGTTCTCGCCGCTTGCACAAGGGCTGCTGACGGGCAAATACACATCCGCTGCAGATCTGCCGGAGGGCAGCCGCGCCTCGAAGCTCGATTGGATGCGCAAAGGCATCACCGACGAGAAGCTTGCTAAAGTACGCGCCTTGTCCGAAATCGCAGGCGAGCTGGAGATTACGACCGGCCAATTGGCCCTCGCATGGATTCTGCGCCAACCGAACGTAGCCAGCGCCCTAGTCGGCGCCAGCCGTCCGGAGCAGGTCGTCGAGAACGTAGCCGCATCCGGCATCAAGCTGTCGGAAGACGTGCTTGCACGGATCGAGACGATTCTGGGTTAGTTTAGTTTGGAGGCCGGACCGGCGTTGCTGGTCCGGCTTTTGTTTTCGTTGCCGCTCTCTGCGGTAAAATGATGCCTCATTGCTCCGATATCGCAAAGTAACCTTCTTACATGATCTCCGACGTCTATGTGGCGGTGAGAGTCGTGAAATCCGACTCTCACCGACGAAACCGGCGCTAAAAGTAGCTGAGAGTTTCAAAATCGAACTCTCAGCTACTTTTACAGCAGGTTGCGGCGCTTGCATAGTGCGAGATATCAGCTACTCTTAGCGATGAGAATGGTGTGCAGTCGGATGTGGATGTCGCAGCCGGTTGGTCTGACTCATCAGCGTTTCCCGCTGCCGATAAACTGCAGGATTGAGCGAAGCGACTGCGGGGCGACCGTGTCCAGCAGGTCGCCTTCTTTGCGGAGCCGGTCCTCGATGTTCAGCAGGTTGAAGTCGGTAATCGCGACGTTACGGCGTACTTCGTCCCAGTGGAGCGGCGTGGACACGCTGGCGGCTCGGCGGGCGCGCGGGGAGTAGGGGGCGATGATGGTTTTGCCTTGATAGTGCTGCAAATAGTCGATGTAGATCAGGTCACCGCGGTTCTTTTTCAGCCGTTCAATGGTGAATAGGCGAGGGTGCTTGTCGGAGAGAAAAGCACCGACGAATTCACCGATCTTGCGCAGCTCATCGAAGGTGAGATCCTGCACGATCGGAACGATGACCTGCACGCCTGTAGCTCCCGATGTCTTGGGTACAGAGGAGATGCCAAGCGATCGCAGCAGATCCCCAACGAGCAGAGCAGCTTCCATAATACGCGGCTCCTCTTCAAGAGTAGGATCCAGATCAAGCACCCATTCCGTCGGATGCTCCGGATTACTCACGCGGTCGAAGGAAGCATGATACTCAAGACAAGCCAAATTTCCGAGCCATAGCAGCACCGGCAGCGAGGTCAGCTTCACATAGTTAATGCCCTCCCGGGTCACGGTCTCGACAAAAGCCGGTGTAGGGGAAGGGCTGTTTTTCTGATAAAAGGATTTCCCATTCACCCCATCCGGGAACCGAATGGTCGTCAGCAGCCGATCCTGGCAATGCTTCAACAGCCATGGCGACAACGCAGCAAGCCGCTGCAGAAAGATCGCCTTCGTAATGCCCATCTCCGGGAATAACAGCTTCTCAGGATTGCTGACCGTCAGCTCCTGCCCGTCAACAACAACGGTTCCTTTCACGGAGCGGCTCATGACAGCGGCTCCTTCGGCAGAAACGTGACCAGCTTCGGATGGCGGAGCTGGCCCGCTGAAGTTAGCTCAAGGCCGGAAACCCGGCACTTGAAAGGCAGCGACAGCCACTGGATCTCTTCACGGCGCAGATCCTCGGGCACTGCCGGGAACGGGCAAGCGACTACCGCCAAATGGGAATGCTGCGGCTTGAAGGTCGACGCCAGCACTCTGCGCAGCGCATCATTCAGCCCGAGCGACACGCTGCCCAGATAGTAGCCTTCATGCTCCATCACCAGACTCGCGACGATGCCGCCTCGCCATTTGAGTCCGACAATTTCGACATCAAGGACAAGGACGATCTTCTTCTTCAACCAGTCGCGATGCTTCTTGCCTTCCCGATAAGGGCTGTCCAGCCGCTTGCTGACAATCCCCTCCCATTTGTTCGTCTGCACCCAATCCCAGAGCGCAGCGCCGTCTTGAAACAGATCTGTTACGAACATACGCGGATCGTCAGATGGACATAACTCGGTAAGCCGTTGATGCCGCTCCTCATAGGGGAGATGGCGCAAATCGCCGGAAGCATCTGCAAGGATATCGAACAACACCAAGACGAGCCCGCCCCGCGAAACCGTCCCGCCACCACCGCCAGTCTCATGACCTGAATCGCCCCCCATAGACTCCGACTGCGACTGTGGTTGACGCAAGAGCCCGCGCGATCGTTCCCTCTTCAGCACATGCTGGAAATTCGGCCGCACGCCATCCCACCAGACGATTTCGCCATCCAGCAGGCATCGGCCAAGAGCCGCTGCTTTTGACTCCAGCAGCGACGTGATTTCAGGATAGATACTGTTCTTCAAATAAAGCTTGCGCGAAAATATCTCCACATGCCCATGCCCGTTCAAGCGAGCGAGGATGCGCACCCCGTCCCATTTCAGCTGATAGCCCCATTCGCTGCCGATTGGGAGCTCATCATCGGAGAGGGGGGCCATCGGCTCAACCGGTAACGGCAACGGCTGCTCATAGTGAACCTCCTGATGCAAGCTCACATCAGGAAGCGATTCCTCGGACCACGGCTGTTCCATCGCCTAGGACACCGTGTCCTTTTTCGTTTTGCGCGCACGAGGCGCTTTTACTTTGGCCACGACCTCGCTGGCTCCCTCGCCGGCACTTGCAGTACTTGCAGCCGAAGCAGCCCCACCTGCCGCCGCACCCGCAACTCCACCGGCTCCGGCGGCATTCGTGTCCAAGCCTCCGGGCGCATTCGGCGGCAGCTTAACCGCCTCCAAGCTGGCTTGCAGTGCAGCCATCAGATCAAGCACATTCGTGCGCTGCTGCTCAGGCGCAACGCGAACGTCCTCGCCGGCGATTTTGTGCTGGATGAGATCCATTAAACGCTCCCGATAGTCGTCGGTATATTTGGCAGGCTCGAATGGGGTAGAGAGCTGCTCGATCAGCATGCGCGCCATCATGAGCTCCTTCTCATTCACATTGACGGTTTCCGGCAGCCCCGGCACCTGATCGACGGAGCGAATTTCATCCGGATAGAATATCGTTTCCATCGCTAAGCAATCATCAATGATACGAATGGCTGCAAGCGAGCTTTTGGAACGAATCGAAACTTTGGCAATCCCAATCCGACCGGACTGCCGCATCGCTTCCATCAGCAGGTTATAGGCGTTGCCCCCGGCTTGATCCGGGGAGAGATAGTACGTTTTCTGAAAATAGATCGGGTCGATCTCCTCAAGCGCGACGAAATCCAGGATGGTGATCGTCTTGGTCGCATCACTGGATAACGACTCCAGCTCATCCTTCTCAAACAGGACATAGCGGCCTTTCTCATATTCATAGCCTTTGACGATGGCATCCCAATCGACCTCAACGTCGCATGTCGGGCATCTGCGAATATAGGAGATGTTGCTGCCGCAGTCACGGTGAATCATTTTCAGAGAGATATCTTTATCCTCCGTAGCTGAAAACATTTTGACAGGCACATGCACGAGACCGAAGCTGATGGCCCCTTTCCATACCGTATGCATCTCATTTCCCCCTCACATTAAAATGGATTAAAGTCCGATACAATCATTGTTCCCCGAATGCATGAAACTAAGCTTGTTCGGGCATATTTTCGTGTAGCAAGAGCCAACATCATCATCTAAAGGAGGCGAATGGAATGGTAGAAGCGGGCAATTCCCCTACTGGGAACAGCGACGATAAGAAACATGAAGGCCGCGATGATTATTTTATGGACATTGACCGGATGGTGAATGAAGGATTAGGCGGCGGGCAAGTGACCTTGAACAACGGGTTAATTGCAGAGTCCACCACAGATACAATGGATCCTGGAAATGAATTGAGGGAATAAGCCGTGGATACGAAACGCGCAATGCAGATTTACAGCTCGAAGGATACATTTGCCGTTCATCTGGGCGATAAGCCGGTATGGATCGAAAATGTAGACGAAGAAAATGGCATGGCAACCGTTCAAGTGGGTTCAGACCCGCTTAATACGCAAACCGTTTCGGTCGACCGCTTGAAAGAAGAGGGCGACGAATAGGAAGCGGTACTAGAGCAGGGCCCTCGGACACCGACTAAACGTTGGATACCGAGGGTCTTATCATTTTTCCAAATAAATTGATTATTGTAAAAACATTCGGAATTTGACGATTTCAAGACATAACGAAATAGAAATGGCGAAAAGATGTGCTTATTCTTGGAAATCGAGCTAAATTGGGGTATAATGAATCAATAAGCTTGATTTTTAAGTTTTCATCACTAGAGGGGGGAAAGTATGGCGAAACAGCATTATAAGCTTACCAAGCTGGAGTTGCTGCTACGGATTGTATTACTTACCGTCGGTGCAGGGCTCGTTTCCGTAGCTCTTGAGATTTTTCTTGTACCAAACAACATTATTGATGGCGGAATAGTCGGTATATCCATCATTGTGGCTCATCTGACAGACTTGCCGCTCGGTCTATTTCTATTCTTGTTCAACTTGCCGTTTCTAGTCATAGGTTACAAGCAGATCGGTAAAACCTTTGCGATATCAACGCTCTACGGCGTTGTGGTCATGTCGATCGGTACGACCTTGCTTCACCCGGTCCAGGCTTTGACGTACAGTCCGTTTCTGGCACCGGTATTCGGCGGCGTTATTCTCGGCATTGGGGTCGGTTTAGTTATCCGATCAGGAGGATCGCTCGATGGTACGGAGATTATTGCGATTTTGTTTACGAAGAAAACACCGTTTTCCGTAGGCGAAATTGTCATGTTTTTCAATCTATTCATCCTTGCGAGCGCAGGTTTTGTGTTCTCGTGGGATAGCGCAATGTTCTCTCTCATCGCCTACTACATTGCCTTTAAAGTCATTGATGTGACCTTGGAGGGGATTGATCAATCGAAGTCGGTCTGGATTATTAGTAAAGAATCGAAGGAAATCGGCGATGCCATCATGAGCCGACTCGGCCGCGGCGTTACGTATTTGCATGGTGAAGGAGCATTCTCCGGCGGAACGAAACGCGTGATCTTCTGCGTCATCACTCGTCTGGAAGAAGCGAAGATGAAGTCGATTGTCATGGAACTCGATCCGACAGCGTTCCTTGCGGTCGGTAACATCCATGACGTGAAGGGCGGCCGCTTCAAGAAGCGAGCCATCCACTAACCAGGCAATCAAGCAGTCTGCTCGCAGACATTCATACAGGCAAGGCTGTGCATCCAAGCATGGCCTTGCCTGCTTTTGTTGCGGGTCTTCCTGCTGACCGATATAATAGGGACAACTAACTTTGAAAATAAGGCTGCGGCCGGCAACGGGAGGCGGAGAAACTGGACGAGTTTGAGCGCATTCGCAATTGGACAGCTGACCGCCAACAGCCGTCCGTGCTCGAGAAGCAAGGCGTGGTGCTCGGCATCGGGGACGACACGGCGATTGTGGGGTTGCCGCCGGGTGAGAATGGCGGCAGCCTGGAGTGGCTGCTGGCGGTGGACACGATGGTGGAAACCGTCCATTTCAACGACGCGACGATGGGCGAGGCCGACATCGGCTGGAAGGCGCTGGCCGCGAACGTCAGCGATATCGCGGCGATGGGCGGCGTGCCTCGGCACGCGCTCGTGTCTGTGAGCGTGCCGCCGGCATGGGGGCCGGCACGAATGCGCCGGCTCTATGATGGGCTTTACGCGTGCGCCGAGCATTACGGCGTAGCGGTGGTTGGCGGCGATACGACGAGTTCGCCGCTGCACTTGGTTGTGTCCGTGACGGTCGTGGGCACCGCCCCGGCCGGCAAGGCGATTCGCCGGGCCGGCGCGCAGCCCGGCGACGCCGTGTTCGTGACCGGAGCGGCGGGGATGGCCGCGGCCGGTCTGCATGCTCTGCTCGCCGCCGCGGCTGCGCGCGCGGGAGCTGCGGCACAGCCGCCGGTGGCGGCCGCGCCAGGCACGGCGGCGCTGGTGCAGGCGCACCGCCGGCCGGCGCCTTCGGTGCGCGCGGCGCTGCTGCTTGCCGCGCGCGGAACCGTGACGTCGCTGAATGACGTCAGCGACGGACTGGCCAGCGAAGCCTGGGAAATCGCCGAGGCTTCGGGCGTAACACTCGTGCTCCGCGACTCGGACTTGCCGCGCAGCGGCAGCATGACCGCTTACGCACACAGCTGCGGCGTGAATCCGTTGGAGTGGATTCTCTACGGCGGCGAAGACTACGTGCTGCTCGGCACGATCGCTGCCGCAGATGCGCGGGAAGCCAAAGCCGAACTGGCCGAAGCCGGCCTGCCGATGTTTATTATCGGCGAGGTAGAATCCGGCGGCGCAGGCGTGGAGCTGATCCGCGACCTGGATGCTAGCCGCGGCACCGGACGATATGAGGTGCTGCGGGAAGCGGTTGCTAAGCGCGGGTATAATCATTTTGGAAATTAGGAGCGGCCGAAACATGAACGAAAGCTACGAAATGATATGGACGGCAGAGAGCGAAGCGGACACGGTTCGTTTGGCGGAGAAGCTTGCGGAGCTGGCAGTTCCGGGGACGGTACTTGCGCTCGACGGTGACCTCGGGGCCGGCAAAACACGGTTCTCGAAAGCTTTTGCAGCAGGAATCGGTGTACCGGGTATTGTGAACAGTCCTACGTTTACCATTATTAAAGAATATCAAGGGGCGCAATTGCCGCTTTATCATATGGATGTGTACCGGCTCTCCGAGCAAGAAGCGGACGAGCTTGGTTTGGACGATTACTTCTTCGGTGAAGGCGTAACGATTGTCGAGTGGGCAAGCCTCATTGAGGCGCTGCTTCCGCCCGATCGGCTTCAGATGTACATCGCGCATTTGGGCGGCGAAGCGCGCCGCATTACGATTACAGGCATTGGCGCACCGTATGCGGCATGGTGTCAACAATTACAGGCAATTGATCATAGATAGGAGCACGGAACAGATGAGTGAAAATACTACGCCGGGCAGCCGGGAAGGACAGCTGGTGCTTGCGCTGGATACATCAACCGCTTCGCTTGCTGCTGCACTCGTGCGCGGAGATGAGGTGCTGCGCGACATTCAGTCGCTTGCCGAACGCAATCATTCCGTCCACACGGTGTCGGTCGTCAAGGATCTGCTTAGTGAATGCGGTATTGCACCGGAGGAGCTTGCAGGCATCGCAATCGGTCGCGGACCAGGCTCGTATACAGGGATGAGAATCGCAGTATCCGTCGGCAAAACACTAGCATGGGTATGGCAGAAACCGCTCGTTGGCGTGTCCAGCCTCGAAGCCCTCGCTTATGGAGCATGGCAGACGGGAACGGCTGACAAAGTTACCGCCAATGCATCTGCAGCGGCACGCCCGGTTTGGGTTGTGCCGATCATGGATGCGCGGCGCGGACAAGTATATACGGGGACGTTCGAGGCTTCTGATTCGGAATCTGGCAACGTTGTAGGGTCTTCGTCCTTCCCGGCAGCTTGGAAACGTCTGGCCAAAGACGGCATCCGTCTCATGCACGATTGGGTAGACCGGCTCGCTGCAAACGTTAAGGAACTGGACGCCGCTTCGAGACCCTCTGCGATTTGGATTGTCGGTGAATTACAGCTTCATGAGGCGGAAGCCGACCGATTGCGGGGCATTTGCCCCGAGGTGGAAGTCGCGGCATTCACTTATATTTTGGAGGGACGATCCGTTGCTGCGCTGGGACTTGCGCGTCTGGCAGCCGGGGAATCCGATGATGTGCATACGTTTATTCCGAACTACACGCAGTTGACGGAAGCGGAAGTGAAATTGCAGGAACGGACGGCTTCGCAGCAGCAAAGCGCGGTGGAAGGAGCGGGTAAACGTGACGGTCATTGATGTCAACCGGCTTGTTTTTCGGTTAATGACGATGAGCGATGTGAAGACGATCGTTGCTATAGAGCAAGAGAGCTTCACTTCGCCGTGGACGGAAGAAGCGTTCGTAAACGAGCTGACTAATAATCATTTTGCCCGCTATATGGTAATGGATTACGAGGGTGAAGTCATTGGCTATGGCGGTATGTGGACCATTATGGATGAGGCGCATGTGACCAATGTGGCCGTGCGGGAGCAGTATCGCGGACGTGGACTCGGCGAGATGCTGATGGTGGAGCTGCAGCGTGCGGCAGTCATGTTCGGTGCTAAGCGGATGACGCTTGAAGTGCGTGTATCCAACGAAGTGGCGCAGCGGCTGTACAGGAAACTTGGCTTTGAACCGTCCGGAGTCCGGCCCGGTTATTATTCAGACAATAAAGAGGATGCGCTCATCATGTGGGCCGAACTGCATGCCTCGGGTGAAGTGGAGAGCATGTATGACGACTACAAATGAACTGATTCTCGCCGTAGAAACGAGCTGTGATGAAACAGCCGTTGCCCTTATTCGCGGCGGCAAAGAAATTGTAACGAGTATTATTTCGAGCCAGATCGAGACCCATCAGCGGTTCGGCGGCGTTGTGCCTGAAATTGCATCCCGTAAGCATGTGGAATCGATTACGCTCATTATGGAGCAGGCGATGAAAGAGGGCGGAGCGGAGTTCCGCGACCTGTCCGCGATTGCGGTTACGCAAGGTCCGGGACTTGTCGGCGCACTGCTGGTCGGAATTGTAGCAGCTAAGAGTTTAGCGATGGCGCTTGACCTCCCTCTCATCGGCACCCATCACATTGCCGGACATATCTATGCCAACCAGCTGGTACATGAGATTGAATATCCTTGCCTTGCGCTTGTAGCGTCTGGCGGACATACGGAGCTTGTCGTGCTGGAGAGCGAAGGCGTGTTCCGAATCATCGGCAGGACTCGCGACGATGCTGTCGGCGAAGCGTATGACAAAGTCGCGCGCACGCTGAATTTTCCTTACCCCGGCGGGCCCTACATCGATAGACTCGCACAGCAGTCAGAAGAAGAGTTCCAGCTGCCACGGGCATGGCTGGAGCCGGATTCGTATGATTTCAGCTTCAGCGGATTGAAATCTGCCGTCCTTGCGGCCATTAATTCGGCCAAAATGAAAGGCGAAACGCCGCGCGAGGCTGCTCTTGCCCGCGGATTTCAAGCATCCGTCATCGACGTGCTCGTGACGAAAGCGCTTCGTGCCGTTCGCGAAGTCGGCGCGAAGCAACTGCTGCTCTGCGGCGGTGTTGCCGCTAACGGCGGCTTGCGCGCTGCTTTGACGGCGCGCTGCGGGGAAGCGGGCATTCCGCTGCTTATCCCGCCGCTCAAGCTTTGCACGGACAATGCGGCGATGATCGGCGCAGCAGCGCACTTGAAGTGGAAGCGCGGCGAGTTTACGCCGCTCGACATGAAGGCGGAGCCGGGCTTGTCGCTCGAAGAATGGTCGGTTCGGAGCTAGTCGCTAACCGGTGCTGTTCGTTGTTGCGGTTGCTGCATGTACGTACACGTATGTAGTCGTATGGGGGAGCTGGTTGTCGTGAAATCAAAGTCCTATTTTGTTGGCGCGATGGTCATTGTATTCTTTGTCTTTATCTTTATCTGCGCGATGGTTGGCGGAGGGGACGAATTCTTCGGCGGCGAGCGGCTGATCCATGCTTTTGAGTGGGTGACCCGGTATATCGTACCTTGGGGAATCCTCTTGCTATTGTACAAAATCTACAAGAAGAAATAATCATACGAGGCTGTCTCAAAAACGTGCATAATACGGCGTTGAGACAGCTTTTTCGTGCACTATTGCCGAATCATGAGCGGAACCAATTACCTCTCTTGGCCTTAAAACCGCTGCTGGCAAATCATGAGGGGAACCAATTACCTCTCTTGGGCCTTAACCACTACTGGCAGATCATGAACGGTACCTAGTACCTCACATTGGCCCAAAACTCCTGTTGCCCAACCATGAACGGTACCTATTACCTTGAAATCCAAGCCGAGAGTACCGAATTCGAACGCTCAGCATCCCAACTAACCCGCATTCTATCTATCCGTGCAAATGTTGCATGAAAGGCAGCATTTTACCTCTCTGATGGGCTATATTCGACCTAATGTTGCCGAAAAAGCAGCATTATCTATGGATTCGAAGGCCAAACGAGGATAGGAGGAGAAAGTGTTGCAAAACGAGCAACAATTCCCCTCGCAAAGCTCAATTACACAGAATTGTTGCACCAATGGCAACATTCTACCGGGTATGCATGGGCAGACTCATCTATTAGGGGATGAACGATAAGGCTGAAGTGTCATGATCATTTTTTATAAATCGAATTGACAGACGATTCCGACAGGCATATAATAAGCAACAACACTTCAAACATCTGACAAACGCGACGAACAGGAGCAGTAAAGCGTATAGCCGGGATTAGAGAGCTGCGGGTTGGTGCAACGCAGTCGAAGGCCGCTTGAACCTCGCCTGGGAGCGGATTTACGGAAATGAGCTTCGCTGTCGGCCGAAGGCCAAGGCTTACGGTATGCTCACGTACGTCTTTACGGGTTACCTCCGTGATCGGGTGCATGGCTTCGACTTCTAGAATCGTCGTCATGCTTAAGCGGGCGTTCATTGCTTCCTTACAGGAAGGAACGTCAACAAGGGTGGTACCGCGCCGGACCTAACAGTCTGTCGTCTCTTGAATAAGAGACGTCAGGCTTTTTTTGTTTTCCGAGAAGCGGTTTTGAAGAGAAATGCAGTCACTCGAAACATCTGGAATACAGACGCACATACTTGATCGACCCATAAATCAAACGCGAAGAACAGGAGCAGTAGGAACAATCCGGGAAAGCAGAGAGCTGCGGGGTGGTGCGACGCAGCCGAAGGATATCCGAAACTCGCCTGGGAGCGGAACGAGGGAATAGCGCGATACACTCGCGTATCCTACCTCAGTTACGGTTAACCACCGTCATCAGGTGCAGCAGCTTTCCGGCGTTCATGCCGGTGGCGAACCATGCTGCATAAGCGGGTCCGGCCTCGATAAGGCCGGGCAACTAGAGTGGTACCGCGGCATGCTCACGAAGCCTGTCGTCTCTTGATTCATCAGGAGACGGCGGGCTTTTTCTGTTCTCTCGAATCCAACAACCAAACCTTTAGGAGGCTAACCTTTATGACCATTAACAATCAAACCCAAACCCAATCCGGTAACAAAATCATCCGTATCTTCGACACCACCCTTCGTGACGGCGAGCAGTCACCGGGCGCAACGCTGCGTCCCGAGCAGAAAATCGTACTTGCCCGCCAGCTGGCGAAGCTTGGCGTCGACATTATCGAGCCGGGCTTCCCGATCTCGAGCCCGGGCGAATTCGCGGCGGTACAGCAAATTTCTCGTGAGCTGCAAGGGGTTGAAATCGTCGGCTTTGCCCGTGCGATCAAAGGCGATATCGATGCAGCAGTCCGCTCTACAATGGACGCAGCAAGGCGCCGGTTGCACATTTTTATATCCTCCTCGGATATCCATCTGGATTTCCAATTGAAGAAATCCCGCGAGCAGGTGCTTACTATCGCCCGCGAAATGGTTGCATACGGCAAGCAATTCGTCGATGAAATCGAATTTTCCGCAATGGATGCAAGCCGTTCGGGACGTGAATTCGTCATCGAGATGGTTGAGGCTGTCATCGCTGAAGGCGCGACCGTCATCAATCTGCCGGATACGCTTGGTTATGCCCTTCCGGAAGAGTACGGCGAGTTGTTCCGCAGCGTGAGAGCTGGGGCAAGAGGCGGGGATAAAGTGCAGTATAGCGCGCATTGCCATAATGATCTTGGTCTAGCGGTAGCCAACAGCTTAGCGGCGATTAACGCAGGGGCGACGCAGGTCGAAGTGACGGTGAACGGAATCGGCGAGCGTGCCGGAAACTGTTCGCTGGAGGAGCTTGTGATGGCGATCGAGACACGTAAATCGGCGATCGGAGCGGAAACGGGCATCGTCCAAAGCGAGATTTACGAAACGTCGCGGATGGTGAGCCGGGCGATGAACTTCCCGATTGCTTACAACAAGCCAATCGTGGGGCGGAACGCTTTTCAGCACGAGTCAGGCATCCATCAAGATGGATTGCTTAAGAACCGGAACACGTACGAAATTATGGACCCGGAAGCAATGGGCATTCCGCGCAGCATGATCGTGCTTGGCAAACATTCCGGCCGTCATGCGATCAAGCATCGTCTGGCTGACTACGGTATTGAACTGAACGACGAGCAGCTGCTGGATGTGTATAACCGTTTCATTGAGAAAGCAGATGAGATGAAAATCGTGCCTGACGATGTTCTGGTCCGGCTAGCAAGCGAATCGACAGACACGCAGCATGATCCCTATACGCTTGTTGATTTGCAGGTGCTTGCGGGGACACAGCGTTCTCGCATCGCGTCGGTTACCATTCGTGAACGCGATTCGCAGGAAGAGCGCACGCTGACAGGAACGGGTAAAGGGCCGCTGGAAGCTGTCATTCACTGTCTGCAGCAGGCGATTCCGGTAACTGCGGAGTTCGAGGATCTGGAGCTGCATTCGTTATCAACAGGCGAGGATGCACGCGGGGAAGCAATCGTCGCAATTGTGCATAACAATCGGCGGTATACGGGGACGGCTGTGCATAACGATATTATTTTGGCGGCGGCTGAGGCTTATGTGAGTGCTTGCAATCAACTGCTGATGAGTGCGCAGGATGATGCGGTGGAAGAGGAACTCATTCAGAAGAAAAGCAGCTGATTCGACGGAATTCACTTCTCAGGGTCTTAGCTGCAAGGTTTAAGGTTCGTTCGTGAGGGAGGCGGCAACAGGTGTCTATGAATGATCAAGACTGTTTTATTTGCCGAAAGCATCGTGGTGACATCCAGTCGGTTGGGAGCACGATTTATGAGGATGGGCATGTGCATGTGGGTCATATGGGGTTTCGGGGCGAAGAGCAATCCGCTTACTTAGGCTATGTCATGGTGGAAATGAAACGTCATACGCCGGGACTTGGTGATCTGTCCGTGCAGGAAGCTGCTGCAGTGGGGGTTATTGTGAACGAGGTGAGCCGAGCGCTGAAGGATGTTCTGCGTGCAGAGCATATTTACAGCTTTGTGCAAGGGGATGGCGTACCGCATTTCCATATGCACCTCATCCCGAGGTATGCAGGAACGCCGGATCCCTATCGAAATCCGATGAACCTCATAAACTGGCCGGACGCTCCACGTGGCGGAGAAGCGGAAGTCGAGAAGATTTGCTCCAAGCTGCGCGTGTATTTGCGAGCAATCTGAAGGATTCGACGAGAGGGGTGTGGAATCACGATGGGGCAACTGGCAGATCAGGGGAACAAGGAACGTGTGGTGGCGTATTATACCGGCTTTGGCGAGCGAGAATGGAGCCGGCTTGACCGGGAACCGCTGGAGTTCACGGTTAACATGCATTATTTGAAACAGTATCTGCCGCCAGCCGGCCAGGTGCTGGATAATGGGGCTGGCCCTGGCAAATATGCGATGGCACTGGCTGCAGAAGGCTATGAGTTGACGCTGACGGACCTTACGCCTGCACTTGTTGAGCTTGCTGAGGCAAAAGCCGACGATCTTGAGCTAACCGAGCGTTTCACCGGCGGCTTCCATGTCTGCAATGCTTGCGAGCTCACTTTGCTAGCTAATAACAGCTACGATGCCGCGCTCCTCATGGGCCCGCTGTACCATTTGCAGCATGCAGCGGATCGCGCCAAGGCTGTTCGTGAGCTTCACCGAGTGACGAAGCCGGGAGGCGTCGTATTCGTAGCTTTTCGCAGCCGAGTCAATCAAGTGATGAATGCGCTGCTTGATCCGGAGCATTGGAAGCCGCTTCATCGCTTGGATGCTATCGAGGCGTTTCAAGAGAACGGAATCTTCGATCATGCCGATGAAGGACGCTACACGGGAGCCTACTTCCATGAGCTCGAGGCTATTCGACCGTTTATGGAATCAAATGGCTTCCAGACGCTGGAGTTGATCGGATCCACGAACATGGGGGCAGTCCTCGGAGCGGACCAATGGCGCTATTGGTCGGAGCAGGGGGAGGAAACGTATCAGCAGCTTATTCAACTGCTCATCCGGATGGCGAGGGATTCGTCGGTAATTGGGATGTCCTCGCATTTACTCTACATCGGAAGAAGAGTATAGTTGGCGGATGTTAAATAAAGAGGCATTATCAAAAGGATGCAGGACGACTTTTGAGATGCCTCTTTTTTGCTGTGCCGTTTAACGAGGGAAAGTAGAAATTGTTGCACAAACTGCAACAAATTCTCCGTATCAGCCTCCTAATTCCACAAATGTTGCACGATATGCAACATTTGCTTAGAAGACGAGCTTTTAAGGTTTTAATAGAGGTAAAATGTTGCACAAATTGCAACAATTTCACCATTTTAACCGCCAAGCTCCTGAAATGTTGCAGGATATGCAACAATCAAGGGAGCAGGAGGAAACCGCGCACCCGCGCCGCGCACCGCGCAAAGGTCTCTCCGGTTCATTAGCGCGAAATTCAGTCGGAAGACTGTCCCAACATAGCTCTTAAACAACTTATCCCCAACATTACCCACAATAGCAGCAAGGAATGTGTATAAACTTCGCAAACCCGCAGAAATCGGGCGTTTACAATGTGAACAAAATCGGGATAAGTTTTTCACAGTCCACCTGTGGATAATGTTAATAATGTGGGTAAAATGCCACCGTCTGTAACCACATCTGACGAATTGTTAAAGAAACGTTAAATTTATTATTGTTTTACGTCGTTAATAGTGCCAGAATTGCCGCACAATTCATCCCGCGCTGTGGATATGTCTGTGGACAAGGGGGATAGATTGCGAAGTTGTCCCATTCGTGCCGAAATCATAGAATATTTCCTACTACTGTTACTGCCGATGTCATATGCCGTGGAAAGCTGCCGTCATCTCATCTCGATTGGCAGCTGAAATGAAACAATCCGGACAGCAGATGTGCTGTCCGGATTTCGGTTTGGTTCGTTTCTATTATTTTATCTGCTTAAACGACAGGTTAAGCCAACAACTCTTCCCAAGACTCGTAAACGGTTTGCAGCTGTGCCTTAAGTCCATCCAAATCCGTTTGGATACTCTGCACACGCACATAATCGTTGTAGATTTCAGGGTCTACAAGCTGCTCCTCGAGTGCCGTAATTTCACCTTCAAGACGAGCAATTTCGTTCTCTAATTGCTCTTGTTTACGCTGACGATTTCGTTCGTCACGCTTCGCTTGTTTGTCGGCTTCATAGGAGGAAACAGGGGCCGGATCCGGCGCTACTGTAGGCTTTCCCTGTTTTCCTTGCGGAAATGACAGCGTTTCCATCTGCAGTTCATCGTTTTCACGTTTTTTCTGGATCATTTCGTCATAATTTCCCAGGAAATGCTGTGTTCCCTGCGGCTCCAGTTCGACAATCCGCTCCGCCATTTTATTGAGGAAGTACCGGTCATGGGAGATGAACAGCAACGTGCCATCGTAATCCATAAGCGCGGACTCCAGCACCTCTTTGCTATAGAGGTCCAAATGGTTGGTAGGCTCATCGAGAATGAGCATATTGGCGCGAGCCAGCATCAGCTTCGACAAAGAGACGCGTGCACGTTCTCCGCCGCTTAGCGAACTGATCCGTTTCTTCACATCGTCACCGCTGAAGAGGAAGTTGCCAAGCACGGTACGAATACGAGCTTCTTCTATAGAAGGATAAGTGCCCCACAGCTCTTCAAGCACCGTATTCGCGTGGTTCAGCCCGGTGTGTTCTTGATCGTAATAACCGATCTTGATGTTGGTGCCCCAGCGAATCGTTCCGTGTTCATACGGCTGCTGGCCGACAAGCGATTTAAGCAATGTCGATTTGCCGATCCCGTTCGGTCCGATAAGAGCAACATTCTCGCCGCGTTCCAGACGGAATGATACATTTTGGAACAATGGGTCGGATTTCTCTTGGAATTTAATCGACAAATCACGGACATCCAGTACGTCATTGCCGCTTTGGCGTTCAATTTCAAAGGAGAAATGCGCTTTCTTCAAGTCGCCTAGCGGCTTGTCGAGTCGATCCATTTTGTCCAGCGCCTTGCGTCTGCTCTGGGCACGCTTCGTGGTGGAGGCGCGCACGATGTTGCGCTGCACAAAATCCTCCAGCTTGGCGATTTCATCCTGCTGCTTGTCGAATTGCTTCATTTGCGCTTCGTACTCTGCCGCTTTGATTTCAATATAACGGGAGTAATTGCCGGTGTAGCGCTTAGCCGTGTGACGCTCAATTTCGACGATCGTCTGCACAACCGCATCGAGGAAATACCGGTCATGGGAGACGACCAGAATGCCGCCATCGTAGCCGCGCAAGTAATCCTCCAGCCAAGTGAGCGTTTCAATGTCCAGATAGTTCGTAGGCTCATCGAGCATCAGCAGGTCTGGGGACTGCAGCAAAATACGCGCAAGTGCCAGTCGTGTCTTCTGCCCGCCGCTTAATGTCGAGATAATCGTATCGGGAGGGAATTGTCCAAAACCCATCCCGTGCAAAATGCCGCGGATCTTCGTTTCAACCTCAAAGCCGCCTTTCTCGCGGAACCAATCGGATAGCATGGAATACCGATTAAGAAGGGCCTCATATTGCTTGGCGTCTTCGTGCATCTTCGGGTCGGCAATTTGCTGTTCCAATGCGCGAAGCTCTTGCTCGGCTTCTATTAGATGAGCAAATACAGCATGCATTTCTGCATCGATCGTTTGATCCGACTGCAGGCCGCTGGATTGCGCGAGATAGCCGATCGTTGTTTCTTTGGATTTATAGATGGTGCCGGAATCGGCAGACATCTCGCCGGCGATAATACGAAGCAGCGTCGATTTGCCTGCGCCGTTGACACCGACAAGCCCAACCCGCTCGCGAGGCTGCACTTGGAAGGTGATGGACGAGAGCACACTGCTTACTCCGTAGCTTTTGGATATATCGGATACTTGAAGAAGCATGATAGGTGAAACCTCCAAATAAGTTGAATTCCTATACATTTAAGTGTACATGAAAAAGCCGCATAACGCGACAAGGTTCACGCCTTTAGACACGGATATGGGTTGCCTTCGTCTTATTGGCGAAATCTGGGCAACAGTGGTAAACTAAGTACAACTATGACTGAAACTTACGCCATTGCGGCCAATAAGAGGCAAAGCGGTGACCATGAATGAGTCAATCGGAGAAGAAAACAGCCCGGCTGTCCGCGATTAAGAAGCGTGACAGCTACCCTGAGCAGCTGCGCTTGGCATGGTCCGACACGGCCTGCCAGCGCGTGGTAGAGTGGCTGCAAGCAAGACCGGGCAAGACGGTCCGAAGCGTAATGGTGTATATTCCTTTTCGCTCGGAGCTTGATCCTACCCTGCTCATTGAGTGGTGCTGGCGCAAAGGAATCGACGTTGTCGCACCGCGTTGCATTCAAGCAACCCGGGGCATGGAGTTATACCGGCTGCGGGCTTGGGATGAACTTATGCCGGGCGCTTATGGCATTAAGGAACCAGATCCTCAGGCTGCGCAGCGCTGCGAACCGGATTTTATCCCGGACATTGTATTTGTACCGGGACTTGCTTTTGATAAGCGGGGCGGCCGATTAGGTTATGGAGGCGGTTATTATGACCGGTTTCATGAGTTAATGAGAGGGCTGGCCGCCGCATCAGGCAGAGCGATGCCCGAATGGATCGGGTTAGGGTATGAGGCGCAGTGGATGAAGGATGAAATTCGTATCCCTATGGATGAGCACGATGCCTATGTAGATGCAGTCATTACTGAACATGGGCTAACAAGGAGGCGCTAGGCGCGTGGATTTGACTCATTTCAACGAACAAGGGCGCGCACGGATGGTGGATGTGTCCGATAAGGAGATCACTTCCCGCATTGCTGTCGCACGTACGACAGTTACGATGGCGCCGGATACATTATCTCGCATTAAAGCGGGCACAATCGGCAAGGGGGATGTGCTGGCCGTTGCGCAGGTGGCTGGCATTATGGCGGCGAAGAATACATCGAACTGGATTCCGATGTGTCATCCGCTTCCGCTGACCGGCGTTAACCTGGCTTTTGCAGATAATGGCAAGGATGAGCTATACATAGAAGGAATGGTCAAGACCACCGGCAAAACCGGTGTTGAAATGGAAGCACTAACGGCTGTTTCAGCGGCTGCGCTGACCGTGTACGATATGTGCAAGGCGCTGCAGAAAGATATGGTGATCGGGCCAACCATGCTGACGGAGAAGAGCGGCGGCAAGAACGGCGATTATAAGCGATAACGCGTGAAACGTTGCCCGAGTACAGCGCGCGCAGCGTCGTACTTCAACGGGTATCGTTAATGGCGTTTAGATTTCATGATGTACATCATGCTGTACCTGGCATATCTTTTTCATAAATGTGAACGGGGGAGAAGCTCATGCGGTGGAAAGTGGCGTTGTTGACAGCCAGCGACAAAGGATCGCGCGGCGAGCGGGAAGATACCAGTGCACAGGTAATCCGGGAACTGGTGGAAGAGGAGCTTAGCGGCGAAATTGTCGATTACCGAATTGTACCTGACGAACAGGATGAAATAATGGCTGCTCTAATTGAAATGACGGATTACTTTCAAGCGGATCTCGTTATTACGACAGGCGGAACCGGACTTGCTCCACGCGATCTGACACCGGAAGCCACGATGAAGGTCATCGACCGTTTCGTGCCAGGACTGGCGGAAGCCATGCGAATGGGAGCTATGCAGCGTACACGACGAGCAATGCTCTCGCGCGGTGTATGTGGCATTCGCGGCCGCTCACTCATTATCAATTTGCCCGGCAGTCCCAAAGGCGTGCATGAGAATCTGATGGCCATAATGGACCAGCTGCCTCACGCGCTCAATATTCTCTCGGGGCGAATGGGGGAGCACAACGAATGACGAGGCCGAAGAACGGAACGATTCTGAAGGAAGTGCCGGTTCAAGAAGCGATCGGCTTGCGGCTTGCGCATGATTTGACTCAGATTATTCCCGGGCAATTTAAAGGCAGATTGTTCAAAAAAGGACATATCATTGAACAAAATGACATTTCGAAGCTCCTTGATATAGGCAAGGAGCATATTTATATTATGGAGCTTGGCGAAGGTGAACTCCATGAAGACGATGCGGCGAAGCGAATGGCATTAGCCCTTCAGGGCGAAGGGCTGCAGCTATCTGAGCCCCATGAGGGTAAAGTAGCGGTGAAGTCTGCGCTGGATGTGCCGGCTATTGCTGAGATTGATCCGTCGATCGTTCACGCGATCAATGATTTAGGCGAAATCGCCCTGGCTACACTGCGCACACATGCAGTCGTCAAGCCCGGCGGTCAACTGGCTGCGACACGTGTCATTCCGCTCGTTGTGCCGGAGTCGAAAGTTCAGGCGGTAGAGGAGCTGATCAGCAGCTACCGCGGGCAGCATGAAGGACAATCACCGCTGCGTCTTAAGCCGCTCCGCAAGTTTAGAATTGGGCTCCTAACGACAGGCGGCGAGGTGTTCTCCGGCCGTATAGAAGATAAATTCGGGCCGGCAGTACGGCGCATCGTGGAGGAGCTGGGTTCCGAAGTGATGGAGCAGCGGTTCGCACCGGACGAGCGCCATATAATTGTCAAGGAAATACACTACTTGCTGCAGCAGTCCTATGATATGATAGTGGTAACCGGCGGGATGTCAGTGGACCCCGACGACCGTACGCCTGCTGCTATTGCAGAGTCCGGTGCAGAGATTGTCAGCTACGGAACACCGATGCTTCCGGGATCGATGCTGCTTATGGGCTACTTGAACGGCGTTCCTATTATGGGACTCCCAGGCTGCGTCATGCATGATCCCTATACTTCGTTTAACGTGTTATTGCCGCGTATCTTGGCAGGCGATATCATCACCAGAGAGGACATTGTCTCCATGGGCTATGGTGGCTTGAACAGCTGCTAATCCTATGAAGTGAGAGGTGTACCCGGACGAAGCCTATTATTCCTTTCTGCTTGTAAGAGCGGAATTCCGTGTATGTACAACTCGTAATTTAAAGGAGGCTGCCAATCATGTTTAGTGGAATTGGTGTGACAGGATTTTTACTTATTGCCCTTGTCGCTTTATTGTTGTTCGGACCGAATAAGCTGCCTGAGCTCGGACGCGCTTTCGGCCGTACGCTGAAGGAATTTAAAGCCGGTGCGAAGGATATCATGGAAGATGATGATGATCGCAACCGCAAGCCAGTGAGTCGGGTTGAAGTTAACCGCGATGAGCACAAAGACGAGAAGCGGCTCCCAGAGTAAGTGGGGCCCGCTTTTTTTATGACCGTCAGGTAGGGCGGTACAAGCTGATTTCAGGCGTGAGAAGAGGTGAGGATAGCGGTGGTAGTTGAGAAAGATGAAACGGCCGAGAAGGAAGCGGCTCGCGGCGATCATTTAATGACCTTGTTCGACCATATCGGCGAGCTTAGGAAGAGAATTATTATCATCCTAGTCATCCTTGTCGTTGGGATGATTATTGGACTCTTCTTGGCCAATCCGGTTTACAAATTTCTGCTGGATCAAGAACCGGTTAAGGGCATGAAATTTTATGCGTTCTCACTGTGGGACGGTATTGGCATGTATATGAAGTTTGCCCTTGTCATTGCCCTCATCTTCGCCTTGCCGGCAACTGCTTATCAGTTGTGGTCTTTCGTAAGACCTGCGCTTGGTCGCAAGGAACAACGGGCGGCGCTTATGTTTGTTCCGTTCGTACTGATTATGTTCTTGATCGGATTAGCGTTTTCTTATTATGTAGTGTTCCCGATGGCGTTTAATTTTACGACCGATGTGGCGAAGCATTTGAACCTTGAAGAGAACTACGGGATCATTCAGTACTTTACGTTTCTGTTTAACATCGTTATTCCGATTTCGCTTCTCTTCGAGCTGCCGATCGTCATCATGTTTCTGACGCAGCTGCGCATTGTGAATCCGAAACGACTTAAGAAAATGAGACGGCTGGCGTATTTCTTACTGATTATTGTCGGAATCGTCGTGACGCCGCCGGATTTCATATCCGATTCTTTAGTCGCTGTTCCGCTCATCTTGCTCTACGAAGTCAGCGTGATGCTTTCGAGCGTTGTCTATCGCAAACAATTGAAGGCTGCGCAAGCATGGGAAGAAGAATACGGAGACAAATAGGAAAGTCGGCGAAAGCCGGCTTTTTTGGTATGTCATGCATGGAGGATGGCTGCATTCCCCCAGGAATGGAATGTAAAAATCATATAAATTGAGCGCCAGAGACTTGAAATCTGTAATTAAAATCGGTATGATTAGAAATGTTATTAGCACTTGATGATTGCGAGTGCTAACGGGACAAACAATTTGCAGTATTAATATCAAAAGGAGGCTATTTTTCATGATCAGACCTTTGGGTGAGCGCGTATTGATCGAACCAATCGCGAAAGAAGAAACGACTGCTAGCGGCATTTTGTTGCCGGAAACAGCTAAAGAAAAGCCGCAAGAAGGCAAAGTAATCGCTGTGGGCAGCGGAGCGGTTAAGGACGGCGTACGTATTGCGCTTGAAGTTAAGGAAGGCGACCGCGTATTGTTCTCCAAATATGCAGGTACCGAAGTGAAATACGAAGGTAAAGAGCTTTTGATTATGAAAGAAAGCGACATTCACGCGATCCTGGGTTAAGCCGCCTTCGGGGGCTTGGACTCCACATACATGCAACGCTTTTTACTTAAACTAATAAGATTAACTAGGAGGTTTATCTACGATGGCAAAGGAAATTAAATTCGGCGAAGACGCTCGTCGCGCAATGCTGCGCGGTGTGGATGCACTTGCAAATGCCGTTAAAGTTACACTTGGTCCTAAAGGCCGCAACGTGGTGCTTGAGAAGAAATTCGGCAGCCCATTGATCACGAACGATGGTGTTTCCATTGCAAAAGAAATCGAGCTTGAAGATGCATTCGAGAACATGGGTGCTCAGCTCGTTAAAGAAGTTGCTACAAAAACAAACGATGTTGCCGGTGACGGTACAACTACAGCTACTGTTCTTGCACAAGCGATGATTCGCGAAGGCTTGAAGAACGTAACTGCAGGCGCTAACCCAATGGTTATCCGCAAAGGTATCGAGAAAGCAGTACGCGCTGCGGTTGAAGAGCTTAAAGCGATTGCTAAACCAATCGAAAGCCAACAATCGATCGCGCAAGTTGCTTCGATCTCTTCCGCTGACGATGAAGTCGGTCAATTGATTGCAGAAGCTATGCAAAAAGTCGGCAACGACGGCGTTATCACGGTTGAAGAATCCAAAGGCTTCGTTACTGAGCTTGAAGTGGTTGAAGGTATGCAGTTTGACCGTGGTTACCTCTCCCCTTACATGATCACAGATACAGATAAAATGGAAGCTGTCCTGGACAACCCATTCATTCTGATCACAGATAAGAAAATTTCCAACATTCAAGAGATCCTTCCGGTTCTTGAGAAAGTTGTACAATCCGGCAAGCAATTGCTGATCATCGCTGAAGACGTTGAAGGCGAAGCATTGGCAACATTGCTCGTTAACCGTCTGCGCGGCACATTCACTTGCGTAGCTGTTAAAGCTCCTGGTTTCGGCGACCGTCGTAAAGCTATGCTTGGCGATATCGCTGCTCTTACAGGCGGCCAAGTGATCACAGAAGAGCTGGGCCTTGAGCTGAAAGCTACTACTGTTGACCAACTGGGTACAGCTCGTCAAATCCGCGTTACCAAAGAAAACACGATCCTTGTTGATGGTGCTGGCGACAAGAAAGACATCGATGTTCGCATCGGCCAAATCCGTGCGCAGCTGGAAGAAACAACTTCCGACTTCGACCGTGAGAAGCTGCAAGAGCGTCTTGCTAAACTTGCTGGCGGCGTAGCTGTCATCAAAGTTGGCGCAGCGACTGAAACCGAATTGAAAGAGCGCAAACTGCGCATCGAAGATGCTTTGAACTCCACTCGCGCAGCAGTGGAAGAAGGTATCGTTTCCGGTGGCGGTACTGCACTCGTGAACGTATACGCAGCAGTTGCAGCGGTTAATGCTGTAGGCGACGAGAAAACAGGCGTAAACATCGTGCTTCGCGCGTTGGAAGAGCCAGTTCGCACAATCGCAGCTAACGCGGGTCAAGAAGGCTCCGTTATCGTTGAGCGTCTGAAAAAAGAAGCAATCGGCATCGGCTACAACGCAGCTACTGGCGAGTGGGTTAACATGTTCGATGCAGGTATCGTTGACCCTGCTAAAGTAACACGTTCCGCTCTTCAAAACGCAGCATCCGTTGCAGCGATGTTCTTGACAACTGAGGCTGTAGTAGCTGACAAACCAGAAGCAAGCAAACCAGGCATGCCTGATATGGGCGGCATGGGTGGCATGGGCGGTATGGGCGGCATGATGTAAGGCTTTCGAGCCATGCATTATAGAAAATAACGCGAGTTATTTTCGCTCCATCTCAAACCTGTTGAGAACAGGTCATGTGAAAAACTAATTTCTAAAGAATAGACTACTTCCTAATTCCAAGGAGGTAGTCTTTTTTATGTTGTTAAAATTTGCTTACCAAGATTTTTTGGATGACCGAAGCTTTAAGAATACGACTCAGAAGAACATTAGAAACTATAAGATCATGCTTGGTGAGTTTGTGGAGTATTGTATTGGTCATGAGGTTGTGAGGGTAGAAGATATTACTTATAATCATGTGCGACAACATCTTATGGAATGCCAAGAGCGCGGGAATAAGGCAGGTTCTATTAATACCAAGCTAATGCGAATTAGAGCATTCATGAACTACATGGTGGAGTGTGAAGTGATTGGGAAGAGTCCTGCACAGCGAGTGAAGATGCAAAAAGAAGACGTGAAGATTAATGTTTTCACTGATGAGCAGATTCGGCAGATGTTGAACTTTTACAGACACATTAAGCAAAGAGAGAAGAGTTACGTTGTTTATCGGGATTATATGATGATAGTCACTATACTTGGGACTGGAATACGGCGTGGTGAAATAATCAATCTAAAGTGGTCTGATATTGATTTTATTAATCAAACAATTAGCACGTTTGGGAAAACGCGAAGAAAAGATACGCTCACGATTACAGAGAAATTATCAAAGGAATTTTCAGCATACAGAAGTTTTTGTAAACAACACTGGGGAGAAGTAAGCGATTTTGTGTTCGTGAAAAGAGATAATACCCAAATGACTGAAAACGCACTGATGCTGATTTTCAGGTATCTTGGACAAAAGATGAATTTTAAGGATGTGAGGGTATCTGCTCATACCTTTCGTCATACATTCTGTCATCGACTTGCTATGTCGGGAATGAGTGCTTTTGCAATTCAAAAGCTAATGCGAAATGAAAACATTACTGTTACGATGCGTTATATATTTTCCCGAGGCTCTTTTTATTCTCTCTGAAGTGTCTAATAGGTGCCGAACAGGTGCCACAAGCATTAAAGTAACTACTAATTATTTTAAAAGATATTGCTGTCAGAAGTCGCGAAAGGCGTAATTTTACTGACTTTCTTATATTATCTTTAACGATGTTACAGACATTAACCTCATGGGCGGCATGATGTAAGATTGGTGAAAATACCTTGATTTATAAGGGTTTTCGAGTGTGGTGGAAGTCAGTTCCCCACATTTTCCCCACCTAGGGTAAAATTAGAGGCTTCGCAGAGTTGAGCAAACTTGTGTGAGGCTTCTTTTTTCATGGTCTTGGTTACATGCATATAAACGCTCTTGGTGGTATCATCGTCCTTATGACCGAGCTGCTCCATAATCTCTTGAAGACCGACGCCTGCTTCTGCAAGGAGGGATGTGTGAGTGTGATGTGAATAAGCGCGTCAAAAATCGCACCGATCATAGCTGTACTGCCGGCTGAATGATGCGCTTTATTTGTCTCATATTCCTCCGGACGACCAAACATGCGGTAGATTCCTGTTACCTAGTCTGCAGCCTCATCTATCCTAAACCTCTACAGATATGGTAAATTTATAAATACACATCGAGCTCACTACTAGCCATCGTTTCCTGACCGTATTCGAACTAATACGACGGAAAGGTATGACCCCCATGCGGCTTTTGAAAATCTATCAATCGAAGAAGTATCTGCTCCGTATTCTGCTATCTATATCTGTATTAACGGTTATTTTCCTTATTGGTTCCTCTGCCACGCTGTTTTATACCTCCAGAAATTCTGTCGTCGAGATGCAAAAAGAGTACAATGAAGCAACATTGGCACAAATCAACTACAATATTAACTCCATGGAAGAAATCGCCAAAAATATGGTGTCCGCCCTGTTTTGGGACGTTCAGCTCAAGCCTCTGATGTCCAACCAAGAAGTTTTTATTTTAGATTTGACCCATAAACTCCGTAGAATGGAAACAATCGTTAACTCTACTTCCTTCCTAGATTCCATTATCATTTATAACGGCTACAGCGACCAGATCTTCGCAGGAGGGAATTCAGCACTCAAAAGCCAAAGCAGCGAATCTACGCAGCATATGCTCGAATTCCTCCATAACAGCGATGCTGTACAGAAAATGAAGTTCATTCCCATGAAGCTGAAGGAGAAGAGCACGGGAATCGATGTATTCTCTTATGTCATGTACGACTCGCTCGGTAAGTACAAGCCGGATGAAGGCGCACTTGTGTTGAATATTAAGCCGGAATGGCTATTTAACAATATCAAGCTGATCAATGGACTGGGGCTGAAGAAGGAAGGCTCCATCATGCTGGTGAACAGCGAAGGCCAAATATTATATACGAATGAGAGCTCCGATCTGAACAGGGCTGGCTTCCAAGATTTGTTCTCCGGTTCCGTCCGCGAAAACAAATCAAATGGGTACATGATTCAGCGAGTGGGCGACCAAAAACAAATCATCTCCTACTCCAAGTTGGTCATACCCAATTGGTATATCGTAAGCGCGCAGCCTTACGACGCCGTCATTCATAGCATCGATCAAATCCGCCAAACAACCATTGGCTTAACGGTCGTATTCTTAATTCTGTCAATTATTGCCGCCGTCTTTGTATCTCGAAGGCTGTACAAGCCAATTGACAGGCTCATGAGCCAAATCCAAAGTAATCCGTTTGGGATCGGGGATCAAGCGGCCAAAGACGAGCTCGCTTACTTATCCGAAGTATATTCCAACGTCGTAGATAATCTGCATGATATGAGAAAGATGCATCGAGATAACCGGGACATTATCGATTCTTATCATATTCGTCAATTACTTACGAGCAGCATGGTGCTCAGTGACGAACAATTCATCGGCATCATCCGATCCAACCAAATGAACATTCTGGAGAACGGTTCTTATATCGTGATCGTCATCGCGATAGATAACTTCCGGAAAATTAGTCAACTGCTTCAGCCCAGCCAAATGAAGCTGTTTCATTTTGCGATCTTGAACATTGCAGAAGAGCTCATTGGTAGCCGCTATCACTGCGTCGGAGCCGAATTGAGATCTGATCATCTGGCGTTCTTGGTCAGTGCGAAGCATGATCTCGGCGATACAATCGGGCTGCTGAAGGAAAAGGTGGTGCTGGTTCAAGAAACCGTGCAGCGCTACTACAAAATAACAATCAGCGCTGCCATAAGCGAGAGCATCATTCATTTCTCGGATATCTCCAAGCAGTACCATCAAGCCCAGCAGATCATTATGTATAAGCTCATTTACGGAAGAAACACACTGCTTACCCTCGATTCAGTTGAGGAAAACATGCGCAATAGGAGTGAACCTCTGCTTCCGGAGCTGGAAAAAAGACTCGTCGAAGGAATCAAATCGGACGATGCCGTGCTTCTTGAAGATACGCTGGACAAGCTTATACGCCATATTGCCGCATGCAACTATGATCAAATTATGACGGGCATTACCCAGATACCGGTGATTATTAGGCAAACCCTGAAGGAAATCAATCAAAACCGCGTACAGCCCATTGACATCGATATCAATAAAGTTAGCTTAAGTATGCTGGAGATGGATACGCTTGAAGATATTCATAGGCAGCTATGGCAGACGCTGCATGACATTACGCAGCAGAAACGCAGCGGATTGGTGGATCGCAACGATATCCTGGTTGAGACGATCAAGGAGATTGTCAAACAAAACTACGGCGACATTAACCTCAGCCTCCAATCCATTGCCGGTATGATGAAATTGTCCGCGGACTACGTAGGCCGATTATTCCGCAAGAACGAGCTCATTTCCGTTGCCGACTATATTGGCGAGGTCCGGCTAGGTGTCGCCAGAGAACTGCTTGAACATAAAAATCACAGTGTACACGAAATTATGGATCAAGCCGGATTCGCCAATCAAAGTTACTTCTTCAAGCTGTTTAAGAAGAAGATCGGTTGTACACCCGGCGAGTATCGGTTGAAAAAATCGATTGGGCGATAGCTTTATCTTTAAAGGCCAACCGCTGCGGTTGGCCTTTAAGCGTGTTATTCACGAATTGTAGGAGTAAAACACAAAAAATGCAGTTCAAAACGCCAATAATACCTTGATTGTGCACTAGATGCGAGAGGGTCAAAACAGCCATAATGAGGGCAACAACCAAGAACCAATTACGCAGGAAAGGGGTAAAGCAATTTGGATAACGGATTGTGGAAACGGATCGCAAACGAATGGCGCCACTTCAAAAAAAATCATGAATTGTTTACGCTTGGCATCCCCGGAGTCGTGTACATTCTCATTTTTGCTTATTTACCCATGATCGGTATTATTATGGCATTCAAAAATTTCCATTACGACAAAGGGATGTTCGGCAGCGAATGGATTGGCTTTAAGAACTTCGAGTTTTTTTTCGTATCTGAATATGCCATTCGCATTACGCGTAATACGGTGCTGTATGAGATCGGCTACATCTTCTTTACGACCGTGTTCGCGCTTCTCTTCGCTGTATTATTGAACGAAATATCCCGAAAAGCGGTGAAAATCTACCAAACCGCGTTGTTCCTCCCCCACTTCTTATCTTGGGTCGTTGTGTACTATATCGTGTTCACTTTACTCGATATCAACAACGGCATACTGAACAAGCTGCTGGAAATGGTGGGCTTGCAAGCACATGATTGGTATATGGAAGCCGGCCCTTGGCCGTACATATTGAACATCGTTGCGCTTTGGAAACGGATCGGTTTCAGCGCGCTGGTCTATTACGCCGGCATTATTGCCATCAATCCCGAATATTACGAAGCAGCCAAAATCGATGGGGCCACAAGGTTTCAAATCGCCCGCAAAGTCACCATCCCGATGATCATGCCATTAATTATGATTTTGCTCATCCTGGCGATCGGCGGGCTTATCTCCGGAGACTTCGGCTTGCATTATTTTGTGCCAAACGGCGGCTTGGCCGGCATGACCTACCCGACGACCGACATCATTGATACTTACGTATACCGGGCGCTGACCAAAATCGGAGATGTCGGCATGGCTACAGCAGTCGGCTTGTTCCAGTCCGTAGTTGGACTGATCCTCGTTCTAAGCGCTAATTTATGGGTCAAAAAAATAAATCCGGAAAATTCATTGTGGTAGGTGGATCATGATTAGGACAGGGCCTAAAGTATCCTACGTCGAAATTGGGATCAATCTCTTGTTTGTTCTCGTCACGCTGTCGATGGTTGTACCGTTTCTGCTCGTTATCGCCATCTCGTTAACGAGTGAAGAGTCGATTGTTACCCAGGGTTATCATTTGATTCCTCACCAATTCAGTACAGACGCTTACCATTATATCTTTAGATCGCCTATGATCTTGATCCAGGCTTACTGGGTCACCATTATGACAACGGTTATCGGTACGTTGGCTAGTCTAGCTCTCACATCCATGACGGCTTACGTCGTGTCCCGGAAAGATTATCGTTACGTGAAGCCGATGACGTTCTACATCTTCTTCACCATGCTGTTCAGCGGAGGGCTTGTTCCTTCCTATATCTTAATGACACAATACCTGCATCTTAAGGATACGATGTGGGCGCTTATTCTCCCAGGGATGCTGTCCCCCTTCTACATCCTTATTATGAAAGGCTTCATTGGCGAGATCCCCAAGGAGCTTATCGAGTCTTCGAAGGTGGATGGAGCCAGCGAATGGCGGATTTATTTCCAGATGATCTTGCCGCTTTCCAAGCCCGCACTCGCTACACTCGGCCTGTTCATCTCGTTTAACTACTGGAATTCCTGGTTTCCGGCGATGCTCTACATTAACAGCGAGAAGCTCGTTCCGATTCAGCTGCTGCTTACGCGAATGATGAGTACCATCAATTTCTTGACCACTAGCTCGCAGTTTATGAGTGGTCTACATATCGATACAAGCAAGTTTCCCAACTTATCCGCAAGGATGGCAATGACGGTGCTGGCAGCGGGTCCGATGATGTTCATCTTCCCGTTTTTTCAGAAATATTTTGTCAAAGGCTTAACGGTGGGTTCCTTGAAAGGCTAACGGCAGTAATCGATTCGTCGTAAGTTGACTCCACGAGAGGGGGTACAAGAATCACAGTTGGTTTGAAGGTGCTGGGGCAGGGTCAATTCAAAGTGCGAAACAATTACTTAGGAGGGTAAGCTAAATATGAAAAAGACAGCCTTTCTGAAATTGCTATTGGCAAGTATGTTAATCGTTTTACTTGTAAGCGCTTGCGGCGGGAATAATAAGAACAACGAATCTAACACGTCAACGAATGAGCCGGCAACAACCACGAACACAGAGTCCACTACTTCAGAGACAGGGGCTACTAACGAACCGGCAGAGCCTGAGAAGGAAGAACTGCCGCCTGTAGAACTGACCTATTATATTCCTCAACCTGAATTGCAGCCGGATCTTACTTCGGTTGAAGCTGCTGTAAATGAGTACATCAAGCCGAAAATCAATGCGACCGTTAAACTACTGCCGATTACTTTCGGTGACTATGATCAGAAAATGAACACAATCGTCTCTGCAGGTGAAACGTTCGATATGATGTGGACGTCAAACTGGGCATTCAACTATGAGAACAACTCCCTCAAAGGTGCGTTCAAGGACCTAGAGTCGCTGGTTACCACTTACGCACCTGATTTCATCAACAGCCTGCCGAAAGCGGCAATTGAAGGGGCAAGAAACTCGCAAGGCAAATTATACGCCATTCCTAACTATCAAATTATTGCACAAGGCGGCGGCTTCGTTATTCAGAAGGAAATGGTCGACAAGTACGGCTTGGATATTAGCACGATCAAGACGTATAAAGACTTGGAGCCATTCCTGGAGAAGGTCAAAGCCGGTGAACCGGACAAAATTGCCTTTGGTTCCAGATCTAACTCATTTGTTCCTTATATGCATGGCTTTGACGGACTTGCCGGAATTGAGTACAGAACCGGCGATCCTAACTACAAGCTCGAATATGTACTGGAAGCACCGGAATATTTAGCTTTTCATCAATTGCTGCATGATTGGTTTAAGAAAGGTTATGTCAATAAAGACGTAGCCACAGCTACGTTCGCTGATTATCAGAAGGCAGGAAAAATCGTCTCTTTCTACGAGTGGACGCTCAAGCCGGGCGGAGAAATCGAGATGAAACAAAACCTGGGCGGCAAAGATGTCGTCTTCATCCCACTCTACGAACCACGTTTCTCCGGCGTT
The DNA here is from genome assembly GCF_056269135.1 of Paenibacillus sp. J22FR21. Lineage (NCBI taxonomy): Bacteria > Bacillati > Bacillota > Bacilli > Caryophanales > Paenibacillaceae > Paenibacillus > Paenibacillus sp. J22FR21. Next base: position 380,791 of record NZ_JBWDNJ010000007.1, read on the forward strand.
CAGCCGACTATGACGGCAATCAGCAATACTTCAAAAAACCCGGAGAGAGCGATGATGTTCCTCAATCTGGCGAATACGGATCCGGCGTTGTTTAATCTCCTAGCCTTCGGTGTTGAAGGCAAACATTATGATAAACTCGATGCCACTCATATCAAGGTGAAGACAGACGGCGGCTATGCTCCGAACGTAGCATGGGCAATGGGTAACGTTACAATCGGTTACTTGCTGGAAGGCCAATCGGACGATACATGGCCGAAAACAATCGAGCTTAACAACTCAGCTATGGTACCGGAAATTTGGGGCTTCCAATTCAACCAAGAGCCGGTCAAGACGGAGTTGGCCAACATGGATGCTGTTTACAAAGAATACGAAGCCGCAGTCACTACAGGCGCAGTTGATCCAAATGAATACATGCCTAAGCTGCTTGACGCCATGAAGAAGGCCGGCTCCGCGAAAGTAATCGAAGAGAAGCAGAAACAACTGGACGAATGGTTGAAAGCGAAAGGCAAGAAGTAAGCGGAGGGCTGACACCCTAGTAAGAGAAAAAGCCTGGGATAGGATGATCTCAGGCTTTTTCCTATTATTGTGAACATCATAATGGATCGTGTTTAGAGACAACCGACACCATCCCATACTTCTCTTTGACTCGATCTAATTTCTCAAGCAGAGGCTACGATAGCACAAATAAGGCTGCCTAGCCCTGAACAGCGCCGGGCAGAACGCCGCGAAGATATGGCGACCCAGTACAAGATCATCGGGATAGCAGGAGGGGCCATGTCCCCACATAGCTGGATGCCACGTTGAAATCGATATTCCAATGAAGAGGTCAATGCTCACAGAATGCTCACGCAATATCGTAATATGTCATCGCAGATTGGCAACGATGTTACAGTTCTGTACTTTAAAAACCTTGTCACTGCGCCATTTCTTCACAGCTAGTAATTCATCGTTAACGATGTTAAACTACTACGGTTATGATGCTGATTGTCGTGACCCACCTCCTCTAGGTTGCCCGGCGAGGATGCTTTGTTTACTCGAAATACGGGCCTGAATCCGTATGTCTGAATCATTCAATGTGTGGGTTAATTTCCCCACCTGTTTCCCCACGCACTCAACTTTCTCCACAGGAATTAGAGGACGAATGAGAAAGAAACCTTGATATATAGGGAGTTTTCAGAACTGCTAGGAAGCAAAAAACCGCCCAGAAGCATGGGCGGCATGATGTAATAAATCAGAAAAACCTTGATCTATCAGGGGTTGAAGGTGCGAGGTTATCCTTTGGGTTACTAAAGGGTAACCTCGGCAGAAAACTAGAGGCTTCTCATGAGTTCACTGAACTTGTGGGGGGCTTCTTTTTTCTTTGGTTTGGTGACATGCAGATACACGTTCTTGGTTGTATCGTCGTCCTTATGGCCAAGCGCGCCATGATTGTTTCTAAGCTTACTCCTGCTTTTGCCAGTAACGAAGTGTGTGTATGACGTAGAGAATGGGGAGTTAGTTTAGGATTGAGCGCAGCTATTCGCAGCAGCCTAGCCATACGATTCTGAATTTGTTTGAGGTACTCCGAGTATGTATCCTGCGTTCTCTTCATCGGAATTAGCGAATACAAAATCATGATCTAGGCCAACGTTTAAGAAGATGGCATAGTCGCCGTCCAAGCCAGTTTCCTTGGCATTTCACCCATCGACATTACTAAATCGAGGTTTACGCGATCGACATCCATTGTAAAGCAAACGGACAAAGCCAAGTACGCCGTAAATAAGCACATTTTTATTATATTGAAACCCAAGAAGAACACCGACCTAGACAAACTCCATAATATGAACAAAATGGAAACCTAGGTGGCTAAATGGATGTATAAATCTAACAGAAAAAATTGTAAAGTAGATCGTCTGAAAAAGAGAGACAAATGTAAAAAAGACGTCGTTAAGAAAAAGAAGAAAATTGTGAAGTGCCCTCCTCCTAAAATAATCATAAATGCTCCAATGGGAGCAGCGGGTGTCAAAGGTGCAACAGGAGCGATAGGCTCAACAGGAGTAACAGGTGCAACGGGAGCAACAGGTGGCAGAGGTGCAACAGGATATAGAGGTTTAATAGGACCAACAGGTTCAACAGGAGCTAGAGGTGCGAATGGATTTACAGGGCCATCTGGTGCTACCGGTGCTACTGGTGCCCCTGGTATACCAGGGGCGACTGGTTCTTCAGGTGGACCTGTAGGACCTACAGGAACCATGGGTCCAACAGGGCCTACGGGATCCACTGGGTTAGCTGGAGTAAATGGATTAGCTGGTGCAACAGGAGCAACCGGCGACACTGGAGCATTAGGGGCCACCGGAGCTACCGGCGCAACAGGAGCAACCGGCGACACTGGAGCATTAGGGGCCACCGGAGCTACCGGCGCAACAGGAGCCACCGGAGCTACAGGAGCAACCGGCGACACTGGAGCATTAGGGGCCACCGGAGCTACCGGCGCAACAGGAGCCACCGGAGCTACAGGAGCAACAGGAGCAACCGGAGCAACCGGAGCAACCGGCCCTACAGGAGCAACCGGAGAAACAGGAGTAACCGGAGCAACCGGAGCAACTGGAGCAACTGGAGCAACTGGAGCAACTGGAGCAACAGGAGTAACCGGCCCTACAGGAGCAACAGGAGCAACAGGAGTGACCGGAGCAACAGGAGCAACAGGAGCAACAGGAGTAACCGGCCCTACAGGAGCAACCGGAGCAACAGGAGCAACCGGAGCAACCGGAGCAACCGGAGCAACCGGAGCAACCGGCCCTACAGGAGCAACCGGAGCAACTGGAGCTACAGGAGCAACCGGAGCAACAGGAGTAACCGGAGCAACCGGCGCAACTGGAGCAACCGGAGCAACCGGCGCAACTGGAGCAACCGGAGAAACAGGAGTAACCGGAGCAACCGGAGAAACAGGAGTGACCGGAGCAACTGGAGCAACCGGAGCAACAGGAGCAACCGGGGCAATAGGAGCAACTGGAGCAACTGGAGCAACTGGAGCTACAGGAGCAACCGGAGCAACAGGAGTAACCGGAGCAACCGGCGCAACTGGAGCAACCGGAGCAACCGGCGCAACTGGAGCAACCGGAGAAACAGGA
>NZ_JBWDNJ010000006.1:0-514150 GCF_056269135.1 Paenibacillus sp. J22FR21
ACGCCGCCAGCGTTCGTCCTGAGCCAGGATCAAACTCTCCATAAAAGTGGTAAGCCCGAAGGCTTGGCCATTTTTAAGAATTCGCTTGTTAGCTCATTCAAAAAACTAGCTACGCAGATTGCTCTGCGATATTTTAAAACATTTTGTTGAATCTGACGTGATTCATATGTTCAGTTTTCAAAGAACTTGTTTGTCTCACTTTCGTGGTGACAAGTGATTATATTACCAGCTTCGTCATCATGTGTCAACAACTTATTTACTTTCTGTCGAAAGTTGTATGTTGTTGTTGCCGTATGTCTCAGAAGCGACAAGAAATAATTTAACACATCCGCAAACCCTATGCAACTTGTAAAAAATGACAAAGGAGCATGCCCTCTACAACCTGCGTAGAATTCATGCTCCTAATCATTTACTACAGTAATTACTGCAACAGCTTAAGCAGCTCTTCTTCATCTTCAATAACGGTTACCCCGAGATCGCGCGCCTTTGTAAGCTTACTCCCTGCACTCTCGCCGGCGATGACGAAGTCCGTCTTCTTGGACACACTGCCGCTGATCTTCGCACCAAGCGCCTCCAGCTTCTTCGCCGCCTCATCGCGCGTCATTAGAGAGAGCGTTCCGGTAAGCACAACGGTTTTGCCGCTGAATATGCTGTCCGTCCGCGCAGCCTCTTGCTGCTCCGCTTCTGCTTTGACACCAAGTGCCAGCATACGGTCTAAGCACTCCGAGATAATCGGATCGCTAAAGTAGGTGTAGATGCTGTCTGCCACAATCCCTCCAACGTCAGGCAATCCAACGAGCTCCTCGACAGTCGCGGCTCGCACAGCACTTAAGCTGCCGAAATGGTCCGCGAGCATCTTCGTTGTCGCTTTGCCCGTATTGGGGATACCAAGGGCAAATAGAAACGCTGCCAGATCCCGGTCCTTGGATTTCTCAAGCGCATCAAGCAGCTTACGCGCCTTGCGATCACCGAAGCGATCAAGACCGATTAGTTGATCATAGGTCAGAGAATAGAGATCCGCAGGATCGCGTACTCCGCATTCATCAAACAGCTGCTCTGCTGTCATGATGCTGAACGATTCGATATCCATCGCATCGCGGGACGAGAAATGGGTAATCCGACCGATCGTCTGGGGTCTGCAGCCAAGCTTATTGTTGCAGAACAAATGCGCTCCGCGCAGCTCCAGCGGTGTTCCGCAAGAAGGACATTCGGTAGGCGCTATGATTTCTATGCCGGGCTCATCGTCGGCTTTGCCCAGAATTTCCGGAATGACGTCGTTGGAACGGCGAATGATGACATGCGTGCCAAGCGCGAATTTAAGATTCTTACGCTCGATATCACCGATATTGTTGAGCGTACAGTTCTGAACAGTAACGCCTGCGAGATCAACAGGCTCGACGCGTGCGACAGGTGTGATTTTGCCGGTACGGCCCACTTCCCAGGATACAGACTCCAGGATCGTCGTCGTCTCTTCGGCCTCGAACTTAAACGCAACAGCCCAGCGCGGGAATTTATCGGTATAGCCGAGCGCTTCGCGCGTCCGCATGTCCGTCAGCTTCACGACTGCACCATCAATGAGGAAATCATGCTCACCTCGGCCTTCAGCGACACGACTGAGTTCTGCCTGCACCTCTTCAATCGTCGTGCAGTACAACGTATAAGGATTAACCTTAAACCGGTTATCCTTCAGAAACTGAATCATCTGTGCATGCTGCTCGAAGGATATACCTTCGGCGTACCCTATATTATAGAAGAACGCATTCAGCTTCCGCTCTGCGGTAATCCGCGGATTCTGGTTACGCAGCGCACCTGCTGCTGCATTACGTGCATTCTTCAGCGGTTCGACAGCACTTACATTGTAAGCTTCAAGCACGGAGAGATTCATAATGCCTTCGCCTTGAACCTCAATGAGACCGTCTTTGAACGGAATTGTCAGCGGTATGGAGCGAATCGTCTTTACTTGCGCCAGAATCCCCTCGCCTACAACACCGTTGCCGCGAGTCGATGCTTGCACAAGATTGCCCTCATCGTAAGTCAAATTCAGCGTAAGTCCATCAAATTTGAGCTCGATGACATAACTAGACTCGGGCAATGGCGCTTCGCTCGGATTCTTGGTGTTATAGTCTGCGATTGCTTTCTTCACCCGAGTATTCCATGCGAGCAGATCCTCCGTGTCCTGCGCTTTATCCAGACTCCAGAGCCGGGCGCGATGACGATGAGGCTCGAAGCCTTTCAAGATATCGCCGCCAACACGCTGCGTCGGCGAATCCGGAAGGAAGCTGCCTGTCTCCTGCTCCAAGCGTACCAGCTCGTCATAGAGCTCATCCCACTGTTTGTCGCTGATCGTCGGCAGATCCAGCGTATAGTAGTTGTGATTGTGCTCCGCAATGAGGTCGATTAGCTCACGCATTCTCGCAAGCTTCATCGGCTCGATATTAGATCCCGGTTCCATCGCAGTCGTCATAGACGTTCTCCCTCTCTCGTTCAAATTCCTTATACCTTCGTAATCGGTGCAAAGCTCGCAAGCAGCTTCTTCAGACCAACCGGAGCCGGGAATGCGATTTGGAGCTCCTTGTCATTACCGGTACCACGGACGGAGACAATCGTGCCGATGCCCCACTTGCCGTGTGATACTTTATCGCCGGCTACAAACTCGCCGCCCGCTCCAGCCCCTGCTGCTGCACCGGAAGCTGCGCGCGCCGCATCCATTGGCGTGGTAATCCGAACGCCGCTGCTGCTGCTGCCTGCTCCGGAAAGAGACCCCGACCGGGCAGCCGGCGACGGTGCACCGCTGCGGAAGCCAAATCCCGTTGATCCCGAAGCTCCGGCACCTGCTGCGCCACCTCCGCCAATACCTCGACTGCCTGAACCAAACCCGATTCCGCCGCCTGCCGGACGGCCGCGTCCTGTTGCGGATGCATCCGTCTTCAGCTCATCCGGTACCTCCCGAAGGAATCGCGAAGGCATATTCGCATTCGTCCGGCCAAACAACGTACGCATTCGAGCGCTAGTCAGATAAAGCTGCTTCTCCGCGCGTGTAATCCCAACGTAGGCAAGTCGGCGCTCCTCTTCCAGCTCTTCGTTATCATTCATTGCCCGACTGTGAGGAAATACACCTTCCTCCATCCCGATAATGAATACGATCGGAAACTCCAGGCCTTTGGCGCTGTGCATCGTCATCAGCACGACGGCATCCTTCACGCCGCCTTCCGGCTCATCTTTATCCATCGAGTCAATGTCTGCAATAAGAGCAAGATCCGTTAGGAATGAAACCAAGGATTTGTCTTCATTACGCTTCTCAAAGTCCTGCGTTACGGAGAGAAACTCGTCGATATTCTCTAAACGCGCCTTCGACTCCAGCGTGTTCTCACGCTGCAGCTCCTCGCGATAGCCGCTTAGCTCCAATACCTTCTCCGTCAGCTCTGTAACCGATAAGTATTCAACCATACGCGTCAGGTTATCGATAATATCACGGAATTCCGCTAGCGCCGTGCGGGCACGACCTGTTACATCAAGCCAGTCCAGCTGCTCTAGCAGCGCAAAGACCGAGATCCCGCGCAGTCCCGCTTCATCAAACAGTTTGGCAACGGTCGTATCGCCAATCCCCCGCTTAGGGACATTAACAATCCGTTGGAAGCAGATATCATCATCCGGATTCGAAACAAGCCGCAAGTAAGCGAGCAAGTCTTTAATCTCTTTGCGATCATAGAACTTGACGCCGCCGACAATTTGATAAGGAATATCGGATTTAATGAGTGTTTCCTCTATCACCCGTGATTGCGCGTTCGTCCGGTACAGGATCGCATGATCGCCGAACTTCCGGCCGCCGCCTACGTGTTTGCGAATAGCACCTGTCACGAAATACCCTTCATCATGCTCCGTGTCTGCTTGGTAAACGGTGATCGCTTCACCTTCGCCCTGATCCGTCCACAGTTTCTTCGGCTTCCGGCCGCTGTTAAGCTTAATAACGGCATTGGCAGCGTTCAAGATATTCGCGCTGGAACGGTAGTTCTGCTCCAGCATGATCGTTTGCGCTTCCGGATAGTCTTCCTCAAAGTTCAAAATATTCGTAATATCCGCGCCGCGCCACCGGTAAATCGATTGGTCGCTATCCCCTACAACGCAGATATTGTGATGTTTGCTGGCTAACATATTACACAACATATATTGCGCTCGGTTCGTATCCTGATACTCATCGACATGGATATAGCGGAATTTGTTCTGGTAGAAGGCAAGTACATCCGGCTCGTCCTTGAACAGCTGGATCGTTTTCATAATGAGATCGTCGAAGTCCAGCGAGTTGTTGCTCTTGAGCCGCTTCTGATAAGCGGTATATACCTTAGAAACGATCCCGTCAAAATAATCCCCGATCTTCAGCTCGAACTGCTCCGGTGAAATCAGCTCATTCTTCGCCCCGCCAAGTGCGGCCTGCACACTCTTAGGCTCAACTTTCTTCGTATCGATATTAAGATCCTTCATGCAGTTGCGGATAACCGACAGCTGATCGGCGGAATCCAAGATCGAGAAGCTGTTCGTAAAGCCGATCCGGTTAATGTCTCTGCGCAAGATCCGCACACACATCGAGTGGAAGGTCGATACCCAAATATCTTGACCGGCATTGCCGACCAGCGCGCTTACGCGCTGCTGCATTTCCCGTGATGCTTTATTGGTAAAGGTAATCGCCAGGATACTCCATGGCGCTACTCGCTTCTTCTCGATTAAGTATGCAATACGGTGCGTAAGCACGCGTGTCTTACCGCTTCCCGCTCCTGCCATGATGAGCAGCGGCCCATCTGTTGCTTGCACAGCTGCACGCTGAGGCGCGTTCAGTTTCTGAACAGCCTGGTCGATGCTGAATTCGTTTAACATAGAGAAAATAAACCCCTTTGTTCGCATTTGTTCGCCTAATCTCAGTCTAGACAACCGCCGAGATTGTGTCAATTACAACCGGGCAGATTGCAGTTATTTTCCAATAAATAAAAACGGCCTCCGAAATGACGATCCGCATGTCCGTTCAGCAGCCGATTCGTTCCGAAGCCGTTCTTGTTCATTTCCGCTATCTTCAGCTTTACTTAGGCAGTTCCGTGGATAACACAGCATTGACCGTCGACAGCGCCGCGTCCAGATCATCATAGATCACATTACCAACGATAACCGTATGCGCTGCTTCTGCCGCCTGTTTTGCTTTTGCCGCATCATCAATCCCGCCGCCATAGAACAGCCTCGCTCCCGTCACGAGCCGAAGGGTTCGCTTCACAAGCTCCATGTCGCCGAATTTGCCGCTGTACTCCATATAGATCACCGGCAAGTGCATAAGTCGATCCGCCATATAAATATGAGCCGCGACCGTCTCAGAGTCAAGCCCTGCCTGAGCACCCGTAAGCTTCGCCGCTTGGGCTTCCTCGTTCAAGATCAGGTACCCTTCTGCCGAGGTGTTCTCCCAGGGGATGAAAGCCCCGAATTTACGCAACGCCTGTATTTGTCTGCCTGCGAGCCATTCCGCCTTATCGGTATTCAGCACAAGTGGAATGAAATAATGGTCAAATCCCGGCACTGCGGCCTCTTCATTCGACACCTCAAGCGCACAAGGCACCTCATACCGGCGAATTCGCGACATCAGATCAACGGTATTGTCAAAGGTAACACCGCTTGATCCGCCCACTAGGATAGCATCGGTTCCGGACATGCAGATGGCATCGAGCCGCTCATCACTGATTTCACGTTCCGGATCCAGCTTAAATACATGCCGCCATTCTTTATATATTGCCGATTGCAGTTCCATGTTGCCCTCCGCCTAATTTAGATATCCTGCCATCCTTAAGCCGGCTTACAGCTCAAGCGCCTCAATTCGCTGCATAACGGCAAATTCATTGGGATAAATCATCATAAACTCCGTTAAGCCTACCATGCGGAACAGCTTCTCGTAATGGGGCGTTATGCCCCATGCGAAAGTGTGTACGCCTGCTTTGCTGCCCATCCGAGCCAGCCGGATCAGTACAGCCATCCCGCCGCTATTAATATAATCGACTTTCGTCAGATCCAGCGCCATAAACCGGATGCTTCGGCCGAGCTCCGATTCTTGCTCAAAACCCGCAATCAGCTTGCCCTCGGCTGCCTTGCTCAAATCGCCTTCCAACTTCAGTACCATCCCGCTTGGGAATTTCCGCGTTTCAATTTGCAAGGGCTGTTCGCTCATCTTCTCAAGCCTCCTTATCCAGGTCATCGGTTATCCGCCAGAAGCCGTCTGTAATTTTCTCATAAAATAAAGCTCCGTATAAAATCCGCGTTCATCTCGGCCGGTTGTCCAGTAATCCGCCAGCGTATCAATCATAACCAGTCCCCAGCCTCTGGGGTCCTCTGATTCCAGTTTCTTGCGCATCTCCGCTTCATCTCGGGAGAGCCTTGGATAATAGCCGCCGCCTTCATCGTAAATGCGACAAACGGACAGCATGCCGCCGATTTGGGCGATGACGGTAACGTATGTATTCGGCTGCAGCTTGTTGCCATGCTCGATCGCATTAATCATCGCTTCGCACACGGCGCTTTGGACATCCTCTTTGATTTCGGATTCCGGCCATCTCTCTTGCATCCAATCGCCCAGCTTCAAGGCGATAAGCCTCTCCTCGCCAAGCTTGCTGCGCAAGGACCATTCACGGGTCATAAACGGATTATCGAACGCCGCGGCTACGTCACCGTAATCGCCTCGCGGAATATCCAGCTTATCCAGCGCGCTGCGATATTCACCCGCAAGCTCCAGAACGACGACGGTGCGATCGTCTTGACCCGGTCCGCATGCCTCATCGACACGAGCAAGCCAATCATCCACTACGACAGACAATTCGCCTTCTGATTCCCAAGTCGCAATCTCCGCTTCAAGCCCGTCGAAGCTGTACATTTTGCCGGTTTGATCGATCGCCTCAATTAATCCATCCGTATACAGCAGGAACCGATCCCCGTCCTTCAACTGCAAGTCTTTCTCCTCGTAGACGGCCTCAGGGTCAATCCCGATCGGAAGCGAGCTGCAATCGATCGCGGTGAACTGCCCATCCTTGGCAATGATGTATGGCGACAGATGTCCTGCACTGGCATATTGCACCTTATTATTAGTTAAATCGATGATGCCTACACCGATGGAAACACAACCTTCGTCCCCCATCGCTTCGCACAGCTGTCGGTTCATACGGGCAAGCACCTCCGAAGGGCTGCCGTTTCTCCGAATCTCGGAGCGGAACACAAGCAGCTGCGCCGACATAATGAGTGCCGCGGGCAATCCTTTGCCTGACACATCACCGATCATCACTGCAAATCGGCTGGGGCCAAGCGACACAACATCGAAGAAATCCCCGCCAACCTCACGGTAGGATCGGCAGCGTGCTGCAATGTGATAGGCGCCTATCGTCAGATTTCCGGGCGGAAGGAGCTTCTGTTGCACATTGTAAGCCATTTTCAATTCCCGCTCCAGTGATTCGTATTCCCGGTTAATCCGATTCTGCAGCTCACTGTAGGCCACCGCAAGTTCTCCGGCTTCGTCATGTACAATAGACGCTGTATGGGCATGCCGGATATCCGTTCCGCCAACAAGTCCGCGAATATCCCGAATGAGGCCTCGAAGCTCCTGCCTAAATTGCATCGTCACATAACTGAACAAACTTAATCCGATTAAGAAATAAAATAAAGCAATCAGTCCGAATTTGTAAGGCTCCATCGATTCATGCGGTCTCGCTGTCACAATGGCCAGCTGAAACAGACTCAGAATCGTGACCAGAAACGTACAAGTATACGTAATCACAAGCGGTTGCGAAAACGAAGCCCGTCCATCAAAGCTGCCGGACAGCGGCTGGAGCTTCATCATGTAAGGACGAAACAGTCGCCGCACGGAGGTGAAGAGAACGAGCGCCACCGTCATGATGAGACTTTGCTCCCCCGCCATAATGCCGGTCAATTGCAGCCAATCGATGGAATCGCCTTTCTCTTGATCATTCCACACCTGGATCAGATCGGCCAAATGAAAGCTTGCCGAGATCAGCAGTCCGAGCAGCAGCACGCTGATCAGCAGCTCATAAGGCATACGATACAAACGAACGAGAGCTGCACTAGTCAGACTGTTGTCCCGTTGTATACCCGTCCTTGCGGAAGACGAAGCATCTTCTTGGAGCTCCTTAATGACGGGCTGCAGCCGCCACGCCGATGCGCAAACTAGAATGACCGCAAGCATAACCGACCCAAGCACGTTCACGATAAACGGAAAAGGGAACATCGCTTCAAAGTGCGAAACCAACATCGTTTCCGCACGCAAAATCAATAAACTGAGCACCAGCGCTATGACATAAATGAGCAACAGCCGATTAAGCAGCGAGCGTCCCGCAAAGGATGGCCGATTCTTATTCTGTGTCGTCCTCAATTCCATAGCAGGCTCCTAACCTCATCAAGCGGTTCGCTGCCCAGTTCCTCTTTGCAAACGCGCTCTAGGCGCCGGTACCAGCCGATCGCTTCGATTCGCCGATCTCCGCGCAAGCAAAGTCTAATCATAGCCTCGTACGCTTCTTCCTGTTCGGGCCGCAGCGCAATCCATTCGGCTAAACTCTGCTCCACCCTTGCCTCGTCATGCAATTCACCGTAGTAGCCGGCTATTCGCTTGATCATATTCGTCTGACGATCCAGAAGCTGCTCCCTGACTCGCTCGAGCCATTCCGCATAGGGAAGCTCCGTTCCAAGCAGGCCATAGAGAGGCATCGCCTTGTCGTATAAGCGGCAAGCCTCTTCGCGATCATCTATCCAGAGCTGGTCGCCAACACGGGACAACGTCAGATAGCTTTCCACATCGATCGCTTCAAAAGTCACTTCCGATATGCCTACGACGCCGCGTTTGGCATAAACCAGATCCTCCGGCATGCCGAGTTCCTTTAACGAGGAACGTAAGTCATGAAGGGTGACATAAAGCTGATTGGATCGTTTAGCGGGATCGCCTTCTCCGAAAACCCGTTCAATAACTTGCTCTCTATTTGCCTTATAACCCGGTTGAAGCAATAAATAGACGAGTAATTCACCGGCTTTCCGCCGCTTCCATATCGGTTCAGCCAGCTTACCTTCCGGTGTACTGAAGCTGATCCCATCAATGAGCTGTACCCGCCATCTGGCCGTATTGGTTTCAGCGGTATGCATATGCACATTGTCATTGGAGTTGTCCGGTGCGGGCTCCGGAACTGCGCCCTGTTGTACGTCATCTCTATTCAGCAGACCAGTCCCCAACTGTTGATCCAATTCGCTTAGCTGCTGCTGTCTAATTTGCTCTTGTGCAAAGAACGTGATCGTGTGGGCTTCCACATTCGCCTGATCTTCCATTGACTGCTTGAGCTCCGCTGCAAATCGGTCAATAGCCGGCGTGGAAACTAGTTTACGCAGCCGATCCAGCTTCGGATAGAATTGTTCCGCTTGAGCAAGCTGCCCTTCTTGAAGAAACCGTTTCAATCGAGCTCCGCTGGCAAAGATCGAGCTTTCAATATCCTCCGTCAGATCTGCCGAGAGATTCTCATCCGGCTGCTGCATCAGGATCGCTTTGCTCAAATAAGCAAAACGTTCAGGCAGCATCGCGCACAATTCCGCACTTGGCTCCTTACTCGTCAGCAAATCAACCAGCACAGCACCCGATGGGTTGTTCACCATATGGCGTTTGAGCCAGTGCAGCCACAGCTGCCAATCGGGATGCTCCTTCTCGAGGGGATCAAACAACAGCCGATCGAGCAGCACAAACCCGAGCCAAAGCGGCTTGCCTTCTTCTCTGAAACGTTCAGCGGACATAATAAAGAGACGCTGCGCCAGCTCATATTGCGCGGAACCATTGGCTGCCGCATGGGCCAGTGCCCACGGCACAAAACCGCTGCAGTTCTCCGGATTACGCGCCCACTCCTGTGCCAGCAGGGCCATTACAGGCTTAGACTCCTGCTTATCGCCTACCTGCTCGTACAATAGACCCAGCATCGCCATCATCGTCAGCATCGAGGAATCATCCGCTTGCGCGGCAAAACCTCGGAGTGCGGCTTCCAGTCTTAGCTTGGTTTCGACTAACCGTCCCCTAAGCAAGCCATCCTCGCATTCAGCGCGAAGCAGCAGCGGCGATTTCATTCTTATATCAGCCGGAATGGCCAACAATTGCGCAATAGCGGGCATTTGGCCATCAAGAATGGTCCGTTCGGCCTTCAGTACTTCCATTTGCCAACCGTCCTGGTTGGTCTTCACCTTGTTAGGTTGTTTCATTGGTCATCCTCACCAAGCCTATTTTATTCTCGACTTCCGGCACGCAATCATAACTGCCGGTACGAAATGTACACAACCTGAATTAATGCTACTATTCGCCCCCCAATCCCGAAAACCTCCCTGACTGTCGAAAATGAAAGAAATTTGTAAGGGCTCGGGATAGGAAATTATGACTATATAAGAAAAGAGAGGCCGCCTTAGCTGCCCCTCTACTCTTATTTGACCAGCTGACCTCTTGTAACGCCGAGCTGATTGATGGCTTTCAAGCTGCGCCACACTTGCGTACCGCCAATTCGTCCGGCGATGGCATCGCTGTAGAGCTCGATAACCTCATCTACTTTATCGGCGGTCTCTTCCAGAAACTCGATTCGGAAAGAGGCTACACCAAGATCACCGAATTGTTTGATGTATTCAGCGCCCGATTGCTCGATGGCGTTATAGACCGTATTCCGGCAGCCTTCATCGACGCGAACCGGATGAGACATTCCGATCCGGTCTTGCAGCGACACGCGGCGATCTTCGCACGGTCTGCCGCAGTTGGTGAAATCCGTACCTTCGCTCAGGAACGTGCAATATACGCAGTGCTCCGTATGGAACATCGGCAAATGCTGATGAATAACGACTTCCATGCGCGACGTATCGCTGTTGCGAAGCAAATCAAACATTTGCTGTACGTTCAAGTCATAAGACGGCGTTACCAGGCTGCAGCCGGCATCGAAGAAGAGATCAGCTGCTTTATGATTCGCGATATTCAGCGAGAAGTCCCCGATCAGCGTCGGGAACGGCTCATTCGGCTTGGAAGCGCGCGCCCTTAAATAGTAATACAGCGCACCTGTATTCCGTACCAGCACGGCATCCGGCTTCAGCTTCAAAATATTCGCATGGTAGCCGTTCTCGTTCGGCATATGAATCCGCGGCGTCACCAGCCCAATCGGCTTGCCTGCGCTCCGCGCAAGCTCCATCGCAGCGGGAAGCTGCTTGATAAACTCGAAATCGGCATACACCATGCCGACTTTCTCGGAGCGCACCGCAGCTTCAAGCTGCGGCAAGCTGCGGCAGAGCACCGTCAGCTTGGCCCCAGCGCCGCGGCCTGCGGCCGCAAGCTCGCCACCGGCGCCGACGCTGCCTTCACTCGCGCCGCGGCTGCGCACGTCGTCGTAAACCTCGACGGCGCGCTTCACATACACGGGCGGCTTCGGTCGCTCGCCGGCCAAAGCCTCGGCCGCTTCACGGCGCATCCGGTTCAGCTCGCGCATCGGCACGATGAGGTCGCCCTGCAGGTCGACCTCCAGTCCCTCGAGCTGATATACCGTGCCGCCAAGTCGGCCTAATTGCTCTTCGAGCAGCGCGTGGTCCATCGGACGTTTCTCCGCATGCTCGAGCAGAAGCTCGGAGGCAACCTCAACCGTATTGCCCTTCTCGACATCGGTCCACCACGTGCGGAGCGGCTGTCCGAGTCCGCCGGTTACTTTCACATGCAGCGGGAATACGCGGTAAGGCTTCTCGGTTTCATACGAAGCACGAAGACGTTTGTCCAGCGCCGGGTCGTTTGTTTTCCAAACCCGATCGCCTACATGAACCTTACGCAGGTCGATATCGTTACGCCCCGGCACCAATTCAATAACAGTGCCCTCTTGGGCTTCGCCTTCAAACTTCGTGCCTTGTCTGCGCAAATCGTAGACGCGGCCGCCCTCTTCCTTCTTCGTCGGATCTCCCGCATCGAAGACAATCCCGTCGCCGCGTTTAAGAGGCGCTTCGATCCGGCAAACAACGGCATCGCGAAGTACCCGCTCCACGCGTCCAAGATAGACGCCGCGGCTCTTCGGGAATGTCCCTTCTACTAGCTTCTTGTTGTTGGTTCCGGTTAGGAAGCCATGCGTGAATCCACGCGAGAAGCTCTGCTGCAGCTCGCGGATATCTTCCTTCGAAGGGGCAGAGCGATCCCCATCGAAATATTTATCAATCGCCTTGCGGTATTTGCTCACCACGTTGGCTACATATTCAGGGCTTTTGAGACGACCTTCGATTTTGAAAGAAGTCACGCCTGCTTCGATAAGTTCCGGTACGAGCTCGACAGCCGCGAGATCCTTCGGCGAAAGCAGGTACGTAACGTCGCCCATCACCTTCTGCTCGCCATCTACCATCAGATCGTACGGAAGTCGGCAAGCTTGCGCGCATTCGCCGCGGTTAGCCGAACGACCTCCCCACATCTCAGAGGTCAGACACTGACCGGAGTACGATACGCATAGAGCGCCATGAACAAACACTTCCATCGGCAGTTTCGCTTGCTCACCGATGGTCTTGATTTGCTTTAAATTGTTCTCCCGGCCAAGCACGACGCGTTCGATATCGAACGGCTTCGTGAACTCTACCGCTTCCGGAGACGTAATCGTCATCTGAGTCGAGCCATGAATCGGGAAATCCGGCGACAGCTCGCGAATGAGCTTCACCAGTCCGAGATCCTGCACGATAACCGCATCGACACCTGCATCGATACAAGCTTCTATCAGCTGCTTCGCACTATTCAATTCTTCTTCAAACACCAATATATTAAAGGTCAGAAATCCTTTAACGCCATAGCTGTGCAGGAAGGCCATAACTTCCGGCAGCTCATCCGTATGAAAATTATTCGCCCGCGCCCGTGCATTGAACTTCTCTACGCCAAAAAAAACAGCGTCGGCTCCATTTGCCACAGCTGCCCTCATGCAATCCCAATCGCCGGCCGGTGCCAGCAGTTCGACATCTTGCCGCTTCATCATTACCATCTTGACTTCCGCCATCCTTATCTATCAATCACTTATTTGTTTTAAGTGTACCAGAGCTTACGCCTAAACAAAAGCGACCTGCCTACGCAAAAGCCGCTCCCCTCCGAAATATTTCCGGTTGGAAGCGGCGCCTTTGTGATCTGCGAGCTAATTTGTAAACGTAAACGAATTAACAGCCTTCTCGATTTGACTGAGATTGCTCTCGGTGAGGTTGGCTTGGTTTAGCGCATAGGAGATTAAATAAACGCCTCCATGCATTTCCACCACATAATAGACGAGTTTTACCGGTACATCGAGATTGTTCATTTCCCATTCCACTTTCGTAACGGGAATCCCATTTCCGATTGTCGATGGGCCGGTTGACGTAATATGGGCACCAGATTTAATCATTTCAGGGTCAGTCGTAATATATTGCTTTAGCGTTTCATTATATTCGCTTGCTTCCCGATCTTCCCAGACGTTAATCACGAATGACCCTTCCGGCAAAGCATACTCGACCGTGTCTTCCTCGAAGTTTTTCTTCGTTGCGGTCCACGATTGAGGCAGAACAATAGAGTAACCGTACGTATTGCTTTTCTTCGTGACCGTCATTCCGGCAAGATCGGAGTCATCCCCCAGATCGGTAAAATTTTTCTCGATAAATGCGGTGTCGATGTCCGCAAGCGCTGCTATTTGAGCAAACAAAGCGTCGCCTTTCACCGGCTCATTGAAGTAATAGAAATCAATCTCATACTTATGGGTACCTGAAGTTAAGAAGACTTGATATTCATTATTCCAGTCTTTCTTGTCGTACGTATATTCGTAACTCATTACCTCCGCCTTTCCATCCGGCAAGATAACGGTCGACTCTGAGATATTGCGAACATAATCAGATAACGTGGTTTCTTCCAATTGCTTACGTGAACGTTTCAACCATTCTCCCGCCGTATCCCCTGCTTGCAAGGAACTGACACTAAAGGTCAAATAGCCGTCATCACTTGTAAAAGCAGGCGTAGACGCTTCCTTAACACGAGCCCAATTGACAGGAAGTTTGACGGTAAACCCAAAGTCCGCGTCCATAATCGTAATGTTGTTGTCTTTTACCTTCGTAACATCTTTAATGCTCCCATCACTTTTGGCAAAAGAAGGCTTGAAACTGTCCATAACAGATTGATAAGCATTTAACTTCTCACGGGAGTCGGATTTAACACCTACAGCAATGAAATAGATTCGCGTACCGACCTGGATAGCGCGGTTGTCGTAGAACCAGCCATCCCGATCTTTACTGATTATCCGCTCAAAGCTTAGATCGCCAAGGGTTACCGTCTTCTTCTCGACTGCAAACTCACCTTCAGAGAAATAACCCATAATATAATCGCGAAGTTCTTCACGGGTATAGGCTTGATCCACGTCTTCAACAAACACGCTAACGCGGCGGTCTTCCTGCGCGGAAGTCCATTGCGTTGCACTTCCGTTATCGGATTGATAGCTTAGCGCCAAATCCGAGGGATAGTTCATCGTCCAGCCGTAGTAGCTGTCGCCGACCTTTGTTTTACCTGCATCCGTATTAATGCCGCCGGTGTTTGAGCCCGCTGTTGTACCGGAAGTGTTGGCTTTAACGCCGTTAATTGTGATTTGATTGCCGCTCAGTGCCAGCGTGGCACCAAATGCCGATACAATGACTCGAAGCGGCACCATCGTGACACCGTTCACGATTTTCGGTTCAGCCGTCAGTGTTATCGGCGCACCGTTAACCTTTACGATTTTGCTGCCGATCGTCAGGACAACCTTAGTTGAATTATAAGAGAGCGTAATGATCTTATTGTTCTCCAGCTTGAGGCCTGCTCCGAAAGCTTTGGTAATGACGCTTAAGGGAACCATGGTCGTGCCGTTCAACTTAAACGGCTTCTGTATCGTAGACGCGCTGCCGTTTACGGATAGAGTCGGACTGCCGATCGCCAGTTTGATAACCAGCTTGTCTGCTGCCGCTCCGGCGGTAATCGGCATAAGTGCGAATAACATACAAGCCGTAATGAGTATAGCCAGCCATTTCTTCTTCATAGTAAGTGGAATCTCCCTTATAAGGTAGTGTATTACTTCGATTCGGCGAGCGTTATTCGCTTCGTAATCAGGTCGCCTTCCGACTGGAGCATGATTTCGATCTGCTGTCCCGGCAGATAGCCTTTAAGCAGTTCGTTAATCTCTACAATGGAAGCCACTTGCTTACCCCCTACGGAAAAGATCTGATCGCCCGGATGAAGATTGGCTTTCTTCGCACCTTCACTCCAGACTGACTCGATTTCCAGCGGTTCCGTTGTCGGCAAGCCGACAATAGCAGACCAGCTTTCTTCCAGCTCCGCACCAAGCGATGGGCGCTTCACCTTGCCGTATTTGAAAAATTGGTTAACCACGTATCGAACGGTATCTGCCGGAATGGAAAAGCCGAGACTTTCGACGCCATCGCTGACAAATTTCAGTGAATTTATCCCGATTACCTCGCCCTTCTCATTCACAAGCGGGCCTCCACTATTCCCCGGATTAATCGCAGCATCGGTCTGGAGCAGCTTGTAGTAGGACGCGATAGAACGATTCATGCCACTCAGAATACCGGTTGTAGCCGTATTGCGGAGGGAGAACGAAACAGGTGTGCCAATCGCGATGACCGGCTCCCCTACTTCGAGTTGAAGCGGCACGGAAGCGAAGGTGGCCGGCTTCAGCTTCGTTGCATTGATTTTGACCAGAGCCAAGTCGCTCGTCTCGTCGATGTTAACCCGCTTGCCCGCATACTGCTTGCCATCGGCAGTTACCACTACAATGTTCTGCATATCCTTCACGACATGGGCATTCGTCACGATCCAGCCATTCGCCTTCCAGATGACTCCTGTTCCATGCGCCAGCGCAAATCGATTCGAATCACCGATTTCGGTTGGCTTCCCAATGATGCCTACAACAGATGGCGACACTTTCTTGATGACTTCCGGTATCTGCGATTTAGGCGTGTATGTATAGCTGTGTGTCTTCGAATCATAGACTCCGGTACCGCCGAGCGCTTCTGTCATCGCACTCGCTTTTACATAAACCTCTCCGTTAATGATCTTCGCATCTAGTGCGGTGGTCGTGGAACCTCCTGCTGCTATTACGGTACCGGTCATTAACAGTGCTCCTGCCGTTATTACGGCACACGCCATTCGCCACCCTCTTCGCCCCATCTGATTCCTCCTACTTTCTACCATCTGCTACTCTATTATGAACACTAGTAATACTAGGACGATTCTACTATATTTACCCATAACAAACAATTGGGGGAATGCTGCTCACAAGGAGTCAGTTTTTGTCCACTTACTATGCTTTTTTGGCATTGGAGACGTTGAATCTTAACCTTGTCTTCTGCCCATGCTATAATGAGTAATGCCATTCGCAATACATATCCATTTGGGAGGTAACTATACACGTATGAAACTCGGCGTATTCTCGGTCCTATTCGCACAGAAATCATTCGAAGATGCATTGGATTACATCGCATCTAAAGGCTTGGATGCCATTGAAATCGGAACAGGCGGCTACCCAGGCAACGCACACTGCGATCCTGACACTCTGCTTGCTGACGAAAGCAAACTCAAAGCATTCAAAGATGCAATTGCATCCCGCGGCTTGACGATCAGCGCACTTAGCTGCCACGCTAACCCGCTTCACCCGCAGAAAGCAATCGCAAGCGAGCATGACGCTGTCATCCGCAAAACGATCGTGCTGGCTAACAAGCTTGGCGTTTCCGTAGTAAACACATTCTCTGGCTGCCCCGGCGACCACGAAGATGCGAAATACCCGAACTGGCCGGTTGCACCATGGCCGAACGATTTCCAAGACATCTTGAAATGGCAATGGGAAGAGAAAGTTATCCCTTACTGGAGCGAGATCGCTAAGCTTGCTACAGAGAACAACGTCAAGATCGGTCTGGAGCTGCACGGCGGCTTCTCCGTTCACAGCCCTGCAACATTGCTTCGCCTTCGTGAAGCTTGCGGCGATGCGATCGGCGCTAACCTTGACCCGAGCCACATGTGGTGGCAAGGAATCGATCCGGTTCAAGCGATCCACATTCTTGGACGCGCTGGCGCGATTCACCACTTCCATGCCAAAGATACAACGATTGACACGAACAACGTGAACAAGCACGGCGTAACGGACATGCAGTCTTATGCCCTGATGCTTGACCGCGCTTGGCAGTTCCGTACAGTCGGTTACGGTCACGATATGAAGGTTTGGGCTGACATCATCAGCGCACTTCGTCTTGTTGGCTACGACTACGTTGTCAGCATCGAGCACGAAGACGGCCTGATGTCCGTTGACGAAGGCTTCACGAAAGCTGTTCAAAACCTGCAATCCATCCTCATCAAAGAGCCGCTTGGCGAGATGTGGTGGGTTTAATCCCTATAGAAGAAACTCCGGCCTTTCTTGGCCGGAGTTTTTTGCTTTATAGCTGCGTTGTTACATCGTGGTACAAAAAAAGCCGCCCGGCTCTCCTGCACATGCCGTGCAAGAACCGGAGCGGCTTATATCGGTACAGGCTGTATGTATTACTGCAGCCAGACTTTGAAAATCATTACGTAATTCGCAAATGCGAACACGAGCAACGATACCGTTGCAAATCCGATTGCAAATACATTTTTCTTCGGGCGAGCCATGAGCAGACGAACCCAGCCGATGAAAATAACGATCGTGAACAGCAGCATCATAATATCCATGGGATCAAATTTTGCGATTGTTGCTACTTTTTCAGCAAGAAACATTGGTGAAGACCTCCTTATTTTCGCACGTAGCCTATATTAGTTATGTTAGCCTCATCACGAGCTCGATGCAAGCCACAATCGAGAATCGTAACAAGTTTGTCACCATTCATAGAAGTAACGTATCGAGAACATGGATACTTTCTTATATTTTGACGAAGGTGCATTCATTATAATTAGATCCTTCGTCATTTATAATTAATCCTTATAGTTGTCCCATTGCTTCTCATTGTCGCATGGTTTGAATTATGTTACCATTCATTATAGCAATTTCATACGGAAATCGTCGGATTTTCGAACCCTTTAGAGCAGAGCAACCCGAGCATAACATTCCTAGGAGGAACGAAGCAATGGCATATGAAGCCGTATGGATGAATGACCCTTCCAAATTAAATAAATTTGAGTTTATTAAAATGGAAAAAGACGGTCTGGATGTAATTCGCACCATCATCGACAAGTATTCGAAGGAAGGATATGCGTCCATTCCCGAAGACGATATGAACCGTTTCAAATGGGCCGGCGTTTACGAGCAGAAGCCCCGTGAAGGCTACTTCATGATGCGTATTCGGATTAACACCGGTATTCTTACATCTGCACAAGCGCGTGCAATTGCTTCCATCGGCCGCGATTACGGTCGTGATCTCATCGACGTGACAACACGTCAAGCGATTCAATACCACTGGCTTAAAGTGGAGGATCTGCCCGACATCTTCAACCGCCTCGAAGCGGTTGGCTTGTACTCCTACGAAGCTTGCGGCGACTGCCCGCGTACGATTGTCGGCAACCCGCTTGCCGGTATCGACCGTGACGAGCTGATGGATACACGTGAGCTTGTGGAGCAGGTGAATGATTTCTACCTGATGAACCGTGATTTCTCCAATTTGCCACGCAAATATAAAATGTCCATTTCTTCAAACATCTATAACAATGCTCATGCAGAGATTAACGATATTGCCTTCACGCCTGCAACTAAGGTGATTGATGGCGAAGAGGTTATCGGCTTCCATGTGTACGTAGGCGGCGGTTTGTCCGCGAAGCCGCATCTGGCGAAAGAGCTTGATATGTTCGTTCGTCCGGAAGAAGTGCTTAAGGTTTCGATCGGCGTTACAACCATCTTCCGCGACTTCGGTTACCGCGAGAAGCGTCACCAAGCTCGCTTGAAGTTCCTGATGGCGGATTGGGGTCCCGAGAAGTTCCAAGAGAAGCTCATCGATATTATCGGCGAAATGCCAACAGCGGGCGAAAGCAAGATTGTCGGCTGGAACGCTGTATACTATGATGGCGTATACCCGCAGAAACAAGAAGGCTTGAACTTCATCGGTTTGAACGTACCTGTAGGTCGTACAAACTCCGATGAACTGGAGCAGCTTGCTGATGCAGCCGACAAGTTCGGTGATGGCACGATCCGTACAACGATGTCGCAAAACATTATGTTGGCCGGCGTCCCTGACGATAAGCTCGAAGAAGCGCTGCAAGTGCCTGTTCTGAAACGTCTATCGCCGAACGCGAAGCCATTCATGAGCCGTACCGTTTCTTGCACAGGTAACGAGTTCTGTAACCTGGCTGTCGTAGAAACGAAGGAACGCGCTCGCCGCGTTGCCGAGTACCTCGATGAGAGAGTTGAACTGGATGAGAAAATCCGCATTCACTTCATCGGCTGCCCGAACGCTTGCGGTCAGAAGCATATTGCCGACATCGGTCTGCAAGGCGCTCTCGTGAAAACGCCAGAAGGCATGGTTGATGCATTTGATATCGCGGTAGGCGGTATTCTTGGGCCAGGCGCTAAGTTTAACGAATCGCTGAAAGGCCGCGTCAAAGGCGATGACCTTGGCGGCGTGCTTGCACAGCTGCTGCTGTTCTACAAAGAAGACCGCGAGTCCGGCGAAACGTTCCACAACTTCGTGAAACGCGTAGGCGTACCGGCGTTCCAAGAGAAACTGACTGCTATTTTGGCAAGTTAATTGTTAATCGAGTTAAACAGCCCATCCTCTAATGAGGATGGGCTGTTTTGTTTTTGGCTGTCGATAATGTCTCGGGCGGCACCCTCACCACGCTAACGAACCGCGGGGTCTTATTCGCGAGAAACTGGCACTTCAAGAGGTGCATTTGATTTATTCTTCGATGCCAGCAGCAACGCTTTGTACTTGATTTCGCTGCTGCGCAATCGTACGTTCACGGTCACGCTCCAGAATCGGCTTCAAGTAGCGGCCTGTATAAGAGCCCGCAACTTTAATCACTTCTTCCGGTGTACCGGTCGCTACGATGGCACCACCGCCATTACCGCCTTCAGGACCTAGATCCAGCAGGTAATCGGCCGTCTTAATAACGTCGAGATTGTGCTCGATAACGAGCACCGACTCGCCCGACTCTACCAGACGGTGCAGGACAACTAGCAAACGATCGATATCATCAACGTGTAAGCCTGTTGTCGGCTCATCGAGAATGTACAGCATCTTGCCTGTGCTGCGGCGATATAGCTCGGCTGCGAGCTTCACGCGCTGCGCTTCCCCGCCGGATAGAGTTGTTGCCGGTTGACCCAAGTTCATATAGCCAAGGCCAACGTCTAGCAGCGTCTGCAACTTCCGGTGGATACGAGGCACATTGCGGAAGAATTCCGTGGCGTTCTCAATCGTCATCTCCAGCAGTTCCGCAATGCTCTTGCCTTTGTACTTCACATCAAGCGTCTCCCGATTGTACCGTTTGCCTTTGCAAATCTCGCAAGGCACATATACGTCTGGGAGGAAGTGCATCTCGATCTTGATGATGCCATCTCCGCGGCAGGATTCACAGCGGCCGCCTTTGACGTTGAAGCTGAAGCGGCCTTTCTTATAGCCTCGGACCTTCGCTTCATTCGTCGATGCGTATAGATCCCGAATATCATCGAATACGCCGGTATACGTAGCCGGGTTCGATCGCGGCGTACGGCCGATTGGCGATTGATCGATATCGATAACCTTCTCGATATGCTCAAGCCCCCGGATCTCCTTATGCTCACCTGGACGAACCTTCGCTTTGTTCAGATCACGGGCGAGTGTCTTATAGAGAATTTCATTGACAAGCGTCGATTTACCGGAACCGGAAACTCCTGTTACAGCTGTAAAGACACCAAGCGGGAACTTCGCATTCACACCACGCAGATTGTTCTCCTTCGCGCCTCTCACTTCCAGCCACTTGTCGTTTGTCGCGCGGCGAGTCAGCGGAACCGGAATGAATTTACGACCGCTCAGATAGGCGCCGGTCAACGATTGCTCGTCCGCCATCACCTCTGCAGGTGTTCCCATCGAGACCACTTGGCCGCCATGGATACCGGCGCCTGGACCGATGTCGATGATGTAGTCGGCCGCGAGCATCGTATCTTCATCATGTTCGACGACGATTAGCGTGTTACCGAGGTCACGCATATGCTCCAATGTTTGAATCAGCTTGTCGTTATCGCGCTGATGCAGCCCAATACTAGGCTCATCTAATATATAGAGGACGCCCATCAGACTCGAACCGATCTGCGTAGCTAATCGAATACGCTGCGCCTCACCGCCGGAGAGTGTACCCGCAGCACGGTTGAGTGACAAATACTCCAGTCCGACATTAACTAGGAAGCCAAGGCGGCTGTTGATTTCTTTCAAGATGAGGTTCGCTATCAGCTTCTCCTTCTCGGTCAGTTCAAGAGCGTTGAAGAAACGATCCGCGTCGCCGATGGAGAGTGACGTCACATGGGAAATATTCTGGGTGCCAATCGTTACGGCAAGGCTTTCTTTGCGCAGACGATGGCCTTTGCAGCCTGCACATGGCTTAGCGCTCATGTATTGTTCAATATGATCACGGATGCCGTCAGATCCCGTTTCCCGATAACGGCGCTCCAGGTTGTTGATAATCCCTTCGAATGGCACGAGCGCTTCCTTGGAATGCCCGAAATCATTCTCGTAACGGAACCGCACACGCTCGCCGCCTGTACCGTTCAATAGCTTCTTCATATGTTCTGCAGACAGCTCGCTTACGGGTACATCCCGTGGAATGCCGTAGTGCACACATACGGCTTCAAGGAATTGCGGGTAATAATTCGATGTGCTGCCTGCCCATGCTTCGAAGGCACCTTCTTCGATCGATTTGCTTGCATCCGGAACGAGGAGATCCGGATCCACGATCATCTTGGCTCCTAGTCCGTCACAATCCGGGCATGCGCCGTATGGACTGTTGAACGAGAACATTCGCGGCGCCAGCTCATCGATACTGAATCCGCAGGCCGGACATGCAAGATTAGAGCTGAACAACAGCTCTTCCTTCTCCATGATATCAACCAGTACTTGACCGCCTGACAGCTTCGTCGCTGTCTCGAGCGAGTCGGCAAGACGGCTGTGAATATCGCTCTTCACGACGATACGGTCCACGACAACTTCGATATTGTGCTTCTTGTTCTTCTCAAGCTCGATCTTCTCGCTTAGCTCACGCAGCTCGCCATTGACGCGTACACGAACAAAACCTTGCTTCTGCACATCGGCAAGCAGCTTCGAATGCTCACCCTTACGCCCCGAGACGATTGGCGCCAGAATCTGCAGCTTCGTCCGCTCCGGATATTCCATGATCCGGTCTACCATTTGCTCTACCGTCTGGGATGTAATTTCGATTCCATGGTCCGGGCAATGCGGTTTCCCGACACGCGCAAATAAGAGACGCAAATAATCATAAATCTCAGTCACCGTTCCGACTGTCGAACGCGGGTTGCGGCTCGTTGTCTTCTGGTCGATGGAGATGGCCGGCGAAAGTCCATCAATGGAATCCACATCCGGCTTCTCCATCTGCCCGAGGAACTGACGTGCATAGGCAGACAGCGATTCGACGTATCGGCGTTGACCTTCGGCATAGATCGTATCAAATGCCAGAGAGGATTTACCGGAGCCGCTGAGCCCGGTCAACACGACAAATTTATCACGTGGAATCGTCACGTCGATATTCTTCAAATTATGGGCTCTCGCCCCTTTAATTACGATGGAATCACTGGCCACTGTTAATCCTCCTAAGAATATAGCACGAACTATATTCGACTTCGTAAGCTATCTTTAGCTTCAAACCGATCTACATCCCCAGCTCTGCTTTAAGCTCAAGCAGCGCATCGCGAAGCTCTGCCGCACGCTCGAACTGCAAGCTCTTGGCCGCTTCCTTCATCTCGGCTTCCAAACGCTGCAGCAACGACTGGCGCTCCTTCTTCGACATCTTCTCGACACCGATCCCGGACAAGAAATCGTTCTTCTGATCCGCTGACTTCGTCGCTTCGATAATGTCATGCACTTTCTTGCGGATCGTTGTAGGCGTGACGCCATGCTGCTCGTTGTAAGCAATCTGGATGGTACGACGACGATTCGTCTCTTCGATCGCCTTCGTCATGGAGTCGGTCATCTTATCTGCATACATAATAACACGGCCATCGGAGTTACGGGCTGCACGACCGATCGTTTGAATCAGCGACCGCTCTGAACGTAAGAAGCCTTCCTTGTCCGCATCCAATATGGTCACAAGTGAAACCTCCGGCAAATCCAAGCCTTCCCGGAGCAAGTTAATCCCGATGAGAACATGAAATACGCCAATACGCAGATCACGCAATATCGCGAGTCGTTCCAGTGTCTTAATGTCGGAGTGTAAATAACGAACCTTAATGCCGACATCCTTCATATAATCAGTCAAATCCTCTGACATCTTCTTCGTCAGCGTTGTGACCAGAACACGTTCGTCCTTGGCAATCCGATCACGGATCTCAACAAGCAGATCATCGATCTGGCCTTTCGTCTTCCGCACTTCGATAATCGGATCCAGCAAACCGGTCGGACGAATAATCTGCTCTACCATCGTAGGGCATTTCTCCAGCTCATAAGGTCCCGGCGTTGCGGATACATAGACCACTTGTTTGACTTTATTCTCAAATTCTTCGAAACGAAGAGGACGGTTATCCATAGCAGACGGCAATCGGAAGCCATGATCGACAAGCACTTCTTTACGCGCACGGTCACCGTTGTACATCGCCCGGATCTGCGGAATCGAAACGTGAGACTCATCGATGACGACGAGCATATCATCCGGGAAGTAGTCCATCAGCGTATAAGGTGTTGCTCCACGCTCACGGAACGTCAGCGGTCCGGAATAGTTCTCGATCCCGCTGCAGAAGCCCATCTCCTGCATCATTTCCAAATCGTAACGCGTTCGCTGTTCAAGCCGCTGCAGCTCTAGCAGCTTCCCTTGCTCGCGAAGCTCCGCCAGTCGCTCTTCCAGCTCGGCCTCGATGTTCTTGATGGCCACCTTCATCGTATCCTCGTGCGTTACGAAGTGGGAAGCCGGGAAGATCGCGACATGATCGCGTTCACCGACGATTTCGCCGGTCAACACATCGATCTCCGTAATGCGTTCAATCTCATCACCGAACAATTCGACCCGCATCGCCCGTTCATTATTGGCTACCGGGAAAATCTCTATTATATCGCCGCGTACACGGAATGTTCCGCGAATGAAGTTAATATCATTGCGTTGGTATTGAATATCAACAAGTTTATGAAGAATAGCGTCGCGGGACTTCTCCATCCCTACCCGCAAACTAAGCACAAGCTTCCCGTACTCCATCGGAGAACCGAGACCGTAAATGCACGATACGCTCGCTACGATAATGACGTCACGACGTTCGAACAAAGAGCTCGTAGCGGAGTGGCGCAGTTTATCAATTTCATCGTTGATGCTGGAGTCCTTCTCGATAAATGTATCTGAGGATGGGATGTAGGCTTCAGGCTGATAGTAATCATAATAGCTGACGAAATAAGAGACGGCGTTATCCGGAAAAAATTCCTTAAACTCACTGCAAAGCTGAGCGGCTAGCGTCTTATTATGCGCGATAACCAAAGTCGGCCGGTTCAGCTTGGCGATTGTATTCGCAATCGTATACGTCTTCCCTGTGCCCGTTGCGCCTAGCAGCGTCTGATGATGCGCGCCCGCTTCGATCCCATCCGTCAGCTGCTTAATTGCAGTCGGCTGGTCGCCTTGCGGCGTATAATCCGATCTCAGCTCAAAGAGCTTCTCCTGTCCTTGCTTCTCGAACATTCTTCCTACACCCCAATCCTACGTCTTCTATGAAAATTCAAAAGGCCTATTAATTTGTATGCCCAATATACAGGAAAAAAATAGATTGTCCGTTAAAATCATGCTGTTTACCCAAGCATAAGAATATGTGTTCCCATATGATGTTTATTATACCGATTAACGGGGGCAGTTGCAACGAAAGGTTACTACTTCCTGTCCGGCTTGGAAGGACTTACCGCACGATGCAAAATGCCCCGGCAACCGCCCATTAATGGACAGCGCCGAGGCACCTTCTTATTCTATAATGTCGCTGATTTCGAAGATGATGCTGCCGCATGCTGCTTTGACTTCGCCGTCCGTTTGCTCCAGAGCAGATCAAGCAGGGAAGCCGGCGCTGCCGCTGCGTAATAGTCGGCTTTGTCATCCGGTGCGAGCACGACGCCCAGCTGGTGATGCTCCCCCGCATAACGCGCACGCTGCGCGAACTTGATTTGACCATCATAATTGAGCACTTCCAGCTTACAGAAGGCTGAATTCACATGAAGCGCGCTATACAGCTCTTCCTTCGACCGGACACGAACGCCATTCACCTTATGAATGATCTCTCCGACCAGAATGCCCATTGATTCCGCAGGTGTACCCGGTATGACAGCCAGCACACGCAGCCCCTGATCGTTATGCACATATAGCGGCGCGCTAGCCGCTTCTTTGAAATAACTGATCGCCACGAGCGCCTCGTGCAGCAATAATGCGCAAAGCGCGGCTGCAAGCGTCAGCGGACTCCAGAAGGAAGCCGCGACAGCCACGATTCCGGTACCAATCCCATAGAATAGCAGGCCTTTCGAGGCACTTCGTGCTTTCGCTGCCGGCAGCAGCGAACGTGTCAGCTCCGAGAACCCGATGATCATCGGGAACCCGATCATCGTAAATCCGCTGCTCCACTGGCTGCTATCTCCGAGCAGCAGCGTCCAAGGCAGTGCTGCATCCCCGCTTCCGCCGGTAACAGCCGGCACAAGCAGCAGGATCGGCACCGGCCAATAGCCATGCAGGGCTTGGCCCCCTACAAGCTTGCCTCTCTTCCCCTCAAGGAAGAGCGGACTTGCAGAACGCGCTCCCTGCCAGCGAACGAGCAGCGCCTCTGCCACATGCATAAGCGCAACCAATACGAGCAATCCGGGAATATCCAAGCCAGCTAACGAGCTTGCAGCTGAACCGATCCAGTCGCTTCGATCGCCGAGCGCAGTCCAGCCAAGCCCCCATTGCAAGACACCCAACAACCCTGCGCTATAAGCAAAGCATAAGTACCTGACCCGAATAATCACAAGTACAGCAGCAGTTCCCCACATCCATAGCACCGCATCCGTAGTAACCGAGACACCTAAGAACAGACTAATACAAGAAATCAGTACACCAACGAGCAAGCCTGCTACGATCGTTCTTCCAAGCTGAATCGGCCAAGCATGAAGCCGGACATGGAACATCTTCCGCTCCATTCTTGTCTGCCGCATATATTGAAGCATGATCAGGAGCACCGCTACATAATAAAACGGAGATAGCAGCAGTCCGATGGCCGCCGATCCCGCCTGACGAAGCAATTCCATTGCCGCTTCCAAAGCTTCCACTCCCTCTCGCAAACCAGTACCACTTCGTGATCAAAATAAAAAGAAGGTCCCTCCGCATGACTGCACGGAGACAACCTTCTCTCTATTCGACATGGTCCAAGCGATTTCCTGCCTGCCTGGCGTTATTGTCCGCTGGCAAGCTTCTGCTGAAGCACGTTGACTGCCTTCAATAACTGGGTATCGTTCTTCTCATCGCGAATCTTCGCAACGAGCGCCTCCTCTACCTTCTCCGCAGTCACTTTATCGGCACTGCCGGTGATCGGCAGCTCCGCTTTCTTCTGGAAGGCTTTCACACTTACGACTGTTTGCTGACTGTAATACCCATCTTTACGATCAATGGTATAACCTAGTCCCGCGAGCATGATTTGGAGGCTGCGCGTGTTCTCATTAATTGTATCCGGCTGCAAAGTCGCTTCTTTGGACATGCGGGCTACCGTGTAATAATCCGGCGGCAGCACCTCGATGTCCGGTTTCAGCCCTTTCTCGTGAACCCAGTTGCCAAGCGGCGTCAACCACTTCGCAATGGTCATCTTGACTAAGCTTCCATCGGACATCGCTTTGTCGTAGCTGACCTGCACAGTTCCTTTGCCAAAAGAAGTCTCGCCCACCAACGTAGCATGCGCCTCTTCCTTGAGCGCCCCTGCCAGCACCTCGGACGCGCTTGCGCTGCCCTTATTCATCAGTACCGCGATCGGGTATTTCTTGCCGCTTCCGGCAGACACCGTTTTCTCCCGATGCCCGTCCTTATCTTCTACCTGCACGATCGGCTCGCCCTTCGGCACGAAAGGCTGCGCAACCGATACAACAACAGGCAGCACGCCGCCGGGATTGCCCCGCACGTCAATGATCAACGCCTTCATCCCTTGTTTCTCCAGCTTCGTTAGTTCTTCTTCGAACCGTTCGCCGGTATTGAGGGAGAATTGACGAATCTCGATAACACCGATGCCGCCATCCTGCATGCGCGCATAGACCGTTTCATAATCAATGTCGTCCCGTACGATCGTCAACTGCAGCGGCTGCGTCATTCCGGCCCGCTGAATGACCAATTTCACCTTCGATCCTTTGGGTCCGCGGATTTTGGCTACGGCATCATTCAAGGATAGGCCGTCCAGCGTCTCCCCGTTTACTTTTAGCAAAATATCATTCGGGAGAACACCTGCCCGCTCTGCCGGTGAATCCTTAATCGCGGACTCGACGGTGATTTTGCCATCCTTCATCTGAACGCCTGCACCAATGCCCGTAAACGATCCTTCAATGGACTCAGAGAAGTGCTTCGCTACTTCCTTCTTCATATAAACCGAATAAGGATCGCCCAGCGCTTCCATCATCCCGTTAACTGCCCCGTCAAGCACCTTCGTCCGATCGACCTCGCGAAAATATTTGTTCTCAATCAAACCGAGTACCGTGTTTAATTTCTGAAGCTCCTTCTCGCTCAGCTCATCATGTCCGGACGATTCCGATGACGCCGCTCTAGCTGTCGTTCCATCGCTCTCAATTGCAATGAAGCGGTCTGCAACCGTCAAGGTCACAAGCGTAGATGCCGCCATTGTGAGCAAGATGAACGCTGCTACTGTTCGTCCTTTGAACTGCACGTCAACACCCCTTCGTGAGCATACCCTGCCTATGGTGAGATTGTTTTTCCCCTTACTTCTGACATCTCCCCTAGTATATGACAAGCCGCACCCAATTATTTGCATCTGGGTACGGCATCGTCATGTCAGCATTCGAGCCTGTAGGCTCCGCCCGCTATTTATTTCAGATAAGGTGCGGGATTAACCGCCTCTTGGTTCTTGCGTACTTCAAAATGCAAATGGTTCCCGGTGGACATGCCCGTGCTTCCCACTTCCGCAATTTTCTGGCCGCGCTTCACGGTTTGACCTTTCTCTACCTTGATGCCGCCATTGCGAATATGTCCGTAAACCGTCCACAGCCCGCCGCCATGATCGATGATGACACAGTTGCCATACTCACTCCACCACTGTGCAACAATGACCAGACCCGACTCAGCGGCGTAGATCGACGTTCCGCCCGGAGCCGCCATATCCATCCCGGCATGAAGTTTCTTTCTTCCGGTTACGGGGTGAATCCGATAGCCAAACGGTGAAGACAACCGCCATTCGGCATGAAGCGGCATACCAAGCTTGCCGCCGGTGTAGTACACTTTAATTTTTTTCTTCTTCGCTTCCAAGTCGGACACTTTCTTCGCCAGACTAATCAGCAGATCTGCTTGCTCTTCGCTGATCTCTTCCAGCTCTTCCGCCTGGCTCTTATATTTAAGCACCATAACTTCTTTTTCTTTCTCTTTATCCTTGAGCAGGTCAGCAAAACCTGCGAGCTTCAC
This sequence comes from Paenibacillus sp. J22FR21, assembly GCF_056269135.1. Classification (NCBI taxonomy): domain Bacteria; kingdom Bacillati; phylum Bacillota; class Bacilli; order Caryophanales; family Paenibacillaceae; genus Paenibacillus; species Paenibacillus sp. J22FR21. The sequence goes on from NZ_JBWDNJ010000006.1 coordinate 28,796, forward strand.
GTACATCTGCTTGACTTCGCCGAGCGACTTCTCCACTTCGGCCTTCTTCTGTGTAATAAGCGCTTTGTCTTTCTTGTGGTCAGCGAGAATATCACGGTCTTGGCTTAGAATCGACTTCAACGAGTCCATCCGGTCAATAAAGTCGCCAAAGCTTGTTGCGCTGAGCATCACATCGATATAGGATACGAATCCATTCGTATACATCAAACGAATGCGTGACTGCAGCAGCTTGTCCCGCGTCTTCAGACGTTTCTCTGCCGTATCGAGGTCTTCACCGGCTTGCTGCAGCTTCTCCTCCGTCGTTTCCACTTGGGACTGCACGGTGCTCAGCTGCGTGCTGACTTCACTGATTTGCTGCATGATTTCGTTGACAGACTTCGCTGTCTTCTCTTTCATGGCCAGCACATATTCCTTGTCTTTGTCCGCTTGATTGCGGTTATGAGAAGCTGCGCTCATCTCTTTGCGCACTTTAGCGAGCTCACTGTTGATTTTGTCTAGCTGCGAGGAAGCTTCGCCTTGATAGGGTTGGAACACAAATCCGGCAAATACGATAATGGCTAGAACGGCGATCCCTTTCTTCACGTTCACGTTTCCATTCACCTACACTTTCAAGTACTTTCGCACCGACAAGGTGCTTCCCCAAATGCCAATCAGAATGCCGAGCCCCATAATCAGGACGGACACATTAAAGCCTGCTTCCTTCAATGTCACAAGTTTAATCATCATGAGACCCAGCTCTACTTGAGATACCTCAACCAATCGGGAGTACCCGAGCATCAGCAAAGTAACCGTGACAACCGAACCGATGATGCCAATCAATGCACCTTCGATAAAGAACGGCCAGCGGATAAAATTATTCGTAGCCCCCACCAGCTTCATAATGCCAATCTCGCGGCGACGTGCCACAATCGTCATCTTGATCGTGTTGGAGATGAGGAACATCGCGGTTAAACCAAGTCCCGCTACGATAACCAGTCCGATGTTGCGAACGGCGTTCATTATTTTGAACAGCGATTCTACGGTGCCTTTCCCGTATTTCACGCTTGTAATCGGCAATGTCTCATCTGCTTTGCCAATCGCTTCAATCTGTTTCGCGGCAAAAGCGATCTTCTGCGGCTCAAACACCTCTACGGTAAAGGAATCCGGCAGCGGGTTGTTCGTCTTGTCATACCCTTCGAGCAGTTCAGCACCGTCGGCACCGATGCTCTCGCGAAGGGATTCAAGCCCCTTCTCTTTGGATACAAATTCGATCTTGCTAACTTCCGGAATGTTGCCGATGGCATTCTTAAGCTCGTTAATCTTGGCATCCTCTGTATTCAGCTGCAAGTACACCCGAATCTGTACCTGGCTCTCAATTTGGTCCGCCAAGTTGTTGACGTTCAATGCCAGCAGTAGAAAAGCGCCAAGAATAAATAAGGAAATGACGATGGAGCTGACGGAGGCAAAAGTCATCCAGCCGTTGCGCACCACGTTCTTCACCCCTTCGCGAAGGTGGCGGATAATGGTGCTAACTTTCATAGCCATACTCTCCTCTCACTTCATCACGCACAATCGTTCCGTTCTCGATGGCGATGACGCGTTTGCGGAGCGTATTCACAATCTCTTTGTTGTGCGTGGCCATGATGATCGTAGTGCCGCGGAAGTTAATCTCTTCGAGCAAATTCATAATGCCCCATGAGGTTTCAGGGTCAAGGTTGCCGGTAGGCTCATCCGCCACGATGACGGCCGGATTGTTGACGATCGCGCGCGCGATGGCGACCCGCTGCTGCTCGCCGCCCGATAGCTGCTGAGGGAAGCTTGCATGCTTACCGCGAAGTCCGACGAGCTCCAGCACTTCCATCGTCCGTTTCTTGATGACTCTGCGCGGCGCTTCAATAACCTCCATCGCAAACGCGATGTTCTCATAGACGGTCAGTTTCGGCAGCAAGCGATAATCTTGGAAAATAACGCCTATGTTCCGCCGAACATAGGGGATCTTACGGGGTTTTAACTTACCGATGTTAAACCCATTCACGGAGATTTGTCCTTTGGATGGAATTTCCTCGCGGTAGATCAGTTTCATGAAGGTAGATTTTCCAGCTCCGGAAGGTCCAACCAAGTAAACGAATTCATTACGGTCTATGCGAACAGAAACGCCGCGGAGTGCATGAGTGCCGTCTGCGTACGTCTTCCAAATATCTTGCAATTCAATCACGATATCACATCCTGTAGGTAGTCAGCTTTTAACTATTCGACATGATCGCGGTAAATCCTCTACCAAAGTCCTGTTTTCTGCATTTTTCATATTTCTCATGACCGTAAAGCGCGAATCTAGTGCTTCGTACCGTATATTTTTCGACAAACGTCCTGTTCGCGGCCTTTAGCGGCTTGGTTCATTGAAGAGAATTGTACAAACAGGTGGCAGAAATGAAGCCCTCGGCGCATATACATGTACGAATACTGGCCCCGAGGTGATAGGAAGCTATGAATACGAAACGGCTGCAGCTAATCTGGATTCTGGCGGGAGTGTGCCTGCTCGCGTCTGCCGGATGGGGCGGGTTATGGTTATATGCGTCCCAGCATACGATTCCGAAGCAAGTACATGTTGTCTTGAGAAAACCTACAGAGACGAACGGACAGATGCTGGGGAGTGATGCCGTCATCCCCATTGGTTCCCTTCGCATCGAGGATGCTAAGCAGTTGCTGACTCTGCGGAAGCAACAGCTCAAACAGCTAGCGATTACGATAAAAGGCGGCACGGGTGAAGGGAAGAAGAAAACGTGGACACTCGAACAGCTCGGCATTGAAGTGGATACGAAGGATGCCGTGGCGGCCATCGACCGCTTGAACAGCGGTTCATTGTGGACAAGAGCCAAGTATCGATGGGGATTTCAGCAGCAGCTGGCCATTGGAGTGAGTTTGGACAAAGAGGTGTTCGTGGGGAAAATACGCAGTACTTGGGGCTGGATGGACGCAGGTGAACCGGTGAATGCAACGCGGAAAATTACGAACGACGACAAGGTCGTCTATACGCCGCACAAGGATGCCTATCGACTCGATACCGATAAAATGTATGCCCATGCTGTTGCTGCCATCGGAAAGTCGATTGCGAGCAAATGGGGAAAGAAGCTGTCTCCGATGACCTGGCCGGTGGAGCTCCGCGTTATCCATCCTTCCATCACCCTGCAGCGCTTGAAGGATGAAGGGGTCGAACGGCTTATCTCTTCCTTTACCACGACGTTTAGGACGAGCGGCGCCGGTCGTGCTTACAATGTGACAATGACGGCTAAGACGCTGAGCGGCATGGAGCTTGCTCCCGGTGAACTGTTCGATTACAGCAAAGTCATTGCCCTTACCAGCAAGAAATACGGCTATCGCCAAGCGCCCGTCATTCTAAACGGCGAGTTCGTTCCGGGCGTCGGAGGCGGGATCTGCCAAGTGTCCAGCACCTTGTACAATGCTGTATTATTTGCAGGCCTTGATATGGTGGAGCGGCGCAATCACTCCCTCCCCGTTGCTTATTTGCCGATGGGCCGAGATGCGACCTACGCCGATGATGCGATCAACTTCAAGTTCAAGAACACGACCGGCAAGCATCTCGTCATTGTAACGGAAGTGGAGAATCGCCGAGTGACGGTAAAGATCTTCGGGACCTTACCGAGGAATGTGCAGTACAAGTTAGATTCCAAGACGGTGGCTACTGTCGTTCCACCGGTGAAGGAAGTGCCGTCGGCTTCCATGATGCCCGGCGAACGACGCAAGCTTGCATCCGGCAAACCCGGCTACATTGTCGAGACGTACCGCACGAAGCTGGAGAATGGTGTGAAAGTTTCGCGCACGCGCATCTCGCGGGATACCTACCGGGCACAACCTGTCGTCTATGCCGTCGCTCCGGAGCAGTCTCATCCCGACAACGGCAAGGATGAAGCGCCGCTGCTTGAGGATGGCGTAGCGCAGTAGGCGGAAGTGATAAACTGTCCATTCTGGCGGCAGGTAGCTGGTACCTCTCTTGGTGCTATTTCGTCGCTTTCTCACTAATGTGCGGTAGCTACTACCTACCTCTCTTCTAGCGTGCCCGCTCAACAGCGAGGCCGCCGATAGCCTGAGGCAGCTCCTCCTACCTAAATAGCATACAAAAAAGGCCGTAAAGCCAAGTAGTATAGTCTACTTGAAATTACGGCCTGTTTGCTATTTAGCGGCTGCGCTCCGCGTATTCGGTAATCCATTCCGCTGTTGCGGCCAGGTCTTGCTCCGCGCGGGCGATGGCTTCGACGACTTGCGTCTTGGCCGTGCCGCCGTAGACGTTGCGTGCATTGACAACATTCTCCGGCTGCAGCACCTCATAGATGCGATCGTCGAACAACGAAGAGAACTGCTTGAACTCATCGAGCGTGAGATCCAGCAAGTATTTGCCCTGCTGAATGCAGTACAATACCGTCTTGCCGATGACTTCATGCGCTTGACGGAACGGCAGACCTTTGCCAACCAGGAAGTCGGCGATATCGGTCGCGTTCGAGAAGTCTTGATTGACGGCTTGACGCATCCGGTCCTTGTTCACCTTCATCGTTGCCACCATTGGGGCAAACAATTGCAGCGCGCCTTGCAGCGTGCGGACCGTATCGAACATGCCTTCTTTGTCTTCCTGCATGTCCTTGTTATAAGCAAGCGGCAGTGACTTAAGTACAGTCAGCAAGCCAACGAGGTTGCCATAAACGCGACCTGTTTTCCCGCGAACAAGCTCCGGCACGTCCGGATTTTTCTTCTGCGGCATAATGCTGCTGCCTGTGCAGAATGCATCGTCGAGCTCAACAAAGTGGAACTCGGTGCTCGACCACAAGATGAACTCTTCGCTTAGACGCGAGAGATGCATCATGATGATGGATGCATGCGACAGGAATTCCAGAATGAAGTCGCGGTCGCTTACCGCATCGAGGCTGTTCTCGTAGACGCGGTCAAACTTCAGCTGACTCGCTACGAAATGACGATCGATCGGGAACGTCGTTCCTGCCAATGCGCCAGCTCCGAGGGGTAATGTATTCACCCGTTTGTAGCTGTCCTGCAAACGCTCGATATCACGGCCGAACATGGAAACATAGGCCATCATATGATGCGCGAACAGGATTGGCTGTGCACGCTGCAGATGCGTATAACCGGGCAGAATCGTATCAATGTTTGCTGTAGCTTGCTGCACCAACGCAGCTTGCAGCTTCTGCAGCAGATCAACGAACTCCACGACCCGCTTGCGCAGGTACAGATGCATATCCGTCGCAACCTGATCGTTGCGGCTGCGGCCAGTGTGCAGCTTGCCGCCAACCGGACCCACATCGTCGATCAGCGTCTTCTCGATGTTCATGTGAATATCTTCATCGGCAATGGAGAATTCAATGTCGCCGCGCTTGATGCGCTGCAAGACGCGATGCAGGCCATCAATGATCTTCTCCACGTCGTCTGCAGGCAGAATGCCCTGCTTGCCCAGCATCGTGACATGTGCCAGGCTGCCTTGAATATCTTCTTCCGCAAGCTCTTTATCAAATAAAATGGATGCCGTATATTCCTCTACCAGTTGGTCGGTTTTCTTCGTAAACCGGCCGCCCCATAATTTACTCACACAGGTGCACTCCTTTATCGTTTCGCTTGCCTTACTGCTGCTTGTTCTGCTCCACGCCGGAGGAAACTTTCAGACGCAGCGCGTTCAGGCGGATAAAGCCGGTTGCATCGCCTTGGTCATACGCTTTGGACGGATCCGCTTCCATCGTTGCGATATCCGGATTGTACAAGCTGACCGGGCTCTTCACGCCGGCACCGATTACATTGCCTTTGTACAGCTTCAGACGAACAACGCCTGTTACGTTCTTCTGGCTTTCGAGTACGAGCGCTTGCAGCGCCAGACGCTCAGGTGCGAACCAGAAGCCGTTATATACGAGTGATGCGTATTTGGAAATGAGGGAATCACGCAAATGCATGACGTCGCGGTCCATCGTGAGCGACTCCATTTTGCGGTGTGCAGAGAATAGAATCGTACCGCCCGGTGTCTCGTATACACCGCGGCTCTTCATGCCGACGAAACGGTTCTCCACCATATCAACACGGCCGATGCCGTGCTTGCCGCCAAGCTCATTCAACTTCTCCATTGCTTGCAGCGGGCTCAGGTTCTCTCCATTAACTGCGACACAATTGCCGGCTTCGAAGGTAAGCTCCACATATTCAGCTTGATCCGGCGCGTCCTCAGGGGACACGGACAAGACAAACATCCCTTTGTTCTCGTCACTGCTTGGATCGAACCAAGGATCCTCCAGCATGCCGCTCTCAAAGCTGATGTGCAGCAGGTTGCGGTCCATCGAATACGGCTTAGCCGCAGACGCTTGAACCGGAATGTTGTGCTTCTCTGCATATGCGATCATTTCAGCGCGTCCCGGGAATTGTTCACGGAATGCTTCAATGCGCCAAGGAGCGATTACGTCGATGTCCGGAGCAAGTGCAGCAGCCGTCAGCTCGAAACGAACTTGGTCGTTGCCTTTGCCTGTTGCGCCGTGCGCAATAGCTGTTGCGCCTTCAGCGCGAGCGATGTCCACCATGCGTTTCGCAATCAGCGGACGTGCGATGGAAGTACCCAGCAGGTACTGACCTTCATAGAGTGCGCCGGATTGGAACATTGGATAGATGAAATCTTCCGCGAACTCGTCGCGCAGATCATCGATGTACACTTTGGAAGCGCCTGTAGCCAACGCTTTCGCTTCCAGACCATCCAGCTCATCCTTTTGTCCGATGTCCGCTGTGAATGCGATAATTTCCGCATCGTAGGTTTCTTTGAGCCATTTTAGAATAACAGACGTATCCAGACCGCCCGAGTAAGCCAGCACGATTTTTTCCTTCGCCATGATTCAGTCAACACTCCCTATTGTGAATTGAATGCTATAAGTCCCGCGTAATGTTCGTTGCCCTACATAATTGCAGCCATGATCGCCTTCTGCGCATGCAGACGGTTCTCAGCCTGATCGAAAATAATCGATTGCTTGCCATCGATAACGCCTTCGCTTACTTCCTCGCCGCGATGCGCTGGCAGGCAGTGCATGAACAAATAGTCGCTCTTCGCGTAGCGAACCAGATCCTCATTCACTTGATACGCGGCAAAAGCCAGCTCGCGCTCCTTCTGTTCCGCCTCAAAGCCCATGCTCGCCCATACGTCCGTGTAAACGACATCAGCGTCCGCGATCGCTTCCTTCGGATCACGGCACACATGAATGCGCGAGCCGGTTTCGGCTGCGCTCGCCTTCGTCAACGCTACAACATCAGCGTCCGGCTCGTAGCCTTCCGGCGTCGCCACCGAAATATGCATGCCGAGCTTCGCTGCGCCCATCATTAAGGAGTGCACCATATTGTTGCCATCGCCGATGTACGCCACTTTAAGTCCTTCAAGGCGCCCCTTATGCTCGAGCACCGTTTGATAATCGCACAACGCTTGGCATGGATGCGACAGATCTGTAAGGCCGTTAATGACCGGCACGGTAGCTGCACGAGCAAGCTCGATGACCGTACGGTGCGCAAACGTGCGGATCATCATGCCGTCCAGATAACGCGACAGCGTCTGCGCCGTATCGGAGATCGTCTCCCCGCGGCCGATCTGCAGATCGTTACGGCTAAGGAACAGCGCATGCCCGCCGAGCTGGTACATCCCGACTTCAAAGGAAACACGCGTACGCGTGGATGATTTCTCAAAAATCATGCCGAGGGTTTTGCCCTTCAGCGGGTGATAAATTTCGCCGGCCTTCTGCTTGCCCTTCAGCTCGATCGCCAGATCGATCAGGTAGCGTACTTCCGCAGGCGTATAGTCAGCCAAGCCGATAAAGTCACGGCCTTTGAGGCCAATTGCCAGTTCTTCGGTCAACAATTGTGACATGTGGGTGGTTCTCCCTTCTTTCTACAGCTGCGCTGGAGCCGTTTGATCCGCAAAAATCGAGGTCAGAATGCTCACCGCTTGATCTATTTCTTCACGCGAAACGATTAGGCTAGGCAGCAAACGGACAACGTCCGGACCTGCTGTAACGACTAACAAACCACGCTTCTGGCCTTCAGCGATGATATTCGCAACCGGACCGCTGCATACGATGCCGATCATCAGTCCCTTGCCGCGAATGTCCTTCACAAACGGGTTGCCTGCAAGCTTCTCACGCAGCTGCCCCACGAGGTAATCGCCGCTCTCAGCCGCACGCTCCGGTGCTTTCTCGCTGATAATCGTCTCTACCGTCGCCTTCACGACAGCTGTAGCAATTGGAGTCCCGCCGAACGTCGAGCCGTGGCTGCCGGCTGTGAACGCTTCGATCAGCTCGCCTTTGGCCAGCATAGCGCCGACTGGGAAACCGCTCCCCAGTCCTTTGGCCAATGTGAAGATATCAGGCTCAATCCCGTAATGCTCAAACGAAAACAGCTTACCGGTACGACCCATGCCTGTTTGAATCTCATCTATGATAAGGAGCAAACCGCGCTCCTTGCAAAGCTTAGCCAAATGCTGCACGAACGCAGGCTCAACCGGAATTACGCCGCCTTCTGCCTGGATCATTTCGATCATGATAGCAGCCGTCTTATTGGTAATTGCCGCTTCCAGCGCTTCGATGTCATGCAGCGGGATGTAGCGGAACCCTTCAGGAAGCGGCCCAAAGCCTTCTTTTACTTTCTCTTGACCCGTTGCCGTCAACGTTGCCAGCGTTCTGCCGTGGAAGGATTGGGCGAACGTAATGATTTCATAGCGACCGTTGCCCTTCACTTTCTGATGGTAACGGCGGGCAAGCTTAATTGCCGCTTCATTGGCTTCCGCGCCGGAGTTGCAGAAGAACACGGCTTCGGCATGGCTGTTGTCCGTCAGCACCTTCGCTGCCGCTTCTTGATTCGGAATGTGAAACAGATTGGATACATGCCACAGCTCATCGAGCTGCTTCACAAGCGCTTCTTTCACTTGCTTCGGCGCATGACCCAGATTCGTTACGGCCAGGCCGCCCATGAAATCTAAGTATTTGTTCCCTTTGTCATCCCAGAGCCAGCTGCCTTCACCCTTCACAAGTGAAATCGGATATCTTGCATACGTCGGAAATAGCGAGCTGCCAGCTGCTTCTGTACCTTTGTTCATATCGCTCATCATTCGTTCACCCCACTAATAATTAAGATTGTATAATTCTTGTTCCAATGCCGCCTTCGAGAACAGCCTTGCTGAGTACGCCCGGTACGTCGCCATTAACGATGACGACTTCCTTCACGCGTCCTTGAATACATGCGATCGCTGCGCGAACCTTCGGAATCATGCCTCCGTAAATCTCACCGCTTGCAATCATCTCTTCGATCTCATCCACGGTTGCAGTAGGGAGCACTTGCTTCTCTCCGTCTACCGTCTTCAGGATACCAGGCACATCCGTTACCACAATCATCTGCTCCACACCCAGATGCGAAGCAACAGCACCTGCTGCCGTATCTGCATTGATGTTGTAGCGTTGTCCTGCCGCGTCGATGCCGATCGGCGCGATTACGGGAATGTAGCCCATGCCCATGACGCCTTCGATAATCGTTGCATTTACATCCGTTACATCACCGACAAAACCGATCTCGTCTGCGTTCGCCACAGGCTGAGCCGTGATAAGCTCGCCGTCAACACCGGACAAGCCGAGCGCTTTCGCACCGCTTAGACCGATGCGACGGACGATTTCCTTGTTGATCCGTCCTGCCAGCACCATTTCCACAACGTCCAGCACTTCGTCGCTTGTTTTGCGCAAGCCGTTCACGAATTCGCTGGCGATTCCCAGCTTGCCAAGTGTTTCCGAGATAGCCGGGCCGCCCCCATGAACGATGACGGCTTTAACGCCGCGTTCTTGCAAACTCCTCAAATCTTCGAAAAAAGAAGCCGGAAGCGCCGCTAGCGTGCTGCCCCCGCATTTCATCACAAACCGCTGTTCCATAGGTTTCGTCCGTTCCCTTCGTTCCCGAAATCCTGCCCGTTGCTATGTGCGATATGCCGCGTTGATACGGACATAATCATAAGTGAGGTCACAGCCCCAAGCTGTTGCCACGCCTTCACCCATATGCAGATCCACATGAATGACAACCGTGTCGCCTTTCAAGTAAACAAGTGCCGCTTCTTCGTCAAAAGCTATCGGCCGCGATTGCGTAAGCGTCACGATATCGCCTAGCGCGATGTCGACTGTCTCCGGATTCACAGGTACGCCTGCGCGTCCTACAGCCGCAATAATACGGCCCCAGTTCGCATCTGCGCCGAATACAGCGGACTTCACGAGCGAAGAGCCGATAACGGTCTTCGCGATCGCTTGCGCCGCATCATTCGATTCCGCTCCGCGCACTTGCACCTCAACAAGCTTCGTTGCTCCTTCTCCGTCACGCGCGATCGCTTTGGCCAGCACCTCGCACACATAACGGAGTCCATCTGCGAACGCCGCATAATCAGCGTGACCCGCATGCAGCTCTTCGTTGCCTGCAAAACCACTAGCCATCGCTACAAGCATGTCGTTCGTGCTGGTATCGCCGTCAACAGTAATCATGTTAAAGGTTACGTCCGTTACTTGGCGCAGCAGAGTCTGCAGCGCTTCGCTTCCAATCTCCGCATCCGTAGTAACGAAGCCAAGCATCGTCGCCATGTTGGGATGAATCATCCCGCTTCCCTTGGATGCGCCGGCAATATGTACGATCTTGCCGTCTACGGTCACGGAAACACAGACTTCCTTCTTCACGAGATCCGTCGTCAGGATCGCTTGGCAGAAATCATCTGCCGCAGCATAGGAATCTGCCAATCGTGCAGGCAGCTCCGCAATGCCACCGCGTACGCGGTCCATTTTCAGCAGCTCGCCGATGACGCCGGTAGAAGCAACCGCCACCTGCTCGGCAGGTACGCCGATAGCTTCAGCGAATGCGCTGCGCATTTCATAGGCATCCGCATCGCCTTGCTTGCCTGTGCACGCATTCGCGTTGCCGCTGTTCACGATGACCGCGCGCAGCTTGCCGCCGGCGCCGATGCTCTCGCGTGTCACCTGAATCGGTGCCGCTTGGAACACGTTCGTCGTGTACACGCCTGCTGCCGCAGCAGGCACTTCACATACGATTGCGCCAAGGTCATGGCGCGTCGTCTTCTTCAAGCCGCAATGCAAGCCGGCGGCTTTAAAACCTTTAGGTGTCGTAACAGAGCCTTCCGGCACGACGATATAGGTTGGTGATGTGTTCCCCTGTCCCATTGTTCAATCGCGTCTCCTTTTTGGATGAATGCTGAGTTGACCAGAGGTCTCCTCTTTACGGGTACATCGGCACGAAGTTAAGGCCTAGCGCCTCGTCCCAGCCCATCATCAAATTCAAGTTTTGAATGGCCTGCCCAGCAGCACCCTTCACAAGATTATCAATAACCGACACAATCGTGATGCGCCCTGTACGCTCATCTACGGAGAAGCCGATGTCACAGTAGTTGGAGCCTGATACTTCTTTGGTTGCCGGCCATGTGCCGTTCTTGCGAATACGGACAAATTTACGACCTTCATAATAATTGCTGTATAACGCAATAAAGTCCTCAACGCTGTGACCATCTTTAACGGTCGCATAGATCGTGCTCATAATACCGCGCGTCATCGGAACCAAATGGGTCGTGAACGTCGTCAGTACTTTCTCGCCTGCAATATCCGACAACACTTGCTCGATCTCCGGAATATGCTGATGCTTATTGATCTTGTAAGCCTTGAAGTTCTCATTGATTTCCGGATAGTGATTGCCTACGCTGGTTCCGCGACCTGCGCCGGAAACACCGGATTTGGCATCTATAATAATGGTGGAATGATCGATATAGCCTTCTTGTACCGCAGGAATCAATCCAAGCAGTGCCGAGGTCGGGAAACAGCCCGGATTGGAAATAAGATCAACGCCTTGCACAGCATCGCCATACACTTCACATAGACCGTAAACGGCTTGATCCAAGTACTGCTGCTCCGCAGGCTCTTTCTTATACCAAGTCTCGTACTCGCTGCGAGATTTAAGCCGGTGGTCACCGGAAATATCAATCACTTTCAGCCCTTCCGCCAGAAGCGAAGGGATAAGCCGGGCTGCAATGCCCGGTGGAGTTGCTATAAAAACAACCTCAGCTTTGCTTCGTATCAAAGCCGGATTAACGTCATCAAGAATATCTGTGCAAATTTCGGTCAAATGCGGGAACCCTTCCGCAATCGGCGCACCTGCGCTCGACGATGAAATGACAGAAGTCACTTCTACTTGCGGATGGTGGGCCAGAAGCCTGATAAGCTCAACGCCGCCGTACCCTGTTGATCCGATAATCGCTGCTTTCACTGCTTTACTCATGTCCGTTCTCTCCCATCCATATCCTTCCTAGCTATCCATTGTACACGAACAGGGGGATAGAGGAAATAGCTAACACTTTGTATTATTATACATACGTATTCATAATAATTCAACGTAAAAAATACGTATATTTGCGGCAAATTTACGGCAATTGAAAGCCTTCCCCCAGCACCTCGGCTGTATCGCTAATAATAACAAACGCATAGGGGTCTGCCGTCCTCACGAGCCCCTTCAGCTTCGACACTTCGCCTTGTCCGACAACGACCATCAGCACGGTACGCGCTTCGCCCGTATAACCGCCATGCCCATCCAGCTTGGTCAATCCGCGATCCAGATCATGGAGCACTACCTGCGTAATCGCCTCCGGCTTGTCCGAAATAATGAAGGCAACCTTCGAGGTAGCAAGCCCTGTCTGTACAAAATCGATCGTTTTGCTTGTTACAAACAAGCCTACCAGTGCATAAAGTGCATTTTCCGGCGCGATGATAATCCCCGCTGCGGCAATGACGAGACCGTCGAAGCACGCTACTGCCAGCCCCAGCCGCACACCGGTGAAACGATGCAGCAGCTGCGCCGCCAGATCAAGACCGCCTGTCGAAGCTCGTCCCCTGAAAACAAGGCCAAGTCCTGCCCCGACGCCAATCCCGCCATAGATGGATGCGAGCATCGCATTATCCGTAGGTGGCTGCCAATCGGAAGTGAACAAAACAAGCAGCGGCAGCAAGAAGGAGCCAAGTGCTGTCTTCAGTGCGAAGCGTTTGCCGAGCAGCCACAGTCCCACCAAGAAGAGCGGCACGTTAAGTGCCCACTGTGTATAAGCAGGCGGGATATCCCATACGCGATTGACCAAGATGGAAATACCCGATACACCACCGGATGCAATACCAAGCGGTACCAGAAACATGTTGAAGCTGATGGCGATCAGAAAAGAACCGACAAGCAGCAGCGCCACGCTGAGCGCCGCTTCACTCTTGGGCCCCAATGGTTTTCTTAGTCTTCGATTTTCTCTATGTAGCTTCTTCATCCCTTGTTCTTGCTGCAAACTCATTGCTGACCCCATCCTTCTATAGGTAACATCCATTCATCCACAAAAAAGAGTTCCGACACATAGTAGTGTAGGAACTCTTACTCCAGGCTATGCACGCGTTCTTACTAGCCCTTCATTATTGCTCTTCATGACGGATCTTGCTGCGCAAGTAGCCATCGATAAACATATTCAGATCGCCGTCCATCACCGCGCCGACATTGCCTGTCTCCACCGACGTGCGATGGTCCTTGACCATGCTGTACGGATGGAACACATAGGAGCGGATTTGACTGCCCCAAGCAATATCGGATTGCTCGCCGCGAATTTCTGCCAGATGCTTCTGCTGCTCTTCAATCTTACGTTCGTAAAGCTTGGAGCGAAGCATCTGCATCGCACGCTCACGGTTCTGAATCTGCGAGCGCTGCGTCTGGCAGGAAACGACGATACCCGAAGGCATATGCGTGATCCGAATGGCCGATTCCGTCTTGTTGATATGCTGACCGCCCGCGCCGCTGGCCCGGTACGTGTCGACCTTGAGATCCTCTGAACGGATATCAATTTCAATGTCATCGTCAATCTCCGGCATAATGTCACAGGAAACGAAGGACGTATGTCTCCGACCGGAAGCATCGAAAGGCGAGATTCGCACAAGACGATGAACGCCTTTCTCCGCCTTCAAATACCCGTATGCATTATGGCCTTTGACGGAAATCGTTACGCTCTTGATGCCCGCCTCGTCCCCGGCAAGGTAATCCAGAAGCTCTACCTTGAAGCCGGATTTCTCTGCCCAACGTGTGTACATCCGGTACAGCATTTGGCACCAGTCCTGCGACTCCGTGCCGCCCGCGCCGGGATGCAGCTCAAGAATGGCATTCAGCTTGTCATAAGGCTCATTAAGCAACAGTTGAAGCTCAAACTCGCTCACTTTGCCAACGAGCTCCGCAACACTACGCTTCAATTCCGCCTCGAGGCCGGCATCTTCGCCTTCATCTTCCGCCAGCTCCAGCATCGTTTGCAGATCTTCATGCTCACTTTGCATCCGTTCAAATTGATCGACGACGGATTTGACGGCGTTCATCTCGGAGATGGTGGTCTGTGCACGTTCATTGTCATCCCAGAAGCCCGGAGCACTCATTTTCTCTTCGAAATTGAGAATCATCTCTTGCTTAATATCTAAGTCAAAGAGACCCCCTGAGTTCTTGGAGACGCTTCGCCATTTCACGCAGATCTTGTTTCATCGTTATATCTATCATGACGGTCGCTTCACCTCAAAATTAACTTCGTTGCCCTACCTTATGCACTAGGCAGGCTTATTGTCCGTGGCATTGCTTGTATTTCTTGCCGCTGCCGCACGGGCACGGATCATTACGGCGCACGCGTTCTTCTTTGCGAACCGGACGCTTCTGCTGCATTTCGCTGCTTCCGCCGGACTCCGTTTGACCTTTCGCTACCTCTTGGCGCTCCAGGTTGTTCTCCACATGTGCTTTCATGATATATTTGGTGACTTCTTCTTGAATATGCTCAATCATTTCCTTGAACATCTCGAAGCCTTCGAATTGATATTCACGCAGCGGATCTGTACCGCCGTATGCACGAAGGTGGATACCTTGACGAAGCTGATCCATCGCATCGATGTGATCCATCCACTTGCTGTCTACTGCGCGCAGCACGACAACCTTCTCGAATTCACGCATCGTTTCATGACCGATTCCTTCTTCACGCTGATCGTAGAGCTCAATCACTTTGCCGTACAAGAAATCATTGATTTCTTCCGGCTCTTTGCCCCACAGATCTTCTTTCGTGATGCTGTCCTCGTTCAGGAAATTGCCTTCCGCATAATCCACGATTTCTTGCAGCTCCCAGTTCTCCGGTACATCATCAGACGGACAGTGAGCTTCTACGATCTTCGCAATAACCGGCTTGATCATCTCGAGCACGATTTCGCGAATGTTCTCGGAGAAGAGTACCTCGCGGCGCTGCTTGTAGATAATTTCACGCTGTTGGTTCATTACGTCATCGTATTGCAAGACGATTTTACGTTGATCGAAGTTGTTGCCCTCTACGCGTTTCTGCGCAGATTCGATCGCACGGGAGATCAGACGGCTCTCGATCGGTTGGTCTTCTTCGAAACCAAGACGCTCCATCATCCCCATGATGTTCTCAGAGCCGAAACGGCGCATAAGCTCATCTTCAAGCGACAGGTAGAACTGCGAGGAACCCGGGTCCCCTTGACGACCGGCACGACCGCGCAGCTGATTATCGATACGACGGCTCTCATGGCGCTCCGTACCAATAATGTGCAAGCCACCAACACCATCAACCGTTTCGCCAAGCAAAATATCGGTACCACGGCCAGCCATGTTCGTTGCAATCGTAACGGACTCGGATTGACCCGCGCGAGAAATGATTTCGGCTTCCTCTGCATGGTACTTCGCGTTCAGTACTTTGTGAGTAATGCCGCGTTTCTTCAGCAGCTCGGAGAGCTTCTCGGAGTTCTCGATGGAAACTGTACCTACGAGCACGGGCTGTTTGTTCTTGTGGCGATTAACGATCTCTTCAACCACCGCTTTGAACTTGCCGTTCTCTGTCTTATAAACAACATCCGCAATATCATCACGGATATTCTTCCGGTTTGTCGGCACTTGAATAACTTCAAGACCGTAAATTTTCTTGAATTCTTCTTCCTCTGTCTTCGCTGTACCTGTCATACCGGACAGCTTGCGGTACATCCGGAAGTAGTTCTGGAATGTAATCGTAGCGAGCGTCATGCTCTCATTCTGTACTTTAATTTGCTCTTTCGCTTCGATCGCTTGGTGCAATCCATCGCTATAACGGCGGCCAGCCATTAGACGGCCTGTAAACTCATCGACAATGACAACTTCGTCTTCTTGTACCACGTAGTCTACGTCGCGTTTCATAATAACATGCGCTTTGAGCGCTTGCTGAATGTGATGGTTGAGCGTAACATTGGCATGATCGAATAAGTTCTCAATGCCGAATGCTTTCTCCGCTTTCTCAACGCCTGCATCCGTCAATGTTACAGAACGCACCTTCACGTCAACCGTATAATCTTCTTCCACTTTCAAACGAATCGCAAAGCGATCCGCTGCAAAATAAAGCTCCGTCGATTTAGCCGCCTGACCGGAAATAATGAGCGGTGTACGAGCTTCATCGACAAGAATGGAGTCGACTTCATCAATAATGGCATAATAAAGCGGACGCTGTACCATTTGTTCTTTGTACAGAACCATGTTGTCACGCAAGTAGTCGAATCCAAACTCATTGTTCGTTCCGTATGTGATATCGCATGCGTAGGCTGCTTGCTTCTCATCATGATTGAGGCCATGCAGGTTAACACCGACAGTTAAGCCTAGGAATTTATAGAGCTGACCCATTTGCTCGCTGTCACGCGTAGCCAAGTAGTCATTAACCGTAACGACGTGAACGCCTTTGCCCAGAAGCGCGTTCAAATAAACAGCAAGGGTAGCGACGAGCGTCTTACCTTCACCGGTCTTCATCTCAGCAATTTGGCCTTCGTGCAGCACCATACCGCCGATCAGCTGTACGTCGTAATGGCGCTTGTCCAGAACGCGTTTGGAAGCTTCTCTAACAACTGCAAATGCCTCTGGAAGCAGGGTATCAATATCTTCGCCCTTCTCGAGACGTGCTTTAAACTCCTCTGTCTTCTCACGAAGTCCATCATCTGACAACTTGGAAACTTGCGGCTCCAGGCCGTTAATTTCCTCCACGGTACGCATTAGACGCTTAATCTCACGTTCGTTGGCGTCTCCGAATAATTTCTTTACAAGTCCGAGCATGGTCTTCCCCTTTCGTCTGTTACGCCTGTTTGCATAAATTGTATCAGTTTGCGGCAGTTCCCGCAATGTCGGCCCCCTGAGCCAGAAGCTGGATTGCGCACGCAAACCCGCTGTCATCCTGTATTTCTTGCCGGTTGCCCCGAGCGGCGTCTCCATTATATGCCGGTTAAGTGAGCAACATTCCCGCCCTTATGCAAAAAGAGCCCCGGTTTCCCAGGGCCCGATGTGATCCATATTAGTCTGCTTCAATTAATCCATATCGTCCGTCGCTGCGTTTATAAACAACATTCACTTCTTTGGTTGTCGCATTCGCGAACATGAAGAAGCTGTGTCCCACCATGTTCATTTGCAAAATCGCTTCTTCCACGTCCATCGGCTTTAATAGGAAGCGTTTCGTTCGAACAAGCTCGTAGTCCTCTTCCTCCTCCAGTACCCGAACGGCTGCGCCGTCGTCTTTGAACATCGTGCGAATGCCGCTTTCTTTGCGATATCGGCTGTTGATTTTAGTTTTATGTTTGCGAATCTGACGATCCAGTTTGTCCACTACCAAGTCAATGGAAGCGTACATATCCTCGCTCTTCTCCTCTGCTCTGAGCATCGCGTTCGAGAGTGGAATCATGACTTCAATAGCATGCTTGCCTTTCGTAACTGACATTGTAACGTTTGTCTCGGAGGTGAACGGCTCTTCAAAATACTTTTCTAGGCGGCTTAGCTTCTTCTCGACATATTCGCGCAAGGCGTCTGTCACCAGGATGTGTTGACCTCGAATGTTGTATTTCATGTGGCATTCCTCCTTTTACATAGTCTTATTATAACATCCTATGTGGGCGATCTCAAAGATATTTTCTGTATTTTGTGAAATATCTAATAATTTAATAATTGCAAGATTCTAGAAGTAGATTAGTGGGTAAACATAAGAAAAAGCCCTGGTTGCCCAGGGCTTCTGCCGATCATTCGGTTAAGCGCGTACCATTTATTATGTGGCCGCTTAACAGCGGTATGATTACAGTTTAGTAACGTTTGCAGCTTGAGGACCACGCGCGCCTTCGACGATGTCGAATTCTACGGATTGGCCTTCTTCAAGAGTTTTGAAACCTTCGGATTGGATTGCGGAGAAATGTACGAATACGTCGCCGCCTTGTTCTGTCTCGATGAAACCATAACCTTTTTCTGCGTTAAACCATTTAACTTTACCTTGCATTGAGAACATTCCCTTCATCTTCAAATAGCTGCGAGATCACTAGGCGTGGCCCACAAATCGAATATAACACCCACTTCACAATATTGTCAATAAATTTTTGTAAGCGAATACATTATTGATTTCATTGGTTTAATTTTTTCGCCATCCACAAAAAAAACACCCTCAAGGGGTGCTTTTCATCGATATAACATCGTATCACTAGTTCTTCTCATCGAAGAACATACTGTTGTCCGTACCGTATGCCCCTCCGCCGCCATAGGCGTCCCGTTGAACGCGGGCACGGTTGAATTTATCCATGCCTAGGGTTGCTTCATTCTTAAGCTCTTCCATACGCCCCTGAATGCGAGAGTCGAAGCTAAGAATCCGATTCACCTGCTGTTGCTTGGTGCTGTCGGCCGGATGAAGTGCAAATTGCTCTTGGATCGCCTCAATGATGCTTCCTCTTTTGTCCAGGAAGTCTTCAATCTGTTCAACAGTCACTTCGTGGATGTCCGCTACAAGCTGCAAGGTTAACTGCTCTAGTTCTATTAAGGCTTCCATACCAATTATGAGCTCCTCTGAACGCTTGCCACCGGTTTGGCTGCGGCTACCCATGTTTCGCGAAGTTCCGTTAAATAACCGAGCACTTCCTCAACAGGTGCTACGTCTTTCTTCAGGTTCGCTTCCCGTAGACGATTCTTGAAGTATTCATACAGCTTCAACAATCCGTCAGCCAGCTCCGATTTGCGATCCAACGTAATTTCGAACTCCGCAACGATATCTTGAACCTTCACAAGATTACGATGAGCGTCCTCATTCTTACCTTCTTTGATTGCCAGAATGGCAGCCTTCGAGAATCGAATGGCGCCATCGTAAAGCATAATCAGCAACTGTGCAGGTGAAGCTGTTTGGACGGAGTTGTCGAGATATCTATTCTTCTGTGCTTGCAGCATCAACGGTTCCTCCTATTATTGGCCCCCAATAGAGCTCATCAGACTAGACGATTGGGAATTCAACTTACTGATCGCGGTCTCCATCGCGGTAAATTTCTTGTAATATCTGTCCTCCATGTCCAGTAAACGACGGTTCCACGCTGTAATTTGGTCATTTAGCTTGGAGAGCTGTTTACCCATAATGCTGTCCGACTTCAAGACCTCGTCAGAGAATAAGGATGTACCTGCTTTGCTGGAGAGATTCTCAAGCGTGCCTTTCAGGTTACCGTACATCTTCTGAACAATCCCGACATCCGACTCATCCGCATCCCCATTGCCGGCAGCCGAGAATAGCGCCAATACCGCATCCGGATCCTTCTCAATGGCTGTCTTAAGCTTCTCTTCATCTAATATAGAGATCTTACCGTTATCCAGATAATTGGTTGATCCAATACCGATGGACGATAGGGTCGTATAGTTAGCATTGCCTGTATTTACAACAGTGGAAGTGACGGTCCGCAAGGAAGCAATAGTTGACGTAAAAATACTATCGTTATGCAGTATCCCTGTCTTTGCCTTAGTCTCCCAAAGCTTAATATCGTCCTCTTTCATGTCTTTTCTCTGATCTTCGGTCAGCGGTTGGAAGTCGCGGTTCTTCTTCTCTCCGACTTTGTCCTGCAAAGTCTTCAGTACATCATTGTAGTCGGCGATGAAGGTCTTAATCGAATCGACAATCTTGTTCGTATCCGTGGATACCCCGATGGAAGTAGCTACATATTTGGTAGGATCAGCTTCTTGTCCTGCTATTCCCGTAAAGACACTCTTCTGCTTCAGAACGATATCCATGTTATTGACGGTGAACGAGTTGCTCTCGCGTTCTGTCGCAATTCCGTTGATTTCTAGTTTGGCATTCTCGCCTGTAGCACTTGTTGCAGGCAATTTTAGAATATTAGCAGCAAAACCACCTGTATCATTCGTAATCTTAATATCTGCATTTATCCCTGTCGCCTTCGTCGTAAAACCAATTTGTCCCGTGTACGAATCGTAAAAAGCATTCACATTCGTCGTCTTATTAATACGAGAGATCACATCATTGAGCGAATCCACACTCGTATCTACATCGATCTGAGTTCCGTTAATTTTGAAGGAATAGTCCGTTCCGGCGCCTACATTAGGAGTTACTTTCAGTAATGCCTTCTGATCTTCGAGCGTTTTGGATGCATCGAAAGCGGGATCAGTTGGAACAGCAGGAGCTTGACGGATATCGGTTCCCGACATCTTAGCCGAAGTTGCAAGTGCCATAACCTTAATAGATGTTGTACCTATCGGCGCATCTGCTCTAGCGGTAGCCGTAAACACTTGATTATCGCCGCTAATCGTTGTCAGCTTCGCTCCTAATGTTCGATCGGCTTTGAAATTAAAGACTTTATTATTACGGAAATCAAGCAATTTCTTGTTTAAATCCTTGTAAGCGTCACGCTGCCATTCCACGTTCTGCTTCTGCTGTTTCAGCTTATCTGCCGGTACCTTACCAGCTGTCATAAGTTGCTTGACGATGGTGTCGATATCCATGCCTGATGCCATTCCATTAAGCCTCATTACCATTTCGTTACAGTCCTCCTTCTGACGCTGCTATCTCCGTTCATCGATCCAAATTCCGGCGTTCTCGCACATTGCGGCTACCATATTCAATATTTTCTCCGGCGGTACTTCTCGAATGAGTCTTCCCGTATCCTTCTCGACAACTTTCACCATAATCTGCTTGGTTTTCTCGTGGATCGAAAATTCACAAGAAGTCGCCACACCCATAACCGCTTTGTTCGCTTTCTCAATCGCTTTAATCAACATTTCTTCGCCGAGCGGTACCTTTACGCCGGTGTTCTCCGCTTGCTTTAATTCCCTTGCATTCTGAAGCGCAGGCGCAGCACTCGGCTGCTGATCTGACACGACTTGCCGATCGCTGGCAGTAGTAGTTATAGGACTGCTTATGGGAACAGAATTGCTGATTGGCAAATTCGTATTCATAACGCTTTCCTCCCGAAGTTATATTACTTCTTATATCGGTGTAATAAGAGCAAACCTGTATAGCCTAGTGAAAAAATGTATGTAGGACTAATAGCTTAGATAGAAAACAAAAAGAGACCCTAGATAATCTAGGATCTCTTTTTTTCTCAAGGGATACTCTGTTCAAGAAGGTTTTGAATTATCCCCTTCTATATTCCTATTTATTTTATTAATCTACTACGATATTTCATGAAATTCGCTCAACTTCTGCGAAAGTTCCTCTTTCAGTTGTTCGACAATAAACTTGTCATCATATCCGTTGAATACTCCTCTATTCTCTAGTACACTGACAAGTTCTTCTCCTGATTGAGGTTTAATCCATTTTTCTTGTCTATAACAGTATAACTTCAAGACTCGCGCAGGATTGCCAAACACGACACAATGCGATGGAACATCAAAATTCACTACAGCATTCGCTCCAACTACACTTCCATGCCCAATTGTGATATTCCCAATTAGCGTAGCAGAATGACCAATCCAAGCTCCGCGTTTAATTGTAAGTACATTGTTCTTACTTTGGATCCCTTGACGATTGATAGGGATCTGTGGGTTTCCATATTCGTGCTGTGAATCAGATATATAAGTTCTCGGGGCAATTAATACATCTTCTTCTATTAGAATCTGATTGAACGATTCAATAATTGAATTCAATCCGATTAACGTTCTATCACCGATTTTGATCCCTAATTTTTCATTTTGATTGCCTACTGAACTACAAATTAATTGTACTTGATGTGCTAGCGTTACATTATTACCAATCCAAACTTTGCTGCCATTTGAAATATTAATGCTATTCCCCAAACTAACACCGGTTCCGAAATATAACATGTTGTCAGGTAAATCGTTCGCCATTGTAGCACTCCTCAAAAAATTCATTTAAAAAAAGACCTTGGATTTTCATCCAAGATCTTTTTGTCACTACGCTTAAATTAACGAAGCAATTGAAGAACGCCTTGTGGTTGTTGGTTAGCTTGTGCAAGCATAGCTTGTGCAGCTTGTGCAAGGATGTTGTTCTTAGTTTGCTCCATCATTTCTTTCGCCATATCAACATCACGGATACGGGATTCAGCTGCAGTCAGGTTCTCGGAAGCTGTTCCCAAGTTGTTGATTGTGTGCTCAAGACGGTTTTGAACTGCCCCTAGTTTGGAACGCTCGCTGGAAACAGTAGCAGTTGCTTTATCAAGAACTGCGATTGCTTTAGCAGCATCAGCTTTAGTGGAGATGTTAAGAGCAGCTTCGCCTTTAACGTCATCAGTTCCGTTTGTTACAGAGTTAGCTGCTGTGAAGCCAGCATCGCCTGCTTTAGCTGTGATACCAAGAGCTTTGGAACGCATATCGGAAATTTCAAGGCTCATGGATTGACCCGTGTTAGCACCGATTTGGAACGAAGTTTTGAACTCTTCTTGGATGCCGCCATCAGTAATTCCAATTTTACCTTTACCAGCTGCACCAACATAAGTAGCATCTGTAATGTTCAACTTAGTTAGAGTTGTAGTATCCTGTGCGATTTTAACACCAGGAACTTTTGCGCCAACTTGAGCTGCAATGTTTTTTACGAGTTCTTTAACTTTATCGCCGTCAGCTGCCTCAGCATTAGCCAGAGCTGTACTGATATTAACGCCAATTGCGTCGCCTTTATATTCGCCGTCATTAGCATTGTAGAATTCGATTTGTTGACCAGCGATAGTCATACCTTTACCTACTAGTGCTTTAATTGCAGCATCTGTTGCAGCATTATTAGCAGCAGCAGTACCTGTAGTATCTAATCCTGCAAAGTCAATTGTTTGCACTTCTTGAGTATGAACCGTAGTACCAACAGTTGCTGCTC
This sequence comes from Paenibacillus sp. J22FR21, assembly GCF_056269135.1. Taxonomy (NCBI): domain Bacteria; kingdom Bacillati; phylum Bacillota; class Bacilli; order Caryophanales; family Paenibacillaceae; genus Paenibacillus; species Paenibacillus sp. J22FR21. Next base: position 51,954 of record NZ_JBWDNJ010000006.1, read on the forward strand.
CACCAGTTGCTGCAGTAGCTAGAGCTGCTGAGAAACTTGCTGCTGCAATGTTGCCAGCAGAACCATTCGCACTACCTGTTGTTGTTGCAGCTACTGTCAATATGCCTGCTGCATTAGTAGCTGTGAAGTTACCTGCCAATGCAGAGTTTTTGCCAATAGCAGTAGTTAAAGCAGAAGACAATGCAGTTCCAAAGTTAGCTGCAGTCACAGTACCGCTATATTTAATTGTAATTTCATTTCCTGTAGCATTAGCTGTATCAACTACAGCAGTAGTAGCTGTTACATTAGCTGTGTCTTCTACTAGGTTTACTTTGATTGCTTGACCATTCAAAGTAAATGTTGCAGATTTCCCATTATCACCTGTAACCAGTGTACCAAATGTAGTTGCTTGTGAAGCTGCAGTATTTACAGTTGCACCAGTAACAGATGTAGCTGCAGTGTAGCCAGTTTTAACAAGGCTAACTTTGCCATCGCCTTGAAGCAATTTTTGAGTATTGAACTCAGTAGTGTTACCTACGCGGTTGATTTCGGAAGTCAGTTGGTTCATCTCATCTTGAAGCGCGCCACGGTCAGCGTCAGTGTTAGTTCCGTTAGCTGATTGGTTAGCAAGTTCGCGCATACGTTGAAGGATGCTGTGAGTTTCGTTCAAAGCGCCTTCAGCTGTTTGGATAAGGGAGATACCATCTTGGGAGTTCTTAGCAGCCATGTCCAAACCACGGATTTGGCCACGCATTTTTTCGGAGATTGCTAGACCAGCTGCATCGTCACCTGCACGGTTGATGCGAAGACCGGAAGACAATTTCTCGATGTTCTTAGCTGTTGCTTGGCTGTTTGCACCCAGTTGACGGTGTGTGTTCAAAGCTGTGATGTTGTGATTAATTCTCATTTTTTTCTTCCTCCTTGAAGTTGGGTAGTTCTCCACATCCTTGTGGAGACCTTATGTCTGTTCCGCAATCAGGTCGGCCGCCATGCTGCGAAACAGCGACTAATGAATATATCGACGGTCACTTTGTGATTCTTTATAGCAGAATCATCCAAAATCGAAAAAAACGACAAAAATTTACGGAAATCATGCGGCGATCCTCGTTATTCCAACAAAAAACCCAATGCCATCTAGGCATTGGGTTTTTTGTCACCATGGGTTGGAAGTTGAAAACTCTTCAAATCCGCTACGTTCAGCTGCTTCTGCAGCGCTTGTTTATTGCTCTCTTGTACGGCATCATACACTTCTTTGCGCAGGATGTTCACATCACTCGGTGCTTTGATGCCTACTTTAACCTGATCTCCATCAATTGAAGAAATGACAATCTCAATATCATTGTTTAACAGAATCGATTGACCTTTTTTCCGGCTCAATATTAGCATGATTGTTCACCGCTTTCCAATTGAACGACTTTGAAGAGAGGTTCCTTGGTGCCGTATCTGCTAGACGGCGGGAGCACGCTCTGCTTCCCTAATCCGTTCTTCAAATTCAATAGAATTGGCGCGAGTAAATTAATGGTCGAATCTGCGAATGGATCTGTAGTTGTTACAATACCCAAGACACATACATCCTCAGGAGCTTCAATTTCAAGCGACTTCTTGTCCTTCTCCTCGATCTCGAACGTGTAATCCTGATCGGCAGTGAATGGCGATATCACTAAGAAAGAAATATAATCATGCTCCAGGCTTTGCAAATATGCAAAATGCGGATTCTCTTCCACTACCTTAACCGAGAACTCGTTACATTCTTCGAAGCCGAGAATACTTCCGTTTAATTGAAACGTTCTGCCTTGTAAGAAATCGAGCATGTCACATACCCTCCTCTAACAGATAATGCTATAGCTTGCGCTATAGCATTTCATTTTATCATATGTATTTGTCGTATTCACCCACGCTGAATTCAACCGAGTTCCTCTGCCTTAAGTATACTTCAACTGAACCCGGATGGTACTGCGTCTCCGGTTTACGCGGTGTATACTCAATAATCGGCTTCTGAGCTTCGATGTTGATGATTGGCGCGTGGGCCGTATAACGTACTCTTACATTATCGATGGAAGCCTCGCCGGTATAAATAATGCGATTCTTATGCTGAAGCGCCTCTCGTCCGATCTCTGCGAAAGCATTGTTGGGATTGGAGATTTGCGCCATCCGATTGCCCTCTTGCACAATCTTCGCAATGGCTTGAAGCGCAGCGCTCTTATACTGACTATAGATCGAATTCATCCAATCCAGATGAGGTCCGGCGCCCAAAGCCGTGAGGGCTGCAGTGGAGTCCACTTCAAGCTCACCACGCGGTGATTCAATGTCTACTATGGCCTGCGGCTGTTGAATAGACAAGTCTCCCGGCGGAGATTGAATGTCCAGACTGGCGTTGTTCGTTTGAATGCCGATCTGAGCATAGGTTTGATGAATATTTAAACGCGGAAATTGAAATTCCACAACAATTCCCCCAGACGGATTATCTTATATAATCCAACAAGCTAGGCTGGATGATCTTGGCTCCGATGGACAAGGACGCTTGATACACGTTCTGATCTTCCTGCAGCTTCGTGATGATTTCGGCCATATCCGCATCTTCGATTTTGGAATCGAGCTCTGTCAGGTTCACGTCGAGATCCTTAATACGAGCATCCATCAAATCGATCCGATTCGATCTTGCGCCAACCTCTGCACGGACGTTCAGGATTTTGTCCATTCGGCTGCCTAGTTGTCCCAATAAGTTCTGCACTTGCTTCTGATCTCCGGTAGAGAAGGCTGTTTGGAGCCCGCCTAATACCGTGAAAAGATTGTCCGGCGTTGTAGGAGGAGCTGGTGGGGCTGGATTAGCAGCACCAAACACCGCATCGCCCGTCACATTGATCGGGATCGTAACACCAGCCGCAAATTGATACAGGATAGCTTGCGTATCCGCTTGCTCTGTTTGTGCCCCAGCCACTGTATAAGGATCTTTGTCCGTAAACTGGCCATTAAAAATAGCTTTACCGTTGAGTCTATCGTTGCCAAGGGAAACCGCTTGTTGGTAGAGCTGACCCATCTCTTCTGCAATCGCATCCAATGCCGATTGGGGGTTCGCACCGTTAGCCCCTTGAACCGTCAATTCATTGGCACGCTGCATAATATCAGTCAGCTGAGACAAAACCGTATCCGTATGATCGACGAATGACTTAGCCGTATCAATATTCTTCTGGTACTGCTCATTGGCAGACAGCTCACTGCGATACCGCAGAGCATAGGTAATACCGACCGGATCATCGGAAGGTTCATTTATCTTACGACCTGTTGAAAGCATATTCTGATGCTTGTCCATCCGGTTTAAGTTATTATTCACATTTCTAAGCAGCTGTGAGTGCATCATGCTTTGCGTAATTCTTAATGACAACTTCATCCCCACCTCTCTTAGCTATTACCGTCCTACCGTACCCGTACCGTTAATGAGTTTCTCTAAAATCTCATCGTAAGCCGTCATAAACCGAGCTGCCGCTCCATATGCATGCTGAAACTTAATCATATTAGACATTTCTTCATCGATCGAAACGCCGCTGACCGCTTGACGACTGGAGTCTACTTGCTCAGCAAGTACCTGTTGATTGTTAAGCTGGCGCTGCGCTTCTTGCCCTTGTACCCCTAACTGACCAACAATCGCTCTGAAATAATCATCGATGCTTCCGGTTGTTACTCCGCCGTCCGTTGTAGTAAATGAGAACTTAGAATCTTTGATATTCGCTAGCAATACAGCAAGGGTATTGTTACCTTTGACCGCTATTTCACTGGATCCCGTTCCGGTTGTCCGCAGCGATGTTGCGATTAAGCTGGCATCAGCAGCAATCGTAGGATTCAAGCGAATACTGTCAGCCGTAATATCGCCTGAAGCAGATGTGAAGAAATCATCGCCTGTCTTAGCAGGGGTGTCAAAGGTATATCCTAATTTATGAAGACCGTTAAGTCCATTAACGATGACCGTCGTATCCTGTGCCAGCAATCGATTCGAACCCGCGAACGTCAAACTGCCGCCATCCGGCGTTTTCAATGTTGTTCCGTCAGGAAGCATCGATCCCGCAGGAATCGTGATGGTAATCTCTCCGTTAGCAATACTGTTCGCCAGTACGTTCAGCTGATTCTGATAATCCGCCACGTACTTCTCCTTCGCAACGAACATTCCGAATACTTCGCCGCTATTCAAGTCTCCGGATCCATCTCCCGTGCCAAAAGCAGCCGTGAGTGCATCCACAGAAGTTGGTGTAGCGGTTCCGCCCGTTGTCAGGTTCATGCCGCCGATTGAGATATCGTAGCCCGCGCCTGTATTCACCACGTTAATATTTACGATTTTGGACAAGTTGTCGGTTAGTAGATCCCGTTGATCTCTCAGATCATTAGCATCGTTGCCTAATCCTTCAACCCGTGAAATCTCTGTATTCAAATTCGAAATCGTTGTAATGATAGAGTTGATTTCATTGACTTTAACTCCAATGTTATTGGATAAATCCGTACTTAGATCTCGCAGCTGCTTGCTCGTTTGATTGAAGGCATCTGTTAATGCGATCGCACTCTCGCGCACGATCTTCCGACCCGTTACATTCTCCGGATCTTTGCTTAGATCGGACCACGACTTCCAGAAGTTGTCGAGTACGGTACGAATACCTGAATCCGATGGTTCGTTCACAATACTCTCCAGCTTATTGAGCGTGTCCGCTTGGATCTGCCAATTGCCTAGAGACTTATTCTCATTCCGAAATTGATCATCCAGGAAGGATTGACGAACGCGAGTAATGGATGAGAACTCTACGCCTGTTCCCAACTGTCCGGGTACGTTGGATCTGCTTATGCCCGGATATTCCATGGGTCTGGAGGCTTGCATATTGACGACTTGTCTGGAGTACCCTGCCGTATTAGCATTCGAGATATTGTGACCGGTTGTATTCAATGCAGCCGTCTGCGTGAACAAACTCCGCTTGGCTGTTTCAATGCCGTGGAATGTAGAACTCATTACAGGGTTGCCTCCCTATCCTCTTGTATCAAATAAGCCGTTGCGCGCATTTCCGTATCCGGGACTAAGTGGATGCTGGTACGTAACATCACCATGCGGATCCTCGACCAACAAATCTATAGAATAATCAATGAACTTAAGCGACTGCTCGATTAGCTGCTGGTTCAGCTGACTGACCTTCTGCAGCTCATCAAGCAGCTCGGTAAGTTCCTCATGAAGTTCGGTTAGTTTCTTCTTATCTTGAGATGCTGTGACCGTCCGTATCATCTCGCTGATTTTGCCGCCTTTGTAACGAAGCATCCCAATACCCGAGAAGTATTGTCCGGATAGCCTCATCCGCTGCTGCTCCAACTCTTCAGCCGTCTTCAGCAGCTTCCGTTCTTTCTGAAGAATGGCGTTTAGCTTCTCCACTTGATTGTGGACAAGATAAGGCGTCTTCTCATTGGCCAATGCCAGCAGTTCTCGGTATACGCTAGCCTGCTGCTCAAGCGTTGCGATAATTGTTTCCACAATCACAAGGATTCACCTGTCTTGTTGTTAGTTTTTAAGAAATGGAAGCAGCTTCTCTGCGATCTTGCCCGATTCCACATGATAGCTTCCGGTGCTTACGGATTGTTTAAGATCATCAATCAACTTAGCGCGGTCAGCGTCATTGACACGACTGGAAGAGAGCATCTCCTGTGCTTCGGCAGATATTTGCACTTTATCCGTTTTCCGTTTGCGATCGAGCGCATTTGCCTGCTGATCGTTCTGCTTCTGGTACGGATTTACTGCATTGATCCGGTGCGATTGATTTATCTTCATCATAATCCCTCCAACAATTAAAAAAGCCGATAACTCTGTATAAGAGTATTATCGGCAAATGGGTGTAAATATTTAGAGATTTTAAAACTAGGTAAAATTATCAGTCTCCGCCACGCTCTAAGTTGCGATAGGCTGAGGCTGCTGAGGTTGGCGCCTTCGTGGGCTCTTCTTCGGATCGGCTGGCAATTTCTTGTTTGGCTTTGCTGACTTCTTTCAGCAGCTTCGCCCTACAGCTGTCACATTTGTTATTATCTCGGATGAGTACGCCGCACATTTCACACGGATACATCAAATTCGGAGCACCTACCAGCGAAATTCTACCCTCTCGAATAAATTTCGTGATTTGTTTTATAGATACATTCGTCGCGTCTGAAAGTTCGTTGATGTTCGTGCCCTTATTCTTGCGCAGATAATCTGAGCAAACCGAATATTCGTTATCAATCTGTTTGATGCAATTTGGACACACATCGCGGAAGTTCTTAGCATACAGTTTCCCGCAGCGAGGACAATTCCCAAGATCCATCTTTCACTGCTCCCTTCAAGTCTAGCCACTTGTGACTTCATATTAACTCAAAAACAGACAAAATTCATCAATTATTTGGTAGATCAACATATAGATGAATCAGCTAGGAACGAGCAAGTGTGAGAATAAATATTTGAGTATTCAAATGAGGTGCGAGCTGCTCTATTCCCTTCGTTAGCGCCTGTGCGCAGGAGTTCGCCGTACTTCCGGTGGTGTAGATATCATCTACTAACAGCAGATTAATTCTAGGCTGGTCGGTAGAGTTTAGACTTAGTGTCGCAAGCATCTTAGAAGTGGCATCTAGGTCGGCGGCAAAAAGCTGTTTGGTATCTCGCAGTCTTGCATTTCTTGTTTTGAAGCTTTGCTTGTCACTGTGCCTGGTGCGCCGCAAGATATCACATACCGTTAGCTGCTCATGTTCTGCAAGGTACGAGGCAAGACGTTCAGCTTGATTAAAGCCCCGCTCCTGCAGCCGTTCGCTGCTTACCGGGACCGGGATCATGGCATCGAACCGGAATGGTATTGCGTTGCCGCTGGACTGATGCGTTAGCATGCCGTGATATGCGGGGAGTAACATTTTTCCCAAAAGGGGGGCCAGCCCTTCATGACCGCGATACTTGTAGAGGGCCAGCCATTGCCGAATGACAGAATCGTAATGGACCGCTGAGCGATTGCAAACGAAAGCTGTTTCTTGACGACGGCTGCAATCCGGACATCGTTCCGGCCTGCCGCAAACGGCACAGTAAAGTCGCTTAATCCAAGGAATTTGTCCAAAACAATGCCGGCACAGCTCTGGGAATTCGGCATGTCTCGGCGACCGACCGTCTAGCTTCCCGCAAATGACGCAAGCCGGGGATTTAGGCAAGAGCATGGTTGTGGTTGTTTGGGATGTATGGCTGACAAGCTGTTGAAGCTTACGCCAGACGGATGAAAGAAGAGTTGGGAGTATGAGTTGTCACGCCTTTCCGGGATGGACTGCGTAGGGCAGCTGGCTGGTTATAAAAGATAACCGCTTCGGCGGGCGATTCGATTCATGCCCTTGATCTGTCGAATGGCGGATTGCTGTGCGCGCGTTCGGGACGAGCCGTAGAAATACACCCGTCCGGCAGGATCATCCTTGGATCGGCCGGCTCTGCCCGCCATCTGAATGAGAGACGCATCATCGAAGAGCTTCCCGTCCGCATCGAGGATAAACACATCGCTCTTGGGAACGGTAACTCCCCTCTCGAGAATCGTCGTTGTGACGAGCAGACGGATGCTTCGATTCCGGAATCGGGTTACTTTGTCCGCACGATGCGGATCCTTGGAGGAAGTACCCTCCACGACAATTGCGGGAAAAGCGAGCCGGAGCCGCTCAACCAGAGGTTCTACATCCCGAATTTGCTGGGCAAATACGAAGAGCTGCGCACCTCGGTTGATGGACTGCCCGAGCGTCTTAAGGAGATGGCGTGGCAGGTGGCGCTTGTCTAGGATTTTGCGCACGGTTGGGATTTGACATTGAATCGGCACCGGAAGCGGATGACGGTGGAAGCGAACCGGTACGCGCACATGCTCAAGTCGGCCAAGCTTCGCTGCCCTTCTGAGCTCTGCCGGAGGCGTAGCGGATAGAAGGATATTTACGCCATCAGGCTTACATACATTATCCGCAGCGTAGTGCAGCATAGCGTCATTGTGATAAGGAAAAGCATCGATCTCATCAATGACAACAAGATCAAACCCTTGGCGGAAACGGAACAATTGATGCGTTGTAGCCAGTGTGATCTCACCTTGCTCCCACCGCTGCTCACTGCCTCCGTATAGCGTCACTACCGTTGCCTCCGGAAATGCTTTGCGGATACGCGGGTCCAGCTCCAGCACGACGTCTCTTCGCGGTGTCGCTATGAGTGCACGACCGCTGCGCTGCAGACAAGCCTCGATGAGCGGAAAGATCATCTCCGTTTTACCCGCTCCGGTGACTGCCCACAGCAGGAATCTGCGCGGGGAAGTTTGGTGGGATGGGCGGGATGGGCTAGCCGCCATGAAGCTGAGGGCAGCCTCGGCGGCGGCCGTTTGTGCGGGGCTGAGGCCCCAGGTGGGGGCGATAGCGGTGGTGGTGGCGGCGCTTGGCGCGGGTGGGGCGTAGGACGCGATAGGTGCCGCGTTGGCGCTTGGCGCAAGTGAGGCGTCAGTAGTGATCATGCTCGCTGCCGCGCTGCTCGGTATGCCGTGGATGAGCAGGCCGCATTCGCGGCTGCGGCCCATCGTGAGGCATGCCTCGCAGTACGCGCATGCGCGGCCGCACGCGGCGCATGCGGTTCGGCGCATGCGGTTCGGCGCATGCGCGCCGTGCCGCTGCCGCACCGCTGGCAGCGAAGCCGCGGGCGCGGCTTGGCGCCGAGCGCCTCCCGCCACCGCAGCAGCCGTGGCTGCGGCTGCGGGGCGACTGCGCCGCCTAGGCGCAGCAGGCCGAGCAGCGCGGCCAACTGGAGCGCGGGAGCTGCCGCGCTCCAAGGCACCGCCGCTGCGCCGGCCGGCCCGGCCGCGCCCGCGGCCCCAAGCAGGGCGAGCGCTTCGCTGCTGAGCAGCGCTCGTCCCTGCAAGAGCGCAGCGGCGCGACCAGCCCGCGCCGCCAGCCCCTGATCCGCTTCCCCGCACAGCTCGGAGGCGCGAACCACAGCATGGGCATCCACGCTCCTTCTGGCCGGCAGGCCCATCCGAGCATCATAGGCCCATGCCTCATGAACAAGGCGCGTCAGCACCTCGCGCATCACCTTCTGTCCAGCTCCGCCAGGCCAACGTTCCACTACCCTTGCCGCCAAACCAAGCGGCAATTCTTCAGACCAAACAACAACTGTATACCAGCTCTCGTTCTTGTCTTTTCCATTCGCTTTAGCTCTCGCATTCGTACTAGTATTCGCTTTAGCATTCGCTTTAGCATTCGCATTCGCTTTAGCTTTAGCTTTAGCTTTATCTTTATCTTTAGCTTTATCTTTATCTTTATCTTTAGCTTTATCTTTAGCTTTAGCACTCGCAGTTGCATTTACAATCGCACTAGCACTCGCATTTGCATCCGCATTTCCATTCGCTTTATCTTCAGCACTAGCACTCACACTAGCATTCGCATTCGCATCCCCATCCCCACCACCCAACACCCGCTCCGCCTCCTCCCGATACCCAGCCACAAGCCAATAAGCCATATCCACCTCAGGCGCTATCGACCACATCGCCCTAGTCCTACTCTCGCCCCCAACCACATACAACGTCACTTTCATGATGCCAGCCTCCCTTTATTCGATTAATCCTTTTTGCCGTACCTACCAAGCCCCACAGCACAACAAAAAAGCACACCCCAATCCGCCTCAAGGCAGATCATACGGGTGTGCTTCACTCGTCTATATTCAGTTGAATAGATTATACATTGTGCTTCGCTATCATCGCAATTCACTTTTTCCCGGCACATCAGATTTGGGTAATCATCTGCACCGTATCACTCACTCGTACACTTAGAACGGGAGCTTCGACAGATCCGCGGGATCTCTTAAGTCAATCAGCACCGCATGGTCCTTCACGGAGACAACGCCTTCTGCTTGAAGCATCCAGAGCAGGTTTGTCGGCTCTAGCTTGCTTTGCTTCTTGATCCGGCTATCTGTACGCCGACGTCCTGATATCCGCAGCTTCGTGCGAAAGCGATGCCATTTCGCAAGACTCTCTTCATTTTTCGCACTGCTATTTTTCTCAATCTCCGCACTCAAACTCTTCTCGCTCTTGGCACTCGAAATCTGCTCGCTCTTGGCACTCAAACTTTTCTCGTTCTTCGCACTCGAATGTTTATCACTATGCCCGGTCAATTGCTTCTCGCTCTTCGCACTCGAGTGTTTCCCATCTTTCACGCTCGATACTTCAGGAGCTTTGACCGATGCGGGTCGGCTCAGCGTCTCCGGCAAGCGGCCGTGCTCATCTGGCGAGGCAGAGGAGTGAAAATGGACATTCATACCGTGCTTGGCAAAACACCGAGCAATACTCATCGTTTCATCCTCTGAGCCGCGGTCCACGACAGTCACTTTCACTTCTGTGCCAGTAAAATGAGAAAAACGCCGAAGCGAGCGCATATACCATTCCATCTGCAGTTGTTCATTACCGGCGATCAGTACGTAATGCTTGATATGACGTTCCCGTCTCCAGGTAAGTGCGGATACGGCATGTACGGCAGCCGCAGCCAAGGCGTAACAACCGAAGATCCATAACAAGACTGGAATCAAGGCAGCCACCTCCTTTTTTGTGACATCATATGCCGTAAACCGCCCATGGGTGACGGACATTCACGGACAAGTCGCAAAAAAGGGGCATGCGTCCCTGCAAGGTCACTGAAGAACTTAGGTTTTCTAGCGATCTTAGCGATTCGTTTTTTGCAGTATTGCTCTCTGGTTGCCAAAGCGATAAGCTGCGAGGTATCACCTATTACGCGGTTCGAAGATGACGTGTACGGAGTACAACACGTTCGCCGTTTTCTAGTCTCAAATGACGTATGACGTGTACGGAGTACAACTCATCCGTTTCTTTCTAGAGAATATAGCTGGTTATCCATATTTCAAATGTATTTTATACACGTTAACTACCTATTTTCTCCGAAGGCTCCGGTTTTTCGTGTAGTTTATACAACTCAAAGAGTACGCCCATAAACCTCTGGCTCTGGTCTGTGCCATTCATCAGTTGGACCTTTCAGTGGCATGCGTCCTTGCGCCTGCCCCATCACTCTTCCGCACTTCGCCCTCCCACACTTCCATCCATCCGCCCTCTTACTCCTACTCCATCCCCCAGCCCACCGGCAGCTTCCGATCCCCGCCCATAAACCGCTGCAGTCCATGCTCAATCCGGACTGTCTTATCGCTCGGAAGCACCACCGTCAATTGGCATGACGGCGTCGAAGCCATCAAGGACCTCCGCGCTTCCGGTTGCTTAAGCGTGACGTACAATGTTTCACCAACCGAGTGAGTCTCCAGCAACTCAACGGAGGCAGGAGCCTTGTCCCCGCTTCCCACTTCATACCGGCAGGCGCCAAAAGCTTGCACCTGATTAGATCTGCTAGTATCGGCGTCAATCATGAGCGAGCCGTTCCAATAGTGCTCATCCTGCACGACGATCCTCTTCACGGCAGGCCCGATCTTCTCCGATACCTGCTCCGCTTGCACACGAACTTCTTTAGCGCCGATCGAGCCGCGAATCTCATCCATTAAGCCTGTAGCATTTACCGTCGTGAACAGCAGACAGCTGGCGCCGAGAACGGCAACCACAATGATGCTGAACAAATCATAACGAAGCACAGGCTGTTCAGTCTTGCTGCGCCATAAGTATATGATAATTTCCAGACCTATCAGCACCAGAAGCAACGGCCACCAAATCATCCCCTGATCCAGCCAGCTCATCCCACCGAATTGAACAGCAACCAGCACCACACCCATCGCGATGAGCGCTGTCCCCATCGACCACGTACCGACTCGCCATTGCCTCATTCCGGTTTCACCGCCTTCTGTTTGCTGCCCGATAGCAGCTTAACGCCGGCTCCAATAAGCAGCAGTGCCGTCAATCCGGTTTTGAAATAGTAACGAATGTTCGACGTTAGCTGCCAGTCTCCCCATACGCGCTGTACATATTCAAGCAGCAGTCGATCGGCCGAATAGTATAGACCGAGTGCAACTAAAGCGATTCCGAGCCATTTCTGCCTGTGAATAAGCCAATCCACAATCGGTACATCCTCCAGCTGTCCGTCTCCATTATTTAGGCGTGACTGCTGCTGCAGCGCATCGAAGAAAGAGAAACACCACAATAACGGCACCATGAAGAGGAATAACGACAGCTGAAGCACATCAAGCAGATAGATGGAGAGCAGGAACCCGGCCATAAGCTGCAGCCCACGCTTCTGCAAACCGAGATACATATGCCCTGCCCCCGGCAAAATCGACAATACCGTCGACAACCACCGGCTGCGCTTGCCACCTTGACGGTGATCCTCCCAATCATCCAGAATGGAACGATCCTGCAGCGTCTCGCCGGCTTGCTTCAAGCCTACATGACGAATGGCATCAAACATGCCGAACAGCCAAATAATCGGAAGCACCAACAGGAAGGTTAAGAACCCCGGTTGATCCGCAAGCACCGCCACGAAGATAATCATCGCCAGCAATCCGAAGAAACCAATCATTAGATTCAATCCCCGCTGCATCAACCCCAGCTGTAGATGCCCCAGCCCCGGAATAAACGACAACAGAATCGTTTGAAACCGCTCGCTCGACGGACCGTTCGACTCTTGGTGCGAAGCGCCTGACGCCGTGTATGGCCCTCCACCCGACGAGGTATATGTCATTCCGCTTGTCATCGTCTCCATCGGCATCAACTGCGGACCATACGCTAAGTGTCCCGGTACCGGCGCCGGAAGATGAATCTCCCTTGCTCCGCTGTGCCGAATCAAATAAATAATCAGATCCAGTATGCTGATCGCCCAGATCAAGAAAGCCAGAAACAAAAACAGAACCATAAAGCCTTCCTCATTGACGCTTGACCCCGCGATGGACGCGAACAGGAAACAGAAAATGACCCCCAACAAATAGATGAGCCCGCGCCCGAAACGCCCCACCTTCATATGCCCAATTCCCGGCAGAAAGCCCAAAAACAGCGTCGCTACTGGACTTTTAACCATACCATCATCTCGCCTTCTGCTAAATATTATTTATTCGGCTTCTCGACCATTGCCTCGATAACCGCCGCGGTCCGCTCCATGATAGAGACAGATACCGATTCCTTCTTGCTGATTTGATGCTCTTCCCACTGCTGCGGCTGCTCCGCTATGCGCTGAAACACACCTGTAGACATGAGGACCAGCATAACGCATACCGCGATTAAATAATGAATCATCGTTTGTTTGCGGCTGCTTCGTTTGACCGGACTCCGGCGCACGATGTCCACCTTCGGAGGAGGAGGAGTTGTTTGGACTTGCTCCACCGCGGCAATGGCCGCCATAATGCGCCCCGTAACAGCTTCCGCCGCCTCGTTATCCAGCGACTCGACCTCATCTACGCTGTTCAGCAGCTCCATATATAACTCCAGGCAGCTGCTGCAATCCGCCAGATGCTCCTCGGCTTCCAGCCGTTCCTCTACACGAAGCGTATCCTCTGCATACCTCCGCCAGTAAGCCTCATCCTGATGCATCATTCCAAATCCTCCTCCTTCCAATGCTTGCGCATCCATTGTCTAGCTCTATACAGCTTAGACTCCACGCTTTTCTCCTGCAGCTGCTCGTGTTCGGCGATCTCTTTGTACGGTCTATCTTCCAAGAAGTAAGATCGTACTACACGCCGATACCCTTCCGGGAGCGTGCTTACCATCGCGCGAACACGACGCTTGCGATCGCGCTTCAATGCTTCAAGTTCCGCAGGCGGTGCATGCCCCGCCGCAGCCTCCACCATTACACCCGCTCCATGTTGAGCAGGTGAGGCATTCCCCTTCGGCCTGCTCCCAGCCGCAACTTCCCCTTGTGATATAGCCTCTTGGCCGGCGCGCTGCAGCAGCGCCTCTTTGCGGGTGTTGCGTCTGCGGCAATCTATCGCGAGATTAACGGCTGTTCGTGATGCCCATGCCTTGAACCCGTCACCTCGATAATCCGGGAGGGAGAGATAGATCCGTACGAAGGTCTCCTGCAGCGTATCCTCCGCATCGCGCCGATCACGCACTACACTCCAGATCAGCCTGTACAGTTCATCTCGATACTTGGCAACCAGCTCAGCGTATGCCTCGCGATCCCCGTCTTGAATTTGAACAATCAACGCTTCGTCTCGAATCTCTCTCCCTCCCCTCTCTCTTAGTTAGACGATTTCAACTTCGCCTACCCCTGCACCTTCTCAACAAAAAAAAAGCTCCTGCATCAAGCAGAAGCTTCTTCGTTCTTATGTATGCGTTACAGCGTAACCCAGCCGTATTTAATTGCGCTGATTACTGCTTGGGTCCGATCATCCACTTCCATCTTCTGCAAAATGCTGCTGACATGGTTTTTGACCGTTTTCTCACTAATAAACAGGAACTCGCCAATCATCTTGTTGCTCTTGCCTTCCGCCATCAGACGAAGCACTTCAGCCTCGCGACGCGTCAGCGGGTTGTTCTCGCTTGGAATGAACTTCACGCCGGCTTCATGTGTTGCAGCCGCACCGGAAGTCGCACCGATTTCATCGAGGTAAGTCATGCGGCGAAGCTGGTTAATCAGCTTGCCCGTTACCTTCGGATGTATGTAGGCGTATCCGTTAACGACGGAACGAATCGCGTTCGCAAGTGCTTCCGCTTCCATATCCTTCAGCAGATAACCGCACGCACCTTTGCGGAGTGTTTCAAATACATAGCTTTCATCATCATGAATCGATAGAATAATAACTTTAACCTCCGGGAAAATATCGCGCAGACGCTCTGTCGCAACGACCCCGTTCTCGATCGGCATATTAATATCCATTAGGACGACTTCCGGTTTATTCTGGTTGCAGAATTCCAACACTTGAATGCCGTCATTGCATTCCCCGATTACTTCCAAATCATCTTCCATATTGAGAATCCGTTTAAGACCTTCACGGAATAACTGATGATCGTCAGCGATCAAAACTTTTATTTTACGTTTAACGCTTACATTTCTTGCATCCATCGTCATTTTACTCCTTCCTTCTGTTCCCCGTTAATAGGGATATGAATAGTTACTTTCGTGCCGTGGTCGATCGTGGATTCGATCTCCATCCTTCCGTCCAGCAGCTCCACACGTTCACGCATCCCGATCAGTCCGAAATGGACGCTGTTCTTGGCACGAGATTCGATTTGATCCACATGGAAGCCGACTCCGTTATCTTTGACGACAATTTTAACCATTTGAGCTTGGTAAGTTATCTCTAGGATGACAAAGGTAGGATTGGCATGCTTGAAGGCATTGCTGAACGCTTCTTGAACCATCCGGTAAATCCCGGCTTCCATCGCGGATGGCAGCCGGATTTCTTTACCGATCGTTTCGAACATCGTCCGAATTTTGCTTTTCTCTTCATAATCCTGAATATATTTACGCAGTGTAGGTACAAGTCCCAAATCATCCAAGGCCATAGGTCTTAGGTTGAAAATGATTTTGCGAATTTCCTCGATACCGGAACGCACCTGACTCTTTAAATCTATTAATTCTTCCTGAACGATTTGAAATTCCTGCTTCACAAGCATTCTTTCCGCAATTTCCGTCCTAAGCACTATATTCGCCAAAGATTGAGCCGGTCCGTCATGAATCTCTCTGGCGATCCGTTTACGCTCTTCTTCTTGGGCCAATATAATCTTCAGGCCGATTTGCTGCCTGTTCTTCGCCGACTCGAGAATGCGAGTCACTTGGTTCAAATCCCCCGAGAGATATTCCAGTACGACATTGATTTGCGAAGCAATCGACTCTGCACGCTCAATTGATTTCTCAACATTGCGCACTCGTTTCTGCAAATCATCCCTGCGGGCTTTCAAATACGTCTCTTTCTCACGGAACACCATGAGCTCTAGCTGCAGCTGTGTCGCTTTCTCATAGGCCGACTTGATATCCTCTTCTTTATAGCGGACAAAGTCCCGGCTTACTTCCGTCAAACGGATACGCGCTCTGCGGTAATCCAGCTCCAGCTTATCTACCTTATCGATAATAGCCGCAGCTTCAGCAAGTACTTGGTTCAGTTCCTGACCGAGCGAGAACATTTCCTTGCGCGCTGACTCGCAAATTTCAAAAATCTGATATTTGCTGTCCTCCATCACGGTGACTGCGTTCTTGATCACGCGATCGATGTCGTTTATGCGATAATCCAAGATGTCTCGGCCCACTTTCTGCATGTTATACTAAAACTATCATATCACATAACCGTTAGTAGGCGACCATCTCATTCAACGGTAATCGTACCCAATTTACCGTCCCAATTTACGTGTAGGCCCAATTGCTCAGACACAAGTCGTATCGGGACTAAGGTACGACCACTCCTCGTAATCGGAGCCACTTCAGACTGTTTCCGGACACCCGTTAGCAGGAAATCACTTCTTCCTACCCACATTTCAAGCAGCTTATCGCCGCGAAGTACGGAAACGCGTTTAAGCGCAGCTTCCCAACCGATTTGTGCGCCCATCGCCTCAGTTACGAAGCGAAGCGGCAAATACGTCGTACCGTCTAGCAGAAGAGGTGCTACGTCCATCTTATAAGGCTGACTGTCGACCTTGGCTGATTTAGAACCAACCTTTAACTCGATCTTCACATGTTTGGGTTCCGGAATCACCGCCGGATATTGGAACGCCATGTTATCCCAGGCCAGTGCACCTGTGAGCGCACGCTCATCCTGACCATCCTCAAGGGAAGCTACGTAGAGACGTTTGAGCGTGATCGGATACGCCATTTGGTCAGCAGGCAAATTCACTTTAATCTGCTTCCAGCCGATCCAGTCTACCTGCTTGGCAAGCGTCACCAAGTGGGCTGCGCCTTTGCTATCCACAAATTCAGCTCGCACCCAGTTCAAGCTTCCATCGCCCATGACATCTACCGTCATCGCCGAAGGATTGCCTTCTACTTTGCGTCCGGTGCCATTAAGAACGGCATAGGCCGCCTTAGTTCCGCTGCCCCCGGTAAAATCATACTGCAATTGCAGGACATTCGTTGCATTGTCGCCGGTAAGTCCCGAGACCACCGTAGAGGTCCCCACTACACCATTCGTACCTTGGAACGAAATTGGGTAGGTCTTCCCTTCAAAATCATCGAATTTTTTGTCGGTTCCTGCAACGAGCGCCGTCATCGCGGAGAAACCGTCATAACGGGCGATCAAATAGCCTACCGATGCCGACGGGTTTACCGTTCCGATGGTTAACGTATTCCCGCTCCATGCGCCGGTAAAGCCGCGCAGCTCCCACTTCAGAGAGGATGCCGGTACAGTCAGCTGACGACCATCGTTCAAGGTTACATGTACCGGTACAGTCAGCGATTTACCACTCTCAAGTACGAGTGAGCTTGCATCTACAGTCATGGACGCGATCGATTCGCCGCCGACGACTTCAAGGTCCAGCTTATCGCTAATCTCGCCGGATTTGACGCTAATGGACGTCTTGCCTACTTTAGTCGCTGTAAACGTGCTGCCATTGAAGGTTCCCAGTGCATCGCTGGTCTTCCATACCGGAGTCAGTGAGCCTGGTTCTACCGGATTGTAGTAGTTGTCATAGGCTTTCATGGAGTAGGACGCTTGCTGCCCGAGGAACAGTACGCTGCTGCCGCTCGCTTTAATCCCTTTCAACTGACCTTTCGGAGCCAATGAGAATACGCCAAGGCCATTAGCCACCTGACGCTGCGTATCGCCATACTCCGTCGGGAATGCCAGCTGCGTGCTTGTATCGCCGAGCGGACGCGCGATCATTGTGGTGGAACCGCCGCCGTCGAGGTTAACGCCGCGCCATACCGATAGCTGCACCATCAGCTGCTGCAGCTCAGGCAATGTCACGCCTTGACTGCTGCCGCTGTCTTCGACCGTAATGAGCATGACCTTCGTGCCGTCTTTGGAATAACCGACCGCCGTGCGCGCACGGTCCGTGTTTGGACTGATGCTGCTTGGATTTCTCGTATAGGTAGCCGCTGCGCCATTATCGACCAGAATGGTGTGACCGCCAATAAGCATTTGCAAGGAGTTCGGGTCAATCTTCTGTCCCGTAGACTGGGCAATCAGATTATAGGACGCGTTTACCGGTTGTCCGACTTGAAGATGCTCTCGCGCATACTGAGCTGCTTTGCCATGAGTCCGAAGAATATAGCCGTCTGCAGGAATGGTGTTGCCCGGAATCATACCATTATCAACGAATTGCGTGACGATCCCATTCTGAACAAGCACTTCTGTCGGTGTTGTTGAGCTGTCCGTCACATCCGGACGTGACTGCGTCCATGCACTCGTATAGATGTACATCGCATTGGCATGACTGAATGCATTGTCCGGCTCCGTGCGGTAGGCCGCCTTATTAATGCCGGATAGCGTGAAAGTCGAACCATCGCCTGCGGTTACGCTTCCTTCGAATCCATAGGAATCAATAATAGGTTTCCGATCTGCGGTCACGGCAAAAGCATACATGCCTGTCAGCTTCGACGGACTGACAGTCAGTAATCCTCCGTTCACTTGCGCGCCGATCGGGTTCCCTTTGCCATTAGCCGTGTTGAAATAATCGCCGTTAATACCGGCAACCGCTCCGGTCTTATTCACCATATTGCCGACGGAGCTCACGCTGGATACCGAGCCCGGTTTGCCGTTCATGACATCTAGTTTCACGTAGGGATTGGTCAGATCGATTTCAACGACATGTACGCGGGACAGTACTGCACCTTCCCCTGGCTTGCTTGTCCATGTATAGTCGACGCGCTTGGCGCCGGAAGTAATCATTTCTTCTGACATACGAACCAGCTGTTGCTGTTGCTGCTGTGTCACTTGTGTTGTAGTGGTTTGGGGTACGGCCTCTGTCTCGCTTGCTGCAGCGGCCGTTGATGGCCATGCTATTGTGGAAATCGGCTGAACGAGCAGCGCTGCTCCCAGCGTCAGTGTGATCAGTTGTTTACCGGCCTGCGAGGTCTTCTTCGTCTCTTCTAGTCTGCGCATTACTCTTGCAACTCTCCCATCACATAAATGTCCTATGATGGTTAGACTATAAAACTAGTAGAAAAGTTACGAGTGATAGAAGACTCCTATCAACATCATTCGACCGACAAAAAAAAGCTATCCGTGTCGATTCGACAGGATAGCCCTATTTCTCTTAAATATCGATAAATTCCAAGTAGCTTAGCAGCCGTTTCAGCATGACTGCAGCCTCTGCTCTTGTCGCTTTATTTTTGGCACCAAAGGTACTGGTCGTCAATCCGCTAATGATGTTGGAGTCGACAGCTTTAGCTACGTCGGTTTGCGCCCATGTCCCGATTTTGCCGCGGTCGGTGTACTTCTTAAGCAGGTTCGTCGTCGTTTGCTTCGGTACGATGGAGACGCCTGCCGCGCTTGCTGCACGCACCATCATGGATGCCATCTCTTCGCGCGTAATCGGATTGTTAGGCTTGAATGAGCCATCTGCCATCCCTTTCACGATTCCGGCCGCACTCGCCGCCCCAATGTAGGCAGCAAGCGCCGTAGAAGTATTCACGTCTTTGAATTTGCCGGCAGCTGTACGGTCACCGGCTAGGCCGAGCCCTTTGGCTATGAACATAGCAAATTCTCCGCGCGTGATGGCCTTCTTCGGAGCGAAGGTCGTAAGCGTATTGCCCTCGACAATATATTTCTTCGCTAGCAGTAGAATGTCCGTACGTGCCCAGTGATTAGTCAAATCGGTATACCCAGCAGCACCTTGCACGACCGCATACACACTGTTCCCTTTCCGTTTGAACGAAATGACAGACTGCCCATTCGCGTGCGTCACTCGAGTCGGTACATAGGAAAGCTTGTTTGTTTGCGGTTCCAGCCATGCAACCGATACGGCTTTGCCATCTAATACGGCGTTGCTAGTAATAGACCTTGTCACATAGTTATTCAACGATTCCACGTTCTTCGTCATGCCGTTGCTGGAAACCGACATTTCGAAGCTGATGGGATTGATGAGGATTTGCGCATTAGATCCGTTCAACTGAGAGGTAAGCGTCGATCCCAGCGTTCCGGCATTTGTGTCGATCGACACATTCAACTGCCCGACTGCGCTTGCCGCATTCATCATTTGGCCAAGCTGTGCGTAATTGAACGCGCTGAGCGGGAATTCATAAGTCACATTCTTATACACAATCGCGAAGGTTGCATTGGATGTCGCTTTCTTCGTATCTTCCAATGTTCCAAGCGGAAGCGCGACTATTGCCGCTTTCTCAGAGTCCGGCACCGTGAAGACCACACGTGGCAGCGTGCCCCCGGCTTTCCGAACCGCGTTGTACGCTTGTGCCACCTTCTCGGAAGACAGGATAAACTTGTTCACTGCATTGCCTGCCGGAGAAACGGCCGAAGCCGTCGTCGCGCTGGCCACTTTGATCTCCAAGCCTCCGCCTGCCGCAGACTTGAAGTCGCCGCTCGTCGAATCATCCCATGTTGTCTGATTCGCCACATTCGAATCCGTGAACGATGCAGCTATCGCACCGGTTGTGGATCGAATAGAAGTACCGGCACTGCTGTAGCTCGCCTTGACCACATCTCCGACACTTATCGGCGTGTACAGGGAGAGTACAACAGCCGAACCTTTAATGGCCGCTGAAGAAACCGGACGAGACACATTATTCACCTTTATGCTGAATTGCGACGTTGAAGGCAGGTAGGAGGTATTCAAGGCATTGGAGAAGGTAATGGTTACTTCGCTGCCTTTGGCCACGATCCCATTGAGACCAAGCGTTGTCGTTCCGCCAGCATTCGCCTGCATCCCGCTGAACGCCTGTGCCGGAATTCCTCCAAGGTCCGTAATCGCCGGTGTCCCGCCTAAGTAAGTGATCAATATGACATCACTGGTAATCGTGGAAATGGGTAGACTCAGGATGACTTGTGTCCCATTCACCGTCACATAGGAGACTGCTCTTACTGTTCCGTTCACCGTTACATAGAACGATGAGGTGTAAGGAATCAGCGCACCGTTAAGTCCTTCGTCATAGTTTAACGTGATGGTATAGCCTGATGAAGTTATGGATTGCAACAACGGTGCTTTCGCATCCTGTCCGTTCTGAATATAGAAGCTGCTGAACGACGCAAGCGCATTGTTCGATAAGTCGCGAAGCGGATAGGATCCTGCGGAATAAGACAAGGTGACCGACTGTCCTATAGAAGCGGAATTCCCACTGAAATTCAGGAAGACCGTATTTCCGCTGCCGCTGATTTGCGTCACCGTGCGGTATGCACCATCAATCAGAACCGTAAATTGCGAATACGCATTCTGATTTAAGGCTGCCAATTCTTCACTCATGGTCAATATGATCAAGTTGCCTGCAATTGTCCCACTCACTTGGCGAGGTGCTACGGAGTCCGGCACATTCGAAACCGCCAAATTCGAGAAATTGGCTGCTGCCGTTCCCGTTAAATCTTTAATCGGCTTGGAACCGGCTGAGTAAGATACTCTTATCACTTGGCCATAAGAAGCAGCACTCTGCAGCGTGAGCGTCACGACTTGCCCGCTTACTTGTACAGCCGTCACCGCCCGTCCCGCACCATTCACGGTCACATAGAAATTAGCGGGAACCGGTATCGAATCTGTGGCGGTACTTAAATTCTCGTTGTAGGTGATCGCAATCTTAGTGCTTCCTACCAGATCAGCCCTAGTCACAGATGGAGCGCCTGCCGCTCCTGAAGAGGTTTTGAACGTCCACTGATATTGATTAAGAATCCCGTCGAATGGATTACCGGCCAAATCGGTTACGACGCCTGCTGCCATCTCGACATAATAGTCTGTATTAGGGTTCATCGCGCCGCTAAGCGTAATGAATAGATTCCGATTGTTATTCGGATCAATCGCATACGTTGTTGCGATCGCAGAACTGCCTGAGCCGGCAGTAATAGGTCTGATTACGATTGCAGGCGAATCGGCACCAAGCAGAATCGGTTCGCTGAACAAGGCTTCCAGCTTCATGCCAAGCACCGGAACATCAATTGCCGTATTAGCAGGCGTTTGCGTCACGATTGTAGGCGCCACGCTATCTTGGGTAACCGTGAAGCGCCAAGCACTTGAGCCTGATAAGCCTGAATAATAGTTCCCTTTCGCATCTGAGAACGCTTGTCCGCCAATTTCAACATAGTAGCTTTGATTGTTCACGTAGGTTTTACTCGTATCCGTCACGATGATCTTAGTAGAACCTCCACCGCTAACCTTGGACGAAGTAACCGGTATCGATGCGAACACGGCACCGGAAGGATAGGTGCGCACGGTGATGTTTCCTGTGCCCGGATAGACCGGCTCACTGAAGTTCATCTCCAGATTGATTGATGTTGATGATTGCGCGTTAAGAGGTTTCCGTTCTGCAAGCAAGGCAGGTGGCGTTGTATCGTTGCCCGGATCCGTGTAGAAATTCCATGAAGTCGCATCCTGCATCCCTTGATATTGCTTAGATGAATCTGAAGCATCCACAAATGCTCCTGCATCAATCAGGATATAGAACCCTGTATTCGCCGCAAGGTCAGCAGGTGGATTGATGATGACAGTTGACCCGGCTCCGCTGGCAACGACCGATACCGCTGAAGAAGTAACACTAATCGGTTGTTGTACCGTGCTGTTATCTGAAATCTTGTTGATACTGATCGTGCCGGTATTCACCCTAACCGGGCCTGGGAAGGAAAGCGTAAAATTCGAAGCTACGCTTACGGCAAAAGCATTATCTGCCGGCGATAGAACCGCAGTCCCGATCGGTGGGGCATTGGTTGTAAATCTCCAGCTCGAAGCGGTTATTCCGCTGAAGTTGTTTCCTGCAGCATCTTGAAAAGCCCCACTCGGTACAATGACCTCATAGGTGCTATTCCCCTGCAAGCTGTTCGGCAAACTTACGACAATAGATTTGCCTGCACTGCCGCTCCCTGTTACATTGATCGAATTGACGCTAATGGATTGCGTATCAGCAGGCTGATTAACATTGGTAACAGTAATATTACCGCTAGCTGCATACACTGGCTCACTAAATACCATCGTCAATGAGGTACCTACCCCAGCCGTTGTCCCATTCGCCGGTGTCAGTGGACTAGGAGTTGTCGACAGGGTCGGCGATGTTGTGTCGATTGCCGATACCGTTGTGAAGACCCAGCCTACTGCGCTGGTTAGGCCTGCGAAGTTCGTATTCGCATCGTTCGCGAAAGCCCCTGCATCTATCGTGACGTAGTAGCTCGTATTAAGCGCGAAATTCGTGCTTGGCGATATCGTAACGATGTTCCGGCTCGTTCCGCTGCCGATAGAAACCTTGCTGTCGGACGCAACCGTATAGGACTCGAACAACTGATTATCAAGCTGCCTGCGAATTTGAATCGTCGCGGAGCCGGTTCCTTTCTTCACGTTTTCGTCGAATGCTAATATCAAATTGGTATTCACCGGTACATTTGCGCTTTGGACCGATGGAGAGAAGCTGGAAATAACCGGACCGCTGGCGGCGGCCGATACGTGCGCGGGTTTACTTGCAAATCCGCCGATGATGAAGAATTGCACCACCATCAATACTGTGAAGATTGAAATCCATCTGCGATTTCGGACCACTATTACCCACTCCCTAATTAAGACACATGTACTATATTTTTCGGTTCGGAGAGGTCTGAAATGAAGATAAAGTTAAGCGTTGCACAAAAAAAACCGCTCCTTGTGGGGAGCGGTTCGATTATGGAGTCAAATACTAGCGCAGAGCGTCTGCTTTCAGCAAATCTGCTTTGTCAACGCGTTCCCACGGTGCATCGATGTCTGTACGACCGAAGTGGCCATAAGCTGCTGTTTTACCGTAGATTGGACGACGAAGGTCAAGCATCTTGATGATGCCTGCAGGACGAAGATCGAAGTTGTTCTTGATGACTTCAACAAGAACTTCCTCATCGACTTTACCTGTGCCATACGTGTCAACATTGATCGAAACCGGGTTTGCTACGCCGATTGCGTAAGCAAGCTGAATTTCGCATTTGTCTGCAAGACCTGCTGCAACGATGTTCTTCGCTACATAACGCGCTGCATAAGCTGCGGAACGGTCAACTTTTGTAGGATCCTTACCGGAGAAAGCACCGCCGCCGTGACGAGCGTAACCGCCGTACGTGTCCACGATGATTTTACGACCTGTAAGACCAGCATCACCTTGAGGACCGCCAATTACGAAACGACCTGTTGGGTTGATAAAGTATTTCGTTTCTTCGTCGACCAATTCTGCAGGAACGACAGGAGCGATAACATGCTTACGGATATCAGCTTGGATTTGCTCCAAAGTCACTTCTTCCGCATGTTGTGTCGAAACAACAATCGCATCTACACGTACCGGCTTGCCGTCTACGTATTCGATCGTTACTTGCGTCTTACCATCCGGACGGAGGTAATCCAGCGTACCGTTCTTACGTACTTCCGCCAATTGACGCGAAATGCGGTGAGCAAGCGCGATTGGAAGCGGCATAAGTTCAGGTGTTTCGTTCGATGCAAAACCAAACATCAATCCTTGGTCGCCTGCACCGATATCTGGGTTTTCTTGATGAACGTTCTCTACGCCTTCACGCGTCTCAAGCGCAGCGTTAACGCCTTGCGCGATGTCAGCGGATTGCTCATTAAGCGATGTAAGAACCGCACAAGTGCTGTAATCGAAGCCGAATTTCGCACGCGTGTAGCCGATATCCTTAATAGTACGGCGAACGATTGCAGGAATATCGACATAATCCGCTTTACTGCTGATTTCGCCGATAACAAGCACCAAACCGGTTGCTACCGAAACTTCGCACGCTACGCGCGCGTACGGGTCAACCTCAAGAAAAGCATCCAATACCGCATCTGAAATTTGATCACATATCTTATCGGGATGGCCTTCAGTAACGGATTCCGATGTGAACAAATGACGTCCTTTAAGTGACATCTAATCTCAACCTCCTACAGCTTTCAAAATTCTAAGTATGATGAATAACATGCACAAAATGCTGGGACTCTATAAGAAAATGAATACCCGATAATGGGTTCTATATAATGCCCAACGTTTCGATTTCAAAAAATGAACCTTTTCCGATGTGAAAATCGGAAAAGGTCTCATGAATACTCTCTAAAACAGTATGATACCGAAACTGTCGCTTTGTGTCAATGGCAATAGCCGTCTAACTACGATAGACCTTTGAGGACCTGCTCTGCACGTTGGACGAGCAGCCTTGTCATATTCCCGCCGACAGAACCCGCATCTCTTGTCGCAAGCTGCGACCAATTGACATGACCACCTGAACTGCCTGTTCCGCCAAGCTCTGTTGCGAATTCCGTATCACCGGCGCCGGCAGCAGATCCGCCTGACATAAGTCCAAGCTCGGCTGCAATTTCATACTTCATTTGATTGAGCGCCTGTGCACATTCCGGAACAACTTTGCGATTACTTCTCGACATGATAAGCACCTCCTGATGGGATGCTTATAGCTTGTTCCGGAATGCCCCGTTCAAAGCGGATAACTTCTTGTCAGATCGGGTAAAAATAACTATTGCTGCACTTGCATCTCATAAGCACCACGAACAAGTACGGTTAATCCGGTCTTCTGCCCAACCTGTGCCGTCACGCCACGACCACCACGCGGGAACAGAATAAAGTGATTATTAGGAACAGCTTTACCATTCGTAATATCTTTACCATCCGTCAGATCAGAGATACCGTTGGCGTCTGAGCTGTAGGCCATTGCTTTGCCTGCACGAACGATAAATTCCGTACCATCCTTGGCAACAAGTCGCTTGCCAACAGGAACCGTGACGACTTCTACTTTAGATGAACCACCGCTCTGTGCCATTTCTTCGCGGAATGCATCGAACATCTCCTGAAGCTTCTTGTCGTCCATCCCGCCGTTCTGCTTAGCCAACTCCGCCTTCACAAGCTCAGCTACTTGTTTATCAATGTAGCTTTTCGTTACGACGGGGTCGTTGACGGAACCTGGGGTATCGCTTGTGCTGTCACCATTTACTTGGTTGGTCACCAGACTGAAAATAACTAATCCAACACCAATAATGGAACAAAAAACTGCAAACTTCGCGCTTCTCTTCAAGTCTCACTTCACCTCATAGCTTTATTACCCGTTTGTCATCGCCTGATTCAACACTTTTGTCGCAAGCAGTTTCTTCTGACCTTGGAACTGATCATAGACATTCACGGTAAATTCTCGATAAATAATACCCCACAGCTTCTCATCTTCGAACGAAACAGATTCTTTAACGTCTTCCCCGATTTTCAGTGCCCCGTTGCCTTTTTCCAATTCGAACACATGCTCATACTTGTTATCTCTATCGACAAGTTCGACAACTAATTGATGCGTTCCTGCCATTTTCTCGTAATCAACGGTTTTCGCAAGATCGTATTCAAAGTCGATATTAAGTTTGTGTGCATCTTGCAGGGACGGCGAGAGCTTCGTCAGCGACAATTTATAAGGATTAATGATCATATTCTCGAATGTCGATTGAACCGTTGTTGTCTCAGCCGGCATTTCGTATTGAACGGCATTTACATATCCATCCGCTACTCCATCAGGGACAGTGAGTTGGCCAGCCGTAATACCTTGACCAATGATGAGCTGAACATCGGTTAGATCATAATTCTCAGGGAAGCTTGCGTACGCCATGACAAGATTTAGTTTATTCGGCGTTATCTTATCTTTAATATTTTGGAAGTTAGCCGGAACAAAGTTGCCATCTTTCGTCTTGAAATAGGCTTGTAAATTCGCCAAATTCGCAAAACGCTGCTCTAAACTCGAATAGTCAAACTCGGCGTACAAGAGTTTAGTATCCTCATCTTTATTGAAGTACGTATGCATTTGAGTAACTTGAAGGCTGGCTTTCCTGCCGATTCCCGAAATATTAAGCGGAGCAGTTGATTTGATTACCGGAATCTTCAATTGAGTGTTCTTCAGTTGGAAGGTTCCAATTGGCGTTGAGCCAGCATCGCCTTCACTTTTCACTTCAGACAACGAGACTGTAACATCACTAGCTGCGAAGGTATATGGCACCTTCGTGCTTACTATATATGTGGTATAGGAGTTTCCGCCAATAGCAACGATCTGTTCCGTCTTGATGAGCTGGATATCTTTATCATCGACCTTATAGTCGCCAAGTTGAATAGATGCTTTCAAATTAGGCAACGATTTCACATCAAACTGTGTATTCTTCACAGTAACAAGTGCATTAATCATATCCTGTTCGCCCCAAGGCAATCGTTCAGCACGCAGCAAGGAGAATTCAAACATTCCCTGTTGGGTAACGTATTTTATTGGTGCTGTGCTAATATTCTGACCGCTTGATTTAGGCGGTACTTGGAATAGACCAACCACATAACCTTTCTTATTCTCTTCACTTGTTTTCTTAACGATGAGCTTAAGTGAATCCGTCTTAACTCCAGCAGGCAGTGTGAATTGCATATATTGTTCTTTCTCGATTCCCGGGGAAAGCTCTACAGCAGCTGCAGCTTGTGATTGTTTCGCGGGATACATCGCGCCTGTGCTGGTTAAAATATAATAGCTGTACGTCGGTAAGCTAACGGATGATTTGCCAGCGTTATTGTAGTTTAAGTACAACGATAAAGATTGTGTCTGTGCATCTTGATTGTAGAACGCATCTCTGATCTTCGTATTAACCGCATTGCCTTCAATGGAAAGCTTACCTGATTTGCCGGGCTTTACATAGACCTGTTCAAGCGAAAGCGGCTTAACGGTATATGTAGCGATTGGCGTTTCAGTCTTTGTTTCTTCATCCGAAGAAGTAACGATTAATTGCATGTTAGGATCGATCTTCGTAATGGGCAATGTGCCATATAACTGAATTTCTTTAGTCGCACCTGGTGCCAGCTGCTGATCGCTACCTGCATCGGCACTTAGCTTGCTCAAGGTTCCGCCCGAACGCTTTATGTAATAGTTAAGAGTATTCAATGGAATGGTTTGCGAACTGTAGTTAGTGACTCGGTAGACGAGAGCTCCCTCAAGCTGACCGCTAATGACAGCGAACTGAGATTTAGCAAGAATACTGCTCATCTTCTTGTTGCCAACCTTGACGACTTTACCGGTTGCTGCTGGAACGATGGGATTAAATGTGGATGGAACCGTCACTTGGCCAATCGTCCGTGTATAGTTCGCTTGACTGAAATCCCATTTGATGAGTTTAAACGAGAAGTCGGATAAATTCAGATTCGGGTTCACTTTAGCCGTAAAATGATAATCCGTCGTCGTTTTCGCTACGACCTTAGTCTTTTTTGCATCTTGTTCATTCATTTTAATGGAGTACTTGGTACCCTTCTTGGTCCACAACTCGACCCAGAAGTCGGAGAAATCCAACTCTTTATTAGAATTGTTATATACAGATACGGTGAAATAAGCAGTCTTCTCGTTATCGCCGTACAAGAATTGCAGGTCCGTTACTTGCGCAGTACTTCCACCGCCCAGGCTAAATGCTTTAATTTTATTTACGACAGCTGAAGTAGTTGTTGCAGCAAATGCTTGATGGGGCTGCGTGAGACTCGACACCGGCAGTACAACTGTTGAAGCAAGAAGCAAGGAAAGTCCCGCACGTTGAATTAATCGCATCGTCTATTCATCATCCTTTTTTAGATTCTACAGTTATAGACGAATATTACGTCGAAAAGTTTCTGAATATAAGAAAAAACAGGACCGATTGCTCGGTCCTGTTTCTCAGAGAGTTAAGTCTCTATTAAGCTTTAACGATTACTTTGAAGGAAATCGTTTTGCCGCCAACTACTGTAGTCACTTGGAACGTGTTACCTGCAGTAACAGCTGTGATCAGCTTGCCATCAGTTACGTTTGTGATGTAGTTTTTGTAAGCAGGCTCAGTTGCACCAGTCAGCTCAACGCCGTATTGGTCAACAGATTTAACAACTGCATTAACTAGTGTGTTAACAAGTGCTTCGGAGTTAACCGATGCTACGCTTGCAGAGATTACATTTGTATCTTCTTTCTTGAAAGCGCCGGATTCAACAACTTCAAGAGTAGTTACTTTAGGAGCAGCTGTAGTTACTTTAACAACTTTAGTCAATACAACCGGACCAGTTGCGCCTTCAACAACTGCAGTTACAGTTACGTCTTTAGCGCCGTCTGTGAAGCCAGCTGGAGTTACACCATAAGCTGTCAATTTGTTAGTAGCAGCATCGATCTCAACTTGACCATCTGTGTCTTCTGCTTTGAACCACTTAGCAGGTACAGCTACTTTCGAACCATCAGCCAACACACCATTTACAGTCACGTCTTTTGCATAGTCAGCGTTAGCTGCTGCTGCAGGAACATGATACACAGTAGTGATATCACCAAGCTCGTAGGAAGCAACGTCTGCTTTTTCAACTACTTTGGAAGTGTAAGTGTACTCGCTGTTTGTTACGTCTGCACCAGCAGCAGTAACCAATTTCAAAGTAACAGTGGACGAACCTTTTGCCAAAGCGTCAACAGTTACGTTAGCAGCTGTTAGGTCGAAGAAACCTGTAGCGCCAACTGCAGTACCAGTCAATTTTACTTTAGCAGCATCGGAAGTTGACACGTATACTTTGTAAGCACCCAATGCGATATCACGGCCATATTGATCTTTAGCAACTACATTGTCTTTAGTCAATGTTGCTACAGCGTCTTTAGCGAAGTTTTTGTTGAAGTCTTTGATGCCAGAAACTACAACTGGTTTAGCTGTCGCTTGAACGTTGAGTGTAAGTTGAGTTACTTTGTTAGTACCAGTGATGATCGTTACGATTGCAGTTCCTTCAGCAAGACCAGAAACTTGAAGTTTAGCAGTGTTCTTAACATAGTCTTGAACGAAGCCGATTGAGCCACCGCCAGTAACGGAAAGACTAGTGATACCCGCGCCTACTGCAAGGTCAGAAGCGCTAGTAACTGCTGCGCCGAATTGGTCAACAGCTGTGAATGGAACCTCAACTGTTTCGCCAGCTACAGCAAGTGCAGGTGCAGAAGCAGAGATAGTATCAACTTTCACTGTGTCTTTAACTACTAGATCGAACGATGTGTTTTTACCAGTAGTTTTGGAGATCATAGTGATCTTGGAAGTACCAGCAAGTGCTGTCGATACGCCAGCTGTTTCTGGAAGTTGTACTGGAAGAGATACATAAGTTGTACCGTCGATAGTTGTAGTACCGAAGTCAGCTACAGTTACGCCGCCAACAACTTTAGTCAACACGCCGGATACGGATGGGTTGCTTGCGCTAACCAATACATCATCTTCGAAGTATTCTGGTTTCGAGATCGAGTTACCGTATTGGTCTTTACCAGTTACGATAAGTACCCAGTTTTGGGAGTCATTCTCGTTTTTCGAAAGAGTTTTAGCGTCAGCGTTGTACAGTTTGTCGATAGTCAATTCAGCAACAGATGCTTTGTCAACCACTGTCAATACTGCGGATGCGAAAGTGTTGCTGGAAGCGTCAAGTGCGCTTACTGCTACTTTCTCATCTTTAGCGAATGCTGCAGCAGCTGTAAGAACCAAGCTACCGTTAGTGTTCAATACTGCAGTACCTTTACCAGCAGTTACTGTAACAGAACCTGCTTTAGTAGAAGTTACATCTTCACCGTATTGGTTAAGAACTTTAACAGTTGTGTAAACTGTTTTAGCAGAAGCGTCTGCACGGTCGATAACCGCTTTGTCAGAAGCAAACTCGATTTTAGTTACTTTCTCGTCTTCTGCAGTTACTTTCGCGGAAGCAGTTTCTTCAGCGTTTTTAACGTTTACTGTGTACTCGCCTTTAACAAGGTTAGAAGCGAATGCAAGAGTTGCAGTTTTCTTGTCAGTCGAGAAAGTTACTTCTTTAACGTTTACTACTGTACCGGAAGCGTTCTTAACTTCGAAAGTTGCTTTGTCGGAAACTTTGTTAAGAGCTACGTCGATTTTCTTAGCGCCTGCTACTTTAGCAGTTGCTGCAAGAGCCGCGTCTTCTGGTTGTGCAAGATCGTAAGCTACGTCTACTAGTTGACCGCGAGTTGCGTTCACTTGGTAGGACGGAAGCTCAGGAAGCAAGCCAGCTTCGATAGCTGCTGCTACGAAACCTTTAGCCCAAGCAGATACTTTACCAGTTACTGCTTTGTCAGAAGGCTCAACGCCTGCTACCAAGTCAGCTACTTTAGCGATTTGCTCGATTGTTACTTTACCGGATGGACCGAATTTGCCGCCGCCAAGACCGTTAAGAAGGCCAGCTTCAGATGCAGCGCCGATAAATCCAGCTGCCCAGTGAGTTTTTGCTACGTCGGAGTAAACGTTAGCTGCAGAGTTTTCTGCAAGCTCGCTTAGCTTCGTAAGTACTTTAGCGAACTCAGCGCGAGTCATTTCTTTGTCAAGACCAGCAGTACCGTCTGGGAAACCGCTGAATACTCCCGCTGCTTTAAGTGCGTCAAATTTCGCTTGTGTGGACAATTCAGTTGTAGTTGCGCCGTCAGCAGCAAATGCCACCGATGCTGTAGATAGAGTCATAGCTGCTGCTACGAGTAGAGTTAAACTTTTTTTCATAACCTTTTTGTCTCCTCCTATATAATGCTTAGTTTCTTTAGAGTTTTGTTTAGAATATAGATTGCTCGTTTGTCTCATTGGCCGATTCACCCCCTTTCACGAGTTGAGCAGATTTCGTATAAATAATGTCTGCTGGAAGTATTCCTTGTAGGAACCTGTCGCAGAATCTTGTAAACAAAAGTTGACAAGAAAAATCTGGTAGAGTCTGAACACCACTATAACATTATACAATGGCCTATTTCTAGCGTAAAGAGCAATTTGAGAATTAGTTCCAAGTACTCCGCTACGCTTGATCAGCTTTCCTGTTGCCTTGTTCATGTAATTAAACGCACAGGTTTCGAAAAAGTTGCGATGTGAGGAAAAGTTTTTTGAAATTTCTTTAAAACTTCTTCTCTAACGCTATTTATTCGAGTTTGTCGATATGCCACATGAACTAGAACAACTTGTCTACCACGTTGTTTATTATAAGCCGAATGTCCTATATTCGTCGATAGATAACATTTCCCATGTAAAGATAACTCTAGCAATCGTTTGAAGTACTTGCAACAAAATGAAAGCTGCCCGGAATTCTCCCGGGCAGCACAACCATTCCAGCTTAGTTTAGTTTAGGAAGTTTCTTGAGATCAGCTAGCATCTTGCCGATAATGATAGCCGCATCGGAACGAAGAAGGCTGGATTTCGGTTCGAACGTAAATCCTTTCTTCGGATCAGCCGGGTCAACCGGGGATCCCTTGATGTATCCCTTCTTGGCAATCGCAAGCACGGACGCTTTAGCATAGTAGTCAATTTCTGTGTAATCCTTAAAGGTCTTCTGTAGTGCCTTGTCTATCTTATCAGCATCCGTATCGAGCTTCAAGTTAAGTGCTCTTGCCAAGAATACAGCTGCATCTCCGCGTGATAGGTTCGCCGTTGGTTCAAACGCACGCGGCTGTGTACCCCGAATGATACCTTCACGAGCTGCAGTCTCAATCGTACTATAATCCCAAAGTGCATCTTGATTGATAATTGGAGGCACATCGTCAAAGTGAGGCTTGCTCAGCTCATAGTTGAGCGGAATATTCAGCGCTTTGACAATCATGCTGGTGAACTCACCGCGAGTTGTGTACATATCTGCGCCAAAATCATCGAAGTTAGCTGCATTCATGACACCTTTCGAATAAATCGTTTCAATATAGTTACGCGCATACGGATGGTTTGTAACGTCGGAGAAGGAATACCCCATCTTGGCTACAACATAATAGCCGAACTGATCGAAAGGAACCGTAATCGTATTCTTCTTCGTATCCACGACCCCGCCGAGATTCACCCAGAACTTGTTCTTCACATCATAACGGTAAACCGTAACAATCGTTCCCGCTGTATTCCGGATGCTTGGATCGAAGGAAAGTGTGAGTGTTCCGCGTTTGGAAGCAACCAGCTCGCGGTCATCCGGACGTTCATCATAAGTTGGAATCTTCGTATCGCCAGGTCCGATAGCACCTGGATATTGATAAGGATCCACACCCATCTTAAGCGGATCATAGTTCGGTGTCGTCGTATCGTCTGCTAAACCTGCATCAATCCAATAAACCGGGCTGGATTTCACAAATCGCGTAGGGAACGACACTTTAAATCGTGTACCGAAGTTCTGCATGATCAGATCGAAATCTGCCGGTGGATTATCATACTCGCGACGATCCACAACGCCATCCTCGGGGTTTGCAATGGCAAACAGCAGTTTATGACCGGTAAATACTTGGTTCTTCAGATTAGCCGGTACGTTATAGTCGCGGCGAATCAGGGAAGTGCCTTTCGGGAAAGTCAGTGAAACCGCACCATCGAACACTTTATTGGAGCTCTTCATTTCATCTAGAAATTGAGCACCGGGTATGTTCGTTGGCTGATACGTAATTTCAAAAAAGTTATTTACGCTATCTGAAGCACTTTCGATTGAAAAGTTAATTTTATTGACGCCCGGCTTGAGTCCGGAAACCGTCGCTTTAAAGGCGTGCGGGTATTCAATGCCGTTAGCCGGAGTGTTATCCGCATCATAAGCATATTTATCTGCGACCTGTTTATTAATAGTAACTTTGTCTGCACCTTTGGCATTGATAATGACTTCGACGAAGTTCTTATTCACGATGCCTTCTGCCGGCAAGTATGGACGAAGAATCTTGTACGGCAGCACGCTTGGATCTACTTCTAAGCGGTAAGTTGCCTTAGGTCCGGTAAGACCACTGTTATATACATTGAA
The DNA here is from genome assembly GCF_056269135.1 of Paenibacillus sp. J22FR21. Classification (NCBI taxonomy): domain Bacteria; kingdom Bacillati; phylum Bacillota; class Bacilli; order Caryophanales; family Paenibacillaceae; genus Paenibacillus; species Paenibacillus sp. J22FR21. Next base: position 85,620 of record NZ_JBWDNJ010000006.1, read on the forward strand.
CAGAAACACGCTTGAGCTTCCATCCGCATTCAGCTCTTGCTTCCTCAGCAGGAACTGGAAGGATTGTGTCTTCAGGTCGTAACGGACAACAAGGTCTCCGTTAATGTTGCCATTTGCCGGGTAAATACCGACCGGAGTATCGCCATTCACGATCTGGAACGGATCACTAAGCTTCCATGTAAGAGGAGCCGCAAGCGATGTACTGGTAATCCTAAGAATGTAATCACTGGCCGGAATGTGTCCTGTTGTTTCCGGAGCCATTAGCGTCGTCATTTTATTGCCGACCGTTACGGCATTCTCGCCCAAATCAATGAAATCGAATGTACCAAATACATTCATGAACGGCTGCGTCGTATTATAGATCGAACCGGTCTTCGTGAAATTCGGATCATTCAGAACCGGTTTCGGATTAGGAATTGCATCCTCGTACGTGAATGGGAAGACGCCTGTCGTCTGAGCAGGAATGACCGGCAAGTTCGTCGGTACCTTATTCACTTTAACAACTTTCTCATAATAACTCTTTGAGCTTTGGAAAACGAACTTAAGTACATTTTCCCCATTAAACATGGCGTCAAGCGCTTTGGTATAAATATCCGGTGTTGCAGGAGTCAATACGGACGGATCAAGTTCAAATTGCGTCACATCGGTGCCGACCGGTTTCAGCGGGAACGATACATTATTAATGTAGAAGTACACCGTTCTCGGTCCCACACTGTTATCGTACCTAATTTCAGACGTATTATTAATATTTTGCAGGGAGCCGCGGAATTTACCTAATTTAGTCTTGATGATATCCGTAACGCGATCCGCCGAAGTGGAATCATCGCTAACCGTCATGCCATCGAATATCATGTTGAAGTTTGCATAAGGTCCGTATAGCAACGTGAATTTCGAGGACTTCGAATCCCCTGTTGCGCCGCCAACCTGTACCGTAATCGTCTGAGTGCCTTCGAATGGCATTCTGTGAAATTCGAGTATTACGCGTTGGAAGACCTGCGGAGAGCCGTTCACTGTCCGCGTGACCAGAGACTCTTCTCGAATCGCATACTCATTGGAATTAAGGGTTTGGCCCGCTGCCGGCGCAGGCTTGAGCACCGGAATCGAATTATGCCCATACAAATCCGATACTCTGGTTACTACTACATTATTAGTCCCGCTTGGATTGCCAATCAGCACTTCGACACCTACCGGCAAACCATAGATGTTCTTCCCCTCGAGAGGTGTTCCTACAATGCCTTGGTAGTTAGTCGGCTTATAGCCGGCCAAATAGTTAATTTGACTGACAAACGGCTTGCTCTTGTCGCGCAAAGAGAAGAACAAGCTGTCTGTACTTTGCTCTGTCGGTGTTATGTTCAAGTGTGCATTCTCTTCATTACGCGCGGTGAGCTTCACATTATAGAGCGTATCGAATGCAAAACCGCCGACCGGCGCAACTAAATCAAGCGTATATTGGAATACAAAAAACTTATCTGTGATTTGGGGAGTTCCAACCGGAACAATATTGGCAGGAGCGATCGGCAAAGCCGTGTATATCGCATCTACTGCTTTCTTGTACTCTGCCTTCAATGAAGCAAGCGGTGCTAATGGATCCGGATGGGGCCGATCGGTCATTACCGGCGGCGTTCCATACAATTCTGGGTACACACTGTTTGGTACAATGACTTTACCCGTTAACTTCAAGCTATTCGTATTCGTAATAACAAAGTTAGGGCTATACTCAAGTGCAGCCGATTGCAGGAAGGTAGTAGGTGCAACAGGATCTACCTCATTGATGTTGACATCATAGAAAGTGACGCTTCCATTGTAGAAGGCAATGTCACGGGTAGTTTCAATAACCTGCGTGCCGTTCTTAATGCGAATGGTAACTTGGTTCTTCCCCTTCTGCAGGGTGATCGGTGCAGCTGCAAAGGAATCATTATTGGCACTGTTGACCGAATAGGTCTTACTGCTTCCGTTCACGATAATTGTCACTTGCTGTGCATTAGGTGCTTTACCTGTAATACTGATATCCGCGCTGTTGCGTCCGCGTGAGGTCGTGGATTGTACCACGGTTGTTGCGTTCTCCAAGACCGGAAAATTATTACCGTCTAAGCTTGCCGTCAGATCATATAGCATCGGACCGTTCCGATATTCAACATAAATGGAGTTCGCTACTTCGCCTCCACCTTGGGTGCCTTTAAACGTAATTTTGTTGAGACCGGGAAACAGTTGGATATTGAACACCTGCAAGCTAAACCCGTTCACCGAAATGTTACTGGTCAGGTTCTCGCGCTTGCTTCCTGTTTTGTTCTCGTCCGTCGGATCAATGATTTGAATAACATCATAAGAGATCGATGTTGGGTCCACATTATTCAGTGTCCCTTGAAGAGTAATGCGCTCTTCCGTCGTGATTCTCGGGGAACCAATTTGGTCGCTTTCACTTGGGAACGTAAAATTGCCTGTCGCGGCATGAGCAGTCTCAATGCGATTCGCAGGCACTAATTGAATTACTAAGGCCAACATAATAAACAACGTAACTAATTTTCTGATCACGGTGAGCCTCCTCCACTTCAATCCCATACACATAGTTTGATGTATCCTTTTTATCGGCGCTAAGCTTCCAAAAGTTTAGACGAGAACCAGAATTCTAATGGGCAAACGCCAAGACAAAACAAAAAACTTCGCTCCCCACGGGGAACGAAGTTTTTATTTAAAAGATTGTAAATATTATTTCGAACGCGATTGCTCCGTACCCATCACTAGCCGCTGCAAGAAATTAATCAGCGGACGGCGGGATTTATCCACGATACCGATAAGCTCCGCACCAATTTGAAGAATGAATACGAGTATGAGAATGACGCCAAAGGTAATCCAGTTCGCGGCATCCGATTGCACGATCGTGGATTGCAGAACTGCGCAGATCCCGAAGACCGATGCGATTCCGTAAATAATCAATACCGTGCGGCGGTGGCTGAAGCCAAGCTCACGTAGACAATGATGCAGATGACCTTTGTCTGGCGCGAAGATCGGTTTCTTGTTGACCCAGCGACGTACGATTGCGAAGAACGTATCCGATAATGGCACACCAATGATGAGAAGCGGAGTGATGAAGGAAACCATCGTAACCTGCTTAAAGCCCATCATCGATAATGTTGCAAGCGCGAAACCCAGGAACAACGAGCCGGTGTCACCCATGAAGATCTTAGCCGGGTGGAAATTGTAGACCAAGAATCCGATAACGCCGCCAAGCAGCAAGGCGCATAGCAGGATAACCGGCGCCGAACCCATGAACGCAGCCATTACGAGAATGCTAGTGATCGCAATACCGGACACGCCTGCTGCCAGGCCATCCAGTCCGTCAATAAGGTTAATCGCATTCGTTACGCCGACAATCCAGATGATCGTAAGCGGGATACTGATCCACGCCCCAATCGGCTGCATCGCTTCGCCGAACGGAATGTTGACCAGGTCAATCTTAACGCCGAAGCCGAGTACGACAACACATGCCGCAATCAATTGGCCCAGCAGTTTTACTTTCGCAGACAGTTCAAAACGGTCGTCCAGTGCGCCGATGATGACAATGATCGTGCCGCCAACAAGCAGCGCATTAATCAGGTTCGTGTCGTAGCTGCGCAGTAAGCCTTCCGGAATGAAAGGTTTAATGGCAAAATAAGCAACGACAAAAGCAGCATATATACCCAGACCGCCAAGCCGCGGCATGATTCGTGTGTGAACTTTACGATGATTTGGCTTGTCAATTGCCCCGATTTTGTTAGCAAATTTAATGACAAACGGGGTAAGTGCAAGTGCAAGACATAATGAAATGATAAATCCGATTGAGTAGAGTACGACCTGACTCATTTCCATCTCCCTTTCATAGCTATCGCCGGATTGAATTATACGCTGTTTGAAAAAGAAACTCCACTCTCATTTTCAAGCAATTTTCACGGAATTCTCCTTTAAATCGCCTGCTTGGTCGAGATATTGCGACATTTTCTTTCTCGCACAGCGTATTCGCTACATTTTTCGGCCATATATCTACATATTAGTAGCTTTCTTGTTTGCTGGGGAGAGGGAGCATCCATATATTGATTAACGTAAAATGGTTACAATTTGTTTCGCTGGCACACGCGCTTCTTCTTTTAATTGCAGAATAGCGTCGTGATGGGCAGCGCGCCATCCTTGCGGATCGTCGAGCAGCTTGCCGATCGCCGTTACGAAAGCTTGCGGATCAAGCGATTCGGTCGTGCCGATTGGGGTCAGATTGATCCGGTTCAGGAACTGATCAATCTTCGGATCATACGATAGGCCGAGCATCGGAACGGACTGATTCGCTGCATAGATCAGCGCATGCAGGCGCATGCCGAGCAGCGCGTCACACCGGCTGACCTCCAGCAGCATAAGCTGGGGGTCGTCGCCGACTTCGGCAAGCTCGGCAATACTCGCGCCGAGATCGCCGAGCTGTTCCATCACCCATCGCGACGCTTCCGCGTCTGATGGGGTGTGGAACGGCAGGAACCGCAGCCGCACCGCCCGGCTGCGGGCCAGCGCGCCAAGCGCGGCGGCGACGCGCGCCAGATCGGCGCCGTCCTTGCGCCAGTGGCGCAAGGACACGCCGACCACCGGCAGCGTCGAAGTCCCCGCCGCTGACTCCGCCGCGTCTGCGCGAGCAGCGCCCGCGCCGCCGGCAATCGGCGGCGCCGCCGGCAGCGGCAGGGCCATGACCGGATCGGGTACAACGTCGATCCGCTCACGCGGTACCCCCATCCGTCCAAGCAAAGCGGCGGATTCGGCGTCCCGCACGGAGACATACGCGCTGCGGCGCATGACACCGCGAATCAGCCGGTCCATCCACCGTCGATTCACGGGGCCAATCCCTTGCGCGTAGGCGAAGGTGGGTTTCCCAAGCAGCTGAGCCAGCTTGAGGATCCCCGTATAATAAGGAATCGTCTTGGCACCTGTTGCATCCTGCAGCAGACTGCCGCCGCCGCTGATCAGACCGTCGCTGCCGCGAATGGCGCGAACGATCTCCCCGAGGCGCATCCGATGCACAGCTTCCACGCCATACATCGAAGTCGTTCCGGCGGGATCGCCGGACAACACGATCGGCACGATGCGAAGCCCCTGCTTCGCACCTTCTTCGTCCAGCGCGAACAAAATCGATTTCAGCACCGCTTCGTCCCCGCTGTTGCGGAAACCATAATAGCCGGAGATGACTATACGCCGGACTTGCTGCCCTGTTTCAGTTGTGCGATTCGTGGTGCCCATCGTTTCCAAACTCCTTCCCCGATCTGCCACACGCCGATCATCACAAGTCCAATCAACGCGCCCAGTACAAGACCAAGCAAATCACGGATAATGGAAATCGGAAGCGGTGTATGAATATGCGCAAATGTGTCCACCATAGACAACTGACCAATCGATCCTACTATAAATAATACCCACGCTGCACGATAGCGAAGCGCAACGAAGATCCCGAAGAAGAAGAGCGGGTGCGAGAGCAGGAATTCCTTCGTCCGCGGACGAACGCCGAACGTCGATTCCAACACATTCCGGAAGGTCAGCTCTAGAGATGAAGCTTCGCCTGCATTACCCGTACGTGACAGATAGTAGAGGGCCATAACACCAAGCACGCCGGCTACGCCGACCCAGAGAACGGTAATTTGCATCTTGAGCAGCTTGCGCAGATTGCCGATCACGGATTCGCCGGTATAAAGAAGCAAGTACAGCGCAACAAGCGCAATTGGAGCCAAATGCAGCAGGCTTACGCCGCGGAATTGCTCCAGTACAAGCTTGTACGTAATATTGTTCAAGAGACCGACGATAAACGGAATTCCGCTCATCGAGATAACCGAAGTCGTCGCGAAGATCGTAATCGCCATCAAGAACCGGCGTCCTGCACTAATGCCCGGGAAGAACCAGCGTACTTGTTGGTCGCTTCCGCCCGCAACACGAGTCGCAGTAGCATCTGCTGCACCGCCAATCGGTCTGCGGTTCCCAACCGTATGCGCCCGCACGCGGCGGATTGCCCAGATCATGGCTAGCGTCGGCGCGCTGATTGCCGCGCCAAGCGCAAGTCCTTGTTCGAGAATGGACTTCGACAGCACATACAAGCCAGCGCTGCCGATTAGGCCAAGCACAAACACCGGAATCGCCACGCCTGGGAGGAATGCGCTGATCAGCAATGTAATGAAGGCAATGGCGCCAAGCACGACTACGCCTTTAAGCGGCTTATGCCAGGATGGCGATTCGTACTCGAACGGCTGCGGGCTGTCTATCGCAAAGCCAAGCTTGTCCATTTTGGCTAATACACCGTTCTTGTCTTGCATCGCATTATACAAATTCTGAAGCGGATCGGTAATCATCGATTTGACCGGATTGCTCGAAGGCGCACCGTTCAGATAGAACATGCGAATGCTGCGGTCTTTGGCGGCAAGCTGGAAGCGATCGGCGATCTCTTCCGGCTTCATGGAAGCCGCATCATTATCCGAAAGCGAATAGAGTCTTACTACATTATAATGAGTCAAATATCCGAGCGTGCTCATGCCCTTCTGAGGCTTAGAATTCTCGATTGTCGCGATGCCAATTCCATGTTTATTCAGCAGCTCTGCGAATTGGTTCAAGCTCTTCAGCTCGGCATTATCCGCGAAGCCTTTGACAGCATCGCCTTCAAACAGAATGCGCGACACACCCATTTGTTCAAAACCGCCAAGCATCGCATCTACCGAAGCGGCATCAAACGGCACACGATCGGACAACCGCGGCACAATCGTAAAGCCTGCCTCATGAATCTCTCCAAGCGCAATCGGATCCGGTACCATCGGCTTCAAGATTGCATTCTCAAGCGGCGTCTCCAGAATCAAGCCGCCGTGGCCTTCATAGCTCCATGAGGAAGTCGTAATGCCCCATTGCTTATAAGTCGATTCCAATACCGGACGAAGTGCATCTTCATCCTTCGCACTCGAGAACAGCACATACGTATAATTCTCATCTGCCGGAGACGTTTTGCCTTGCAGCTCGCTTGCGCTTGATGAATTATAGAGCGACAAACGGCCGGCCCAGCTCAGCTCCTGCAGCGAAGACTCGAATACCGCCATCGCCGTAATGCCTGCCGAATGCATCTTCACAAGCTCATCCTTCACGAACTGCTTCGGATGGGATTGGTAAGCTGCGATTTGGACCAAATCGCGGTAATCGAACACCAACTGAACCTTATCGGAGGTTTCCTCCATCTTCCAGCGCGTAGCGCCGATAGGCAATGCTGCAATCAACCCTAATATCGTTAATACACAAAGGACAAACGTCGCTTTACGATTCCATTGCTGCCAACCAGTTTGCACATCTTCCACTCCTTAACATTTTCCGTAGGAATTATCGCTACGATTATCTGTCTGTGTTTCCGCAGCAAATTCACGTACGGAAGCTCCGATCCCAATTCCGATCTAATTGTCCACGCGCTTCATCACAGCTTGAGTCAGGCGCTGAATCGCTGCCTTCGCTTCGTCTTGCGAGCTGCCGCGTACTGCGAAATACACCTTAATCTTCGGCTCCGTACCTGATGGACGAAGGCAGAACCATGAGCCGTCAGCAAGTAAAAATTTCAGCACGTTCTCAGGAGGCAAGCCGCCCAGTCCCGGCAAATAATCGAGCATTTGATCAACCGCTACGCCGCCGATTTCAGCAGGCGGATTGCTGCGCCAATCTTCCATGATCGCTCCGATTTGGGCAACGCCGTCAACGCCCTTAAGCGTACGGGATTCCAGATGCTCCAAATAGTTGCCGTACTGCGCATACAATTCAATAAGTACATCGTACAGCGTTTTGCCTTTGCTCTTATAATAAGCAGCTGCTTCACAAATTAGCATGGAAGCGATGACCGCATCTTTATCACGCGCATAAGTGCCTGCCAAGTAACCGTAGCTTTCCTCATAACCGAATAGGAAAGTATGCTCTCCGCTTGTCTCATATTGCGTCATTTTCTCGCCGATATATTTGAAGCCGGTCAATGTATTGACGACTTCCGCTCCGTAGGAAGCAGCAATATCAGCACCCATTTCACTCGTCACAATCGTCTTCACTACGACGCCGTTAGCAGGCAGTTCGCCGCGTTCCTTACGTGTGCCAAGCAAATAATTGACCATAATCGCGCCGGACTGGTTACCCGTCAGCACGACAAATTCGCCTTCATTATTACGAACAACCGCGCCCATCCGATCGCAATCCGGATCTGTTCCGATAATAATGTCCGCGCCTACTTCTTGTCCGAGCTTGATCGCGAGATTGAATGCCTCACGCTCTTCCGGATTCGGTGATTTCACCGTGCTGAAGTAGCCGTCAGGCTGTTCTTGCTCGGGAACGATATGAACATTCGTAAGGCCCGCTTGCTTAAGCACCTCGCGTACAGGCATGTTGCCGGCACCATGAAGCGGTGTATATACAACCGTCAGCGCCTCGCCGAGCCCGTCCACCAGCAGCTTGCTGTTCAAGCTCTCTGCAGCGACAGTGTTAATATAATCTTGGTCTTCTGCGTCGCCCAGCCAGTGCAATAAGCCTGCTGCTTCCGCTTCTTCACGGCTCATGCGGCGGACTTGATCGAATCCCGTTACTTGCTGGATCGCGCCGATAACCTCAGCTGCATCTCCCGGAACAAGCTGGCAGCCATCGGAACCATAAGCCTTGTAGCCGTTATATTCAGGTGGATTGTGGCTTGCTGTAATCACAATACCGCTAGTGGCGCCAAGCGCACGAACAGCATAGGAAAGCTGAGGGGTTGGACGAAGTGCTTGGAATACATGAGCCTTCACACCATTGGCAGCCAAGACAAGTGCAGCATCAAGCGCAAACTCAGGAGAGTTGTTGCGGGAATCGAATGCAATGACGACAGAAGGGTTGCTGCTCTTGGAAAGTACCCAGTTCGCCAGCCCTTGTGTAGCTTTACCGACCGTGTAGCTGTTCAATCGGTTTGTTCCTGCACCCATAACGCCGCGCAGTCCGCCTGTTCCGAACTCAAGCTCCCGGTAGAAACGATCTTCAATTTCCTTCTCGTTGCCTCTTAGCGCGGCAAGCTCTTGTTTCGTAGCAGCATCAATCATCGGATCGCTCAGCCAAGCCTCGTATCGTTCTACAGTAGATTGGTTCATCTTCAGCATCCTCTCTCCATCCGCAGTAATTACGGTTTAATATATATGTAGCAAGCTGCAGGTCCTGTCCGTATAAGCCCTATTCGGGTTTATTCAGGATCCTTCAGTGCAAACATAATCTCACCTTCAGCTACGACTTTATCGCCGACTTTGGCAACAGCTTGTCCTTTACCGATCATGCCCTTCATTCTGGTGATTTCCACTTCTAATGTAAGGGTGTCGCCGGGAACCACTTGACCACGGAAACGACAGTTATCGATGCCTGCGAAGAAACCGATTTTGCCGCGGTTTGCCTCTACTTTAAGAATAGCGACACAGCCGACCTGCGCCAGCGCCTCCACAATAAGTACGCCCGGCATAACCGGGTATTGCGGAAAATGTCCCGTAAAGAACGGTTCATTCATCGTCACATTCTTGATGCCGACGGCTCGTTTGCCTTCCTCCAGCTCAATAATGCGGTCAACGAGCAGAAACGGCGGGCGATGCGGAATAATTTCTTGGATTTGTCTAATATCTAACATGATGTAAGCTCCCTTCAAGGTTGTTGTAATAAATTACAGGCTATTGTGCCAAAATAAGGCCATCCATCACGAAACTGCAGTCGTGAGGTTAAGATAAGGGGGATTGAACGCAGCAGCCGTTCATCGCGGCCAAGGCGAGTTCAATCTCCTTTTTACCATTACATGGGCGGAGCTTTAGTATCTGTCTGTTCTCCTGTGCTCTGCGCCGCACTGCCCTGCTCCTCTTCGTCCTTGTTCAATCCAACGAAGAGAAAAATGTAAATAAACGAAGTTATAAATGAAAACGCAATGACGCCCCATAAATAGGTTCTGGCAAAAGGCAATTCAAAGAAGATAAACAAGATGGCCAAGTAATACAGGATGGTGGTCAGTTTCCCCATCCAATTGGCAGGAACCGTCTTCTTCCCCCGAAAATGAAAAAATGCCGATCCGATAATCATCCCCGCATCCCGGATAAATATAGCCGCCCCCGCGCTCCACGGAATATGTTCGGTAATGAGCAGCGACACAATGACGGTAATCATCATCATCTTATCCGCAAGCGGATCAAGCATCGCCCCTACCGAAGTCACCTGCCCGTATTTCCGCGCCAGATAACCGTCCAAGATATCGGTAAGTCCCGCGATGACGACAATCAGAAAAGCCCATTTCATATGATTCGTAGCGTCCGAAGCAAATACGGCAACGTAAACGGGGATTAAAGCAAAACGAAGCATCGTGAGCAAATTAGGAAGATTCAAACGTTTACGCCCCCTTACCTTTATGGCGGAAAAGATGCTTCAAAGTTTCTAACCCATTATACCTCTCCGCTGGAAAAAATAAAACTGTCCGAACTATGCATAAGACCAGCTGCAACCCACCATTCTTGCCGTTTCTTGGAATGGAAAATTCCCATGACCTGCGAACTAAATTTGGCAATACCTATCTGACACCTTCAATTTCCCTCCTCCAAAGCCGTTAACTATAATGGATAGGAAATTTATAGTCTTTGGAGGTTTTAGACAATCATGCGCACGAACAAACACGCAGCACCCCTGTGGCAACGCACCTGGCTTACAATGATGCTTGCCATTGTCCTGAGCTTCTCTTCCTTTGCAGGACTCGCTTACGCCGAAGAAGTCGTAACGGGAATTGCCTTCGAGAACGCTCCGTCACCCGCCGTGCTTTATATCGATGATGACTCCATTTCACTTGAAGTGAATGCCACTATACAAGGTGCAACTTCTGTTAAGAGCGTTACTACAGATGCTACTTGGAGCTCCTCCAATGCAGCCATTCTGAAAGTGTCCGCCGGTGTTGTTACAGGTTTAGCGAAGGGCACTGCAACGGTAAGCGCAACGTATAAAGGCTACAAAATCACGCTGCCTATAACCGTTAATTATCGCTACGATAGCGTAACGATCATGGAGGACGGGACAAATGTAGGTACCACTGAAGATGTACATTTGGGCGATACGATCGCCTATACCCTAACGGCTATCAAGAGCGGCAGCACGAACGAGAACGTTACCGACTCCGCAACATGGACGAGTTCAAACCCGAATGTTGCGACAGTAGACGATGGCGACATCAAGCTGATTAATGCCGGCGAAACAACCATCACAGCCAAATATAAAGGAAGAAGCGATACGGTTAAGCTAATCGTAACCTCTCCTTATGATAAGCTCACCCTTTCACCTGACGATCTGCTTGAATTCTATGTTGGCGACAGCACCCAATCACTAACAGCCGTAGTCACTACGGAAGATGGCGATTCCGCAACCGTTACGGATACCGCGCAATGGACTTCCGGCAATGCAGCCGTTGCCACTGTATCCAAAGGTATCGTTACACCTGTAGGAAGCGGATCGACTACGATCACGGCTACGCATCTAGGCGTATCGAGCAGCATTACTGTCGTAGTCCGTCCTGCTTATGAAGCTATGCGCTTGAACCCCAAGGAAGATCAGCATCTGAGTATGCAGGATAGTCCGGTATCGTTCAGCGTAACGGTGATGAAAGGGACGGGAACACCTGAGGTCGTGACAAGCAAAGCAGCCTGGTCCTCCTCCAACTTGTTTGTAGCAACCGTTAAAGACGGCGTTGTTACCCCTAAAGGCGTTGGTACAACCGTTATTAAAGCGACTTACTTGGGTCTGTCCCAGGTGGTTTCGGTTACGGTTTATCCGACAGTCAGCAGCCTCAAAGCTGCTACTGAAACCGTTGACGCATTCGTAAACGAAAGCATTACACTGCCTAAGGTTTCAGCCGAATCGATAGCCGAAGAAACGATCGACGTAACCAACCTTGTTGCTTGGACGAGCAGCGACAAGGACATCGTGGACAAAGTAGATGGCAAGTGGACGGCGAAGAAGGTCGGTACAGCCGTTCTTACAGGTACCATTCAATCCAAGACGGTTACTGTTACTGTAGTCGTGCACGAGAAGCCGCTTATGCTGACGCCTGATCAATCGAACGCTTCCGTTGTCATAGGCAAAGAAGTGAAGCTGCCGATTATTACGCTCATGTATGAGAACGGCGAAGAAGAAGATGTGACGAGCCTTGTTTCGTGGAAGAGCTCCTCGGCCAACTTGCTCGTGAAGGCTCCGAATATGAGAGGCCTGCAAGCCTCGAGCGTTACCCTTACTGCTTCATATCTTGGCAAATCAACTACAATTCGTGTCACGATTGAAGAGGAAATTACGAAGCTGTTCGTGGATGCAAGCAGCCTTTCCCTGAACATCTCCCGTACCAAGAGCCTTAAAGTAACAGGTATTTATAAGAGCGGTAAATCGGTTTCCCTGAGCTCCAAGATGAACTGGACCATGAACCCAGAAACACTTGCTTCTATTAAAGGAAGCACTGTGAAAGCATTAACAGAGGGTACAGGTAAGCTGACAGGCACGTATCAAGGCAAATCAATCGAGGTGTCCATTACGGTCGTGGCTAAAGTGAAGAAGCTGACCTCGTCGGCCAAATCCCTTACACTTGCTGCAGAAGGCAAAGAAACGGTTAAGGTTACGGCTGAATACGATGTAGGCCGTATCACGGATGTAACGAAGAGTGCGGCATGGACGGTTGGCAACAATAAAGTAGCCACTGTCGAAGCCGGCGTCATTACGGCAGTCGGCAAAGGAAGCACGATGGTGAGAGCCACCTTTGACGGTAAATCCATCAGTATCCGTGTCATCGTCAAATAAGATGTAAACCAATAGCACCTCCTCGATACACATCGCAACTACTACGGTAGTCCGATGATATTCGAGGAGGTGCTTATTTATGCGGCTTGGATTAGAAACGGAAATCAAAAAGCCTGCTCGAATGAGCAGGCTTCCTATTAATCAGCGAACACTAGGTCATACATGTGCTTCCATGTGGCAATATCAAACACTTCGACTCCCGGCCGCTTGCCTATGATCGAATACCCCATGTACATGCCGCCGAGTACGGCTGCGATGCACAGAATGGGAACGATGCTCTTGCGAAGCGTCCATAATAAAGCCCGAAGTGCCGGATTGCGTTTCTTACGCGCTGATGATTTGCCTTTAACGGCTTCCATATCACGCTCAGATTGCATCGCACCGTTCTGACGCTGCCTCTCGCCCGCAGGCGCAGGATTCATCAGACTGGTACGTTCCAATTGAGAAACTCCATCTAAACCCGCCGCTGTTTCTTTCTTTGCATCCATACGCATTCACTCATTTCCTAGGCGCGCAAATTGTTTGCAAGGCCCAGCATCGTATCGCTGGAAGATAAAGCCCTTGAGCTGAGCGAATAAGCTCTTTGCACGCTAATCAATTCGGTCATCTCGTCGGACAAGACGACATTAGATTGCTCCAGAAAACCTTGTTTTATCGCGATCTTAGACTCGGCGCTTGCCGTAACGTCATGCATGACATCACTTACCTGAAATCCATCTGCAATGGCGAATAAGTTATCCGCAACCTGCGACAAGAGGGAAGGCTTGTCCACTTGTACCAGCTTCAACTGCCCCATCTGCACAATCTCACCGGATGGCAGCGTACCGACGATGCTTCCGTTCGGATCCATTCTGACTTCCTTCATCTCTGCAGGTATCTCAATCGGATCGCCGTCTACAGACGATATCGGGTATCCTTCTTTGGTTGTCAGGATATTGACGCCATCTCGCGTAAACGTGGTCTGGAATGAGCCGCCGCGTGTATAACCAAGATCACCTTCGGCGTTAACCGTTACCTCGAACAAAGCATTGCCTTCGATTGCTACATCAAGAGGCTGGTCCGTCTGTTGAATCGGTCCTTGGGAGAAGTCCGGCTGAATCATCGTCAGACGCGAACCCCAGCCTTGGTTGAAACCAAGCGGAGTCAGACGTCCCGGTTGATCAAACACTTCCGGCTGCTTCTTAAGCGTAGTCAGCAAATCTTCGAATGTGCCGGTCTTGCGCTTATAGCCGACTGTATTCACATTGGCAATATTGTCGGCGAGCAAGTCCAGCTTCTGCTGCAGCCCATTCATGGACACCATCGCATTAATCATCGAACCGTTCAATTTAGTAGCCTCCTCTGCCTGCATCGTCAAGCATTGCTTGTGGGCGGTTATACTCTGCCAATCTCATTTACCGCTTTATCTAAGCTTTTATCATAAAATTGAATAACCTTCTGATTCGCTTCATAAGCACGTGCCGCCGACATCAAGTCGACCATCGACTGCGCCGGATCCACATTCGAGCGCTCCACGTAACCCTGCTTCAACTCGATCCGATCGCCCGCAGCCATCGTCCGAACGCCTACATTCTCATCGCCTAGCTTGAATTTGCCGTCACCTTCACGAACAAGGTTATTCGGATTATCGACCACAGAGATGAGCAGTTGACCGGCGCTTTCACCTGTATCTACGTCAACCAGTTGATTATCGCTCGTAAGCGTAAGCTTGTTAAACGTCATCCCCGCAGGCAGCTGAAACGGCTTCTCGTTAGCACCAATTACGCGGGACCCGTCCGGCAATGTCAGAAAGCCTTCGTCATCCAGCTTGAACTGACCATCACGCGTATAGCGCATTTCACCATTCGTATTCTGAACGGTGAAGAATGCCTGCGGTTGGAACACGTAGTTGCCGTCCGCCGACATCGCCTTACCCGATCCATCAAACGCCATGCCCGGCACTACAATGTCCGATACAATGGCAAAATCGCTGAACTGGTTCGTTTGCATCAAATCGCCCTGCAGGTTGATCTGCAAGCTCTCTTCCGCGAACACCCCGGTGTTCAGCTTGCCTACTGCGCGGCCTCCGCCGTCTTGAACGCCGGACAGACGCAGCAGCATATCTGGAAAAGAGTGCGTAACCGCACTTTTCTCTTTATAACCAGGTGTATTTAAATTTGAAATATTATTCGTTACAGTATCATGCCGGTGCTGCTGCGAAATCATGCCTGATGCAGCTGTGTACAGACCTCTTAGCATGAAGCTACCTCCTGAGCGCTCAACGTACGGGATAAGTTAGCGCAGAATGCTGCATTCGAAGCCTCGGCTTCAAACGCAAACCAATCTGCGTATATATTGTATATATCGGTTAACCCATCCTCACGATGAATAGAACGATTGCATGACTTTTGAACTAATCTTCATCCGTACAAAAGCTTGTCCCTTGGCACGCCCCCCTAAAGGCGTCCTACCCGAACATCCTGCACGCATCCATTCATCCCGTGATCGCTTAGCGTCTTCTATTGTCTCTGCGCGACGTACGGTCCAAATGGTCAAGCAGCAGGCCTGTTCCTTTAACAACGCAGTGCATCGGGTCTTCTGCAATCAGTACCGGTACCTTAAGCTCTTCTGCAAGCAATGCATCAAGGCCGCCCAGCAGCGCGCCGCCACCTGTTAAGATTACGCCGCGGTCAATAATGTCGGCCGACAATTCCGGCGGAGTCCGTTCCAGTACAGACTTAGCTGCCGATACAATAGACGATACCGGCTCCCAGAGCGCTTCGCGCACTTCTTCCGAGTAAATCGTCACGGTCAGCGGCAAGCCCGTAACCATATCCCGCCCGCGAATGTCGATCTCTTGTCTGGATCCATTGTCGTAGACGGAACCGATCTTAATCTTAATGTCTTCGCTTGTCCGTTCCCCGATCAAGAGCTTGTACTTGTTCTTGATGTACTTCATGATCGCTTCGTCAAACTTGTCCCCTGCGACTTTAATGGAAGAGGCGGTTACAACGTCGCCCATCGAAAGCACGGCCACGTCCGTTGTACCGCCGCCAATATCAACAACCATGTTGCCGCTCGGCTGGTAGATATCCATGCCTGCGCCAATCGCAGCTGCCTTAGGCTCCTCTTCAAGAAAGACATCCTTGGCGCCGCTGCGCTCTGCAGCCTCGCGGATCGCCTTCTGCTCTACCGAAGTAATGTTGGTCGGTGCGCAAATTAAGATCCGGGGGCGGCTGTGCCAAGAGCGGCCGCCCACGCGATCGATAAATGCCTTCAACATGATTTCCGTAATTTCAAAATCAGCGATAACACCGTCTCTAAGCGGTCTGATGGCGATTATGTTACCAGGGGTCCGTCCTACCATCCGATGCGCTTCTTCACCTACTGCAAGCACGCGCTTCGTCTCGCTCTCAATCGCGACGACAGAAGGCTCATCAAGTACAACGCCCCTCCCTCTTACATGAATGGACACGTTAGCTGTTCCTAAATCAATCCCAATATCCTTGCTAAACATAATGTCTCTAATTCCTCCACGTCGAATGACGAATGTCGCAAATTCAAACTTGCGAATGTGATCGCAAAACAATCGTCTTTAGTAGTAAGTAGTCAGGTGCACTGATCATCCTGTTTAGTATTCGCTGAAATGTACGAAATTCCTCTATTTTTGTAGAAAAAATCGCTTACGATTTTGCCGCGGCAAGAACCTCACGCTTGCGTCCTGAGCTCTTCTTATACTTGATTTTGGTTGCTTCTCCTCCCCTCAGGTGCCGGATCGATTTGTGGTATTCCAGAATGTGCTTGACCTGGTCTGCCAAATCGGGATTTATTTCCGGTAATCGCTCGGTCAAATCCTTGTGCACCGTGCTTTTGGAGACGCCAAATTCTTTAGCAATCGTCCGCACCGTATGCTTCGTCTCGACGATGCAACGGCCGATTTTTATGGTCCGTTCTTTGATATAATCGTGCACGCTCCCGCCTCCCTACTCGAGATAGTTTGGTACAGTATATGAGGGGTACGGGTATATATTCTTTGTGTCCAAGCGTGACAAGCTAAAGAACAGCAATTATTTTCAGATACGGCCGCTTTTCCACTCCAAAAGTCCCATTTCACAAGCAAAAGAACATAAAAAAAAGAAGGCAGGGTATCCTGCCTTCATAAAGCACTCCGCTTGCTTCTAGTTCTCAGTTGCGCTTGCGGAATCAGATGTGATAAACGTATTGGGGTTAATCGCTTTGCCGTCCTTGCGCACTTCAAAGTGCATGTGGACGCCAAGTTCTTTCTCCAGCTCACTTCTGCCGGCTTTCGCAATGACCGTGCCTTGCTTCACTTCATCGCCCACTTTAACTTGCACGTCGCTCAAGCTGTGGTAGACGGTTACGATTCCGTCCGCATGCTTGATCTCGACAATGTTGCCGTTAAGCGGGTGTTTCTCGGATACGATGACGCGGCCGCTCAGCGCTGCCGATACATCAAATGCCGTGTCGTTCTTCGCGAAGTCAATGCCCATGTTCGTTACGAACGTGTTGCCCGATTGAATCAGAGCGGCTTGACGCTCTTCACCGGAAGCTTTCGCATCATAGAACGGCGCTACAACATCCAGCTGGCTGCGGTCAACAGGCCATTTCATCAATTCTGACTCCGATGAGTTAACTGCTTCGTCATCTGCCGGCAATTGGTCTGCTGTCATTCCATCCGTTGTACCTTGAGAGACTTCTACGTCGGTGCTGGCTGGCTTGTTACTAGTTTCCCCAGCTCCCCCATAGAGCCACATTAAGGTTACGATAATTGCTGCCGCGGCTAGGAATGCTGACGGTGCTGCCCACTTCTTCGCAAGCAGCTTTCTCCATGCAGATGGTTTGACGGCAGTGCCTCCCACTACATTTTTGGGAGCTTCTTCATTGAACTTTGATTTGTTATCACTCATTGTTCGATCACCTCACTAGCCATTGTTGCCACAACCTAGCAGTTTATACGTGAGGGTTTAACATTTTTTGAGATTGTTAGAGAAGCTAGGGGCGATGGCTGCGCTAGTCTACCAGCCCTTTCGCTTTCGAAAGCTGCGTTCCCGAATAATAGTGTGCGAGAATCTCTGCAGCCGTTCCCCCTTTTTGCGCCATACCGTTTGCTCCCCATTGACTCATTCCGACACCATGGCCATAGCCGAAAGTGGTGATTTGGATTTCATCATCGAGGATGGTCCAGTTGAACTGCGAGGAGGCCAGTCCCAGCTTCTCTCGAATCTCTCGGCCGCTTAGCATCTCCCTGCCAACCATAACCGTCTTAATGCGTTTGCCCGCTGTCGTATCCAGAATACGCATCTGCCGGACCGCACTTTTCTTAATGCCAAGCTTCTTGCTAAAATCATTGAGCGACATCGTAACCGTTTCTTTATAGCTAGGTGAAATCGCCTTGTCCCACGGGCTGGCAACGCTGCGTAAGTACGGAAGATCCAGATCCCAATAATCCGAAGCATTCTCGGTGTACCCGTTGCTCGTTGAGAAGAAGGCCGCCTGGATCGGCTCCCCTTCATAGGTCACGATCTGCCCCTTGGTTTGCGATACAGCCTCATTCAGCTTCTCGAGGTTCTTTTCCTTGCTTGTCCCGCTCCAGCGTGACAGAAGCGAACTCAGAGGCACATATACTTGGTTCATGACGGTATCGTTCACATCTGCCTTCTTTGCTTCACCGCTCAGCCCGCTGCGGTCGTTCGCCTGCATTCGTTTATAGATATAGGTTCGGGCTGCGATCGCCTGCGCCTTCAGAGCCTCCAATTCAAAATCAATCGGCATCTCGCCGGCCAGTACGCCGCGCACATAAAGCTCAATAGGCATTTTCTCAATCCGTTTCTCCTTGGTGAGATACACGTTAACCCACATTCGGTCGTAGGCGCTGAGTGCGTTGAACCCTTTATTGCCGCTGCCGACCGATTGCGCTTCCTTCATAGGCTGCTTGTCCGTCTCGGTTGGCGCTGCGCTTTCCTCCACTGCGGCACTCTGCTTGGATGCGTCGTTGCCGAGCACCTGCTGCTGATCCGCTGCTTGGCCAATCTCGCCGTTCTTGGCAGCCGCATTCCTATCGTCCAGGAGATAGACAGCCCCTCTCACCAGCACGACAAGCAGCAACCCCCACGTAAACCACAACATCCAGCCTCTCCACCACCGGCTCCTCGGACTGCCTGTCCGCCATCTCACACGTTCCATCTGCTGCTCCTTCCTGTTCTGCTAATCTCATTTCTCTTAATTCCTATTTGCTACAGTCTATGAACCGGAAAAGTAGGATAGTACCGAATAAGTAGGGGTCTTCACCATTGTCACACCTCGAGCGTCGAGAAACCCGACTCTCAAACGTAATGTTTGCTGAGAGCTCATCTTCCCTGCGGGGGGAGGGGAGATTATCGCCAATCTGCACAAAACAAAAGCTGCCTCTTGCGTTCACAGGTGAACGCAAGAGGCAGCTTATTACGATTATGTGTTAGGAATGAATCTTATGCCCAGGTAGGTTGAACCTTCAGGCGCGGAGTTTCTTTTTCACGCTTCACCGGTTCTGCGGACATTGCTGCTACAACGACTGGTTCCTCCAGCACTGCAGCAACGCCTTCGAGCACTTTAGAATACACAGGCTCAGCCGGTATCGGATCAACACGGTGGATATTAGCGCCAAGCGCCGCAAGCTTACCGGTAATGTCGACATAGCCGCGATCTACGTGGTGAAGGCCGGTAATTTCGCTCTCACCGTCCGCACAAAGAGCTGCACAGATAAGTGCTGCACCTGCACGAAGATCGGTAGCGGTTACTTTTGCGCCAGTCAGTGCTGTGTTGCCGCTTACGATTGCCATGCGGCCGTCGATCTTAATTTGAGCGCTCATCTTCTGGAACTCCTCGACATGCATGAAACGGTTCTCGAAGATCGTCTCCGTCACGATGCTGGTGCCTTCGGCAATCAACAGAATCGCCATCATCTGCGACTGCATATCGGTTGGGAATCCGGGGTATGGTAACGTCTTGACGTCTACTGATTTCAATTTCTGCGGACCCACTACGCGCAGACCGTTGTCTGTCTCCGTAATGGCAACGCCCATCTCTTCTAGCTTCGAGATCACCGGTGCCAAATGCTCGCCGATTGCGCCGTCAATATGAACATCGCCGCCGGTCATGGCAGCCGCGATCATAAAAGTACCCGCTTCCACACGGTCCGGAATGACAGTATGGTGAGCGCCCTTCAGCTCCTCCACACCCTCAATACGGATAATGCCCGTGCCTGCTCCGCGAACCTTCGCACCCATAGCATTCAGGTAATTGGCTAGATCCACGATCTCCGGCTCCTTCGCCGCGTTCTCGATGGATGTGGTGCCTTCTGCAAGTACAGCCGCCATCATGATGTTCTCCGTTGCGCCTACGCTGGCTACATCGAGATAGATCTTGGCGCCTTTGAGCTTGCCTTCCTTGCGTGCTTCGATAAAACCTTGACCAAGGACGATCTCGACGCCCATCGCCTCGAAGCCCTTCAAATGCTGGTCAATCGCACGTGTGCCGATTGCACATCCACCCGGGAGAGAAATTCTTGCACGCCCAAGACGAGCCAGAAGCGGTCCCATAACGAGGAAGGATGCACGCATCTTGCGCACCCACTCATAAGGAGCTTCGAACGAAGTCAAATTGGCTGCGGATATCCGCATCGTTTCATTGTCATATGTCAGTTTCCCGCCTAAGGCAGAAAGCACTTGTTGAATCGTAATTACATCGTCTAGATTAGGCACGTCATAAATGACGCTCTCGCCTTCCTTTGCAAGTAACGTGGCAGCGAGAATCGGTAATACGGCATTCTTTGCTCCGCTTACACGAACGTTTCCGGATAGTCGCTGGCCGCCGCGGACGATTATTTTGCTCATCTTTAGGTTTCCCTCCGCGTGCAGTAGATTCTTGTCTTATGCACAATTAATGGTACGGTACTCCGTACCCAACCTACATCTTACCACCCGTCTACAAGAAACGACAAGCGTTATTTTCTGCCTGTCGAACCCGCACCTGAAATGGCTTTTTTTATAGTATTCGCAGCCTATTTTTCGTTTCGTACCGTCATATACTACCCATTGTTTACATATTGCCACCTTGTTATTCGACAATTCCCTTAAGCAAGCCCGACCAGTTCCAGTAATCGAGTACGAAGCCGGCAAAGCCATGCCCGAGCACGATGGCGAGCATAATTTGCAAAATACGTGCCTGTGAGCTGCGCGGGCGCTTCAGGATCGTGTCAAACTTCAGCTCTTGCAAGACAATCCAAGCCATTGCAATGCTAAACAGCTCAACAACAATGGAAATAAGTGCATGTACGCCGGCATTAGCGGCTAATTGATCCATTCGATTGACTCCCTGCTACAAATTCTACATGTTCATGGCTCGAAGCAGCAGTGCCGCGAACTCCGCTCGCGTTGCCGTCTGCTCCGGCCTAAAGCTGCCGTCCGGGTATCCCCCGAGCAGCTCTTGTTGCTTCATCGTCTGAATAGCCGGTGCGGACCAACGCGTCAGCTTCACATCCACGAAAGTCGCTGCATAAGGAAGTGAGCTGTTCAGCTGGAGGGCCCGAAGCAGAATGACCGCCATTTCTTCGCGGGTTATCGGCTTATTAGGACCAAAGGCCCCGCCCGGATAACCACCGACCCATCCGGTTCCTGAAGCTTTTGTAATGGCGGCGTACGCCCAGTGCTTAGAGGTGACATCCGTGAAGCTCGGTCCCGTGCTTGCAATCGGATTCAGTGCCCTCACCAGCATGGAGATCGCTTCTGCTCGCGTAATGCTCCGATTCGGGTAGAAGCGGTAGTTGCCGCTCCCTTCCACGATGCGGTCATTGCTCAGCGCTACAATTGTATCTGCTGCCCAGTGACCGGTAATATCGCGAAACCCTGCCACGACCGGTTCTGCATCCATGCGAAAGCCATAGTACTGTCTGTCAAAGCTGCTGCTCGCCGTCACCTTGACGTAATACAGGCCTGCCTGTACGCGCTGCTCTTTGACCATGCGGGTATCATTCTTTGCGGATTGCAAGGTAAATAACAGCTGCTGCCGTTTATCAAACACCTCCGCCTTCATTCGGATTCCACTCGGAATACCGTTAACCTGCACGGATAACACACTTTCACTTCCAAGGCGCAATTGATACCAATCGGCATCCTCTGCCCCTATGACACCCCAGTAATCAGAACCTTTGGCTATCCCTGTTGCTTCATACGATTTGTTGTTCGGCTCGTTGGGATCCGTATATTTGGAAATAAGCTCTATATTCAGTGTATACGCCGCAGCAGACGGACCGGCCTGTGCCGACATTCCGTTATGAACGCGTATGTAATAGATACCCGGTGTAACATTGATCAGATCCGAGGTTTCCGTCTCGCCTTCACTGTTCTCGTCGATTTCCTGCAGCGTTGCCCCTTGCCGCCCGAAGGCGAGTGCGGGATCAATTCGTGCGGAGTCGGTAGAAAGCGAGAGCTTGAGCGTGCCCCCCGTTTCAAAATGAATAGCGTACCAGTCACGATCCCCCGTCTGATGAAAATTCCCCGTCACCTGCTGGGACTTCGGTTTCAGCGTAAATGCTTGATACTGCTTATCGTTCATTTCGTAGCTATCCGGTGCAATCTCAAAGGAGGAGGTCAGCAAATAAGGCAGCCGCTGCTTCGTCGTTTGGGCGAAGAAGTGGAGCTCAAATTCATTCCTCCCTTTCTTAACGTTCCACTCGACGGTTTGGTTGCCGAGTTTCGTAACTTTCGTGCCTTGCACTACGCCTCCCACAACATGAGTCACTTGGAGAATTGGCGTTGTCTCCCCACCTGAGAGAAGCCCTTGAAATTGAAGGGATATCACGCCATCATAAGGAGCGTCAAGCGTATACCAATCCTTATCTTGGCCGCCTGCAAGCTCAGCTGCGATTCTTTTGCCAAGCGGGAACTTCTGCGCGGTCTGCCTGGTGTCGTTCGGCTCATAGCCATCTGCTCGAAGAACTCCCGTTACAGCACGGTCGATCTGAAGCAGGCCGTAGCCGCTAGCATCATCCACCCCCGGTTTGCCAATATCCCTTGCCGTTTGCCTGAGCAAAGCACGTACCTGGTAGGGTTTGTAGCTGGGATGTACCGCCCATACGAGCGCTGCCGCTGCCGCTGCCTGAGGCGCAGCCATCGAGGTGCCTTCTTCATGCTTGTACCCGCCGCCCAGTGCCGTCGTATAGACATGCCATGGTGCCGCAATATCATTCTCCGGACCGGCATTGGAGCGCGGCTCCGGTTTCCCATCCGCGTCAACACCGGCCACAGCAAGTACCGTAGCGTAAGCGGCCGGATATTTCACTTCGGCCTTCGAACCCAGCGCCAGCCCGTCGTTCCCGCTGGCCGCTACAAGCAGCGCCCCCTTCGACTCCGCATATTGCACGATGTCACGGAGATAAGGCGAATAGCGATAGAGACCAACGGAGAGGACGAGTATGCGAGCACCATGATCGACCGCATAGACAATCGCCTTGCCCAGCCGCTCTTCATCGCCGAAGCCATCGGCATCCAGCGCTTTGATCGGCATAAGCTTGGCACGCCATAGAATGCCTGCAATGCCTTCTTTATTGTTCCCTTCGCCCGCAAGAACCCCGGCTACTGCCGTCCCGTGTCCGTTGTCATCCTCCGGCGGCTTGCCCGGGCTGACCAGATTCGTACCGGCCACCAAGTTGTTCTTGAGATCCGGGTGGTCCAAATCGACGCCGGTGTCAATGAGCGCAATGGTCAGATCCAGCTGATCATGCACTTTCGACCAGGCGGTCTGGGCCCCGATCTGATCCAGATGCTGCAGCTTCGGCAGCTCCGGATCATTGCTCGCCGGCACGGCCAGCAGCTTGACGCTGCCGATCGGCTGGGCGTACGCGATCTCCGGCATCCGCTGCAGCCGGAGGAGCCACTCGGACGTGTCCGCCCCCGGGTCCTCGGGGCGGACAACGTCCACCGCGCCCGCCGCCGGCATCGCCAGGCGGCGGAGCAGGCGCGTCCCCGGCAGCGGCTTCGCCAGCGCCGGGTCGCGCCACTTGATGAGCCAGCCGCCGGTGGGCGCGGGCTCATCTTGGCCGCCGGCGGCGGCGGGTTCGCCCGCGGCCGCGCCATGCGGCGGGCCGGCGGTTGCCGCCGCAGGCGGCGAGGCCGCGGGAGCGGCCCCTGCGGCGGCGGCGGATGCCGCGCCGGCAGGGGCGCTCCACAGCAGCAGCGCTGCGAGCACGGCGTGCAGCGCGGTGCGACGTGCAGCGCGGCGCGGCACAAATGCCGCCGCAAACGCCGCCGCTGTCGCCACGGCCGCAGCTAAACGACTGCCGACTCGGCGCGGCGCCGCGGAATAAGACGTATCCTTATAGCCTAGTGTTGGCATAACAGCCACTGTCCCTTTCGGCTTCATACAAGTGTTAGAATCCCTATTGGAGATGATCATCCTAGTCTGCCTTTAACCCGCAGCCTGTGATCTGAAACGTTTCGCTTCCCGAGTCCCATTCTCCTTTAAGGAATTTGTAGAAACAACAATTAAAAGGTCGATAGTCCCGCTTTTATAGCTGTTTACTCCGATGTTTATGCGCCGATATGCCTGACTTAATCTAAAGATTCGTTGAACTTCGATAATAATGAACTAGGACAAGAGAACCCCCGAAAATCAGCATGGGTTCGACCTTGTACGGCTTGTCCATGCAATCGATGCCACTTCGCTTCATTTCAAACAACAAAAGAGCGGACCCGCAGGCCCGCTCCTCGTCCTTTCGACCCTAACTTAACCCTGCCCTGCTGCTAAGCTATCGGACAAACAAATCATTTACGATTGAGAAATGCGTGTTAATCCAGTTCAATACCGGACTTGGCACGATACCGAGCGCCACGGTAGCGCCCGCACACAGCCAGATGACGATGCCGCTTGTGACCGGAACTTGCACCTCATTATCAATAGTAGCCCGCATGAACATTTGCCTGATGATGCCGAAGTAGAAATAATACGAGATTACGCTGCTCACGACCATAATCGCTGCAATCCAGTAGAGATGCGACTGCGCCGCACCAAGTAAGATAAACAGCTTCCCGAAGAAACCGCCTGTAATCGGCAGGCCCGCTAACGAGAGGACGAAGACGACCATCGCTGCTGCGGTCCAAGGAGCCCTGTAATAGAGTCCCGAGAAGCCGCCTACTTCTTCGCTGCCGGCCGACTTGCTAATGACGGTGAACACGGTAAGCGCACCGATCGTCATCAGCAGGTATGCCGCGAGATAGAAGATAAACTCCCCGAAATTCGAGGCATGCATGCCTTTGAGCGAGAGTCCAAGCGGAACGAGCAGATAACCGGCATTCGCAACACCGGACAAGGCAATCAGACGTTTGACGTTGAATTGTCTGAGCGCCATCGTCGATCCTACCAGCATCGCGGCTGCAGCCATCACATTGAGCGCTAGGAATATATCATCCGCAATCGGCTTCTCAGGCGATGAAGCGTAGAAAGCCACATTGTACACGAGGCGGAAAATAACCGCGAATGCCGCGCCTTTGGAGACGACGGCCAGGAAAGCCGTAATCGGCGTAGGGGCTCCTTGGTAGACATCCGCTGCCCAGTAATGAAACGGAGCTGCGGCGATTTTGATCCCAAGACCCGCTAAGATGAAGAAGAATCCGACGTAGAGCAGTGCCGGGAAGTCGGCTGAATGCTGTTGAACCCCTTGCGCAATCGCGCCAAGATTCGTCGCGCCTGTAATGCCATAGAGATACGACATCCCGAACAGGATCAACGCCGAGGAGATACCGCCCGTCACCACGTACTTAAACGCGGCCTCTGACGATTGCACCGCCTGCTTGCGAATACCGACGAGCACGTAGGTTGTAATGCTTAACAGCTCCAGCCCGATGTAGAGCGTGATCAGATCTCCCGAGGAAGCCATAATCATCGCACCGACGACTGCCGGGAGCAGCAAGTAATAGAATTCACCTTTATCCACGATGTCTGATCGCTTCACCGTACCCAGGCTCATCAGCACGATAAGTGCGGTTGCCACCAGGAACACGATCTTAAGCATGCTGGAGAAATAATCAATCCGGTAGCTGTCAGCCATGATACGAATGACACCGCTCATCGTTTGACCGGCCGCTTCCGCATCTGCCGTCTTCGAAGCCATGTCCAGCATTCGCCAGGCGACGAAACCAAGCGAGGTCAGGATGCCGCCAAGCGTCAACCAGCCAATAACGCTCCTGCTCGAACGGCGCGGCAAGAATAAATCCACTACAGCGAGCACAATTGTAAAAGCGATCAGAATCCATTCCGGGGCGAGATAGCCTGCATCGCTCCAGGTGAGCGATTGCAGCTGTTGTTGTGCAGCTTCCATCGTCTACCTCCCCGCCTTCTCTGTAAGTTGCTGAAGCAGCATGTCAAAACCATGCTTCATCGGCTCCGTCAGAACAGCCGGGTATACCCCGATCAGTACGATGAATGCCAGCAGCGTAATCATCGGCACCGCTTCAATGAGGCGCACATCCCGTGCCGCCGCGAACCGTTCCGGCATCGAGCCGAAGGTAATGCCAAGTATGCTCCGAAGCACATAGATGGCTGTCAGAATAACGCCGAGCACCGCAATGCCCGTAATCACTCTCATGGAATCGAACAGTCCTAAGAATGAGAGGAACTCGCCTACGAATCCGGATAAACCCGGCAAGCCGAGAGAGGCCATACCGGCCGTCAGCAGAATACCGCTCATGAACGGCATGCTTCTGGCCAAACCTCCGAGATCCTTCAGCTCCGTCGAGCCCGTACGTTCGTAGATGCTGCCGACAACCAAGAACAGCAGCGCGGAGATT
Source organism: Paenibacillus sp. J22FR21 (assembly GCF_056269135.1). Classification (NCBI taxonomy): domain Bacteria; kingdom Bacillati; phylum Bacillota; class Bacilli; order Caryophanales; family Paenibacillaceae; genus Paenibacillus; species Paenibacillus sp. J22FR21. The sequence continues at coordinate 112,259 of NZ_JBWDNJ010000006.1, forward strand.
AAACCGTGCGAGATCAATTGAATGAGGGCGCCATTGAGCCCGATTTCATTAAAGGAAGCGATCCCGAGCAGCACGATCCCCATATGACTGATCGAGGAGTAGGCAAGCACGAGTTTAAATTCTTTCTGCACGAGCGCCAGTATCGCGCCATACAGAATATTCACGACACCGAGTATGGCCAGCGCCACCGCCCAATCCTTCGCTACCCCCGGGAACATGAATACCCCGAAACGGAGTAACCCATACGCTCCCATCTTGAGCAGAACGCCGGAGTGGATCATAACGACAGAAGGCGGCGCTTCGGCATGTACCTGCAGCATCCACGTATGGAACGGGAAGATCGGCAGCTTAATGCCGAATGCGATCAACAGTAATAGGAAAATAACCCAGCGCATCCGTTCCGAGAGATAGAGCGGATTATCCTGCCCCTGCATCTGTTCCGTCGACATATTCACATAGGAGTCCGGACTCGTCAGATTGTTGCTGATCACTTCGTAACTGCCGCTGTAGCTCAGGTTCGTCTGCTGTTTCTCCGGCAGCTGCTCCACGCGGAAGCCTGCCGTTGCAACAAGCATCACGAAAGCCAGCAGCATAATCGCAGAGCCGATTCCGTTATAGAGCAGAAACTTATTCGCCGCTTTCTCGCGGTTCATATAGCCCCAGATCCCGATTAAGAAGAACATCGGAATAAGGGTCATTTCGAAGAAGACGAAGAACAAGAAGACATCTCGCGCCAGGAATACGCCGATCATGCCGACTTCAAGGAGCAAGAACCAGATATAGAACGACTTCCACCGTTTCTTCACATGTACCGAGGCCAGTGCAGCCATAACACCGACAATAGTGGTGAGCAGCAGCAGCGGCAGCGATAGACCATCGATGCCCATGTGATATTGGAAGGTGAACGAATAGGAGCTCACATCGCCAACCGCTTCTTTGTTCAGCGAGGTATCGATCCAGGTTGCCGTCTCTTCATAGCTCTTCCCGCCCTTGGTGCCGTCATAATCGGCATACAGCCATAGTGACAACAACAGGGGAAGAATCGTAGCCGAGATCGCAGCCACCTTCAGCCAGCGGCTCCGATGCTTAGGTAGAAACAGAAGTACCAGAATGCCTAGCAGCGGAGAAAATGTAATAAGGGATAGAATCGGAAGATCAGCCAGCATCACCAGAACCTCCTTCCGACAATTGCCACAATAAGAACGACGAGACCCAGCAGTGTGACCAATCCATAGGTTTGGATTTGTCCGGATTGGAGCCTTGTTCCGCCGCGCCCGAACAGCACTGCCGTTCCGCCTGCTACGCGAACAAGTCCATCCACCACGTAGTCATCCACCATATTCAGCAGTTGGCCCAGCCCGCGCAGCGGACGCACCAGCAGCATGTCATACAGCTCATCCATGTAATATTTGCGCTCAAGCAGCCTTACAAGCCAAGGTGCCCTTGAGGATACCGCATCGCGCGCAATGGTTCCTTTGACGAAGACCAGCCAGCCCAGATACAACCCTAGCAGACCGACAGCTGCGGAAATCACCATCACGAGACCGCCTCCGCCATGCTCCTTCTCGGCACCGTCGGTTAACCAAGTTCCGAGCGTATCGTTCCAAGGCGTTTGAACAAAACCGGCCACAACCGCCAGCACCGCAAGGATGATTAACGGAATCGTCATCGAGGACGGTGACTCATGGGCATGGTCGCCTTTCGGCTTGCCCATAAAGACGAGGAAGAACAGCCTCGACATGTAGAAAGCAGTGAAGAATGCCGCGATCACGCCGACTACGAAGAGCACCGGTTTCTCGTGAAGCGCCTCATTGAGAATCAAATCCTTGGACCAGAAGCCCGAGAACGGCGGAATACCGGAAAGCGCAAGCGCTCCGATGCCGAACGTCCAGGTTGTAATGCGCATTTTGGAGCTTAAGCCGCCCATCTCGTGAATGTTTTGCGTATGTACGGCATGAATGACGCTACCAGCTCCCAGGAAGAGCAGTGCTTTGAAGAAGGCATGCGTGAAGAGATGGAAGATGCCGCCCGTCATCGAACCAAGGCCAAGAGCCATCATCATATAGCCAAGCTGGCTGACCGTAGAGTAAGCGAGAATTCGCTTAATATCATTCTGCGCGACACCGATGGTAGCGGCGAATATGGCGGTAAAGCCGCCTACATAAGCGACGATATCCATAGCTGCCTGTGAAGCTTGGAAAATATCAAACGTCCTTGCAACGAGATAGATCCCTGCAGCAACCATTGTTGCGGCATGGATCAGCGCACTGATCGGCGTCGGGCCTTCCATCGCATCCGGAAGCCAGACATGGAGCGGAAACTGACCGGATTTGCCGACAGCGCCGATGAAGATCAGCACCGCAATCCAAGTCGTTACCCCTGCAGCGATGACAGCCGTTCCGCCGTCAAAGGCATTGCCGATACTTACAAAATCCAGCGCATGGTCCGGCATGTACCAATAGAGCACCAAGATACCGAGCAGCAAGCCCGCATCGCCAATCCGCGTCACGATGAACGCTTTCTTGGCCGCAGCTTTGGCCTCCGGTTTGCTATACCAGAACCCTACGAGCAGGAACGAACAAACCCCTACCAGCTCCCAGAAAATATAGAGCGTCAGCATATTATCAGCCAGCACGAGGCCGAGCATCGAGAACGTGAAGAGTGCAACGTAGCTGTAGAAGACGGAAATCCGTTCATCGGTCTTCATGTAGCCTGCCGAGTACACGTTCACCAGGAAGCTGACGGAAGTGACGACGACCAGCATGATTGCCGTTAAATTCGTGACCTCGAAGCCGGCATTCATTACGAGACTGCCAAGCTCAATCCATTTGAACGCATATTGATAATAAGCAGAGCCATCTGCCATATGCTCGATCAATACGAGAATGGACAGCACCAGAGCTGCAAAAGAGCCTACTACACCGAGCGTTACGCCAAGCATCCGCTGGCCGCGCCCAAAGGCAAGCAGCAGCAAGAAGGCCGCGAACGGGAAGAGCGGAATCAGCCAGGCTGATTGCGAGAAACTTGTATCCATGCCGTTACCTCCTCATTTCGTCATACTCATCCGCATTGACAGTCCCGCGTGCGCGGAACAGCGCAATCAGTACGGCGATTCCGACAGCCGCCTCGGCAGCTGCAACGGCAATGCTGAACAGAGTGAACATCTGTCCTGTCAGCGAGGGGACAACACCATACTTGGAGAATGCGACGAGGTTGAGGTTTACTGCGTTCAGCATGAGCTCAATCGACAATAGGATGATAACGGCATTCCGTTTGACAAGCGCGCCGTAAAGCCCGATACAGAACAGAATCGCGGCCATGGTCAGATAGGAAGATAACATCTATTCGGCCTCCTTCTTCGCCAGCACGATAGCCCCGATAAAGGCAACCGTCAGCAGCACCGATACGAGCTCGAACGGAATGACATAACCGGTAAACAGCAGCTTGCCGATCTCCATCGTATTGTCTGCCGACGCCGGCATCAGCGGCTGCTCCGGCTCCGGAAACTCGGACTGACGGATGGCATAGAACAGAATGCCGAACAGCGCAAGCGCGCCGATGGTCGTCAATGTTTCGCGCAGCGGCTTAGCCTGCTCGGCCTCCGCCTCCTGATGCTTGGTCATCATAATGCCGAAGATCATCAGAATGGAGACCGCTCCCGCGTAGATGAGCACTTGCACGAAAGCCAGAAACTCCGCTTCCAGCAGAACGAACATACCGGCAATGCCGATAAATACAGCTGCGAGCGAGACGACCATGTGGACGACTTTGGCGAAGCTGACCATCAATACGGCACCGCTGATAATCAGGACGGAGAAGACGAAGAAGGCGACGAATTCACCGGAGAAATTAAAGTTGAACATCGTCTATTTCGCTCCTCCCCTGGCCGCTGCGGGAGCACCGATATTGTTATTGTCTTGGCGGACGTTGCGGTTGTTCTCATCCAGCCACTTCAGATCCTTGAACAGCTCATCTCGGCTGTAGGACGCCAATTCGAAATTACCCGTCATGACGATCGCTTCGGTCGGACACACTTCCGTGCATAGATCACAGAGAATGCATATTTCGAAGTTGATGTCGTAGGTGTCGATGACCTTCCCTTTTTTCTCCGGATCGGGGTTCGCCTTCCCTACAAGCGAGATACACTCCGTCGGACATATACGTACACACTGATTGCACACGATGCATTTGTCCGGTTCAAAATGCTGGATGCCGCGATAGCGGTCCGGCATGATGATCGGCACATCGGGATAGGAAGTGGTAACTTTTTTCTCGGTCATTGATTTGAGCGTAACACCAAGCCCTTTTAAGAGACCTTTCATTCCGTTCCCTCCTGTATATGACTGCCATATTTGCTAGAGACACTTCTCTCAGAGCCCTCAGCCCTACCGAGCCAGAAGCTTATCACTTCACGAACAACTCCATATACACCGCCGTCAGAAACACATTCAGAATCGCTACCGGCAGCAGCACCTTCCAGCCCAGTCCCATCAACTGATCCACGCGGATACGCGGCATCGATGCCCGTATCCAGAACAAGAAGAAGACAATTGCCGAGAACTTAAGCAGGAACCAGATGATCCCCGGAATCCAAGTGAGGAACGGTGCCGGCGCATGCCAGCCGCCAAGGAACAATACGGTCGTGAGTGCCGCAATGGCATACACGTACACGTACTCTGTCAGCATGAAGAAGGCAAAACGGAAGCCGCTGTATTCCACGTGGTAACCGGCCACAAGCTCCGATTCTGCCTCCGGCAAGTCAAACGGCGTTCGGTTGAGCTCCGATACGGCCGCGATCACGAAGATCACGAAGCCGATGATTTGCGGAATGAAATTCCACTGCCAGAACCAATCACCTTGCTGCTCCGCAATGGAGCGAAGGTTGAGCGAACCAGACATCATGATAACGCCGACTACGGAGATGACAAGCGGGACTTCATAGCTGATCATTTGTGCTGCGGAGCGCATGCCGCCGAGCAGTGCGTATTTGTTATTGGACGACCAACCGCCCAGTACAATCGCAATGGTCGAGATCCCAGACAGCGCCACGTAATAGAGCAAGCCCACGTTAATGTCGGCAAAATAAAGCTTTTGCGTATACGGGATAACCGCCAGCACGGCAAAAGCAGGCACATAAGCAAGTGCAGGAGCGAGAATGAACAGCAGCCGATCTGCTTTGCGCGGAATCGTATCTTCTTTAATCAGCAGCTTCGTAATATCGGCTACCGATTGCAGCAGCCCCCAAGGGCCAACGCGGTTCGGACCGATCCGGAATTGCATCCAGCCGATAACCTTACGTTCGAAGAAGATCGCATAGGTCACAAAGCCGAGTACAATCACGAGCAGGATGACGCCCCACAGGAAGAACAGCAGCGCGTTGCCCCACGTAAGTGTTTCTTCGAGCCAAGATCCCATTAGCAGTCAACCTCCCCTACGACAATATCAATGCCGCCCAGAATGGTAATGAGGTTCGTCATGGTTTCCCCGACTAACAGCTTCGGCAATATTTGCAGGTTCACGAAGGATGGGCGACGGAATTTAAGGCGATACGGCTCCGCTTTGCCTTTGGAGACGATATGACAGCCGATCTCGCCTCGCGGTGATTCGATCGCGACATAGAGCTCGCCGGCCGGAGGCCGTATAACGCGAGGAACCTTGCCCATAACATCGCCTGATGACGGGAATTGTTCCACGGCTTGTTTTAAGATACGCAGCGATTGGCGAATCTCTTCCAAGCGGATTAGATAACGATCATAACAATCGCCATTCTTTCCGACCGGTACATCGAATTCGAAGCGGTCGTATAAGCTGTACGGTTTCGCTTTGCGCAAATCCCAGTCGACGCCTGTGGAACGCAGATTCGCTCCGGAGAGTCCATAATCAATCGCGGTTTGCGCATCGTAGCGGCCAATGCCTTTAATCCGTGCCAGGAAGATTTCGTTACCGCTAATGAGTCTGTCATACTCGTCAAGCTTGCCTTCCATGTACGGGATAAACTCGCGCACCTTCTCGATCCAGCCGGGAGGCGCATCCCATTTAACCCCGCCAACACGCATGTAATTGTACGTTAATCGTGCGCCGCATAGTTCATTAAACAAATTGATAATGATTTCGCGGTCGCGGAATGCGAAGAGGAACGGACTCATGGCGCCGATATCAAGCAGGTACGTGCCCCACCACACCAAGTGGCTGGCTACTCGTTGCATCTCCATGACGATCAGTCGCATAAACTCTGCCCGCTCCGGAATTTCAAGCTCCATCATCGTCTCTACCGCATGGCAGAGCACATAGTTGGTTGTCATCGCCGAGACGTAATCCATCCGGTCGGTATAAGGAATGATTTGAGTATAGTTCAAATCCTCCGCAAGCTTCTCGGTCCCACGGTGCAGGTATCCCATGACAGGCGTTGCTTCCGTGATGACTTCGCCGTCGAGCTTGACGACAATACGGAATACGCCGTGCGTGCTGGGATGCTGTGGGCCGACGTTAAGCAGCAGTTCTTCTGTACGAATCACGGCTCATCACACCTCCGGGTCTAGCGGTTCGTAATCTTTGCGCAGCGGGTACCCCACCCAATCGTCCGGCATCATGATGCGGCGCAGGTCGGGATGACCCGGAAAATCAATTCCGAGCAAATCGTACACCTCGCGCTCATTCCAGTTGGCCGTATTCCAAATCGGAACGACGGACGGAATTTGCGGATTGTCGCGATCGGTCTTCACCTTCACCGTCATCTCCCGCTTCGATTGCAGCGATACCAGATGATACACGGTTTCCAAATGCGTCTCATAATCGACGCCGGATAAGTTCCGCAAGTAATCGAATTGTTGCGTTTCATGCGACTTTAACAGCTCGGCACTCTCAAGCAGACGATCCGTCCGAATGACCAGCGTCGGCATATGGCCGTTTATTTCATTTATGTAGGCTTCCACGATGGCATCACCAGAAACGATTGAACGTATGAGGGCAGCAGCTTCATCGAGCTGCGGCTGCTTCGGAGACGGAGGCTTCGGCTCAGCCGGAACGGCTTCGCTCTCCGCAGCTGCTTTGGCTGCTGCTCGAGCTGCGCGCGCTTCCTCTGCAGCTTTGATCTTCGCTGCCTTCTCCGCGTCGACATCGCCGACCGGAGCAGCGCTGCCTCCTTCGCCTTCGGCAGCGGCCTTAGCCGCGGCTCGTGCCGCTCGCGCTTCCGCTGCAGCTTTCAGCTTCGCTTCTCGCTCCGGATCCACAGCTGCTTGCTCCGCAGCAGCTGGCGCAGCCGGCGCGGCAGCGGGTTCGCTCGCTGCAGGTGCCGCTGGCTCGCTCACCGGAGCTGCGGGCGCAGGCTGCGCAGACGGCTCACTTGCTGTCGCTGCCACAGCAGGCTCGGCAGCTTGTTCGCTAGGCGCTGCTGCCGGCTCAGCCGGCTGCGCCTCCGCAGCAGCGTTCTCGCTCACCGGCTGCTCCGGCTTCGATTCCACAGCGGCTTCGCTCCCCGACTTCAGCTGCTCCGACTCCGCAGGCTGTTCTTTCTGCTGAAGTTCCTTCTCTTTATCATCGCTCATCTTATCATCGCTCATCGATTCGTCACCCGCTTCCCGGTCTTCGCCTCGTAGCGGATCTTCTCTTGAAGTTTATTAATTCCATAGATAAGTGCTGCAGGATTCGGCGGACAGCCCGGTATGTACACATCAACAGGGACAATCTGATCGACGCCCTTCATGACCGCGTAGGACTTCACATACGGTCCGCCTGCGGTTGCGCATGAACCCATGGCAATCACCCACTTGGGCTCAGGCATCTGATCATAGAGCCTGCGAAGCAGCGGTCCCATCTTCTTCGTGACCGTACCCGCCACGATCATCACGTCCGACTGACGCGGCGATGTGCGGAACATGACACCGAATCGATCCAAGTCATAGTGGGATGCGCCCGTGCCCATCATCTCAATCGCGCAGCACGCCAGTCCAAAAGTTAGCGGCCAAAGCGAGTTGCTGCGGGCCCATGCCTTCAGTTCCTCCAACGTACCCATAAATACGTTGCGTTCCAGTTCCTTGCGTTCCTCGGGAGTAATCGACTCTAAATTGAATTCCATTTGAGCACCTTCTTCTTCCAGGCGTAGAGTAGTCCAATTAACAATAATCCTGTGAAAATGGCCATTTCGACAAGCACAAATAAGCCGAGCTGCTTATACGCAACGGCCCAAGGGTATAGGAAAACGGTTTCGACATCAAAGATAACGAACATGAGCGCAAACAAGTAGTAACGCACATTAAAACGGACCTGACCCTCACCAACGGGCTCATTCCCGCTCTCGTAAGTGGTCTTCTTCTCTTCATTCGGTTTGTGCGGACGCAGCAAACGGCCGACAGCCAAAGCAACCACCGGAAGCAGGATACCGAGAAGAATGAAGATCGCCACAATCACGTAATTGTTGATGTACTTCTCCACACAATTCGCCTCCATGGGTATGAGTCTATAGGGCGGGATAGGTGCTGACGCCTTGGTCAATTTTCCCTCACAATTATAACAAACCCTGCCACTTGCGTCTATGATGTAGTTGGATGCGCTTCCTTTTTACAAAAAAGGCCAGAATCTGCAGGTTTTCCCCATTAGAATGTACTGCCAATGGAAATTTTATGCAAATTAAACATTTGTAATAGTCGGCATAAGACCTAACATTAGCGTACCAGCTACCAAAATCCCGCATAAACCAACTCGCGGCTCGCTCTCCGCGAAAAGCTAAGAACTTAAGACCTCTACGATTCATTAGAGAATTAAAAAAAGCCCCCTGCGCCAACTATGGCGAATGGAAGGGTGTTTTCATGCGCGCTTGGTAGTCTTCCGGCGAAATGGCCTTAATTTCTCCCCACCTATTTTTAAGTTTACATGTTCTATTCCTATCCATATTGCAAAATCCCTACCATTAAAGGACCTGTTTCCCCCCTTCTCATAACAAACTTCTCTATGCGGATTATCGATAATGGTAAAAAATAGTTATGTAAGCGCTTTACATATGAGAGGAGTGAACTTAATGAAGAAGAATTCACGCTTCATGTCTCTGTGTTTGTCACTTGCAATGCTGTTTGGCGCACTAGTCTTACCGTCCTCAGCCGGGGCGGCGTATGGCGATCGGATCACGATTGCCGGTACGAACTTCTATGCAGGCGGTCAGCAGATCTTCATGAATGGGGCCAACACGCCGTGGAACAGCTGGAATGATTTTGGCGGCTCCTTCGACTACACGTGGTGGGATAACCATTTCCAGACGCTTCGCAACAACGGCATCAACTCCACGCGGATCTGGATTACCTGCGATGGCGAAGTCGGCATTAACATCAACAGCAGCGGTGTCGTATCCGGTGCCACAACCGCTCACTGGAACAACCTCGACAGCCTGTTCCAAATCGCGCAAAATCGCGGCGTCTATGTCATGGCAACCCTAATGTCCTTCGACCATTTCAAAAACACCCACACCAGCTACAATAGCTGGCGCAACATGCTCAGCACGAACGCCAACATCGACACCTACGTCAACAATTACGTCATTCCATTCGTAAATCGCTACAAAACCAACCCATGGCTCTGGTCCATCGACCTCATGAACGAGCCGGACTGGGTGTATGAAGACGCTGCAGCCGGTCAAATCGCATGGGCTCGCCTACAGACGTATTTTGCCAAAGCAGCCGTCGCCATCCATCAGAACAGCAACATTCTAACCACTGTTGGCCTAGGCATGGTCAAGTACAACAGCGCCACCCAATCCGGCTCCACCGACAACAAAATCAGCGATGCTGCTCTGCAAGCACAAGTCAGCAATACACTCGCGAAAGTCGACTTTTACTCTCCTCACTATTATGGCTGGCAAGACCCTTATTTCGGCATCCCATTCTACATGACGCCTACCGCGTTCGGCATCGTCCATGACCGCCCTGTCGTGATTGGCGAATCCCCGGCGCTTGGTTCCACCGGTCATACCATTACAAGCGACTTCGCGAATGCATACACCAACGGATACGCAGGCGTTATGCCTTGGACCTCTAACGGAGTTGATGCCAATGGCAGCATTACAAATCTTGGACCCGCTACACAAGCATTCCGTGATGCTCACTACTCCCTGGTGTTCCCGCCAGCGACAGGCGATACCGCTAAGTTCAATTTTGAGAACAACTCCTTGCAAAGCTTCTTCGGCCGAAATGGTCTAGCCGTATCTGCAAGCACTGACCGTGCGTATGCCGGCAGCTATTCCCTGAAAATGACCTCCAGCGCAACAGGCGTAGCTACCTACTATGCTCAGCTCGATAATCCAAGCAGCCTAAGCGCGAACACGACGCTTACCTTCCGCGTCTGGGTACCAAGCGGCGCTGCCATTGCATCCGTCCAGCCTTATGTCCAAAGCAATAACTGGACCTGGTACGGCACTTATAAAACCTATGCCAGCTTGACGAAGAATGCATGGAACACGATCACCTTGACCATCCCTTCCGGCGCAGCCACTCCGATCAAGAACATCGGCGTTGAGCTCGTCACAACCGGCGCTTGGAGCGGAAGTATTTATGTAGACAGCATTAACTAAAGATGCAGTTAAAGTGAAATAAATCAAAGAGGCATATGTGCATGCACATATGCCTCTTTGATTTAACCTCTCCCAATAGGGATTGGCCATAAAACAGTAAAGTTAATAGTGATTCAAATGAGTTAACTAAACAATACCGAAGGCTCTTTTAAAATTTTTCGTGGAATGCACAAGATAATTATTACTTCGCAGTATGCTCCAACTGCTCACGAGACATTTGCAACTTCTTCTCTCTCTTGCCTTTTTGCACTCCTTCCACTACTGGACCGTGTGAGATACCGTCCTAATGCGATTGAAGGTAGTTCAACCCATCTCCAGGAGAAGTACGTGACTAGAAATATCGGCACAACTGACAACAATACAATCAGCCATGCGTTTAATCGATCGTGTAAGAGATGAACCAAAGCGAAAATAACGGTTGTATGGACAAGGTACATACTATACGATGTTTTTCCAAGAAAACTTACCAAACGGTTATTTAGAGCTTTAGAAAGCTTTTCACTCGCAAGAGCAGCAATAATCACAATTGCGACTCCTACGGAAATGCCCCAATCCATCACAATATCTAAAGCTCTAATATGGAGTATTTCTATGCCTCTTGAATAAGAGTAGGCAAAAAGTCCGACTGCAAATAAGCTTATTTTGTTCTTATTGCTTAAGTCACGGAAGGCGTCTATCAAGTATGAATGATGTTTTGCTAACAGCGCCCCAATTATGAACATTGCAGTATAATGCGCACTGTCCAACCATCCGGTTGGCATCACATAGGATTCTTCTATTCCAAACAGTTTGTTTAATCCACCGACTATGGAAAAACACAACGCGGTTAGTAAAGACACACGCCAATGCGCTTTGGTGATCATAATCATGAGCAAGGGGAAGATTAACGAAATTCTCATTTCATGTATCAATGACCAAACCACGGGATTGTAAACTGATGTGTTGTGGTTCGTATACAGATTGAGTTGTTCAACCCAAGTGTTTAACGTGACATCCTGATTCCACTTGGCGCTCATCCATACTCCAACATCTGACACGCCGCCTTGGAACAGCACCTTGCACAGGATCAAAGCAAATGACATGGCAATTACAAACGGTAGATAGATCCGGCAGAATCTCCTAATTAAATAAGGGATATAGGCAATATTCTTGCCACTATAAAAAGGCAATGCAAGAACGAAGCCACTCAGCACAAAAAAGAAAATCACAGCTTCATGACCTGCGCCGGCTAATAGATACAGTGGCGAGTATTGTATCAACGGGCTTAGCGTCGTGACCACAGCGACCAAATGACACAATAAAACCGCAACTGCTGCTAATCCTCGTAAAGAATCTAACTCATGATAACGCACAGTGTTACCTCCATACGACCTGAATATTTATGCCAACTATAACACGATATAGGTCTTGTGGCCAGCCTAGCCAGCTGATATAATTTTAGTTCTGCATCTTGCCGAAATAGTGTATTGAATATAATATTAATTCGGTAATTTAAAACAGTTAGGAGTTGACTGAGTGTCTTATAAATGGTCTTTGTTTTCGCTTTTTCTCATTTTGACGTTTAGAATACTTTTGGATTTTTCATATATTCATTTCGTCCATCCAATCTTTAACAAATACTCACTAGACATTTCACAAACAAAATTAATAGAATCGTATATTCTTACAATTCTTTTGGCTTTGACCATAATCCGTTTATTTCCTGCCTTAACCAGACCAAGTTATATTGTTGTTTACATTCTATTTTTATGCCTGCTGATCCCGCTATTGTCCATATATGGCCTGGCAAACAACCCTAGAAGTTTTCTTTATATGTGTATCTTGAGTTTGGTAATCATCATTGCCATCACGAGAGGGCTCAAACCAATAAAGTCGCCAACCTTGACGCAAGGTAGAACATTGCTGAAGGTGTTTATTTTCGGCCTCTCCGCCTATGTTTTTCTAAGTCTTATAGCCAGCGGAGGACTTTCAAGACTAAATTTGAACCTATTAAAGATTTATGAGGTTCGTGAGCAGTTCAATGAATCAAAAGGCTTCTTGATGGGATATTTTCTTAGTTGGCAGGCGCTTTCTGTGAACAGTTTATTATTGGCTTACTTCTTGCATAATCGAAAAAAGATTGGAATTGTATTTATTCTTCTTTTCCAAATGTTCATTTATGCGACTACCGGGTTCAAATCTTTCTTGTTTGCTCCATTTTTAATTATTGCCCTTCACTTCATTTTGAACAAAAACAGAGAAAATAAAGCATTGCCATTATTGACGTTAGGTTTTACAAGCTTGGTTGCTTATAGTCTTGTTAGGTACTTCGGCTCGCAGGACATAGTTACCGGGTCAATATTGATACGGAGAACATTTTTCACGCCTGCCATGATTCATAACTTGTACTATGACTTTTTTACCGCTAACCCATTAGTTATGCTCTCAAATTCCATTTTTGCTCCCTTCGTAGCCAATCCATACGGAGATGTGAAAATTATACACGTACTCTCGTCTTATTACTTTGATGAACAGTTTGGGCTGAACGTCGGATACATCGGGAATGCGTATATGAACTTCGGCTTCCTAGGTGTACTCATCTTTTCAATTGTATTTGGTTTGCTGCTGAATTGGTTAGATAGCATTACAAAATATGTGCCTCTATCCGTCGCAGTTTCCAGCATTATCATTCCTTCTATGGCTTTCGTAAACTCTGCTTTCATCACGGTTTTGATCACTCATGGATTTTTGATTTCTTGTTTGTGTTTGTGGCTGTCAGCGAGAGCCAATAAACCTCTCGAAGTAATTCCCCAGAAAGACTTCGAGAGGCGCTCTATGGTAAGGTCGAGTTAAAGCAGAAATAAAATTGCGTCCAAACGGGTGGCGGATAAATTCGCTACCCTGATGGTGCGTAATTCCCGCGCATTAGTTTCCGGTTAAGCTCCGTTTTTCCACCCAAGTCCCCGGCGTTCCAGATGTGATACATTCCCAGGCGTCAATAACATACTTACTGCCTGTTGAAACTCCTGGCTGTCAAATACAATGCAAAGACATACTCGCACGAAAACAATACACGAAGGAGTGAACGGACCTTAAACTCCTCTCTCGCAAGTGTGGGGCAACGGACTAACTTTGCATGGATGCCTCCTGATAGATGAAAAGTTAATATAAACACTTTAATTCCAACATTCGACAAATGCGGTATATTTTTCCGAAATATTAATTCCTCTGACTGAGACATACGTATTAAGCGCCGGGTTGTTTTTAAAGATGGAATTTACGGCAATTACGCCCTCATTGTACTGGTCTCTTACCCCGCCCCCGGAAGGGACCGTGTACGAACTGTCCTGCACATCGACAATGGTATTTCCAGTAACAGAAAAACCTTTGTTTGTATTGTGCATGTTGATTCCAAGTGCGTAAGAATTCTTCAGGTTGTTGCCTTCAACGACGATCCCCATCGTATCCTGAGCATAAATAGCTCCTGAAACGTTGTTGCCGTTCTCTCCACAGGCGTAAAGTTGATTTCCTTTTACGATGCACCCAAAAGCATACTCAGTGGGGCTGACCAGCGTTCCGCGCGCCACCGCCACAACGATCCCGCGGCCTGTGCCGATACCATAGATGGAGTTGTTTATCGCTTTACAATTGAGAGGAGCGAACACATCAGTAGACCCTCCGCTCACGCCCGTTGCCACGATGGAAATGCCGATTTTGCAATTTCGGATCGTGTTGCCTTCAAACAGGATGTTTTCGCCGCTGTGGGTGTCCATCCCCTCCCATAGTGGGTTGTCTTCGATTTCGAAGTTTGTTACTGAGCAATCTTTGCTTTTCGGGTTGGAGGTTAAATCGTTAGGTATTTCGCCCCGCGTAAACGCAATGCCGTAAGCAATGGTCCCGTTCCGGGTGAAATCCCCTTCACCTTGCATTTGTTCACGTGCACTTCCTCCACGGAGAATCCAACAATCCCCGTGTACCCGATATCTTCTATCGTGCAATTGTCAATGCGTATGTTCTTTGCAAATTGAAGGAAAACACTATATCCCCCAAAGCCATGAATGTAACAATCCTCGATGGCACCTTTGGCTTTATAGCTTGAAACAGTCCCGGAACATTCGATTCCCTTGCCGTTATAGTTTAAGGATGAATTGCCTGCGCCTTGGATTTCAAGGCCGAAAAGCTTAAAGTTGTTCCCGAAATTCAGAACACTTTGCTGCGAAGAGGTGATAATCTTTGGCCCATACCCGTAAATCGCTGTATTATCCGGTGTGGTTAGAGTGGACACTTTGAAAATGTACGCTTTGACGTTTTCCGCAATATCCGCCAACTGCGCATCATTGCCGCTCAGTCGGGGCGAACCTATTTGTGTAATATATAACCCAACACTGACATATCTGGCAGGCATTTATTGCAATATCGTCACAACCGGCGCTTGTGGGGGAAGTATTTTTTGTAGACAGCATTAACTAGAATGGACTTTTATGAGGCTTAAAATTAAAGGGACTTATGTGCATGCACATAAGTCCCTTTATAAATTTACGCAGCTATTAATTTAGTTCATATGGCCTAGAATGATCATATTTTCCTAGTATTCGATAAATCCCTTTAAACATCTAACTTTCGCTATATTTTTCGTTTCTTCGCTAATATATTTCTCATACTTTCTTTAATATTTCTTTAGGTTGTCGACATATTGTGACACACTACGCACCAGTACCTTAGTATGATATGTAATATATCTACAGGGAGGTAGAAGTAATGCCAAATTACTATTTCAAAGAAGTATGGTCACCCTTGAAATTGATTGGTGTACGGTTTTACCGCGATGACGACAACCAACTGTGGGTTAAAGTATGGTCCAAGCAAAGACGGCGTGTTGGCTGACCAAACCGTTTATCCATCCACGTTTATAACATCTAGATCCTGTCTATACTTCTCACTAAAACGAGAAGTGTGGCTTATAGAGATGGATCGAGAATCATATAAAAGGTCTTGGGTAGGACTCTTCTGGGGCACGTTGATTAGCACCTTCTTCTGGACAATCATGATCATTGCAATTATGGGCTGGATGAATATCTTTGAAGAGTTCTAGCAAACAAAACGACTGCCCTCAGAATCCACTGAGAGCAGTCGTTTTGTTTGTTCGGTCTGTTTAGGCCATGCCCTTCATGATCTCTCTACCGGCCTCAACTTGGCTATTGAACTCTTTACGGTAGTCCGCAATGACAGCCGTGCTGTAACCATTCGCCTTCAGCTGCGTTTCAACTTCACCTACGATTGTGTTAAAGGAAGCTGTGCACGCATCAAGCTTGGCATAGCCTTGATTCTTA
This sequence comes from Paenibacillus sp. J22FR21, assembly GCF_056269135.1. Classification (NCBI taxonomy): domain Bacteria; kingdom Bacillati; phylum Bacillota; class Bacilli; order Caryophanales; family Paenibacillaceae; genus Paenibacillus; species Paenibacillus sp. J22FR21. Next base: position 128,123 of record NZ_JBWDNJ010000006.1, read on the forward strand.
AGCTTTTCTTTCAGCTTCGCATCATCCGTGCTGATGTATTGGATGCCAATATCCATCAATGACGCTTGGCAGCTATTCTGCAGGCTTGTAAGCCGTGACTGCGCATTATCCGTGATGGACTCATAAGATGGCTTAACCGGTCCAGCGCCACCGCCAGTGGAGCCACCTGTCGACCCACCGTTAGAACCACCAGTACCATTGCTTCCAGTACCGCCGTTATTCCCCTGCGAGCCATGCTCAGCCCGATAAGCAGCCGACTCAGCCGATACTTGCTTCTTCACCGGATCCCACTGAATCGCCGTTCCTACCGCTTCTGACATGAAGCGCACTGGCACGTACAACGCACCTTTAACGATGTAACCAGACTGTCCATCTGGAATCACTTTTGTTTTACCATCCACGACAACCTTCACACTCTTCGGTGTAAGCTGTACGGATAAGCCGCCCTTAGCCGACATTTCATTACCATGTGCAATGACATTAGTAAGGTAGTCCTTCAGAACAACAGCTTCTTGTTTGTTCGGATTCGCTACAGTAACCTGGGAAGTCTTAGCATCCCACTGTACGCTCTTTTGCAGCGCATAAGAGACAAAACGCAGCGGCACATAGGAAGTACCATTTACAGCGAATACATATTGTCCGTCCGGAAGCACAAGCGTCTTTCCGTCGAACACCATGTTAAAGGAGCTTGTCTTAACTTTGATCGCAGCTGATGGAGCTGCTGCGACAATGGATTGCGCCGTGAAAATAAGTGCAATGATCACTATGAATGAAAGTACTAGTTTATTAGTTTTATTATAAATCAATGTTATTCACCTTCTCGGATAAATTATTATTTCAAAATAAAAGTGCTTAATACGTTAGATTTGCAATTCTTCCTTAAGAAATACCATAGACTCCAAAACGTAATCTCCCGACATGTCTCCATTCCGATTTTACTTAATTTTGTATCCACAGTCTATTTATGTCTAAATTTTCTTCTTTCACGCTTCCTGCACTCACCATGTCACTTCTTTTATCATTTGGATACAAACAAATAATAACTAATGCTAGCATAATACCTTGTGTTAGCATAGGAGTAAGAAGTGCAGAATTAGTAAGGGAGTACACCGGGATTCCAATAAGTAAGCTGTAGTCTTACTTTTCAAAAAAAGAACCATTATATCTTACGCTACCTTCAACTCAGTTGCACTTGTAACCTTTCTATAATTAATAATAAATATTAAAATCATTAAAAACAACCTAAATACATTTGCAACTAAATTTCCGATACAAAAACCAATTAACCCGTATAGATTATAAAATAAAAAAGAGCATAATATATACACAAACACGTTGGAAAAACCAATTAACCACTGCCAATTAATATTAGTAAATCTCAAAATATACGGATGTATTACAGAAGTAATAACTCCTAAAATTGCACTTGCTGTAGTAATATTTATTAACTCCATAGATTCAGCTGCCCAATTTGGATAGAGAATTTTTAACAATGAATAGCTTACTTGAATAATTGCAAAATAACCGATTAATCCAACTATACTTGTAAAAGTAATCATATATGTGAAATTCTTAATTCTCAACTTATTTGATTTAGATAAGTAACTTAACATCACTCCGTTTATTGGTGTAATCATCATTGAAATTATTCTTCCCGAAACTGAAGCAGTATAGTATATTGATACCGCTGTTGGACCAAGAAGAGGGAATAACAGTAGTTTATCAGCGTACGATAATATATTTTTGAGAAAAATTGAACAAAATAATACAAAACTCTTATAGGTTGTTAACTTAAAAAATTCAGTAGTAGTGAAGCCTTCTTTTAGAAGGTTGGAGTGTCTTGTAATGTACAGCAAACTGAGTCCTAAACCAAAAATTATAGTAGCTTGCCAATAACCAGTAATATAAAAGAATAGTACGCCAATTACGTACCCGATACCTAATATAAAATTATTGATTAATATAGCTTTATAATTTAAGTTGATCCTAAAAGTTACAATTAAGTATTCTCTCAATAAATTAATAGATGATAAAATAATAATTAAAAGTACGTTCACAATTGAAAAAGATCCCTCATAGTATACCGTTCCCACAACTAGCAAAACAGAACTTATTACTAAACTACAAAGGAGTAGAACATTATAATCACCTTTGATGTTATTCTTTTCATAATCATTATTCATTAGTAACCTGACATTATTCAGGACATTTCCAAATGGTAAGCTTAATAATGTATAAAGACTTACTAAGGTAACCACCAAACCATATTGAGCATTCCCCAATTCCTTTCCGAAAATCGGAAGTACGATCAATTGGAGCACTAATATTGGAATTCCAGAAGCTATTATGTTCAACATGGCATCTATTATAATTTTTTTTTTGAACATTAAGTTATTACCTCATTTTCACTTCAATCTTCTTCATTTTACCTATCTTCGGAAATATCAAGTAAATATTTAAGATGAGTTAGTCAACCATCACGTTTCCAACTCGGAACTTTACTAAGTATTGGCCCAACTTTATCAAGCCTCAAATGATGAATATATATCGTTAAGCTTTATTTTCATCTTATCCCACGAATAATTGTTGTAGAAATTTCTCGAGGTTTCCCCCATCTCTTTAAGGATATTCTTATTATTACATATTGTATCTAGCATCTCATCAAAACTAGATACTGAGTAATCAATTAAAAAGCCGATGTTATTTGCTCCAACCAACCGATCCAAACCTGTATTCTTGGCTACTACAATTGGTTTTCCTAAATACATAGCTTCATATACCTTGTTAGGTGCAGAATATTTATGATTTTTCACAGAAGGATTATAAATTGCCATCATTAAATCACACGAACTATAATAACTAAAGGTATCCGAATAGTTTACTTTTCCTAAAAACTTAATATTTTCTACTCCTCTAATTTCTTCCTTTAACCATTCCTCTAGCGGTCCTAATCCACCAATAGTAATATGGACTTTCTTGTTCTTTTTTGCAATCTCGACAATCTCTTTGATAAATCTTTTATCTGATAATGTTCCAATATAACATATTTTCAGAGCATCATCTGATAAAGGGATCTCAACCGAGTGAATCTTTTTAGCTTCACTCAAAATTACAGGTGTATTATGTACAACAGTTAAATTTTTAGGTTTTGAACCTTGAATTTGGTTAATGCGATCCTCGGTACAAATTATTGTTGAGTCTGCATTATTAATGACATTGTATTCAATAAATTTGACTATGTTTTCTAACCTTTTTGGTATACCGCGTCTGCTATCGATATAAAAATCAGCGATATGATAAATATGTTTCTTTCTAAATACTTTTGCAAAGATGCTACAAGGAAGACCTGCATCTAAATCAAAACTATGTATAATATTAATTTCTTTCCGTTTTTTTACTAGGATTTTAAAGATTATTGCCTGATATAAAAATAAATTAATTAAATTTGCAATTCCTCTACCCATTTCTGATTCCAGATTAATTTCATAGTTTTCAATTGGCATCTCTTCATAAATAAATTTTTTCTTCGTAACCTTTTTGTTAATTTCTTTATCTCTATTTCTAGTTATTAACATCGGTTGATTTTTTACTGCAGCGGCACCCACAGCCCTAATTAAACTAGCGTTTTTTTCTACCGCAGCATTTCTCACAATACAAATATTCATTATGCACCTCTGAACTTTCAAATAACTACTAGGGTCCTTAATCATGTTTGTTATTGCGTAATATTAAATCAGGACCCTCCCTAAGATTCCACTTGTGGTGGACATTTTCCTACAATTTATATGTCCCTTCAAGCATACATATATTTTTGGTATCTAGAATATACTTGTCTTTTATTTCATTCAAATTACTTTTGATATGGTCATGCCCTACCATAATAATAAGGATTTCGATCTCATTTAGAAAATCCTCAAAATTCATAAATTGATGATCTACCATTCTTGTTTTTACTAATGGATCATATACCTTAACACCAAATGCTAAGTGCTCATCCATTCTTTCTAGTAATTGCAGTGTAGGACTTTCTCTTATATCATCGACGTTCTCCTTATATGTTAGACCATATAAGCCAACTTTTGAAATATCTTTAATTCCACGCTCTCTCATAATATCTCTAATTCTACCAAGTACATGCCTAGGCATAGAATCATTTATTTTTCGTGCTGATAGAATTAAGTTAGTTAGATCCGGGTAATCTCCAACCAGAAACCACGGGTCTACTGATATACAATGCCCGCCTACACCTGGACCAGGTTGTAATATATTAACCCGCGGATGCTTATTAGCAATTTTTATAATCTCATAAACATCCATATTATCGGCACGGCAAATTTTCGTCAATTCATTAGCGAAAGCAATATTAATATCACGATATGTATTTTCTACTACTTTAGACATTTCTGCAGACCTGATATCCGTTACAACTATTTCTGATTCGCAAAAGTTTGCATACAGGGATTTTACCTTCTCACCAATTTCCAAATTGTCTGCACCTATGGTTCTAGAGTTATGTTCAAGCTCATAGATCATATTTCCAGGAATTATTCTTTCAGGAGCATGTAACAAATGAACATCCTCACCTATAACAAATCCCTTTTTTTCAATTTCCGGACGAACATATTTATCAATTGTTCCGGGGGAAATCGTTGATTCAATAATTAATGCTGCGCCTTTTTCACAAACTTCTAGAACACTATTCACAGCCGAACATACATACTTTGGATCAAGTTTCTTACTATCCTTGATATAAGGCGTTGGAACTGCAATAACGTAAGTATGTGTTTTTACATATTCTGTTGTAAATTTGATTCCATTAGAAATTGCTTCCTGGAAGAGATCTTCTAATCCCTCTTCTTCAAATGTAAGCTTTCCTTCATTTAATGACTCGACTAGATTTGAATTATAATCGGTTCCCACTACTTTTACACCACTTTTTGCAAACATAAGCGCTGTTGGTAAACCAATATAACCCAGTCCTATTATATTAATCATTGTTATCTTCCCTTCATTTTTGAGAAAAACTCTAACATCAATTGAAATGGCAACATTAGATCAAAAAAACCTTGATTCAGCCACTCGTAGAAATTACCTTATAAAAAAGATTGGATATTATTTCAGTGGTATGTTTCTCCTCAACAAACTTTCGCCCATTTAACCCAAATTGTCTACCAACATTTTCATATCCCTTATAAATATGCATAATGCTCTCTGCCAATTTTTCAGGGTTATTTGGATTAATAGTCACTCCTGCTTGTGCAATAGATATTAAACTCCCTCGAACATTTGAAGCAAAAATAATAGGCCTATTTGAAGCCATGTAGTCATAAAACTTATTCTTGCTTATCCCGTACTTAAACGCTTCTCTCTCCATTAAACCACAAAACAAGAGCTTAGATTTTTTCAATATTAACGGTATACTATCCCTGGATTGTTTATCCACTAATATCACATTATTCAACTTATAATCTTCAATAATCTTCACAAGGTTTGCTTTCTCTGGCCCACCTCCAACAACTACTAAATTTATGTCCGAATACTCTTTTAATAATTTAGCGGATTCAACAAATGTAGGTAGTCCTTCACTTTTAGAGAGAGCCCCAGTATAGGTAACACAAAATTTCGAGTTTAAAACATCATTTAATTCCTTGGGTAGAATATTATCAGAGTAGTTAGCGTGAATATCAAACTTTTCTATATCTATGCCGTGTGGTATGTAATGAATTTTATTTCTATTGATTTTATACTTCTCTTCCATGTATTCAAATGCGAATGGCGCTGTTGTTATTATCGCATCAGCTAGTCCATAATATTTCTTTTCCAGGTTTTCCAAGTATGCGAAAATGAGTTTCTTTTTTAAACCTGTAAAATCTTCATACATACTTAAAGGCCATAAATCTCTAACTTCAACTATAAATTTAGCATTGTACTTCCGGCTCAACTTATATCCAGCAATCCATGCCAATGGGTGTACAGAAGAAGCAATTACAACCGTAGGAGGCTTCTCAAAGTTTTCATATGAAACAGCCATTTTTTTGTAATTATTGTAATTAATAAACCTACCCAAAGTGCCTCTATAGCCGGGTGTCGTTTTAAATCTAACAATCTTAAAGTTATCAGAGAACTTCGCTTCATTTATTTCTTCTTTGGTGAGATAACTTTTTCTCCCATGATCATAAGAAGATGCCAATATACAAACATTGTGTCCTTTATCTGATAGACTCTTAGCTAACTCGTAGTGTCTTCCACCGCCACCAGTATCTGGTGCTGTTGCATGGTGATTTAAAATCACTATATTTTCTGCGCTTCTAGCTATCATTTCATGTACCTCTCTCAAACTATTCTTTTGTTAAGTACAATAGCTTAATAAACTTTAAAACTATGTAATGATTTAATTTTTTTTCATTAATTTCGCAGGATTTCCTACAAATACAGAATAGGGAACCTCTATATTTTTAGTTACAACCGCACCGGCTCCAATGACAACATCATTGGTTATTTTAATATATGGTAAGACGGCTGCTCCTAGGCCAAGGAAAGAACCTTCACCTAATTCAACAAACCCACCAAGATTAACGCCTGGTGATACTTGAGAGAAATTATGTAGAGTAACGTCATGCGCTATAGTAGATAATTTATTTACAATTATATGTTTGTTTATCTTTGCCTCAGGATCAACAACCACACCTGGTAATATAATGCTACCTTCGCCAATTTGTGCAAAAGGAGATATGGTGGATTCCTTACTAACTACGCTTGTGTAGCGTAGCCCTAAATATTCGGTTACAATTCTTCTTCTTATATTGTTATTGGCAATAGCTATAACAAAACGTATATCGGTCTTATTTCTTAGATAAATAGTCTTTTCAACTTTCCCAATCACCGGGGCACCTAATACACTACTCCCTTGAAAATCTTCATTATCATCAAGAAGAGCTACGTTGGGTTGTTTATAATCCTTATTTCTGAGAATACAATCTATTGTCAACTTACCTAAACTACCAGCACCGATAACGATTATTTTTTCTTCAGGTGAAGTGTTGTCCCACCATTTCTCGGTGTAATTCATTTCATGTCAACTCCAACTATGCTCAAGTTAATTAACGCTTGTTCCTTTAAATTTCTCCATCGATATATGAGAGCTTTGATTTACGCTTTCTTTCTTAATAACTTTATATATTGTTTGAAATAGTAGTTTTATATCTAAGAAGAAAGATACCTTATTTACATAAAAAATGTCCTTTTCAAACTTTTCTTCCCACGTAATAGCATTCCGTCCGTTTACTTGTGCATAGCCCGTTACTCCCGGTCTAACACAATGCCTACGCGCTTGAGCCTCATTATAAAGTGATAGATACTCAACTAATAACGGCCTTGGCCCTACTAAACTCATATCACCTTTTAAAACATTTACTAGTTCAGGTAATTCATCTAGACTTGTACTTCTTAAAAACCGTCCAAACCTTGTATGCCTTAATTCATTTGGTAATAGTTGCCCCTTTTCATCTCTCTCATCTGTCATAGTTCTAAACTTATACATTGTAAATATTTTTTCATTTAATCCAGGGCGCTTTTGCTTAAAAATTACTGGTCCTCCAAGTTTGACTCTGACTAGTAAAGTAACGAATATAATGACCGGACTCAAAACAATAATAGCAATAAAAGCTAATATAAAATCCATTGGTCTTTTAATAAACTCACTATAAAATCTGATGCTATTTTTTTTCTCCATCTATGCCCACCATAACTTTTTTATAGTCTCTACAACACGTTCTAAATCCGCATCTGTCATATTTGTATCGGAGGGCAGACACACTCCATTATTAAATAGTTTTTCCGATACGTCAGTTCCTACGAAATCGTATTTTTCAAAGAACGGTTGCAAGTGCATTGGTTTCCACACAGGGCGAGACTCAATATTTTCTTTTTCTAAAGCTGTAAAAATATCAATAGGTCTCACTCTACCATTCAAAATCAATGAACTTAGCCAAAAGTTTGGTTCGTTCCACTCATTACAAGGCATGAAAGAGATACCTTCGAGTGAGCCCAACTCTCTTCTGTAGTACTCAAAAATATATCTCTTCTTCTCTACTCTTTGATTAAGCACTTTTAACTGTCCTCTACCGATCCCTGCTGAAATATTACTCATTCGGTAATTAAATCCTAACTCACTATGTTCATAGTGTCTTGCTTGATCCCTACTTTGTGTAGCCCAGAACCTAGCTTTGGCTATTCTTTCCTCATTATTAGAAACCAACATTCCACCACCTGATGTGGTTATTATCTTGTTTCCATTAAACGAGAAAATGCCGTAATCCCCAAATGTTCCAGTGTGTTTATTCTTATAATATGTACCTAAAGACTCCGCGGCATCCTCAATTAATGCAACGTTATGCTTCCTGCAAAGCTCGACGATTTTATCCATATCCGCTGATAGTCCATAAAGATGCACTACAATAACAGCTTTCACTTGTGGATACTTTTCAAATGCCTGTTCCAAAACAGTCGGACACATATTCCAAGTCGTTTCGTCACTATCAATAAAAACAGGGATTGCATTCTGATAGATTATTGGATTTGCTGTCGCTGAAAAGGTTAGCGACTGACAAAAAACAATGTCATTTTCAACTACTCCTGCTGCTTTCAGTGCTAAATGAATTGCTGCAGTTCCAGAAGAAAGGGCTGCTGCTGACTTTGAACCCACCTTTGCCGCTAGTTCGATTTCAAATTGATTAACATTTTCTCCCAGTGGAGCAATCCAATTTGTATCAAAAGCTTCATTTACATACTGAAGTTCATAGCCCTCTTCGCTCATGTGTGGCGAAGAGAGAAATATTCTATCTTTCATTAGATAAACTTCCCTTCAAGAAACAATTATTGCGAAAAGAATCATTTTCCATTGATAGCTGATTATAACAATCGCTTCCCGGAGCGCTGATGGGTACTGACCACCAACAGTCGCACAGAAAGCGATTTGTGGATTACATTCACTTGTTTGAATCACCCTTGCTTGTTTTCTTTACTACCTCATCATATTTCTTCCCTTGGCTGACACCATATTTATGTGCAATTACTGAGAGTTTGTTATACTGTTCTGGGCTTACTCCATCGAGTATGATTTTCCGTGCCTCTCTCTTTTCCTCTATTGTTAGGCCGCCACCTGCTAGTTTTTGCAGTTGTTTCATTTCGTTCATACTCAGCTTTGCTAGAAGTATTGAAGTAACGGCAGCTTTATCTTTCACGGTAACTTTATCTTTTACGCTGTTAGCCTTATCTACCGATACTTCCGCAGAGTATTTATTAAGATCTTCTTTTTCATTAGGCTTTACACTATCATCTGAGGATTTCTCTTCATTAGGAGCATTATTGGCTTGATTATTGCCTTTTGGTTCACCACTTGTTCCCGATGTATCTGTTACATCTGGTGTACTAGTTGGTGATGAATCATTATCTTTATTGTCTATTTTGTCTCCTGGTGGAGTATTATCTTTAGTTTCATCTAGTAATTCGGATTCAAAACTATCTGCCAAAGAGCCAATTACCTTATTAGCCACATAATTAACTGTAAACACACCTGCAATACCAATAATTACCACAATAGATGCCACCCAAACAAAAACTTTTTTCCATCTCTTCATTTTTCGCAATGTATTCATTCCTCTCACTTACATTTCCTGATGTTAGGAAACATCCTTATACAACGGTACAATGTACTCAATGACATTTCGAATATCATCCTTCTCTTCAACAATTGCACGCTCAAGACGTTTAAACTGAAGCTCCAACTCCGCTTGGTTAATACCCAATGGCTTACCAATAAATATTCGATTATGCTTCGTCTTCGCAATCGCCTCTTCATTCAGTAGCAGTTCTTCATACAGCTTCTCCCCAGCACGGATACCGGTAAACTCGATTGGTATCTCGGTATATGGTTCGAAACCAGACAATCGGATAACATCCTCTGCAAGCTCTACAATCTTGACAGGCTGGCCCATATCTAATACGAAGATTTCACCTCCGGCAGCAAAGGCACCTGCTTGGATGACGAGCTGTACGGCCTCAGGGATAGTCATGAAGTAACGCACCATCTCCGGATGCGTGACAGTTACAGGACCACCGGCTGCGATCTGCTCTTTGAACCTAGGTATAACACTGCCTCTGCTACCTAGAACATTACCGAACCGGACAGCAACATATTTGGTATTACTTATTTGATCTCTCATTTGGATATACATTTCCGCAATCCGCTTGGTCGCACCCATGATGCTTGATGGATTAACTGCCTTGTCTGAAGAGATGAGAACGAATCTCTCAACCTCATAACGATCAGCTGCATCAGCTACATTCTTGGTGCCAAACACGTTATTCTTAACGGCCTCAGCCGGGTTTCTTTCCATAAGTGGAACATGCTTATGCGCGGCTGCATGGAAGACGACTTGTGGTCTATGTAAGCGGAATACATCATCAATGCGTTGACGATCTTGGATGTCCGCAATGATGGTTTCGAGTGCGAGGTCTGGGAAGCGTCTGCGCAGTTCCATCTCAATGGTATAGATGCTATTTTCTCCATGCCCCAATAGAATCAAGGTCTTGGGCCTAAATATCGTGATTTGTCGGCACAATTCAGAACCTATGGATCCACCGGCACCCGTTACAAGAACAACCTTGTTCTCTACATAATCGGCAATCCCTTTCAGATCTGGCAGGATAGGATCGCGCCCCAGTAAATCTTCCAGATCTATATCTCGCATTGCACTAACCGATACCTTGCCGGCAATCAGATCATTCAATGCAGGTATGATTTTCACTTTAGCATCTGTTACCCTGCAAATCGAAATGATCTCGGACAGCTCTGACTTCTCAGCTGATGGAATGGCAATTATAATCTCGTTAATCTTATGTCTTCTCACAATTGCTTCAATTGCGTACCGATCGCCGAGAACAGGTATTCCCAGTATGCGTTGCAGTAACTTCTTATTATCGTCGTCAATAAAGCCAACTACGTATAATTGCGCATTAGCATTGCTCTTAATCTCTTTCGCGATAATGGCACCGCAGTCTCCGGCTCCAATAATAAGCACTCTAGACTTATTAGTAGCAGTATTCTTACTATCTACGATCATTCTCCATATGAAGCGGATGCCACCCATAATCAACAGCATCGTCTCCATGGTACGCACCGCTATTGGCAATGGAACGTTCTCATCCATGAAGAGGGTCGTTAAACCATAAGAAATTCCCCAGCCAAGTATGACTGCTCTCAGCAGAGAAACTAGTTCACCAATACTAGCGTATCTCCATATACGTTGGTACATCTTGAAGTAAACCATCGTAATGTTGCATATTACCGCCGTTACTAATGCATAGATCACCATTTGCAATACAGAGTCTGCTGGAATGGTCCCCTGGTAACGGAATAAATAAGAGGTTCCAACGCTAAAGCAAACGATTAATGAATCAATTCCCAATAAAAGCAAAGAACGCTTCTTGTACAGCATTGGACTTCCCCCATGTTCTCAGTATTACTATCCGGCTTATATGCCCTCAATTGGTAGTATTAGACAATAGTCCCAGATATAATAATAGAACTTTTTACCTGGTATAACAATACTTAAGAACTACTTTTCTGTTTCACTATAATAATAGTAGTAGTAGCCATCGCTATTCTTCTGCTCAATGTTCTTCAGTACCACACCGAGAATTCTTGCCTTTACATGCGTTAGTTGTTGCTTTGCCTTGATAACCGCATCGCGTTTGACCTTACCTGATTCGACGACAAGCAGGACGCCATCACATTTTGTCGAAATAAGCTGTGCATCTGTTACGGCTAACGTCGGAGGGGTATCGATTAATACAATATCAAACTTGGTTCGCAGTTCTTCGATTAGTGCACTCATCCGCTGAGACGCAACCATCTCGGAAGGATTAGGCGGTACAGGACCGGAAGGAATAATAAATAAATTAGGAATGTCCGTCGCTTTAACCGCCTCATCCAGCTCACACTGCCGTGACAGTAAGGAAGACAAGCCATGACGATTGCTTAGCCCAAATGTGTGATGCATCGTCGGCTTGCGCATATCGGAATCGATGAGTACGACTTTCTTATTCGCTTGGGCATAAACTACGGCAATATTAGCGATTGTCGTTGACTTTCCTTCTCCCGGTGATGCAGAGGTTCCCATAATGACTTGAATGTGATCATCGACTGAGGAGAAATCAATATTCGTCCGCATCGCACGATAAGCTTCTGAAATAGGTGACTTTGGTTCGTAATATGTAATCAGATATCTGCTATTTCCCAACTTGGACACTCGAAATCTCACCTGCCTTTACGTTACCCGTCTTAATCGCTTCTTCTCGATTCGCATGTTCGTTCTTTACTTTGGCGATTTGGCCCATTGTCGGCAGTTCCAAGTATCGCAGGACATCCGCCTCAGTCTTAATGGTGTCATCTAAATACTCAAGTAAGAAAGCAATTCCTGCGGCTGCCATAAGAGATACTACGAAAGCCAAAATCACATTCAGCTCAAGCTTGTTATTGACCGGAACCGGATCTTTGCTTGGATTCACCTTCGCCAAGTTCAGTACGGTTACATTCTGCACGTTGAAGATTGTCGGAATTTGTTCTTTAAACACCTGCGTCACTGCATTCACAATCTCTGCTGCTTTCTCATAGGAGAGATCCTGAACAGCCATCGTCATTACTTGCGTATTGTTGACGGAGCTTACTTTCACTTTCTTAATCAGATCATCCACGCTCATGTTAAACTCCGGATGCTTGTTGGACACTGCTTCCATAATAGCCGGTGTCTTTATAACTTCTTTGTAAGTATCAATCAAACGAAGATTGGCATTCACTTCGTTCAAATCCAAGTCGTTGGCGGAAGCACCTGTGGCGGCTGTTCGATTGACAACAATCTTCGTCGTCGCTTGATAAACCGGTTCAATCATGAAATAACTATACAACCCCGCTGCCATTGAACAGATGACTACAATTGCGACGATCATCCATTTCCGTTTGGTAATAATCCGTATATAGTCTCGGAGTTCTAACTCGATTTGCACATCATATCCCTCGCAATTTCATCATCAAAATTTTGGATTAATCTGGGTGAATTTTGTTCTTTAAAGCAATATACATCCCCCATTGAAGGGGGATGTATATTATGCCATTCCATCCTGTGATGCTAGTTGATTAACCCTTGAAGTTAAATGCACGGTAGATAATAACTGCTGCTTGAGCGCGTGTAGCTGTAGCGTTTGGATTGAATTTACCTTTATCACCAACAACAAGTCCGTTGTTCGCTGCAAAAGCTACTCCGTCCTTCAAGCTAGTACTAATCGAACCAGCATCCTTGAATGCGTCTAGAGCCTTCAGGTCTTCTGCGTTAGCTTTGACCCCTTTAGCCGCTTCCAGGCCACGAGCAACCATTACAGCCATCTCTGCGCGTGTAATTGTAGCGTTAGGCGCGAAGGAAGTAGCTGTACGGCCCTTGATGATACCAGCTTCGGATGCTGCAGCTACGAATGGTGCGAACCAGTCAGCAGCGTTCACGTCGCTAAAGCCTTCTTTGGCCAATACGTTGTCCAGATCAAGTGCACGAACGAGCATTTTAGCGAACTCAGCGCGTGTTACTTCGCCATTCGGAACGAATGAGCCATTAGCGCGGCCTTGGATAGCGCCTTTAGCAGCCATAACTTCGATCTGGCGGCCAGCCCATGCTTTTACTTTGTTCGTATCTTTGAAGGTTACTTTATTCTCAACGACTACATATGTGGAGAAGTGGTCACGCTTCTCAGTGATCACGCCGTCGTGGAATACGCCCCCATAATAAGTCGTACCGTCGAATACTGTTAGAAGTTCTTTGTCGACACCTGTTGTATTTACAGGAATGTTAACTTCAATTGGGCTGCTGAACTCGTGAACTTCTTTACCGCCAACTGCTAGGGCGAAGTCGTAAGCGTCAGATACAGCTTTCAACGAAGTTGCAGGACCCGCAGGAGCGTTGTTCTTCACATTGAACGTGAAAGCATCGTTGATCTCAGCACCAACTGGCAATGTCGCGCTAAAGCCATTGAAGCCAAAGTTAAATCCAAGTACGCCAGCACCGGTAACTTTCTTCACGCTGTCGCCGATAACGGAAACACTAACATCTTTGGCATTAACAGTTCCGAGATCAACTGTCAGTACCACTTTAATAGCTGCTTCCGCACCAGGAGCCGCATCTTTCAAAGCTGCGATAACCTTTGCGATTTCGTTGATAGCTTTTTCAATTGCTGCCGCACTTACCGTTACAGTTGCTTTACCATCTACAATTTTAACATCGCCTTTAGCATCGATCTTCGCGAGTTCTGCGATAGCTGCTGCAGCTTTATCAATCGCTTCTTGGATCAGCTTGGCTTTCTCTGCGCCTGTTGCAGCTGCGATCTTGCCTTTAAGGTCCTTTAATACATCTGCAATCGATGGTGCTGTGACTGGTGGAATATAGACTGTGCCAGTAGAGTAAGTCAATGTATCTGATTTCTCAAAGATTACTTTGCCTTGAAACTTCGCTTGGATTAATGCTGTGCCAGAAGTTGCCGTAGATGCCAGTGTTACTTTACCTGCTACTACTTCAACATTCACATTGCCGCTTGCGGTCCATGTAAGCAACGCATTTGGAATTGTAATTCCTTTAAGTGTAAGTGTGTATGTGTGAGTGCGTCCGTTGTCTGCAGTCGTAAACGTGTTTACGGTTTCTGCGCGAACAGCTGCTACCACTAGTGCTTTCGTTGCTGCTTCTCCCGCTGGTAGTGCAGTTGTGAAGTTCTCGAATGTAGCCGCCAACCCGTCTGCCAGATCTTGATTTGAAGTGTTACCTTTTAGAGCGTTGAGCACCTTGCTAACAACTAGCGTATCGTTATCCAATACATCCTTCACACCGGCTTTGATCAAAGCTACTGCCAGTGAGCCTGACTCATCAGTAAGCAAATCTGCTAGATTCGTTTGCACAGCTTCAACTGCTGCCGTTTCAACTGCATCAACAAATGCCAGCAGGTCATTTACAGTAAGCTTATCTGTGTTCGTTGCAGCAGCCAATGCTACTAGAGCTGCTTGCAGATCTTCATTGGAACGAATCACTTCGATTTCTTCGTTGCGCGTGCTGTACATAATCGAACCAAGAGCTTGGAATGTGTCAAACAGTAATTCTTTGTTAGCATCATTCTTAATTGCCACTGGAACATAAACCCATAGTGGATTGATAGCACTGTTGTTAGCTACAAAAGTCAATCCACCGATTTGAGTGCGAAGATCACGAACCTTCTGCGCTTCGCCACCTGCGATTAGCGCTGTGTGAATACGATCTAGTCTAGCCAAGAAATCAGCATATGTTGGCGTTGTTGCCGTTGCTGCTGATGCAACATTCGACAATCCAAGTTGCTCTGCCAATCCTTTGTTGCTAAGTGGCAATCCTGCCAACGAACCGGCTACTAGACTTGCTGCGATGGTAGTTACTACTAATTTTTTTCTTACTGTCACTATAAGTCACCTCTACTTAAGAATTTGTCTAAAATTGCCGCCATATGTAACAATCACTACCAATAGTACCATCCATTAACTAGGTGGTCAATTATCTACCAAAGAATTTTAGGAGATTTGACAGCTTTTTACTTTTGGAAGTTTTGCCCATCACTGGAGATTCATTGAATACATAATTTCTAATTATGGCTTCAGCATTTTGCCTGTAACATTGCTCGAAGTTCTCTCCCAATTCTTCTCTTACTCTCTTATAAGCTTCTTGAAGGCGATAACCGCGACGCACGACATGATGGGCATCTGAAGAGAGCGTATGTATGAGACCTTCTTGGCATAGCTGCCAGGCGGAACGTTCGATTTGTTTACCAAATCCACCAAGCAGAGAGTGAGTCGTCACTTGGCCATAGGCACCTGCGTCTACCATTTCTCTTAATTTGGATGGATTCTGAACAACCTCAGCATTACGCTCGGGATGGGCAATGATCGGCCGTATGCCCATAATCTTGAATTCATGAATATATTCCAGCATCCGCTTAGGAACGGAGGAAGACGGCATCTCTAATAAAATATAGCGGGATTTGGCCAATGTGGTCAGCTCCCCAGCACTTAGTGCTTCAAACATATCACTATGTACACGAATCTCTTGTCCCACATGCAGTTCAAGCGAAATACTCTCCGTTGCAAGACGCTCTCTCAGCAGCTCTACTTGCTGGTTCGTGAAAGCCGCATCATTCATATAACGGCCATTCGCGTGATGCGGTGTGGCAATCAGTCCGGTAATGCCATCCGACACAGCGGCTCTAGCCAAATCCAGTGCTTCTTCCATATCAGCAGCACCGTCATCAATGCCCGGCAATATATGCGTATGAATATCGATCATGGCAGGACCTCCTTACGATGTCGGATTTTCTCATTATACTACAGATTTACCATCTGAGTGTGTCCATCATTTGTCAGTTTATTTCCAAATGATTACATCTAAGATCACAAAACAAAAAGACTGATTCTCTCACAGAATACCTCTGCGAAAAGAATCAGTCTTCTTCGCTAACTATCTTAGCGCGACTTTACCGAGATACGGTTAAGTGCACGCTGCAAGGCGAGCTCAGCGCGAATTTGATCATACTCGTCGCGCTTGCCGTTAATGCGTTGCTCTGCACGCTGCTTCGCGGATTCTGCACGGGAAAGATCGATGTCGCCCGGCAGTTCTGCACTCTCAGCCAAGATAACCACTTTATCCTTACGGATCTCAAGGAACCCGCCGTTAACGGCAATTGTTTCTTCAGAGCGGTCTTTCTTGATCGTAACAGGAGCAATTCGCAAAGGCGTTACCATCGGAATGTGATTAGGCATAATACCCATCTCACCCTCGGAGCCTTTAACGATAATCATATTTACATCCTCCGCGTAAACTTTACGCTCAGGTGTTACAATTTCCAATAAAAAGGAGCTCATGATATTACCTCCCTAGCTATGAGCGATTAAACCTCTTGAGCAAGTTTTTCCGCTTTAGCAACCGCGTCTTCGATCGTTCCGACGTTATGGAATGCCGATTCTGGAAGGTGGTCGTACTTACCTTCAAGAATTTCTTTGAAGCTGCGTACCGTTTCTTTAACAGGAACGTACAAGCCCGGGATACCATTGAACGCTTCCGCAACGTGCAGTGGTTGCGCGAAGAACACTTGAATACGACGCGCACGGTGAACGATCAGCTTGTCTTCTTCAGACAATTCGTCCATACCGAGGATCGCGATGATATCCAGAAGCTCTTTATAACGTTGCAGAACTTTCTTAACGGTTTGCGCTACTTGGTAGTGCTCTTCGCCAAGAATTTCAGGCGTCAGGATACGGGAAGACGAAGCGAGCGGATCTACGGCCGGGAAGATACCCATTGCAGCGATGTTACGCTCAAGGTTAGTCGTTGCATCCAAGTGGGCAAACGCCGTTGCAGGAGCCGGATCCGTATAGTCATCGGCAGGAACGTAGATCGCTTGAATGGAAGTAACGGAACCCTTCTTCGTGGAAGTGATACGCTCTTGCAGTTGACCCATTTCAGTTGCCAATGTTGGTTGGTAACCTACTGCGGATGGCATACGGCCCAGCAAAGCGGATACTTCTGAACCAGCTTGCGTGAAGCGGAAGATATTATCGACGAACAGAAGAACGTCTCTTCCTTCTTCATCACGGAAATACTCAGCCATTGTAAGACCCGTCAAAGCTACGCGAAGACGCGCACCCGGAGGCTCATTCATTTGACCGAATACCATCGCTGTCTTAGCGATAACACCGGAGTCGCTCATCTCGTGGTAAAGGTCATTACCTTCACGAGTACGCTCACCAACGCCGGCGAATACGGAGATACCGCCGTGCTCTTGTGCGATGTTGTGGATAAGCTCTTGCATCGTTACGGTTTTACCTACGCCCGCACCGCCGAAGAGACCGATTTTACCACCCTTGGAGTAAGGAGCCATCAAGTCGATAACTTTGATCCCTGTTTCCAAGATTTCTTGTGATGTCGACAATTCTTCAAACGGAGGTGCTTGACGGTGGATCGGGTTAGAGATCGTACGGTCAACATCACCATTGTTATCGATTGGATCACCAAGTACGTTAAATACACGGCCAAGTGTTGCTGGTCCTACAGGTACTGTGATCGGTTTACCCAAATCCACAGCCTCTGTTCCTCTGACAAGACCGTCAGTGGAAGACATCGCAACGCAGCGAACCAGATTGTCGCCGAGGTGAGTTGCTACTTCAACCGTAAGGTTGATATCGCGCTCGCCTGCGCCTTGAGCCGCTCTTTCGATTTTTATCGCATTAAGAATCTCAGGCAATTGTCCGTTGTCGAACGCAATGTCGACTACCGGTCCTGTTACCTGGACTACACGCCCCTTGCTCATTCTTGTACCTCCTTCATGTTTTCCGAAGCTGCACCGCCGGAATTGAAACGGCCGTTAGACCGATCACAACCAGCTGGTGCTTACTTCGGATGCATTAATGGTGAAGCTTATGCCTGTGCGTTAGCTCCGCCGACGATCTCTGCGATTTCTTGTGTGATTGCTGCCTGACGTGCACGGTTGTACGTCAACGTCAAGCCTGCGATCATCTTCGTCGCGTTCTTCGTTGCATTGCCCATCGCTGTCATACGTGCGCCGAACTCGCTCGCTTTACCTTCCAATACCGCGCTGTAAACAACCGTTTCCGCGTATTTCGGCAATAGAACGTCGAGTACCTTCTCAGGTGACGGCTCATATTCGTAACTTGCCTTCGCGCCTGTAAATTCAGACTGATCCAGTGGAAGCAGCTGCTTAATGACAGGAACTTGGGTAATTGCATTATAGAATTGGTTATACACCAGGTTTAGCTCGTCATATTTACCGCTTTCGAAGCCTTTAACAGCAGCTGCTGCCAACGACTTGATATCGGCAAATTTCGGTGAATCGGAAAGTCCTGTTACTTCATCAGCAAGGTTGATGTTCCGGCGTTTGAAGTAATCCCGGCCTTTACGTCCGATGACGAAAACGTCGTATTCAGCAGCAGACTTATGCTTCTCCTGAATCTCCGTCCATACTTTACGAAGCACGTTCGCATTGTATCCGCCCGCCAAACCGCGGTCCGACGTGACGACCAGGTAGGCCGTACGTTTGACTTCGCGGCTTTGCAGCATAGGATGCTTAATCGCGCCCCCGCCCGATGCAATGCTCGCTACGACTTCCTTGATCTTGTCGGTATATGGACGTGATGCTACAGCGGCATCTTGAGCTCTCTTGAGCTTAGCGGATGCAACCATCTCCATTGCCTTCGTGATCTGTTTCGTATTCTGCTTACTCTTGATCGAGCGCTTAATTTCGCGCATACCTTTAGCCATTCGTTGTCACCACCTTATTACCGGCCGTATGGGTGAAGCAAGCCTCACCCTAACCAGTTCTATTCCGCACAGTATTCAAACGGTATACGTTAAGCAGCATACCGTTTGAATGATTAAAGAAAGGTTTTAAACCGACACTGCAAAGCTGTTCTTGAACGATTTGATCGCTTCAACAAGCACTTTCTCATTGTCGGAAGTCAAATCTTTCGTATCGCGGATGGAAGCGAAAATTTCTGGTTTGTTAGCATCCACGTAAGCCAGAAGGCCAGCTTCGAAGCGGCGTACATCTTGAACCGGAATATCATCAACGTGTCCACGTGTAACCGTGTAAAGGGAAACGACCTGGCGCTCTACCGGCAATGGCGCATTAACGCCTTGCTTCAAGATTTCCAGTGTGCGCTCGCCGCGGTTTAGACGGGATTGCGTTACTTTATCAAGATCAGATCCGAATGCTGCAAATGCTGCCAATTCACGGTATTGAGCAAGGTCAGTTTTGAGCGTGCCCGCAACTTTCTTCATGGCTTTGATTTGAGCGGAGCTACCTACACGGGATACAGAGTTACCAACGTTAACCGCTGGACGCTGACCGGAGTAGAATAGGTCGGACTCTAGGAAGATTTGACCATCCGTAATCGAAATTACGTTTGTCGGGATGTAAGCCGAGATATCGCCGGCTTGCGTCTCGATGAATGGCAATGCAGTCAAGGAACCGCCGCCAAGCTCATCGTTCAGCTTAGCTGCGCGCTCAAGCAAACGGGAGTGAAGATAGAATACGTCCCCTGGATAAGCCTCACGACCCGGCGGACGGCGAAGCAGCAAGGAAAGCTCACGGTATGCTGCCGCTTGTTTGGAAAGGTCATCATAGATAACTAGTACGTGTTTACCGTTGTACATGAACTCCTCACCCATCGAGCAGCCTGTGTAAGGTGCCAGGTAAAGAAGCGGGGATGGCTCGGAAGCACTCGCTGTAACAACGATTGTGTAATCCAAAGCGCCTTGTTGGCGAAGGGATTCAACAACCGTACGAACAGTGGATTGTTTCTGACCGATTGCAACGTAGATACAGATAACGCCGTTGCCTTTTTGGTTCACGATCGTGTCGATCGCGATTTGAGTCTTACCTGTTTGGCGGTCGCCGATGATAAGCTCACGTTGACCACGGCCGATTGGAATCATCGCATCGATCGCTTTGATACCCGTTTGCATCGGCTCGAATACCGATTTACGAGCCATTACGCCCGGTGCCGGAGATTCGATTGGACGTGCTTTAGTTGTGTTGATTGGTCCGTTGCCGTCAACCGGTTGTCCCAGTGCGTTTACTACGCGGCCAAGCAAAGCTTC
Source organism: Paenibacillus sp. J22FR21 (assembly GCF_056269135.1). Classification (NCBI taxonomy): domain Bacteria; kingdom Bacillati; phylum Bacillota; class Bacilli; order Caryophanales; family Paenibacillaceae; genus Paenibacillus; species Paenibacillus sp. J22FR21. The sequence goes on from NZ_JBWDNJ010000006.1 coordinate 148,849, forward strand.
GCCAACCGGAACTTCCATGATACGACCTGTTCTCTTCACTTGGTCGCCTTCGCGGATGCCTGTGTAAGGTCCCATGATAACGACACCGACGTTGCTCTCTTCAAGGTTAAGGGCCATACCCATAACGCCGTTCGAGAATTCGAGCAGTTCGCCGGCCATAGCGTTCTCTAGGCCGTGTACACGTGCGATACCGTCACCGACTTGGATGACCGTACCGACATCAACGACTTGAATTTCGGATTTAAATTGTTCGATCTGTTGTTTAATCAGCGTGCTGATTTCATCAGGTCTGATACTCAATTCCGTTCACCCCTATCTACAATGCTTGAGTTTTCAAAGCTTGTTCAAGTCGAGCCAGCTTGCCGGAGAGGCTGCCGTCATACAGACGGTCGCCGATGCGCACTTGCACGCCGCCGAGCAAAGCCGGTTCAACGATTTGTTTCGCGATAATGCGTTTGCCAACCATTGTACCGAATTGCGCAGCCACTTTGGACAGCTCTTCAGCGGACAAGGATTTAGCCGTATATATAGTAGCGTGTGCCTGACCGAGCGCATCGCCCGCTACCTTCGTATAAGCTTCGTACACTTCTGCGATCGCGTCATGACGGCCGCGGAGAATGAGCAGCTCTACTGTATTCAGTACCATTACCGACACTTTGTCAGATAGCGCACCTTTAATAATGTCGATCTTCTTCGTCACTTCAACGTTTGGCAAACCAAGAAACTTACGGATTTCCGCGTCTCCGGTCATTGCGTCGACGACGATTTTCAGTTGTTTCTCAACATCTGCAATCGCATTATTGCTTTGTGCAAGTTCAAACAGCGCTTTAGCGTAGCGTTTAGCTACGACGCTCTCGCGGCTCATTTGCTTCCAACCTCATTCAAGTATTGGTCAACAAGCTGCTCTTGCGATTTGTCATCGATTTGTTTCTCGATGATTTTGGAAGCGATCATGACGGACATACCGCTAACTTGACTGCGGAGTGCAGAAATCGCTTTGTTCTTCTCGCTTTCGATATCTTTGACAGCGTCGTCCTTCAGGCGAGTAGCCTCGGATTTAGCAGCATGTACGATTTCATCAGCTTGCTTCGTGCTAGTTTGTTTCGCTTGCTCAATAATTTCATAAGCATCTTTACGTGCTTGTTGAAGGGATTGCTTCTGCTCTTCATACTGTGCTTCGGCTTGTTTGCGGCTGTTCTCCGCGCTCTCAAGCTGTTCTTTCACGAACTGCTTGCGCTGTTCCATGATGGAGAATAGCGGACCGAAAGCGTAACGGCTTAGCAGCCAGTAAAGAATTCCGAAAGCAACCAGTTGGATGAAAAAATTGGACCATACGATATCCAACGTACGTCACTCCTTTCCGTAGATTAGCCGGCTCTCAATTGAAGCAGGCAAAAGGAAGGCGCGGAGGCTGATTGCACTCCCCGCCATAATGCATTAGTAATCTTACGCTTTGCCCAAGAAGATGAACGCTAGTACTAGGGAAATAACTGGAAGTGCCTCTACAAGCGCTACCCCGATGAACATTGTAGTTTGAAGAGTACCACGAAGTTCTGGTTGACGGGAAATACCCTCAACTGTACGACCTACGATCAAACCGTTACCAATACCTGCACCCAGTGCTCCAAGACCGAATACAATTGCTGCTGCAACTAATGCCAAAGCTCCCATTAGAGAAATCCTCCTTAAAATGTTTACATATAGTTTTATTGTTTCCTGCCAGTAGCAGGTTTGTTACTGACTTAATGATGTTCTTCGTGAACGATCGCTTGCGACATGTAAACCATCGTTAGCATAACGAATACGAACGATTGAATTGCGCCTACGAAAACACTGAATCCTTGCCATACAATCAGCGCCGGGATACCAAACCATCCCATGCCCATGATGACGCCAATCATAACCTCACCCGCGAAAATGTTACCGTATAGACGAAGCGATAGCGAAAGCGGCTTAGCGACCTCTTTGATTACGTTAAGCGGGAAGAACGCTGCATAAGGCTCGAAGTAATGCTTGAGGTAATGCTTACGATTGCGACGCAGACCCTCGATGTGCGTGAGCACGATTACGATAGCCATCAATGCGCCGGAAACCGCGACATCGGCAGTTGGTGATTTCCACCATGCGAGATGCGCTTCCTCTTCACCGTGCAAGTTAAGCTCCATGCCTGCAAATGTCGCTCCATGATGCGCCTCGGTAATGATACCGAATGGTAGACCCAGCAAGTTGGCAACAAACAGGTACATGATCATAGCAATACCCAGCGTCAGGTACGGACGGCCTTTCTTCAAGTCCATCGTTGTACCGATGATGTTCTGTACGAATTCGATAACCCACTCCAAGAAATTCTGCATCTTAGTCGGGTTAGTGACCGAAGCGTTACGAACCGCCAGCTTAGCAATAATAAATACGATAATGCTGGTGATAACTATCATGATAATGGCAGCCAAATCAAATCGAATGCCACCCAGATTCACTTCAGGAAAAATATGATCCATTAGTTGTTTTCACCCCTTTCATCGGTGGATTGCCGTACGGCCGGATCTCTCTTGGCTTTAAATCCCAATATGAGTGTTGCCAATTGAACAACAAATAATCCAGCTACTGTTCCATAGAGGCTAAACGAAAAGTACTTGGTTGCGATTACAACCGCCAACAGTGCAATACATGCGCGAGTCAGAAAACCAAGGTTATGGCGTTTCTGAATTCCCGCAGCCGATATAGCGCCGACTCGCTGTACTTTCCAAGAAAGATGGAAGGCGTTTGCAAGACTTGCCGCAGTTCCGAGAACAAGACCGCCGAAGAACGGTTTATATTCCGGAAGGAGGGCCCATCCAATAAAACATAGAGACAAAAAAAAGAACGTAATACGCTTAACCGTTCGAAGGTGGCCGGACAAATCATCCATTATTTCGCTTTGCCCCCTGTAAACGCCTTGATCAGAATGATGGTGATGAAGACCGCGACAACAAAACCAATAGCCATGCCAACAATGGAGCCGTACCCGGTGTCTTGCGCTTGATCAACCTTGAGTCCAATCCAGTAGCCCAGTCCAAGACAGGCACCGATTGTCCCGCCAACGGATCCGATAAGACCCATGGCACGCCAAGGATTATCTCCGAAGCTGCTGTTATCCGTGTTGCGATTATTGTCGTTATGGGACGGATTCGTCATCCTAGAATCACTCCAAAACTCTTATTTATTTTAGCCAAGCGGGTTCGCTTTTGTCAATTGATATAAATTCAAACATTTAGTGAACGGTTACCCGAAAACCCTTGATTTACCTGGGGTTTCCGGGTTTCCAAACCGTACAGTAGCACTGTATGCTGTTGCGTTACTCGGAATGCTATACTACCGATGTAAACTATGAACGTTGTGTGAACGGCTCTGGACGATTGTCCACTTTTCCAAAATGATGCAGGATCGCCTGAACAATCCGAACAGATGCTTGCCCATCGCCGTAAGGATTGGCCGCTTGGCTCATTTTCTCATACAGCTTGGAGTCGGAAAGCAGCGCATGAGCACGCTCATAAACAACCTCTTCGTCCGTGCCTACCAGCTCAAGTGTCCCTGCATCAATACCTTCAGGTCGCTCGGTCGTATCGCGAAGCACTAGGGTCGGAACGCCGAAGGACGGCGCTTCTTCCTGCAAACCGCCGGAATCCGTCATAATCATGTACGTATGCGGGTAGAAGTTATGGAATTCAAACACATCGAGCGGCTCGATTAGCTTAATACGCGGATGATTGCCAAGGATCTCATTCGCCGGCTCGCGAACTGCAGGATTCAGATGCACCGCATACACGACAACCACGTCTTCAAATTCATCAGCAATCCGTTTCACCGCGCGGAAAATATTACGATGAGGCTCGCCCAGCGCTTCACGGCGATGAGCCGTCATCAGAATCATGCGCTTACCCGCCGCCCATTCGATCACGGGATGCGTGAATGACTTGTCCACCGTGTATTGGAATACGTCTGTCGCCGTGTTGCCGGTTATGTAGATCGTAGACTCCGATTTGTTCTCTTTGCGCAGATTGTCAGCCGCTCTGTCCGTCGGTGCGAAATGCACATCCGAGAGCACGCCTGCCAGTTGGCGGTTCATCTCTTCCGGATATGGAGACATTTTGTTCCATGTACGCAGGCCTGCTTCAACATGCCCAACCTGGATCTGCTGCACGAAGGAAGCATAGCTGGCCAAGAAACAAGTCTGCGTATCGCCATGCACGAGCACGATATCCGGTTTCGCTTCGCGAAGTATGGGTTCAAGACCTTCAAGTACTTTGACGGTCGTTTCCGTCAGCGTCTGCCGATCCTTCATCACGTTGAGATCGTACTCCGGCGTGATTTTGAAAAAATCGAGCACTTGATCGAGCATTTGGCGATGCTGCGCGGTCACGCAGACAACGGACTCAATCTGATCCGGATGCTTCTCCAGCTCAAGTACCAACGGCGCCATCTTAACCGCTTCCGGTCGGGTGCCAAAAATCGTCATTACTTTAATTTTAGACAAAGCATGTCACTCCTAATTGTAGCGTAGCAAATAGAGCCCCAAGTTGCAGACGCTTGATTATTTGGTGCCAAACATACGGTCACCGGCGTCGCCCAGACCTGGTACGATATAGCCGTGATCGTTAAGATGACTGTCCAGCGAAGCAAGGAAAATATCGACTTCCGGATGCGCCTTCTGTACAGCAGCAACACCTTCCGGTGCCGCGATGAGACACATTAGCTTGATTTGCGTGCAGCCGCGTGTCTTGAGCGCTTGAATAGCTGCGTTCGCCGATCCGCCCGTAGCGAGCATCGGATCAATAACGATTAACTGACGCTCTGTAGCATCAGCAGGCAGGTTGACGTAATACTCCACCGGCTCGAGTGTTTCCGGATTACGGAACAGCCCGATGTGGCCGACTTTAGCCGAAGGAATCAACTTAAGCATCCCTTCCACCATACCGAGTCCTGCGCGCAGTATTGGAATAAGGCCAACCATGCGTCCGGAGACGATTTTGCTTGTCGCTTCAATGACCGGCGTTGTGACTGTAGTCGTTTCAAGCGGTAAATCTCTCGTAATTTCATATGCCATCATCGTGGCGACTTCATCGACTAATTCGCGGAAATCCTTGGTTTTCGTATCTTTGTCGCGAATAAAGGTCAGCTTATGCTGGATTAGCGGATGGTCACATATTGTGAGATTGCCCATAGTTCTATTCATCCTCCTGAAATGCTTCTTCAACTGACTATTATAACATTCGGCGCATCAATGTGCTATGTGGGCCATGCAAAGCAAGAAACACATGCAAAGTATACCCGAAAGGGGCTTGAATTACGTGGACGAGAGCGTGAGCGAGAAAATGGACGGGAACGCGGACGTGCGCGTGAATGTGAACATGGGAGTGAGCGTAATTACAAGCTTAGCTGCTGCCGCCGCAGCTGCTTCCACAGGACGAACCGCCTCCCGAGTCGCCACTACCACCTGAACAATTGCTGCCACCGCCATCGAATCCTCCGTTGCCGGAATCACCATTGCCGGCATCATTATTGCCGCCGTCATTATAGTCAGAGGAGCCCCTATCGTCGTCGTTGCTGCAAATCGGGGTAGTCCCACCGCTGCCGTCGCCGTTCGCGTTACGTTGTTCCTCGGTTTGACTCTCATCCATCTGATTATGAAAGTTGTCGATCGGCCCGAATGAAGAGTAGAAAAACATCCCGGAGAGCACTCCGGTCGTCATCATGTCGGAGGAGTCCATGACACGGTTATCTTTGTAAATCGGCTGTTCCTTAGCGGACGCGAGCTTGCCGCCACGATCAATTAAGTAATCGATGGTTGCATTCAAATCATCAAATTGCGCTGCTGCCTTCTCGTTGAATCGTTTGCTGCGCAAGTCATCGGAGTCGCTCGTTTCCAGCTCATACATCAACTCATGCGGCAGCGGTGTCCGATAAAACGCGCCCCATAGCTGTCCGCTCACCGGTACAGGAAGAAACAGCTCACCGTAGATCCAATCGAACCAGGCTCGTTCGCCCTGTGCAGGCTTCGCATCCGGACCATGCGGGGCATGATGAATCGTCCCTCCGCAAAACTGCTTGCAGAACTGCTCATACTCCCGGGTGAACATCAGCATTTCATGCCAAACCTCATCTACGCGCACGCTGTACATCGGTACGTTCCGAAGCACCCCGCACATGAGAAAATAACGCTTCAGCTCAAACCACTGCCATTGCCATTCGCCCTCACGCATGCTTGGCGTGCGTTTCATTACGCGGTCTTTCACGCGCGCTTCGAAGTCCTGCGACAGCGCAGCCTCGAGCCGCTCGGCAGCGGAACGTGCCGGATGCCCCTCGGGTACGCCGAGGTATTCCGGTGGCTTACGCGTCGGCATGACGTTTCGACGGCCACTGCCTGCATGGAAGCCGCCTGCTCGAGACTGCTGCTGAGTACCTCGGGATTGGAACAGCTTCACCACGATAAACACCAAGATAATTATGAAAAAAACTCCAAATATGCTCATACGTCGAGGCTCACCGCCTTTGTTAGGGATATAGGGTCATCATATCATGCCGAGGCAGATGCGCTGATTATTTTTCGCTAAATTCAGGAAAATTAATCGGTTGGTTGAGCGAGGTAAGCGTGAAAAAGAAGCTGTTGCAGGTCGCATGTGGGAATGGTTTGTGGGTGGCGGCTAATATGATGGTAACGTGTTAATAGGATGGTAACGAGTAAATGTTGCTAGAATGGCAACATCTCTCTCCTCCCAATGGGCACTCTCTACCTTATGTTGCGCGAAATGCAACATTCCAATGGGGATTGGCCCTTAATCGGCTGTTTGAAGCAAGAATGTTGTAATCTCAGCATCATTTTCCTCTATGAGACTATTAAATCCACATAATGTTGCATATTGGGCAATATATCGTCCACCTCGTTCCAGATCAGCGGTATATCCATCACAAGGAACTGCCGAGCAAATAAAAAAGATGGCATCCGGTCGAGCCGAATGCCATCTTTTCGTAGGATTACCCGCGGAGCAGCAGGCGGTTAAAGTAGTCGATTGTGAACTGAACGCCTTTGTCGCCGAGCTCGCCCGTCCATGTGTGGGAATGCGGTTCGATGCTCAAGCCGCCTTGGTAGCCACTCCCATAGAGGATCGCCATGAACGTTCCCCAATCTGTCTGATCCATGCCTGCCGGCGGATCATCGAAACGTTTGCCGTCAATGATGACGGAGCCTTTGATGTGGATATGCTTGATGCGCGAGCCCCAATCCACGATTTCTTTCAAATAATCTTGTCCGGCATATCGGGCATGCGAAGGATCGTATTTGATGCCAAGCTCCGGCAAATGGCCGTGAATGAGCTTCCACGCTGCATCGTCCACAATGTAATTGTTCCAGTGGCAGTTGTACGTCGCAATGGTGATTCCGCGCGTTTTGCCATATTCAATCAGGACGGTGAAGTAGTTAATCGCCGCTGTGATGTTCTCGTAATAGGAGAGCTCTTCGATGTAGTTGCAGCCGCCTACAAATACCGGACAACCAAGCTCTTGGCAAGCATCGATAAGTGCTTGTGATGCCTTCAGTTCCTCTTCGTTGATGCTGCCATCCTTATTGATCCGATCAGGGCCCCAACGTCCGATCGATGCAACAGCTACGCCGGTCCGCTCACTCGCGGCTTTCAGCTCCGGCACAAGGTCCGTGAAGGTAGCAGCAGGAGTGCCCACATTGACGCAAAACTCTAAAAAGGCCAAGCCGAGATTGGCCGCATAATCGAAGCTTTCAGCACGATAATCTGCAATGATTCCAAGTTTCATGTTCGGTTCGACTCCTTCGTCTTCATCCTATTATGGCTAGCCATTCCGAAACGTTTCGGATTACCCGCACTCCCACTATATAACCAGAAAGAAAGCGATTGCAACATAAATTAATCGACAAAAGCTAGATGATTAGTGTGAGTAATTTGCATGGTCGGCAGGGCAGTAGCAGGACAGAGATCGAGCAGCGGGACTGCGGGTTGCTACAGATGGAACAGTATGCGGCGGGACTGCGGATCGCGATAGTTGGGGCGATGAGTTGTGGTGTAGCAGGAGCGACAGTTAGGAAAATGAGCAAGGGGTTCGAGCGGGGAAATTGTGTATCAGGCGGCGGTGTTGGCAAGCTAGTTGCTGTGGTTACTCACTCGTACCCTCACCTCACCTCACCTCCACTCCCACTCTCAATTTCACTCTCGCTAACGAACCGTACAGGTCTTATTTTGCGGAAATAGGGTCTTCTAAAATTCTAACGAACCACAGGGGGCTTATTTCGTCGGAAATGGCGGTATCGAGCATGATTGAGGTGATATAAGACCTGTGCGGTTCGTTAGAATTTTAAATCGGGGGAAAACGGCGAAATAAGACCTCTACGGTTCGTTAGAGTTGAACGTGCGGTGGCAGGAGTGCAGCAGCGCTCCCCTCTCACCTGACTAATGATTCCGGCTCCGCGGCATGCATGGTGCTGAACGCAAAAAGGCGGCACAGGACTGAACCCCACGGAACGCACAAAAAGGTGGCATAGGGATGAACCCTTTGCCACCTTTTTGTGATTTTGCCAAGTCGATATTAGTAAGTCATGCCCGGGTAAAGCGGGTATTGCGACACGAGGTCGCTTACCATACCGCGTGCTTTCTCCAGAACGGACTCGTCCTTCGGATTCTTGAGCGTCATGGCGATGACTTCTGCGATTGTAGCCATTGCGTCTACGCCCATGCCGCGCGATGTCGCTGCAGGCGTACCGATACGGATACCGCTTGTGATGAACGGGCTCGTTGGATCGAACGGAATCGCGTTTTTGTTGACTGTGATTTGAACGGAATCCAGAACGTGCTCCGCATCTTTACCTGTGATGTTCAGGTTGCGAAGGTCGATCAGCATCAAGTGGTTGTCGGTACCGCCGGAAACGATGTTGATGCCTTTCTCAATAAGAGCGTCAGCAAGCGCTTTTGCGTTGTCGACAACGTTCTTGCCGTATTCTTTGAACGAAGGCTGAAGCGCTTCGCCGAAAGCTACTGCTTTTGCCGCGATAATGTGCATCAGAGGTCCGCCTTGGGAACCCGGGAATACTGCTTTATCGATCGCTTGCGCCCATGCTTTGCGGCAAAGGATCATACCGCCGCGAGGTCCGCGAAGCGTTTTGTGCGTAGTTGTTGTTACAAAGTGTGCATGTGGAACCGGGCTTGGGTGCAAGCCAGCAGCTACCAGACCTGCGATGTGCGCCATGTCAACGAAGAGCAATGCGCCTACGTCGTTAGCAATACGGCCCATTTCTTCAAAATCGATGATGCGCGGGTAAGCCGATGCGCCTGCAACGATCATGCGCGGACGGTGTTTGAACGCCAGCTTGCGCACTTCTGCATAGTCGATTGTAAATGTTTCTTCGTTAACGCCGTAGGCCACGAAGTTGTACAGAAGACCGGATGCATTAACCGGGCTGCCGTGCGTCAAGTGACCGCCATGCGCCAGGTTCATACCAAGAACCGTGTCGCCCGGGTTTAGAGCTGCCAGGTAAACAGCCATGTTCGCTTGTGCACCGGAGTGAGGCTGAACGTTCGCGTGCTCGGCACCGAACAATTCTTTGGCACGGTTGCGTGCGATATCTTCCGCGATATCGACATGCTCACAGCCGCCGTAGTAACGTTTGCCCGGGTAGCCTTCTGCGTATTTGTTCGTCAGCACAGTGCCCATTGCTTCCAATACCGCTTCGGAAACGATGTTCTCGGATGCGATAAGCTCGATGTTGTCGCGTTGGCGCTGAAGTTCCAGGCCTAGGGCTTTCAGGATTTCCGGATCTTGTTTACGTAGGTTTTCCATGTTGATGAGTCCTCCTCAAGATAAATAAGTATATTCGTTAGTCGCAAGTGCCAGCAGATGTTGCCGGGCCAGCCGCTTCTCGCGTGTAAACCGCACGTTCCCCGCCAATTAGCTTCGGACGGGTGTAAGCCATCGTTAAATGCGCGGATCCGATTGCTCGAATCGTTGGTCGCACCGGTACCGCAACACGCTTCAAGTGCATGCCGATGAAGGTGTCGCCGATATCGATGCCCGCATGTGCCTGAACCGTCTCGGTCAGCACGGCATCCTGCAGCGTTTGGAACGCGTAGGCTGCCATCGAACCGCCGGCTTTGCGCACAGGGATTGCCGAAACGAGATCTAAGCCATACCGCTCGGCAGCTTCCCGTTCCATGACAAGGGCCCTGTTGAGATGTTCGCAGCACTGATAAACCGGATAAAACTGCAAGTCTTGACGCACCTTCTCGACCCCCGCATAGATCGCAGCTGCCGTTTCTATCGTGCCTGATGTACCGATCCGCTGTCCGAGCACCTCGCTGGTAGACACGCCGATTACGAGCAGCTGTCCTTGGCGAATGCCGGACGCGGCTGCAAGCTCGCGGACTATGGTTTCTACATCCTTGGTCAGCTTTGCCGAATCCATGCTGTTTATTCCGTGGTCTTGGTCGCTCATCGCCGGGTACGCCCCTTACTCAGATTTCGCCGCATCGGCGAAGTCTGCTTCAAGCTTCATTACTTTGTTCACACGGCCGATATGACGCTCGCCACTAGAGAACGGGGTCTCGAGCCAAATCCGGATAATCTCTTGGGCCACGCCGGGACCAATAACGCGCTCACCCATGGCCAGTACATTGGTATCGTTGTGCTCGCGGGTTGCTTTGGCCGAGAACATATCGTGCACGAGCGCGCAGCGAATGCCTTTGACTTTGTTAGCCGCGATGGACATGCCGATTCCAGTGCCGCAGATGAGAATGCCGCGCTCTGCCTTGCCTTGTGCAACAAGCTCCGCAACAGGAAGAGCATAATCCGGGTAGTCTACGGACTGGTCGCAATCGCAGCCAACGTCCTCAATCTCGTGACCAAGCGATTTGATAAACGGAACTAGCTCATCTTTCAAGCGGTAGCCCGCGTGGTCTGCGCCGATGGCGATTTTCATATCCATTTTCCTCCCAATAGAACCGCACATGGCGGAAATTGTCGATTCACAATGGCATTAGTATACCTGATTTCGCCGAAAAAGACGAAAAAAGAGCAAGCATGCATAATGCACGCTGCTCTTTGCCCAGGCGACCGGCCGTATGATCCGATGCTCCACCGTGGTTTAACCCACTTTCGTCGCCAGTTACATCGGAAACCGTCTTTAGTTGCTTTTATCATAACGGATTTCGGCCTCAAAATCAATCGTTGCCGGCAAGAAACGGCATCTGCCATCCTTTGGAAGCACTCTCTGTGGCGCAAAGAAAAGAGAGGGAAATTTACAGAAATAATATCAAACTTATCCCTTCAGTCGGTCCAGGAGACGGCCCAGCGCCGCTTCGATTTGGGTCGCACTCTGCTCATACATGGCCAGCGATCCGCCGAAAGGATCTTCCACATCGAAGCTGGGAATTTGCCGCTCCAGCTCTAAGAGCTTGGACCGCTCCTGCGGAGTCAGCGGCTGGCCCAGCGCTTGCTTGATCTGCCAGGTCGAATAGAGCCCTTCCAGTTCGGCGATGTCCGAGAGCACCTTGGGGTCCGTATTCACGAACTCGAGCAGCGTATGCGTCTTGTCCACCGCAGCCGGAAAATGCTGCAGCAGCTGCCTCTTATGGCTGGCAGTCATCGTCAATATAAGATCAGCCCACGCAATCGAGCCGCCTTCGAGCGCTTTTGAGGTGCCGTTGTGCGCGATATCACGATTGGACAGCGCTGTCCGTGCATGATTGGAAACAGGCAGTCCATCGATCGTGGACACGCCTGCGGAACGAATATCGAGCTGCATGCCCCTTTGCTGGGACATCGCCCGAAGCAGCGCTTCAGCCATTGGTGAACGGCAAGTATTGCCGGTGCACACGAATAGAATCCGTTTCACGATTGATTTCGCTCCTCTTCGTAGGTGTGGTTTGGGATATGGTGAACTGGTGAATTGGTGAATTGGTGAAGAAAATGATGCTGACGCAAGATTGCTATGCCGTATTTCGTTTCGCGCTAACGAATCGCTGTATGATTCGTAAGCGTGCGTGTGCCGGAAGGTCAGAACAGGAACAGCAAGCCGAATGTAAATAAGATGACGCCGCCGCACGCTTCCCCGTACCCGCCGAGACTTGTCCCCACCTTACGACCGAGCAGCAGTCCAAATACGGACATCATCCCTCCGGCAACGCCGAACAGCAGTACGGTCAGCAGCATGTCCGTATCGAACATGCCAAGAGAGATGCCGACGGAAAAGGAATCCACGCTCACGCCTAACGCGAACAGCAGCATCCCCCATGAACTGCGATAGTCGATCGACTCTACGGCGTCGCCGCGCAGCGAGCTGTAGATCATATGGCCGCCGAGCAGCAGCAGCAGCGCACCTGCCGCAGTCGTCGCAACGCCGCCAAGCAGCGTACTTACATATTTACCCGTGAAAATGCCCATGAGCGGCATGATCATGTGAAAAAGCGCAATGATCGCGCTAAGCTTTGCTATATCCTGCAGCCGAATGCCTTTGAGCCCAATGCCGATACCCAGCGAAAAAGCATCCATCCCTAGTGCCACAGCAATGATCAGCAGCGTCAGCAATTGTCCGGCATGCATGCCCGCCTCAACCATTTCATCCTCTCCTTGTCCGCAACCTCTCCACAAGCATATGCGGACAAGATTGGAAAGATGACCTTGGGGAGGCGCTAGGCGCGCGAAAGGGCCGGTGGCACGGGCTGCGGCGGGGTGATGCGGTTAAGGCTGGACCGGTGGCGCTTGGTGCGCGCGGATTCGCTAGGCCCGGCGCGGTGAGAGCAACCGCGTAGCTGGAGCACGGCAAGCGCCGTCGCTAGACGTGGACCACCGCGTGGCCGGCCGCTTTGGATAAGCGGTTCATGAGCGCATGGCCGATCCCCTGCTCCGAGCAGGTCTCGGCCCAAATGCGCTGTACGCCGCGATTGTCGAACTCGCGCAGCGCATTATAGAGGCCGTGCGCAGCCGTTTCCAGCTGCGCCAGGCTGCCGACGACGAGCACGCAGTCGGCGTCGTACCGAGCAGCATGCTCGGCGAAGGCGAGCACGCCTGTGCGCTCGCCGCGCGCTTTCGCTGCGCTGGCCTCCGCCTGAATATAGGCGGAGACGGCGTCAGCGTCGCCTTTGACCAAGTGCATCAGCCCCTGCGGGGCGTAATGCGCATATTTCATGCCGGGCGAGCGCGGCGCCTGCGCTTCCGCAGCGCGAGCTTCCGCCGCTGATGGCGCAGCAGCGGCTGCCTCCATGCCGGCGCCCGGCGCGGCAACCGCGTCGAAATCGACCTGCGCCGCAACCTCGCGCAGTGCTTCGGCCGTCACGCCGCCGGGGCGCAAGATCCGCACAAGATCGCCGTCAACCTCGACGACGGTCGATTCAAGGCCTACACCTGCAGCGCCGCCGTCGACAATACCGTCGATCAGGCCGCTCAGGTCATCTCGCACATGGGAGGCCAGTGTCGGACTCGGACGGCCGGAGCGATTCGCGCTTGGTGCCGCCAGCGGACAACCCGAAGCAGCAATAAGCTGCAGCGCCACAGGATGAGCAGGCATCCGCACCGCAACGGTAGCAAGTCCGGCTGTAACCCGTGGCGAAACAGCCCCAGGCTTCACCGGCAGCACAATCGTCAGCGGCCCCGGCCAGAAACGATCCATGAGCCGCTCAGCGAGCATGGACGATTCTCCTTCCAGCGGAAGTGTCAGCTCCTCCAGCTGCTTGCGATCCGAGATATGAACGATTAGCGGATTGTCGGAGGGGCGCCCTTTTGCCTCAAAAATCCGTTCAACCGCTGCCGTACTCCTCGCATCCGCCCCTAGCCCGTAGACCGTTTCAGTCGGAAAAGCAACGGTCCCGCCTTCTCGCAGCAAAGCTGCAGCCTCGTTAAGTTCACCGTCACGCGGGTGGTGGCTGTCCACTTCCCAGAGTAATGTTTTTCGTAGATGGATGGTCAATGTCGTATCCCCAGCTTCTGCTTTGTTTTGCCCCATTATACCATACGCCGCCAAGCGCCATCCAAACAGCCCTCTCCCATACAATAAAAGCCCAATCGCGAGGTGCGCGATTGAGCTTTATTAATTGTTAGCTAAAGAGGCTGCGGAAGAAGCTCAAGATCGACTTGATGATTTCCCACAGAAAAAACTTCACTTCCGGCTGCTTCGCTTCACCTGCTTGAACATCTTGATCGGAAGCTTTATCTTGGGCAGGAGCATCTGCCGCGACTGAGGTTACTTTTGCATCGTTGTCTGCTTTGGCACTTACACTTGCTGTTGCAGCTACCGCCGGAGTTGACGCTTCCCCACTCACAGCATCCACGAAGCAGAGCGGCGGGAACAGTACGCACCACCAGTTTTGTCCGGCACCAGCACCGAGCGTGATGCGAAGCGCTTCGTAGTTACCGGCAGGGTACACTTGCGTGCCATATATTTTAGTTGGAAACGGCACTTGGCCGAGTTCCGCTTGGAATCCATAGTGAAAACCGCGCGAGCTGAGTTCGGCCGAAATAATGCCTTCGATGTCGCTCATATGATTGCGGATTGTGGCACGCGCTTCCTCGATTGTTTGCGGACCAGCCACCCAGTTGTTCATTTCCGCTACGATGGCATCACGAACCTCACGTTTTACCGCTTGATCGGACGCGCTGTCGGAATTCGCTAGAATACGTAGACGAATAGATTCAGACGGAATGCCGCCGCCGGCAATCGCCGCATCGGCACGTTGACTTTCCCAGCTCATAAGCAATACTGCGGCGATAAGAAGGACATACCCATAAATCGGACGATAAGGAAAACGGGAATAAGTGCGAATCATAACGACAAGCTCCTTTGTGGCACCCGTCGGTGCATCGGCTTGCGTTCCGGAACGATCATATCCCCATTATGTCCCTCGCGGCGGCTCTCTAAACCTATCAATCCTCTTAAAAAGTTTCGTAGAGTAAAAGAGAAACAGCGCCTCATGTAACTTGGCTCATGTATGTTAGTTGGAGTAGTTTCGAGTGCGTAAAATCGGCTATTATAGGCGGAACATGTTGGCGTTTAGAAAACACTCTTGGGATTGAACAACTGTAAGCGGAATAGCCGCTTAAGAATGGTGGAAACTAGCTAGTTTGGTCCTCTTTAGCGGCATAGTCGCTAATTCTAACGTTTTCTGGAGCCTGCACCTGTTCTGTTTTCGCCATTTCAACCTTCAAAACGGCCAACAAAAAGCCTGAGAGCTCAATTTCGGAACTCTCAGGCAAATATACACGCTAGTTCACTGCTGAGAGTCGGATTTTTGTACTCTCAGCTCCAACTAGAAGCTGCTTCCGCTGATCGTCATACTGAGAGTTCGATTTCCGATCTCTCAGCCCCATAGAAAGCGCGATTCTCACCGCAACAACAAAGGCTATTCCACCGCCAGCACATGTCGGCCAATGCCTGCATAGTCGTCGATGATGCGCACCTCGCGCCAAGCGCCGATGCCGCGGAGCAGGTCGGCGACCGCTTCGGCTTGGCCCATGCCGAGCTCGAAGCCGACGATGCGCGGCAGCGCGGACAGCTGCATGAGCTGCTCGGCCATGCGCCGATACGGCGTCAGGCCGTCATCGCCGCCATCGAGAGCAAGACGCGGTTCATGATCGCGCACTTCCGGCTGCAAGCCGGCAATGTCACCCGCCGGAATATACGGCGGGTTCGAGACCAGCACGTCGATGCGCAGGCCGGCCACGCCGCCATTCGCGTCGACTCCAGGCTCCTCGGGCCGCGTCTGCGCGAACGGCCCGAGCAGGTCGCCCTGCACGAACGTCATGCGCGCCGCTGCGCCTTGGCGTTCCGCATTCGTTCGGGCGACAGCGAGCGCGTCCGGCGACAGATCGGACGCGCATACGCGCCACTGCGGACGCAGCGTTGCCAGCGTCACGCCAATGGCGCCGCTGCCTGTGCCGACATCAACCACTGTCGGCCCCATGACGACACTCGCCCTACTCGCTGCTTCACCTTCTTTTACAGCCTTGCCACTCACTTCCCCGCCTTCTTTTACCGCCTCGCCGCTCACTCCCGCGCCTTCGCTTACAGGCGCACTACCACTCGCCGCTGCTCCTTCACTTCCTGCATCGCCCTCGCCCGCAGCTTCCGGCCACAGTTTATCCGCCGCTTCCAGTACGGCTTCAACCAGCAGCTCCGTCTCCGGTCGCGGGATGAGCACCGCGGGCGTGACAAGATACGGCAAGCCGTAGAACCACTGCTCGCCGATTAAATACTGCACCGGCTCGCCGGCTGCTTTGCGGGCAAGCAGCGCTTCCCATTCTGCCGCGTGCTGCTGCGGAAAAGGGTCTCGCCAATCGCGAATCAGCGCCGCCCGCTCTATTCCGAGCACATGCAGCAGCAGCAGCTCCGCATTATTGCGAGGTTCGCTGACGCCACGGGCTTCCAGCATCTTCGTCGCACGCACGCAGACTTCCCCAATTGTAAGGTGCACCCCGCTTCCGCTAACTCCTCCAGCTTGACCATTTTCCACCACAACAAGCACTCCCTTATTCTCAAACTTTATAATCTCTACACAAGTTCGCTGCTTCTCTCGAAGTTCGATTTCCTCTCTCGAGGTTCGCTTCTTCTCTCAAAGTTCGCTTACTTCGTTCCTTCAAGCTCCACTCGCATCATTCTTTCGAGGTCCCACATCTCCAAGCTACACAAACGGGAGCAGCCTAGGCCGCTCCCGTTTACTCCATCTATAATTCGCTCTAAGATTGCTATTTCACCGAACTCTTAAACCAAATTCTCGCGTTCCATCAATTCCGTCTGAGCCGTTAAGGTCAGCGCATTGATGATTTCTCCCATATCGCCGTTCAATACGGAATCGAGCTTGTGCAGCGTAAGGCCGATACGGTGATCCGTTACCCGGCTTTGCGGGTAGTTGTAGGTCCGAATCCGCTCGCTGCGGTCGCCTGTACCGACTTTGCTCTTGCGTTCGCCGGCATACTTGGCTTCTTCTTCTTGACGCTTGATATCCGAAATCCGCGCACGAAGAACTTGAAGCGCCTTCGCTTTGTTCTCGTTCTGCGACTTCCCATCCTGACACTGAGCCATGATGCCCGTCGGAACGTGAAGCACTCGAACCGCTGATTTGGTTGTATTAACGGACTGACCGCCTGCACCGCTGGAGCAGAACGTATCGACCCGAATATCTTTATCGAGGATTTCAATCTCGACCTCTTCAACCTCAGGCATAACTGCAACCGTTGATGTCGACGTGTGAATCCGGCCGCCGGACTCCGTTACCGGAATCCGCTGAACGCGGTGCGCGCCGCTCTCGAATTTCAGCTTACTGTATGCGCCTTTGCCGGTTACCATGAAGATAACCTCTTTGAAGCCGCCAAGATCGCTCTCGCTGAATTCAAGAAGCTCTACGCGCCAGCCTTGAGTATCCGCAAATTTCATATACATCCGGTACAAATCCGATGCGAACAAGGCCGCTTCGTCGCCGCCGGCAGCGCCGCGAATCTCAACGATAACGTTCTTATCGTCATTCGGGTCTTTAGGCAGCAGGAGAACATGAATATGTTCTTCAAGCTCAGCCTGGCGCGTGCTCAGCTCATCGACTTCCATCTTCACCATCTCACGCATTTCATCATCAAGCTTCTCGTTCTGCATTACTTTTGCATCATCAAGCTGCTCGGAAACTTGCTTATATTCCGTATATGCCTCATAAGGAGCTTGCAAGTCCGACTGCTCCTTGGAGTAGTCGCGCAGCTTCTTCGGATCGCTAGCCACATCCGGATCGCACAACAGCTCGCTCAATTTCTCATACCGGTCAGCGAGTGCCTGTAAACGGTCCAACACTGTCATTCACCTCTACTTTAGAATAAATCCAATTGATTGTTCCTTTAGTATAACATAACGCACTACAAACCATAAACGTGACAATTTTGGAGAATTTGCCGACTTTAGTACAACTGCCGCAAGACATAGCAAAAGGACCCGAGAATTTCGGGCCCTAAAACCAACCATTCAATCGCTAAACGTTGAAACGGAAATGCATAACGTCGCCGTCTTGCACCACGTATTCTTTACCTTCAAGGCGAAGCTGTCCTTTTTCCTTCGCGGCATTCATGGAACCTGCCGCCATCAGATCGTCATAGGAAACAACCTCAGCACGGATAAAGCCGCGCTCAAAATCCGTATGAATAACGCCGGCCGCTTGCGGTGCCTTCATCCCTTTACGAATCGTCCAAGCACGCACTTCTTGCACGCCTGCCGTAAAGTAAGTGTACAGTCCAAGCAGCTTGTATGCTGCGCGGATCAGGCGGTTAAGGCCGGATTCCGTGAGGCCAAGCTCCTCTAGGAACATTTCTTTGTCTTCGCCTTCAAGCTCAGCGATTTCGGATTCTACTTTCGCGCTGATCGGCACTACTTCCGCGCCTTCTGCTTTCGCGAATTCACGTACCAATTCCACGTATTGGTTGCCATCGGAGTTTGCCGCTTCGCCTTCGCTAACGTTGGCTGCGTACAAGATCGGTTTCATCGTCAGCAGGTGAAGATCGCGAACAAGCGCTTTCTCATCCTCGGAGAGGTCCAGGCTGCGCGCCGGTTGATCGTTGTACAACGCTTCTTTAATTCGTTCAAGCGTTTCTACCTCTTGCACGACCTTCTTGTCGCCGCCTTTAAGGTTTTTGCGGGAACGCTCGATCTTGCGGTCAACGGAATCGATATCCGCCAAAATCAACTCCAGGTTGATCGTGTTGATATCGCCGATTGGATCGACTTTACCGGATACATGCGTGATGTTGTCATCTTGGAAGCAGCGAACGACGTGTACGATCGCATCAACTTCGCGGATGTGCGCAAGAAACTTGTTGCCGAGGCCTTCGCCCTTGCTCGCGCCTTTCACAATACCTGCAATATCGATGAATTCAAAAGCAGTCGGAACGGTTTTGTTCGGGACAACCAGCTCCGTCAATTTATCAAGACGCACATCCGGTACTTCAACGACGCCTACGTTCGGGTCAATCGTACAGAACGGATAGTTCGCGGATTCCGCGCCCGCTTGCGTTATTGCATTAAATAAAGTGGATTTGCCTACGTTCGGCAAACCGACGATTCCAGCTTTCAAAGCCATGTATGAAGACACCCCTGTTCCGTATTAAACAATCTCATGACATTATACATGAAGGGGGGGAAATAAAAAAGGAGACTCCGCGGATTCCCAGCATGCAAATGTTTGATTTTCCACGTTAATCAGCTAATACTGGAGAAATTGTTCGGCTTCCAAACGTTCGTCAACATCCCGCATGCCACCCCCTCAATCCGAACATACTACCTCATGTGCGACCATCCTTCGGAGGTGAACCGACATGGAAAACCAAACGCATAAAGGCAATTACAAAGGCACCACCAAGATGCATGCCAAGAATCAGGATATGGCCTTCGTCAACGATACCATTGAGGATGCCAAGTCCATCACTAACTTCAACCACGTGAAGAAGAAAACCGATAAGTAAGCCGGTCTCGCGGACCCTCCCTCTGCGTAGGAGCGGCACGACAAAGAGGGTGTCCCGCAAGATCATTACTGATCCGCGGACACCCTTTTTCTTGTTCGCCTTTTCCCTACGTCTCTAGCTTACGCCGGTATAAATATGAATCGCATCGCGCAGAAACTCGGCCGATCCCGGTTGATCCACGTCGTAATACGCTTTGAACCGTTCATCGTCCACATACATTTGCGACAGGTTAGCATGAGCTTCCTTGGTGTACTGCGGCCAATAGAAACCCAACCATTGACGGTGCAGATCGGCTGTCTTCTGTGCGAGCTCGCCTGCCGGATCCCCCTGCTTGAAAGCCTCCGCCAGCGATTCCTTGACCTCCTCGGCCAAGCGAGTGACCCGCTCGTGATCTTCTTGCGACATGCCTTTAACCTTCGCATTCGACTTGTTCACGACGTCATCGCCGTATTTCTCGCGCGCTTCCTTGCCGTATTTCTGCTCATTCTCGTCAATTAAGCGCTGTTTAAAGCCCTCAAATTTCTGTTTATCGCTCATAGAAATTCTCCCTTCAGCGGCAGCGATCGTTTGATCCACGTTTGCGATCAGCGCATCGAGCTGCCTTCTTCTGTCGAGAAGCTGTTCCCGGTGCTGGACCAAGGCTGCGGTGCCATTGAAGGACGGATCAGTCAGAAGCTCTTTAATGCGATCCAAGCTGACGCCAAGCTCCCGATAAAATAAAATCTGCTGCAGTCTGTCGACCTCCGCCTGACCATAAATACGGTACCCTGAAGAATTCATTCTTGCCGGCTTAAGAATGCCTACTTCGTCATAGAACCGCAATGTCCTCGTACTGATACCCGCGAGCCTGCCCAGCTTCTGAACGGTATATTCCACCTTCATCACCTCCCGACAACCTCACTCTACACCTTTACGTAACGTGAATGTCAAACCCATTTTTATTTATAAAATTGCGCGTTTTCCGCTCCCCTTACCCACGCATCCGTATCATATCCGCGTTCTTCCCAATATCCGGTATGATTCCCTTCAATAAGCTCAACCCGATTCAACCACTTGACCGACTTATATGCGTACATCTTCGGAACGATCAGCCGCACCGGGCCCCCAAGGTCGCTTGGAATCGGTTTGCCGTCGTGCAGCACCGCTACCAGGACATCATCCATATCAGCCTGCTCTAAAGTAAGGGAATCCGTATAGACGCCGTCGCCGGAGTACAGCTTCACTGTCTTCGCGGAAGACTTCACGCCTGCCATCTTCAAGAAATCCTTGAGCTTGATCCCTTCCCACGTGTTGCCCAGAACCGACCAGCCGGTCACGCAGTGGAAATCACTCACTTGGACTTCCCGCTTGAGTGCCACGAACTGCTCCCAGGTCCACTGCAAACGTTTCTCCACCAAACCGTCTACAATGAAACTGAATGTGCTGTTATCGAACTGCGGAATCGGCGTCACCGTATAAATGCGGAACGAGCCGCGGCTTCCTCCGCCAATGGGCGGCGAAGAGGCCGGAAGCGGTTTCGGTGCAGGAATGAGCGAATTGGCGTCAGCCTCTATGATTTCATCCAGATTCGCGCCGGGCGTCAGCTGGTTGCCGAACCATTTTAGAAAAGATGGCCCGATCGCAATGGCAATACCCGCTCCTACCGTAACGCGAATAAACGAACGCCTCGACATAACCGCCTCCGGTTTGGCTGCCGGATGAAGGCCTTCGCCTTGTTGTCCTGTCTTAACTGTGCGGCGATGCGGCTCTTTGAGCCATTTCAGCCTTGTGATGGAGTGGTAGATGATATAAGGAAGTCCGATCCATGTCAGCAGGTCATGAATGGTGAGCGCGCTGCTCGACCATGCCGGCCCAACCGCCTTGAATTGCCACAGAAGCACGCCGGACAGCAGCCAGCCGATCAACAGACCCAGTACGATGATGACGTTCGCTTTCTGCCACGACTTGCCCTTCAACTGTTTCCAGTGCTTCGCGGCCAGCGCTAAGTAGAACACAACCGGCAGCAGCGATGCGATCCCGACCACGATATGCACATAGCGGATGATGACCCGGCCTTCACCCAGAATGCCGCGCCATAACCCTTGAAACAGCACCAGTCCTGTCAGCGTCAGAATGACGACAATCCAACCGTTCACGGAATGAAGCTTAGCCAACTTCTTGCCGTACCCTTTGCGAAGCTGCGCGAGCCAGTTCTGCATGGAAGACCATTCCCCCTTGGCGGTTTATTCACTACCCACTACCTATACAGACGTGCGAATGAATCCGAAAAGCTCGTTATTCCATATGTATTTACGCAACGAAGCCCTCACACCATGTAGGCGCGAGGGCTCGTGAAGCAATACTTAGATTTGGCCTTGAATTTTGTTTTTCAGGGCGTCTTTGGATTGCAGACCAACCATTTTATCAACCGGTTGACCGTCTTTGAACAGAATTAGTGTCGGGATCGACATAACGCCGAATTGGGATGCCAATTCAGGCTCCTCGTCCACGTTGATTTTAGCGATTGTAGCTGTACCGGCAAGCTCGCCGGAAAGCTCTTCTACGATTGGAAGCTGCATTTTGCAAGGTCCGCACCATGGCGCCCAGAAATCAACGAGCGTTACGCCGCTCTCGATGCTTTTGTTGAATGTGTCTTTCGTCAATGCTACTGCCATATTCAATCATCCTCTCTACTATAAGTTCACAAGCTTATGGGAAGGGAAAACCCGTCACACCTTGTTCAGCACTGCTCGCATTCCTTAATCTGACCCAGCACATCGGAGATCGTGATGCCGCCAAAATAATTCTCCAGCTGCTTCTCCGCTCTGCAAAAGATCCCATCCATGACTTCACGCATGTTAGAGCCGACGACACAATCCATCTCTGGATTGCCCGAGCACCAGCTCGGAATAACGGAGCCTTGCGCCATTAACCGGTAAATGTCGGCTAGGTTGACGACGGCCGGATCCAGTGTTAACCGATATCCGCCTCCAGCGCCTTCCCTTGTATCGACATAACCGCCTCGCTTCAAACAGCTCATCACCTTGCGGATTCTGGCAGGATTGGTCGAGACATTATCGGCAATGGCTTCGCTGGGAGCCATGCGTTCTGGCAAATAAGCCAAGTAAACCAAACTGTGTACGGCAATGGTGAATTCGCTGTTCATGCTTAACGGCACCCCGCTTTGTACTGTAATCATATCAGTTACAGTTGAACCTGTCAACGGCGGTTGTACTTCTATTTTGCGAATAGGAGCAGTTGTCTATTCAAACAGCTCCAGCTGCTGCGCAGTTTCCTGCGGCGGAGGAGCCAGCTTAAACGAACCGCGCGGCGGCAGCTGGTGCAGCATCGCCATAAGCTGTAAGGCGTTATCCGCCGCATCGCCGCCGGAGTTGTTATTGAACAGCACGCATACCGTGCCGGTTGATTGCTCCAATCGCCTTAGTCGCTCCACCCACTCTGACAGTTCCGTTTCATTATAACGGTACAAATATCGAACATCCCGCCAGTTAGGTTGTCCAGCGGACACCCATCCATCCGTGTTGCGCCCATGCAGCCGTACGATGGTGAACTGTTCATCCGTAGCCGCTTCTACGATGGGAATGGAGCCTTCACCGGCTTGCGGCTCATCGCACACCGTATGAATCCAGCCTTCTCGGCGCGTAAAAGCAATGGTTTTCTCGCTCATTTCGCTTGTGAACCAGCTCTGGTTCCGAAATTCGAGTGCGCAAGGGATATCTGCCATCCGTGCCTTGGCCGTCCGCAGTGTCTCCACGTTAGGCCGCGTGCAATTAAACCACGGCGGGTATTGGAATAGTACGGCAAGCAGCTTGCCAGCGGCGCGGATCGGCTCAATTGCTTCTCGGAACGCTTGGAACATGGCCGCCTCGCTTTCGTAGGGATGATGCCCTTTTCCCCCGCGCGCATGACCTGTCATCCCTTGATAAGCCTTGATGACGAAGCGGAAGTGATCCGGCGTTTCAGTTGCCCATTTCTCCATGACCTGCGGGGACTGAATCGCATAGAAGGTGCTATCCACCTCGACGACCCGAAACCAGTGCGCATAGGCAGGCAGCTTATTCTTGTCCTTGCCCGCTTCCCGATATAGCTCCGAATGATCGCCCCAGCCGCATAGACCGATTTCAATCATACCGTCCCCTCCTTATTCACCTAACCGAAGTTTCTTATACCGATTATTTTACTGTCCTCCTAAATATTAACGCAACTATTCGAAAATGCACCATGCGCCGTATCTGCCCTTGCTTGATATGCAAAACTACATTAGCATGGTTATGTAACCGCAACATATTAAGAAAAGACCTGACAAACTATTCGAAAGGTTGTCGTTTCCATATGCATATTGACCTGTACTCGGATGTGGTCTGCCCCTGGTGCCGCATCGGCAAGCAAAATCTATACCGTGCGCTCGAGCTCTGGTCGGAGAAGAACGATGAGCCGGTCACCGTCACTTATCACGCTTATCAGCTTGATCCCGGTCTGCCTGAAGAGGGCAAACCGTTCGATGATGTGATGGCTAAGAAAATGGGCGGCCCCGAATCGATGAAACGCGCCACTCAGCAGGTTACGCAAGCCGGTGCGGCTGTCGGCGTGACGTTCCATTTTGACCGGGTCACTCGGATGCCGAACACGCGTCTTGCGCATCGTTTTGTCGCGATTGTGCCTGAGGAGCGTAAGGCGGAAGCAGTGGAAGAGCTGTTTCGTGCGTATTTCGAAGAAGGCCTTGATGTGGCGCAGATGAGCGTCATTATGTTGATTGCGGAGCGACTCGGCGTTTTCTCTCCAGAACTGCAAGCTCGTCTTGAGATCGGCGAAGGTGGCGAGGCCGTAGACGCCGATCTGAAGCGCGCGCAGCAAATTGGCGTGACAGGCGTTCCTTTCTTCGTCTTCAACAACCGCTATGCGCTGTCCGGCGCTTATCCCGCTGAAGAACTGCTAGGTTTGATGAGCGGCGTGAACACGGGCGTATAGCCACCTGTAAGCTGCTGCACAACTTCTGGCGGTCGAGGAGCAGACTGGAATGAATTCTTTGAACAGAAGGTATGACACTGACGTCATCGGGATCGACAAAGGCATCACCTTGCTGATGCTGGAGAACTACCGGAGCGGCTTCGTGTGGGAGCAATATATGAAGAATGCCCATGTGAAGCTTGGGGCGCAGAAGATTGGGTTGAACGCGAAAAAATAAAAGAAGCTTACCCTGCCGTCTTATGACGTCGCGGTAAGCTTCTTTTTTATTATAAGGCAGATCATTAATTAATGACCGCCGCCTGTAATACGTAATCCTGCAACACTTATTATGATCATAGCGATAAAGAGCAATTTCCGTTTATCCTTCGATTCACCAAACACCAGCATCCCCAGTATAACACTACCGACCGAGCCAATCCCCGTCCAAACGCCGTAGGCGGTGCTGATCGGGACATCCTGCAGCGATCGCGACAGGAAATAGAAGCTGACCATCCCGGACGCTAACGCGAGCACCGTTCCCTTCCAGTTTTTGAACCCATTCGACAGCTTCATCCCCGTCACGCCGCCTACCTCACCCAGCCCAGATATGAGCAAGAACAACCAGGCCACTTGCAGTCACCTCCATTTACTCCGTTGCCTCAGGAGCAGCATGCTCCGCTTGAGATTTCTTCGGCGTCTCTTCCTTACTTGATATCACTTTGAGCCCCACGATACCTCCGATAAGCATCGCGATAAACAACAGTTTGAGCAGATCTGCCGGCTCTCCTCGGACAATGCCGACGATGACGGTACCCACGGTACCAATACCGGTAAATATCGCGTACGCCGTTCCGATTTCGATGGTCCGCATCGCTCGTGCAAACAACATAAAACTTATAATTAACAACACAATGGTGATTACACTAGGCAGCCACTCCGTAAATCCATCTGACGCCTGCATGCCATAAGCCCAGCCCACCTCAAGCAGCCCGGCCAGCAGCAAATACAGCCATGCCATCGCGACTCATCCCCTCTCTATGCCGTTGCCGGCTTCAACGCCTCCCGCAGCCAGCTCCACAGCTGTTCCTGCCTCTTCCGATACAGCGCCGAATCGTACAATTTATGTTCCACGAGCAAGCCGTCAATAAGCGCATAAAATAAAGCCAGCAGCCGTTCAGCCTGTAACTCGCCCAGATTCCCCTCATTCGAGCTGCCCCGAAGCAGCGCCGATACGTGAACCGTTACTTCCTCTTCATAAGTCGTAAAATATTGGCTAAGCCGCGACTCCAAATGCCGTGGCGGGACAAGCATGGTTCGCTTAAGGAAGGATTGCCCCTTCGTAATCTGATCCAGATCGGTGTAAAACAAGAACACGGCATACAGCCGCTCTATTGGCGGATGATCCTCCATACTTTGAAGCAGCAGCAGAAGCTTCTCCCGCTCTTCCCGAATCGCGTCCTCCAGCAGCTCGATAAACAGCTGTTCCTTGGAGTCAAAATGAGCATAAATCGACGGTGTCTTGATACCCACTGACTTGGCGATCTCCGATAAGGAAACACCCTCATAGCCCGAATCCGCAAATAACGTCAATGCAGCTTGCTTCAACCGATTCGCCGTCATTATTAGTTCTCCCCTTGCATGGTCCGTATTATTGCCTAACGAACGTTAGTTAGCCTCAAGTGATAATAGCCCCTTTGGCAGCGGGTGTCAAGCGGTGGACAAATTCAATCCAAACTTTGGACGAAAGAGGTGAATATTTCATCGCAGATGTGGTACAATAGACGTAATTAAAAGGCCATGCTACCGCAAGGGTACAACCTCGTTATGAATGACGAGGTTGTACCCTTTTTTGCATTTTGCATGGGCTCAGATCTATTTTAGGAGAGTGAACCATATTATGATGCTTGAAGCCATTTATCATCGTCCGAAGCAAAACTGGTCCTACGCCTACGACCGTTCCACGCTGCATTTGCGTATCCGCACGCAGAAAGGCGACATGGATGCTGTCCAAGCCGTGGTAGGCGACAAATATGCGTGGGACAAAACGATGCAAATCGTGCCGATGCGTATTTTTACAACGGATGCGATGTTCGACTACTGGGAAGTTGCCGTGGAACCGCCGTTTCGCCGTCTGCGTTATGCGTTCCAATTAGAGAAAGGCACGAAGACGCTTTGGCTGACCGAAAGTGGTTTCGTTGACGCGCTTCCTTCCGACTCCCTCACGTTCTACGACTACCCGTTCATCAACCCGATCGACGTGTTCCAGCCGCCGGCTTGGGTGAAGGAAGCCGTTTTCTATCAAATCTTCCCGGAACGTTTCGCGAACGGCGACCCCTCGCTCGATCCCGACAATGTAGAGCCATGGGGCGGCAAGCCGACACCGAAGAACTTCTTCGGCGGCGATATTCAAGGGGTTATCGATCACCTGGACTATTTGGAGACGCTCGGCGTAACCGCGATTTATTTCACCCCTGTATTTGAAGCGACGACGAATCACAAATACGATACGCAGGATTATTTGAAGGTTGATCCCCATTTCGGCACCAATGCGCTCATGAAGGAGCTCGTGGACATCTGCCACAAACGCGGCTTGCGCGTATTGCTTGATGCGGTGTTCAATCATGCCGGCGCTACTTTCCCTCCGTTCCTCGATGTGCAGGAGAAAGGTGCCGATTCGAAGTATGCGGGCTGGTTCCATGTTCGTGAGTGGCCGCTTCGTATCGAGGATGGTATCCCTACTTACGACACGTTTGCTTTTGAACCGATCATGCCGAAGTTGAATACCGAGAATCCGGATGTCAAAAAGTACCTGTTGGACGTGGCCCGCTACTGGGTGGAGGAAATCGGCATCGACGGCTGGCGGCTTGATGTCGCGAATGAGGTCGATCATCATTTCTGGCGCGACTTCCGCAAGACGGTCAAGGACGTTAATCCGGATGCCTACATTCTCGGCGAGATTTGGCATGATTCGATGATGTGGCTCGAGGGTGATCAATTCGACGCGGTCATGAACTACCCATTCACCAACGCCGTGCTCGATTATGCCGCTTATGGCAAGCTTGACGGGTGCAGCTTCGCGAACGCCATCGGCACGCAGCTGGCGAACTATCCTCAGCAAGCGACCGAGGCTGCGTTCAACCTGCTGGACAGCCATGACACGCCGCGTCTGCTCACGTTGTGCGATGATGAAGAGGGCCGCATGAAGCTGGCCGTGCTGTTCCAAATGACATACCCGGGTACACCGTGCATCTACTACGGTGATGAAGTGGGCATGTCCGGAGCGGGCGATCCCGACTGCCGTCAATGCATGGTGTGGGAAGAGGAGCAGCAGAACGGCGATCTGCTGAAGTTCTATCAGACACTGATTGCGCTTCGTAAGCAGCACGCCGCTCTTCGCTCGTTGGATATTACGTTCCTGCACGCCGAGGCGAATGATGCAGCGGTAGTTTATGCTCGCCGCAGCGGAGATGAGCAATTCATTATTGCGATGAATGCCGGAGCGCAATCTCGCAGCCTCACTGTGCCGGCTGCAAGCGGGAAGTGGCAGGATATGTTCGCCGGTTCGACGGTCGAGTCGAAGGGCGCGCAGCTCTCCATCGCGCTCGATGGCTTCGGATTCGTTGTGTATAAGCTTGTAGGTTAGTTTGATTGGCCGGCCGCATCCGGCTGGCTGCTCCCCCAGCCGCCGCAAGGGGGCGATTTCGGAGCTGAGAGCCGCGTTTTCCGACTCTCGGCTCTTTTTTGCGGCGGATTTGGCGCTGACAGTCGGTTTTTCATACTCTCAATGAGGCAGCCATCCACCTACACGCGGCGGCCAGAGGGTGAGCTGAAAGCAAAAAAGACCAACCCTTCATCATCCACGATGAAGAGTCGGCCTTCCCTACCCGGCACGGGGTCGTCAGCTCCTTCGCAAGTCAGCCTTCTCCCTACGCCGTCACTTCTTAATCGTCAGTTCCTCCGCGAAGTGCCCGGAGCGGTTCACTTTGGTCTCCAGATACTTGCGGTTGAATTCGGAAATGTCGCCCCAGAGCGGGACACGGTCTTCCACGTTCATGCCGGATGCTTTGAGCGCCGCCAGCTTCCTTGGATTGTTCGTGATGAGCGTGACTGGCTTGCTGCGCAGATGGGCGAGTACGAGCAGCGTCTCTTCGTAGCTGCGTGTATCGTCCTGAAATCCGAGCTCCAGATTTGCCTCAACCGTGTCGTAGCCCTTCTCCTGCAGAATGTAGGCCATCGCCTTACTGAACAGCCCGATTCCCCGGCCTTCATGGTTGGCTAAGTAGAACAGAGCGCCGGTACCGTGCGAGGTGATCATTTTCATCGATTGGTGCAGCTGATACCCGCAATCGCACCGCTTGCTCCCGAAAATATCTCCCGTATGGCAGATGCTATGCATACGAATCAATGCTTCCTCCCCGCCGGCGAAGTCGCCATACACGAGCGCGCTGGACTGCTGCTTCTCAGCCAGATTGGACGCGGACAGCTGCTCAATCAGAAACTCGGTCCGCTCCTTTTCCTTACAACCGCCCTCGGTATGGACCAGGTCCCTGCACGGAAGCCAGCAATACCACTGGAAGGTGTGCGTTTCCCCCTCCAAATTAACCGGCAGCTGAATAGGCCCAACCAAGATCAACGTACCGTTTTTGCTTTTGATCGTTTCAATCCTATCATCCAGAATGCCAACGATTTTCTCATCAATCATGCCATGACGTCCTTCCCGCTTCTGACAGTCAACCTCAGGTTAGTGTTTATTGCGCGGAGAGGAAATATGCAGCCATCAGCTGCCTCACCTATTTCTTCCACCCCATGCTCGCCCGTCTATCCAGCCTGCGCGCCGTACCCTCGTTCACATAATACATGCAGGCTAAAATTCGTCGCTCACATGGATCGATCCGTTGTGGGAAGAAGCCTCCACATAGATTAATTCCTCGTCTCCTTGACGGAATGTTTGGCAGGAGTCAGTATCATCGCCCTGTTTCTTGTCGACCAGCTGTTGGCCATTCAAGCGGCAAGCCGCGCGACCATGATTGACGTTTAATTCGCCATATACACCGGTCGAATGAGCCGGGAACTGAATCGTAATGCTGCCATTATGTGTTTTAGCGGTAACGCTGCTTTCTGAGGTCGCATTCGCTACCCGAATTTCAATCTTCCCATTTTGCGATTTGCATGCCAATTCCTCGAACTGGCAATTCGCTTTGATGTTGCCATTCTGCGTGTGTACCTCTATCGTCTCGGCTATAACGTCGTCTGTATGGACGGAACCGTTCGTTGTCCGGCATTCCAACTTCTCCAGTTGGCCTTTCGCTATAATATTACCGTTCGTTGTCGTAAGAACAGCTGATTCCGCCAGGAGCCCACCCGTGTGAATGAAGCCGTTAACCGATGTTACTTTCACCTGCTCAACCTGTATGCCTTCAATCTTGATTTTTCCGTTCGTCGATGTGAATGCAGCCGTCTCTGAGATCATCTGCTGGACATCAAGGCCACCGTTCGTCGCAGACATGTGGAATAACTCGTAGGCTTGTCCTTGCGGAACTTGAATGGTTACGGCGAGATCTACTTGACGGCCATTCAGATCGTCCGTCTTCAAGCTGAATCGGTAACGTTCGTCATCGGAGCTTTGCGAAACCGCCTCTTGCAGCCAGCTGTGCAAATCGAAGCTGCTCTCGGGTTTATCCATCTTCGCCGATACATTCACCTGCGTAAATTCTTGATCCCATGTCAGGTACTGGATGGAGGCGTTATCCGTCGCAAATTCCACATACTCTGTCGGAAACGAATGATGCTTACTTTCCCAGTAAGCTTCACCTTGCGCCCCATGAGCGCTGACCTGCGGCTCGATTTCTTTATGAAGCGGTGCCGCAGGGGAGGGTGGGGCTGGTGCAGGAGGAGGAGTGGGAGTAACTGCTGTCCCTTCAGCTTCAACCGACTTACTGTCGCCTCGTTCAAGCGCTTCAAGCAGCGCCAAGCCTTCCTCTACGGTAATTTTATGCTCCTCGATCATTTTTGTAATCATCGTCCGTTCTTCACTCATATCGCAATCGCTCCTTTATTTTTTGCTGGCTTGGATGAGCTTAAGCGCCTCTTCTACGGTTATCGTGCCTTCATCGAGCTTCGATAGAATCTGCTTGCGCTGTGAATCCTCCGTGGCGGCGGGCGTCTCTGTCGCAGGCGAGGTCTGGTAACCAAGCGCTTCCACGATGTGGTCTAGCCGGTTCCGTACCGTTGGATACGATATGCTGAGCTCCTTCTCCATCTCCCGGATGTTCCCCCGAACCTTCAAGAAAACCTCCACGAATTTCAATTGTTCGTCGTTCAAGGAGGCTAGTCGGGTCGATTCGAAGCTGCCTTTAATCGTCGTGTGGCAATGATCGCATTTGAGCTCTTGGATCGTCAGCTTATTCTCGCAAACGGGACATTGCTGCGGTGGTGGGTATTTCAGAGCAATCCCTCCTTCTGTTTAATGGTGAGTTTAAAAATATTTATATTATATTGAATTATATTAAACAATAATATTGAATTTTACAAGTTATAAGTTAAATAAATTAATTTATATGTTTATGCGTGGCGTTTTATCTGCTAGCCTTGAGCAGGGAGCTCGACTATCAGGCGGGTGGGGGGGGGATTTACTTAGTGATGAGCGGAGGAAGGGAGAAATTGCTGCTTAAAATGCAACATTTCCCCCTCAGAATGAGCAAAGACAGCCAATTGTTGCGCGATATGCAACATTCAGCTGTGGAAGGACGATCAGGAGGCTAGTTGGGGCGAAAATGTTGATATATGCGCAACATTTCCTCCACTAGCCTCCCTTTTCATCAAAAATGCTGCATGTTATGCAACATTTCATCTAGACCTGCCACCTAGGTGGGCGGCGAGGTTACTTGATGTTGGTGGGTAAGCGAAGATTAGGTGGACGGCAGGGTTACTTGGTGTTAGGCGAGGGAGCGACGATTAGATGGACGGCAGGGTTACTTGGTGTTAGGTCGAGAGGCGACTGTCAGGTAGTCAGCGAGATTACTCGGCGATGTGTAGGTTGCACGACTATCAGGCCGCCAGCAGGGTTTTACCTGTTGATAAGTCAGGGGAGCGTCCGCCAGCGCTGCATTCGGGCTCGTTATCCCCAAACTTACGCACATATTATCCACATTATCCACAGCTTACTCAGAATTCTCATCAAAAAAAGCTGCCCCACCCGGCATCATCCTGCGATGATCACGAGTGGGACAGCCACTTACTATTGCAATATAACCGTACTATACGGCGGCAGCTTCAGCTTGCCTTCGCCGAATTTCGCGCCTTCCTTGCTGGACCGCGCGATTTCCTTCAAATCATCCTTCTCAGCGGTTCCCCCCGAAGTCAGATCGATAATCTGCTCCGTAGCTGACATATTATGCGCAACGAGAACCTTCTGATCGTTCGTTACTCGGTAATACGCAGCAACGGCCGGGCTGTCGGTGTTCTTCTCTACGATCGTGCCATCGCGCAGTGCAGGCAATTCATTACGCCAAGCAATCAGCTTCTTGTAATGCGATAACAACGAGTTCGGGTCCGCTTGCTCCGCTTCAACCGAAACCGTGTTCGGCGTCGTGTTGTAGCGGGAGGCTTCCCAAGTCGTCTGCCCCTTGCCGCCCGCAGCGCCTGAAGCGTACCAAGGCATCGGCTCGCGAATGGCCTCGTCGGGCTTCATCCCCTTCATGCCTAATTCCTCGCCGTAGTAGATGAACGGATTGCCCGGAAGCGTAAGCAGCAAGGCCGAGGCCATCTTGGCATGGTCCACGTTGCCGCCAAGCTCGCTCATTGTCCGGTTCTGGTCGTGATTCGTCAGAAACGGCGCATCCACAAACGCACCATTCGATGACTTGTTGTACATCTGGTAGATACGGCCAAGACTAAACCCGACATCGGGATTCTGCTCCCGATCTGCACCGGACAGCAGTTTCTTCGCCAAATCAAAGTTAAAAGCCGAATCCAGCGCTTGATCCAAGTACGGTGCGATAATAACCGAAGAATCCCACACTTCGCCTACGATATAGGCATCCTTCTTCGTGTCGGCAATGCCCTTGCGGAACTCCTGCCACCACTTCTGGTTGCTCGCTTTGACGGCATCGGTGTTAATGGTAGACGCGAAGTCGCCATAGATATGCTTCGCAGCATCCATCCGGAAGCCATCCAAGCCTTGCTCCAGCCAGTAATTGCCAACGTTGATCATCTCACTGCGTACAGCAGGCTCGTCAAAGTTCAAATCAGGCATCCCTTCCCAGAAGTCGCCTAAGTACTTCAAGCTCCCAAACGGATGCCACGGATTACCGCCAACTGCGCCGTCTGCCGGCACCTGTACATCCGCTTCCTCAATATGATACCAATTCCGATACGGACTCTTCGGATCAGCGATCGCGGATTTGAACCACGGATGCTCATTGCTCGTATGATTGACCACCAGATCCATAATGACCTTTATCCCCAGCTTATGAGCGGCTTCCGTCAGTTTATTCAAATCTGCCATCGTGCCGTAATCCTTGTTAATTCCATAATAATCCGTTACATCATACCCGTGATAGCTGGGAGAAGGATTAATCGGCATCAGCCAGATCCCGCCAATGCCCAGCTCCTTCAGGTAGCTCAGTTTCTCAGTCACACCATTCAGATCGCCAATGCCATCACCGTTGGAGTCCGAGAAGGAACGAACAAAGATTTCATAATAAACCGCTCCCGGCTGCTCATCGACCTGTGCCGCAACCGCATCTTTCCCAACCTTCTTCTCTAGCTCCTGCTCGCCCTTAGAGGAGGAGCAGCCTGCCAGCACGCTGATTAGAAGAGCGGCGGCCAATATGGCCGCCGCGAATATGTTGCTTATACCTGTACGGATGATCATCACCCCTTGGATGCCCCCGCAGTGAGTCCTTCAACAAGGAACTTCTGCAGAAACGCGAACAGAATCATAATCGGAATCGCAATCATAACTGCGCCTGCCGCGAACATCGTGAAGTTACTGTTCTGGAAGTTAGCCACCATATCCCACATGCCGACCGCAAGCGTCCAGTTTTCTTTGGAACGCAGAACAAGTCTTGCGAAGATAAAGTCTACCCACGCACCGGTAAACGTCGTTAGTCCGATGTACGTAAGCATTGGACGAGACAACGGGAGCATAATGCGCCAGAAGATCGTTAAGTGGCTTGCACCGTCAATCCGCGCTGCTTCATCCAAGCTCCGCGGAATCGTATCGTAGAACCCTTTTACAATGAAGCCGCCAAGCACAGATCCCGAAGAATATACGAGAACGAGCGCTGTATGCGTATCAAGCAAATCCAGCTGAAGCAGCAGGATATAGATCGCGACCATGCTCATGAAACCCGGGAACATCCCAAGGACGAGCATCGTAGTGAGCAAGGTTTTACGACCTTTGAAACGGAAACGCGACAAAGCGTACATGCTCAGCGTAGTCAGCAAAGTCGAGAGAATCATCGACAGTGTAGCGATCTTCAGCGTGTTCCAATACCAGCGGCCGAAGCTGAAGCTAGGTGAAGTGAACAGCTCCTTGAAATGGATAAGAGTCGGATGACTCGGGAAGAACTGTTCGCTAAACAGTGCGCTGCCGGGACGCAGAGCTGAGAACAGCACCCATACGGCCGGATAAATCGCACAAATCGCAATCAGGGTCAGAATGATATAGGTCAACGTTAAACGGAAGACGTTCCTCGATTTCATACTCATTGGATCATATCCTCCTCTTTAAACGACCGTGAACGACGGTAGCTCCAGATCGAGAGCGAAGCGACAATCACGAAGATGATAATACCGATCGCGGATGCAAAATTGTACTTGTTGTTATTAAGCGTCAGCTTGTACAGCCATGTAACGAGCAAGTCGGTGCTGCCTGCATACTGATAGTCACCCTTAACCGGATCACCATTCGTCAGCAGGAAGATGACGTTGAAGTTATTGATGTTACCTGCAAATTGCGTAATGAGAATCGGTGTTGTAGCAAAGAACACGAAAGGCAACGTGATTACGCGAAGCTTCTGGAACGCTGTGGCACCATCGACCTCGGCAGCCTCGTACATATCTCTTGGAATGGCAGTAAGTACGCCCAGAATAAGGACCATGGAGACCGGAATCCCGACCCACATGTTGACGAGAATGACCGTAACCTTCGCCCAGAACGGATCCGTCAGCCAAGGAAGCTTGCCGATTCCGAAATAGCCGAGGTACTGATTGATCGGTCCGAATTGGCCGTTGAACAAGTTACGCATTACAAGCAGCGAGATGAGCTGCGGAATCGCGTAAGGAATAATGAAGATCGAACGCCACATGCCTTTGAAACGAATGCCCTGCTGATTGATGAGCAGCGCAACGAACAAACCGCCGAAATACGTCGTAACGGTGGCGATAACCGCCCAAATGACCGTCCAAATGAAAACCCCGTAGAACGTATGGCTCCACGTCTTTAATTGGAGCAAATCGATAAACGTCTGGAACCCAACCCAATCGACAAGCTTCGCAGGCGGAATATGCTCCGGTGCGGAGTAGTTGGTGAATGCGAGCAGGATCGCCATCATAATCGGCATGATCGTTAAGAACAGCACGGAGATAGCAGGCAGCGTGAGGAGCAGCTGAGGGAACCGTCTGTCGGTTACATAGCTGACTGTTTGCTTAAACGATGCCGGTGTTACGCCTTCATCCCGCAGCTTGCCGGTTCGGTTCGCATCCCTGACGTTCATCACATAGATGACAACAAATAAGCTGAATAAAATCAGAATAACAAGCCCGCCGATTAATAAGTTGACGGAGTGGTCACCAACAACGTTCTTATAGCGCTTGCCGATTTTGACAAGCTTTGTCGGTGTATCACCAAGCGTTACAAGACCCCAGATTGCATGAGGAAGCCTTTGTACGAAATAATAACCGCCCATAATTTCAACACAAAGCAGAAGAATGCCTTTCACGAACTGACGATTGTACAGTTGACCAAGACCCATCGCGAGAACAGATAAAATTGTGGCTGTTTTTTGATGCCGCTGCATCCACCTCCAGCTCCTTTCCCTTGTCCGAATAAAGTTACGTCACCCGCCCCTCATAAGAAAGGGCGGGTGACGGCATTGTATGGTTGTTTATTCGCAGCCAACAGGCTGCGTCTGATGCTGCCGCGATTTACTTCGCAGCTGCGTTAGCATCTTCGATTTGCTTCACAGCATTATCAAGTGTTGCTTTCGGATCTTTGCCAGCGTTCCAGATGTCGGAAAGCGCTGCGCCGATTGGTGTCCATACGTTGCCCATTTCAGGGATCGAAGGCATCGGCTGCGAGTTTTTGAACTGCTCAACGAATGCTTTTACAATTTCATCGCCTTGGATCTTCGGATCTTCTGTTGCTTCCTTGTTTGCAGGAATCGCGCCAGTCAACGAGAAGTCATCCAATTGCGCTTCTTTCGTGGAAGCAAAACGTGCGAACAATTTCGCTGCGTTCGGGTATTTCGTGTACGAGTTTACGTACCAAGCTTTAACGCCGGAGAACGATACGGATTGTTTGCCGTTGATGCTAGGGATTGGCGCTGCACCGAAGTTGATGCCGGATTTCTTGATATCGCCGATTGCCCATGGGCCGTCGATGTTCATCGCAAGCGTACCGCCTGTGAACAGACCTTTCTTGATATCATAAGTTACATCACCGGATTTAAGCGGCAATACGTCTTTCTTCAGCGATGCGAAGTAAGTTGCGCCTTCTACCGCACCGGCGTTGTTAAGGCCGATTTCAGCTTTGTCTTGGCCGTTGTTGCCGTATACGAAGCCGCCTGTAGTAGCTAGGAACGGATAGCTGAAGTAGAAGTTTCCGATATCCCACATGAATGCATATTTATTCTTTTTACCGTCGTTGAACGTTTTCGCGAATTCTTTCACTTCGTCGAACGTTGTTGGAGGCGTTGCGATCAGATCTTTGTTGTAGAACATCGCATACGTTTCAACTGCACGCGGGAAGCCGTATAGAACGCCATCATACGTTACCGCTTGAACCGCAACATCGCTGTTCTCCGATTTCGCTTCTTCTTCATAAACGTCATTCGGAAGCACAAGACCTGCTGCTACTGCTTTACCAAGGTTATCGTGCGGGAACAATACAACGTCTGCACCGATTCCGGCAGGACCGTCAGTTGTAAGCTTCGCCACTTGGTCGCCAGCGCCAAGCTCTTCCATTTTCACTTCAACGCCGTATTTTTCTTTGAATTCTTTCATCATTTTCTCAACGAAAGGACGCTCTTCTTTGGCTTCCCATACAAGCAAAGTTGCGCCGTCTTCCGGTACAAGCTCAGCGTCTTCAGCTGTGTTGTTGCCAGTGCCGTTGTTTACTGTGCCCGTGTTTGTTTCACCGGTGTTCTCATTCGCATTGTTGTTCTTCGAGCCGCAAGCTGTCAGTGTTGCAGCAAGTGTTAGAACTAGAAGTAAGGATACTGTCTTTTTCATTCTATTTAACCCCTCTCGTTATTAAAGCGTAATCGCGCCGGAGCATAAACCTAGAGTAACCAATTATCGACATCCTATTACGAATAGCGCGATTGCTTCGGATGATGCAATAACCGAGCTTGCAAGTATTTCTCAAAAATGCGGCTCTTGCATTGTACACGATCCTCTGCGTTTGTGCAAACGTTTGTACAGATGGCAATCGAAATGGGAATTCAAGGCTTTAATTTCCTTCTAATTGCGAAAGAAAGCGTTTTACCGACGCCCTTACTATACACTACGGCCTGCAGATTGGGAAAACGTTTGCACAGTTCATTTGCACAAATAATCACGGACCGTTCTTCCATTTGCTCTGTTTTTCTCTCCCTATCTCAGAAAATTAAATTTGTGCATGAAAAACTTTTCAATGATATACTCTAGGTAAAGTACAGCTATAGCATCGGCTCACATAAACAATGATACGTGCATACGTTTGCGCAATTGGGGGATTTTATGTCAGTCACGATTAAAGATATTGCAAAAATCGCCGGCGTCTCGCCTTCAACCGTTTCACGGGTTGTCTCGAATCATCCGCGAATTAGCCGGGAAACGTCCCGTAAAGTCAAAGAGATTATGGAGCAGCTCGGCTATCACCCGAACATGATGGCGAAGAGTCTGGTGTCGAAAACAACCCAAACGATTGGCATCGTCTTGCCGCGCCCTGCCGAGGAGCTGTTTCTGAACTTCTTCTTCGGCGAGCTGATTCGAGGGATCGTTACGCAGGCGACCAGAGCCGGTTATGACATGCTGATGACGACGGTTACGTCTGACTCTAATGAGCTTGAAGCCATCTCGCGCCTCGTCATGGGACGCCGCGTTGATGGTATTTTGCTATTGTCGTCCCGCACCTCGGATCCGATCATCGGATTTCTGAAACAGCAGAACTTCCCCTTCGTTCTCATCGGGCGAAGCGACGAGTTTCCGGACGTGCTTTCGATTGATAATAACAACATCCAAGCAGCTTATGATGCCACGAGCCACTTTATCGCCCAGGGGCATAAGCGGATCGGCTTCATCAGCGGTCCGCCGAATCTCGTTGTTTCCCAGGATCGACTGTTCGGCTATAAGAAAGCGCTCAAGGAAGCCAACCTGCCGTTTCAGCAGGAATGGGTGCTGGAAGGCGATCTGCTGCAGCAAAGCGGATACCGGGCGATGTCCTTCTTCATGAGCTTGCCGGATCGGCCGACAGCGCTTGTCATCTTCGACGATTTGCTCGCCTTTGGCGTGCTGCGCGGACTGACAGAGCTTGGCTACAGCGTTCCGCAGGACATTTGCATCGTCAGCTTTAACAATATTCCGCTGTCCGAGCTCGCTTCAACGCCGATCAGCTCCATCGATATCGGCACTTATCAGCTCGGCTATACCGCGTCACAGTCGCTGCTTCGCATCGTACACGATGAGCCGCTGTCGCAGAACCATATCATTATTCCGCATCGACTGATTGTGCGGGAATCATCGATTCATTCGAGCAGCAAGAAAACATGACAAAAGGCATCCTCCGCTGACAAGCCGGGAGATGCCTTTTTAGTTATCCTACGCTAAATAAATCGCTCGATTGCCATGACTGCCGCCGAGGCTATAGTTGACTTTAATAGACAGCTACTGCTTTTTGAATCGCTGCATTAAGTGCATCCAGATTCGGCGTTGACGGCGTCTTAGCGTCCGTCAGCTCGTATTTCCCTTTCAGCATGAGAATCCGTTTCACGCTCTCATCTATCCGCTCCACCGTAATCTCTCCGCTATTCACGCTCTTCTTCAGCGCTGCGAGTATGGCGTCCACATTCTTGTACTCATGGGCCACCAGCAAAATATCACTGCCCGCCTTGACCGTCATGACCGCCGCTTCTCCCATGCCATAATTCTTCGCAATGGCCCCCATCGTGAGGTCGTCCGTCATGACGACACCTTCGAATCCCAATTCGCCGCGAAGCTCATCCGTGATGACTCGTTTGGACAGGGAGGCCGGCACTTTGTCGTCCACCTTAGGGTAGAGAATATGCGCGATCATGACCGCATCCACCCCTTTATCGATGGCTTCTTGGAAGGGCAGCCACTCGAAGGCTTTGAGCGCAGCTTCGCTTTTGCCCACAACCGGCAGCTCCAGATGGGAATCAACCGACGTATCCCCATGCCCCGGAAAATGCTTCACCACCGGAATGACACCTTCCTCCTCGATAGCCTCCATAACGGCGATCCCCATCTTCGTAACAACCTTAGGCGTCGAACCGTAGGAGCGGTCGCCGATGACCGGATTCTTCGGGTTACTGTTAATGTCCAGCACCGGTGCGAAATCTACGTTGAAGCCCATCTTCTTGCTCGCTTCCCCAAGTATGCTTCCTATCTTGGCTGCATATTCACTCTTGCCGGTGTCTCCGATTGCCTTGGCGGTTGGCAGCTTCACAAGTCCGGGAAGCCGGCTCACCCTGCCCCCCTCCTGATCGACAGAGACGATCAGCGGTGAAGCATTATCTTTGTTCCAAGCCTTCAACTGATTCACATAGGCGACAACCCCTGTAGGCGTCGAAATATTATTCGCATAGAAAATAACGCCGCCCACATGCTGACTCGCAATCATCCGTTTCGCTGCCTGACTGCCCGTCGTACCGTCCACGCCGGCAATAATCATCGCCCCAAGCTTCTCATCGAGCGACATTTTCTCCACCTGCTGCGTGATTTCATCCGCCGGCGCCTGCTCGGGCTGATCGGGCGTCTCCGGCACGGCCGGTGTTGCCGGTTCTTCTTCCGACGTATCCGGCGGCGTTTCCGGTGTCTGCGTTGGCGGTTCATCCGTCGGCTGCTCCGAGTCCGGCGGCGAAACGACGACAGGCGGCTGGTCAGCGGTCTCTCCCTTATGCGTACAACCGCCTAATATTCCGATCGACAAAGCCATTAATCCTATAGCAAGTTTTCTCATCTGCATGGTCACCCGTTCCTCTTCGCGTACTTATTGCAATTGTAACCATTAGAACGCAAGAAGAACCGCCAAATGTTGCAGCATCGGAATTAAGATTCTTTAATTCCCGCTAAGGGCTTGGATGCGGCGGTAGGGAAATGTTGCGTTTTGCGCAACATAATCAGGAAAACCGCAGCTAGTTGGCTAAAATGTTGCATGAATCGCAGCATTTCACCTCCGCCAAACAAACCAAAAAACCGCTTCCCCCTCGAAGAGGGAAAAGCGATCCACAAATAAATTCAATTAGATCGTCCACAAGCTCCAATCATTGCGTCTGCGGCCGATGGAATCAATCCAGCGCAGCGATACATCGAACAACTCATCGCGCGAAGCTTTCGAAGAGAACGTATGGTCACCTTGCAAAATAACCTCTTTGTCGCAATTGCCCTCTTTGCGCAGCCAGAACATTTTCTGATACAAGAAGCAGTAGTCGACTGGGATCACCGTGTCCGCCGTGCCATGCACGATCAGCACATCCCCGTTGTAGCCGCGCAGCTCCGTCAGCGGTTGATATTGCGCCAACGAATCGGTGAACTTCTTCGTAAACTGATAATGCATATAATCCGTCGTACCATTGGTGTCAATCTCTTGAATCGCCTTGGTTCCGATAATGTTGCGGATATCCATGAACGGGTGGGCGACCGGCGCCCACATGACCAATGACTTCACGCGCGAGTCGCGAGCAGCTGTCAACACCGCGACCGCGCCGCCCAGGCTGTGGCCCACAAGAATAAGCCGCTCCGCATCCACCATATCGAGGCTGAGCGCGTAATCGATGACCGTTCTCGTCTGTCCGATCAGCTCATCCAAACCGCCGCTTCCGTAATCGCCGGTGCTCTCGCCGCAGCCGCCGTAATCGAAGCGCAGCACAAGATAACCGCTGCGAGTCAGCCGTTCTGCTGCCTCAACGAATAACCGGTCCGTCCCCATACGATTGCCGATAAAGCCATGGCAAATGATGATAAGCGGGTATTTGGCAGCTCTCTTCTCTTCGCGATCCACTACGGGATACTGCAGCACGCCGGACAATTCTATGTCGCCGCTGCGGATTGATATGGGATGATTCATGATCGGCACCACCTTATTCCTATAATTCCTACCTACTTTGTTGGAATTAAGAATATCACGGATATGCGGCATCGTCAATCGTCAGTTTGCACGGCTTCGGACTATGCTTTTACACCGACATGTTTGAGCGCTTCACGTACACTTAACGGTGATAACGCCGTATCCGCTACGAACTGCTGCACCGCAGCCGAATCGGTCTTCGCATATTCGCGCAATGCCCAACCGATTGCTTTGCGAATGAAGAACTCTTCCTCATGCGCAGTTCGGCGAATGAGCGAGAATAGCAGCTCCGCATCCGTCCGGCCTTTATAACCGAGCTGGAACAAGATTGCGGTACGACGCAGCCAGAGGTTGTCCGATGTGATCCATTTCTCCGTGTAGGCGGGCACAAGCTCCGGATAGCGGGTGAACATCGTGCCAACAAGGTGGCTCGCAATCATATCGACCGTATCCCACCACGATTGTGC
Organism: Paenibacillus sp. J22FR21; assembly: GCF_056269135.1. NCBI lineage: Bacteria > Bacillati > Bacillota > Bacilli > Caryophanales > Paenibacillaceae > Paenibacillus > Paenibacillus sp. J22FR21. Next base: position 190,252 of record NZ_JBWDNJ010000006.1, read on the forward strand.
CGTAATGAGATGTTCGATGAACGCTACCTGGTCAATCGTCAGATCCTTCTGCCGCTTCTCAAGCAGGAGCAGCGCCGTATAATGAAACTCCCGCTCCGGCAGCGACCACAGCTTACGAGCAATCCTTTCAAGCTCCGCACCCGACGGTACACCGTGCTCCTTCATAAACCGCTTCGTCACCGCAGCCCGCTCCGGCGTCCGAATGCCCAGAAACGGAAATAAATCGCGCATATAAGCCTTCATCGGGCCTGCGACTTCCTCACTCGCATGACTGCGAAGCATCTTCTCGAGATCCTCGCAGTAGGTGTCCGAAACGATATTCACTTTCACTGGCAGCAGCCTCCTTCATATGACCCCATTATACCAAACCTGTCACCGCATCTAAGCAAGGGCAGCAACAAAAAGACGACCGATGATCCAGCCATCCGTCGCCCTTTTGCATTATCTCTTATAGATCAGCTTCCGCTGCTCCTCTACCAGTAGCTTCAGTCCATCTGTCGCATAGGCGCCGGGGCTCAGCACGCCGAACTTGATCCAGTAGCCAACTCCAAACGACGAGCCGTCTTCCAAAATAACCTGCAAACTGTAACTCCCGCCGGCTAAGTTCTTTGTCTGTTTGGCAATCGTCATGCGGTCTACAACGTTCAGCTTTACGTACTCCTCCGCAAACGCAGCGACCGCTTCCGGCGTGAAGTCTTTCAGCGGCGAACCGTCGTTTCCGCTTACGAAACGGACATTCTTGATTCGGCCTGTAATATCATAGAGGTCGCCGATTGTATCCGCAGCTTTATTCTCGGAGACTTGATAGAGCTCACCGCCTGCCAATAGTCGGAAGCTTTGCTTATAGCCTTTTACCTCGAACAGCTCCGTCCCGATCTCCAGCAGCGTGGCATCTCCGTCCTGCATCACATAATCCTCGCAGGCATGGTCTGATAGTTTATAGCCGATTTGTCCGATTCGCTTCCCTTGCTGGACGATGCTCGCATCATCGCGGTCCCCCATAGACATATACAGGATACCATTCCATCGAAGCGCCGGGACATAGTCGATTTCGGACGTCTTATCGCGGCATTCCTTTCTATCTGCGCCACCTGCCTTGGTGCCCGGCAATTGAAACGAACAACCCGTCAGAAGCAATAGAGCGCTTAATAGAAGAAGCATCGCTCTCCTTGCAGTTCTCCTCCGGCCAAAACCCTGCTTCATTGATCCTCACTCCGACTCTCATTGTTGCTCCTATAGACGAGGCTGTATCGCCATTAGTTGCAGCATATGGTCAATCATACAGGAATTGGATCAATTCAGCACAGCCTCTACCGCCCGCCACCTCAGCTTGTCCCGCATGGTGACGACCGGGCCGATGACGATGGCGACCGGGCTGACCAGCTCCGCTACCTCAGGCAGCGAGGTTATGGTTCGAAGCGTGCCGACGACCGTTCGCTGCTCGGAGCAGGTTCCGCTTTGCACGAGCGCGATCGGCGTGCTCGGCGGTTTATCATTGCCGAGCAGCTGCTCCACGATGTAAGCAAGCTGCGCCAGCCCCATCAGCACGACGAGCGTCTCCGCGCCGGCCGCCCACGCCCAATCGACACAGGCGCTGTCCTTGTCGGTACATTCGTGGCCGGTAATGACCGCGAAGGAAGCAGCCAGCTTGCGATGCGTAACCGGAATGCCGGCGTAAGCAGGGGCGGCGATGCAAGAGGAGATGCCGGGCACGATTTCGAATGCGATCCCGCGCTCTGTTAAGTGGGCGGCCTCTTCGCCGCCTCGCCCGAACACGAAGGGATCGCCTCCCTTCAGCCGGGTGACGGTCAGTCCGCGCATTGCGCGCTCGGCGAGAAGAGCATTAATCTCTTCTTGCCGCAGCGTATGTCGTCCGGAAGCTTTGCCGACATAGATGAGCTCCACATCCGACCGAGCCTCCTTAATCAGCTCCTCTGACACGAGTCTGTCATATACAATGACATCAGCCAGTCGTATGCTTTCCAGTCCGCGGACCGTAATCAGCTTCGGGTCGCCAGGACCCGCTCCCGTTAAGTACACCTTCCCATAATCGCCGCCCATGCGCCCACTCTCCCTGTCCCAGCTATGTCTTGCTGCCATTATATTGGATTAAGATCCGCTCTTGGACTATGAATTCGCGCTTACACCTGTATGGGGCTCTACTTCCACGCGTGCTCCATGCCCCGCACTACCGGGACCTCGAGCCGAGTCTTCACCTTGCACCATGGCTAGACCTGCACCCGGACATGCAACACTTTCTGCGACAGCAATCGGAACGGCTCCTATGCCCTCCGCACTTGCAACGACACCTGCACCTGCGCCTGCACCAGAACCAGAACCAGCTCCTGCGCCGCCCGCGCATTCACCCGACACAGCACCAACCGCCGTCTCGCTTTCCGTCAATTGACCGCCGCCGAAGAATTTACTCATCGCAACGACCATACTGCCCATGCGCTCCTCTTCAGGAAACAGTACCCGCTCCACGCCTTCCTCTTGCAGCGCTTCCGCCGTCACCTTACCAACGGCTACGGCCAGCACGCGCTCCGAGAAAGCAGCGCGAACCGCTTCCAGCTTACCGAGCTTCGCCGCGCAGCCCATCACATAACGAACCTGAACGGTGCTCGTGAGCGTGACAGCATCTACATCGCCGCTGACAATTTCCTCAATCAGCGTCTCGACGATATCGCCCTGCGGCGGGATATGCCGATAAGGGAGCAGCTCCTCGCAGAGCGCGCCGCGTCCGGCCAGCTCGCCGATCAGACGCGGGGCCGGATCGCCATATAGCTGCAGCGCAACGGTCCGACCATAGAGATCATGGTCGCCCATTAAGCGAAGCAATCCCGCAGTCGTGCCGTCATCATCACGCACCTCCGGCGTGATGCCCAGCTTGCGCAGCGCGTTCACCGTCTTATAGCCGCGAGCGGCTACTCGCATCTCGCTCAGCACATGGACAAACTGCTCCGCCAAACCGAGCCGCTCGGCAATTTGCACGAGCGCCTCCGTTCCAACGCCTGTCGTCAGCACGAGCCAATCGGCCGGCTTCGCGATGAGCGAGCATAGCTGCTCTTCAATCCCGGAATCGTCGAGAAACACGGTTCCCTGCGCAGGACGAAGCACCGCCGATCCACCGAATTTAGCAATCATTTTGCTCAGCTCATCCGCTTTGCGCGGCCCCGTCACCGCGATCCTCTTCCCCTCTAAACGCGCCATAGCCGCCGCCTCCCAGTCCAATCGATATCCACTCGCATTAAGGCAGCAATCTTACGATACTTTTCTTGCGGACGCTCCATCCTGTACCAGCAAAATCACATTACCCGCTTCATCAACAATCGTGCTGTACGTATTCACGCAACCCTCATCCGGCGCCTGCACGAGCCCATCATGTAAATTAATCTTCCAATCATGCAGCGGACAATAGACATGATGATCGCATACGATCCCTTCGGAGAGCTTGCCGTTCTTATGCGGGCATAAATTCTCAATCGCTTTGACCGTTCCATCGGTCAGCTTGAACAGTGCCAATTCGATATCGCCGAACCGCACAACGCGTCCGGCCCGTTCAGGAAATTCTGAAATGTGTCCAATGATCAGTTCGTTCATTTTCTCATCCGCTCCCTCCGCTGCTGCCGCCTGGCGCAGCGCTGTCTCTGGTTATGGCTTCAACGTTGCGTCTGCTGCTGCAGCTTCCGGACTCATCGGTGCTGTCAGCGCATCGAATGCGCTGCGCAGATCGTCACTTTCGATGATTTGCTGCCAAGGATCCTTCATGAGATCAAGCGTCTTATCAATGCGTGCATTCAAGGCGTCACGATCCTCTGGTTTCTCCAGCGCAGCTTTGATCGTATCGAGACCAATTCGAAGCGACCACTCACTCGTCCGTTCCATGTAGTTGGCCGTTTCCCGGTAATATTGCAAGTAAGCGCCCGTCCACGCCAGAACTTCCTCTTCCGTCTTTACCTTTGTCAGCAAATCTGCTGCGCGCACGCGAGTTCCTCCGTTACCGGCCACGTAAATCTCCCATCCGCCGTCAATTGCGACTACGCCGAGATCTTTGATGGTCGCCTCTGCGCAGTTGCGCGGGCAGCCCGAGACAGCCAGCTTCACTTTATGAGGGGTGTTCAACCGCTCGAATTTCTTCTCCAAGTCGACGCCCATTTTGATCGCATCCTGTGTTCCGAACCGACAAAACGTATTGCCTACGCAAGTTTTCACGGTGCGCAGCGCCTTGCCGTATGCATAGCCGGAAGGCATATCGAGATCCTTCCACATGCCAGGCAGGTCTTCTTTCTTCACACCGAGCAGGTCAATTCGCTGGCCTCCGGTTATTTTGACAAGCGGCACTTGGTATTTCTCCGCTACCGTCGCAATTCTCTTCAAATCCTCCGGCGTCGTCACCCCACCATAGATGCGGGGAACAACGGAGAACGTGCCGTCCTTCTGAATGTTCGCGTGATTGCGCTCATTAACGAAACGAGATTCCAGCTCATCCTCATGTTCGTCAGGGAACGCCATGCCGAGGTAATAATTGAGTGCAGGCCGGCATTTGGAGCAGCCCTCCGGGTTGTTCCACTCCAGCACATGCATAACTTCCTTCGTCGTCGTGAGGTGCATTTGCTGAATGGCATTCACCACTTCGTCGCGCGAGAGCGTCGTGCATCCGCAGATGCCCTCTTTCACCGCCGTTACCTGATCTGCGCCGAGCGTCGTTGTCAGAATAGCTTCCACGAGTGGTTTACAGCCGCCGCAGCCTCCCGAAGCTTTGGTGCAGGCCTTCAACTCACCTACGCTGACGCAGCCTTTCTCCGTGATCGCCTCCACCAACGTGTCTTTCGTTACGCCGTTGCAGCCGCAGATGATTTCGTCCCCACTCATGGCGGTTACGAGATCCGCCGTGCTCACCGACTTACCGCCTCCGCCTCCGCCGGACGGTCCGAACAGCACTTCTTTCTCGCTTCCCGTAAAGTCCTTACCGCTGCGAATAACCGAGAAAAGCCTTGAACTGTCGCTGGTATCGCCGAACAGAACAGCACCGACGACCTTCCCATTCTCAAACACTACCTTCTTATAAATGCCGTCCAAATCATCCTGTACGCGAAGCGCCTTCGTACCCGGTTCATCCGCAAACCGCCCAGCCGAGAATACGTTGACCCCGGATACCTTCAGCTTGGTTGACAGCACCGATCCTTGATAGCCATCACTTTCGACACCGGCCAATTTCTTCGCGAGAATGGCTCCTTGCTCGTAGAGCGGCGCCACCAGACCGTACACAACCCCGCGATGCTCGGCACATTCACCTACCGCATGTATGTTAGCTATACTCCCCTGAAGATGATCACCCACGACAATACCGCGATTCACTTCCACGCCGGCACTCTTCGCCAGCTGCACATTCGGCCTGATGCCCGCTGCCATGACGATGAGATCCGCCTCTACATGCGTCCCATCCTTGAACGTCAGACCTGTTACACGTTCATCTCCCGTAATGAAATCGGACTGCTTCTCCAGCAGAAACTTCATCCCCTGCCGTTCCAACTCCGCTTGCAGAAGACGCGAAGCCGTAGCATCGAGCTGCCGCTCCATCAAGTAGCTGAAGATATGAACAACGCTCACTTCCATGCCGAGATTGACCAGCCCCCGTGCCGCCTCAATACCGAGCAAACCGCCGCCGATAACTACAGCCTTCCGGTACGTCTTCGCTGTATCGATCATCGTTTCACAATCTTTGATGTCCCGGAATGCAATGACGCCTTCCTTATCAGCCCCCGGTATCGGAAGCATGAACGGCAGTGATCCCGTAGCAAAAACAAGCTCATCGTACGATAATGTCAGTCCTTGATCCGTCGTTACCGTACGCGCCTCCGTATCCACTGCTGTCGCTTGTTGACCGGTGTGAAGCGAAATCTCGTTATCGCGATACCAATCCCAATCATTCAGAATAATATCCTTCATGCTGGCATCCCCTGCGAGCACAGACGACAACATAATGCGGTTATAGTTGGGGTGCGGCTCCGCCCCAATAATTGAAATTTCGTAGCGATGCGGGTTCAGCTTGAGCAGCTGCTCCACGAATGACACGCCGGCCATCCCATTTCCGATCATGACTAGTTTTTTTCTCATGGCTATCTCTCCTAAAAGTTAGTGCGTCGCACGAGGTACGACCCTTATTGCGCTGCAGCCCCGGCCGCTTCCGAAAACATAAAAAGCCTACCCCCTCGTCGCAATTGACGAAAGAATAGGCTCCATTGCCGGATTTAAGAGGGCACGCCATTGTGCCGTCGTAAAGATCTTGGCTTTAGTATAGGTCGCATTATCGCGCATGTCAATATATCTAACATAAAATAGCACGTAAAGTGCCATTAATGGTCACTCGCCTAAAATTTAGGGAAAATAGTTGAAATGAACGTCGACATTCTGAGGGAGGGTATGTTATATTTTATTACAAATTTGCAGGCAGGGCTTCAAAGCCAGACAATTGCTGTGCCTAACCGAGGTGACCGATGATGAGATCAATCCTTTTTCTCGAGGAAGGAAGACCTCCCGTTTCGATGCATAGCTTGCAGCAAAACTGCCGCACCTTGCATCGTGCAGCTAATGTAGAAGAGGCAAAGAGCCTCATTAGCGTCGCGGATGCCGTGGTGATGCATGTTCCCTTAGAGAGGATGCAGGATTGGCAATCCACAATTGCAGGAATGAGACGACTGCCGACGCTATGGCTCTGCTCCGAGAACGCGGTTCCGAGCGAGCTTGAGTTTGGTTTCACATTGGACGGCGTCCTCTTCAGCTCTATGAACACCTTGGAATTTGGCGTTGCCTTGAAGTGGGGACAGCGTGTATTCCAGCAGCGCAAGCGATGGGCCGAGGAACGGGAGCAGCTGCTGCAGCGTATTGATGAGCGCAAATGGATCGATCAAGCAAAGGCCGTATTGTGCGAAATCAAAGGGATTTCCGAGGCGGAAGCCTATGATTTCCTGCGAAAACAGGCGATGAACGAACGCAAACGGATCGGCGATATTGCAGCCTCCATCGTGAAAGTTTACCAACTTATCCACGGCTAACTCTCGGCATCAGCTCCTATACGTATTAAACCACCCCCGCTCCCCCCCTAAAATTTTGTATGTCAGCTATATTGACACAGACCTCGCAAGCCCCCTATAATTGCAACTAAGATCACAATGACGTGAATCGAACGATAACTTGGCTTCCACACCGACGTGGAGCCGATGGCAAAGAGGCCGTATTGCAGTTATATAACTGCGATGCGGCCTTTTATTGTGTTAGAAACGCTTACAAAGCAGTCACTTCAAGCGAGCAACCCTCAAATTTCTCGTTTGACAAGCTGAAGATGAAGATGAAGCAGCAGGACCTTTTACTAAAGAGAGAGATCAACCGGAATGAACAATGGAGAGGAGCTACTTGCAATGATGAATCGCGATGGATTTCTAAAAAGCGGACACAGCCCGTCCTTGCTGAGCGCATTTTTGTATTTTGACATGAGCTTCATGGTGTGGGTGCTGCTAGGGCCGCTGGCTGTCATTATTATGAGCGACTATCAGATGGATGCCGCCCAGAAAGCGAACCTCGTCGCACTGCCGATACTCGGGGGTTCCATCCTCCGCCTTGTGCTCGGTTATTTCACCGATGTGATCGGACCGAAACGCACGGGACAAATCGGCATTCTGCTTACGATGGTCCCGCTCGTCTGGGGCTGGAAGTTCGTCGACTCCCTAGGTGAGCTGTATATCGTCGCGCTGCTGCTCGGCGTTGCCGGCGCTTCCTTCGCTGCCGCACTGCCGCTCGCAAGCCGCTGGTATCCGCCGAAGTATCAAGGTCTCGCGATGGGAATCGCCGGCGCAGGCAACAGCGGAACGGTATTCACTACGCTGTTTGCCAATCGGATCGCCCAGCATTATGGCAGCTGGCATGTTGTTTTCGGCATGGCGCTCATTCCGATCGCAATTGTTTTCATCGTGTTCACCCTGCTCGCCAAGGACAGCCCGAACCAGCCCTCCCCGCGCAAACTGTCCGATTACGGTTCGGTGTTGAAGCAGCGGGACACATGGATGTTCTGTATGCTGTATGCCGTCACATTCGGCGGCTTCGTTGGGATGTCCAACTATTTGACGATTTTCTTCAACACCCAATATGGGCTTAGTCCCGTCCGGGCAGCTGACTTCGCCACAATCTGTGTCATCGCAGGCAGCTTCTTCCGTCCGGTTGGCGGCTGGCTGGCCGACCGAATTGGCGGCCTGCGCATGCTGATTGCCCTATACGCGGTCGTCGCCATTATGATGGCCTGCATCTCTACCCTGCCGCCGCTTCCGGCCATGATTGTCCTGCTGTTCATCGGAATGATGGCCCTCGGTATGGGCAACGGTTCTGTATTCCAGCTTGTGCCGCAACGCTTCCAGAACGAGATCGGCATCGTCACCGGTATTGTCGGCGCCGCAGGAGGACTGGGAGGTTATTTTCTTCCTAAGATTCTTGGTAATCTGAAGCTCTCTTCCGGTTCCTATACACCGGGTTTCCTTATTCTTAGCGGCGTGGCGCTCATCTGTATCGTTCTCATCTTCCTTGTGCAAGGCGCATGGAAGAGATCCTGGATCGGCAGCGGCGGCAAAGCCCGTATCGATTCGGCGGGCATGCAGAACACGGCCACCTCTTAATTAATTCGATAGGCGGACTGCTCAGCCCGCTTGATTCCCGCACTTTCAGTTGACTGAACCCTATGCCGGCAGAAGGCAGCGTGCATCATCCGGGGCAGACGGAACAAAGCCGTTCCGTCTGCACGCCTTACCCCTACGCAAGCGGAAATGGAGGAAACCTCATGAGCGCACTACCTATAGCAGCTGATCCGGAAGCGACTCGAATTAGCTCACATTGCTGTTTCTGCAGTATGCAGTGCGGAATTGAACTGCTTCCCGATGACAATGCGGCAGGGTTCGAAATTAAGCCCAGCCCGGATTTCCCTGTGGCAACGGGCCGCTTGTGCCAGAAAGGGCTGAACGCCTTAGGGCATACCGTCCATGAGGAGCGTCTCCTCGTACCGCAGCGCAGGGTTGGCTCTGCCCTGCCGGGTTCGATATGGCAGCCATCCAGCTGGGAAGATGCGCTTGATGGCATCGCCTCCTCGATCTTATCCATTCAAGAGCAGCATGGTCGTGACGCCGTATCCGTCTTCGGCGGAGGCTCACTCACCAATGAGGTCTGTTACTTGCTCGGTAAGTTTACGCGTGTCGCTTTACGCTCCAAATATATTGATTATAACGGACGCTACTGCATGTCCTCCGCTGCTGCAGCGCAAATGCGCGCTTTTGGCATCGATCGCGGGATGAATGTGCCGTTGGATGATTTAATCATGGCGAACTATATTATTTTGGCCGGAACCAATATCGCGGAATGTCAGCCGACGATGGTTCCGTATTTGATGGCAGCGAAGAAACGCGGCGCCATTATCGTAACGATTGATCCACGCCCTACCATGACCTCCAAGCTAGCCGATATTCACGTGAATTTACAGCCGGGGTTTGACTCCGTGTTCGTAAACGGCCTACTCCATGTCATCCTAAGCGAGAATCTCTATGATCAAGCTTATGTGGACGCACACACGACCGGGATTGAAGAGGTTCGGGAATCTGTGCGGGATTTCTCGCCTGATACCGTATCGACGTACACCGGCATTCCCAAAGAAGTCATCCGCACCATCGCACGCGGATTTGCCCGTGCAGAAACAGGCGTCGTCCTCACTGCGCGCGGATTGGAACAGCAAATTAACGGCGTAGAGCACACGCTGAACTATATCAATCTCTGTCTGTTAACCGGCAAAATGGGCCGACCCGGCTGCGGATTCGGACCGGTAACCGGTCAAGCTAACGGTCAAGGCGGCCGCGAGCACGGTCAGAAAGCCGACCAGCTGCCGGGCTACCGCATGATCGACGACCCCGAAGCAAGGCGGCATGTCGCGGCGGTTTGGGGAATTGATCCCGAGGAGATCCCGGGCAAAGGCGTGTCGGCGTATGAGCTGTTCGATCGCATTCTGGAAGGTGAAATCAAGGCGATGATCGTGCTTGGCTCCAATCCGCTTGTATCGAGTCCGAATAATTCACGTGTAGAAGAGGCCTTGAAGAAGCTCGAGCTGCTCGTTGTCATCGATCTCTTCGAGACGGAAACCGCCGCTTACGCGCACTGGCTGCTGCCTGGATCGACTTTTCTGGAGGCGGAGGGCACACTAACCAATCTCGAAGGCCGCGTGTTTCATCGTCCGCGCGCGCTGAAGACGCCGGGCGAAGTGATGGAGGATTACAAGCTGATAGCTGCACTTGCTGCTCGGCTTGGGCGAGGGGAATATTTTCAATATGAGTCCCCCGAAGCGGTATTCGATGAGCTGAGCCGAGCAAGCGCAGGCGGAAAAGCAGACTACAGCGGCATGTCCTATTCACGAATTAAGGAGAAGAAAGGCTTGTTCTGGCCCTGCCCTTCGCCGGAGCATCCGGGAACGCCTCGCATGTTCGAGAACGGCGTCTATTTCCATCCGAACGGACGCGCTAAGCTGCACGGAATTACGCCGAAGAAACCCGCCGAGACGACGAGCCGCGAGTATCCGTATATCCTGACGACCGGCAGGCTCGGCAACCATTACTTGAGCGGCACCCAGACGCGGCGCACCGCCGCCCTGATGAAGAAAGCGCCGGTGCCTATTGCGGAAATTCATCCGACGGCAGCCGAGAAGCTGCTGCTTCGTCCCGGCGACCGTCTCCGCCTCACCACGCGGCGCGGCACGATGGTCATCGACGTCAAGGTGGTGCAGGATATCCACCCGACGACGGTATTCGTCCCTTTCCACTGGGGCGGCGACCTAGCAATCAATAAGCTGACCAACGATGCGCTGCATCCCATTAGCCGCATGCCGGAATTCAAGCTATGCGCCGTTCGGCTTGAGCGGGAAGCTCCGCCGTAAGCGGCCATGTTACGCCAATGGGTAGTGGAAAATCATAGTAAATAGTCACGTAAAAAAGCACCCCTGCGGGTGCTTTTTTACATGGATAAGTAACTTGCGACAGAATGTGGCTATATCGCTCTAAGTGCGGTTCCTGGTACCTCTCATTACCGGGAAAAAGTAGCCACCACAGCGACACATCCGCAAGTATTGGACGATTTCTGTTGAAGTGTTGCGCTCATCAGAACAACACTTCAACAGCTAACTGGATTTCCAGCCTTTTATGGGGGTAAAGTGCCCTTCGCGCGTATGTAGTCGGCGTACAATTCGGGGGTATTCAAATTTACAAATGCGGCTTCTTCATCAGGAAGAGACCTCATTTCAACAGTGTTCAGCGCATCAAGCAGCGACATTAGTCGAAGCTCACGCCGCTCCAGCCGTTGCCGCAATTCATTTGCCACGCTCGTATGATAGAGTGCGTGGAACGGCTGATTCGCCGTGCGAATGACTTGCGGCATGCCCGCTTCCGGCCGCAATACGCTCTTCTCGCTTGCCAGCTCCAGCATTCGTGCCAGCAGCGAGCCCGATAACACCGGCATATCACATGCCATAACGAAGCCATAACCCGGCTCTTGCATAGCGGACAATGCAGCATGTAGTCCAGCCAGTGGTCCGCAGTCCGGATAGGAGTCGTGTACGAATTGAACTTGACCCGGCAAACCCTCCAGTTGGGTTCTATAGACATCCTCCCGCTCACTGTCGCCAACGGAAACAACGACATTCGGCAAGCCCAGAGCCACCATTTGCTCGGCAACTACTTTCAGAATCACATCACCCTCAGTTCCAATGGGCAGCAATGCCTTATCCGAACCCATTCGCGAGCTTCGTCCGCCTGCCAGAATGATTCCCGTCACCTTCGATATAGCTACTGACACGCTGTCCCCCTCCGATCACCAAATAGTTGCCCTTAGTATACCAGCCCACAGCAGATACCTGTACTCTCTTCTAATCAAAAAGATGCTGAGAGTACGCAAACCGCGCTCTCAGCCCCCAACCTACACCTAGTCAACCGCTTCTGCCGCTGAGAGTCGCCAATTCCAATTCTGAGCATTCAATCCCTATCAAGCCCCCTAATCGAACTGGAGAATGTTTAGGGAACTTAGGTACTATTTCATCAGCGGTCGATGGAAAAGTAGACAGTGCAAAAAGAACCGCCCACACGGGACGGTTCTCCAACATAATGCGATTATTTCTCGTTCCCCCACAAGGTTGGCGAGTTGCCGTTCGCGCCGCGCCATGCATGCCGCCACCGATGCACATCAACGACGCCGACTTCCGGCATGTTGGCGCGCTCTTCCTTCGCCGGCAGTGCCGGGAATGGGTTATGCGGCTCGCTTTGATACCAATAAGCAACGGTCGATAGATCGAGCGTCAAGCTATTGTCATGTCCATGCTCGATGCTCGCATGCAGCGATTTCTCGAAGCGGATCGGATCCTCCAAGAAGAAACGGTAGCAATGCGTGCGGCCCATCCAGCCCAGCTTGTTCGGCACTTTAGCGTAACCGAAATACGGATGCGCATACACTTCATTCGGGCACCAGGAGCTGTTGAAGAAGTCCTCTGTCCCCGTTCCATGCAGGGAGCCCGGCCAATCCTCGCCATCGATCAGCCACATGTCATCGCCTTCGCCGTACCACATCGGACCCGGATTATCGACGTAGTAGTTGATGCCCACAAACTGCCCGCTGCCGACGATATCTGCGAACACATAGTTGTGTTCCGTCGACGGATTGGCGCTTTGCGGTCCGATCACGCTCCACTCCGTTTCTCCTTCTTGCGGATGAACACCTGTGACCTCACGGTTCCACCACGCATGGAACCGGCCTTCAGAGGCAGGAATCTCCGGGTGCTCCTCGAAATCAATATAATAATAGAAGCTCGTAATGGGCTCTGCCGATTGGTTCTCGATCGTAATTCGTGCCCCGTCGCCGAATGGCATCGGAAAATAACAGTTAAACGCTTTGCCGTTCGCAGGAGCCGCAGCAAGCGGAAGCGATGCAAAATTGTATTCTTCACCGAATCCTTGTCCGAAGAAATCGCCAATCGGCGATTCTACGCTCGGCTCGGTTTCGCCGTCCCAATACATCCGAATGACGGCATTGCGACGGATGAACTTGTCCGGCGTACTGATCGTGATCCAAATATGCTTGATGATGCCAGCCCCGGCGATGACAGCAAGATCCGCTGTTTCTCCTGCGGGAATCGGAATAAAGTCGGCATTTCCCCCACTTCGGTCATAGCTCGAAATCCGTTTCGTTTTAATGCCAGGTTGAATCTTACTGATATGGTTTAACATATTCGTCTCCTCTCGCTAGCTCCATGATAGCTTGATTATAACGAACCGCTTCGGATAAATATTTATCAGGACCATGTGACTTTTTAACAACAATTGCTCTTCTGATCAATCGCAGCCAGGGAGGCACGCAGATGCAGGAACATGATATCATCACGGGACTCAGTCCCTACGTTCGTATAGCAATGACAAACATAGCCCCTTCTAATTGGTCCGTTTCCCCGCGGCAAATTTGGGATTACGAGCTTCTTTATTTGCAGGAGGGGAATTTGCTTGTAACGGTGGAAGACGAGACCTACGAAGGCATTCCAGGCGATATCTTCCTGTTTAAGCCGCGGCAAAGGCATTCCATCCGGGTGCTTGGCAATGCGGTCATAAGCCAGCCACATGTCCATTTTGACCTGATCGAGATGCCGGATAGCCCGGACCTGTCGGTGTCCTTTCAGATGTCCAGCCATATGTCGAAGGAACAGCTGGCATGGTTTCGGCCGGACTGGATGTCCGAGGGAGCGCTCGCGCTCCCAAGCCATATTCGGCTTCGTCAACCGAAGCGGTTTGAGTCGATGCTGCTGGAATTAATCGAGGAGTTCCAAATGCGATTGCCGCTTTACGAAACCTCTTGTAAAGGATTGCTTCTCTCCCTGCTCACTTACTTAATCAGACAGCATGACCTCGGCATGAAACGTCCAGGTACGGATATGCAAGCCATCCGCCGGCATCTTCACTCCAAATGGGACAGCGAGATCACGCTGGAGGAGCTGTCTGAACGTTTTAATATCAGCAAGTACTATATGCTGCGCACCTTCAAGAAGCACTATCTCATGACGCCAATCCAATACCATCGTCAAATCCGAATGGATCAAGCCAAACAATTGCTGCGGTACACGAATCTCTCAATCCAGCATATTTCGGATCACCTCGGATTCGGCAGCATCCATGCGTTCAGCCGCGCCTTCAAGGTGGCGGAGGGACTGCCTCCAATAGCTTTCAGAACGAAGAGCGGTCCGAGTGCGGAAGAGATGAACAGTTGATTTTGACAAAAAACGAGATTGTTTAGACCAAGAATTTTCCCCTTAGAACTTATATAATCGTACGTAAGTACAACTTTCATAAGGGAGTGTCGCGCAATGAACAGAGTCGTTATTGACAATAAAGGTATCCCGCCTCTTGCCGGAATATGCTCCTACGAAGAGGCCTGTAAGCCCGGATTTACCGTCGACCAAAGTGTGAATCTGCTGAAGCGTTTCAACTTTATTGCCAAGAACCTCAATCAAATCTTGTCCGCGCATCTGGCAGCTGTTCCGGAATGGGAAGTAAAATGTGCGTTTGGCTATCATCTGTGGCTCGATGCCGAGCACAGCGCCGCTATTCGCAAACGGGTTTCTGAAATGCGCGAGCCTCCCCTGCATCTGGATCAAGACCCGGATGAGCATCTGCGCATCTGGCTTGATGAAGCCATTCGCGCGGAGAATACGGTCGAGCTGCTCACCGGGATCTATCGGGTCATTCGACCGGAATTGGTGAAAGCGCTGTCTAGCTATATTGCGGATGTGAATAAAATCACGGAGCATCCCACGTATCGTCTGCTTCGAGGTATGCTTCAGGACGAAGAAGAAATGATTGCATGGGGAGACGCCGCTCTGACGGCATTGATCGATACGCCTGAGCAGGCGACATTGGCATCGGAGTGGGAAGCCCATCTACGCGCGTTCTTGCTAGCGGCAGGCGGCGTATCGGGCGATCTCGATGCCGTCGTTTGCGAGACTGAACCGCGTTCGGACGGTCAACGCTATGAGATGGACCCGATGCCTCGGCGCGACGAGCGGTTCATCGACCCTTACAACACCTCCGCTAAGATCGATTCCTACTTCTGGGATGACAGCTGCTCGCCGGAAGAGCGCGCGTATTCTTTGATTTACAAACGGCTTCGCGAGATGGATGTACCGGAGTGGATGGGGCCGATTCTGTACAAAACGGAAGGCAAGCCGTGGGAATACTACACCGATCTCAGCCGCCAGCTATGGGATGAAACCCGGCATGCGATGCTTGGGGAAATCGGCCTTTACTTCGGCGGTGTCCCGTTCTATAAGTACCCGATTCATATGGGATCTTCGGTGATCCTGAATACCGAGTTTAGTCCGCAGGAGGCTCACCTCATCCTGTGGCGGATCGAACAAAGCCTCATGCCTAAACATACGGGCAAGCAGAAAGAGTGGGAAATCGCGAAGGATACCAACAATCCGATTTCGCTGCTGATCCAAGATTACGACTGGGCCGACGAGGTGCTTCATGCCCAAATCGGACGCAAGTGGCTCGTTCCGGATTACGGCAGCTTAGCCGCCATGACAGAGAGTGGCGACCAAGCGATGAAGGCATGGGGGCAGGCGAACGTCAAAACGGCCACCTGGTCCGAGCAGACCGAGTGGTGGCCGCAGTTCATGGATGAAATCCGCGCCAATGAGCTGGCGCGGAAGGGTTAGGTTTGGGGCACCGCCATTGGCGGTGCTTCTTTTGGGCTGGACCGGCCGGGCGAGCTTGAACAAGTAGCCTGGCTAAGGCGGGGTTCGCCGGGTCGGTCGGGCTAGCAAGGCTACCGGCTAGAGCGCGACCGGGCCGAGGTGGCCAACTTGGCAGGCAAGCGAGTGCAAGGATGGCGAAGAAGGCCAATTAGCCCTACTCGCTGGCCACGCAGTCGCGCCAGTGGCTGATCACCATGGAATGTTACGCTAAATGCAACATTTGAACGGATTAGCCGCTCCATTCAGTCAAATGCTGCACAAAATGCAACATTGTTCGGTAAACTAACCCTTATTAGGCTGTTTTCACGGGAAATGTTGCATATCGCGCAACATTCCTTTCCCTGCTCGCTCTTTATCGCAAAGATTGTTGCAGGTTATGCAACATTTCGGCCCTCTCGCGGCGCGAAGATGCATAACCAGGTAGATATCCTGCAGCAAATGATTACAGAAAGTAGCATATCGGGTTGGTTTTACTCGGATTGCGACGCCATTAGCGACTATTCCGCTTATGAGTCAGTTTTGGCGTGGTTTCGCCCCACTTTAGCGGATATGCCGCTATCAGCGGTATCCACCAAATCAAAAACAAAGGGGCCGGCTCCACAGTCATGAACAATGACTGCGGAGCCGGCCCCTTAACGCGCTTAAGCCTTCGGATCAAACGAGCTCTTCAGCGACACGATGCGGTTGAAGACAACCTTCGATTCGCTGGTATGCTTCGGATCTACGTTGAAGTAGCCGTGGCGGAAGAATTGGAACTTGTCCTGTCCGCGCGCTTCCTTCATGTTCGGTTCGACGAAGCCCTGCAGCACGTCGAGGGAGTTCGGGTTAATGCGGTCAAGGAAGTCCTTGCCCTCATCCTCCGGATTGTCGAGAAGCAGCGGCTCGAACAGGCGGAATTCCGCAGGTACCGCTTGGGAAGCTTCCACCCAGTGGATGGTGCCCTTCACCTTACGGCCGGTGAAGCCTGATCCGCTCTTCGTTTCCGGATCATAGGTGCAGCGAAGCTCCACTACGTTGCCGGCTTCGTCCTTCACCACTTCTTGGCATGTAATGAAGTAAGCATGCTTCAAGCGGACTTCGTTGCCGGGGAACAACCGGAAATATTTGTTCGGCGGGTTCTCCATGAAGTCGTCCTGCTCGATATAAATTTCACGCGAGAACGGAATTTGACGGCTGCCCATCTCTTCGTTCTCCGCATTATTCTCGGCTTCAAGCATCTCCACTTGCCCTTCCGGGTAGTTAGTGATGACTACTTTCAGCGGTGCAAGCACGGCCATCGTGCGGGGCGCCTTCAGCTTCAAATCTTCACGGATGAAGAACTCCAGCATCCGCTCATCTACCACGCTATAAGCACGCGCTACGCCGATTTCGCGGCAGAAGGCACGCAGCGATTCCGCCGTAAAGCCGCGGCGGCGAAGACCGCTGATCGTCGGCATGCGAGGATCGTCCCAGCTTTCGACGACGCCTTGATCGACGAGCATTTTGAGGTACCGTTTGCTCATGATCGTATTCGTCACGTTCAAGCGGGCAAACTCATATTGACGCGGCTGCGATTCCATCTCGCATTCGATGATCGTCCAATCGTACAACGGGCGGTGATCTTCGAACTCCAGCGTACAGATCGAGTGAGTTACGCCCTCAATCGCGTCGCTGATCGGGTGAGCGTAGTCATACATCGGATAGATGCACCAAGCATCTCCCGTCCGGTGATGATGAGCGTGAGCAATGCGGTACAGCGCAGGGTCGCGCAGGTTGATGTTCGGCGAGCTCATGTCGATTTTGGCACGCAGAATCCGTTCGCCGTCCTTGAATTCACCTGCACGCATGCGAGCGAACAGATCCAAGTTCTCTTCCACGCTGCGATCACGGTAAGGGCTGTTTTTGCCGGGCTCCGTCAAGGATCCGCGCATTTCGCGCATTTGCTCAGCCGTCAAGTCGCAGACAAACGCTTTGCCTTTCTTAATCAGAAGCACCGCACGTTGATAGAGCTCCTCGAAATAATCCGAAGCAAAACGAAGGTCATCCCACTCAAAACCGAGCCAAGTCACGTCCTCTTGGATCGATTCTACATATTCCGTATCTTCTTTCACCGGATTCGTATCGTCAAAACGCAGGTTCGTTTTCCCGCCATATTCGTCGGCAAGCTCAAAATTCAGACAGATCGATTTGGCATGGCCAATATGCAGGTAACCGTTCGGCTCCGGCGGGAAGCGAGTAATGACCTCGCTGACTTTACCGGCTTTCAAATCTTCAGCCACGATATTTTTAATAAAGTTAGAGGATGATGTCTTGTTCTCCATTGCGACCAACCTTTCCTACCTAAAATCTTATCCTACTATCATACACAATTTTCAGAGTGTTTATAAATAGTAATCTTGACATTCCATTGGCGGAATAAATATACTTAGGTTAGCTAACTAAACTAAATGCATGACGCAAAAAAGGAGCACTTCCTATGCAAGGTGATCACGAGCACGAACGCCACACCAGCCACCAGCTTATCCGCGCATTCCGCCAGCTCAAGCATATTCCGTTCAAGAACCGCAACCCGATCGAGAACTGCACGCCCAGCGAGACGATGACGCTGTTTACCATCGGCGGAGCGATGCGCTCCAATCCCGCCGGACTGAAGGCATCGGAACTCAGCAATCTGATGAATGTTGCCTCGCCGACGATCACACAGACTGTGAATGTGCTAACGGCCAGAGGTCTGCTTGAGCGCAGTACGGACCCGAGTGATCGCAGAGTGGTACGAATTAAACTGACGGAGGAAGGCGCCAGACTGACCGGACTTGCTCGAGCCGCCATGCATGCCCGGATGAACGGACTGATTGAGCATCTGGGCGAGGATCGCGCAGAACTCCTCGTAGAATTACTCGATGATGTCTTCGCCTTCTATCATGGGGAGCGACCGGAGGAATGCTCCGCATGGTGCAAGGATAACTCAAACAAACCAACCAATACCAAAGAGGGTGAATAAGCGTTTATGATGAAACTTCTTCGTATGCTGCGGCCTTACCGCATCCCTGTTTTTTTCGTGCTTCTATTCGTATTCCTTCAATCGCTATCGGACCTGTACCTCCCAACGCTGCTCGCCGACATTGTCGACAAAGGCGTTGTGCAAGGCGATAATCCGTACATCTGGCGGATCGGCGGCTTCATGCTGCTCATCGCACTGGGCGGCGGCATCTGTTCGATTGGTGCGAGTTACCTGTCCGCTAAAGCAGCAGGCGGCTTCGGCCGTGACCTGCGCAGTCGTGTCTTCGGACATGTAGAGAAGTATTCCTTGCATGAATTCGACCAAATCGGCACCGCTTCCCTCATTACGCGGACGACCAACGACATTACGCAAGTACAGCAAGTCCTCATGATGATGATGCGGGTCATGGTCATGGCCCCGATGATGTGCTTCGGCGGGATCATCATGGCACTCTACAAGGACGTTAATCTCTCGTTCATCATTATTGCGATCGTACCGATTCTCGCACTCATTATCTTCGCAATCGTCAGTCGCGGTGTCCCGCTGTTCAAGGCTATGCAGAAGAAGATCGACAAGCTCAACCTCGTACTCCGCGAAAATCTTACCGGGATCCGCGTTATCCGTTCCTTTAACCGGATCAACCATGAGCAAAGACGCTTCAATGATGCCAATTTCGATCTGACCGATACATCGATCAAAGTAAACCGGATCATGGCCTCGCTTATGCCTGCGATGATGCTGGTGTTGAACTTCGCGAGCCTTGCCATCGTCTGGTACGGCGGGCTTCGTATCGACGGCGGCCATATGGAGGTCGGTGATTTGATGGCCTTCATCCAATACGCGTGGCAAATCATGTTCGCGTTAATCTTTGCCTCCATGATGTTCGTCATGATCCCGCGTGCGTCCGCTTCGGCAACTCGGATTAACGAGGTGCTGAACATGGTGCCGGATATTACAGACCCAAGCGCGGCTTCTTCGGCTCGTTCAGTCGTTGCAAGCGGCGAGCTTGCGTTCAACAATGTATTCTTTCATTACCCTGGTGCCGAAATGCCGGCGCTCTCCGATATTTCGTTCCGAGCAGGACGCGGCGAGGTGACGGCCATAATCGGCGGCACAGGCTCCGGCAAGTCTACGCTGATCAATCTCATTCCGCGCTTCTATGATGCTTCAAGCGGCAGCATTACGATCGGCGGCATCGATGTACGCCATATGTCGCAGGAGACGCTTCGTTCCATGATTGGCCTTGTGCCGCAGAAGGCGGTGCTCTTCACGGGCACCATTGCCGAGAACATTCGCTTCGGCAAAGAAGATGCGACTGACGAGGAAATTCGCCATGCAGCCGTTGTCGCACAAGCCAATGACTTCATCTCCGAGATGAAGGAAGGCTTCGGCTCGCCGATTGCGCAAGGCGGTACCAATGTATCCGGCGGTCAGAAGCAGCGGTTGTCCATTGCCCGCGCACTTATCCGTAGGCCTTCGGTCTATTTGTTCGACGACAGCTTCTCCGCGCTCGACTTCAAGACGGATGCCAAGCTGCGCGAGGCACTGCGCAGTGAAACGACGGATGCGACAGTCTTAATCGTCGCCCAGCGGGTCAGCACCGTCATGGATGCCGACCGCATCATCGTGCTCGATGACGGCCAAATCTCCGCGATTGGCACGCACCGCGAGCTGCTGCAATCGTCTACCGTCTATCGCGAAATCGTCACGTCACAGCTGTCAGAGGAGGAAATCGCATGAGCGAACTACAGAAAGGTCCTGCAGGCGGCGGTCCGGGCGGCCCCGGCGGTTCAGGCGGTCCGAGACCGGGCGCTCCAACCGGCCCGGGTCCGGGTAATTTCGGCTTTGGCCCGGGACGCGGCGGCCCTGGCGGCATGATGGGTATGCAAGTTCAGAAGGCGAAGGATTTCAAAGGTACCTTGCGCAGATTGACCGCTTATCTGAAGCCACACAAGACGGCACTCCTAGTCGTGCTGTTGACAGCGGTGCTCAGTACGGTCTTCTCCATTCTCGGACCGAAGATCATGGGAAAAGCAACAACGAAGCTGTTCGAAGGACTGATGGGCAAGATCAAAGGCGTGCCCGGTTCAGAAATCGACTTTCATTATATTTGGCAAATCCTTGTTGTACTTGCGGTCTTATATGTCATTAGTGCTCTATTCGGATTCATTCAACAGTATGTCATGGCAAGCGTTGCGCAGAAAACCGTATACGACCTTCGCAAGGACGTTAATGAGAAGCTGGCGCGATTGCCTCTGAAGTTCTTCGATTCCCGGACACACGGGGAAATACTAAGCCGTGCTGTCAACGATGTCGACAACATCAGCGGCACGCTGCAGCAAAGCTTAACGCAGTTCATCACCGCCTTCGTGACGCTGATCGGCGTTGTCGTCATGATGCTGACGATCAGTCCGCTCATGACGCTCATCACGATTGTGACGCTGCCGCTTAGCTTCCTCGCGATTAAGATGATTGCGAAGCGATCACAGCTTTATTTTAAAGGGCAACAGAAAGCACTCGGTGAATTGAACGGCCACGTTGAGGAGATGTACACCGGCCACAATATCGTGAAAGCCTTCGGTCATGAGCGCAAATCCGTTGCCAAGTTTGATGCGGTCAATGAGGAGCTGTATCAATCCGGCTGGCGGGCGCAGTTCGTCTCCGGGATGATTATGCCGATCATGGGCTTCATCGGCAACATCGGCTATGTACTGGTCAGTGTCGCGGGCGGCATTCTGGTGCTGCATAAGTCGATTACAATCGGGGACGTGCAGGCATTCATCTCCTATTCGCGCCAATTCGCGATGCCGATTACGCAAACGGCTCAAATCGCCAACATCATTCAGTCGACGATTGCTTCCGCAGAGCGGATATTCGAGCTGCTGGATGAGGAAGAAGAAGTGTTGGAAGCGGCCGTTCCGGTTGCCATTGTAAGCAATCAGGCTGCAGCCGTTGTCGGCAAAGCGATGAAGCCGAAGGGCGACGTGAGCTTCAACCATGTGCAGTTCCGTTATAAAGAGGACACGGCGCTCATTGAAGACATGGATATCCATGTCCGCGCAGGTCAAACGATCGCCATCGTCGGCCCAACCGGCGCCGGCAAAACAACGCTGATTAACCTGCTGATGCGCTTCTATGAGCTCAATAACGGCAGCATTACCATTGATGGCGTAAACCTGACGGAGCTTCGCCGCGGCGATCTTCGGGGCTTGTTCGGCATGGTGCTCCAGGATACGTGGCTGTTCAACGGAACCATCCGCGACAACATCGCTTACGGACGCATCAGCGCCTCGGAAGACGAGGTGGTTGCAGCAGCCAGAGCGGCTTACGCCGACCACTTCATTCGAACTCTGCCCGATGGCTACGATACGATTTTGAATGAAGAGGCCTCGAATATTTCTCAGGGTCAAAAGCAATTGCTCACCATCGCCCGCGCCATTCTCGCTGACCCTGCCATCCTCATCCTTGATGAGGCGACAAGCAGCGTCGACACGCGGACAGAAATTCATATTCAGCATGCGATGAATCAGCTGATGCAAGGACGGACCAGCTTCGTCATCGCCCACCGCCTCTCGACGATCCGTGATGCCGATCTCATTCTCGTCATGAACCACGGCACCGTGATCGAGCAAGGCACACACGAAGACCTGCTCACCGCAGGCGGTTTCTACGCCGATCTGTACGAAAGTCAGTTCAGCAACCGCAAGCGTCAGGATGTAAGCTAGCACGCAGACGGCAGTACACAAACCTCCACCCTACCTTCCAAGGCGGGATGGAGGTTTTCTCGTTCTTCCCTCTCCACCCACAGTAGTTAAGACTAAAACATGGAAGTACACGGTATACTGAAATGGGGATTATCGCCTGCTAATTTGACAACTGGGGGAGTCCGAGATGATATCCACGATTCTAATTTCCGCCGTATTCTTGCTTGTCGCACTGCCGCTGCTCGGGTTCTTCAGCTATATGTACATCCTCTCCAAGCGGCCCAAGCATTCCATTATCCGATCGCATCCTTTTCTCGGCTGGGTCCGCTATTTGCTGGAGAAGCTGGGTCCGGAGTTCCGACAATATTGGTTCGACAATGATACAGAAGGAAGGCCGTTCTCGCGGGCTGATTTCGTCGGCATCGTGTATGCGGCCAAATACCGCACGGATCTCATCTCCTTCGGCGGCCGGCGCGACTATGAGAAGCCGGGCTTTTACATTTCCAATGCCATGTTTCCTAAGCTGACGAGCGAGCTTAAGGTCGACAACCTTCAGCTTGTGCCCGGCCGAAAATACGTCATCACCGATGAAGGTTTATTTACGCGCAAAGAACGAACGGTCGACGAAAGCGTCAAACGCTGGCTCCTCGCTGACGACGATGTCATTATTGTCGGTCAAGATCGCCCTCAGCCATGGCGGCTTAAAGGCATGTTCGGCGCGTCCGCTACTTCCTTCGGCGCTGTGGGCGAGAACTATATCCAATCGACAGGCAGCGGCGCAGCTATGGCCGGCGGGTCATGGATCAATACAGGCGAAGGCGGCGTTGCAGGCGTTCACCTGGCAACCGGTGTAGACGTCGTTTCCCAGATCGGTCCCGGTATGTTTGGTTTCCGTGACGATCAAGGCAAATTCTCGATTGAAGCGTTCAAGCACAAAGCAGAGAATCCGAACATTAAAGCGTTCGAGCTTAAATTCCATCAGGGAGCCAAGATCCGCGGCGGACATCTGGAAGGCTCCAAAGTAACAGAAGCGGTAGCGGCAGCAAGACTTGTCCCTGTCGGCAAAACCGTCAATTCGCCCAATCGTTTCGAAATGCTGACAGGTCCGGAAGAAGCACTCCGTTTCATCGGATCCTTGCAAGAGGCCGGCGGCAAACCCGTCGGCATTAAGATCGTCGTCGGGGACCCGCAGCGGCTCGAGCCGTTATTCTCGGCGATGCTTGCGCTGAACATCTATCCTGACTTCATCACGGTGGACGGCTCCGAGGGAGGGTCCGGCGCTACGTTCAAGGCGATGGCTGACGGCATGGGGCTGCCGCTATATGCGGCGCTTATCATTCTGGACGACACGGCCCGTAAATTCGGCGTTCGCGAGCGCATCCGCATCTTTGCCTCAGGCAAGCTGATCACGCCGGACAAAGTAGCGATTGCCCTCGCGCTTGGAGCAGACTGCGTCAATTCGGCGCGCGGTTTCATGATGGCTAACGGCTGCATCATGGCGATGCAATGCCACACCGGCAAATGCCCGACCGGCATCACGACAACCGATGCCAAGTACCAAGCCGCACTCGCGCCTGAGGAGAAGCAGTGGCGGGTGATGAATTATATTTTGCAGCTGCGGGAGGGATTGTTCTCGCTGTCTGCGGCATGCGGTCTCGACAGTCCGCGCGGGCTGCGGCGAGAGCATGTCGTATTCACGACCGAAAGCGGCCAAACTACTCGAATTGCCGATCTGTTCCCTTATCCGGAGCCACAATAATGCATGAAGGATTTTTCTGACATTCGTATTGACAAAGACCTTATTTCCCGATTAAACTTACTATATAATATTTAGTTTATTATTAATTGTAAGTAAATTTAGGAGGTCAATTCATGTCTTTGTCCAAATGGGTCGTTGATGCAAGCCACAGTAGTGTTGATTTCACAATCAGACATATGATGATTGCTAAAGTTAAAGGTACGTTTCACGAATTTAATGCCTCCATCGAAGCGGATCCAGCGGATCTGACTACGGCGAACATCGAATTTAATGTCGCGCTTAGCAGCATCGACACTCGCAATGCCGATCGTGATAACCACCTTCGCACAGGCGATTTCTTCGATATCGAGCAGTACCCAACACTATCCTTCAAATCGACATCGATCAGCAAAACGGATGATGGCGAATACGACGTGACTGGCGATCTAACTTTGCACGGCTTGACTCGTACAGAAACATTCACCGTTACTTACGAAGGCAGCGGCAAAGATCCATGGGGCAACGAGAAAGTTGGCTTCAGCGGTAAAGGCGCTATCAAACGCAGCGAATTCGGCCTCACTTACAACGCAGCGCTTGAAACAGGCGGCGTTCTAATCGGCGACGAAGTGAAATTCACGATCGAAATCGAAGCTTCCAAACAAGCTTAATCGCACTTAAACAAAAAGATGGCAGCAGGGGGTTACCCTTGTGCCATCTTTTTTTGGTTTGCTTCACACGCATCCCCTCGCCTAAGTAGCAGGGCCACTGCAGGGCCACTGCAGGGCCACAAGAAATGTTACGTTTTCTGCAACATTTCCGGGGTTTATCGAGCTTATTCTAGTAGATGATGCACAAAGTGCAACATTTTCGTTCTAATACGCTCATATAGCGCTCTTCTGCTCAGAAATGTTGCATTTCCTGCAACATTAGCTCCCCAGTACCCTCATGACGGCCAAATTGTTGCACTTTATGCAACAATCATGCACTCTCGCTCGCTCCGAAGCCCCGCCTAAGCAGCAGATGGCAGCAGAGGTTACCCTTGTGCGATCTTCGCACCTCCCGCCTAAGCAGCAGGAATAAGCAACTGGCATTACTCTTTTCTCTCGTTACGGCCAATTTGTTGCATTTCCTGCAACAATCTCGCACGCGCCACCTAAGCAGAAGAACCATATCACCGCATGGCTGCCAGCACGAAGCATCTTCGTCGTCAGACGCAGAATTCTTCCCGCTCTTCTAGCGAAACCCGCTTATCGCCAATGCGCACATGGATAACCGGCCCCTGTTGATTAACCACCGTAATGCGGCCATCCCGAACTTCAACAAGCAGCGTATTGCTCAGCATCGCGATCCCTTCTGCTCTTACCCAGTCCACCCCATCCGGCAGCTGCGGTGTAATCTCGATCAGCTGTTGGTCGGCATATGGACGGACGCCCAGCATCCCCGTGACCATATTCCCGATAACCGAATACGACACCTCCGGGTACTCCCTGCGCTCCATCCCTTCGTCACACAGCGTAAGAATAGCCCGATAGGCCTCTTCTTTCTCACCCGTGGCATAATAGATGTCTGCCAAATGCGACATCTCCTCCACATTGGAGACACCGTTGCGAATGATATCCTGCACCGCCAGCCGCCGTTTCTCACCAGACAAGATCAGTCCAAAGTATACAGGCATGTATTGCGCCGACAAGTAATAGCTCGTATGGAAGCGACCATCCTGCAAAATAGCCGCACTGAACCGCTGCTCCGCCTCACTCCACCACTCTGCATCAAACTTACGCTGCAGCCGCTCCGCCAAAGCCATATAATGTGCCGCTTTATCAAACTCCCCGCGCAGTGAAGCAATCGCACTATAGGCGGCATAAGCGCCATATTGCGCCGCTACCAGGTCGCCTCCCACCTTCGGAGTAAGCGAATCCTCCACATAAGACGCAATACCGCGCCGACCTTCCCCCCTCACATGGTCGGGAATGCCGTCGCCATCGCGATCCCAGCGCTGCACGTACTCATCCAAGCTCCGCTCATAGAAGTGAAGGAAGCGTTCATCGTTCAAGTAGTCGCGATCGCCGCTCCACAAATATTGCCGATAGCAGCAGTCAATCACATCGAAGTTTGCGGGCAGGTTATACCAGAAGTCTTCATCATTCGTATAATCATCCGGGCATGGAAGCCCGTCCTTCGTGATTTCCCAATACGTACACCAATCCTTGGATTCGCTAATGTTCTCCGCAAACTTCAGCAGCATATTCTTCGTATGTGCGCCTAATCCAAGCACGGCCGCCCCTGCACTCATATGCGCCACATCGCGCATGCAGAATGCCTGACGCCCCGGCAGTGCGGCTTCATACCACGGCCCAACCGGATCACTTGCCGACGCATAAGCCAGCGCCTGCTCCGTCGCCCAGCGCGCAGCAGCCTGAAGCCCAGCAGATGAAGAAGTCAGCTTAAACGGACTTAATACGGACATCGGACTCACTCCTTAACCTCCCTTATCTCAAAGCAACCGAATCTATTTAACCGAACCTAACGTAATCCCACCGATAAAATACTTCTGCAAAAACGGATACACGCACAGAATCGGCACCGTCACGAGGACAGTTGTCGCCGCACGCAGCGTCTGCGGAGATAAGCCCTGAAACTTATGCAGCAGTAGCTGTTGATCGCGAATTTGCTGCGTGGCCTCGACTTCCAGAAGCAGCCTACGAAGGTACACCTGGAGCGTATCGAATTTGCCGTTAAAGTTATACAGAATGACATCGAACCATGAGTTCCAGTGCCCCACTGCTCCATAGATAGACACAGCGGCGAATACGGGCATCGCTACAGGAATGACAATGCGCCAATAGATGCGCAGTTCCCCTGCTCCGTCAATCCGCGCCGATTCGAACAGCGCTTCCGGCAGGTCGGAGATATAAGAAGCCATGAGCAGCATGAAGTACGCATTAATAATCCCCGGAATCCAGTACACCTGGAACGTATTCGTCAGATGGAGCTGGTTCATCAGAATATAAGTCGGGATGATGCCGCCGCTGAAGTACATCGTCATGAAGAACAGAATGCGCATAAACTTGCGGCCCGAGAACGTCCGAATGCTGATGATGTAAGACAAGAGCCCCGTAACGAATAAGCAGGTTCCCGTGCCGACCACGACACGCAGAACGGACCAGCCGAGCCCTTTCAGCAGCTTCTCATTCTCGAACAGCATGCTATAGGCGGAGAATGAGAACTTGCGCGGGAAGAAATAAATGCCGCCGCGCGCCGCATCCTTGCCGTCATTAAAGGACAAAGCCAGCAGATTGATGAACGGATAGACAACGATAAAAGCCAGCAGCAGCAGAGCGGCAACAATAAGGACATCCGCCACCCGGCTTGCAAAAGAGTTCTTGATATAAGAGGTTTCCATCGCAGGCAGTCCTCCTTCCTAGAAAATAGATGATTGCATGTAGCGCTTGGACAGACGGTTCGCCACGATGACGAGAATAAGACCGATTCCGCTCTTCATCAACCCGACGGCTGTTCCGTAGGAGTAATTCCCGAGCTGAACGCCGAAGCGATACACATACGTATCAATAACCTCGTAATGATCCTGCGTGAGCGGATTGCCGATCAAGAGCTGCTGCTCGAAGCCGGCATTCAGAATGCCGCCAATCGCGAGGATGAGCAGAAGTACGGCTGTAGAGCGGATGCCCGGCAGCGTAATATGACGCACAAGACCGAAGCGCCCCAGCCCGTCTACCCGGCCTGCTTCGTACTGCTCCTTATCAATCCCCGCAATAGCGGACAAGTAAATAATGGCGGAGAAGCCCATGTCCTTCCACACGTTGCTGCTAACAAGGATCGTCCAGAAGTATTTGCCCTCTGTCAGAAATCCGATCGGTCCGTCAATGAAGCCAAGCCTGATCAATATATCGTTCAGAATCCCGTCGCTTCCCAGCAGCGTGATGAGGATGTTAGCCACCACCACCCACGAGATAAAGTAAGGAATGTACGACAGCGATTGAATGGTCTTTTTAAAATAACGGCCTCTCAATTCGTTCAGCAGCAGCGCGAGAATAATCGGAGCGGGAAAACCAACGATTAAGTTTAAGAAGCTGATTACGAGCGTGTTGCGCATGATTTGCAGAAAATCCGGTTCATTGAAGAAGCGAACGAAATTGTCCAGCCCGATCCAATTGGAGAACATGGAATGTCCGGGGATATAATTCTGAAAGGAGATGAGCAGTCCATACATCGGGTAATACGAGAACGTAAGCACCCATGCGATCATCGGAATACAGAGCAGCCAAATTTGCCGTTCACGCCGCACTCTTTTCCACAGCTGTGTCATACTTGAGCCTCCATTTCCTATGAGAAAGGGAACCGCCCCGAACAGGAACGATTCCCCCGCTTTGCGCGTCGTTACTGCATTTTAGCCAAATTGCTCTGATACTCCTTGGTACGGAAGGCTTCAATATCCTTCAGGCCTAGCTTCTCTGCTTTATCGCGCATATCGTTGAAGGCGTTAACCGCATCCTGCTCGGTTTTGCTCATAACCGCCTTGGCAAACCCGGTTTTGATCAAATCTTCAATCTGCTGATTGACGATGGTAAGCGGATTATCGACCGAGAAGACGACGCGTCTTGCGGTATTGTCATAAATCGTATCCTTCAGGTTCGTGTTCATCAGCGCTTTCCACTTGTCTTCCATGTTGAAGTTCTGATCGTACCAAGCGGTGCTCTTATTGTCGTCGCTCATGAGTCCTTGCGGATGAGCCAGCCAAATTTGATTCCAGCCCGTAAGCTCATCTTCCTTCTCAAAATCAAGCGTGCCCGCAAACAGCTCCTTCTTGTGCTCCTCGTTGAAGGACCATTTGCCGCCTTCTTCATAATTCCACACCGACTCCGGTAAGTTCGGAATGCCCCAGCCCAATAAACGCGTGCCGATCGGCGTCATTTCAAAATCAAGGAATTTGATAATGTCTTCCGGATGCTCTTCTTTATCTGTAATGACCGTATAGTTCCAACCCGTTGTATCTTTAGGCGACAAGTATGCGGCTTCGGCCTCCGGTGCTTTCAAGCTGATTTGCACGTAGCGCTGCTCATCCGTCCAGCCCTGCATCGTCGTCTTCCATACCTCATGGCCGGCATTCCACGACTGCCACCAAGTTCCGATATGGCCCAGGATACGTTCGTTCGAGAACTTCAGTTTCCAGTCATCGAATTTGTTCAAGAAGCTGTCTGGATCCATCAACCCTTCGCGGAAGAAGCGATTGTAATATTTCACCGCATCAAGACCTTCCGACGTATTCAGCCAGTGCGTCAGGTTGTGGCTTGCATCATCCTTGTAGCCATCCTTCAAGCCCCAGATGCCCATGACGTTGTTGATGCCCACTTGATCGTTCCAGGAAATCGCGTACGTTTTCTCGCCCTGCGCGTTCTTCGGATGTTCGGCCACCATTTGCTTCAGCACATTGTAGTAATCATCCGGCGTCTCGATCTTCGGCGAGCCCATCGCTTGATACCAATCCCAGCGAATATGAGCACTAAAGTCCGGAATCGGCAAGTAGCCCCAGCCTCTTGGCACGCCCCAAAGCTTGCCATCCTTGTCCAGATAGGAGTTATATTTGGCACCGAGTTCTTTCTTGATGTTCGGGCCGTACTTGTCTACCAGAGGAGCTAAGTCAATCAGCTTGCCTTGGGAACGCCATTTGTCCAGCGACTCGCTGTCAATGGATGACATGACGCCGGGATAATCGCTGGAAGCCAGCATCAGGTTCAGCTTCTCTTTGCCATCGACATCATATTGCGTTTTCTTCACGTCAACGTTGAAATTCTCGAGGAGGTAATCATGAATCGCAACCAGCTTCTTCGCCGCTTTATCGGGATTGTCTTTGTCTGCGGAATAGTAATCGATCGTAATCGTCTTCTCGGGAACCGTCCAGCCGAACGCATTAACCTTCGGTGCAGCCGCTGCATCTGTCTCTGTATTCTGCTGCGTGTTTGTTGCTGCGCCTGTCGATTCGTCGTTCGTGTTCGCATCCTTAGCGTTGTCCGAACAGCCCGCCAGCAGCCCTCCGGTTAGAAGCACCGAGCCTAATACCATAGCCGTACTTTTTCTAAACTTCATCCTTTCATCCCCCTAACAGTGATAGTGTTTCGCTCGAGACGTAATGCTTACATGACTTATACTAGGGGACATGAATGGAATTGAGGATGTACATATCTTCACGAGTATGTGTTATTCATCACTGGGATGACAGCGTTTACACGAGCTTCCGATATTCGCTTGGCGTGACACCGACAACCTTCTTGAACAGCTTGGTGAAATGCGGGTAATCCGGATACCCCACCCGCTCGCCGACCTCGTAGGTTTTGAGCTGTTTCTGCTGACTCAGCAGCCTCTTGGCTTGCTCAATCCGGTATTCAATCAAGTAGGTGATGAACGACTTGCCTGTCTCCTGCTTGAACATGTTATAGAAATGCGTGACCGATATATTCAGCACCGAGAGCAGCTCATCCAGCTTGAACTGCGGATCGGCGTAACGAGCTTGAATAACGGCAATTGCATCGTAAATGGCGGAGTGTTTCCCCCAATTTCGACTGCCTCTTACTTGACCCAGCCCATGAAGAAGCATGTCGTGAAAATGCTGAATCATCTCAGAGAGCTGCTCTCTCCACACAAGTTCAAAGGCAAGCGGTGTTCCCCGTTCTTCCGAATGATGCCGAATGGCGGCAGCCGTGTCGAGCAAACTCTCTTTCTTCTGCTCATCCGGCAGCTCGTAGCTCAGAATCATCCGTACAACCCCATCAGCTGCCGCTTTCACGCCGGGCTCGTCCGCCTTCCAAATCAGCTCGAACAGCTCTCCGGATACTTGCAGGCATTGAAACATGAGGTCGCTCTTCGTGTGGCAGCACTCGATTTTCTTCCGGTGCTTCTCGTAAAGGCCCAGCATCAGTTCCTTAACGGCGGAGACGCGAATCGGCTTCAAAATATAATCAGCTACGCCATAACGCAGCGCTTCCCGCGCATAATCAAACTCCCCATAACCGGATAGGATCACGATCTCCGGCTTCCAGCCCTTCTCGTGTATGGCGCGAATCAGCTCCAGCCCGCCCATGACGGGCATGCTGATATCGGTAATAATGACATGCGGCTGTTCCCTCTCCGCCATTTCCAGCGCTTCTTGACCGTCCATCGCTTCCCCCACGATGACGAAATCGGGATGTGTATCGGTTACTATTTTGCGCATGCTCAGCTTGATCATCGGTTCATCATCAACCAGCAAGATGCGGTAGCTCATCGGTCTTGTCCTCCTTTGATTGGGCATGAAGCGGCAGCACCAATTGAATCGTAGTTCCGTTCTCATCCGAGGCTGCAATATACAGGCCATACGGATCTCCGAAGAGCATCCGCGTGCGTGAATGCACATTATGCAATCCAATTGACAGCGAGCCCGGTTGCGGGCTGAAGCGACTC
Source organism: Paenibacillus sp. J22FR21 (assembly GCF_056269135.1). NCBI lineage: Bacteria > Bacillati > Bacillota > Bacilli > Caryophanales > Paenibacillaceae > Paenibacillus > Paenibacillus sp. J22FR21. The sequence goes on from NZ_JBWDNJ010000006.1 coordinate 221,934, forward strand.
GCTGCGTCGGTTTCATTTTGCTGGAAGACTGTATTGTAACGTTCCATCGTTTCAGGCGGCATGCCATGTCCGGTATCTGTGATTTCCAGCACGAATCGGTTGTCATCGACGATGCTGCCCGCAATTCGAATTGCGCCGGGACGGAGTTTATGACGTTCATAGCCATGTTTGAAGCAGTTCTCCACAATTGGCTGGAGCGTCGAACGCACGGCCGGAATTGAAGCAGCTAGCGAACGGTCGACATCGATCCGATACGTAAACGTTGGATAACGCTCGGATTGAATCGCCAGATAAGCTTCGATATGCTGTAATTCATCTGCCAGAAACACGCCGCCGTTCGGATTCTGTACATTGTAGCGGAACATATCTCCCAAGGAGACAATCATATTGCTAATTTTCTCGTTCCCTTCCACGATGGCGTTGGAGTTAATAAACTCCAAGGTGTTATATAGAAAATGAGGATTAATCTGCGCCTGCATCGCATGCAGCAGCGACTCCTTCTGCTTCACTTCAAGCTCTTTCTCCCGAAGCTCGGACACATGCACGATTTCGATGAGCCGCTTGATCTCCTCGACCATTTTGTTAAATCCGCGGTACAAGCTCCCAATCTCATGCCCTCCGCCTTCACTCGGAGCTTTCGCGGTGAAATCGCCCATTTCTGCGCTCTTCATGAGCTGCAGCAGCTTCACCAAGGACTTGGTAATGGAGTAGACCACCCCGCTGGCAGCCAGCATCGACAACAGGAATAGCAGGACCAGCACTGCAATTGAAATTCGGCTTACGGTGACGATCGATTGATTGAGCTCCGACAGCAGCACCTCTGAGATCAAGGTCAAATCGGTGCGATCTGAACGAATAAACACGACTAGCTTCTTGCCTTGATCCGTATTCATCGTAAAGGTGCCGCTTTGCTTCGTACCCATCTCCTTTAGATAGTTAGCCGGGACAACCTGCGACAGCTGGTCATCCTGCGGATGATAGATGACTTGATTGGCGGAATCCGCCACCCATACAAACCCTGTCCGCCCAAGCTGCACCTGCTGAATGATATGCACCATCTCATCGCGCTTAAGGTCCACGATGAGCATCCCTTGCTTCATCGTGCTTTGCGGCGGATTAAATTTCATCGCCATTGCCACGACCCTTGTGCTCGGTGTCCCTTCGAAGCCCATGATTCGGAATTTCCCCGGAGACTTCAGCCGTTTGAGATAGAGCGAATACCGCTGCTCCGCAAGCATGAAGCTTGAGCTTGAGGTCGCTTTAATCCTGTCAGAGATGAGCGAGATCCCCTGAATATCCTGCCGATTCATGACGATCTTGGCAAACAGCTCCTTCTCGATTCGATAAGAAAGCTCATAACGCTTAATGGGGTCATCATCCTGATTGTTGAGAAATGCCCCTGTCAAATCACTCGCCAGCATGGGCAGCATCGTCCGCTGCACTTCCGTGAAATACGTCTCCAAATGCAGATTGACCTGGTTCACCATCTGGATACTGGAATCTACCGCATTGCTCTCAATCACCTCGTAGGTCCGTTCATACCAGATCCAGCCGAGAATCGGCAGCGGAAAATAGAGAAAAATCATAATGAAAAGCAGCTTCTTCTGAAGTGAAACAGGCTTCAAGCGCTTCATAAGTAACCCTCCAATAAGCAATGGCTGTCGCCGTCGCAGTCGCAGATCGCGAGATAAGTCGATGAAATCAATGAACGAGGAACGATTAGAATTTGAATATAATCGATAATCTATGAAAGCGCTATAATAATTCAAGCTACAGCGACTGGGCATAAATGGAATGTTCATCGGCCCCTACCCATACAATGAGGGATGAGTCAAAAGTCTGCGCGCTGCCCCTGCGGCAGTGCCGCTCAAACGGTGGGATGAGCTGAAATGGCAGATACCATTGTGTTGTTCCCGCATTGTGCATGGGAGGACTTCCCTTATCGTGCAATGATCGAGTCAGCCGGCCGCGGGCGGACTGTCTACGTTGTAGCATCGGCAGCCGCAATGGCAGGTGCCCCGGAAGGCTATCGCGCTATCGCACCCGAGGCACTTGTTGCTATTCCGTGGGCAAGTACGGCGGCTGTTGTTTCCCATCCCTGCTGGATTTATGAGATTGCCGGCAGGCAGCCGGAAGCTCTGGTCATGCTTCTCCCCGCTGAGCTTGAGCAAGGGGATGAAGCTTATTTGCACTGTCGCGACGACTTGTGCGCGTCGGCTGCGCTTGTCGTGGCCGGCTCGGAGCCGTTCTACTTCGAGCAGTGGTTTCGGCGCGGCCGCGTCTTCATGCAGGATGGCATCGACACGGCGGCGGACGGGATTGCCACGGCAGCCGTAAGCGATGCGATCAGCGGGAAGGGGGTTGCTTCGCTGGCAAGGCTGCAGCTGCTGCGCCGATGTGATTTTCGCGAGGAGCAGTTGAAGCTGCTGCTGCCATCGGCCATGCAGTCTTTTTTTCAAACGGTTTATTACTATTTGCTTGGTGACACCGATAAGGCCGAGCAGTTGGGTAAGGCGGCGTTCGAGCGGGCGATCTTCACGGGTGATTCCGGGGCGATTTCGACTTATTTTCGCTTCTTATCTGCCATAAGGCTGCTGCAAGGGCGGCTGTCAGCTGCAATTGATACGTATGGGATCAGTGTGGTAACCGATCATGAGCGTGACGCCTTCTCGGAGTTAGTTGGATTACTGGCCGCAGGTCGCAATGAACTCGCCTCAGCGTTGCTCTATCGGCTGAATGACGATTACCGGCATGCCGCTGAACTCCTCGAGCCGCTTGTTGGCAATGCTGAGTCGGATGCCGATGTGCGAAGACGCGCAGCGGAGCTGTTAGTTGAGGTTTATTTGCTGAGCGGGCGGCCTGATGCGGCTTTGCCTCTTCTGGAGACTTTGCGGACGGATAATGTACAGAGTCGTTTGAAACGTTTGCAGATTGAGGGGAAAGTTCTGGCGCTGCAAGGTGAGCGCCATGCTGCCGTGCATGCGATGCTGCAAGCCGCCATGACAGGCATGGACCCGCTGAAAGCCGTCGCTGCGCTGGCCGCAGTCGACTACAAAGCACATCAGCTGGCAGAGGGGGAATATGCGTGAGCGATGCACCTCGGCCGCTTCGGAAGGCAAGCGGCAATAAGCTGACGGCTATGATGCAGGTGCGTAATGAGGCCGGTCGTTATCTGGAGGCCGCATTGGCCGACTTGTCCGGCTTTGTCGATGAAATCGTCATTGTCGATGACGCGAGTGATGACGGGACGCCGGATATTTGCGGCTCCTTCCCTAAGGTGAAACTGCTGGTGCGGCTGGAGGAGCCGCTGTTCGGGCAGGAGGCGCGGCTTCGCCAACTGTTATGGGAAGCGGCCTTGCGGACAGAGCCGGACTGGCTGCTGTCTATCGATGCGGATGAATTCTTCGAACAGAAGGCTAAGACGCGGATCCGAGCACTTATTGACCAGGATCGGTATGACTGGGTTGCTTTTCGCATGTATGATTTCTGGGGCTCGCTCGCCTACTATCGGGACGACCCGTTATGGCAGCTGCATAAGCGGCATACGATGATGCTTGTCCGCTACTTGCCGCTCTACTCCTACTTCTATCCGGCTTGGAATCACCATGTACCGCGGCTGCCGATCTCTTGCGCCGCACTGACAGGCTTCCAATCCGAGCTTCGCGTCAAGCATTACGGCTGGGCAGGCGATGAGGCGCAGCGAAAGGCCAAATACGACCGCTATATGCAAAATGACCCCCTCGGCAAGTGGGGCAGCTTGGAGCATTACGCCTCCATTCTCGATCCCCACCCCCACCTTGTGCGCTGGCAGGAGGATGAGGAAGCAGGTGGTGGGATTTGAAGACCGTTACGATTTTGACGCACAGCTACTTGAACGGTTATTCAGAGGGCGAAGCTTATTCGAGGCCGTTCGGAGGTGGCTTGGAACGGTATATTTTCGACTTATGCCGGGTCATTCAGGCGCGTGGCTGGCGTGCCGTTGTGTATCAGCTGTCGTATTTTCGCAGCTTCGATACGACCTATAACGGTGTAACCGTGCGGGGTTTTGCCTATGAGCTGAATGATATTGCCGGCGCGTTCGAGCGGATGGCCGCTGAAGCTGAGGGGCTAATTATTTACGGGAGCTGCCTGTGGCATCCTATTCGGTATGTACCGGGCAGTATCGGGATTTGTCACGGCGTCAGCTGGGATTGGCATGATATGAGCGAAGTGGTCAAAGCAGATGTCGCCGTTATGATTCAACGGGCGGTCAACGGCTTGGAGCGCATCGTGACCGTTGATTCACATTTCCAGACGTACTGCCGCTCCTGCTGCTCGTACGATGATGCGGAGCGGCTCGTGCTGCTGCCCAACGCAGTGGATACGGCGTGGTTCACGCCGAGGGGCGAGTTGGAGGATGATGGACTAGAGGAGGATCGGTTGGTGGATGGCGAGCTCGTGGATGACGGACTAGCGGACAATCGGCTGGTGGACGGCGGACTAGTAGACGATCGGCTCGAGAATGGCAGACTGGAGAATGAGGCAGTAGAAATAGTGCGGCTGGGGATCGTGACGGAGGCGGATGGCGAGCGAACATTAGAGGAGCGGGCATTAGCGCGAGATGAGGAGTTAGAGGTACAGGTTACGGAGGGCGAGGACTTATACTCGAGCGTAGTTGTAAGTTTTGACTTGGCTGGCGAAGATCTCGGTGAGAGTAATACCTCTGATATACGCGATAATTGCGTAACAAGTGCAACAGGCGATGACGTGGTAGCAGCGAGTGAGAATGCAGCAGGTGACGACGGGGTGGCGGCGAGTGTGGGGCTGGATGTGGCTAGTGATTCGGTTGTAAGTGGCGAAATAGTCGCGCACAATAGCGATCCGGCTAAAGCTTCTATCCACCTGATTAATTTGCCAGAGCTTGTCTCTAGCGGGCGACTTAGACTACTCTATCCGAGGCGGCTGAGCTACGAGCGCGGCATCGTGCCGATGATGCTCATTGCCGATCGACTGCTGGCTGAGATGCCGATGCTGACGGTGGAGTTTGCCGGCGAGCTTGTGGAAGGTACGCCGGTGGCGCTGGCTTTCTACACCTGGCTGAAGAGTCACCCTTACCGCGATCGAATCGTGCATCACACCTATGCTTTTTCTTCTGTGCGGGATGCTTACCGAGCTGCGGATGTCGCCGTTATACCAACCGTCTATTCGGAGGGAACCTCCCTCTCCTGCCTAGAGGCGATGAGCTGCGGCGTTGCCATTGTCGCAACCAATGTCGGCGGCCTCAATGATCTCATTACCGATGGCTTCAACGGACGCCTTGTCCCGCCAACCGAGAATGCGCTGTATGCCGCTGTGCGCGAGCTTCTCCTTGATGAGGAACTCAGACAGCGGTATGGCGCGGATGCAAGGCGCACGGCATTCGCTTTCGATATCGGCCGGTGGCAGCAGCGGTGGGGTTCGTTGTTGGAGGAACAGTTTGAACGACGGGACGCCGGCAGCTGAAAGGCTGCTCTGCCCCGGGATGCGAATTACACTGTGGGAACAGCTCGATTATCACCGTAACGTCCCGCTTGCCCTTTCTCTAGCAACAAAACTAGACATGATACTCTAACGAACCGTAGAGGTCTTATTTACACCAAAAACCTCGATTCTAAATTCTAACGAACCGTACAGGGCTTATTTACTCCCAAACCCGTGCATTTCCGCTTAACTGGGGCAAATAAGACCTCTGTGGTTCGTTAGAATTTTGGAAGCGCCTATTTCTACGAAATAAGACCCCCACGGTTCGTTAGAGTTGTGAGAGGCGAGGCTGAGGAAGGTTAGCGATGCGATTGCCAGCCACCAAGGCGTCTTGACAGTGACCTTACAAGCGCCGAAGTACGATGTGTTGCAGGCGCAAGTTGGTTAAGATTGCGATGAACCATTCCGAGCGTAATACACCTCGATATAGACATAAGGAAGCAGCCCAGATGATTGATCCGGGCTGCTTCCTTTCATTTCATGCCTATATCAGCGTTCGGCGGTTCAGCATGAACGCCTGCCTATGCCAAGCTGTAAATTATTCCGCGGCCTGCTCGCCGCCGCCTGTTCTTGGCTGATATTGATGGTTGACCGAAGCTTCCTCGATATCGCCGGCAGCCCAATGGTTATCCGGAACGTCTTTCCATGGGGAATGCGCAATTCCGTAAAGCGGGCCTCTGCCAAGCACGCGGTTCATGATCGTTACCGCTTCTGCGCGCGTGAGCGTGCTGCCCGGATGGAACGTACCGTCTGTATAGCCTTTCAGATAACCTGCGCTTTGAGCGATCTTGATAGCCGATTCAGCCCAGTGGCCGGCCGTATCGGAATATCCCGCTCCTGCAGGCTGGCCCTTCGGAGCGAAGCTCGCCGTGATCGCAGCCAGCTCCGCACGGGTTACCGGCTGCTCCGGCTTGAAGCTGCCATCCGCATAACCGTGCATTAATCCCATGCGCGTCACTTTTGCAATCGCGTCGGCTGCCCAATAGCCGGTCTTAACGTCAGCGTACGTACGGCTGCCCTCTGTCTCGGATTGCGTGGAGATGCGGGACAGAATCGTCGCCAGCTCTGCACGGGTGATGCTGCCGTTCGGCTTGAACAAACCGCCGTCGTAGCCCTTCACGTAAAACGCATGTGCGAAGATAGGGGAATCGCCTGCGATCTTCATCAGCGCGAACGTACTGAACTTGTTCGTCGTAAATTGAATGCTGCGGACACCGTTAATCGTCGTCAGCGTACCTTGCTTGAACTCTGTAGTGCCGTCGCTGTGCTCAATGTAAACACCAAGCCGCTCCAGCTGCGATTCGCTGATGGTTGCATCCTCGATTGGAAGGACAAGCGTTACATCGCGATTTTGCAAATTCGTCTCGATTTCAACGGGATGACCCATTATCGTCACCTGGCTGCCGCCGGCTGCCGCGATTACGACCTTCGCGCTATTTGCGCGTTTCTCCAGCTCCTTGCCCTTATCCGCTGCTTTGACGGGAACGAGGTTAAAATAAGCATCGTCTTTGAAGTCCTTCAGCGACGCGTTCGGAATTTGAACCGTTACGCCATTCGCCTCCAATTTCACGTCAAGTCCGCTCTCCGCGAGCTGACCGAGCGTCTCTTTCGGAAGTGTGATGCTCGTTAAAGATACTTCCTTCGATACCGGAACCGAGACGATGACAGATTTGTCCCCTGCGGCTTTGGTTTTGTCAATTAACGCCTTCGCGTTGTCGCCGGATAATTTCACTTCGTCCTTGACTGAACCGTCAGGCAGCGTCGTATGCACGATGTCGATTGCGCTTGGATTTGTGTATCCGCCGCCCCCTCCGATATTGATCGGACCTGTCGAATCGGGATTTGCAGAGACATTGACTTTGAGCGCATCGACAAGCATGAGCGCGCCTGTCTTCTTGACGACTTTAAGCTTGTGCACGCCGTCTGTCAGTGACGAGATGCTGAACAAGCTGACCATCGCGTTCCGGGTTGGCGAATTCGCGCTCACCGCCCGCACCAGTTCGCCGTCAATAAAGATACCCATGTTGCCTTGCTCCGGCCCGGTCGGAGACAACAGCTCGACCCCTGTGCCCTTGAACTGATATTCGAAGTAATCGTTGTTTTCTGCCGTCACGTGCACATCATTGGCATAGTCTCCGATGAATGTGAACGTCAGCTTTGTCATACCGACCGGCTGAGCCGCCAAGTACGCCTTATTAATCGTGACTTTATTTCCTGAAATGCTATAATCCGTGCCGTTAACGAGCGTATACGCGCCGTTAGAGATTTCCTTGAGGTTGTCGATGCTGCCAAGCACGTTTACACTCACGTCGGCTTGCAAGGAGGGATTCTTATCGTAATCGGCTGCGGACACATCGATTAGATCGGTTAAACGCACTTTCAGTGCATCGAGCAGCATGAACTGACCGGATTTCTTAACCGCCTTCAGCGTATGAATGCCGGGCGTCAAACCAGAGACCGTATAGACGGCCTGCTGCGGCTTGTTGCTTGCATTAGCTTCATACGTGCTGACCGTTTTGTCGAATGCGCCATCGATATATATATCTACATCGCCTTGGCCTTTATCGACTTCGGTAATGTACGAAATGCCTGTGCCGTTGAACGTGTATGTGAAGAAGCCGCCGTTCGTTTCGAGATAGTGCACGTCTTTGTTGTAGTCGTCAAACGGGCGACCGGTGCTGCGATTCCACGAGCCCGTAAAATTAATATTAGGGTTGTCGTCGTTGATCATCGCGTAGCGTTCCGGCGATGCTGAATTTGTAACGCTGATGGCCAGCGTCTGCGGACTGCTCGCGCTGAATTCAAAGGTCAGGTTCGTCACGCCGACCGGCTGCTGCTGCAAATAGGATTTATTGATCGTCACGAGACCATTTGCGATCGTATAATCCGTACCCTCTGACAACGATGCCGAGCCGTTCTTGATCGCGGTTAGACTGTTGCCGCCGCCAAGCGTCAGTGTCGTCGTGACATTCGCTTGGAGCGATGTTTTCAAATCAAAGGTCGCGGCTAATGGGCTAAGCGACGTACCTGTAACCGCAATCGATATGGATTGCGTATCTCCTCCTGCAAAGCCGAAATTCAGCACGGTCGATTGGCCGGAAGGCTGCTGCATGAGATAGCTTTGCTTGATCGTCACGTCGCTGCCGGTAATCGAATAATCGGTATTGGCCGCAAGCGATGCCGCTCCGTTCTTGATGCCCGTCAGCGAGCTTGCTCCATACGGCAGATGAACCGTAATATCAGCAGGCACGTCCTTGCTGAAGCTGGATGCGGACGGCTGATCAAGGAGTGAATCCGTCGTAACCTTCAGCGCATCAAGGATAAAGTAATATTGGCCGCTACCGTTGCGTACGACGCGAATGGTATGTGGGCCAGGTGCCAAGTCGGTCTTGCTGAAGACGACGTATTGGCCGGCCTGCGGCGTGCCTTCGGTATTCACCGTTACGGCTGCTTCGTTGTCGATATATACGTCCAGCTTGCCGTTGCTGCCGCCTTTCTCGGACCACAGCTCAATGCCGGTGCCGTTAAAGCTATATGTGAATTCAGGTTCCTTCCCGTTATCGGGTTCACCGTAGTGCACGTCGTTCATGTAATCGGACAGCCCGTTTCTATTATTGCTGTAGCCCCACCTGTTGGAGTAGGAAATAGCCGGATCATTGTCATTGATGATGACCGTATGCGATACAGCCGCAATACCAAGATCCTGACCCGATGGCTGCGAGTTGTCGCTGCTATCCTGCGTAACATGCGGAGTCGAAGATGAGGTCGAATCGGTTACCGCGATGGATAGATCTTCCGCATCGCCTGCCAGCTCTTTGCCGCCATTGCGAGTCCATGTTCCCGTATAACGCATGCCCGTATCGTCATTGTTGACGAGCGACGTTCCGGCTTGCGCCGTTACCTTAAGCAATCGCGAAGCATGCGGTTCGAGCGTACCCGAACCAAAGCCCGTCGCAAATTGGCCCAAATCCTTATGTGCCCACAGATCACGGACGGAAGCAGTGCCGGTGAGGCCGATATCCTTCCAATTCACATTCACCGCGGCTGCTTTGTTGCCAAGGTTGTACAAGGCGACCGTATACGTGCCGTCGCCATTATTGGCATACCACACCTGCTGATTGGAAGACATGGATACCGGATGCGCCGGACGGCCCGCCTGATTGACGGCGATAACCTCGTCGTTCGTCAGCAGCTCCAGTCCGTAATCATCCAGATTGCTTAAATCATCACCGGTATAGAGCTGTGCCGACGATGAAGCCCACAGCGTCATCGCCGTCTGCCGTTCATCCTTCGTCAGTCCCGATGTCAGTCCATTGCCAATATTGAGGGAGTCAAAATCGTTCCAGCCGCCCGGACCTGCATCCCGCCACCACAGCGCGGCATCCGGGAACAAGCGGGCAATGTTGGCCCACGTCGTCATGCCGACTTCGCGGTCGTAGGATTCCACATCCCAGTCTACGCGCCAGCCGTTCGCGTATTTCTTCCAGAAATCCACGTAGTTATGATCGAGCGCCCATGAAAGCTCGAACCAAATATGGCGTTTGCTAAGCGCCTCGGACCACGCTTTGACATCGTCCCGCGAGTCAATCGACGTGTCGTTATGGCCGGAGCCCGGCGTAACGCTGTCGAACTTCACGAAGTCCACGCCCCACGCAACCAGCTGATCCGCGACGGAATCGACGTATCTCTGCGCGCACGGATTGCTGAAATCGATCTTGTAGCCAATGTTCCAGTAGTCCGCCGTCGTGTGAGGCGTTACGGCAATATCGTTAACGAAACAATCTGTTGTTCCATAAACCGGAATCCGCGTCGTTGAATTGATGGCCGCCGGAGAGATGCCGGGAATCATGTAAATCCCGAGTTTCTGTCCGTTGGCATGAACGTACTTGACAAGATTCTCAAATCCTCCCGGATAGAGCGTCGTGCTCGGAACAGGACGTCCGTATTCGTCCATGCTGCCGTTCCAGCCGGCATCAATATTAATATAGTTATAACCGTGCGCCTGCAGCTTCTCGCGCATCGCATCGGACATTTGCTTGATTTTCGCCTCGGAAACCCAATTTCCCGACGGGCCGTCATATACTTGCATGCTGTAGCTGCTCCAGCCCATGTATGGCTTTAACGCTAATCCGTTGTCGGCCGCTTCCGCCACGTTGGCGTGCGGAGGCACATAGCCAATCTGCGCGATGGCAATCATGGCCAAAAGAAGGCCCAGCCAGATTTTTCTTCGGCGCTGCGATTTGTTTTTCAATTCCTTCAGTCCCCTTTGTCATTAGAAAATAGCCTCTTGCTGCACCGAGTGCATTCATCCGCGTTTATGTACGGCGAGCGGACGCTGCCATTCCCCCTTTCTCCCGATATGACAATCTGCATGAACGACGACAACCGCACCAGCTAACCTGAAAGCGCTTCAATTTATCGATAAAAAAATTACTGCTGCCAAGCTTCCAACAGCAAGTAACTATCGGCATAAAATGTATGACAGCGCTTTCCACACGACCGATTATATAAGAACTTTTCACGGCGGAGATAGGTACACTTCCGTCCAAAACCGTACGAATTGCCCGATTATGGGGGTACAAATCGTCCTCCACAGGGCCTCTTTGGGTGTTGTTATGATGATTTTGCCATTCCGATCCTTATGCCTGTCCCATTCCCGCCGATTGGCGTTTCACGAGACGGACGAGGATGATGGTACATGTGTAGGACAGATTGCATTGCTCCAAAAAGCTCGATTTAAGGTTCTAACGAATCCGAGAGTTCACGTCCCCTATAGATTCTAACGAATCGTAGAGGTCTTATTTGCTCTTATAACCTCGATTCGAAATTCTAACGAATCCTACAGGTCTTATTTGCACCGAAACCCGTGCATTTACGCATAATTCGGTCAAATAAGTCCTCTGTGGTTCGTTAGAATTTTGGAGGTGCCTATTTTTACCAAAGAAGACCTCCACGGTTCGTTAGAGTGACGAGGGGCCGGGGAGAAGTTGATCGTGTAAGAGGAATAGGTTGGCGGAGAGGCTATTGCATCATTAAAGGAGCACCTCGTAGGATGGCGGCGGGAGGTTGGAGAGAAGTTAGTGATGTGAATGGGAGCGGTTGGCGAGGATCTGCCGAATGGCTACCGAGCGACTGCGGAGCAACTTTAGTTTGCAAGCACAGTAGTTCCGAGCACCAGCTCCAGCAGCTTCTCGCTTTGAAGCTCGGGCAACAGCTCCGGCCCCTCGTCGCAATATGCCCTTGCCTGCTTGGCAAAAGCGGCGGCAAGCCCCGCTGCTGCTGCTCGCGATTGCCATGGGCGCGCGCCCGCGACTCCAATCGCGGCGGAAAGCTCATCCGCTGCTGTCCGCCAACTTCCGCCCAAGGCGGCAGTCCAACCGGCGGCCAAGCAGCGCTGCGCCTCGGCCACCGGCGACCGCGCCATCACTGCGGCCGGGCCGCCCCATGCCTCAAGTAAACCCAGCGCATCGTCCTGCCGAGCTAACCAGACACTTCTGAGCAGCGGCCTCATCACTGCAATAGTCGAGACTGCAGCCGAACTCGAATTCAATTGCATACCGCGCAAGAGTATCCAAATCGGCTCGCCCTCATTTTCGCTCAAACCGAGATCACTAAGTATGGCTTCCATCTCACCTGATGGATACCCATCACAAGACGACGACCCGCTTCCTGAAGAGGCTTCCAGTAACCATTCTCCTGCTTGCCGCCAATGCCTCCGAATCGGGGCATGCAGCAGTCCCAGCAGCAATAGCCGCTGCCAAGCCGGCCAGTAATCCGGCTTATGCGCAAGCGCCGATACATACGCCTGTGCTGCCTCTTCAAACCGATAAAGCCGCTCCAGCGCAGCGCCCCCTATATAACGCGAGCGAAATGTCCCTGCACCTTCAGCGGTCGAATAATTAGCCGGAACCTTACCTATGGACGCCGAAACCGCACACCCTAGCGCCGCTTCTGCATCATCGAGGTCAAGCAGCACTTCGCCTCTGGCTGTATGCATATCAGCAAAATCCGGGTAACGCAGCACCCCAACCTTGGCGTAGCGAGCGGCATCATTCAATCGGCCTGCAGCTCTGCAGCCGTGAACGATTTTGAGCAGCAGATCTGAGCCGTAACCTTGGTCCTGCACGATCGCCGCATCCACTAGCGGTTCCAACCACTTCAACGCCGCGTTGTACCTGCCCGCTGTAAACAACTCCGTTCCCGCCGCATAACGAAGAATCGGATCGTTCGGTTCACTCGCTAAAGCAAGCGAAAGCAGCCGCCCATTCCGAGCAAATTTCCTGCGCTCCGCAATGATTTCATCCCGATAGCCTTCATGCCAAATTTCAACGCCGGGTGCAAGTCCAATACGCTCCTCGCCCCCAAGTTCGATAATGCTCGAGGCCGCTTCTTCGTGAATAATGCCGCGAAAATGAACCCGTTCATCATTGCGAAAAATCCTGCATACCGCATCCGTCACGACACTCACGGAACCCGCACCCGAGCTGCCCCCAACCCAGCTGTGCAGCTTAACATAGTAGCCCCACTTGGACGAATCGGCCAGCAGCGCCTCCCACTTCTCCGCGGAGGCAACCACTAACCGCTCATCGGCGTCGAGTACCAGAATCCACGGCTGTCCCGCTGCGGCAAGTGAACGATTTCGTGCTGAGGCAAAATCATCCTTCCACGCCATCTGCATCACTTTGGCACCGAAAGCTTCGCCGATTGCAATTGTATCGTCCGTGGAGCCGGTATCTACAACGATTATTTCTGCAACATACGGTGCTGCGGATCGCAAACACTCCGCTAGAAACCGACTCTCATTCCGCACAATCATACATAAGGAAACGGGCAGTACCCTCCCGCCACCCCCACTCCCGTTCACCGCATCACATTGCCCGATCATCGCTAATGCTCACTCCCTGCAGGCAGCAGCAACCGAATGCTTGCTGCAGCTTGTTGTAGCAATGAAGCATCACTCTGCTGCAGTCGGCTCAAGTGATAATCCGCAAGTCCGCAGAGCGCCTGCACAGATGCGCGAATTCCCTTCTCCGAACCTGAACCATCGAAGGCAGCAGGCGGTTTCAAATCTAAGTACTGCCCGATGACTGCCCTCACCTTCTCTATCGCTCCCTCAGCTTGTACGGACGCGTTCTCCCGCATGGCCTCGCTGCTTCGCAGCAATAGCGGCAGCCAGCGAACGGCTCCAGCCGGATACCGCTGATCTCCAGCTCCATCGAGCCACGACGCAGCGGCCGAAAGCTCCGTCACGAGCGCCTGACCTGCCGCATGCGTCGTCTCCTCAGGACCAAGCCCTTCCTCCAGCCGCACGCATGCCGCCGCTAACACTTTCCACGGCAGAAGCGCGACTCGCTCCTCGTCTGACGCCACCGTAAGCCGATGATCCAGCCATAGCTGCAAGGCCTTGTAACAATTGTTATTCAGCATGACACCGGCCAGCTTCACCGCAGCCTGCGGCGAATCCACTGTAAACCGTTCACTTGCAAAAGCAGCCAACTGCTCCGGGCAACTCGCAATGCGCATCATATGGCACAACCGCTGCAGCGGCAAAAGCAGACTCCCCCTGTACCGCACCGCTTCCGCGTACCAATGGGCCGCTGTCTCATAATCAAGCTCCGCTTCATGCATCGAGCCCAGCCAATAGGCGGATTGATACGTACCCATCCCATCCTCCGTATGATAAATCGCCGGCGCACGCCCGATATGAATAGCCGCCGCGAACGCTTCGGCCGCCCTGCGCCATTGGCCGAGCACAGCAAGACTGACCCCTTTGGCATGCCACAAATCCGGGTAATCCGGATACCAAACCTGACTCTCCTCCAGAAGTGCCAGCGCATCCTGCCATCTCCGGAGAGCCTGCAAGCCATGAACTTCATGCTTCACGAGCAGATGGGCATAGCTGACTGAGGCATAATCAATACCGTCTCTTGCCCGGCGAAAAGCGCCAACCGCTTCCTCCACTTCACCGCCGCGAAAATATTCCACGCCAAGGTTATACCAATTAAACCGATTATTCGGCTCCTCCTTGATCGCTTGCTCCAGCAGGGTGCGGTTGCGCTGCAGCTTGTTTTTGGCCGCGACGACCTCCCGTTTGTACCCATAGTGATGAATAATCACATCGCTGAGATGAAACCTGGCATGCGGTGTATACTGCGTAATCGGACCGGCAATTTGCTCATGAATGCGTCCCTCGAACCGGTAGCGCGGATCGTTGCGAAACATGCGAAGCACAGGGTTAATGGTCGCCCCTTCGCTCCGGCCGTCGCTCATGTAATTCCAGATGTTCAGAAAATAAGCCGTAATCTCCTGCTCCTGAGCCAGCAGTCGAAGCTGCATCCCCGTAGCCTCGTCCAGCTCCTCATCCGCATCCAGAAACAACACCCACTCGCCACCGGCGCGGGCTAACCCCTTATTGCGTGCAGCTGCAAAATTCCCCGTCCACTCGCTCCGCACCACGATTGCACCGTATTTCCGCGCAATGGCAACCGTAGCATCCGTCGATCCCGTATCCACGACGATCATTTGATCCACGATGCCTTGCACGCTTTGCAGGCAGCGCGGCAAATCCCTTGACTCGTCTTTCACAATCATGCACAGCGTAATCAGAGGCTTTGCTATTGATTTATCCGACTTGGACATGGGCCCGCCTCCTTTGCGCGGCGCTGAACTTCGTCCGCCAGCCTGCTGCCTGTACACGGATCAATGCCGTGCCGATTTGTTCCAAATCCGTATGCGGCCAGCCGCCTCCAAACTGCTGCGATTGCGAGGAAGCTGCCGCCGCCCACGGCAGCAGCGCTTCCCTTGCCAGCGACAATGAACAAGCGGCGGCACCAAGCCGCGCCCGCTCCGGCACGGCACCTTGCTGCAGCGCCTGCTCAAACAAGGACAATGCCTCGCCGTACAGCTGCTTCCCATAGAGAATTTCACCGAGGCAAAATAACTCCGTCGCCCGCAGCTTCCTGCTCTCCATAGCAGATAGCAGCAGACCTGCTGCCGCATGCGTATAGCCATTCAGATATAAACGTTCCGCGTACCCTTCACGCAGCTCGGCTCCGGTTTCTTGCAGCATGCCTGCCAAAGGCAGCAGACCAAGCCGGAGTGCGCGGTCCAGCAGCAGACTCGCAAAGTCAGCCCGAATCGCCAATCCGCTGAGTGTTCCCGCCAAGAAGCCGTCCATAGCAAGCAGCACGGCTTCCAGCTGCTGCACCTCAGCATCTGCGCTGCCATGCAGCAAGCCGCGCAGCCCTTCATGGAGCGCCCCGCCTTCACTCCAACTGCAAAGGGCCGCATCCACGCAAAGCTCCAACCAGTACGGCACTTTCGACGTCAGCAAAGGCTGTAGCCCCGACGACTCGCCGCTGCTCGCCACCGAGCTAACTCCATGCTGCAGCTCGCCTTCCGCTCCCGCCCCCAGCGCTTCCAGCAGCACCGCCCGCGCCTCGCCCGCGTGCCCGGCGCCGACCAGGCACGCCGCGTACTCGCGCGCATCCGCCGGCGCGAGTGGCTGCGCCGCGCGCCATAGCGGCAGTGCGGCGGCATACGCGCCTATGCCGCCAAGCACCCGGGCCTGCAGCGCCAAATCCCCCGGCGCTGCAAGCCCAACGCTCGAAGCCAGCGCTGCGCGTATGGCTTCATCGCGCTCGCCCGCGGCCTGCTGCTGCTCCGCCCAGCCGGCCAGGGCAGGGCCAAACCGCGGCGCCTCACGGGCCGCCGCCGCGTACAAGCGCTGCGCGCTGTCGCCCCGGCCGAGCGCCGCCTCGGCCGCGGCCAAACCGCAGCGGGCGCGATACGTCCCCGCGCCCGCCTCTGCCACATACCGGGCGGCGGCAGACCCCGCCGCCCCCGCTTCCAGCGCCGCCTCGTAGGCGCTGCGCGCTTCCATGACGCGCCGCTGGCGCATGAGGCTGTCGCCGTAGAGCAGGTGCACGTCAGGGTAGTCCGCATAGCGGTCTACCTCCCGATGCAGCAGCGCGGCGGCTCCGCCGGCGTCATCCAGCGCAAGCAGCGCCTTCGCCCAGTCCCGGATAAGGACGGGGCGATACGGCGCTTCTGCGCGCACAAACAAATAAGCCAAAGCGAACGCCGTACAGGCATCCTTTGGCTTATTCAATTGGCAAAGCGTAACGCCTTTGTTATAGAGGTGAAACGGATCGTCGGGCTGCAGCAGCAGTGCTTTCTCTACAAGTCGTAAGTTCCGCTCTGCCTTTCCTTTACGAGCAATAACGTCAGGCATGTACCCGTCATGCTCCAACGTCAGCCTGCAAACCGGACCATCGACGGCAGTGGGACTAGAGCCGGGCCGGACAAGCTGCTCATGAATGACGCCTTGATAGCGAATGCCGCGATCTGCCCGGAACAGTCGCACGGCTTCATGACCGACCGTCTCTCCAATCCCGCCGCCGTAACGGTTCTCCATCGTCACACGATAAGCATCCGCCTGCGCGCTGCGCAGCAGTCCCCGAAGGTCTGTCCGCTGCACACTCGCCCCAAGGTACTCATCAGCATCCAGTACAAGCACCCATATCGTTCGAGCCGCATCCAGCCCGGCATTCCGAGCCGCAGCAAAATCATCCTCCCACGTCTGATGAATAACCCGTGCCCCATACGCTTCCGCAATAGCGGCCGTACGGTCCACAGAGCCGGTATCCGTAACGATGATTTCGTCTGCAAACCCCTGCACGCTTTGAAGACAGCGTCCAAGAACGTCCTCTTCGTTGCAAGCGAGGACATGAATGCCGAGCAGCATGCGATCACACTCCCGTTCGTTGCATTAAGTGCCTTGTCCGTTAAAGAATACATCGATTGTCGTTGGATTGCCGGCAACTGCTGATTTGTAAGCGAGCCGCGTGTATTTGAGGAACCGCTGCGGCACAAGCACATCCACGCTGCCTACGGAAATTCCTGTCGACGTATCGACATCCGCATACCAGTTGGAGCCGTCCGCACTGATTTCGACACGAGCATCAGCTTTACTGGTCCCAGGTCCACGGTTGTACACGAAGAACGAATAAGTGCCAAGCACGCTGGTGGTCACAGCATTGAGCGCCGTATAGGCAGCTGATGTTGTAAGCAGCGGGTTGGACTGCTCCATGAAGCTCTTCTGCGAAATCGAGGTTACGCTGCTCAGTGTACCTGCTGTGATTGTCGCTCCCATCACGCTGGTGATCGTACCGTTTAACAGATTCGTCAACGTTCCAGCGGTAATCGTCGCTCCAAGCACGCTGGTGATCGTACCGTTTAACAGGTTCGTCAGTGTTCCAGCTGTAATCGTTGCTCCAAGCACGCTGGTGATTGTACCGTTTAACAGGTTCGTCAGTGTTCCAGCCGTAATCGTCGCGCCAAGCACGCTGGTAATCGTACCATCTAACAGGTTGTTTATCGTTCCGGCGGTGATGGTCGCTCCCATCACGCTGGTGATCGTACCGTTTAACAGGTTCGTCAGTGTCCCGGCTGTAATCGTCGCGCCAAGCACGCTGGTGATCGTACCATCTAACAGGTTGTTTATCGTTCCGGCAGTGATTGTCGCCCCCATCACGCTGGTAATCGTACCGTTCAACAGGTTCGTCAGTGTTCCGGCCGTAATGGTTGCACCAAGCACGCTGGTAATCGTACCGTTTAGCAGATTTTCAATGGCACCGACCGAAACCGTACCGCCAGAGATGGTGACCCCGGAGATACTGCTGATGGTACCGTCCAAAATAATATTCAGTATATGACCAGCCGAATCGGTTGCTACCGCTCTCGCCGTTTCGGTATCGTCATGACCAAATATCAACGTCCGGAGGTTGTCCGGATTCGGGTTAAAGCTTGAAAAGTTCGGCATCGCTGTTCACTCTTTCTTTTTGCAAAATAGCCTGCAGCGCTTTCTGCAGTCCTTGTCTTCACCTTGCCTTCTGTGATTGAAAATAAATACAAAGCTTGGTCGGTTTACCGGGCTGCTCCGACTTGACCGCAAGCCGCGCATACCGCAGAAATTTGGATGGCACGATAACGCCCATACCTTTGATCTCCACAACCCCTTCCGTTTCGATTACATAATCCCTCCCATTAGGACCAATCTCAAGTTGAACCGCTGCAGGCTCGCAGCCATGATTAATAACGGCATACGAATAGATCGTTTTATTGGATGTGTCCTGTGAAGGCAATGGAACAAAGTCGTCCGTCGTCTCGACATTCATAAATGTGCGCTCCGAAAACACCCCCTTCTTAGAGGGTTGGCACTTCTTGCTGCCTGTCGATTGTCGATCGCTTTGGTTATATACACCGTCCCACTTGTTGCATGGAAGAAGTAGAGGCTTGCTTCCCTTGGTACGGCGCCGCGAGTGCTTGCTGCTCATGACATCTTCCCCTTAGCAATAACGCTTTTGTACTCTATGTGCTTCCGCCAAAGAATGAAACGGCATATGTCCTTTAAGCAGCGGGCATCGGCCTTTTCTATTGAAATCCATACTAAACTAGGGCAAGCTGCGCGCCCGCTCCATATAATGCTAGAAAGTATAGCTCTGCGAGCCTATAACTCTGCCAACAAGAGGTGCTGCATGAACAATTACAACGTGTTTAATACCGAACATAACCCCATCTATATGCAGCAAAATAACCCCTACACCTCGCCCGGTGTTAACGAAGGTCCAGAGGCCGATGCTGCCAAGAGCGGCTTTCTCTTTATATTGAACACCGGCAGTACAAGCGTAGGCTCAGGAAACTCGCTTCTGCTGCAGGCTGCAAATCCCAATGGCAGCGGGAAGAAGCTGTATATCTCGCGCATCACAGGCGGTACGACAGCCGCGTCAACATTAACGATTGCATCCGGTGGAACGATTACCGGCGGGACAACACCGACTCCCTTCAACGCCTTGTTCGGAAGCTCCACGACGAGCGTCGTTACTACGAAGCAAAATACCGGATCGCTTGGCGGCTCCCCGACCACTTGTATGGTCATGCAGGTGACTTCCGGCCTCTTTGATATTAACTTCACAGGCTCACTCATCGTTCAGGCAAACCAAACCATTTCCGTCACGCTCGGTACAGGCTCCTTGACGGGTGCACTAAATTTGACCTGGTGGGAGGTGTAACCGTATATGCCCAATCACTTTGTGTTCGACCAATCCAACAGCAAGTTTTATGCCCAATTGACGAATACGTACGTGTCACCCGGAATCAACGCTCCGCCAGACTACGGTGCAACGGTATCGGCACGTGAATTTGTAGCTACTTTCAACAACTCTGCATCGCTCAGTATATTAGGCGGTTCAGTAATAGCAACCCTCCAAATTTCCAATCCCAATGCCAGCGGCCGAGCGCTCTATGTCTCTCGCATAACAGGCGGTGTCGGCGTAGGCCTGAGCTTACTTTCCACTTTCAACGGATCCTTGACGATGACAAGGGCAGGTTCGATCAGTTCACCCTCCACCTTAACTCCCTTCAATACGCAGTTCGGCAATTCAGCCACCAGTGTCATGACGGCGAGATCCTCCACAAGTGCCACCTCCGGGGGGACAGTCTTTCTGTCTTTGCCGCTCAACCCCGGTATGTTTTCTTTCGACTATGTGGGCGGATTAATCGTGCCGGAGAATCAAAGCATTTCCATTACGGTCAGCAGCTCGCTCACCGTAGCGGGCACGCTTACCTCCTTCGCCAACATTTCTTGGTGGGAAGCATAACGCAATTCTGACCGTTTCCCGGGAAATAATCGCCGCAGCCGCGCCTGCCAATAATCATAAAAAAGACCACTTCAGTCTGCTGCATGACGCAGCGCTGAAATGGTCTTCTTTGTGCTGTATAGGCTTATAACTGGCCGCAGGACTGCTCATGGACAGCTGTAGTCAGCTTGCGAAGCTGTTCCCGAAGCTGGGTAATTTCCTCGCCCGGCATGTTGGTCTGGCAAAACACGCGCTCCGGGATCGTTACCGCCTTCGTCTTCAGCTCGCGTCCTTGGTCGGTCAAGCGGACGATAACACTGCGCTCATCCTCGGGATCGCGCTCCCGGTGAATGAGTGTCATCCCTTCGAGCTTCTTCAAGAGCGGCGTGAGCGTGCCGGAATCCAGATACAGCCGGGTTCCCAGCTCTTTCACAGGTACGCCGTCCTTCTCCCATAATGCAAGTAAGGTCACATACTGTGTGTACGTAATGCCTAACTCATCCAAATACGGGCGATACAGCTTCGTTACTTCGCGGGCGCAGGCGTAGAGGGCGAAGCAGAGCTGATTGTCGAGCTCCAGCTGGGCACCTTGTTCCATTGCAGTCTTCCTCTCTGCGGCTTAGGTTAGCAAGCCAATCTATAGTGAATAACACAATTAAATTGCATGCAATTTATGTCGTTAGAATACCAGTTGCCGTAGATACTGTCAACTGCTAGACCGCGCCTTTCTGATGGGAAAGCAGCAAATCCGCGATCGCCTGATGCCCCTTGCGTCTGGCCCATGCCAGCGGTGTCGCCCACTCCGGCACATCTGCCGGCTCTATCGCCGCCCCTTGGCGAAGCAGATACGACGCCATCTCCGTCTGCCCGAACTTGGCCGCCCAGCCCAGCGGAGTCGTATTATACTCCTCGTCGACAGCGTCAAGATCAGCGCCATAGCGAAGCAGCAAATCGGCCAAGTCGGTATCGCCTTTCTTCGCAGTCAGATGCAGATAGCTGATCCCGATCCAATTCCGAACGTTCGGATCGGCATCGTGGCGGAGCAGCAGCTCGACCATCTCGTTATTGCAGGAATATACCATATAATTGCTGGCGTACCATGGTCCGTTCAGCTGGGCTTTATGCCGCAGCAGCAGTTTGACGATGTTGGTGTATCCGCAGCTCGCCGCCTGGGCGAGCGGTCCATAGTCGCCATCGTTGGCGGCAGCCGGATTGAGCGCGAGCATCTCGCCGACCAGATCGATGCGGCCGAGTGCACATGCACCGGCCATCGTTACAGTCCCGCCATGTTCATAGAGCAGCTCCAGCAGCTCCTGAGCACCTTTCTGCATCGCGGCATACGTGGCATTGCCTGATGCTTCTATCTCTGCGTTTGGATTCGCTCCATGCGCAAGCAGCAGCTTCACGCATTCGGTATGATCCCCTCTGACCGCCGCATAGAGAGCCGCTCCGCCCGACGCATCTCGCTCAGGCAAGTTCGGATCGGCGCCGCTGGCGAGCAGGCTGCGCACAACCTCTACATAGCCATGCTTGGCCGCATAGTAGATCGCTGATCGCCCTGACGAGTCTCTGGCGTTGGCTAGCTGTGGATTCCGTGCCAACTGCTCCTTCACTCGTATCGCGTCACCTACGGCAGCCGCGATGAAGATGTCGTAAGGGATTCCTTTTCCAATAAGATAACCGAGTAAGAAGCGTTGATCACGAATCGTATTCGAGGGCAGGTCACGATTGCCCCTGTAGAAGTAATCGCCTTCCATCGCCAGATGGACAGCCTGACTTCCGTCGGCTCTTCGCGCCTCTGGATCTGCGCCGCGCGCCAGAAGCAGGTCGATCAGCTCCGGCTGCCGCGTCATAACGGCCCAGTGCAGCGGCGTGTTGCCCCGTTCATCGCCTGCGTTGATCGTCTCCGGGTGCTCCTCGAACCATGCCAACAGCTCATCTCGGTTGTAGGCGCGAATAAGCCCCGCCGTTACATCGCCGATTGGCTGCACCTGATGGGTGCGCTGAAGATGCTCGCGAAGCAGCTCGGCAATATCTCCGTATCCGCGGTCTTCCGCTATCTGCAGCAGGGAATCCTGCCAGCTTAGAATAGGCTTGTCCGCAGCATTTGCGCCATAGCGGAGCAGAAGCGCCACTGTTTCCAAATGGCCTTCCCGGACTGCAACATGCAGGGGTGAGACGTACCCCCAGCTGGATTTTGCCAGATCAGGATCTTGCTGAAGCAGCTTGTCCACCATTGATGGTTCTCCTGCTACGCACAGATCGAACATTCGTCTTAAGGATTCAGGCATCGTCATCAGTCGGCTTAACTCCCCGTCGCATTAATTTAAGATACGATTGAAGCATGGCGATTCTCCAAACTACGATCATCCCGAAGGCGAGCACGAAGAACAGCGCTCCCGTTTGCGGGATACTGACAGCCTGCTCCACTACGTTATGAACGAGCAGACGCACGATTAGAAGTCCGAGCAGAATGAATATGAACATTTTGGATCGTTTCAATACGATGGTTTCCCCAACCCTCTCCAGCTTCGAGGTCCGGATGAGCGGATAAGCGAACAATACCGCGCCGACTGCAAAAGCGGTAATGGCCCATAACCATGGCACATGCGTAACCGGCGCGACAAACATCAGGAAGCCGGTCGACATGCCGATCGGCGGAATGATGATTTTGCGCATCGTCGTTGGCCGATTGCTTGCGCGCAATCGCAAGAACATGACCACTACGCCTGATAGAAGCGTGACCACAATGGACGCTACGTGAGGGAGAGAGAATGTTTGAGGGAGAAAGCTCATGTGGACGCAGCTCCTTTATTTCGGGCAGTTTCAAGCAGAAGCCATAGGACCTTATTGGTGCAGTGTCGTACGTTCTCTCTAAGAAAGCGCTTGTTTTCTCTAATCCTACTCATTTTGCTGCTAGGTTGCAAATAGATCGCGATGCACCTTGACGACCGCCTTGCGAAGCGGAATATCTTGTTCCACCGAGCAGTTCGGCCTGTGAATGTCGGTCGGAAACAAAACAACGAAATCGCCTGGCACCATATCAATCGTATTCTCGTTATGTACTTCATCATAGAAGGCAATATCTTGCGTCTCGTAGCGGTCATCTGTAATGACCTGTTCTTCCGAAACCTTGGCTACTCGCATCCGTTCGCGGCCGCTCAGCAGCAGCTGAATATCCGTATGCAGCCTATGCGTCTCCGGCTTTACCTCGCGCCAATCCCTCGTAACAGGCTCGTTGATGAGCAGAAACATGCCGGGCTCGCCAAACTC
Source organism: Paenibacillus sp. J22FR21 (assembly GCF_056269135.1). Lineage (NCBI taxonomy): Bacteria > Bacillati > Bacillota > Bacilli > Caryophanales > Paenibacillaceae > Paenibacillus > Paenibacillus sp. J22FR21. The sequence continues at coordinate 245,345 of NZ_JBWDNJ010000006.1, forward strand.
ATGCCGTCCCGCGGGAAGTTCGTCCAGCTCCGTCTGCTGCAGTCTTTCAATCGCTCGGCGGATCGGCGCAGGGAATGTATGCTGCTCCCGCTCCCAATTCGTTAAATCGCTGAATATCATAGCCGTTACGGCCCCTCTACGATTGATTTTACACGGCCGACATCACCGGTTTGCAGTCGCACTTTAATGCCATGAGGATGGTTGGGCGAATTCGTCAAAATATCCTTTACTACGCCTCTTGTTGTTTTGCCTGTTGCCTGATCCTTCTTCAACACGATATCTACAGTAAGCCCCGGGCGGATCGCCGAGCGTTGTTGTCCATTTGTACTCATGATTCGTTACGTACTCCTTCAATAGTTGGATTTATTGCTCCCATCATATGCCAGCGTGTGAGTGAAGTAAAGATTTTGGACTTGGCGGCGCAAGAAACGATTGACAGTGAGAATGAGAATTACTATCATTGGTATAGAGCAAGACAACACCATCCAGAGAGGTCGGGAACAGGGCGGATGAAAAAGATCAAGTACTGCTGCAGAAACTTTAAGCACGGATCCAAGTCTGTTTTTAAAACCTTAAAGCACGAATTTCCCGACTTGAAGCAGAAGAAGAAGGACTGTCTCGGCAACTGCAAGCTGTGCTCCAAGCAATGTATCGTAATGATCGGCAAATCGGAAGTCGTTGTAGCTCCGACAGCAGAAGTGTTGTACGCCAAGCTCAAACACCGGATAGGCTGATATGGCATAGTATGGTAATATAGGAGAAGAAGTAATCCATACTCCTTAGTGGAGTTTGGTGCTTCGTCTCTTTTTATTTTATAATACATTTGGAAAGGGAGGTGCGGCCGATGATGAACGATACACTCAGCCAAGCTTTGAACGATCAATTGAATTTCGAGTTTTATTCCGCGCACGTGTATTTGGCAATTGCCGCTTACTGTTCCGGAGAAAGCCTCGACGGGTTTGCGAATTTCTTTATTGTTCAAGCCGAAGAAGAACGCTTCCACGCGATGAAAATGTACAAGTATTTAAACGATCGCGGGAAACGCGTCACACTGGTCGGCATGAGCACACCTACAAATGAATATAGCTCCATCCTCGATGCATTCCAGCATGCTTACCAGCATGAGCAGGAAGTCACCAAGCGGATCTACCACTTGTCTGACCTTGCGATGAATGACCGCGAGCATGCGACGATCCAGTTCCTGAAGTGGTTCATCGATGAGCAGGTAGAGGAAGAGTCGATGTTCGACAGCATCATCAACAAGCTGAAGCGTATCGACACCGACAGCAATGCCTTCTTCATGCTCGAAAACGAGTTTGCACAGCGCACATTCGTTCCGCCGACAACGGCTTAGTTGTTGTGAGAGAGTGGCTGAACCGGGGGTTCCCGGGTCAGCCACTTTTTTTGTGCGCGGCTACTTGCCGCTTCCTACACAGTCGCATGAGGCGGCGGTTCTATGCCACTCAGCACCTGTTACCTGCCGGCCACCTGCTATCGACTACCACACGTTACCCGACCACCTGCTGTCCACCTACCGTGCGACTATCATCAAGCTTCCCGGCGTTTGCAATAATAGCGCCAGTTGAGTTCGTAGGTGCTACAAGGCTCGTCAAAGTTGCCTTTTATGCAACATTCTCTACCGAATACAGACTCAAACTAAAAAATGCTGCATATTTTGCAACATTGTTCTCAGAAACGGCTCGTTTTCTCGTTAATCGCTTTGAAATGTTGCACTTACTGCAACATCTCGTCCTTCTGATCGATATAACGCTCGGATCGCTGCACAACATGCAACATTAGCCGGACACTCCCTCAGTCCCATTCATTTCGCAACCGCCTACCAAGGCTCCACCACACATTTTCGTTACCCTATGCGCTCGCCCTGCATGACTACACATAGCGAAAGCCGCCTCAAAGCCGCGATGCGACTTTCGAGACGGCTCAAGTTTTTAACGCCTACTATCGACGACGGTTAGTCAGTATCGTCACGGCGAACCTCGGCAGTACGAGCTGGCGGCGCCAGCGTGACGGCTGCTTGAGCAGTCGGTACAGCCATTCGACGTTCAGCTTCTGCCAGATCACCGGGGCGCGTTTCACCTTGCCCGCGATGACATCCAAGCTGCCGCCGACGCCGAAGGCGACCTTCGCATGCAGGCGGCTCTTATGCTTGTAAATCCAGCGCTCCGCATTAGGTGCGCCGAGCGCTACAATCAACACGTCCGGGCGCTTCTGCCCGATATCGGCAACAAGCGCTTCTTCCTGCCCGTCCTTGAAGAAGCCGTTATGTCTGCCGACAATCGTGACGCCCGGGTACTTGTCCGCGATAATTTCAGCCGCTTTCGCGTTGGTCTGCTCGTCCGCTCCAACGACATAAAGCGAGAAGTGATGCTGCTTCGCTTCCTCGAACAACCGAATCAGCAAATCATAGCCCGTTACACGTTCCGGGATATGTTCACCCTGCCACTTAGCGGCAAGCACCACACCGATGCCGTCAGGCGTAATGATATCCGCTTCGTCCACAATCGCCTGGAGCTGCTTCTCCGAACGTGCAGCCATGACAATCTCCGGATTGGCTGTAATGAGATGAAATAACGGCTGATCCTTCCCCGCGATTTGCGATTGAACGAGCGCCACCGTATCCGAGAGCGTCCGCTTCGAGAACGGAACGCCTAATATATTGACTGTATTCATCCTGCACCTTCCTCATATACACTCATGTTGTCTTTTATTGTAGCACAAAGCCGAAATCGGTTGAAACCTAGCGGAACAGCCCGGCTACCCATCTGATAAAATCGCCCACGATCGGCACAAGGCCGAATCCGTGCTGACCAATAGCCACGATTCCATAGACTCGCTCACCAATCGCAACTGCGCCAAGAACATGCTGTCCTATAGCTACAGCTCCGAGCGCATTCTGCCCGATCGCGACCGCACCGACAGCAGACTGCCCGATGGCAACCGCCCCGATCGCCAGCTCCCCAATAGCGACTGCTCCAGCAGATAACCCACCAGACATGGCCACTGCACCAAGTGCGAGAAGCCAGCCTACCGTTACGGCTCCCACCGAAATGACCCCAACCGAGACCGCCCCGCCGGCCACAATCCCAATTGCCACATCGCCGAGTGCGATAACGCCAATGGCGACTTTAGGTTTGCCTTTGCCTACGCTTGTCCGAATGCTGATGAAAGGGAGCTTGGCGGTGGGCCACTGGTAGTCGATCTCTTCTTGCCCATTTCCTCTTATGTATCTGTTAAATCGAAGCAATCGCTGCCATTCGAACATGAATGCGCACTCTCCTCGCTTATACGATTATTCTCCGTGCTGCCTGAACGAGTGATTCAAGCTGTTTCCTCAAGCGTATAATAAATTAAGAAGCACAACAAGGATGCAGCGTGAAAATATTCCATTTCATGCTCTCACAGAAAGTAGATGATTCGTAATGAACTTGAAATCTCTGCTGCTAGCGACTCTCGCGGCTCTATGGATGGCTGCGGGATGCGAAAAACAGGACTTTTATAAGCTGAGCTCAGCTGCAGACGGACAACCGCCTGCCAAAGAAACAACCACGATAACCTCCGACCGCTCGGAGTCACCGAAGGTAGCAGCCAGTAATGAAGCATTCAAGGTCTATGAGCCGGCCGAAGGAACAGTCGTCGGCAAATCTTTTGTCGTGAAAGGGCAGGCCCGCGTCTTCGAGGCGGCTTTCCGTTATTCGTTCGAGGATGGACACAACGTGCTTGCTGAGGGGAATGTCATGGCTGATCGGGGAGCGCCGGAATGGGGAGATTTTGAGTTCAACGTTACACTCACGAGAGCCCCTACCAGTCCGACAGGCGTGCTGACGATCTACGAATCAAGCGCAAAGGACGGCTCGCACATTCACAAGCTCAGTCTGGCCTATAAATTCGAGGACGGCTTAGTGGAGCTTGATAACTAACTAATTTGACAAAAGAGAGCCGTTTAAGACTGCGCCTATACGCCATGTCTTGAAACGGCTCTCTATCTTAATGGCCCGGCTGTGTGGCAATTTGCCAACGGACGCCATACTTATCCTCGATTCGTCCAAACATGCTCCCCCAGAACATGCGCTCAAACGGCATGATGATGGTGCCACCGTTCCCAGACAGATTGTTGAAGGCATTCTCCGCTTCTTCCTCGGTTTCGAACTCCAAGGTGAGGTCAATCCCATTGCCGCGATGGATCGGTCCAGCATCAGCCATATAGAAAAGAAGGCCCGCCGCCTGCAGCACCAAATGCATGACCCTGTCTTTGCCATCCTCAGAAGTGCCCGGCATCATCTCACCGTACGTTTGCTGACTTATGATCTCGCCGCCAAGTGCCTCTACGTAGAACTTCGCCTGTTCGAGTGCATGCTCGCTGTACAGGTATGGACGAAGTTTTGTCATCGGTCAACTCCTCCTCCGTTTTTCGATAGTTACCTCTTTCATTGTTACCACAAAGTGTAACAAAACAAGCCTGCATTCGTAAATCCGGCTGCAGACTCGTCATTATCGAAAGATCATTACAATTCCCCCTATTTGTATTAGGAAATCAATGACACCTTTTCACTTCAAATTCTTTTAATATTCGCCGCATACCGCCCGGTTACGGCTCTAGCCGATTTCACATTGCGTTGACTTCTCCCCTTAATCCATAAACTCCCCCTTCTTTTTCCCGCAAAAACCCCCCATACATTGACTTTAGGCATTCCGCTACAATTCAGGTAGTTAGTCGCACTAGGTGTAAAGCTCGACAAATTAAACACTACATTAAAGGAGAACTTCGATGAAAAGATCAAAAAGGATGACGAAATCAGTTGTTTCCGTCTCTTTGGCATGTCTTGTCATGTCGAATATGCCATTGGCATATGCAGCCACGAATCAACCGACATTTTCAACGAATCCAAACCAACCGGCAAGTGCGCCAGAGCTTCCCAAAGGAATCATTGTTAAAAACCCTGATGGAAAAGCCTCAGGTCAACCCAAGCTTACGCCTGAGCAACTGCAAGGATTAAAAGAAAAAGCGAAACAGAATCTATCTGCAGCTATGGAAGAAGACCGCAAGAAAGAGCTTGAATCGCTGGAGAAAGTTCCGGCTGAAGCTGCTGCGCACAACCCCGATGAACTCGTATCGGTAATTGTCCAACTGAAAGGCCAGACCGTATCTCAACTTGCAGCACAAGGAAAAGTTGGCGTTAGTCAACAATCGCTGACTGCCGGTAAGACAGCCATTCAGAACGACATCGATACCACGCAAAGCAAAATTATGAGCACGTTGGCCGGCGGTAAAGCGAAGAGCGGCAACGGACTATCCTTCAAGCATGAGTACCAGAATGTATTTAAAGGCTTCAGCGTAGACAACATCAAGTACAGCAGCATTGAAGCGATCAAGAAGATGCCGAACGTCGCTGCCGTTACGCTTCAGCAGAAGTACTATCCGGCAGAAGTCAATAATCAAGAGCATGAGCTGACGGGTATCGAGAACGTATGGAGCGGAGCAGCCGTTGGCAAGGATTCCGGTTACAAAGGCGAGGGCATGCTGATCGCAATTCTGGATACCGGGATTGATTATACCCATGAGGCATTCCCAGCTCCTCATAATATGAGCAAAGCCAGATTCCCTAAAGGAACAGGCAAATACTCCGACAAGGTTGTCGCCGGCTTTAACTGGGCAGACCAAACGGACGATGTTATCCCGCACATGGAGGATACAAATCCACTGCTGTCACCGAGCAGCCACGGCGTCCATGTAGCAGGTACTGCTGCCGGATCAAGTGCTGTCCTAAGAGGCGTAGCACCTGAAGCACAGCTCGTAGCCGAGAAGGTTTTCTCCGACATTCAGCCAGGCGCATTGACAGAAGACATTATTAAAGGAATTGATCATGCTTCATCCGTTGGAGCAGATGTTATTAATATGAGCTTAGGCTCTGCTTCCTCCTTCGACACGCGTGATCCTAAGGATCCGATGGGTATTGCGATCCGTAACGCAACGGATGCGGGACATGTCGTTGTCGTCTCTGCCGGCAATGCATCCAATGCCTACGCGGATCGCGGCGAGCTTGGCGCACATTTGAAGCTCGGCGAGAATCCGGACTTGAATAAAGTCGGCAATCCGGGCGTCTATCCGGATTCGTTCACGGTTGCAGCCGCGAATAATATCGTGGAGAAACACACCTATGAATTCCAAAGCGCCGATGTGACCGGCTCTGTATTCGGCGAAGGCATCGACGACTGGAACTTTACCGAAGGCCAAACCTATGAATTAGCTGCTTTTCCGGTAGATTATGACTGGCAAGGCAACGAAATCGGATTTGGTACGCCATCCGATTATGAAGGTGTCGATGTAACTGGCAAAGTAATGCTCGTTAAACGGGGCTCGATCTCCTTCATCGAAAAGGTGAAGCATGCCGAAGAAGCCGGAGCAGCAGGCATTATCGTCTATAACTCCTCTCCGGACAAGCTTGCACCTGCTCCGCAAGGCTTCGGTATCATTCCTTTCTCCTTCATCAGTTATGAAGACGGGATGAAATTGAAAGAAGCCATTCTGGCAAACATCGAAGTCGGTGGCGGCGGCGGTGGCATCGACATCGGACCACTCGATATCGGCATCGAAGTCCCGGGCGGCAGCGATGAGCCTACTCTACTGCCATTCATTCAGATCTCGATCGCTTCCGAAGAGATCGGGTCCGCTTTCGATGAATCCAACCCGGGTCAGCCAACTGACTTCACATCGTGGGGAACGACAAGCGACCTGCTCTTGAAGCCTGACGTTATGGCGCCTGGTCATGCGATCTTGTCTTCTGTAAGAACTTCTGACCCGAACGTGAACAACGCCTACGAAAAAGAAGACGGTACTTCCATGGCAGCACCATATGTCACGGGATCCGTGGCTGATGTGATGCAAGCGCTCAAAGAGCGAGGCGTTCCAACCGGAAATCGGGCTTTTGCACAATTGGTCAAAAACCTGATTATGAACACATCCGTCCCAACCAAACGGGACTATGTCAATGAGGAGAATTCGGAGGACCGTCCTGACTACAACACCGAATACCAGCCAAGAAGACAAGGCGCAGGCATGATCCGCCCTGATCTGGCTGTTCAAACGCCTGTTGTCGTATCCGGAGCAGACGGCAAAGGAAGCGTCAGCCTGAAGGAAATCGGCAGAACCGCTACCTTTACATTGACTGCGAAGAACATGACTGACAAAGAAGCTACCTATATGGTAGACGGCACGGTTATGACGGATTACCTGCACAATCCGATGCTGACTCATTCGGATAACATCCGCAGCCGTTACATGGACGAAGCAGAGCTGACGTTTGATAACAATCAAATTACAGTTCCGGCAAACTCCACGAAGCAAGTCGTTGTAACACTGAATCTTGATGCTTCCACAATGAACAATATCTTCGTGGAAGGCTATGTTTATTTGACACCGACTGACAGCACGCTGCCAACGCTCAATGTACCCTATAACGGTTTCTTCGGCGATTGGGACGATCCAAGCATTATTGATGCGCCGGTTTGGGAAGACACCCATCATGTGTGGGCGGAATCCGGTCTCGGTACGCAAATGGGATTCCAATCCGGTCCGTACCAATTCCTATATGATTTACCGGATACAGCGGAAGAAATCGCACTAGGCGATAAATATTATGCATTCAATCCTCACCAATACATGGTTCCATTCCCAGTTCTTACTATGCTGCGGGATGCACGGACTGTGAATGTTGACGTTGTCGATGAGGACCACAATTTAGTCACGCACCTGGCGAATGAAGAGTGGCAAGTAAAGAAGGATCCATACTCAGGCGGAAACCCGTACATGCTCCTCGATGGAACAATTTGGGACGGGCGAAATTTAGGCGTTGAGCTGCCGGACGGACAGTACTACTTCGCCGTTACGGCAACGGCAGATATTCCAAATGCAAAGCCGCAGCCGACGATTTATATGCCGATGTATAAAGACACGCAAGCTCCGACGATCAATGTCATCAAAAACCCGGAGTACGACGAGTCCACTCATCCGGAAGTTGCCGACAATGGAAGCTATACCCTCCGCTGGACGGTAGATGACGAGGTTTCCGGCAGCACAAATGCGAACGTATTCTTAGCGATCAACGGTTCCGAGCCATGGGATGATTACAAATCAACAGTGGTTCATAACCCGGATGGCTCTTACCAGATGGAAGTACCGGGGTTGATCAACGGACTCAATGTCGTTACCCTAGCTCCAATCGACAGTGTTGGCAACGAGGGCGATTATGTGAATATCGTAATCGATAACTCGAGCAGCAAAGGTGTTTTTGTCGACGAGTATACGACTACCATCAATGACTCGCTTCCAAGCGGATACTGGAATGCGAATGTGAAACCGGGCGATAAGTTCACGCTGAGCTTCGATGCATTTGGCACAAGCCTGGCATCCGTTAAGCAGGTCATTTACAAGCTTAATGATGACGGCACGCTTACGAAGGTAGGAGATACGGTCGACGACTCCGCAACTTGGGAGACAAAGGTCGGAACAGACATTGCCAAATACTCCATCACTGGGCATGTAACCATTCCCGCCGATTTGGAAGATGGCCACTATGTTACCTTCTTCGCATGCCTAGAGGATGGCAGTGTGTGGGAAGCAGCTGAAACGGTGAGCGGCATTTACGACCTTACCGGCAGCGCTTATACAGGCATTCATACTTTCGTGGATACGCAAGAACCGACAGTTAAACTGAATACGGTGATGAGTGCGGATTTAACTCAAACGAGCGCATACGTGGATACGGACAAGCCGGATACCATATCGCTTATGCTAGATACCATTGCGCAGGACACAGTAGCAAACTCCAGAGGCTACAAGCTTGAAGTTGCGGTAGACGGTAACCCATCGGAATCCATGGGAAGCATACCAAGTGCCTCAACAGTCAAGGAAGACTTCCGTTATCCGGTTGTATTGAACGCCGGTGAGCATGTGTTGGTTGTCACGGCTACCGATTTCTTGGGCAACGCAAGCAGTATCACGATTAACGTCACAGTTGATCTTGCAGGCAATGTCGTACAGGTGACCAATGACGGCACAGGCGCTGCAGCAACGATCCCGATTCAAGCTGTCCAGTACGCGAAAGACAATACACCGGAGTTTGTCGTTAATCCCGGTGGACTATGGGAAGATGGAAGTTTCCATCTAGATAATATGGATCCTCTTGTATCCGGATACGTTGTACCGGCTTATGCTAATAACGGATCATCTGATCAGTTCGATCGCAACTTAATGCCAATCGTACACCTTGGCAATGAGCAAGCGCTGCCGGCGACCAGCCTTAACTACCCGCCGTCATTCGTTCCATACATTAGCAGACTTTACTATAACGCGGAACCAAGCGGTTATGGCGAACCTGCCGGCAGCTATTCATTCTTCTACCAACAGACCGGATATACGGACCCAGGCGGCATTCCTCAAGGGGATAGCGAGCTTCCGTTCACGATGATCGACTATATGGGTAATAAGACGACGATTACGATTCCGGTTCACAAAAACTCGGAACAGCCGCGAGTTGAGCTCGACAATGTCATTACGGACGCAACCGGTACCGCGTCGTTCTATACAACGGGCGACTCCATTACAATTACAGGCACCGTGTTTGCGGATAATGCACTCGGCTATGATTTTGCCGCATCCTTGCAGGATTACAGAAGAACTTTTAAAGGCTTGCCCGGTTACAAGAGCCTATTTGATGATAACTGGGTTGACAACAAGTATGATCTGGAATTTAAGTTCCCAGATGGATTCGTGCAACCAGCAGGTGTTCATCGTTTCAGTATTACGATCGATGATCTTCAACATGGTGCTAACTTTCTAGGAGTAGAAAGCGGACTAGCCATGGATGGCAAAGTGTTTTCCGGTTATTATTCCTCTATCTTGAACCTTGTTGTGTACAAGATGGGCGGCGAGGGAAGCGCAGACCAGTTCCAAGCGGCACAAGCGGTAAACAACCTTACATGGGATATGCTGAAAGGCGCTAACACCGATGAGGCGCATGTGAGCACCAATCTTGCATTGCCTACCTATGATCCGGGAAACCATGCGAAGATTACTTGGAGCAGCGATGACCCGAACGTCATCACAGAAGCCGGACTGGTAACGAGACCCGCGGCTGAGCAAGCCGTGAAGCTTACAGCTACGGCTACAATGGGTACAGCAACCGCAGAAAGAGTCTATAATTTGACCGTTCCTGCAGCGGCAGCTACGGATGATCTGGCAACTGTAGAAGATGCTGCAAATGTTACATGGGACGTCATTCGCAGGGATAATGAGACCGAAGCTGATGTTTCTTCGGTACTAAGCCTGCCAACGCATGGTTCGAACGGATCTACGATTACGTGGGCTTCGAATAAACCGAAGTTTATTACGAATCAAGGGCGTGTATTTATACCGCTATTTGACGAGGGCGATGCAAACATTGAGCTGGTTGCCACTGTAACTAAGGGCGGCAGCACATTCGAGAAGACATTTAATCTCATTGTTCTATGCGACACTAAGAACAAGGAGAAAACGCTTCTGCTTCGTGCAGCGAAATCGTTGAAGGTTGCCGACCTGCTTGGCGAAAATACATCAGAGATGTACGTAACAAGCAACCTAAACTTCCCAACTACCTACGGTAGCGACGGCATTCAAATTTCGTGGGAGTCCGAACACGAGGACATAATCGCTCCAGATGGAACCATAACAAGACAGTCCGATCTTAATTCTTATATTCCGGTAGTAGCCCACCTTACTTTAGGCAACTACTACATCGATGTTGATTTTGGTTTCTATGTCAGAAGCCTGGATCAAGAAGTGGCACTCGTATGGAATATGATTAAAGGCGGCAATGACAGCCAAAATGCCGTCACGGCGAACCTTCATTTACCGACCGTTGCTCCAGATGGCTCCGAAATTACTTGGATATCCAGTAATGAGTCGGTCATTGAGAGCAATGGTACCGTTCACCGCTCCAACCAGGACGTGGAGGTTACACTCTCGGCAACAACGACGAAATACGAAGTATTAGTTCATACAACCGCATTCCACCTTGTCGTTCTAGCAGCTCCTTCATCTAGTGGCGGTGGTGGTTTCATCGGCGGCGGAACGGACAATGCCGGTGAGGAACACTCGGTTGTTATTAATCCAGGCCAGCTTACTAAGCCTACTGAAGGCGTTGTATCTGTCGAAGTGCCTGCAGATACAAGTGAAGTGAAGCTGCCAGCCAACGCAGCTGATTTATTGGCTGACAGCAAGCTTGAAGTGAAAGCCGGCAACGTTACGCTGGAGATCCCTTCCGCACTGCTTGAGGCACTCACTGACAAGCTAACTGCAGAAGAACTGAAGAACAGTCAGATCTCACTGAAACTGAGTGCCCTGTCTGACACTGAGAAAGAAGAGCTTGAGAAAGCAAGCAGCACAGCATCGTATGCAGATGTGAAGGCAGTCGGCTGCGTTTATGAACTCGAACTGTCCTTAACGGATGCAACCGGCAAGAAGCTTGCTACGCTTTCGACATTCAATGTACCGATCACGATTCGTTTGAAGGTCGATGCATCTGCAAATCTGGATAACACGGGCATCTTCTACGTTTCCGGTGATGGCAAGCTTGAATACATCGGCGGAACGCTTGAGAACAGCGAGCTGGTTGCGGAAATTTCGCACTTCAGCAAATACGCAGTTCTTGAAGTCACAAAGACGTTTACCGATGTTTCCAGCAGCCACTGGGCAGCCAAAGTCATTCAATCATTGGCAGCCAAACAAATCGTGAGCGGAACTAGCGCAACGATGTTCACGCCAAGTCGCAATGTAACACGCGCTGAATTCACGGCCATGCTTGTGAAGGCGTTGAAATTAACTGCGGCTGGGGACACGACCTTCAAGGACGTGGCAGCTGATGCCTGGTATGCACAAGCGGTATCCATCGCGGTTAAAGCCGGCATCGTTAGTGGCAAGAGCAGCACGGCATTCGCGCCAAGCGCGCAAATTACGCGCGAAGAAATGGCAACCATGCTGATGCGCGCATACGCAGTCATGAAAGGAAGCGAGCCAGCGAAAGGTGCTGAAGCTTCATTCACCGATGCGTCCGCAGTATCCGCTTGGGCTGCCAACTATGTTGACGCAGCAGCATCGCTGAAGCTGATCAACGGTCGCGGAGAAGGCAAGTTCGATCCGAAAGGCATTACGACCCGCGCAGAAGCAGCGCAAGTGATGTACAACCTCATTACGATTCACTAATGAATAAAGGGATGCCACTATTGATAGTGGCATCCCTTGGGCCGTCGAGAAAGTCTCGACGGCCATTTTTTTATCTATATAAATTAACTCGCACTCCTCATCTTGCATGCCACGAAAATCTAACGAACCGTAGAGGTCTTATTGGGCCGAATTATGAGGACTCGAGAATCTAACGAACCGTAGAGGACTTATTTGAGGATATTCGGCTCCAAACTACTGAAAAACCGTCAAATAGAGCCCCTACTATTCGTTAGAAGTTTTCGGAGCCCAGAATGGGCTAATAAGCGCCGTACGATTCGTTAGAGCATTTCAGAGAGGGATACCACTTTGAATGCGGCATCCCTATTTATGTTATACGCGATGAATCCAGAAACGCTTGACGACATTGCCATGCGCTTCCGTGAAGCTCGATTCGAATCGCCCGCCATTTCGCAGAATCGTGCGTTCCGAGCCGATATTATCCTGATCGCAAATGACGAGGACTTCACGTATGCCGAGAGCATCCGTCTTCTCGAGTGACAAGGCGAGGAGCCGCGACGCGTAACCCTTGCGACGTTCGGACGGAATAATGCCATAGCCAATATGACCGCCGCTCTCAAGCAGCTTCTGATTCAGCCGGTGGCGGATATTAGCTGCGCCGACTACATGACCTGTATCGTCCAACAGCCAGTAGGTAGAATGCGGGACCCAAGCCTCGGGCGTATTCTCTTCCTTACAGGCCTCGTTCAATTCGCTCACGTATGCCGTGAAATCACTCGGATCTAGGCTCACCACCCAAGGAACAATATCTTCCCCGCTCTCGATCCACTCCTGATAGAATGCCAAATATGCCTCTTCCAGATCAACTGACGGCTTCACCAATTGCACCATTCGTTTTCTCACTCCCTATAGAAAAAGAAGCAAGGCACCGACAAAATATCGTCATATGCCTTGCTTCATCTGTTCATCACGAGTAAATCTTAACGCGACCCTTTACGCTGCGGACGACCGCCCGAGCCTTGTTTTCCGCCGCCGCTGCTGCGACCGCCTTTGAAGCCGCCGCCTGCAGATGGTTTGCCGCCCGAAGACGGTCTGCCGCCAGCGCGGGCGCGATTCTTATCGCCGCCCCCGTTCGGGAATTGCGGTGCTCCTGCTCCGCGGCTGCCGAATTCGCCGCCACGGCCGGTTCCGCCGCGCTGCGGGGCATCCCCGCGCGAAGCTGCTGCGCCGCTCCACTCGCTGCGCGGTGCCGATGCGCCGCGGGATTCGCCGCGCGGCGCGGAAGCGCCTCGGCTATCGCGCGCTGCCGAGGCTCCGCGGCCACCGCCGCCGAACTCGCTGCGCCCAGCCGACGCTCCGCGCCCGCGCGACGAGTCGCCGCCGCGTCCGCCGCTGCGCTCAACTGCGCCAGCGCTGCCGAATTCACCGCGCGGCGCTGATGCTCCGCGTCCACGCGCTGCGTTGCCGCCGCGTCCGCCGCTGCGCTCAGCTGCGCCAGCGCCGCCGAATTCACCGCGTCCGCCTTCTTCGCGGGACGGCGTGCTGTAGCGCCCGCGTCCTGCCGGCGCCGCGCCATCGCGCGGGCCTGCTCCGCCGCGTCCGCGCGGTGCTTCTGCTCTTGCCGCGCCCCATTGCGGCGCCTCTTCAGCACCGCCGCTGCGCACGCCTGCTCCGCGCGATTCGCCGCGCTTCGCTGCTCCACCGTAAGCGCCGCCGCCTGAGCCTGCTTTGCGGCTATCGATGTTGCCGCCGAAGCCGGATCTGCTCTTACGGCCCTCCTGGCCGGAACGGCCGCCCTTCGGCGCCCACTTGCCGGATGCCGATTGGCCCGACGTTCCGCCTCTGCGACCGGAACCGCCGGATTTGCGCTCGCCGCCTTGGCGATCCGGAGTATCCTCCATTATCGAAGTGCGAATCGGTGCGCCGCTGCGGTTCTTCTCGCGCGGAATCGGCTGATTGATGCCTTTCTCGATGGCAGCAAGCTCAAGACGATCATGCGGAGATACAAGCGTAATCGCAAGACCGTCTTCGCCTGCACGGCCCGTACGGCCGATGCGGTGAATGTAGCTCTCTGCATTCTCCGGGATGTCGAAGTTGAATACATGGGTAATGCCTTCAACATCGAGGCCGCGTGCCGCAACATCCGTCGCAACCAGCAAATGAATCTTCGCATCGCGGAACTTTTTCATAACCTGCTCGCGTTTCGATTGCGTGAGATCGCCATGCAGCTCGTCGCTGTTAAAGCCATTCTCTTGCAGGAATTCGTTCAGCGCGCTGGCCCGCTTCTTCGTACGGACGAAAATAACCCCCAAATAAGGGTTGTACTCGCCCAGAAGACGCTGCAGCTGCTCCATCTTGTCTTTCGCGCCGACTTCAACCGTCAGCTGGCGAATCGCCTTCAACGTCACTTGCGGTGCGCGCACCGTGATGTCCTTCGGTTCGATCATGAACCGCTGCGCCAGCGAGCGTACGCCGCCCGGCATCGTAGCCGAGAACAGCATCGTCTGCTTGCGGTAAGGCATCTGGCTCAAAATTTCCTCAACTTCTGTCAGGAAGCCCATGTGCAGCATTTGATCAGCCTCGTCAAGCACGAGCATTTTGACCGAACCCAGCTTCACTGTGCCTCTGCGAATATGATCAAGCAGCCTGCCCGGCGTAGCTACAACAATGTGAACCGCACGCTGAAGCTTCCGCAGCTGCGATTCCACATCTTGTCCGCCATAAACAGCCAGCACGCTGAATTCGTCCTTCGTCGCAAGCCGCTTCTTCAGCTCTGTCGTAATTTGCAGCGCAAGCTCACGCGTCGGCGTAAGGATGAGACCCTGCAAATCTTCGCGCTCCGGTCTGATTTTCTCCAGCATCGGAAGCAGGAACGCGAGCGTTTTGCCCGTACCTGTCTGTGCCTGACAGATTACGTCGCTGCCCTGCATAATAACGGGTATTGCGCCTTCTTGAATCGGTGTCGCTTCATGAATACCTTCATTGCGCAGCGATTGCGACCGTTCCTTGGCAATACCTAATTGTTCAAAACCTGCCAATACATCCACCTCATTTAGTTATTAAAGCCTTCCCGTTCGAAAACCGGCATTTCTATCGTACCACATTACGGACATGCTCATGTACCGATTCTTCCCATTCCCAGTAAAAATGTCGCTTCCCAACCATTTTTCTCCACTGTTTATCCTTATTTTGTCCGTATCGTACGCCCGCCAACCTATCCTTTACGACTCATAAGGAGCCTTTTGAACAAAATAGTTCGGTTTCAGCTCGATGTCCTCATATCGGTTGTGAAAAGTGGCCGTAGTCGCAGGAGACAGCGGCGGAATCAACCAAGACCAACGTCCGGTCGGCGTTCGGCCGCTGCGCTGTTCCTTCTCTGTAAACAGAGAAAATTGCTTGCTCGCGGTATGGTGATCGACGATTGTCACGCCTTGCGCCTTATAGGAGTGAAGCACCGCAATGTTCAGCTCAACGAGTGCCCGGTCGCGCCATAGCGTAATCTCTCTGCTTGTGTCCAAACCCATTATTGTGCCTACTGCCGGCAGCATGTTATATCGGAACGGATCGGCGAGATTGCGTGCTCCGATTTCGGTGCCCATATACCAGCCATTGAACGGAGCCGCCGTATAATGGAGACCGCCGATTTCAAGACGCATGTTCGAAACGAAGGGAACGGCGTACCATTTTAGCTGCAGCTCTTCGAAATTCGGAAAGTCCGGGTGGGTTAGCGGCACCTCGAGAACGATATCGGTTGGAATATCGAACCACTCCGGCGACTGCGAGCCGATCTGGATCACGAGCGGTAGCACGTCAAAAGCAGTTCCTGCCCCTTTCCAGCCCATTTCCATGCAACGTTGGGTGAATTGAAGTGATATCGGATCGCCTAGAATCGCGCCATCTTCCTGGTTGTAGCCGGCATATCGAATCAACTGTTCGTTCCAGATTCGAATACGAGGCGAGTCGGCGTCTGTGCATGGAGCGAAAACGGTGATAGAGGGTAATATTTTCCCCCTGCCTGTGGCATATTCAATATGGCGAAACACCGCTTTGGCGATATCAGCCGCGTCGGTCGCTCCCCGCGCATCCTGTACGTTTAATGAGTCCCAAAACAGTCTGCCGATGCACCGATTGCTGTTACGCCATGCCAGCTTAGCCCCATAGGCAAGCTCTTCTAGGGTATGTGTATACGTTCCGGTAGCAGCGATTTCCGCTGTAATTTCCGTTATTCGTGCCGTTGTCGCCTGTTCAGCAATTGCTAGTTCACTGCCAAACTGTCTGATATATGCCTCAGCCTCCTGAAGCAACTCTGCATGATTGATAATCATCTGTTGACTCTGCATAACTTCTCCCTGCCTGCCCGATGGTTAGTTGTCTCTATTATAACGGATTTGCATGACGCATTCCCATTTCCCAGCTTGTGGGAGGATTTTCACTTTCAAAATGTAAGTGACAGGGGTATACTGAGGCTGAACCTAACGTTGGATTCTCACTTTAATAGATGAAGGAGTGGATATGTTGAATCGATTAGCAGAACCTTTTGCGTTGAAGGGCCTCTCTCTCAAAAACCGTGTCGTGATGGCGCCGATGTGCCAATATTCCGTAGACGCGAAGGACGGTACGCCAAACGAGTGGCATTATATCCATTATGTGACTCGCGCTGTTGGCGGTACAGGGCTTATTATCATGGAAATGACCGATATCGAGCCGGATGGGCGCATCACCGAGCGCTGCCTCGGCCTATGGTCGGATGAGCAGATTCCGGCTTATCGCCGGATTATTTCGGAAGTTCATCGTCAAGGTGCGAAGATCGGCATTCAAATTGCCCATGCCGGCCGTAAGGCCGAGGAAACAGCAGAACTGGTTGCGCCTTCCGCTATCGCATTCAGCGATGCTTACCGTACGCCGCGTGCACTGACGACTAATGAAGTGAAGGCCATGGTCGTGAAGTTTAGGGAGGCGGCGCGCCGCGCGGTAGAAGCCGGTGTCGATACGATCGAGCTTCACGCCGCTCACGGCTATTTGATCCACCAATTCCAATCGCCGGTGACGAACCGACGCGAGGATGAATACGGACAGGACCGCCCGTTGTTCGGCGTGGAAGTCATTCAAGCGGTCAAAAGCGTCATGCCCGCTGATATGCCCTTAATCGTTCGGATTTCCGCAGCCGAGTTCTCGGAGGGCGGTTATAAGGTAGAGGAGGGCATTGAGATTTTCCGGCGGTATCAAGAGGCCGGCACTGATATCTTCCACGTCTCGAGCGGTGGCGAAGCTCCGGTTACCGGCGCTAATCGCCCTGCGATTTATGCCGGTTATCAAGTGCCGCTTGCTCGCGCAGTGAAAGATGCGCTTGCGGTGCCGGTCATCGCCGTCGGCTTGCTCGATGAGCCGAAGGTGGCGAACACCACCATCGCGCATGGTAACGCGGATCTCGTGGCCGTTGCTCGCGGTATGCTGCGCGACCCGTATTGGGCGCTGCATGCGATTCAAGCGGTAGCCGCGAAGGGCTCCAGCGAGGCTGAGGCGTTTCTTCCGCGTCAGTACCAGCGCGGCTATTAAGGCGGACTGGTTGGTATGAAAATGATAAGCAAGCAGAATGCCGAGCATTATGTGTGGGGCGATGTATGCGACGGCTGGCATTTGGTCAAGAATGACCCGCTCAGCATCATCCACGAGCGGATGCCCGCCGGTGCCAGCGAGGTGCGACACTACCATCAGCAGTCGCGGCAGTTTTTCTTCATGCTGTCCGGGACGGCGACGCTCGAGGTCGACGGCGTGCCCGTCGTGCTTGCACCTCAGGAAGGGGTCGAGGTGCCGCCGCTGACCCCTCATCAGATGCTCGGCTCCACCACCGAACCGGTGGAGTTCCTCGTTATTTCGTCGCCGACAACGCGGGGTGACCGCGTGACGGTCTAGATCGTTGTGAAAAAAGCTGAAAAGGCGCACATTTGCGCCTTCTCAGCTTATTTTGTGTTTTTGGGGTTAGTTGTGACGGCGGGGTACACCGCTCCAAACTAGCTCTCTCTGCGCAGTAAGCGGCGTACCCGCTTACCGCGCTACCCGCTCAGCGCATTCCGCACCGCGAGAATATACTTCGCTTGATCAAGCGGGTTGACGCCGCGCCGCTCACGTGACACGTCAACGTCCGGCGGGCATTCGCGGTAGCCGGCGAAGAAGGTCGTGAGCGTGCCGCGCCCTTTGGTCATGGAGCCCAGGCGCGCCGGGAAGTCGAGCGTGGTCGCGACGGGCAGCGTGCCCTCAAGCTCCATTCGCTCTTGGCGCACGATTGGCGCGTCGAATTCGCCGCGCATCAGGACAAGCTCGTTCATGAGCTTGCCGCCGTACTCCTCCGGCACGGAGAGCCGAAAACGAAGCAAGGGCTCCAGCAGCTTCGTTCCCGTGTTCGCAAGGCCGTTCATCATGCCCATAGGCGTCGCAATGACGAAGTCGAGCGGATGCGTGTGCCACACATGATGCTCGCCCTCAATCAGCGTGACGCGCAGGTCCGTCACTTCCCAGCCGCGCAATCCCTGCTGGAGCGCCTCCGGCACCCGCCTCGCAACCTCATTCTGATAACTCTCCAACAATCGTTCGCCCCGAACGAGCGACTTATAGACGAGCCCGCTTCCCCGCTCACCCGGTTCAATCGTAAAACGCAGGATCGCCCAGCAAGGCTTCGGCATCAAATACGCGACATACCCTTCGCCAACCGAAGCAGGCGTTTCTTTATAGATGACCGATGGCGCGCCGAAGCTGACTTCGAGCTTAAATCGGCTCAGCAAGATGGAGGTCAGCACCTCCATCTGAATCGGCCCCATGACCTTTAAATGCAGCTCCCGCTCATCCTGCAGCCACTGCAAATCGAGCAGCGGATCCTCATCCGCCAGTTCCTGAAACGCCGCTACGACAGCCGGATACTCCGCCTCGTTCTTCCACTCCACCTGCACGGTGAGCAGCGGCACCGCAAGCCGTTTCTCTCCCGGCACTCCCTCAGGCGCGCCGATGACATCGCCGATTCGCGCGCGGCTCCATCCATATACAGCCGCAATATCGCCAGCCTTCAGGATGCCGATATCTTCCGTCTTCTGCCCCGTCACACGCCGAATTTGTGTCACTTTATCCTGCATGTCCCGGCTGTAATTAAGCACCGTGTCGCGGTTGCGGATGACCCCTTCGAAGAGGCGGACATACGAGATTTTGCCCATTACAGGATCCCGTTCCATCTTGAAAATCACACCCGATACCGGTGCCTCCTCCGACCCGCTCGGAGCCGGTAAGTACGTCAGAACCGCATCCATCAGCTCCTTCACGCCAATCCCGCGGTTCGATGCTCCGAACAGAACCGGAAACAGCGTGCTGCGATGCACGCCTTCGACAAGCACTTGCCCAAGCAGCGCATCATCCACCGCCTGTCCATCCAAATAAGCTTCCAGCAGCGATTCATCCTGCTCAGCAACTGTCTCCACCAACATGCGCCGGTACGGCTCCGCCCACGGTTGCTCACCAATCACCTGCTCATCCAACAACACCGGCACAGCTCCCGTAAACTCCGCTTCCGCCCCAATAGGCGCTGCTATAGGCACCACCTGACGCGATAACAATCGCTGCAGCTGAGCCAATACAGCCAGAGCATCCGCTCCCACGCGATCCATTTTGTTCACATAAATAACCGTCGGAATCGACAGATCGCGCAGCGCCTGCCAGATCACTTCCGTCTGCGCCTGCACGCCTTCAACCGCCGATACGATCAGTACGGCACCGTCCATGACACGAAGCGACCGTTCCACCTCTGACAGAAAATCGACATGGCCTGGCGTATCCACAAGATTAATCGGCGTATCTTTCCACGTAAACCTCGTCACTGCGGCACGCACCGAGATGCCCCGCTCCCGCTCCACATCCAGCCAATCCGTCTGCGTTGTCCCTGTATCCACGCTGCCCAGCGCGCGAATATGCCCGCTCTGATAGAGCATCTGCTCGGTCGTGGTCGTTTTGCCTGCATCGACATGAGCAAATATGCCAACATTACGCATCTTCGCACCCATAGCTCCCTAATCTCCCCCTGCTGTCAGCTCTTATCGTCGTAATATACATGATCGGCCGCCACTAAAGCGCCGCCTTCTATTGTAAATATCCCAAACGAATACTGCTTCTGCCTGCGTTTATCTGTCGGCGAGCCCGGATTAAACAGCAGCACGCCGCTTCGCTCCCGAACTAGCGGAACATGAGAATGCCCAAACACGATTACGTCCACGCTGCCCTGCTCGAAGGACCGAAACGCATTCGTCTCCGTATCCTCGCGCTTGCCTGCGCCTAGATGACCATGCACTAAGCCGACACGAAGTCCGCTTATATCGAGCACCTTGCGGTGACCGAATTTGGCGATGATCTCATCTCCGTCATTGTTGCCTGCCACACCCTCCGTCCGAGCATACGCACGCAGCATATCCCATACCGATAACGTCATCCAATCTCCCGCATGCAGAATCGCATCTGCATCCTGAAGCTCCTGTATCAGCCGATCCGGCAGCTTCTTGGCCATCCGTGTCATGTGCGTATCCGATACAACGACTACTTTCATGTCCTCCACTCACCTCTTCACGCTGGCATGGTATTGCATAACACTGCCTGTGTCTTCCACCATGATCCTATTACCTTCATTATTGTGCAAAAGCACCCTCTATTCAACAATAAACAATTTTATCCCTGTAATCTAACACGAATGTGCCGCACATGAAATATTTTGATCCAAACCCCACCAATTCCCATAAAAAACTGTCATTCACCCCTTGTTTCGTGTTAGATTATATTACATATAGAGCAATTGTTTTGCTCATAGTCGGGTTAGGAAAAGGAGAGAATGCTATGTTCAACATTAGGCGTTATTCCACCGCAGACCATGACGACATCTGGCGGCTTCATCTTCTTGTTATTTCCGCAGCAGGCGTAGAACCGACTCATCAGCATTATCATGATATTTTTCATATCGACGAGCAATATCTGGAGAGCGGCGGCGATTTTCTTGTCGGAACAGGTCAGAATGGTATCGTAGTAGCGATGGGCGGACTGAAAAAGCTCGACGACGATACCGCTGAAATCAAACGACTGCGTGTTCACCCTAACTTTCAGCAGCGCGGCTATGGTCAGATGATGCTGACGAAATTAGAACAACGGGCAAAGGAGCTCGGCTTCCGCCACATTTATTTGGACGCCCTGACCAACCAGCTAGGCGCCAAAAGGTTGTTCCTTACTAACGGCTACGCGCATCGAGGCGCTTCCGTCATCGACGGTTTCTGGATCAATGTGTACGAGAAATCGCTCACCGAAGCCAAATAAATAAGAAAAATCATAAAATCGCTCAAACCGCTAGGCTTATCTCATCGTTACCTCCTAATAGAACGACTATTTTGAGGAGGAAGATCGATGAATAAAGCAAGAAGGTTTGGGCTGTTTTTGCTGACATTAACCGTATGTCTGGCCATGCTTCTCCCCGTTCTTAATGCATCAGCAGCGGAGAGCTCGCCAGCGGTTACAACAGATGCGGCCACAGCCGCTAAGCTTGGCCTGCTGTTAGGTGACGGCGACGGGGTTTCTTCCTCCTATCTCAGCAAGACGTCCACCCGCCTCCAGGCCGCTATTATTTCGTTACGTCTTCAAGGAAAACTAGCAGAAGCTCAAGCTTTCACAGAAAGCGGCAACTTTAAAGACGCTTCTCTCGTAAGTAAAAGCAATCAAGCTATTCTGGCCTATTTGAACGCTCACGCAGAGCTCGGCTGGAACGGTACAGGCAACGGTAATTTCAACCCCCTTGTTTCCATCACCGCGCAGCAGTTCTATAAAGTGCTGCTAGAAGCGCTGGGCTACAAATCCGGCACCGCTTTCCAATACAGCGCTACCTTCACGTTCGCGAAAAGCAAAGGGCTGAAGAACATCTCCGGCGCATCCGAGCTGACCAATGCCGATATCGCCACAGCACTTGTCGAAGCGTTGAACGCGTCGAACGCGAAGGGCGCTACCTTGTTCGCTCAACTGCAGCAGGCGAACGTAATTGCCGCTTCTGCCGTGCTGCCGGCAGGCGAGCACATCGGACTTGGAACCACAGACAAGCTCGGCTCCTACTTAACCGACAGCAAAGGACGTACACTCTACTACTTCACGAAGGACGCTGCCAACTTAGAGTCCTGTCAAGCCGACTGCCTGAAAGCATGGCCGATTTACCATGCAGATCAGCTGCAAATTCCTTCATCCCTAAACGCAGCCGATTTCGGCATGTACATGCGTGCTGACGGCTCCATGCAAACGACGTATAAAGGCTGGCCGCTTTACTATTTTGCCAAAGATATGGCTGCCGGTGATGTGTTTGGTGAGGCTGTCGGCGGCGTATGGTTCGTTGCCAAATCGGATTACTCCGCTATGCTGGGCACGTCCACAAAGCTCGGCAACTACTTAACCGATGCGAACGGGCGCACCTTGTACTATTTTGACAAAGACACAGCCGGAAGCAGCGTTTGTGAAGGTACTTGCTTGGCCAACTGGCCGGCTTATCTGGCTGCAGGTACCAAGGCGCCTACCGGTATTGCAAGCTCTGATTTCGGCGTCATTACGCGCACGGATGGCAGTAAACAATCTACGTACAAAGGCTTCCCGCTTTATTATTTTGTCAAAGACTTGGCTCATGGCGATGTTAACGGACAGGGCCTGAACAACGTTTGGTATGTCATTGATCCCGTTGCTTTCAAAGGTACAACTGCCAGTGCAGAAGTCAAAACCTATCACGTAGATATCAAAGAATATTCCTTCGGCACCGGTCCGCTGACCGTGGAAGCCGGCTCCAAAATCATCTTCACTAACTTCGACGATATGAAACACAATGCGGTTGCAGTTGACGGCAGCTTCGACACCCCATTATTGGCAAAAGGCGAATCGTTTACCATTACGATCAGCAAGCCGGGTACGTACGATTATTTCTGCGAGCCCCACAAGAAGTTCATGACCGGCCAAATTATCGTGAAATGAGTGACTTCGAATGCAGAGGAAAACGAGGAGTAACCGAGTAGGAGCGGCGTGGAACAAAGGATATCTGTTGGTCGCCTTAGGCTTGCTGCTTTGTCTGTCGGTGTCCGCATGCAGCAGCAATAACAATTCTGCCGCTACAGAGAATCATGTCAATCACAGCGAAATGGCGATGAATGACGCAGCAGACTCGCCCGACTCCGGCGAGGACACCTCCGTCAATACCTCAGCAGACGACGGTTCAGCAGCACAGCCAGCTCCTGCGACTGACGATACGCAGGCAGACGACAAGGGCGGTAACACTACAACGGATGACGACGGGACTGCCACGGCAACGGAGCCTAAGACAGACGATTCTAAGACTGCGGCGAAGCCGGATGACGACAAGACAGATCCTAAGCCGGCAGCCGATGATAAAGGCGGCACGAAGGGCGATTCCAACGATGATGCTCATCATGATGATTCGAAGACCACGGCGCCTGCCCCCAAGCCTTCGACGAAGCCCGCAACGAAACCGGCTGCGAAGCCTGAGACGAAGCCGGATGAAGGCACAACAAAGCCCGATAAACCGGCAGCGGGTGAGGGTGATTCCAAAGCCGAAGTGAAGAACAAAACCTATGTAGTCGAGATTAAGGAGTTTGCTTTCACTGTAAGCAGTCTGACCATCCGCCCGGGCGATACCGTGAAATTCATCAATCGGGATAAGGTTAAGCACACTGCCACAGCGGACGATGGCAGCTTCGATACCGGCCTCTTCGGTCTCGATGAAGAAAAGTCCGTTACCTTCGATACCGAAGGGGAATTCTCTTACTACTGCTCGCCTCATCCGGCTATGCAGGCAACCATTATCGTAGCAGCGAAATAATCTTAACGGACAACGTTTCATAGGGTAGCCGCGGCTTTAGCGGTTACCCTCTCTGTTGTTACAATGGTACACTGGTCTTAATTATCGACGTCTGTTCTGGAGGCTTGCCGGTATGCACAATCTTGCTGATCATGAATTGATGCTGCTCATCAAAGCCAAGCAGCACAAGGCGCTGTCCGTTCTATACGATCGCTACGCGGCACTTGTGTATTCGTTTGCGCTGAAGTCGCTAAAGGATGAGCAGTCGGCCCGCGACATTACGCAGTCCGTCTACATGCGGCTGTGGACGACCGAGTCGGACTACAACCCGGACAAAGGCCGTTTCACCAGCTGGCTGTTAACCGTGACGCGAAATATGACAACGGACTGGCTGCGCAAGCAGCGGCGCATTAATGCTCCGCTTCTTCCCTATGTGCCGGAGGAGCTTGAGCGTATTCCTGATGCCGCCGTCACTTCCCCTGAGGAGAGTGCAGAGCGCCAATCACTCAAAGCGCAAATTCGCAGCGCCTATCGCCATCTATCCTCGCAGCAAATTATGCTGCTGGAGCATTTCTACTGGCAGGGATACAGCTTAAGCGAGCTCGCTGCCGCCTATAATCAACCGCTCGGTACCGTGAAGAATCGATTGCATCAAACGCTCAAAATATTACGCAGACATTTGCCGGCAGAAGAGGAGGGATTGTGATGGAGAAGAAAGATACAACGCCTGCATCCCCATGCGAGCTATGTCTGGAATACGTCTCCGGCGCATGCAACGAAGAAGAATCGCTCGCTTTCGAGCTTCATCTCCCTCACTGCGACGCCTGTCAGAAGGAGCTGCTGGAATTGCGCACAGCCTGGGAAGCACTGCCCGTCGATATCGAATGGATCGAGCCCCCTCAAGATCTGAAGCAGCAAGTGATGAATGCCGCGCTTGCCGCTCGTCCGGAAGACATTCTTCCCGACCCTGCAGGCAGTCAAATCGCACAATGGCGGCCAAGAAAACCCAGAAGTCGCTTAGTCAAGCTCAAGCTGCTCCCCGGTCTGCTCGCCGCTTCCATTGCAGGAATCGCGCTGCTGTCCGTGTGGAACATCCAGCTGCGGCACGAGCAGCGAATCGCACCGCTTCCGGTAGAGCAAGCGCTTCACGTATCCGCCGCTCAAATCAACGAGCTTGTTCCGCTGAAGGCACAAGGCCCGCTCGCAGGGAAGTCCTCCGGCGTTGCCTGTATAGTAGATAACGGCCAAAGCCGGCAGTTCGTCGTGTACTTGTTCGGTGCTGCGGCAACCAAAGGCGCGGAAGCCTACCAGGTCTGGCTCGTTAAAGACGGCGTCCGCACGAGTGCCGGCACATTCCGCGTCGGCCAAGCGGATCGCGGAATCGGCCTGCTCGCGATGCCTATCGCTTCAGCGAAGCTCGAGTATGACAGCATCGGCATTACCATTGAGCCCGATGATGAGGGCAATCAACCGCGCGGCACGAAGGTGTTCGGGTCCATCTGATCCTCATTCGCGCGCAGCACACGATAGTTAAGCCACTCCGGCGGCAGAAGCCGGTTATAGTGGGGCTGCAGGTAGCGGTCGTCAATCAACAGCAA
This sequence comes from Paenibacillus sp. J22FR21, assembly GCF_056269135.1. Classification (NCBI taxonomy): domain Bacteria; kingdom Bacillati; phylum Bacillota; class Bacilli; order Caryophanales; family Paenibacillaceae; genus Paenibacillus; species Paenibacillus sp. J22FR21. Next base: position 271,032 of record NZ_JBWDNJ010000006.1, read on the forward strand.
GCTTCCGCGATCATGCTCCGAGCGGATGAGACGCCCGCCCGCCTGCAGTACCTTATTCATGCCGGGGTATAAGAACGCATAATCGAATCCATTGCGGTCTGTCCGGTCGAAGTAAGCCTTCATAATGTCACGTTCAAGCCCGACTTGCGGCAATCCAACCCCTACTACAACAACGCCCGTGAGCCGATTCCCGACAAGATCAATTCCTTCCGAGAAAATACCGCCCATTACGGCAAAACCAACCAGCGTTTGCCCGGAGCCTTCCTGAAAAGCAGCCAGAAACCCTTCCCGCTCCTCCTCCGTCATACCCGGCCCTTGCACCATAGTCCTCACCGAACTCGAATTTATACTTGAACCTAAACTGTCACTTGGATCAACAAGCAATTGATACTGCTCATACGCATCATTCATATAGGCATAGGACGGGAAGAAAACCAAATAATTGCCCTGCTTCTCCTGCGTCACCTTCGCTATGAGCGAGGCAATCGGAAATTTCGTCCGTTCCCGATCCTGAAAGCGGGTAGATAATGGCGCAATCGTCACTTCCAGCTGGTCCGCCGAGAAGGGGGATGGAATGACAATACTGTAGCTCCCCTCGTTCTCTCCGGCACCCAGCATATCCATGTAGTAATTCAGCGGCATAAGCGTAGCCGAGAAGAATACCATCGCACGGTATCCCTTGCTCATCACCTCAAGCAGATGCGAAGGGTCTAAACAGAACAGTTTGGTGCGCATATCCCCCCGTAAGCACTCTGTATACGCAACGAAACGCTCATCATACAGCTCCGAGATGCGCACGAAGCTTTGACTCCGAAAGTACAAGTCCAGCAGCTCCGGGTTTACGCTGCCCCCAGCCGGTGCAAGCAACTCCTTCTCCGCCGCCGCAGCAAACTGCTCCACCAGGCTCACAAGCGGCTCCGGCAGCGACTCCGTCACCTCTTGCCGCTGTTCGCCGAGTGCTTTGCGCTGCGCGATGTAGTATTGATTGACCGCTTTGGCCGCTCCGTGAACCTCGCTGTTCACCCCTTTGAACGCCCGCTGCATCTCCAGAAAGTCTGCTTTATTGAGGTCACTCGAATACATTTCTCGCGCCCGATCCACCAAATTATGCGCCTCATCAATCAGCAGCGCCGTTTGACGTTTCTGCTCCTCGAACATGCGCTTCAAGCTGACACGCGGATCAAACACATAGTTATAATCGCAAATCATCGCATCTGCCCCATACGCCGCATCCAGCGCAAATTCGAACGGGCAGACCCTGTGTTTACGCGCATATCCTTCTACCACTTCACGTGTAATAAGCGTCTCGTTCGAACGCAAATCAAGCAGCGCCTCATTAATCCGGTCGTAATATCCGTCCGCATACGGGCAATGCTCCTTCGAGCACCGGACTTCCTCTTGGAAACAAATCTTCTCCTTCGCCGTCATCGTGACCACCTGCAGATGCAGCCCCTTCGTCTGCAGCAGCGCGAATGCCTCTTCCGCCGCCGTACGCGTGATTGTCTTCGCCGTTAAATAAACGAAACGCTGCAGCAGCCCAGCCCCAATCGCTTTGACGGATGGGAAAATCGTGGAGATCGTTTTGCCGATGCCTGTCGGTGCCTTAGCAAACAATTTATGGCCCTCTGCGATGGTCTGATAGACAGCACCCGCCAGCTTCCGTTGTCCTTCCCGATAAGCCGCAAAAGGAAAAACGAGTTCCCGGATGCTGCGATTCCGAAGTTCTCGATGCCGTACCTGCTGTGCAGCGCATGCATAATAACTTCGTACCATCTCGTGAACGAACTCCGCAAGCTCCTCATAAGTAACCCGCTGCAGGAAGCGCCTCTCTTCCTCGCTCTCCACTTGTACATAGGTCAGCTGCACCGTCAGCTCCTGAAGCCCACGGTCCTTAGCGATCATATATGCGTAGCACTTAGCCTGCGCCCAATGAACAGGGTACGTATGGCCAATCTCCTCCGGCAGCCTTCCAGCGGTCGATTTAATTTCATCCACAATAAGGCCGCCATCTTCTCCCGCGATGAGCAGCCCATCACAGCGTCCATCAATGACAAAGAGAAGATCATCCATGACGATCTCCGCGCTTACATATACTTCCTTCTGGTCTTGTTCGCCATATTGCTTCTGGATGCGTTGGTGCGCCTTGGTGCCTTCCGTCATGGAGCTCAAGACATGGAAACCTGATTCGATATCTCCGCTCCGATAGGCATACTCCACCAATGCACGTACAGACAGCTGTATATGATCTCCCATGGCATCTCCTTTAGGTCAACCAAATCGAACATTTGTTCCTCAATTGTACCATCTAAACCCTTATCCGCGCAAAAAAAAGCCGTCCCGGGAAGGGACGGCTAGTTTTTTGAGCTTTTTAAAGAGTTGTTGTTGTTCAAGGCCGGAAGCATCTTCATGCTCTTGACCATAGGTGTATGATGCACGTGGCAGGAAGGAGCAACATCGAAGGCGAAGTTGTCCCGCATCCAGCTTTTACAACCTTCTGTCTCACAGCTCCAAATCGCTGTGTTCTCTTCAGGGATATCCTCTACGATTTTCTTGCGATTATACAAGGCGCATCCCTCCCGGAATTATAAAAAAACTGCCCTCAACTTTCGTTAAGGGCAGTTTGTTGTTGTTCGCTATAAAACTACAGTTTTACAACGTTTTCTGCTTGTGGTCCACGGTTGCCTTGAACAACGTTGAACTCAACGCGTTGGCCTTCGTCAAGGGACTTGAAGCCTTCGCCTACGATTGCGGAGAAGTGTACGAATACATCGTTGCCGCCTTCAACTTCGATGAAGCCGAAACCTTTCTCTGCGTTAAACCATTTAACTGTTCCTGTTTGCATTAGGAAAACCTCCAAAATTAAATTAACATGTACTTTTTATTCGTTTAGCAAATAAAAAAATCACACATTGAAAAAGGTACCATCTCGCTTTATGACAACCCTTTTCAATATGTGAATTCAGGTCTTTTCTCACTAAAATCATATTAGCATATCTGTATGCGAAAAGCAACGTGATTCCATTTCTTAACTGTTTCTTTAGGTTGTCTTCACCTGGTCACCTGCAAAGTGCAAGCTATTTCGCTTGCCCTCTGCTATTATGACCGCCACTTTCTTCTTCCATACGTAAATTTACAAAAATTTTACGAACCGATATACCGATCGTAAAGCGACTGCGCTCGATCGAGATCTTCCGTTCCCTGCACGAGCACACGTCCATCTGCGAACAGGACAAGCCGCTCCCCTTCCGGAAGCGACGCCTTGAGCAAATACGGATTCCGCTGCAGCTCGCAGGAGCGCGCAAGCTTGACAGCCATATGCTCCAAGTCAAGCGGTCGCGGGCCGCTTATTTGAACGGTCTCCCTACCGCATAACGTTACCGGCCGGCCGCCGCCATCCTTTGCCTGCAAGGACGGGAATTGCCGCAACCCGCAGGTTGGACAACTCTCTCTTGCCGGCGGCAGCTTCAAATCCATAATCTGATGCTGCCAAATCTCCAGCGACAGCAAGCCCTGCCGCTGCGCGCCGGTCGCACCGACGATAAACTTGAGCGCCTCTACCGCTTGAAGGGAAGCAATGATATCAATAATCGGCGAGATGACGCCGACGGTATCGCAGGTGTCCCCGCCGCTGTCTCCGGCACCGAGCAGGCAGCGCAGGCAAGAGGTCTGTCCGGGGATAAACACCGCCGTCATGCCATGCGAACTGACGGCACCGCCATAGATGAATGGGATTCCCCGCTTGAAGCACACATCATTGAGCAGCAGCCGGGTTTGAAAGTTATCCGTGCCGTCCAGCACGAGATCCGCACCTGCAAGCAGCTCCTCCGCATTCTCGGCAGTCACATGCGAGACGATTGCCTCCACAGCTACGTCCGCGTTAATAAGCCCAAGCTTCCGCTCTGCAGCCACCACTTTCGGCCTGACCTGCTGCACATCGTCCTCGTCGTACAGCATCTGCCGCTGCAAATTGCTGCGCTCCACATAGTCACGATCAATAATACGCAAGGTGCCGACTCCGGCTCTTGCCATATGATTCGCGATGACAGTGCCGAGCGCCCCCATGCCAACGACAACGACGGTTGCTGCCTCAATTTTCTGCTGCCCGCTCACTCCGATTGGAGGGAACAGCATTTGCCGAGAATAGCGCTCCCGGTTATTGGATTGTTCGTCAAGACTCAAGACCCATCAACCTCTCTTCTTGCAAATCAAGCCGCCCTTCATGCCGGATTGCAGCAGATCTAGGCGGCTCTCTATACCGTTTTATAAGTTATCGCAACCGCTCCGGTTACCCGCCGGAAACAGCCTGCAGCACGCGCAGCTTATCGCCTGCCGCAAGCGGGATATCAAGCCGCTCCAGCCAGGCAATGTTATCGGCATTGTAGTAGAGCAGCACATGCTTTCGCACCTCGCCCTGCTCTGTGTACAAATGTACTTTCAGCAGTGGATATTCCTCGATCAGCAGCTGCAGTGCTTCCTGAAGCGTCCCCGCTTCTAGCTCGAACGAAGATCTGCCCCTCGTGCTGTCGCTCAGCAGAAGCGGCACGGATACTTGAATACGCACGCGCATTACTCCTCTATAATCCAAGGTTTGACCGTCAGAATACGGGAGAACTGTCCGGGCAGCCTGTCCCATGTTACGCCGCGATCAGTCGAGCAGAAGATTTCACCGGATGTCGTGCCGAAATAAAGACCGTACGGATCCAGCGAATCTACGGCCATTGCGTCACGCAGCACGCTGACATGGCGCTCTTCATCAGGCATCACATCGCCGACCGGCTCCCACCGGCTCTCGCCCGGAGCCATGCCGTAAACGAGCAGCTTGCCGCCTCTCATCGAGCGCTGTTCGCTGCTCTCAAGCGGAACAAGGAACAGATCGCCTGTCGGCGAGACGCTGATCGGGAAGCCGAATGGCGCATCATCGCCTTTCAAGGTTAAGCCTTCTTCGATCGCGAACCAGTTGTCGCCGCCATCCGTTGATTTGAACACGCCGCCGTGCTCCTGCATGTAGAGCGTGTTCGAATCCATCGGATCGATTACCATTTTGTGGATGCAGTAGCCGACTTCATCCGAAGGCTGTCCCGTAGGTACGCGTGCAAGCCCATTGTTGCACGCTTTCCAAGTTTCGCCGCCGTCCTCGGAACGGAAGACGCCGACCGCTGACATGGCAACCCACATCCGATGCTTATTCGACGGATCGATAATAATCGTATGCAAGCACATGCCTCCTGCACCCGGGAACCAGTTTGGCCGGGTTGGGTGCTCCGTCAAGCCTTTCAGCTCGCGCCAATTCACGCCGCGATCATAGCTGACGAACAATCCCGCTTCCTCGGCCCCGGCATACAGCGTATCCGGCTCTGCCCCGGGTACGAGCTGCCATATTCGATTCAAGGAGAATCCGCTCTCTTGGGAGTAAGACGGGCCGTTCTCCACTTGCGTCCAGCTTTCGCCGAAATCATCCGATACGCGGATAGAAGCACCGTAAGCCGCATGCGAAGTACCGGCATAAATCCGATTGCCGTGACGGCTGTCTCCAAGCACGCTGTACACTTCCCAGCCCGGAAGAAAAGGTCCGCTCAGCTTCCATTCTTTCCGTTCCAGATCCGAGGTGTATTGAAATACCCCTTTATTCGTCCCAATTAACAAAACAACCCGTTGTCCCATTGTAGCGAATTCCTCCTTGGCATTTTGGCTGAATCCTTCTCCTTAATCTTCGATGAAGAAAGTTGAAAATCCTGCCAACAACCGAACGAGTGATCGCATTATTTTATCCCGAGTTCCTGCAGCTCTTGGTCGACGCGTTGTTTCAGCGCCTTCTTCTCCGAGTCCTCCAAGAAGGCTGCATTTACGCCATTGCGAATGATTGATGCCAGTTCCGTATCCGTAAAATCAAACTTCTCCGAAACAATGCGATATTCGCGCGTAATGTCCGTGCCCGAGACGCTCGGATTATCCGTATTCAGCGTGACGATCAGCCCTTGCTCGAAATAATCGCGGATCGGATAGACATCCCAATCTGCTACAGCCTTTGTCTGAATATTGCTGACCGGGCACATTTCAAGCGGAATGCGCTGCTCCAGCATCATTTGGAGAATGGCCGGATTCTCTCGCAGACGGACGCCGTGACCGATCCGCGACGCACCAAGGTTCTTGACGGCTTCATAGACATTCTCAGCCCCTGCCGCTTCGCCGGCGTGAATCGTGACAGGCAATGATCGCTTGTGCGCAAGCGAAAACACTTCGCGGAACAGCTCCGGCGGGTATGACGCCTCGTCCCCCGCCAAATCAACGGCGACCAGACCGCGTCCGGCATATTGGGCGGCCGCTTCAATCACTTCCAAATTTTCCTCACGGCCATGATGGCGCATGCAGATCGCAATTGCCCGGCCCTTAATGTCAAACTGCTGCTCAGCGCGCTTCATGCCCTCAATCACATGATGGATCGCTTCCTCCGGTCGGAGCCCGCGAAGTCTGTGAAGCTGCGGCGCGAATCTGACTTCGATGTAGCGGCAATTGTGCGAGGCGGCTTGCGCCAACGTTTCATACGCCACGCGTTCCAGCGCAGCGCCTGACTGCATGAACCGGGTCGTGAAACCAAACTTGCTTAAGTACTCCGGCAAACTGCGGCACTCATCGTCAACCTGCATGTAAGGAATCAGGCCTGCCGCATCGTTTACCGGCAGTTCGATACCTTCGGCTGCAGCGATATCAAGGACGGTGGCCGGCAAGAGACTTCCGTCCAGATGAACATGAAGATCTACCTTAGGTAATTGATGCCATCTATTCATACGGCTGTTCATCCCTTCTCTATGTAAATAAGTGATCATCCCGGGTGGTATCGTAACGATCTGCCGATAGTTGCTGCTAGTGTAGCCCTATGGCAGAGATTTAATAAGAAGACAGCATATTATACCGAAGAGTGGAGGAATTTGTCGATTCATGACGAATTGATAACGACTGGTTATTATTTCCCTTCATATGCTTGAGAGGAGTTCTACATCTTGTATAACCTAAATGTTGACTCGCAATTAAGATACACGACTCCCCGTAAGACTTGGTTCGTCTTGTTCCTCAGCGCGCTGCTTCTGGGCAGCTGCTTCTGGTGGATTACAAGCGCCTACAGCCGCTGGCTGCATAAAGAAGTCTATCACGACGCATCCGTAGAGTTGGCTGCAAATGCCTCCTCGCTAACGCTGGCTCTTGAGCGCAGACTGCTGCTCTCAGACGGGCTTAAAGCTTTTGTGGATACCTCGCTGATGGACTCGCATAAGCTCGATGCTAACCACTTTAACAGTTTCGCCAAAAGTTTCATCGGTCCTATCCAAGGCATTCGCAATTTGTCCGTCTATCCCGGCGGCATTGCCGAATTTGTCTATCCTCTTCAAGGCAATGAGAACGTCATTGGGCTTAATCTCTTCAAACATTCCAATCCTGATATCCGCGAGAATGCGCTGCGAACCCAACATCTGAACGTCAAAACCATCTTCGGTCCATTCGAGCTTACACAAGGCGGGCTCGGGTTATTGTCCAGACAAGCGGTCTTCGTTCAACGTGAGTTCTGGGGTTTCGTCTCCATCGTACTTGATGTGCCGCCGATTCTGGAAGAGGCCGGGCTGACGCAGGTGAATAAGGGCATTGATCTGGCTGTCAAAGCGGGCAAAAACGTGATCTACGGTGACGCAAGCCTCTACGAGCGGTCTCCGCTGCTGGAGAAGGTCTATCTGGCTGAAGGAAATTGGGAGATTGCCGCACTTCCGAATAAAGCGAAGTTAAATGCTATTGATACGAAGGTACAGATTATTCAGCTGATTTTCCTCTTGGCCCTGATTCTGCTTATCTATTTAATTTATATTCAATTGACTCAGAAACATAAGCTGCAAGTGATGGTGAATGAGCGGACGAATAATTTGACGCACACCAATCAACAGCTGGAATCAACGTACGAGGAACTCATTGCTACCGAGGATGAGCTGCGCACTCAATATCGGCTGCTGGAAGGCACGGAGCGGACACTTCGCCAGATGGCTTATCGCGATACGGTAACCGGGCTTAACAACCGGATTTTCTTCCAAGAACGGCTCGAAGAAATCATCCTCATGGCCGGCAGTAAGAACCGCCGCTTCGCGCTGCTCTTCATCGATTTGGATCAATTCAAGCTCATTAACGATACGCTCGGCCATTCTTATGGCGATTTGCTGCTTAAAGAGGTCGGCGAGCGGATGACGATGCTGCTGACCAAAGGGGAATCGTTCTCGCGGATTGGCGGCGACGAATTCACGATTATTTTGCCATATCTGAAGGATCAGGCGCATCTACACCAAATGGCGCAGCAAGTTGTGAACTTGTTCCAGCAGCCTTTCGTTCTGCAAGGAATGGAGTATTATGTGACCGCAAGCATCGGTGTCACGGTCTTCCCTGAACATAGCGAGGATGCGGAGCTGCTCATGAAGTATGCGGATGCTGCGATGTACCGGGCAAAGGAAGAAGGCAAGAACAACTACCGGATCTATGACGATACGCTGAATGCAGATGTGCAGGAGAAGATTTATATCAAGAACAGCCTGCGGCGCGCGCTGGAGCACAATGAATTCGAGATTTACTACCAACCGCAGCTGGAGATTAAGACGAGGAAGATCATCGGGCTTGAGGCATTAATTCGTTGGAATCATCCGAAGCGCGGACATATTCCGCCGTCCATCTTCATCCCCATAGCGGAAGAATGCGGCTTAATTGAACCGATCGGGGAGTGGGTGCTGCGAACGGTATGCGCGCAGAGCAAGGTGTGGCAGGACGCCGGCGCCGAGCCCATTCGGGTCGCTGTTAACTTGTCCGCTCGCCAATTCAACCAGCGGAACAAGCTTACGGAGCTCATAAAGTCGATTCTGGCCGAGACCGGACTTGATCCCGCTTATCTGGAGCTGGAAATCACCGAGAACCTGGCTATGCAGGACGAGAACGCGACTATCTTACAGGAGCTGCGCAATCTCAATATTACGATTTCCATCGATGATTTCGGGACGCATTATTCGTCCCTAAGCTATCTGAAGCGACTGCCCATCGACAAAATCAAGATCGATCGCACGTTCGTAAACGGCATCTCCAAGGAACCCAAGGATGAGGCTATCATTCTGGCGATCATGCTGATGGCCAGTCATCTGGGCCTAACCATCATCGCCGAAGGCGTGGAAACGACGGACCAACTGTTCTTCCTGCAGCAGAACCACTGCCATGACATTCAAGGCTTCTTGTACTATCCGCCTCAGCAGGCAGATACGGTTCTTCGTATCCTAAACAGCCACTCACCGGATAGCCTGCTCACAGCAGAGAAGCAGTAGGAGAGTAGAAATGAAGTAGACGCTGGGATGTGGAGTGTGGGATGTAGAGTGTGGGATGTAGCGCGCGGGATGTAGAAAGAGCAGCTCTCGGCTGAGAGCTGCTCTTTTGGATGCCGCCGAAGTAGTCTCGACTGCCACTTTGGTGTCTATGCGTTCACGAACAAAACTTTAACGGTTGTCAGCGTGGCTATTTTATAAAAATTAGCCTTTTGAAAAGTCTAACGGTTGTGACAGACGTTATTTGCAGCAAATAGGTCGATTCCCAGTGGAAATCGTTCAAATAAGCTCGCTGGCAACCGTTACAGTTTAAAAAGGGGCTATATAAGTCAAATAACCACTGTCACAACCGTTAGAGTTAGAATGCGACACAGCATGCGCTCATCGCAGAAGTATAGAACATAAAGCGTTTGCTCTCGTGGCATCTGGAGGCGAACCAACCGACGTTAGATCATACTATTACTTCTCGATGCACTGGAAAAAGGAGCAGCTCTCGGCTGAGAGCTGCTCCTTTTTGTTTTGTATGGACTCGTTTGCGGTGTGTTGCTCCAGGAGCTGCTCTTTCGCTCATTTCGCCAACTTCGCTCCGATGTGCTCCATGAGCCACTCTTCCGCTCTTTTCTCCAGCTTCGCGCTGATGTGTTGCTCCACGGACCACTCTTTCGCTCATTCCACCAATTTCGTCGCTTGTGTGTTGCTCTGCGAGCTGCTCTTTCGCTCATTTCGCCAACTTCGCTCCGATTTGTTGCTCCACGGACCACTCTTTCGCTCATTCCACCAATTTCGCGCTGATGTGTTGCTCTGCGAGCTACTATTCCGCTGGCTACTGCCCTACCATGCGCGGCGGCTAGAGCATATGCGCCGGAGCAGCGGTATTCGCCAACTCCACGCGGTTGCGGCCCAGGTGCTTGGCGCGGTAGAGCGCCTCGTCCGCATCGCGGAACAGGCCGGCTGCATCCTGCGCCGTGTCCGGATATCGCGTGATGCCCATCGACAGCGTGACAGGCCTTCCGACGGGGCTGTCCGTTTCTTCCATGATGGCGCGCAGGTTCTGCGCGTAGACCATCGCCGTCCCAAGCCCCGTTTCCGGCAGAAGCACGACAAATTCTTCCCCGCCATATCTGCAGCAAATATGGTTCTCCTCGAACTGTGCTTGCATGTTGGCAGCCAGAAACCGCAATACTTCATCACCCATTTCATGGCCATACGTGTCATTGACCTGCTTAAAGTGGTCCAAATCCAGCATCATGATGACAAAAGGCATCTCCTCCGCAATCCATGTGCGGATGTAGAGATCCATCGTCCGCCGATTGTACAATCCGGTGAGCGGATCCGTCTGTGCCTCCTGCGATAAATGATCGAATCTGCTGCGGATTTGTTTGACAGCCAGCACGAATGCCCGGTGCATCGCGTTCGCTTCACGGTTCCAGGAATGAATGCGAGGGACTTCCTCTCGCACGGATTTATTGGTCAACAGCATAGAGGCGAAAGTAGAAAGCTTCGTCAGCGGCTCTGACATTTTGCCGATCAGCCAATAGATAACGAGCAGCAAGATTGCCAGAATCGGAGCCATATACAGGGCAACCTTAAGAATCGGACGCTTCGACGCCGTTAGAATGACGTCAGTCGGCGTCTGCGTGACCACGCCCCACCCGGTCTCCTTCATATAGGTGTAGCTTGCCAGCATATCGACCCCACGCGAGTTAATGATCCGTTTCACACCGCTGTGCCCAGACAGCATATCCGCAAAGATCGGATTGACAATATCGCGCTCGCCAATACGGCTCTTATCCGGATGATACAGCATAGCCCCGGATGCACTGACCACATATGCGTAAGTACCATTGCCGGACTGTCCGGCATCCCCTAGAATCGTATTCAGCAAATTGGTCTCGTGCAGACGGATTGTCCCGCCGATGTAACCCAAATATTCGCCGTCAACGCCCCACAGCGGATGGCTCACCATAATAATCAATTGATCAGCCGCACTGATATAGGGCTCCGAAATGAGCGGCTTTCGTTCCTTCAGCGCCTGTTTCGCACCATCCGTTTCGATAGTTCTGCCTTTAAGGCCTGTATCGGTTTCCGACGCAATGCTGATCACTTTACCGGTCTTGTCGACCACAACGACCGCTTTGTACATCGGGTTCGTTTGTTGAATAAGCTTCACTTGCTCGTCCAGATCAGGACGATACAGGCCGCCCTTCGCGATATGCTCGGCGTTGTACTTGAGGTTCTTCTTCATCGAAGCGAACAGCTCATTGACCGTTTCGCTGATCTTAGTCGTATACATATGATTAAGCTGGAAATTCATCGTCATCAGTGAGTTCTTCTCGTTGCGATAGCTGATCAACAGGCTGATTCCCAGTGTAATCAGTACAGATGCAACGACGAGCACGCTAACCATGGTTCGAATCGAAAATCCCTTTGCTCGGAGCATGCACATGCCCCCTTTCAAGCTGATCAGAGATAATTCGACAAAAATCGCCATAGTTCCTGCATCCCGCGCGCACTCACGAAATAAAAAACCGCTTCCTGCTATAGGCAGGAGAGCGGTCCATTCCATCCAAACTTACGTATACGCTTTCAATACCGAAGCTGAGCCTTCTCCAGCAGCTCTTCCCGCTCCCAGCTTACGAACTGATCCTCCCAAGCTACGTGGTATAAGCCTTCTCCGGCTTCCATTACCGTACCTCTCGTGCCGTCCAGCAAGAACACAACGCAATCTCCGACCTCGAACATCGTTATCACCCCAGTCTGAAAACGATTCCGTGACCACCTTTCGGATATTCCCACTTGATGTTCTGATGCGGACAGCCGATGCGGCAGCTCCCGCATTCATGGCAGCCTTCATAGCCGACATGCATGCGGATCTCCTCCCATTTGTACACCTCTGCCGGACAGAATATCGTACAGATTTTGTCCGGACAGCTCGACATGCACACCTCGGCATCGAGTACGGTCAAATGCGACTTCGTATCGGCATTGAACCGTAAGAGGTACTGCTTCTCCTCGATGGACTGCCCTTTCGCCAGATCGCTCATTTCACTTCATCACCTTCCAGGCCCGGTACATATCCCGCGCGATTTTCACCTTCTCTTTCGCCGTGCCGATATCCCGCCATATCTTCTTCTGTTTCTCCCGCTTGGAGGTGCCGTCTACGGTGAACATTTGGCTGGCCGCACGGTTCATCATCGGAATGTACTGCTCGAAGAATTGCGGAAACTTGTCAAAATGATGCGTGGAGTCTTTGTATTTCTTCAAATCCTTCCCAACGAAGCTGCCCATCAGCGCCAACTTGTAATGTTCGAGAAAGGCTTCCGAGAAATCCTCGGCTTCTTTGGCCAGCACGACCGTCTCCGCGGCCAGACGTCCTGACGTCATCGCCATATTGGAGCCCTCGCGGTGAATCGCGTTAACGAGCTGCGCCGCGTCGCCAACGACGAGCACGCCATTGCCGACCACCTTCGGCATGGAGTGGTAGCCACCCTCGGGAATGAGATGGGCGAGATATTCCTGCGGCTCTGCGCCTTGCACAAACGGACGGATCATGGGGTGATTCTTGACATAGTCGAGTAAGTGATGAGGCTTTAGCTTATGCTTGATCATGCCCGAAAGTAACGTGCCCACGCCAAGGCTGAGTGTATCTTTATTCGTGTAGAGGAACCCTGTACCGAGAATGCCCTTCGTGGCATCCCCGAACAGCTCAATCGTGCAGCCCTGTCCTTCCTCCAGGTTAAAGCGGTCCTCGATGACCTTCTTATCCAGCTTCAAAATCTCCATCGTCGCAAGCGCCACTTCATCCGGTCTAAACTCTTTGTGGAAGCCTAGCGACTTGGCGAGCAGCGAATTCACGCCATCGGCGAGCACGACAACGTCAGCATAGAGCTGGCCGTCCGGGCGGTCAGTCTGAACGCCTACGACTTTGCCGTTCTCAACAATGCAGGAGAGGACGACCGTCTCATTGATGAGCAGCGCCCCTTGCTCCACCGCTTTGCTCGCGAACCACTGGTCAAACTTGGCCCGCAGTACGGTGAAATTGTTATAGGGTTCCCGTGCCCATTCCAGCCCTTTATAACCGAACGTCGTAGCCGATTCTTTATCCATCATCATGAAGCGCTGCTCTACGATGGGCCGCTCTACCGGCGCTTCCTTATAGAATTCCGGAATGATATCCTCCATCATCTGCCGATACAGCACGCCGCCCATGACGTTCTTCGAGCCGGGATACTCCCCCCTCTCAATCAGCAGCACCTTCACGCCTGCCTTCGCCAGCTCGTAAGCGCAGGCAATTCCGGCAGGCCCTGCGCCTACGACGATACAATCAAACTTCTCAGGCATAGTTACTCTCCTTCCCAAGCGCAAGCTTGAACTGCTCGATCAGCAGCGGCACAATTTCGAAGGCATCACCTACGATGCCGTAGTGACAGGATTGGAAGATCAGCGCGCCGGGATCTTTATTAATCGCAATAATGAGTCCGGAATTCTGCATGCCCACAATATGTTGGATCGCCCCGGAAATTCCGATGGCAAAATAAATCTTAGGCGTCACCGTCACACCGGTCTGCCCGACCTGATGATGATGGCCAACCCAGCCGGCTTCGACGACATCCCGGCTCGCACCTACGGCAGCTCCGATAACGTCCGCGAACTCGTGGATGAGCTGGAATCCGGCCGGGCTGCCGAGCCCCTTGCCGCCGGCGACGATAATATCCGCTTCGTCGATCCGTACCGTCTGCACGGTATTGCGCACGATTTCGAGCACCTTCGTCCGGACATCGTCCTCGTGAAGCTCGATGGACTCCTCAATAACCGTACCCTCTCGAGTCGTGTCCCGCGGTAGCGCCCGTACCACCTTCGGTCTTACCGTGGCCATTTGCGGCCGGTATTTCTTGCATAGAATCGTCGCCATGATGTTGCCGCCGAAGGCGGGACGGCTTGCGAGAAGAAGACCTGTGTCCTCTTCCACGTCCAGCTGCGTAGTATCGGCGGTAAGGCCTGTCGGGAGGTCTGTGGCAACAGCGCTTGCCAAGTCCTTACCCGTCGACGTTGCGCCGTAGAGGATAATCTCGGGCTTGTATTTCTCCGTACAGGCGAGGAGCGCCTGCATGTACGTTTCGGTACGGTAATGCTTGAAAATCGGCGCGTCGTAGACATAAACTTGATCCGCGCCGTAATAGATGGCTTCCTGTGCAAGCGCGCTCACCCCATCGCCAATAATAACGCCGGCCAGCTCGGTTTTGCGTTTATCCGCCAACTGCCTGCCAGCGCCAAGCAACTCCCGCGCAACGGGTACAATTGCACCGTCCTTGATCTCCATGAACACCCAGATGCCGCGGTAATCCTCGAAGCTCATGACGATTCCCCCCTCGCTTGGAACAGTTCCTTCTTCTCCAGCAGCACGGTCAGCAGCTGGCTGACTTGCTCTCTTGCCGCGCCATCCAGCATCTGTCCGCCCTGCGGCTTCTGCGGAGCCCACACCGACGATACGATCGTCGGCGAGCCTTTAAGACCAAGCTGCGCCTTATCCACATCCTCCAGCTCATTAACGGACCAAATGTACGGGTTGTATCTGGCTGCTCGCAGCATGTTCGGCATCGTGGAGTAAGGGACCTCGTTAATGTCCTTCTCAACAGAGAACAGACAAGGCAGCGTCGAGGAGATCACCTCGTAGCCGTCCTCCAGCTTCCGGTGGAGAATCGCGATGCCTTTCTCCTTGTCGATCTCGACGATCTTCTTCACCGAGGTCAGCGGCGGAATGTCGAGCCGCCGCGCGATGCCCGGTCCCACTTGGCCGGTATCGCCGTCGATTGTCATTTTGCCGCAGATGATCAGGTCAATCGGCTTTTCCTTGGCGATTTTGTTAAGCGCTTTCGTTAAGGCATAACTCGTGGCCAGCGTGTCCGCTCCGGCGAAAGCACGGTCGGAAATCATATACCCCTCATCTGCGCCGATCTCGATGCATTTGCGAATCGCTTTGACAGCCGGCGGCGGACCCATGGTGAGCACCGAGACCGTTCCCCCGTAACGCTGCTTCAGTCGAACCGCTTCTTCAACCGCATGCGCGTCATAGGGATTCAGAATCGCCGGCGCGCTGGCACGATCCATCGTGTTGGTTTTGGGGTTCATCTTGATGATTTTCGTATCCGGCACTTGCTTAATGCAGGCGACAATATGAAGCATCCCTTCAGCACCTCTCGTCTAAATACTAAAATATATAAGAGACAGCCCCAGAAAATGCCTGTCACGGCGGAAAGGCTTGAACATTATTGTTCAAGCCTTTCAAACACCCACGCACGCCAATCCAATCCCACATAAACTATGATGTGCATGAATTTCATTGCGGCCTTCTCCCGGAGGTCTCTTTTTTTGTGCGATAATCCCTAAGCGCCACGATAACTTCTTGTAATCTTCGAAAGGATTACTTTGGCGCATAGATGGATTTGATGTGCCGCATATTCAAAAATGTGCTGCTTCCACGCGCTTCGATGAATTCGATGATGCCGCCGCTCACCTTCTTGATGACGCCTAATTTTGCGGATTGTCCGCCAAGATTGATAACGACCATGTTGCCTTCTTCTTCTTTGCACCGTTCCTCGAAGCTTCTGGATAGAGCGGGCGGCAGCGGCTTCATCGAAAGCGTATCCGCACTTCGGGCGTATGGGAGATGAGAAGTCGGATAAGGAATAATCCATTTCAAGTGATGCAGTGAAACATAAACCGCGTTATAGATTGGCGAACAGATCACGAGATAGTCGTCCATAATGCCTTGCAAGAAGCCATGCATCGGTTTACTGCCGCTGACGCTAATTTCGACGAACATGCCTTTCGCTTCCTGAAGCACAGCCAGTAGAGTGATGGAAGCCGTCTGCAGCATCGCACTCGGATCTCCTATTTGATCATCAACGTTACCGGTTGAAGTGTCCGGATTCAGATTGTGCACGTGGATGGTCGGAATATACATATACCGTTCTTGATGGTAGAGGACCATAACATCCGGACCGACATCGACTAATTTACCCGCTAACTGCTGTTTACCCGTCACCTCCACCGTTATTTTCTCCGCAAGAAAAGGAATCAAATGATTCAAGCCAGTCCCTCCTTTACATTCATATTTCACTTGGCTTGTCTGGTCAAAAAATCCAGCTTACCCAGTACGTTAACAGGACAAGCGTGAACAGCACTGTTATCGGAATAACGAGGACCGTTATCTTCATATACTCGGTCCACTTGAGTTTCACACCGCCTTTCCTGATGATATGCATCCACATGATGGTCGCCAGTGTACCAATCGGCAGCAGAAGCGAACCGATATCACTGCCAATAACACTTGCCAGATAAGAAACTTTGAGCGTAAGCGGGTCCAGACCCATATTCGTTAAAGTGAGCGTCCCGACCATTAATGCCGGATGGTTGTTAAACAAGTTGGACATGATGCTCAGCAGCACGCCCATCAACACGCTTGCGTGCAATAAGCTGCCGGAGACCAGCGGCTGTAAATAATCAATTAACCACTCCGTTAATCCGATATTGCGCAGTCCATAGATGATGACGTACATCCCAAAGGCAAAGATCAAGATATACCACGGCGTTTTCTTCAACATATCGACAGGCGGTACTTTGAGATAAATCCAGCGCCATGTGAGCAGGAAGGCTGACCCGATGACGGCCATTAACGCGACGGGAAAATGGACATACGAAGCAACGAACAGGCTGATACGCACGCAGAAGACGAAGATAAGCACATTGCGCATAAACTTGCTGCTGCGGTTAAGGTTCTCCTTAGGTGCTTTCCCCTTGAGAGGATGGCCACCCGGCGTTAATTTCCACGGCTCGATCTCAGGCAGTTTCTTCGGAAGCGTACGGTAGAAGATCGCAAACAAGAGAAGCGCCATGAACACCAGTCCAATAAATGCCGGCACGAACATCATCGCCGTTTGCATGTAGAGGTCCATATGAACAATTTTGAGTGCGATCAGATTGACGATGTTGCTTACACCGATGGGAGCGCTGGAGGCCGTTGCGATCAGAGCGCCGGAGAGGAGATACGGTATTTTCTGATGGTTTTTGAGCCCCATGCTCTTAAGCAGCATAAGCAGAATCGGTGTTGTAATCAGAATACTGCCGTCATTGTTGACGAAGAGCGTCATGAGAAAACAGAACAGGTTGGTGAGCCAGAATAGACGGACGCCCGAGCCCCGTGCCTTGCGGGTTAAGATTTCAGCGGCCCAATTGAAGAACCCGAAGCTCTCGAGCACAATCGCCATGACGATCGTCGCTATGATGGTAATAGCGGCGCCATAGATCGTTTCTGTGATGCTTCCTAAATCTCCAAGCGACACCGTACCGGTAAGCAAAACAATTACCGCTCCAACTGTGGCTGGTATCGCTTCATTCACATTCGGACGCCAAAACATAAAGCCGACGGTTAGGAAGAACGTACAAACTGTAATGATTGCCATTATGTCGTGCATGTTTTTTTACCTCTCTTCAAAGAATCGTTTCTCTAGTCTTTCATTCTCCTTTCAAGCCGAATAAGAACTCATTCTTCGCCCTGCTGTTTTCATAGATTCCTCCTCTGCACGCCCCTAACTGCAGCTATGTACTGTATATATATGTACAAGGCAGATGGCTCGTACTGGACAATACCCCCGAATCTATGAAAACCATCTCCTATCAACACTTGATAGATATCTCTGAATGGCAAATGCCGGGATTAGATATTTGCCTATCGCCTATCGCTGTTGATGGAAAAAATGACAAAAAACCACCGCCATATGAAATGGCGATGGTTCTTATTTCTTGACTGATAAGCTTGGCTATTCCAATCTTCGAAACTTTGGAAAATGTATCGTAACCGCGGTAAATACGCCTTCCTCCGAAGCGATCGACACCCCGTGCCCGAGTTTAGCAGCCAGCTGCTTAACCAGATAAAGCCCCATCCCTGTCGACTTCGTATGCGTGCGCCCATTAGAGCCCGTGAACCCTTTATCGAACACGCGGTGCACTTCCTCCGGACGAATGCCGATACCGGTATCGCGAATGACAAGCCGCCTCTCTCTGCTGTCTTCCTCATAGAAAGTCGCGACTTCACCGCCTTCTTCCGTATATTGCAGCGCATTAGCCATAATCTGATCGATCATGAACGTCAGCCACTTGCTGTCGCTGGCGACGAACATGTCATCGCTTAGCGCGAGCAGAATCCGGATGCGTTTCGTAATGAAGAGCTTCGCGTATTTCTTCACGCTCCCTTTTACGACTGCTGAAATGCCGATTTCGTTTATAAAATAATCCTTGGAGAACGAGTCAATCCGCGAATAGTACAGTGCTTGCTCGACGTAGCTGTCAATTTTGCTGATCTCATCCTCCAGCTTGTCGACTAACTCATCGACGGGCTTATCGTCGCTGCCCGACAGCAGCAGCTTGCTTGCCGTTATGGGCAGCTTCACCTCGTGAATCCAGGACATCACGAAATCCTGATGATCCTTCATCTCCAGCTGTACCTGCTGAAGACGCTTGACGTAGGTCTCCTGCTGGCCGCGGAGAAGCGCGAAATACAACGCCTGGGCCTCGTTCTGCGGATCCGGCAGCGCCTCGAACCGTTCCAGCTCGCCGCTATGGAGCAGCTCCGACAGTTCCTTATAGAAGGAACGCCGATAGTAATAGCCTGCCACCACATAGATAATGGCGAACACCAGGCAGCTTCCATCGATGTAAGCCACGTCACTCCAGCCGTTGCCGCCGACAATCAGCATGATGGTCACAAACAGCAGCACAACTGCAAACCAGCTTACATAATACCGCTTGTCCTTCAAATAAGAGAGAAAGGTCATTCGATCATATACCCCTGCCCTTTGCGCGTCGAGATGAAGTCTTCACGGCCGAGTTCAGCCAGTTTCTTGCGCAGCCTCACGATGTTAACGGTCAGCGTATTGTCGTCAACGAAGCTCTCGTCCTCCCACAGACTTCGCATCAGCTTCGTCCGGCTGACGATGGATCCTTTCTGCCGCATCAGCAGGCTCATAATGACGAATTCCGTCTTCGTCAGCTCTGCCTTCCGCTCGCCTTGATAGAGGGCTCCATCCTTCAAATTGAGAAGAATACCTTCATGCTCGATGGCGCTCGTTTGTGCGTCCATGTAAGTATACGTTCGGCGCAGCAGCGCATTAATCTTAGCAATGAGCACATCGGGGTGAAACGGCTTCTGAATAAAATCATCCCCGCCCATATTCATGGACATAATCATATCCATAGGGGTATTGCGAGAGGAAATGAAGAGGATAGGCACCTTCGACACTGCGCGGATTTCGCTGCACCAGTAGAAGCCGTCGAAGACCGGCAAATTAATATCGAGCAGCACCAGATGCGGCTCCTCGCGGGCAAACCGCCCCATGACGTCTTGGAAATCGACGATGGCCGCTGTCTCGAACCCCCACTTGTTCAGCGACTCGCCGATCATCTCCCGTATAGTCGCGTCATCCTCGACGATCATGATTTTCAAGCGCAGCCCTCGCTTCCTGCAATGGTTTCTTCCTTCATGTTACCTTCGGCCCGAATAGGAAGCAACCAACCTGACAAATCTGTAAGGTTATCGCGGAAGCTGTAAGCTTGAGCTAGGGTTGATTCCTGTACAATGGAGCTATACCCGGTGCGAATGAGCGCCTAATGGAGAGGACAACTGACGATGAAGACTATATTGCAAGCAACCGCCGTGCGCAAAGTATACGGCGCTAAGGGAAATCTATATACCGCACTGCAGGACATCGACCTCACTGTGCAGGAGGGGGAGTTCGTCGGCATCATGGGCCCGTCCGGGTCAGGCAAGACGACGCTGCTGAACCTGCTGGCGACGATTGATCAGCCGACGGCCGGCGATATTATCATTGACGGCCAGAGCATGCTGCGCATGAAAGAGGAGCAGCTATCAGCATTCAGACGCAGTAAACTCGGCTTTATTTTTCAAGATTTCAATTTGCTCGATACGCTGACGGTGAAGGAGAATATTATATTGCCGCTTGCACTATCTAAGGCGAAAGCCGCAGATATGGAGCGACGTGCAGAGGAGGTCGCCGCCACCTTCGGAATAGGGGCTATCCTCGATAAGTATCCCTATCACATCTCCGGTGGTCAGAAGCAGCGGACGGCTGCCGCCCGCGCGATGATCGCCCGCCCGAGCCTGCTGCTCGCGGACGAGCCGACCGGCTCGCTTGATTCCAAAGCAGCCGCCGACCTGCTGGACAGCTTGCGGGGATTGAATGAGCAAGATCGCGCCACCATTCTCATGGTCACGCATGATGCGTTTGCCGCGAGCTACTGCAAACGGGTTATTTTTATCAAGGATGGGACGTTGTTTACCGAATTGGTGCGGGGATCGATGCCGCGCAGTCAATTCTTCAAGAAAGTGCTCGATGTGCTGGCCGTGCTTGGAGGTGGCGCCGGTGACCTTGTTTAGCTTGGTTAAGAAGAATCTGATCGGCAACGCGCGCAGCTATCTGCTCTATTTCGTCTCGCTCGTGCTGAGCGTCATGATCTACTTCACCTTCGTTTCGTTAATGTACAGCCGTGAAATCAAGGCCACCATGGAGCTTGCGGACAGCATTCGCAACGTTTTCTTCGGTGCTTCCATCGTGCTCATTCTATTCGTTGCCGTGTTTATCTGGTTTTCAAATGGCTTCTTCACGAGACGGCGGAAAAAGGAAGTCGGTCTCTACTCGCTGCTCGGCATTCGCAAAAGAACCATCGGCCTGCTTCTCTTCTATGAAAATCTACTGATGGGCGCATTGGCGCTTGGGGCAGGAGTGCTGCTCGGCACGCTGCTTTCCAAAATGTTCGCGATGATCTTCCTGAAGCTGTTGGATTCCGCGGTAGAGGTCAGTTTCCGTTTCTCCGGCGCTGCCATCGTCAATACGTTCATCGTGTTCATGGCGCTCATCTTGCTGGTGTCGGTACGGGCTTACCGCCTGGTGTATCGGTTCCAGCTCGCGCAGCTCTTCCAAGCGGACAAAGAAGGCGAGCATGCTCCGCGCACTTCGCTGGTCGCGGCCCTTGCGGCCGCAGCGCTGCTTGCAGGCAGCTATTGGATCGTGTTTCAACCGATGACGACCACTTCACAGATGGGCCGGAACGGCTTACTGTTCTTGATTGGACTGATTGCAGGCACGTATCTGCTGTTTCGCTCTGGCATTATGAAGCTGCTACAGCTTGCGCAGCGGAACAAATCCAACTACTATGCCGGGATGAACCTCGTTGCCATCTCGCAGCTCGCATACCGCATGAAGGGCAATACCCGCACGCTGACCATGATCGCGCTGCTGAGTGCGATGGCGCTAAGCGCCGTCAGTACGGGATGTATTATGTATACCGATAATGGACGGGCAGCCAAGGAGGCTGCGCCGTTCAGCTACAGCTGGGTGAGCCGCAGCGAGCTTGACGCGAAGGCTGCCGCTCTTATCGAGGCGGATAAATCGCATCCGGTTACGGCGCAGGCGCAAATTCCCGTCCTGCGTGCAGTAGGTGACGTATCGAAGCTTGTCTATATTCCTTCCGCCTTTCCCGCTGCTGAAATGCCGATGAAAGTGATGTCGGCCAGTGCATACACGGACGCCGTCCGTGCGCTCGGAGAACGCAGTCAGCTTGGTGAGTTGCAGCGCGGTGAGGCCGCGATCATTCGGCCGCGTTATACGTCCGATCTCTCGTCTGCCGATTTCATCGGCCGCACGATCGATTGGCGCGGCAAGGATGCGGCGGCTGTCGCTCCACGGACGGAGGTTCACGTAACGCAGCTCCTGGAGGAGCATGTACTGCGCTGGGGTTATCCCGACCTTGCGCTGGTCGTAAGCGACGAGACGTTCGCCGCGATGTCGAAGACTTCGTCTCTGATTACGTATATGGCTTACAACGTCGAGAATGAACGCAAGACAGGAGCGACGGCCAAAACGCTGCTTGCGATGGCGAAAGAAGATGATGAAATGTCGCCGTTCTACACCCCTTACCGCGAAGGACTCGAGAATGGCGGTCTTAATTTGTTCATTCTCGGCTTCCTCGGGCTCGTGTTCCTTGCGGCGACCGGAAGCATCATCTACTTTAAGCAGCTGGCCGAAGCACATGCCGACCGCGAGCGCTATGCGGTGCTGCGCAAGATAGGCGTCAGCCGGCAAGAGATCCGCCGGGCGATCGCGAAGCAGACGCAGTTCATCTTCGCGCTGCCGCTTCTTGTCGGCATCGCCCACAGCGCCATGATCCTGAAGGTGCTCGACAATGTGAATCTGATTGCCGGTAGTTGGAGCATTGCTTTGGCCATGATCGCTTATGTGATCATTTATGCCGTGTACTACGGCATTACCGTCGCATCCGTGAATCGGATCGTTAATGGAGCTGCGGCATAATGCCGCATGTGAGTACAACAAAAATAGGACTGAGCAGGTTCATCCCTGCCCAGTCCTATTTGTTTACTTCGTGAAGCCCACGTATTGCAGCCAACGTTTCAATACAACCGCTGCTTCCGCGCGCGTTGCATTCGCTTTTGGTGCAAATGCACCTTTATTATTGCCTTGCAGAATGTCTGCGCCTGCAGCTTGCGCTACAGCATCCTGAGCCCAGCCTGCAATGCTGCCTTTGTCTGTGAAGGAAAGCGACGTTGCAGCGGATGATTTACCCGCGAACTTAAGCGCGCCAGCCAGCATGACCGCCATCTCTTCGCGCGTAATCGTTGCGTTCGGAGCAAAGCTGTCCTTGCTGCGTCCGGAAACGATGCCCGCTTCTACTACGGCATGAACGGCACTTGCGTACCATTTGTCAGCCGGCACGTCTGCAAATGCAGTTGCCGTATCGGCCATTTCAAGACCAAGTGCCCTTGCCAGCATAGCGGCAAATTCCGCACGTGTTACGGTGCTGCTTGGCGAGAATGTGTTTGTGGAAGTGCCTTTAACAAGCAGCGCCGAAGCGAGCAGCTCGATTTCTTTCTTCGCCCAATGCGTGGTCACATCGGCAAATGTTTTTGGCGATACTTCAACGATTCCGTAGAAGCTTGCATGAGGAGCCTTAATGACGGCTTCTACTGTGCCGTTGTTGTTCTTCACCGTCGCCGGGATGAACGACAACTCGCCAGTAACCGGATCAATGAGGACAGCCATAAACTGCTTGCTGCCACCTTGATCTTCTACAACGATCGTTCTTGTTACGTAAGTGCTGCCGAAGTTTGTGATCTCTTCGGATTTACCGCCTGCGCTTGCAGTCACGGTAAAGTTAACGACACCGACAACATTCATGTTGTTCGCTTTCGCGCTGTCTGCGATTTGCTGCTCTTGCTCCTTCGACGGAGCCGTCATCTCGATGGAAATCGTCATGCCACTTAAATCGGATCCAAGCGATTTCGCAAGACCCTTATAGTCCACTGTGCTAATCGGCAGATTGAAGCTTCCTTTATCGGTATCCACGACGATAACCGCGTTCGGATTCGACTCTACCGCATCAGCAAGCACACTTGCCGGCAATTTGAAATCGATGTTGTCAGCCGCTTGATCGAGATGGATTACGATCGTTTGTTTCGATGCATCAGTGCCTTTAAATGATTCGAACGCCTTCGTAAGATCCTCGGAATTCGGCTTAACCGTTACAACGGTTTTACCGTCCGACGTTGTGCCTGTTTTCACGTCATTAGCATCCGGAGTAAGAATAACCCCGTTATCCCCATCGGTTACAGGGTTATCCGGCAGCGTCGGTACGCTAGGGCCTCCAGGAACAAACGCCGATGCCGTTGTCACCGATACGATATTGGATTCACCCGCGCTCGGTCCTCCGGATACAACAATCCTGAATGTATATGCCGTGCCCGCCGTTAGGCCTTTTACCGTCGCCGTTGCAGCATCGGATGCAAGCCATTCGGTCGTTTCGGATTTGGTCCATGTTGCCCCGTCATCAGTCGATTGTTCGATAGCCAGCTCCCAAGCTTCCGATACAGCGGTCCATTCGAACTGAGCTTCTGTTTCGGTAACGGCTTTATTCGTGAAATCGGTGATCGGTGTCGCTATGGTCGTCACATCCACGATGTTGGACACGCCGGCATTCCGACCGCCCGTAACAACGATTCTGAATTTGTAGGCGGTACCTGCCTTCAGGTCCTGTACCTTCGCATTCGAAGCGTTTAGAGCAAGCGGTGCAGTCGTCTTCGCTGCTTTCCAAGTTACTCCATCGTCACTCGACTGGTCGATCGAAATCGCATTCGCTCCAGCCACAGCTGTCCATTCGAATTCGGCCTCATGCTCGTTAAACGATTTATTCGTGAGGTCGCTGATCGCTTCAGTAGCTGCCAGCTCATCGACGAAGTCCTGCAAGCCTTTGCCATCGATCGTCTCTTGCGGCGTTCCCGGCGCTTCCGAATCCACTTCCAGGAAGTTCTTGTCGATAAACGCCAGATCCTCTCCGTCAACGAGTCCATCCTGGTTCAAATCTTCCGCCGGGAAGTTCGTATCGGACCGCTTGTAAGCTTGTGCGGCTACCAGCTGCGCATCCAGAATATCGATCATATGATCGCCGTTTACATCACCTGCAAGGTTGAGCGCTTGAGCTAACATAGCATTTTCACCGACATGTTCATCGAACATCGTTTTACCGATTTTCATAGAGACTTGCCCATTTAAATGCCCCAGAACTTTAATGGTGAATTCCGTCTCGTTCTCGCTGAGCGGGAGATTATCAAACACGACCTTGCCATTTCGCTCAATAGTCGCTTCATACGTAGTGCCGTCTACGTTCGCAGTCACTTTAGCACCTATTTTGCTATAGTCCTTGGAATAATCCAGGTTGCCATAATCACCGTCGAAAATCATGAGAGCTTCAGGCCACAATGACCCTTCTACATTGGAATGCTTAGCTGCCACTTTGTAGCTGTCGACTTGATTGAACAGAGGAATTTGCACAACGGCTTCCTCTCCTGCTTTCGTATAGAAAAATTTCTCGATGTTCTGTTCGATATTCATCTTATCAAGACCGGTATACAACCTGTCATCAATCAATTTGAACGTCACATCAACGAATGGCATGTCTCCGTCAAATCCGGCGAAGTTATCGCCGACTACGGAGGCACCGACGTTCACGATGTTCTTGGACGACCAAACCGGGTCTTCATGAATGACCGCTTCATCCAGTTTGACGGTTACGCCTGCTTCGTCTGCTTTTGCCTGGAATGCATCGTTCACTTTCACATCTACGAATTCAAGTTCTCTGTAGTAGCTCACATCGTATGTGCCTGCGATCAAATCTTCAACATTATTCAGGTTTAGCGTCATAGTGACTTCATCGTTCAAAGCCAATTTGTCCTTATCATACTCTGGAACGACATAAGGCGAACCTGCTTTGATGAATCCGTAATGCTGGAAATCCGCGACCAAATAACCGTTCGTCGCCAAATCGATTGGGAATAATGCCAGCGTAAGCGGCTTGTCTTCTTTTGTTTTCGGATCAATCAAATCTTCGCGCGTGATGCCGAACTTCACGTCACCATTGTCCTCGACTTTGAACTCACCGTCCGGGAAGATATTCTGGTTCTGATAATAGAACAGACGGTTTGCGGCTTGCGTGATGCCAAGCGGCGCCAGCTTTTCCGTCCCTTCGTCGAACAGATTGGCATGAATCCAAATGGCATTGTGGCTGGTGCCTTGCAACTCCTCAGTCGTAAACATAGAATCTTCGACCTCATACACGCCCGGTGCATAATCATTAAACGTGAGGGTTGGACGTTTATTATCGATAATAAACAGGGACTCTTTCGTATAAATATGACCCTCTGCATCCTTCGCAATTAGACGAAGCTTGTATTCGCCTTCCTTCAATAGCTCAAACTGCTTCGAAATCTGATTGTCCGCTGGGTCGCCGATATACGGGAGTATAGACTCGCCCACTTGAAGCCAAAGCTCTTCATCCACCGGAGCATCCGTTGCATCACGAGGTTGTGGAGCATAGCTTCCGATCGGATTTCCGTCTTTGTCCGTCACTACGCTTTCCACGGAGACCATCGGACTATTCAGCTTAAACATCATATATTTCATGCTGTCTTGGAAAGGATGAGCAACTGATGGATACTCCGACATGAACGCCGGATTAAGCAGGTACATATAATCAATACCCGGCTCCACAACACGAATCGCAAAAGGAACCTGATACTTCTCATTCCCATTATCTGCGTTGGTAAGGTGGACATAGCCTTCGTATCTGCCGTTTGCCGCAGTCTGCGGAACGACAACCGTTACCGGCAACGTTACGGATGCGCCTGCCGGAACTTTAACGGAATCGACGCCACCCACATCAACCGTAACGTTGTTGTCGGCCGCGCTCACGCTGCCACCTGCGAAGAACTCAGCAGCAAACGTAAATGTTTTATCGATTGCGCTATGATTCGCGATGGTCATATTTCTGCTTTCGCCAATGTCCGTGAACTTCGCGTGATTGCCGTAGGAAATCGAACCCGTAGGGTTGTCGATTGTCACCGGCATTCCATTCTGATCAAGCGTCTGGACTTTGTTCAGTACCGTGATGGACACATCCGCATTCACGGCTTCCTTCACATCGACTTCGCCTGCGCCGACTTGATAGACGGAGTAGTCGCCGTTCAGGTCATCCGCCGTATTCATTAGCGCTGCTCTGACATCGAAAGGTGTATACTCGGGATGCTGCTGCAAAATCAGAGCGATAATACCCGCTACATGAGGCGTTGCCATCGATGTGCCGGAGATTCGCGAATAAGCATGCGAGTAGTCAATGCCTTCTTCCTTGCTGTGAATATACTCCGGGTAAGTGGAATAGACATTCACGCCTGGTCCAACGACATCCGGTTTGATATCATAGCTGCCATTAACCGGGCCTACTCCGCTGAAACCAGCTAAATGGCCGCCTTCTGTAACGGTGCTTCCCATGGCGCTGAACGATACTTTCGGAGCTGCCATTCCTTTCAAGGCTTCACCATTTGCTAGGGTGGTTCCGAAAGTTGGGATTAAGCCGGAACCATCGCCAACAAAAGGAATATCGCCAGCTACGTTATTCGACATGATCGCAGCAATAGCGCCAGCTTTCGCTGCATTCTCGACTTTGGTTTGAAGAGGAAGCGTTCCGCGCTGAATGAAAGCAACTTTACCCGCAAGGTCCTTGCCTTCGAAGTCGGCCGTATCCGCTAATCCTACATCAACAACTTCGAAAGGTTGTTCTGTGTTCAACAAACCTTCCATTGAGGAATAGTTGTATGCAATAACATGCATCTCTTCCAGAGAAATCGAACCCGAAGCATCCGACACACTGCCCGACATGGTCTTCAGCGCAATCGCAAAATCGCTTGCACCAACTGTGATGCCTAGCGGCGATGTACCTGGTGAAGTTACCGTCTTCTCATCCGGTCCCGCATTCCCTGCCGCTACCGCGCATGCTACGCCAAGCAGCGTAGCGTTATTGATCGAGACGGCCTCAGCCATGAGCGGGTCATTAACCATAACCCCAAGAGAAAGATTTATGACATCCATGCCGTCTTGAACGGCTTTATCTATCCCCGCCATAATTTGACTCTCCGTGCCGCTGCCGTAAGGGCCCAATACGCGGTATACGTACAAGTCCGCCTCAGGCGCTACGCCCAGTGTCGGAGCGTCGGTTGCGCTGTTCTCGGCGCGGCCAACGATTGTTCCCGATACGTGCGTGCCGTGAGACGTGTAGTAGGTTCCGCTTCCCTGATCCTCCGGTTGACCGGATGCTTGCCAATCCTTATACGTGGTTTCCATCGGGTCTGCATCGTTATCGATGGCGTCCCAGCCTTTAATTGTAGACGGATCGATCGTCTTTGGATCCACGCCCTCTTGCGCGCGATAGCCTTTGTAGGCATGCATCAAATCCGGATGGTTATAGTCGATCCCCGTGTCGAGAACGCCAACTTTAATCCCTTGGCCTTTAATGTCCTGCGCATGCAAGTCATTAATGCCAGCCAGCGGAATCGAGTTATCGGTGGACGGCGCATCGGATTGCTGGACGGCTTCTGCACCGGTCAGCAGCTCCATCTCTTTCGGATCCAGCTGTACGACACTGTCCTTATAAATCGTTTTAACTACGCCGGAACGAAGCAGGCTTTCGATATCTTTGCCCGGTAAAGTCATGGCAACGCCGTTAAAAGCATGGTGATATTCTCTGGTAATTGCTACTTCTTCAGCTCCATAGGTAGTCGGGCCTTGCTGCGCCTCTTTCTTCTCTACCAACTGCTGCACATAGCTTTTGAACGTCGCATGGTCGTCTTCGGCTTCCTCTAACGCTTTATTAGGGGAAATGTTCACCCCTTTGGACGATTGTTTGAGCACTTCCACCTGCGCTGGCGCCTGCTTAAATTCCACGATGACGGAGACGGAAGCCGAGCTCTTAAGGTCAAGCTCAGGCGAAATGACAGGACGCTTGAACTCCAGCTGTTTCAATGCGCTCTTTTGTGCCGGTGAGAGATTGTAGTTGGAAGGACTAACGTCCTGAAGCGGATTCGCTGCAAACACATTATAGGGAAGGGCAAGCGATAATAGCATACTGCCGACGATAACTTTCGAAACAAGCTTATTTCTTCTGTTCTTGTGCATACCGACTCTCCTTCAAGTAGAAAAAATAATAGGCTAGAGCAACTCTATTATGTAAATCTACTTGCTATCCCACCAACCGACAATGGGGGGAATTTCGGCATAAAAAAGCCCCATCCTCAGATAGGACGGGGCTTTCAATTGTAATTATTTTTCCATTTTTCCCGGTTTGACTGTCATTTCTCCAGCAAAATCGATAAAAACTGCTTGGTTCGCTCCTGCCGAGGGCTTCCAAATATTTGCTCAGGTGGGCCTTCTTCGACGATTACGCCCTCGTCGATCATCATAATGCGGTCGGCCACTTCACGAGCAAACTTCATCTCATGCGTCACGATCATCATCGTGCGTCCTTCTTTGGCAAGCTCACGGATGACTTTCAATACCTCCTGCACCAATTCAGGATCGAGAGCCGAGGTCGGCTCGTCGAAGAGCAGCAGCTTGGGATCGATGGACATGGCACGCGCAATGCCGATCCGCTGCTGCTGACCGCCGGATAGCTGATGCGGGTAAGCATCTGCTTTATCCGCGAGCCCTACCTTATCGAGAAGCTCCAGCGCCCGCGTTCTTGCTTGCGCTTTCGTTCGGCGCAGTGCCGTAATCTGCCCCTCCATGACGTTCTGGATCGCAGTCAAATGAGGGAACAGATGATACGCCTGAAATACCATCCCCGTTTGCCGCCGCAGCGACAGCACGTCGGCAATCTTCGGCTTCACGCCGGGCCGAAAGTCGATGCTCGCATTGCCAATTGCAACCGAGCCCGAGGTCGGCACCTCCAGCACATTCAGGCAGCGCAGCAGCGTTGATTTGCCTGAACCGGACGGGCCAATCACGACGAGCACGCTGCCTTGCTCGAGGTGCATATCGATGCCTCTGAGCACAGGCGAAGAGCCGAACGATTTCGTTAGATTATGAACCTGAATCATCGCGCCTTCATCATGCTCCTCTACCCGGTATCATACCGTTCGTAATATCGTTCCAATCGGCGCTGGAGTGTGGATAGCACCGTGCACAGCAGCAGATAGATCAGCGCCACTTCGCAATAGATGAGCAGCGGCTCATAGACAACTGCACTAATTTGCTGCCCTTTCTGAAAAAGCTCCGTGAGCGTGAGCGTCGCCGCCAGCGACGTATCTTTCACCAAGCTGATAAATGAATTAGACAGCGGCGGCACGGACACTCGCGCCGCCTGAGGCAGAATAATCCGGCGCAGCGCCGTAATGCGCGTCTGCCCGAGTGAATAGGCCGCTTCCCACTGTCCGCGCGGAATCGAGATGATGGCGGCGCGTATGATTTCCGAACCATAGGCGCCCACACTTAGCGAGAACCCGATCACCGCCGATGGAAAGGCATCGATTGTAATGCCGACACTCGGCAGTCCGTAGAAAATAATAAAGAGCTGTACAAGCAGCGGCGTCCCTCGGATAATCCACACATAGAAGCGCGCCAATTGAGCCAGCGCTCGCATATCCGACAGCCGTACAAGCGCGGTTACGACGGCGAGCAGCAGCCCCAGCACGAACGAAATGATCGTTAACGGTACTGTAAAAGCTAACCCTGCCTTCAGCAAGGGCATGAAAGAATCGAGAAAGATGTGCAGCAGCCGCTCTGTGCGATCGCTCATATTGATCAACCGCCCTCTTTACTGCGATACATCCTCGCCGAAATAGGTTTTGGAAATCGTCAAATAGGTGCCGTCCGCTTTCATGTCCGCGAGTGCTTTATTAATGGCGGTGACCAGCTCCGCATTGCCTTTGTGGAGCAGCAAGCCGCTTTGTGAGGCGCTATTCGTCTCGTCGACTACTTTAATCGGAACATCCGGACGCTGCTTCTTCAAATCCAGGAAGCTCAGCTTATCGTTGATGGTTGCATCGATTCGGCCCGAGGTGAGCAGATCAATCGCTTGGTTAAAGCCGTCAATCTGCACAATCTCCGCACCGTTTGCTTTGGCAATGTCACCTAGATCGCTCGTCAGCGACTGCCCTGACTTCTTGCCTTTGAGATCAGCCAGCTTCTTGATGTCGTTGTTGCTCTCCTTCACGATGAGGACAGCCTTTGAAACAATATAGGGATCGGAGAAATCATATTTCTCCTTCCGATCGTCCCGAATGGTTACTTCGTTCGCTACCATATCGAAGCGATTCGCATCAAGTCCGGCTAACATGCCGTCCCATTTGGTTTCAACGAACTTCGCTTTAACGCCAAGCCGCTTGGCGACTTCCTCCGCGATCTGCACATCAAAGCCCGTAAGCTTCCCGTCTTTATCGTGAAAGGTGAACGGAGCATAGGTGCCTTCGGTACCAACGGTAATTTCCCCTTTTGCCTTAATCGTTTCCAGCATATTGGTGCCCGGCGCGTCGGCATGATTGTTTGATTCTTGCTTGCCGCATGCGGGCATAGTAATGGTCAGCAGCGCAGCAGCTGCAAGCGTCATATAGAAGCGGTTTGATCTAGCTATCATCGTTGTAATTCCCCCCATTGTTCTTTGGGGATAGTATGCTAACTTCTTCCTTGGTTCATTCCTCCTCGAATAAGCCATAGGATTTCGCAATTCGCCGCAATGATGGGCGCATTCGTTGACAGTCCGAAGGGCTGTACTATAATAAATAGAGCTACTTACATGGCTAGCAGAAAGGAAGTAACCTTATGAATCCACTGACAGGCGAATCCGCCGTCATGCCGCGCTCGAGACGGCTCTGGACGGCAGCCGTCCTAGGCTCGTTAAGCGCGTTCGGACCGCTGTCGCTCGATATGTATTTGCCCGCGCTGCCGAAGCTGGCAGATGATTTAAACACGAGTACCTCACTCGCGCAGCTCAGCCTAACCGCTTGCTTAATCGGACTTGCACTCGGGCAGCTGTTCGCAGGCCCAATCAGCGATGTTCGCGGCCGCCGACAGCCGCTGCTGATTGGCTTGCTGCTGTACACGGTATCTTCGCTGCTATGTGCAATCGCGCCATCGATCGGAACGTTCATCGTATTGCGATTCGTGCAGGGTCTAGCCGGTGCTGCCGGCATCGTCATCGCACGCGCGATTGTGCGTGACCTCTATACGGGGCCGGAGCTGACCAAGTTCTTCTCGCTGCTCATGCTGGTCAACGGCATTGCGCCGATTGCCGCCCCTATATTCGGAGGACAGCTGCTTCATTTTACGACTTGGCATGGCGTGTTCGTCGTGCTTGGTGCAATCGGTCTTATCATGTTTATCGCCGTACTTCTGGGTCTTCCCGAAACACTTCCGATCAACCGACGTGCAAAAGGCGGAATCCTAAATACCCTCTCGACGTTCCGCGGGCTGCTGACGAACCGTTCGTTCATGGGTTACGCACTCGCACAGGGCTTCGTCATGGCCGCGATGTTTGCTTATATCTCCGGCTCGCCGTTCGTCCTGCAGGATGTATATGGCGTATCGCCGCAGATATTCAGTCTCTGCTTCGCCATTAACGGGCTCGGCATTATCGTGGCAAGCCAAGTCGCCGGCCGGCTGGCTGGCCGAGTGGACGAGGTGAAGCTCCTCGTCACGGGACTTTGTCTGGCTGCGCTCGGCGGCGTCACGCTGCTGCTCATGCTGCTTATCCATGCGCCGCTGCTGCTCGTATTGCTGCCTCTCTTCTTCGTTGTCGCAAGCGTCGGGATTGTGACCACAATGGGCTTCTCGCTCGCGATGCGCAGTCAAGGCCATGCCGCCGGCAGTGCTTCCGCGCTGCAAGGACTCATGTCGTTCCTGTTCGGCTCCATCGTTGCGCCGTTTGTCGGCATTGCCGGCAGCAATACGGCCATTCCGATGGGGATCATCATTGCCGCGCTCGATATTCTGGCGCTGCTGATCTTCTTCATGCTAGTCGGCGGCAGATCGGCCATGGCAGACACAGCACAAAAAACCCCTTCATCCGGGCAGCAGCGCTAACATACGCTGCGTCCCCCGGTGAAGGGGTTTTTCTATACCATTATATTCGCTCAGCCAAACACGCGCTTGATCGCTTCCAGATAGGCCATCCCGTTCTTCGTATCCGGCTCCAAGTAGCTGCCTTCCGTCCACTCGTTCCACGCGTTAACCGTAAATGCCGGGAATCCATTCAGCTCTTGGGAGAGGAACTGCTTCATCCTCACCAGCGACAGCTCAAACTGCGCCGGAGTGTTGCCGGACAGCATGCCCATATACGGATAGCCCAGATTCTCATACCCATCGGATTGTACCGTCCTTGGCGAAGAGTCCCAGCCCATCGTCACATTCGGCAAATAAGGCAAGCCGTACATCGCGGAGAATTTCGACCAATCCTCAGTTGACTTCACGCTGATCTCAGCATAAGGCGTCTCCGGAAACGTCTGGAGCTCCTGATGGTGAATCCATACATACGAGGATATGCTGTCGATTCCCAGCGCAGCCAGAAGCTCGTTGCCGTTCGTGATCTTCTGCTCGCCGGGGAGAATCTGTACGCCCCATACGACTGCATTTACATGCAGCTCGCCGAGTCCTGCCGCACGAACCCGAGTACGGAAATCATCAAGCGCCTCTCTTGTCGCCTCGATGCTGCCGAGCCCTTTGACCAAGCTCATCAGCTCGTACACCGAGAAATACAGCTTACCATCCACACGCCAGTAATTCGGCCGAGTGAAGTACGTCCGGATCATGTGATCGGTTGCCTGTGTAAAGGCTTCACGGCTAACCGTGCCTTGCGCCAGAATATTATACGGCGTGCTCCGCTGAGCCGGATGGATATCCATCCAATCATGGTTCGCCCACATCAAGGCAAATTTCAATCGGCTGTTGTTGTCCGCGCCAAGAAAACCTTCCTCCAGCGCACGATCCAAATACGGCCCATCCTCATACCAATACCAATCAAATATAAACGTGTCGACGCCATGGTCGGCAGCGGCGTCAATTTTGCGCGACATGACGGCAGGGTCTGCTTCATCCTCGTAGCCCCACAGCGGCACTTTCGGCTGGTCGTGTCCTGCAAAACGCGGCTCGGCGCGCTTCGTGAGCTCCCACTCCGTCCACCCTTTACCATGCCAAGCTTCATTGCGCTTATCCACGTGATAGTTCGGAAAATAATACACGGCTACTTCAACTGGTTTACTCATCGTATCAATCGGCCTCCAATCGAATAAAGGATCATCTGCTAGGTCCATCCTACCCCAGCTGCGATGATCCTGTATTTGGAGCGCAGGCGTTAGTTTTTGCACAAAAAGCGAAAGGGCGGATGGGCGGGTCATCGCAAGCCGCTTCTAAGGAGTACCGCTCAAGGAATCTCCGTACGCCCGCGGCGGCATCCCTTCCAGCTTCTTGAAGAGGCGGCTAAAATAATGCAGATCCTCATAACCGCACAACGCCGCAATTTCGCCAACGGATAATTCTCCCTGGTGCAGCAGCTCTTTGGCGCGCTCCATCCGAAACCGCGCCAAGTAGCGCGTCCACGAGAGGCCGGTCGCTTGTTTGAACAGTGTCCGGGCATACTTAGCCGTCATGCCATAGCTGCGTACAATGCCGTCGATGTCGATCTCCGTGCGATAGCCTTGACGCATCAGCTCAATCATTTCCGCAATCATCGCCTTATGGGGGCTGTCCTGTTTGATCCCCTCGGAAGTGTGCGTATCCGCTAGCAGCAGCCCGATCACATCGAGCAGACAGGCGCGCATCCGCACCTGATAGCCGAATGGTTTGCGGGTGAACAGATCCAGCAGCTCCGCGAACCGTTCGCCGAATCGATGAGCGTGCGCTCCGGAATGGTGCACAGCCGGCAGCTCGAAATCAGTGAACTTCAGCGTCTGTCGCTCCAGCAGCTCCTCCTGCACCGGAACCTCGGGTAGATTCGCATAGTCCACTTTTACATATACATCATCGGAGAAATCCTGCTCCCGGCCCAGATAGATCGGGTCGAAGTGGCAGGCATAATAAGCGAAGGAACCACCTTCCGTCACCCGGCACGCATTAAGTGTGAGTGGCGGAATGATATGCAGATCGCCTGCTCGCAGCACATAGTCCACATCGCCGAGCGTGTAGCAAGCACTGCCTTTTGTTACGTAAATAAACTCGTAGTCGTAAATCACTCTGCGCGGCACGCGGTAGTGCTCATCGCCTTCATTGTAGTGAATATACCGCACGTATGGGGCCAGCTGCAGCAGGCCGATCGGTATAGGTTGCGACATGCAGCGATGCCTCCCGGTACAATAGGATAATTATAGTATAGGTGATCTATGGCGGTAGTTGCTAAGTCAAAATCATACGCATAGCAAACAACGCGAGCGCCGCGCACATGATGCGAATGAGCAGCTTGCTGCCGATTTTGCGCGAGATAATCGCTCCAACATAACCGCCAATCAGCGCCCCTGGCGCAAGCGGCAGCACAAGCTGCCAGTCCCACTCGCCGCGATACAGATGCATGCCGCTGCCGAACAGTGCCGAAACCAAGATGACGGACATCGACGTCGCCGTCGCGATATGCGGCGGAAACCGGAATAGCAGCACCATGGCCGGAATAAGCAGCACGCCTCCTCCGATGCCAAGCAATCCGGAGATTAGGCCAACTCCTCCTCCGATGAGCAGAGCAGGCAGCATGCTGTAACCATATTCGAGCTGCGCTCCGTTTCCGTCTATGTAGGACGTTGTGTATCGCCATGTTCCGCGAAACGGTTTGATGCGGCTGCGAAGCAGCAGCAGTACGACCATGAACAGCATGAAATAGCCGAACGCTCGGCGGAAAACATCCGGCTCAAACAGCGATGTCAAGCTGGCGCCGACCACCGACATGGGACCGCTTGAGATGGAGAAGAAGAGCGCGCAGCGAAGATCGGTTTTGCCCTCTCTATAGAACGTGATCGTCGAAGTCAGCGAAGTAAATACGAGTACGCCAAGCGACACGCCGACCGCCAGCGTTGTATCGATGTCCATGCCCAGCATGGACGGACCGAGCAGCAGCAGCGCAGGTATAATGATCACGCCGCCTCCGAGACCGACGACGGCACCGAAGGTCGAAGCGACTAATCCCAGTACGAACAGAACAAGCAGTGTGGGCACGTCCCACATGAAACCATTAAGAGCCAGAGTCATGACGCGTGTTTACCCTCATTTCGGTGTTGTAGCCTCTGCCTCCTATTATACAAAAATAAGAGCTCCCCCGCGTCCATGAACAGACACTCGGGAAAGCCCTTATTGTTTATAAGAAATGATGGATATCATTATTCCGTCGCTTCACCTTCCGCTGCTTCTTCTTCGGCAGCAGCTTCTTCCGCAACTTCCTCGGATTCTTCAGCTTCTACAGCTGCTTCTTCTTCAGAAGATGCTTCTTCTTCAGATGCTTCTTCCTCGGATTCTTCTGCCGCTTCCTCAGCTTCTTCAGCTGCTTCTTCGGCTTCCTCGGATGCTTCAGCCGCTGCTTCTTCTGCAGCTTCTTCGCTAGCTGCAGCTACTTCCTCTGCTGCTTCCAGCTCGCTTGAAATTTCTTCTGAAATTACCTCTTCCTCATGGCTCATAGTAATCACCTCCTGGGTTGTTGTTACTATTATTGTAGCGCTTTCATAGAAGGAAACAAGAGTGTAAAATGTCGGAAAATAGCAGTTGCAAAATTTATTTTACGATATTCATAGATTGTGACGAAAAGGCGCAAAAACTACGTAAAATAGGCGTTTCTTGCATGTTTGCGGCAGGGTCTGGTCAGACTAAATGAGGCGAATTCCGAAGGAGGTAACCACATGGATCAAACGAGCGATTTCGTGAACAAGGTGCACGATACGCAGGCCAAAGCCGAAGGCAACAAACAGCGCCAGGGCAAGGGTGCCCCGGCCAAACAGCTGGGTAACAAACAGCACGCCACGAACAAGTAGCCTCGGGCGGTTTGGACAGGAAAAAGGCGGTGCAGGTGTATTCCTGCACCGCCTTTTTGGGCTGGCTTCGTATTCGACTACCATGTAGACCCCTGGGTTAGCTTCATGCACGAAATTTGCTGCATTTGCTGTCATGTAGATCTCAGGACGCGCTACTTGAGCCATATTTGCCGGATTCGCTGTAATGTGGATCTGTAGGTGGGCTTCTTGTGACGGAATGAGTGCTTTCGCAGCCATGTGGACCTCTAGGTGGGCTTCTTGAGCTAATTTCGCTAATTTCTCAGCCATGTGGACCTCTAGGTTAGCTTCTTTAGTTGCTCTGCGTGCTACTCTTGCTCGTTGCCACCACTTTTCGGAGGATGTGTGGTTCTGGGTACTACTCTTTACTCGTTCGCGCCGACTTTCGGCGGATGTGTGGTTCTGGGTACTACTCTTTACTCGTTCCCGCCGACTTTCGGCGGATGTGTGGTTCTGGGGGCTACTCTTTGCTCGTTGCCACCGCTTGCGCGCGGATGTGTGGTTCTGGATGCTACTCTTCGCTCTCGTCCGCCGCCCGCAGCGCTTCCATGATCTCCTCTGCGGCGCGCTGGCCGGTTTCGACGGCGCCGTTCATGTAGCCTTGGAAGACGACGGAGGTGTGTTCTCCGGCAAAATGGCAGGCGCCTTTGCTGCCCTCGCGCTCCCCTTCGATGCCCGTAAACTTGGTGTACTGCCCCACCTTGCGGTAAGCGTACGAACCGAGCGAGAAGGGATTGCCCGGCCAGTAGTCGCGCGTCACCTTGCCGTTCCAGCGCTGTGTCATACCGGGTATCACCGCCTCCAACTGATGCAGGAACTGCTGCGCTCGCTCCGGCAGCGAGCCGAGGTTCATCCCCTCTGCCACATTACCCCCAGTGTACGCAACCAGAATACCCGATTTACCTGGCTGACCGCGGGTGACATCGAATGTATTTTGATACCCGCCGTCTGTGATGGTGTCGCCGTTACAGCCGGTCGAAGTCCAGTGGCGGTCGGTGAATTGTACATGAAGCTTGCTGTTTGCCCCCATGCCGAGCTCTTCGATCGCTGCAAGCTTGAGCGGCCGAAACCCCGCCTTGCTGTAATCCACGGAACTGCGCAGTATCGAGAACGGGATCGTGAGCACCACATGCTCCGCTGCCACCTCATGCGTACCGCTCCGATCCTGCAGGGTCAGCCGGTAGCTGCCATCTGCCGCCTCCGCAATCGCGATTAACCGGCAGCCGCGCTGCAAGGTGCCCGGCGCAAGCCTGTCCATCAGCCGATGCGCGATTTGATCGTTCCCCCCGCGCACATGGTACCGCTCATCCGACACGCCGAACACGCTAAACTTCTCCCCTTCCGGGATGTAATCGTGCAGATACAGGAAATTCAAGGCGCTTTGCTGCGAGGACTCCGCCCCGTACTCGATGTTGCAGGCAATATCGATCAGCTTCCCAAACTTCGAAAGCTTGCCGCCGGGCACACTTTCTTCAATCCAATCCACCACCGACATCCGGTCGAGCTCAAGCCCCCGCGGCGTATATTGGTTATACATTGTCGGAAATCCGGCCGCCTTCAAGTCCGCATTCAGCTTCGGCACTACCGCCTGGAAGTCTCGCGTCGCGTCCGCCAGCGTGTAAGGCGCGCCGTCAAAGTAATAGCAAGGCTCCGTACCCCCCACCTCAGCAGCCAGCAAATCATTCAGCGCAAGCCCAAGCTCCTCAATCAGCCCGCGCAACGCAACATGACCGGTATCAATCAGCATACCGCCGCGCTCAATCGACTGCCCATCGTCAAAAGCGCCGCGCCGGGTGTCCACGCGGCCGGGAATCTTTTTATGATCAGCCTCGAACACTACCGGTGTGAAGCCTGCCTGCTCCAGCCGATATGCGCATGTCAGACCAGCGAGGCCGCCTCCAATAATGGCAATTCGGGATGCGAGTACAGAGCGTGAAGCTTGTACCGGGGGATGAAAAGGGGAAGTAACAGGCTCGGCATGAGGCAGTGCGAGCGGATGGGCGGCTTTTCTTTTCCATTCGTATATGACTTGTTCAAAAGGGATTTTTCTCTGGTTAGCCTCTTCAAGAACGACATACATGTCTTTAAATAATCGAGCCAGCGCGGTATGAGGCATACGATCCTCCTTCATGGACTGTTCCACTATCTTTCTATCAATCTAGTACTATGTATGTGCAGTCCGAATGGAAGAGGAAACGGCGCTCTGCGATTTTCCGCGCACAACAAAGAAGCCCACAACTCTTAAGCAAGAGTCATGGGCCTCAGCCTCGTTTAGATACCTTTAGTCGATATAGCCGGCAATGCCTTTATCCATCAAATATTCCATCTCAACGTCCAAAATCGTTTCCACCGTCAGCTCGTCCAGCTTCAGCCCCGGCCGGCTCAAAATATAATCCACCAGCTCGTCGCTGTCGATATTCACTTCGCCATTCTTATCTTCTTGCGCGTTGTTGATAAACGTCTGCTCATGCTGCAGCACTTGCTCGATGCTGCTCGGTGCAGCTTTTGTTTTACCGGCGATGAACTGAACCATCTCTTGCATGTTGATTTCTTCACTCATGTGGGGTCAACTCCTAGTCGGGTAATTGTGGTAAAACCATTGTATCATCACAGTTAGGGAATCAGCAAAATTTTGCCCGTACTCGCACGGCTCTCCAGATAGCGATGGGCCTCAGCGCCATCGGCAAGCGGGAATGTTGTGGGCTCCGATAGGCGAAGCCTGCCCTCCAGCATATCCGCAAACAACGTTCTACCGCGCCTGCTGCGTTCTTCGGCTGATGTGATGTGGTTCCAGAGATCGCCGCCGGTTAGGGTTTTGCTCGTATCCATCAGCATCCGCGGATCAACCGGTGCCGGATCGCCTCCTGCCATTCCGAAGAAAACGACCGTACCTTTGATCCGAACCGCTTTAAAGCTGTCCATCAACGTAGAACCTACGGAATCGTAAGCCACATTGAAGCCTGCAGACGAAGACCATTTTAACACGTCACTCACCCAATCTGTGTTATACAGGAACACCTCGTCGGCCCCTGCCTCGAGCGCTGCATCACGTTTCTCCGGGCTGGATGTCAAGCCGACGACCTGAGCTCCTCTAGCCTTGCATAATTGAATGAGCAGCTGACCAACACCACCTGCCGCTGCGTGAACAAGCACCTTATCACCTTGTTTCACCACGTAGCTGTCGTTCACAAGATATTGCGCCGTCAGCCCTTGCAGCAGTACGGCTGCGGCTGCCTCGTAGCTGATGCCTTCCGGAAGCTTGATGACTCGGTCAGCAGGCACAAGGACAAGCTCCGCATTCGCATGCGGTACATCCGCGAACCCGACGCGGTCTCCGACTTGAATGCCCTCCACATCAGAAGCAACCTCCTCGACCACGCCAGCTCCCTCATAACCCAGTATGTAAGGCGGCTCACCGACCAGATGGTAGTTACCGCGCCGCCGATAGATATCCGCATAATTGAGACCGATCGCTTGTGTGCGAACTTTTATAGTGCCTTCCTGAAGCGCCGGCTCCGGGATATTTTGAAGGGTCAGCACCTCCGGCCCTCCGAATGTATGGAAAACTAATGCTTTCATATTGTTGTCTGTCACCTCGCCATGGATTCAACCTCTAGCTTACTCTTAACGCGTGCTCGTCTCAAGTTGGCCCAACTAAAGCGGAACCCCCTCGCTTAGGATATCCTCCGAAAAAATGATACAATACCTCTACAGTAACGTTCGGTCTATACCGTTTCAGCGTGAGTAAGGGGATGTTCATGGTGATGCCAAGCAATGGGAGCAGTGGGAGCAGTGGGAGCAATGAAATATATAGGGAAAAGATAGAGGAAGATGCTCGTCGCATTTTAATTGTGACGGCTGTCGATGCCGAGCGAGACGCCGTGCTGCGCGGGCTCGGCCCGGAGGCGGCGCAGTTTCACGTGATCGCCGCGGGTGTTGGCCCGTCGGCGGCCGCAGCCGTAACGGCGGCGACGCTGGCGCTGGGTGGCGGCGCGGGTACGGCGCGGACGAGCATTGCCGAGGATAGCGCCGCGACTGCGAGCTCCATTCCGGCGAGCATAGACGCCGGTGGAGCGAGTTCCGCCGAGGCTGGCGGCCGAGCGGCTAGCGCGGACGCTGCTGCAGGGAGCGCGCGTGGCGCTGAAAGCGGGAGCTCCGCCGGCTCGGCGAGCTTCGGCGATGGCGCAAGCGCCGCCGAGTCGGCGGCCGGCTTCGCTGGCAAGAGCAGCGCCGGCGCGACCACGGGCGGGTACCGCCTGGTCGTCAGCGCAGGCATCGCCGGCGGCTTCGCCGGGCGGGCCGCGCTCGGCTCGCTTGTGGTCGCGAGCGAGATCATCGCCGCCGACCTAGGCGTCGAGACCCCGGGCGGCTTCGCCAGCGTAGATGAGCTCGGTTTCGGCTCATCCCGCTCCGGGGTCTGCGCGCGCAGCGCGAGCGCTTTGGCCGCGGCGCTTAGCGCGGCCGGTCTGCCGGTTGTCACGGGGCCGGTGCTCACCGTGACAACGGCAACAGGCACTGCCGCCACAGCGGCGGAGCATGTGCGGCGAGTGCCGGAAGCCGCAGCCGAAGCGATGGAAGGCTTCGGCGTGGCAAGCGCAGCCCGGCATTTCGGCGTGCCGGTGCTGGAGCTGCGCGCGATCTCGAACGCGGTCGGCCCGCGTGACCGCGAAGCGTGGCGCATCGGCGACGCGCTTCAAGCGCTTGAGCGCGGCAGCGCAATTCTAAAGGAGGTGCTCCAATGACAATGAATATAGCGTTCTCTCCATGTCCGAACGATACCTTTGTATTCCACGCCTTGGTGCACGGATTGATTCCGGGGGCACCGGAGTTTGATGTGACCTACGCGGATATCGATATTACGAACAATTGGGCGGCGAAAGGCGCCGGTCCCGAGATACTCAAAATCTCCTACGCCGCACTGCCATGGGTGCTCGATGATTACGCTCTGCTGCCTTGCGGCGGCGCACTAGGCCGCGGATGCGGTCCACTCGTGCTGACCAAAGGCGAAGCAGGCAATCCGGCTGCGCTCGCAGGCAAAAGAATTGCCGTGCCAAGCGATCGCTCGACTGCTTACCTGCTATTCCGTCTGTGGGCGGCACAGCTTGTCCCTGACGGTAATATGGAAATCGTCGTCATGCCCTTCCATGAAATCATGCCCGCGGTCAGAGACGGCTCCATCGACGCGGGTCTCGTCATCCATGAAGCCCGCTTCACCTATCAGAACTACGGTCTCAACATGATGGCTGACCTTGGCAGCTGGTGGGAATCCGATACCGGTCTGCCTATTCCGCTCGGCGCCATTATCGTCCGCCGTTCCCTCGATGCAGCATCGCTCACATCGTGGATCCGTGCCTCGGTCGAATACGCCTGGGAACATCCTGAAGAGTCTGCTGCTTATGTCATGCAGCATGCGCAGGAGATGTCGCCGGACGTTGCCAAGCAGCACATCGCGCTGTATGTCAACGACTACTCGGCGAGCCTCGGCGAAAGCGGCTATGCCGCCGTCGAAGCACTCCTCGGACGAGCTGCCGAAGAAGGCCTTGTGCCGACATTCGACCTAGCCAAGCTTCGCCTCTAAACTCACAAAAACAAGAGCTGCCCCAAAAGTATCCGACTTTTGGGGCAGCTCTTGTTTTGCATAATCATTTTCACAAAGTGGCTAGAGTCCACTCAGGAAATGTTGCAGAAAATGCAGCATTCCACCCCTCTAAGTGGCCTCAAACGTCCCAATGTTGCAGATTATGCAACATATTAACTCTTATAGCAGCAATGAGGCGCTCGGAGAAGAAAATGTTGCATATAGCGCAACATTCCCTCAATGAGACCTCATTTCCGTAAAAAATGTTGCATGAAATGCAGCATTTCAAAACCGACCCGTAGCAGCTTGCCACAAGCGAGCATTGGGGTCCGAGTTGCCGGGGTGTTGCGTTGTTGAGCTATTTTATTGCTGGGTTACCGGTTATGGTGTTGTTGAGCTAGTTATTACTGAGTTTACCGGGTATGGAGCTGTTGAGCTACTATTACTGGGTTTCCCAGTTTCCCAGTATGGCCTTGTTGAGCTACTTATTGCCGGGTTACCGGTTATGGTGTTGTTGAGCTACTTATTGCTGAGTTTACCGGGTATGGAGCTGTTGAGCTACTTATTGCTGGGCTGCCGAGTGTTGCGTTGTTGAGCTGCTTTAATGCTATGTTGCTGGGTATTAGGTGGCTGGGTTACCCAGATTGCTACCCCTTCCCCCAGCCCCAAGCTCCCGCTCCAACAATTGCTGATTGCCCAGATGGA
Organism: Paenibacillus sp. J22FR21; assembly: GCF_056269135.1. Classification (NCBI taxonomy): domain Bacteria; kingdom Bacillati; phylum Bacillota; class Bacilli; order Caryophanales; family Paenibacillaceae; genus Paenibacillus; species Paenibacillus sp. J22FR21. The sequence continues at coordinate 314,068 of NZ_JBWDNJ010000006.1, forward strand.
ACTTGCGCAAATTGCGAGGGAACAGGCAGCCTTCAATCAGCGCATCGATAGCGGCCTGATCTCCTGCAGCGACGGCTTCCCGCATCGCCGCTATGTATGCAAAATCCGCCGTTTGACGGCGTTTCATCTCCTCCACATCCATGGTCGAGTTCCCGTGACCCGGGATCAACCGCACGATGGAATGTGCAGCCAAGATCGTATCCAGCTTGCGGATGCTCGCTTCGTACAATGTGCTGCTGAAATAGATATAAGGAAACTCAATATCCGACCAATAATCACCGGCAAGCAGCAGCCCAAGCGGCTCCACCACCGTGTACATGCCATCATCATTGTGCCCCGGCGACAGATAGAAAGTCAGCTTCGTTTCGCCGGCCAGCCGCAACACCTGACCATCGTACTCCGCTCGGTGCTGCACAACCGGATAAGCGATCTCATAGTCACGCTCCAAATAGTAGCTGTCCTCGAAGTCCCGAATTTGCTCGAGAATAGCATCCTTCTCAGCCGCATTCTTATCCGCCAGCGCAGCAGATGCAATCACTTGCGCATCCGGAAAAGCCCCGTATCCGATAATATGATCGTAATCCGAGTGCGTGAACAACACATATTTCGGTCTTCCACCTGCCACCTCTTCGGCATATTGCTTGATCTCTTCTACCTCATGAGGCAGCCAGCACGGGTCGACGATAATAATGGCATCCTCGGTCTCAATGACGGCCGACATCGTTTTATACAGCGCACTCTCAAACAGCGTCAGCGCCCCGTCTTTTAGTTTAATCATAACAACCGCAGCCTCCCTAATTGGTCCCGAATTTATTACGATGTATTTCACCGCAATCCCACCTATAAACAAACAATCGCCCTCCAACCTAAGCTTGGAGAGCGACCCATCTCTATTTCGATTATAATTCAGCAGCGGCAGTAGCAGTAGTTGTCTTCGCAATCTGCATAAGCCGCTTCATATCGCGAAACCCGATTAATCTCTTGCTGGGCTCATGCCACAAACGGAAATTAAGCGAGCTCAAGCTCGTAAGAATCGTAATCGTTCTAACATCCTGCATACGCGGGTTCGTCTCATGAACCGCTTCCAAGTTATAGTTTGGAATCCGAGGGCTTAAATGGTGGATATGATGGAACCCGATGTTGCCCGTGATCCAGTGCAGAATACGCGGCAATTTATAATAAGAGCTGCCATGCATGGCGGCCTTCACGAAGTCCCATTCGGCATCCGCCTCATAATACGACTCCTCGAATTGATGCTGCACATAAAACAACCAAATCCCCGCAATACTTGAGATAAAGAAGATCGTACCCTGAATCAGAAGAAATGCCTGCCAGCCAACAGCCCAGCAAAGCAGGGCAGCTACAGCTACAATTCCGGCATTCGTGATATACGTGTTTATCCGCTCTTTCGTGCTCGCCCGTTTGCGATTGAAACGATAATCGATCAAGAAGATGTAAATCGGGCCAATCGTAAACATAATAAATGGATTGCGATACAACCGATACACGAGTCGGCGCAGCGGTGAAGCGCTCAAATATTCGTCAACTGTCAGCGTCCAAATATCTCCCGTACCTCGACGATCGAGGTTGCCGCAAGTCGCATGATGGACTGTGTGGCTTTGCTTCCATTGCATATAAGGGACATAAGTCATGATGCCCGTAATGGTGCCGACGATATCATTGGCTTTACGATTTTTGAAAAATGACTTGTGACAGCAATCATGGAAAATAATAAAAGTCCGAACGAGAAATCCGCCTGCGATAATTGAAACACCGACTGTCAACCAAGGGGAGATGGATAAGCAGAGGTAAGCAGCGAGCCATAACAGCACTACAGGTCCGATCGTATTGATGATTTGCCAAATACTGTTCTTGAGCTTCGGTCGTTCAAATGCTGCAATTTCCTTACGCCAATGGCCTTGCTCTGCTTCTATCATTAGGTTGTTTAGTCCTCTCTCTACGCTGCTATTCTCAGTCTTATTGTATCAATAACGGTACTACGAAAGATAGGCACAAGTCGTTCCATTAATTCTTACGAACTTTAGGAGGTGCCCTGATGATTTATGACTGCATCATCATCGGCGGCGGAATCGCCGGACTGCAGGCGGCTATTCAGCTCGGGCGGTATGCGATGCACGACGTGCTCGTCATCGATTCCGATGATGGACGCTCCAAGATCTGCCGCAGCTATCGAAATCTGCTGGGATATCCAGGTGGTGTATCCGGCTATACTCTTCGACAGGCAGGTCTTGCGCAGGCGGCCGATTATGGCATCCCAGTCATAACGGATACCATTCTCGAAGCTCGCAGCATCTCCGCCAGCTTGTTTGAGCTTCACGGCAGCAAGACCGGGAGCGCGACTTACCAATCGCGGACGTTGCTGATTGCTACAGGCGTCATGGATCGGCTGCCGGATTATCCGGAGCTGCGGCCATGTCTGGGACTCACCGTATTCGTCTGCCCGGATTGTGACGGATACGAGATAAGGAATCGCAGCACGCTCGTGCTCGGAGCCGGCGACGCAGGTGCCCGCATGGCGCTCACTTTGCGCACATGGACGGACAAGCTGCTCTATATCGACCAAGCACCGGAGTCGCAGACAACAAGCGCCCCCTTGCAAGAGCAGCTGGCATCCGCTTCGATCGCTTATCGGAGAGCGGAGCACCTGAGCATCAATGCCGATAGCGATGGCAATCTGCAGGGCGTCATCTTGCAGGATGGCACCCACATCGAGGCAGATCGCGCGTTTCTCGCTTATGGCGGCAATGAGGTGAGATCCTCGCTCGCCCGTCAGCTAGGCGCCAAGCTGCACGAGAACAGCCATATCTGGACCGATTCGCGAAGCAAAATGACCAGTATCCCCGGCGTCTGGGCAGCCGGTGACGTCGCCGTACATGCCGAGCAGGTGTCCATCGCAATGGGCGAAGGCGCACAAGCTGCCATCTGGATTCATAAAACATTGCTGAACATGAGGCGGCCGCAGCGGCCGTAGCCGCAGGCGACGTACGTGATCGGGCCGATGAGTTGCCTACGCCGGCCTTTCACGCCACATATCCGGATCAGCAAAGCTCCAATTCTTCAGCGAGCCTCACTTGTTCGCAATATGTACTTTAAGCAGCTTCCCTTTCACGGTCGTGTTCTTCATCGCCCGCAGGACAAGGGAACCTTTGCCGTTCAAAATCTCCACGAAGGTCGCGCTATCCTCAATCGTAATAATGCCGATATCTGCTGCAGTCATCCCTTCCAGCTTCGCGATCGTCCCGACAAAGTCCACTGTCCGCAGCTTCTTCTTCTTCCCGCCGCCAAAATACAGCTTCGTAATATCCTGACTCAGCAGCTCTCGTTTATCGAGGCGCGGCGCATCCATTGCGCTAAGCTTCTCTTCGAAGGCTTCCTTAGCTTCAGCAACCTGTGCTGCACTTGGCGGATCTGCCCGCGGCAGCTCGAAGCCGATATAGCCTTGAATATCGTCGAGGTATCTGCCCTCACTCGGCGTAGCGAACGTAATTGCGATACCGCTCTGTCCTGCGCGCCCGGTGCGGCCCGTACGATGTACGAAGTTCTCTTTGTCCATCGGCAGGTCATAGTTGATGACATGCGTAATATTCTCGATATCGATCCCGCGGGCCGCCAGATCGGTTGCCACTAGGTAGCGGAACTCCCGCCTGCGGAAGGCATGCATGACGCTGAAACGATCATTTTGCTCCATGCCTCCGTGGATTTTGTCACAGGGATATCCGCTTTGTCTTAGCATACGGCTGACCTGGTCAACTGCTTCCTGCGTGCGGCAGAAAATCATGCAGCTGTCCGGATTTTGGATCGTAGTGACTGCTTTCAGCAGCTCCGGCTTTCTCTCGTCCTTCACGATGTAGAGCGTGTGAGCAATCCGATCCGTCGTAATGCCTGCCGTTTCGATCTCGATATCAACAGGGTCCTTCATATGTCGATGGCACAGCTGCTCCACGTCCGGCGGCAGCGTTGCGGAGAACAGCAGCGTGACTCGGTCCTTGGGCAACTCTTTGATGATGGACTCCACCTGCTCGATAAATCCGCGGTTAAGCATCTCATCCGCTTCATCGATGACCAGGTAACGCAGCCGATCAACATCCAGAGTCCCGCGGTTGATATGATCCAGCACGCGCCCGGGCGTACCCGCGACGATATGGACCTTCTGCTGCAGCTCCAGCTTCTGCTGGGCGAACGGCTGCTTGCCATAAATGGCAACCACCTTAATGCGCTTGAATCTGCCGATATTAATCAGATCCTCTTTGACCTGCCCCGCCAGCTCACGCGTTGGCGTGAGCACAAGCGCCTGCGGTCTGTTCTCCTCCCATTCCACGAGCTCGCAGATCGGAATGCCGAAGGCGGCCGTTTTGCCGCTTCCGGTCTGGGATCGAACGGTGAGGTCGCGCTGCGCGAGCACCTCCGGGATGACTTTGCTCTGAACCGGTGTCGGCTCCGTATAACCAAGATGATCTAGTGCACGAACGATTTCCTCGCTTAATGGATACGTGTGAAAAGGGTTTACTTGCATAATTGCTCCTTCGCCGAATCATTGGGATGTTACTAGTATATCCTAATTTTACCTCGATGCCGTTGTTTTGGTACAATAGCCTTACCATGAAATTGTGACAGCAGGGGGTTCATCCCAGTGCATGAAGGGAAAATCATCAAATTCTACCGCGAACGAGCAGAATTGACACAAGATCAATTGGGACTTGGCATCTGCTCGGACACCCATATCAGCAAAATCGAACGGGGCATTACCGACTACTCCCAAGAAGTGCTTGACCTGCTGTGCGTGCGGCTTGGCATCAGCATGGATTGCGAGCTGGCGAAGTTCAGCAACATCAAGAAAAGGCTGTACGACTGGCATGATGCCATCGTGAAGCAGTTATCCGCGGACATGGAAATTATCAAGGCGGAGCTCGAGCAGGAAGCGCTTCTGCGAATCTCCGAGTATGAAAAGCTTTATTTGCTGCTTCAAGCGAAGTACCTGCTGCTTAAGAATGAGGTGGAGATGGCGCTGCGCATCATCAATCGCATTCGCAAAACAGCGGAGCGGCTGCCTGACTTCGAAAGCAACCTCCTGAAGCATGTAGAAGGCATCTATCATATATCCAAGCAGAATCATGTAGAGGCCGTCGCAACGCTCAAGACCATTAACGATAAGGAATATAATAACCCGGAGTATTTCCACCATTTGGCTATGGCCTATCATACGATGAGGTCTGAGGTCATGGCCTACTTCTACGCAGAGAAAGCACGGAATTTCTTCAAAGAGATGAACTGCTTCCTCCGTGTCATCGATGCGGAGATGCTGATGCTCATTCAAGTGCAGGATGATCCGCAGCATGATTTTAAAGAAGTGATCGCACGGTTCGAGAATTTAATTCAGAGCTGCGATATGTGCAATGCGCCGGACCGAAAAGCCAAAGTCATACATAATTTAGCCTATGAGTATTTGCGTCGTAAGGAATTCAAGAAGTCGAGCGGCTTCTACAAACAATCCATGGAGCTTAAGAATCCTCGAACGCTTCCTTATTTGCTGTCGTTAGAAGGCTATCTTCGGAGCTGTTTCATGGGAGGTCTGCTGCAAGCGGAAGAGCTGGAGCGGCTGGCCCAGGCGGGCCTGACAGGCGCTAAGGCTTTAAAGGATCAAGTCTTCATCTTACTCTTCACGATGCTGCTCCTCCTGATCAATGGCAAAGAGGCGGAGTACTACCAGTATATGAACGACGAGGCGCTGCCGGTCTTTCGCAAATTCGGCTATGTGTATCTCATCAGACGGTCAGAACAGCAATTGTTTCATTATTACGCAAGAACAGGTAATGCGGAAGCAGCACTTCGAATGGGGCATTATCTTATAGAGGATCACGACATCCTCTAACTGCGCGATTCAAACAAATGACCCGCAGCAGGAAACACTTCTTTTTAAAGTGTCCCTGTGCGGGTCATTGTTTGTTAGAAAGAAACTATTTTCTGGTGCGTTTTTTGGAGGATGTTTTTGTGCGTTTGCCGCGTTTCACGCTCGAAACCATGACATCTTTCTCGGAATACGTGTAGCAGTGTTGATATACAGGGCAGCAGTGATGCTGCTTTACAACTTCTACGGCGTGAACAACGTTTACAAGCTGCGGATGGAAGACGTTCTCGTATTGCGTAACCGGAGGATCATAGATGGTTTGTGTAGGGCAGTCTGGACAGAATTGGTCGTTTGCGCCTGCCACCATGTTAGGTCCCATATTCGGCCCCATGTTTGGACCCATGTTTGCACCGGCAACTTGGCCCATGTGTGGATAATTACGTTTCAAGGTATTATCTCCTTCCTTGTTTTGGAATACACCACATTGTATTCACAGACGAGCAAGGCGGCCTGTACGCTTGCCATGGAAGGCGATGGCCTTCCGCGATTGCGCGGTTTTCCGTTCGGGAGAGATGCCGGGGATCCTACAGCAAACACGAAAAAAGCCGCCGGCGATGCTGCAATTTCATTAAGATAAGTAACTTAATGACAATGCAGCATCGCCGGCGGCTTTACGAAATATAGAATTAGAGCGCTTTGACCTCAAGCAGCTCATACACGATAACGCCCATCGGTGCATTTACATTGATCCGGCTGCCAACCGTTTTGCCCAGCAGCTCTTTGCCAAGCGGGCTCTCGTAGGAAATTTTGTTGTCCTGTACATCCGCTTCCGCCGGAGCTACGATTTGATATTCAATCCGTTCGTTGAACTCCACATCGTTCAAGATGACGCTCGAGCCGATTTGAACCGAACCTGAATTATTCGGGTCAGTCTCCACGATGCGGGCCGTATTGAGCATTTTCTCTAAGATGATGACGCGTGTTTCTAAGAATGATTGATCATTCTTCGCGGAATGATATTCGCTGTTCTCTTTCAGGTCCCCGTAACTAATGGCAAGCTTAATCCGTTCGGCCAGCTCCTTGCGTTTCACGTACTTGAGGTCGTCAAGCTCCTCCTGCAATTTAGCAAAGCCCTCTTTAGTCAAAATCATTTCTTCGTTAGACATCGTTACAGCTCCCGTTCCATGGTATTCCTCTATTCTACCTGATTTAGGGCCGTATGTCGCCTCAGGTGCCCACCCCAATAATTGTTGACAAAAAAAAGGCTCCCTATAAGAGGGAAACCTTTACAAAAATTGTTAAGCTATTCTGTCATTAAAGATCAATCGCCACATGGGGTTTACTGTAATGACTCACTCCCCCGCCGCCTACCAAAACCTTGCCGCCACTAGGGAAAACAAGCAATTTGGAAGCGCCGGTACTCAGCAGCACGGTTACCTTCGCATCCTTTCGGGTGGCCGTATACACGACATATCCGCTTCCGGTTAGTGAGGTTCTCCAATACTTTCCAAACTCCGAGCGGACTACCCGGCTGGAATAGACCTGGTTCTCGCGTTTGACCACCTTGGCTTGACCTTTAGCTCTGGCCATCACTCGCATCCATCCTTCATCGCGTAGTTACTACTACGCTATCCTATTCAGATGATGGCGAGACGATTGGACATAGGGGTACATAGACATCAAGCTCTGAATCCGCTCGGCCTTCTTGGAAACGGGCATCGTAGTATTCAAAATCAAAGCCGCTGTCATCCAAGCTGCGCAGCGCCTCGCCGGAAGCCGGGAGCCACTCCCCATAAATATAATGGAATGTTTCACCGAGCAGTTCGGTTGAACCAACATGCGTGAAGACCGCATATCTTCCGCCGGGGATGGTGAACACCCGAGCCTCTCCCGGCATCGTTGCCGCCGGGTCTGCCACCTCGGTGCCGGCCAAATAAGCAAACTGCCTCTCCCGATCTCCGCTTGATTGCGGATTGTAAATTTCCAGACCGAAACAAATCTGTTCGTTTACCTTACCCGGAATACTCGCCCAGACGCGGCTGAGCGATTTCCAGGCCTGTGCAATGTTGCGATCCTTCGACGTATCCGTCGTGCATAACACGCCTGCGAGATGAATCATCTCGCGGTCAATCAACACCGGTTCTCTCATCGTACATGCTCTCCTTCGCAGGGATTGGGGAGGCTCCCCGAATCGTTTCATAAACGAGCGAATAAAGGATTCATGGCTCCCATATCCGATATCAAAGCCGATTCCCGTGCCCGACTGCTCCGAGCCCCGCAGCCTTCTCGCCGCATACGCCAAACGGCGCTCTCGAATATAGTGGGACAGCGTCTCTCCCGTGCAAGCATAGAACAGCCTGTGAAAATGAAACGGAGAATACCCCGCAAGCTTAGCAAGCTCCTCCAACCGAAGCTCCTCCTGCAAATGCTCCTCCGCATATCCGGCGGCCCGCCATATTCCGGCATACCGCTCTTCCTCTTCCATTCGGATCACCTCCTTACCATTCATGTTAGGCCATCCCTGCCCCGAGCACCTGACATTTCTTGCGAAGCTGCACAAAAAAGGCGCATCGCCTAGTATGACACGGGATGCGCCTGCTTAATCTGGTTGCTTATACGGTAGCTTTGATTTGCTTACTGCGCAGTTGGCCGCAGGCGGCGTCGATATCCGTTCCGTGCTCGAGACGGACGCTAACGCTGACGGATTGCTTCTTCAATGTATCGTAGAAGATGCGGATCGATTCCTGCTCGCTGCGCTGATACTGGCTGTGTTCATCGACCGGATTGTACGGGATCAAGTTCACGTTCACAAGCTGACGGCGATCGCCGATAAGCTCTGCAAGCTGCAGGGCATGCTCCGTCTGGTCATTAACATCCTTGAGCAAAATATATTCCAGCGTCACACGGCGCTTATTCTTGCTCAGGTAATAATCGATGGCCTTCATCAACGGCTCGATCGGAATAGCGCGATTGATCTTCATGATGCGCGTGCGCAGCTCATTGTTCGGCGCATGCAGCGAAACCGCCAGATTAACGCCGAGGTTGCGATCGGTGAACGCTACGATTTTGTCAGCTAAACCGCTTGTGGAAACGGTAATATGTCTAGCCCCGATGGCAAGACCCTTATGATCCTTGACGGTTTCGATGAAGTCGACCATGTTCTCGAAATTATCGAACGGCTCCCCGATCCCCATCACGACGATGTGGCTGACCAATTCGCCTTGCTGCGCGGCATCCAGATGCACTTGCACCTTCATAATCTGGCTGACGATTTCGCCCGCTGTCAGGTCGCGGCTCTTAGCAAGCAGGCCGCTTGCACAGAAGCTGCAGCCGATATTGCAGCCGACCTGCGTCGTTACGCAGACGGACAACCCGAATTTATGCCGCATGAGCACGGTCTCGATCAGATTGCCGTCATGCAGCTTGAGCAGGAACTTAATCGTGCCGTCCGCCGATTCTTGTTTCGTATGTTCGCCGAGCGTCTGAATGTCGAAGTGCTCTGCCAATAACGCCAGGCAAGCTCCATTCACATCCGTCATCGCCCCGAATGTCGTAACCCGTTTCCGGTACAGCCAATCCCATACTTGCCGCGCGCGCGACGGTTTATGTCCATGCTCCCCAAGCCAGTTTGTGAGCTGGTCGAATGTGAAGCCATATATGGATGGTTTATGTTGCATATCCGTTATCCTCTTTTCAACACCTTGTATTCGTCCCTATCTGACTAGTATTGTCCCAAAATTCCGAGGCGAACACAAGGGCGGATCACGGAGTCTGCCATTCTAGCCTATGATTTCGGCAATTCGCTTGTTCACCGTTTCGCGTAGATCGAGCAGCCACTCACTCTCTGCAGGGTAGCTGCTGAACGTAATGTTGCCAATAAGTGCTTGCAGCTCATCCTTACCGCCCAACTCTTCCAGCAGTGCAAATGCTCTCATATCTTGCAGCGCCTCATAGAACACTTCCATGCGGATCGATTCGATCGGACCCTCTTCTCCCGGGTAGACAAGGAAGGCATCTCCCGATGGAAACGCATGGCCGGCATCCGTTGTTATATACGGGTTGATCGGCTTGATCGAATATTGGCTGTACCAGAAATTAAAGCCCCAATGCAGGAAGCCGGTGATCCCGAACTTGTGCATCTGCACGCCGAGGATCCGGTTTCGAGCTGATGGGAACGTGAAGAATCGGTTAGAGACTTCCTTGTATTGTCCGCAGCAATAGTACGTCCACAAGTCCGGAACGCCTGCTTCAAGGAAAGGCTCGATATGATTCGTCGCCGGTATTGGACGTGGAACAAGTCCGGATTCATAGAATTCATAATCGGACAAGGCATCGATAACCGGATACCCTTGCAGCATCGGTCTTAGCCAGTCGCTCGCTTGGCGATAATCCTCGAGTGCGCTCATGCTCGGCTCATCGGAAATGTGGAAGTAGACCTGGTTCTGCAAACCGCGGCCCTCCACCCACTTCAGCAGCTCCGGAATGAGCTGGCCCAGGAAGCTGCGATATTCCTCGCCGGAAGCTTCCGTATCCCAGCCGAAAATCCGCTTGTATTCGCCATTCTCATGAGCCATGATTTTAGGCGCGTGCTTCGCCCCCCACTGGGTATACAGATGCGAGAACTCGAAGTAACGTACGCCGGCAGCCAGACACATGTCCGCCCAGCGGTCCAGCTTCTCGAAACCAAACTTATACAGGTTGCCTGCCTTCTGGACATCCACCAGCTGTACGGTAGGACGCTCTCCCCCGACAGCCGTATCGAGCGGCGGCGTGAACAGCGGCGTCAGCAGCAGATTAATGCCATGCTTGACGGCCGTGCCGATGAAAGCTTCCAGCAAGCGCCAGTGTTCTTCGCTGAACACCGGTACGTTGTACTGCGTCGCAATACAATCGGTATGGAACCACTCGGTGTGGATCAGCTTCTGCTCAGGCAGCTCGCTCGGAATGACGGTGAGCGCGAAGCTCTCTTGAGCAAGCTGCTCCCCTTCTGAGGTTTCGAAAGCAATCGCAATTTCGAATGTGCCGCCCTGCTCAGCGCGATCCACTTCTACAGTTACCCACACGGAGCTCCACACATTCGGGAGTGCCGTCACACCATTGGCGATCGGATACAGCGGATCGGGAAATAGTCCCGGCGTCGCTTGGAAGATCCGCGCATCATGATCGGCATACATAGGCATTTCCGATGGAACAAGTCCGACGGAACGGATGGTGATTGTACTATTTTGCAGCTGGGAAGTGACAGTTAGGTTGATGTTCTTGCGCATCTGCGCACTGCGATAGGCTACTTGAAAGGAATAAACTTCACCCCGGAGGGCGCTGCCCTTCTGATATGCAGGCTCTTGGAGCTCGCCGTCCTGGGCGAAAATTTTGACGAGTGAGCTGACGCACCGCGTCTCCAGCTGGTTATGGTTTACGTTCATCGATACTTCCTCCTTGGAATAATTAGATGAGTACTAGCGTGCCAAATCGCTGCGGCTTATGAAAGTTGACCAGTCCCGTCGGCTGCCAAGCTTGATATTCCCGGATGCCATCCTGCCGTTCGTCGATCCGATAGAAGTTAACCCGCCAGCGGAGTCCGGCTTCCAGCGGCTTGTTGAACGTGCTCGCCGGAATACGGATGTCGTACATCCATTGTCCCGGTTGAACCTCGCTCACTTCGGTATGAAGCCCCTCAATGTCCCATTCCGTATCGATCCCAACCGAACCGCTGCCATCATTGGTAATCCGCGCATCGAATACGACGTTGCGTGGGCTAACCTCCAGCTCTATGTATTGGGTGCCGCTGCCATCCTCATCGATAAACACCTCTACCACGTCCTGATTATACAGCGGCTCATCGCGCTCGCTGTAGTCCGAAACAATGTGCTCATCCTCGCAGTGGAACTGAATCAGCAGCGCGTCTGCCGTCCATCCGCAGCGAACCTTCGTCCATTCCGTCGGTGCGCCCCCGCTTACCGTATCGCGCAATAAGATCCATTCGCTATCCATACCGTTAATCACACCGATTCGCTTACATGCGTAGACTTGCTGATCATTCGTGTCCATCCTGCGGCCCACCTCAGCTCCCCTGTAATCTTCCATACCTCTATCATCATCATAGCTAATCCCAATGCCGATTGATTTAGCATAAAGGGATAAAATTTAGACGATTCCGAGATCACGGGCATGCCGGCAGATGGGGATAAAAGCAAAAAACTCCCTGAGGGAGTTTGGGGTTTTCTCACTTGCTTAGCTAGAGCTGAATTCGGGATGCTGCTTCCTGCTGCTTGTAGCGGAAGAGGTGTAGAAGCAGAATGTGCCTCTGCCGTTTGTTTTGGCCTCATACATGGCTTGATCCGCGTATTGGAGCAGCTTGGTCCCATCCATGGCGTCATCCGGATAGATCGCGATCCCGATGCTGGCCGAAATTTGAATTCTTTTGCCGTCTACAATATCAAGCTGCCGAATGGCACCGATGAGATCAAGGGCCAGCTCCTCCGGCCGGATGTCGCCCACTGCTTCATCCACAAGTACGACGAACTCGTCGCCTGCCCATCTGGCGCAGGTGCCGTAGCCGCCCATACCTTTCTTCAGGAGGGCGCCAACCTCCTGCAGCAATCGGTCGCCCATTTCGTGGCCGAGTGTATCGTTAACTCGCTTGAAGCCATCCAAATCCATGAAGAAGACGGCAAAAGAAGTCCCTGCCTCTGCCGCTCTTCGCATCGCAATGCGAAGCCGCTCATTAATGTATCTGCGATTCGGCAGTCCGGTCAAATCGTCGTAGTGCGCTTTGCGCTCTTCATCGGTTCGATCGCCGAACGTGAAGAGATGACCATGCAGCAGACCGCCATCCTTGCTGATGATCGGGCTGACGTAGCATTCATAATGGCGCAGCTCGCCGCCTTCTTTATGGAAGGCAACACGCTCCCGGAACGGCTGCAGCCGCTGCTCAAAATATTGCTTGATCTGATCGCCAAGGCTGCCATAATCGGCCCGCATCTCTTTGCAATAGATCGCGAGCGACTGTCCGACGGATAGCTCTCGTCCGAACATCGTTTTGAATCTGCGATTGACGAAGACGACACGTCCATCGCTGTCGCACATCGCAATCGATTCGTGGCTGGATTCCAGCATCCGTTCGATGATTTTGTTCTGCTCGGCGATTTTCTGCTCACCTAGGCGGCTCTTCGCGAAGAGGGTTTTGTAGCGGCTCTCGCTGTCCGTTACTTGGGTGTAAAGCTCTGTCATTTTGTAATACATTTTCGTGAACTCGTAGATCATGCCTGCCAATACGATATTGGCGCAGATGAAGGTGTCCAGCTTCGAGACGTACCAGCCTACGCTGAATCGATTGCCGCCGCTCATATTGATGCCCACATCCAGCACGGTTGCAAGGAGCGCGACGCACAGCCAAGAGGAGGTTACGGTGCTCCCTTTGGTCATGTAATAATAGAGGGCTAGTGCAAGCAAGCTGATTACCAGCGTAGAGAGGCCGAATCCATACATGGCGAGCGGCGTGATGCGACCATGGTCCATTAGGATGGGAAGCTTGTCGTGCAGGGCCAGCGACACATACCCGATCCCCGCCACCACTACAAGCACCGCTGCTCCTGTTAGAATGGTCATGAGCCGCGCGGTTTCATCGCGAAGGCGCACCTGCTTATACTTGACCTCGGTGGCGATATGAAGCAGGATCGCGATGGGGAATCCCAGATGCCAGAGGGAATAGATATATTCGGCTGACTGATTGCCCCCAATGAGGAACCTCGGCTCTGGGCCAAGTTCCATGCCCGGCCCCGGACCTTGCATGATGGGACCCGGACCGAATCCATTGGGCGGTATGATCCCCGGAAATGAGAACACATATAGAATCGTCATGCAAGCCGAGTAGAAGTAGCCTCCTGCCAAGATGAGAATGGACGGGGAACGGCTGACTTTGAACTGGCTGTACAGAACGAACACCGTAACGAGCTCGAAGCAGATAACCGCCGAGCATAGTGCGGACAAGAACGCGTTATTATTGGGCACCATTATATGCGCAAACGGTATGGAAGCAAGCGAGGCAAGCGCTATAATCGCACCAACGATAAAAGCAAATCTGCGCTGTGAAGGGTTCGATTCTAACGTAAATAACGTATAGGCGAGCGTGCCTGACGATGCTGTTTTCTTCATGTCGACCTCCACATTCAATCTGTGGTGACATCATTCGACATCCTATCCAGAAAACCCTCTTTATGGCAGCTTGAGGCAAGGAGAGCGCATGAAGAAGGAGGAGAATTTGAGGGAAAACGGTGGGATGGGGCGAAATCCGGCGATTCCTCTCCTTGTACGGTAACTGGTACCTCTTTCGGGGCGTAGAACCATACATTATCTGTGAACATCAATGAAAAACCCCGGCACCGACTCATCGGAGTCGATAACGGGGTTTGCTCCTCGCACATTAATATAACACTAACGTTAACGTTATATTTTGGATCAAAAAAAAGGACCTATCATCAGCATTAATGAGCTTCTGCCTCATCCACATGCTTCAAGTGTTTGCGGTTCAGCCAGATGACGATAACCGCTAGTACGACGAAGCCGCCTCCGATGTAGAAAGGCGCGTGGAAATCAAACCATTCCGCGAATTTAACCGCATAGTAAGGTGCAAGCGCACCGCCGATGAAACGCAGGAAGCTATATGCAGCTGATGCCGTCGGACGTTCGACCGGAGCAGCGTTCATCACCGCGGTTGTAATGAGCGTATTATTATTGCCTAGGAACGCACCGGCCAAGATCACCATGGCGATAATGACTGACTTCTCGGTTGTCCAATAACCCATGACGAACAACGTTACCGCGAAGAGAAGGAGCTGCACGCACATGGATTTGACTGTACCATAGCGCTTCTGCAATTTCGGAGCCGTAACTACAGATGTAAATGCGAGCAGCAGTCCCCATCCGAGGAACACATAACCAAGGCCATGCACATCAACATGATGCAGGTGGCCAAGCACAAGCGCTGCGTAGACAAGCAAGGTGAAGAATCCGAAATTATAAAGGGCAGCCGAGATCCCAAAGATCAGCAGCGCGCGATGTTTGAGTGCACGGAAAGGATCCAGCAAGGAAACTTTCTTCTTAATCGGTGTCACTGCGGCAGGAGACTTAGCGGCCTTCGGCATCATGAACAAGATAAGACAGAACGCCAGTACCATTAACCCGGCAACGCCGTAGAAAGGACTCCTCCACGAAATAGCCCCAAGCTCTCCGCCAAGCAGCGGGCCTACCGAGATACCAAGTCCGACTGCTACTTCGAACAAGATGATCGATTTGCCGACGCCGACGCGGGATAACGAAACGATGGCGGACAAAGCGGTTGCGACGAAGAAAGCATTACCCAGTCCCCATCCGGCGCGCAGCCAAACGATTTCCATGACATCGCCGGCACTACCCGCGAGCGCGGAAAACACGGCAATGAGGACGATGCCGGCAAGCAGCATTCGCTTAATGCCGAGACGCGAGGAGATAACGCCCGTAATCAGCATGGCAACGGCCATGACCGCGTTATAGCTCGTAAACAGCAAGGTCAACTGACTGTCTGAGGCATGCAGCTGATCCTTCATCATCGGCAGAATGGGATCGACAAGTCCCAGTCCCATAAACGCAATGATACTTGCAAAAGCGATCGCCCACACGGCAATCGGCTGATTAAACATAGAGTTACTCTTCTGGGCACCCGGCTGCAAAGGGGCTTGCGGCGCGGCTTTACGTGCTGTATTAGGTGTTGACACTTGTACTCCTTCTTTCTACGTAGTGGTTTGATCCAGCGCGTCGGTTACGCGCTTCTTAATTTTAACTAATTCCTCGCGAAACTCCTTAATCTTCTCAAGCTTATGATCAATCATCTGCATCTGTTTATCGATCGTATGCCCTACCTCCATCAGCTGCTTCCGCTTCTGCTCCGCTTCCTCCGTTTGCCTGTAAGCATCGCGGTGCTGCATAAGCTGCTCACGAATCGCGACGAAATCGATAATTTCCTGCAGCGAGAAACCAAGCACATCTCTTGCGTTAATGATCTGCTTGAGCCGCTCGATATGCATACGCGTATATAACCGCGTTCCACCGTCGGTCCGCTCCGGCGAAGGCAGTAACCCAATCTCCTCGTAATACCGGATCGTACGTTTCGTCAAACCGCTCTCTTTGGCGACATCATCGATCTTGTAACGTTCTTCCATTGTGTTCCTCCTCCCGATCTTCGAATTAGAATGTTTCATTTGATTTCATCTTACTCTTTTTATAACGTTAACGTCAACGTTATATTTTAATTGTGAGTTGCTCGAGCGTTTGCGGTGAGAAACCTCATTTTCATACAATTGCGATTAATCACTAGGAACGTGAAGAGTGAATTCCATCCATATAGCCCACCAAGAGGTCTACATCGAAGCCAACAAAGTGAATTCCGTTCATGAATTCCACCCAGATACAAAAAAACCCGCTCGCAGCCTCATCCATTCACTGCAAACAAGCTTATATTGCTTTCCTATTGCACAAGTTTCCCGCTCCACGCTCCAAGACCGCCCTGTAAATGGGCGATCTGCGAATACCCGCCGCGCATCAGCTGCCTTGCTGCCGTCTTGCTGCGCATGCCGCTTCGGCAATACAGCAGAAGCTTCTTATCCTCCGGCAGCTCGCTGAGTCGCGACCCGAGCTGGGATAATGGAATGTTCCTCGCTCCCGGAATGTAGCCGCTCTTATACTCTCCTGCTTCCCTTACATCAATCAGCAGCATATCCGTCGATTCCGTCTCAAGCTCCCGGCGGAAATCCGTTGCCTGCAGCGTGCGGAGTCCTTTTACTTTGCCGAATCTCGAATACGCGAACCATACTACAACAACAACGAATAATACGTTAATCGCAATGTCCATAATCGCTAGCCCCCCCACTATTCTCTCGTCAGCTCGCCCGTCCAGCCCAATAGACCGCCTGACCGCCTGTCATGTTCACAACCGAGAATCCTCTCTCGCCCAGCAGCTCGCAGGCTAACCCGCTTCTTCCGCCGC
Organism: Paenibacillus sp. J22FR21; assembly: GCF_056269135.1. Classification (NCBI taxonomy): domain Bacteria; kingdom Bacillati; phylum Bacillota; class Bacilli; order Caryophanales; family Paenibacillaceae; genus Paenibacillus; species Paenibacillus sp. J22FR21. The sequence continues at coordinate 330,954 of NZ_JBWDNJ010000006.1, forward strand.
CTCTGCACATCACGATGACCTCTCGCGCAGCGTCCAGTTCATCCAATCGTTCAATCAGCTGGCCAAGCGGAATGTGGACGGCGCCTGCCAGATGACCGGCCTCCCACTCGGCAGGCTCGCGGACATCCAGCATATAGAGACCTTCGCCAAGTCCGAGACGTTCTTCTACCTCCTGCGGTGTCATTTCTTTCGCCACTTAAAATCCCATTGGAACGAAATCCTCCCTTATGCCCTTATGACTATAATCATATACCCATATGGGTATGTATTGTAGACGACTGCACCTTCACTGTCAACGCGAAACAAGCCATGAACAGCCTCCAAAATTAGCAAGTTCACCTGTACGAGAATCTGAATCAGGAACCATCCGCTGGGCAACAATACCATTGAAGTTCACATCTACCTGCGAGAGGAGCTTGGCACTTGGACAAGGATTCAGATCAAACGCTCACGACCCGGCAGGGCCACCCTGTTACGGATAATCAAAATATACGTACGGTTGGCAGCCGTGGACCGAGCACGCTGGAGAATTACCATTTTATCGAGAAAATCACTCACTTTGACCGGGAACGTATCCCAGAGCGGGTCGTTCATGCTCGCGGCGCCGGCGCTCATGGCATCTTCGAGGCTTACGGCAAAGCCGGGAATGAATCGGTCTCGAAGTATACTCGCGCTAAGCTGCTGCAAGAGGCCGGCAAGCAGACACCGGTATTCGTTCGATTCTCCACCGTCATTCATGGCAACCATTCACCGGAGACGCTTCGTGACCCTCGCGGCTTCGCGGTCAAGTTCTACACCGAGGACGGCAATTGGGACATGGTCGGCAACAACCTGAAGATCTTCTTCATCCGTGATCCGCTGAAATTCCCGGATATGGTGCATGCGTTCAAACCAGACCCGCTCACGAACGTGCAGGATATGCAGCGGTTCTTCGACTTCGTATCCCTCACGCCGGAAGCGACGCATATGATTACGTTCCTATTCTCCCCTTGGGGCATACCCGCCAACTATCGGCAAATGCAGGGCTCGGGTGTCAATACATACAAATGGGTCAATCAAGACGGCGAAGCCATGCTCGTGAAATATCACTGGGAGCCCATTAAACAAGGGATCAAGAACCTGCTGCAGCGCGAGGCCAACGAGATACAGGGCATGAATTTCAACCATGCCACTCTCGACTTGTACCAAGCGATTGAGGCTGGGAACTATCCGGAATGGGAGCTCTGTGTGCAGCTGATGACGGATGACGAGCATCCGGAGCTGGATTTTGACCCGCTTGATCCGACTAAGCTGTGGCCGCCTGAGCAGTTCCCTTTCCTACCTATCGGCAAAATGACACTGAACCGCAACCCCGAGGACTATTTCACCGAAGTGGAGCAAGTGGCATTCGGTACCGGGGTGCTTGTGGACGGTCTAGACTTCTCCGACGACAAGCTGCTGCAAGGCCGAACGTTCTCCTACTCCGATACGCAGCGTCACCGGGTGGGAACCAACTACTTGCAGCTGCCTGTCAATGCACCTCAGACGCATGTGGCGACCAATCAGAGCGGCGGACAAATGCAATATCGTCCCGACCGCTCAGCCGGGCAAAATCCGCATGTGAACTACGAGCCATCCTCCATGGGCGGATTGCAGGAGGCGGCACGCAGCGGCAAAGACCATGAGCCGCATTACGAGGCGAAGCTGATGCGGCAGAAGATCGAGCGGACAAACGACTTCAAGCAAGCCGGCGACACGTTCCGCGCCTTCGAGAGCTGGGAGCAGGACGAGCTGATCGACAATCTGGTCGGCGCGCTGTCCGTGTGTAAGGAGGATATTCGCTCGCGAATGGTCGGATATTTCGCGGAGGCCGACGCCGGCTACGGGCAACGCGTCGCCGAAGGGCTGAAGCAATCCGATGGCCGCAACATCGCAAGCGGTCAATCGCGGCCGGAGAAGGCCGTTGATCAGGCGAAGCAAGCGGGGCACGAAGTGGACCCTTATTAAACAAATCGATAAAAAGCCGCAAGCGTGATGCTTGCGGCTTCTTTCTTGTATAAGTGCATTATTCTTCTTTGTCCGGCAGTTGACTCACATAACTGTCCGATAAGTTCAACAGCTTCAGCGTACGATTGTATTGATCCTCTGTAGCCCCTTCGCCATGCTCGGTCTCGCTGTTATCGCGGAGCGAGTAGTTCGTGCCATCCGTATAATCTATGCCCGGCAGGAACATATCGTCATCCGTAATGACGGAGCCCGACGGCAAGAAATGACGCATCGGCAGCATGTTGGAGCTCTGGTTCAACAAATCTTGGCCAAAATAAATCTGATCGGTTAATGATACACCCAGTAAGTTCGCGGCCGTTGGCAGAATATCGATCTGACCGCCGGTTTGTTCCCTCACGGAAGGAGTCGTCACGCCGGGAGCATGAAGAATAAGCGGGATACGGAACATGTCGGTATACCCGTATTCATGGCCAATCATGCCGGCCACCAAGCTCTTCTCGTCGCGATCAAGCGAGTATAAGGACAACCCTTGATGGTCACCGTAGAACAGAATGACACTGTCATCCCATATCCCCCGCTGTTTCAAATCGTCAATGAACTGTCCAAGCGCGTAATCGGCATAGTTCTGGGCATGAATATAGTTACCGACGATGGTATCGTCGAATGCTTCCGGCAGCTTCATTTTGTACTTGGACTCCGGAAGATTAAACGGATGGTGGGCGCTCATCGAAATGACTTGCGCATAGAAAGGCTGTGCGCCTTCATCCAGCTTCACCAATTCATCAATCGTCTTCTTATAAAGCACTTCATCCGACGAACCGAAGGCAATATGATCCTCGTCACCGTAGAAGGATTTGTCATAATAACGATCCCAACCGATTGCTTTGTACAGCTCTGTCCGGTTCCAGAACGAGACATCGTTCGTATGGAACGTCGCCGTCGTGTAGCCATTGGCATGCAGCAGCTTCGGCAAGCTTGGCAGCGCCTTATCCACGTTATGATCGGTTGCAGCTTCATGCTGAGGCACATAGAGAGACGTATTGACCACATATTCTGCATCCGAAGTGGTTCCTTGACCTACCATCGTGTAGAAATGATTAAAGTGCATGTTCTCCTGCGCCAGCTTATTCATATTCGGCGTTACTTCTTGACCGTCAATCTTGAGGCCAATCAGGAAATCCTGGAAGGACTCCATCTGCACGATAATCAGGTTCTTTCCTTTGTTAGCGCCAAAATATTGCGGCTGTGGCTGCGGCTGCACCGTGCCTTTCAGCTCATCGATCGCGCTCTGCGTAATGTCAGCCATCGGCACGGCCTCGTCATCTTTGCGGCTATCAGCGAAGATCGTGTAGATCTCGTAGTTGAGCAGTCCCATCTCTTCAGCCTGCTTATTCTCGTTCATACTGGCACGGTTCGGCCAAATGTTCAGCAAACAGAGCAGCGAAGACACGATGAACATGATGGTTATGCCTGTTTTCCTCACAGGTCTCATGCTGACGCGCTGCTGAATATGTTTATGCTTCGGTCTCCATAAGATAAAGGCCAACACGGCGATATCGAGGAAGATAAACAAGTAGTACGGATCAAGCAGCGAGTACGTACTCTCTCCAACCTGCGCGACTTTACCAGCCTGGGCAAGTGCGTGATACGTAACAATAATGCCATAATATTTGTAGTACATGAGTACAGTAAAATAGAGCAGCGTTAGCAGTAAATTGACGATCATATAGTAAAGCATCTTCCGTTTGCCCGCCAACCATTCGATTAGACAGAATACCACCCAGAAGAACGGAATTTCCGTTACGAGCGTCATCCAGGACGGCCCTTCGTCAAACACGACCGACCAGGCCAGAATACCCTTCACCAAGAGTATGATTGTAAAATAAAAAAATCTGCGATTAAGCAGTCTCATCAATGGAGACACCTTCAACAACTCCTTCCCCGGCAGCAAGCCCTTGCTCTTGCACCGGACGTTCCTTGTAGTTATACCTGCTAGTTGAGCAAATTGTGTTCCGCCGATCCAACCACATGTGCGAGTTCAAACAGATGCAAACTAGGCGGCTTAGGAAGTATGCCGCAAACCGTCGCCATCATGCCCGGCGCCAGCCCCCGGCCAAAGGCGCGAAGCACCTCTTGCTTGCGGAACATCGCTTGAAAATGTTTCCGGCTCTCGAATTGGCCGACATGAATAGCCTGTCGATTATCGCGGCTGACCAATAAATTCGTCGAGATATATCCAGGCTGCTTGCGTACATACGGCATCGTGCGCTCGAAATTCCGAATCATGACTTCGCGTTTGCCCGGCGCAAGCTGCACGATATTTAAGAAGTACAAACTTGCCATCCCTTGTCCTTGCTCTGTCTTGGAGGAGGGCTGCGATGCGATATGATCGCTGTACTCTACCGTATAACGATTCGGACCCGAGGCTTCCCCCGCCTGTGCATCGACAAGCGCAAGTGAAACGACATGTTTCCCCCGTGTACCTCGCAGAACACCGCCGCTCTGTACGGCTCCGTCTTGCCATACCCGTTCCATTGCCGATATGGCATGGTTCACTTGTTTCAGCTGCTTGTGCCGGCCTGCAACTTGAAACACCTTAAGTCGAACCAATGCGCCAACTGGCGATGGTGAATGTCCTATATGGTTTAACGCAACAAACTCCGACTGAGTTTCATTTTCCATCATTGCAGCGTTCCTTTCACGTAATTGCATGTGAAATTTATTACGTACTGTAGTATAGTTGTATCATGCAACTATGTCTAATCGTAATTATACAAGGTATTCAATAGCTGTCAATCGGTCTATCTCTTCCACTTGCACGGCTTATATTGAAAGCGATATGCTGGAATAACATGATTCACAACCTAGAGAAACGGTGATCCGACATGAACATAGATCCAGACCATTTGCATCGAATCGAGCACGAAATGGCAATATTCATGCGTCGAGCCGAAGCTGCCCGTATCGCTTATTTTAACAATACCGGGCTTGATCGCTCTACTTATTTATTGCTGAGACGGCTGATTGACCATGGACCCCTTGGTATTAAGGCCCTTGCCGACACCTTTCAATTAGATATTTCGACAGCCAGCCGGCAGACCGCTTCGCTTGAAGCAAAGGGGTATGTGGAGCGAACGGCGGATCCGAAGGACGCCAGGGTCAGCTTACTCCAAGCCACTTCCTCAGGCAGCGAGATGCTGCTCAAAGTGAGGCAGCTGCGCCAAACCTTTTTTACGGATGTGCTGAAAGATTGGACAGAGGAAGAATCCGCCTTGTTCGGTGAACTGCTTGAACGGTTTAATCGGACGGTGGAGAATCACTTGAACGATAGCAAATGCATGTAAGAAGAGAGGGATTCGTCTATGAAGGATAATACGAAACGTTTCTCGGATCGCGTGGAGCAATACGTGAAGTATCGACCAAGCTATCCGGCTGCTGCTTTGGACTTCATTTATAAGGAGGGCTCTCTAGTACCGTCCTCTGCTATTGCTGATATTGGGTCAGGTACAGGGATTTTCACCCGGCTGCTGCTTGAGCGTGGCAGCAATGTCGTGGCCGTGGAGCCCAATACCGAAATGCGGCTTGCGGCAGAGGATCTGCTTGGCGGCTATGATCGGTATCGATCCGTCGACGGTTCGGCGGAAGCGACCACGCTGGGCGATGACTCGGTGGATTGTATCGTATCGGCGCAAGCCTTTCATTGGTTCGAGCCGGCATCGACCCGATTGGAGTTCCGCCGCATTCTGCGCGCTGACGGCCATGTCGCACTGATTTGGAACACCCGCCTGATCGATGATCCTTTTGGAGCTGACTATGATCAACTTCTCTTACACTACGCACCGGATTATAAAGATGTGAACCATAGGCGTCTTCATCACGAGGACTTTGCCTCCTTCTTCCGGGATGGAAGCTATAAGAAAGCGGAGTTTGCGAACAAGCAGCTGTTTGATCTGGAGAGTCTTAAAGGCCGGACCCTCTCTTCCTCGTATGTCCCGCTTCCGGGATCGCCTAGCTACGAGCCTTATATGGAAGCGCTTGAGGTATTGTTTGCCAAACATCAGCAAGACGGCGCAGTCAGCTTCCATTATACAACGGAGATTTATTTCGGCATGGTATAACGGTTCGGGTGTTGTACCTCCGCAACCCCGCGATGAGCGCATGCTTGGTGGTATTCACATGCTTGGTCGCATTCGCATGCGAACGCTAACGGTTGTGACAGTGGCTATTTGGCATAAATTTACCCATTTTATTTTCTAACGGTTGCCAGCGGGCTTATTTGAACATTTTCCGCTAGAAAACGACCATTTTGCTGCAAATAACCTCTCTCACAACCGCTAGAGTTTTAAAGTGGCTTATTTGCATGAAATAGCCATTCTGACAACCGTTACACGTTTATTCTTGTTTGATAGACAACAAAGTCGCTGCCCGAGTCTTTCTCGGGCAGCTTGGGAGCCACTGCTGTGGCTCTTTGTTTTTTTAGTAGGGATTTATGCTATAATCCCTATATCATTTTCTTACAGAGGAGTTACGTCACCATGAGAACACTTGTGATTGTCGCACATCCTAACATGCAGGAGTCCCGCGTCAACCGGACGTGGAAAGAACGTCTCGAGTGTGAGCCCGGTATTACTGTACATGACTTATACCAAACGTATCCGAATGAAATGATCGATGTCGAGAAAGAACAGCAGCTTCTGCTGCAGCATGACCGTATCGTGTTCCAATTTCCGTTTCACTGGTACAGCACGCCGTCGTTGCTTAAGAAATGGCAGGATCAAGTATACACCTACGGCTTCGGCTACGGGACAGGCAATCAACTGAAAGGCAAGGAGTATGTGCTGGCCATTTCCGTTGGCCGTGCTGAAGATTCCTATCGCCCGGATGGCGAAAGCCTCTACACGATGGAGCAGCTGTTGCTGCCGCTTCAAGCTACGGTCCTGCTCACCGAGATGAAGTATGTTCCGCCTTTCATGGTGTTCCATGCGCCTCGTTTGACCGATGAAGAGCTCACGCAAAGCGCGGACAAGCTGGCTGCCTATTTGACGGCACCTGTTGGCACTTATGCTGCTCGCTAGCGAGCTAAAAAGGCTGAACCGGAGAAATCCGGTTCAGCCTTTTTTTGATTGGAGTTGCAGCAGAGGTGGGCTGGGGGAATGGCCCGGCTGCTGAGAGTGGCGCGGAAGCTGAGCGTTACGTTTCGCGACTCTCAGCTGGGTTTTCTATTGGGTTTGGTGCTGAGAGTTCGTTTTTGATACTCTCAGCTGCCGAAGCGGTGGATCTGGGTTTACATTAGCTGTACCGCTGCGAGAAATGGACGCCGCCGAATAGGTCCTGGAGCAGCCAAGTCGCCGCACCCGCGAGAATTTGATGCTGCTCGACGCTCTTGAATACAAAACGGGAGCTCCCCGTCTCCGTCGGGAACGGGAAGGCGTCGAGGCGCCGCTTTACTTCCTGCATGAAGGTATCCGAGCGGCTCGGCCAGCCGCCGATAATTAATATTTCCGGACTCATGAAATTATAAATCGTTGCCATCAGCTGGCTCATGACTTGCGCCGCCTGCTGCATCATCGGCTGGAGCCACTCTGCGCCTTGCTCATACAACGCCAGCACTTCATCGAAATGCTGCGGCAAAACAGCGTCAACATTGGCGCCTGCATCTGCACTTGCACTTGCACCTGCACTTGCATCTGCACTTACACCTGCACTTACACCTGCACTTACACCTGCACCTGCACTTGCGCCTGCACTTACGCCCGCAGCAACCGCTGCCTCCCTCGCAGCTATCTGCGCACGCTGCAGTATATACGGCATAGTCAGGACCGTTTCGATGCAGCCCCGATTGCCGCATTTGCATAGCATGCCGCCCGAATCGACGATTGTATGGCCGATTTCGCCCGCGGCACCGTTAGAGCCGGCATAAATCTGCTCATTAATGATAATACCGGCGCCTATCCCTTCCTCCACGGACACGTAAATGACATTGCGATACGTGGCGTTCAGGCCATAATAATACTCCGCGAAGACCGAGGCGTTCATATCATTGACCACTTCAATGACACAATCATAGGCATCAGCCAGATGGGCCTGCACCGAGAACTCACTTAGCTGCAAGCCGCGCGAGAGCTTGATTGTCCCGCTTTGCTCGTCGATAATGCCGGGCGACACGATGCTAATGCCCTTGATCCGCGCAAGCTCGGCAATGCCGGCCTGCTTCATCAACCGAGGGATTGCCTCACTCAGATAGCGCCTCACAGCATCATTTCCTTGCACGCTCGGCACCACGTCAACATGGATAATCTCGCCGTGGAAATTTACGAGCGCACAGGTAAAGGTCTGACCGCCAAGGCCGATTACGATGACGTATCCTTTACTTCGCGTAATTTCGAGCTGTACCGCTTTGCGCCCGACGGTGGTCTTATCGGTTTTCCCCAGCTCGTCAATGAATCCTTCGCGAATCAATTCATCGACCTGTGAAGATACGGTTGTCGGTGTCAAATGGGCTAGCTTCGCGATCTCTACGCGGGTTAACGTTCCTTTCCGATGAAACAGACGAAGAATCGCGGCGCGATTCATCTCCTTCATCGTTTGGAGGTCTCCTTTGATCGGCTTCATGACGGCTGCTCCTTCTGTTCGTGTGATAAACTTACGCTCCGAGCGTATTCGCCGGATCCTGATAGAATGGGATTCGAATCGTGACCGTGGTTCCAACTCCCGGACGACTGTAGAGCGAAACCCCATACGCATCGCCGAATTGCAGCTTAATGCGCGAATCGACATTGCGAATGCCATACCCCACCTGCACGCCCCGCGGATTCATGATTTGCTCCAGCAGGTCTTGCCTGATGCCGACCCCGTCGTCAATGATCCGAAACGCGATATGCTGCTCTTCCTTCTGCGCCGTAATCCGGATGTTAATCTGATCGCCATACCAGGCATGCTTCAGCGTATTCTCGATAAAAGGCTGCAGGACCAGCTTAACGGTCGTATAAGTCAATACTTCCGGGTCAATCTCGTAATAGACGCGCAGTCGATTCTCGTATTTGGCCTGCTGCAGCTCGGTGTACACCTTGCAGTGCTCAACCTCATTCGTAATCGAGGTGAGAATTCTCCCGTCGTTCAGCGACAACCGATAAAACTTCGCAAGTCCGAACACCGTCTTCTGCAGCTTATCGTTCTGCCCGAATTTAGCCAAGCGGCTAATCGAGGACAGCGTGTTATATAAGAAATGCGGATTGATCTGGGCCTGGAGAAACTCCAGCTCCGCTTCCTTCTTCTGAAGATTCGCCACATACAGGTTCTGAATCATCTCTTCCATATTCCGACCCATATTGTTAAACGCATCGCCGATTTGGGCGAATTCGTCGCGGCTCTTGAAATGAATGCGTTTGGAGAAATCCCCTTCGCGGAACGAGTCGATGGCCGCGATAATTTTCGTCATTTTGCGGATAAAATAGCGCGAGAACAGCGCACTGATGAGGATAAGAACAGTCACCACCATAATGCACATCATAATATACACATTCCGGACGGAGACCGCATTCTCCTTCAGATAGCTCCGGGGAATATAGGCAGACAGCTTCCAATTCAGTCCTGCAACCGGCCTCGTCATGACAAAATAGTCGTTCCCCGCGGCTTCGCTGTCCCAATTCGCTGCAAGCGAGGATGGCGCGGAGGTAAACAGCGTCTTCCCGTCCCAATCCGACACGACCAGCACGCTATTGTCCGTAATTTTACGGTAATCGACAGCCTGAAGCAGATCGCTGATCTTCGTGACAATCCGCATAAACCCGAACTGCTTGCTGCCCTCATCGAAATTAATCAATCGGCGCATCAGCGAGATGTTACCGAAACGAGCGTCGTTATCCACCTGCCGCCAGACGAAGGTCTGCCCATAAATCTCTTGCGGGAAGTCGAGCTGTTTATACCATTCCTGCACTCTCAAACGATCCATATGCATAATTTCAAAATCGCGCCCCGCAGACAGCGGATCAACTTCGCTTCCTCTGGCGAAGAACACCTCTGGCACGGTCGGATTATCGGTATAAATGTCGAGCCACACATTGTTGACCATAGAGCTGAGCATATTCGTCAGCTTCGGCTGCAAGTAGCGTGACATATTTTCATAGCTATAGTAGCCTTCCTCGTATTTGCTCAAATTATTTTGCATCGTTTGGTCGAGGTACAGCTCGTCGGAGATATGCTTGATATCCTCCATCCGATAGGCGATATTATCATGAATTTGACTGAGCGTGCCGCTGACGGCCGCGCTCGTCTGCTCCTCACCTGAACGAACGGAAGACGTATACGCATAGTAGCCGATTGCCAGAACAGGTAGGAGGAGCAGAATCAAATAAGAGAGAAACAGCTTCTTCCCGACAGAAAGGTATTTCGAATGCTGCGCGCCTGGCCCCATGTGAGTCACTCATCCTTGTTTTCGATAATCGCTTGGCGTCAAGCCGAATTGATCCTTGAACTGGCGGTTAAAGCTGCTCAGCTTCTTGTACCCCAAGCGGTTCGCCACCTCGTACACCTTCGTGCTGGGCACTTGAAGCAGCACGCTTGCCCGCTCCATCCGCTTCGCAATGACATAATCGCTGAAGTTCAGGCCCGCTTCCTCTTTGAACATATATCCCAAGTAATTCGGCGAGAAGGAGAAGTAGTTCGCGACATCCTTGAGCGTCAGCTCTTCCTCAACATGATCCATGATGTACTTCTCCACTTCCTCAATCAGCTTCCGATTCTTCTTTTGTTTCCGCTGATAGAGCGTCTCTGAGAGCTGGAACAGCCGACTTCTGAGCCACCACTGAATATCCTCCACCGTCTCGAATTGAAAGACGATATCGAGCTTATCGAAGCCGAGGCCGAGAATCTGGTACAAGTCTTCATTGACGGTGCGCAGTCGAAAATCAAGCTGGGAAATCACATGAAGCAAGTACACGTATACCGCATGTTTATCGTCGAAGGTCTTTACCAAGGCGCACAAATCCTCGACGCATTCGTCAACTCGCACCAGCTGATATTGAATCAAGGCGGTAAAGAGCGAATCCAACACTTCGCTGAGCTGCTTCGCCTTCAAGCCGGTTTGAGGTTTAATGTCGGAGAACGGAATAACCTTGCCCTTGCCATAAAACATTTTGTTTGCAATTGTGTCCTTCGCGCATTGATACGATTCCGGAATATGATGGAGCTCGCGTACAAGCGTACCAAGACCTGCCGTTACCGACCAGCTCAGCTTCGAGCTAACTGCATGCATAACAAGGTTCAGCTGCTCTTGCGGCTGCGTGCCTTCCACAATGACGACCATTCGTTTCTCATCGGTTTTGCAGAAATAAGGCAGATTCATCTCCATTAACAGCTCGGCAAGCTGCTGCAGCTGTTTGTCAAAGGCGGTGGTTTGCTTCTCCACGCCTGCCGCCCGCAGCTTCCAATGCATATCGTCCATCTCAATAATACCGATGGATAAGCCGGCTGAAGGCGTCAGCTCCGTACGTGCATCATGTCCGCTCAGCAGCTGATTAACCGCCTCGCTCTTGTGCCAATCGGAACGAGTCGTCTCGCTGTCGAGCTCGGCTTTGACCCCTTGCAGCACCTCGAACAATTCATCATCATCGACCGGCTTCAGCACATACCCGGCCGCACTAAGCGAGATCGCCTGCTTCGCATAATGGAATTCGGAATACCCGCTCACAAAGACGACGCGAAGCTGCGGTCTCTGCTCCATAATCTGTCTAACCATTTCGAGCCCCGACATAATGGGCATGTTGATATCCGTGACGAGAATATCTACCTTGTTGTTCTTCATATACTCAAGCGCACTAAAGCTGTTATTGATTGCGGCGACGACGTTCATGCCAAGCTTGTCCCAGTCGATATGCTGCTGCAGTCCGATCAAATCCATCGTTTCATCATCTACAACCAGAACACTGTACACGTCATCACCTCCAAATAATGCCAAGAAAAGGTATACTTAGTATACCTTCTCTTGGCATAGATACCTATGGTTATTTATTCTGCATTGATCCGTTTCAGGTTGTCCTGCCACTTCGTTGTTTTGAACGTAAGCAGCTTGTCATAACCCGCGGAATTCGCCTCTTCGCTCGCCGTATTCAGCATTGCTTCCACTTCTGCATCATCCTTCGCGAAGATCGCTTTGGCGAACACACGTGTAAAGATATCGCTGATCCGTTGTGCAATAACGCCTTCTTCCGAAGTCGGAGCCGGATCCATGTTAGCAAACTGCGTAATGTTGTACGCTGTTTTCCATGCTACTGCGTTCTGAGCGATCGTTGCCCACTCTTGTTGATCAGCCGGCAGCGACAATTCATGCTTCGATTTCGCTTGATCGATGAACGTTGTGTTCCCTGCCCAGTTGAAGGAATCCATCGTGGACATCATTTTGCTCAAGCCTTCTTTATCCGTTGCATATTTATCTGTAAATTTCGGTGCATCCGTCTCGTCAGCGCCATCCCAGTACAGACCAGGAGGACCCCAGAAGCCTACGCGTTGTCCTTCAGCGCCTGTCAGCCAGTCGAGGTAAGCGAAGATGCCTTCCGGATCTTTCGCAGATGTAGTAATCATGTTGACGTTCCAGCCAAGCGAATCATACTGCGTTGCGAAAATCTTATTCTTATCCAATCCGCCCTTCTGCAGCGGCCAAATCATTGTGTATCCAGCGCTCGGGTCAGCAGCCTTCAGGGCAACCGTACCTCTTGCGCCCAAGTCCGTTACGTTAAAAGCAGCGGCTACGGCTACTTTGCCGGTCGTTACTTTCTCGCGCACTTGCTCGATTTTCTGTGTCAAAGCATCTTGAGTAACAAGCTTCTCACGGAAGAGTTTGCTTGCGTATTGCAGCGTTTCTTTGAAAGTTGGATCCGTGAAGATGGACTCCAGCTTGTCGCCGCTAGCGTTCGGCACTGCCATTTGGCTGACGAATTGCACCGGGTGGTCTTCTCCGAAACCGGAGTACAGCTCATAAATACCTTGTGCGCCGATACTCGTTTCAAACGGGATCACCTTCGGATATTTCTCTTTCACGACCTTCAAGTAAGCATACAGATCATCGAACGTTTCGAGCTTCGGCGAACCCAGCTCTGTGTAGATTTTGGTATTGACGATGTAACCACCGTTACCGCGTGCAGAGTTGGCGTACCAGTTCGGGAATACATACAGGTGGCCGTCTTCTGCCTTCAGCATGTTCAGCGTGGCATCGCCCGCCCATTTCTTCAAGTTCGGGTATTTATCTACGTATTGATCCAGTGCAACCAGCTTGCCTGCCGCTCTGAGCTTCTCGACATTCGCGTCGCGCTCACCCCAGATGACGTCCGGCAGTTCATCGGATGCAATCATGGCATTCAGCTTTACTTCCGGCGAGCTGCCTGCTTGCACAGCCGTTACCGTTACTTTCTTATTATCTTGAATCCACTTCGTGCCGGGATCGGCTCCCCACGGGTTCTGTGTGTACCAGTCATAGTTGCCATAGAAGCTGAAGGAAACAGGGGTTACGCCAAACTCAAATGCAGGTACAGCTTCAGGTGTATTCGTCGTCGCTTCCGCCTGATTATTGGTGTTTGTTGCTGCAGCTGTTGAATCGTTGTTGTTGTTCGTTTCTGACTTTGAGGCGCATCCGGCCATTAACATGGATGTACTAAGCAGCATAACTCCAAGCGATGTGGCGATTCTTTTTCTCTTCATCGATAACCCTCCATGTACTTGTTATATTAAGCTATTTCGCGTAAAACCGCTGTAACAAATCTCGCTTACCCTAGCCTTTCAACGAACCGACAAGCACGCCTTTTACAAAATACTTCTGTACGAACGGATACGTAAACATGATCGGCAGTACAGCTACAATCATCGTGGCCATCGATAACGACTTCGTTGTGATGGACTGCATCGCCGCAATGCGATCTTGCGCAGCCGAGTTCAAGTTAAGAAGCTCAGTCGTCATGATGTTGGAGTTAAGAATTTGCTGGAGCAGCGCCTGAATCGGCAGCAGCTCGGTCTTCGTGATGTACAGACCGGCATAGAACCAGTCGTTCCAAAGCGAGACGGCCGTAAACAAGGAGAGCGTCGCGATGATGGGGCCGGATAATGGAAGTACGATTCGGAATAACACACCGAAGTTGCTGCACCCGTCCATACGGGCGGATTCTTCTAGGCCATCAGGCAGGTCCTTGAAGAAGGAGATGAACACAATCATATTCCACACGTTTATGATGCCTGGGATAACGAGCACCCAGAAGGAATCCAGTAAGTGCATGTTGCGGATCAGCATGTAAGTCGGAATCAATCCGCCGCTGAAGTACATAGTGAATACGCAGAAGAGCATGTATGCTTTGCGGCCGATAAGATTCTTCCGCGACATCCCGAAGGAGAAGATCGCCGTACAGAGAATCGCGACTAAGGTTCCAATTAATGTCCGCAGTACGGAGATGTAAAAGGCATCCAGCAGCCGTCCGTCTTGGAAGACGATCGAGTAGTTCTGCAGCGTGAAGCTGCGCGGCCAGAAGGTGATGCCTCCGAGCTCCGTGTCGGAGCCCAGGTTAAACGAGATGACAATCGAGTTCCAGAAGGGATAGAAGCATACGAAAGCCAGCAGGACTAGCAGTGTGTAGACGAGGGTGTGAAAGATTTTATCTCCGGTACTGCGTTTCATAGCCTCCGGCCTCCTCTGCGTGATGTGTGAATTACCATAGGCTTGAGCCCTTCCTTCTGGCGATTGCGTTGGCTGCGATGAGCAGGCCAAGGTTGATGACGGACTTGAGCAGGCCGACCGCCGTTGCGTAAGAGTATCTGGAATTCTTGAAACCGACTCGGTACACATAGGTGTCTACGACGTTTGCTACTTCGGCCAGTGTAGGGCTGATGGCAAGCAGCAATATATCTTCGAAACCGGCATTGAGGATGTTCCCTACTGCCAGGATCATGAAAATAATAATGATCGGTCGAATGCTCGGCAGCGTGACCAGAAACACTTGCTTGAACCTGCTCGCGCCGTCCATTGCGGCTGCTTCATAGAGCGTTGGATCTACACCTGCGATTGCAGCTAAGTAGACAATGGAAGCAAACCCGATCTCTTTCCAAACGTTCGCGCTGATTAAGATCGTCCAGAAGTATTCCGGCAGCGAGAGGAAATTGATCGGCTCATCGATGAGGTTCAGTTTCTCAAGCGCCATATTCAGGCTTCCGTTATCGACGGCCAGCATGGAGCTGACGAAACCCGCCACGATAACCCAGGAGAAGAAATGCGGCAGGTAGCTGATCGTTTGCACGATTCGCTTGAAGTACATGTTCTTCACTTCATTCAGCATAAGGGCCAGTATGATTGGAGCCGGGAAGCAGACGAGCAGCTTCAGCACGCTGATCCAGATCGTATTGGAGAGTACCTCGCCGAACTCAGGCGATTCGAAGAAGATGCGGAAGTGCTTGAAGCCAACCCACGGACTGGCGAAGAAACCCTTGAACATATCGTAATCTTGGAAAGCCGATAACAAGCCGTAAAGCGGAATGTAGCTGAATACGAATAAGAAAATCAGCGCCGGAAGGACCATAAGCTGCAAATCCCACTGACGGCCAAACAGGACCAGCTTGCTCTTGCGCGGCCGTTCTGCACGGGCACTCGGTTGTGCGGCGAAGCGGCTGATATTCGGATTCTCTGTCGACGATTTACTCTGCACCGGAATCACCTTCTATCTCGTTTCTCTTGTATCTTCATGATAAGGTGATTCGGTGCACCGAAATACTCCCTTCATCAACGAAAAGAGTCTGCGATTCAACGCCTTTTTCCAATTCATTATTCCAGTGGATTAATAAACTATATAGATATGTGAAGCTCGATGAACGCCCGCATACTGATCTCTGATGTCGAGCAGATCGACACGACGCTGCTGCTTGCAGGAAGCTCGGCTGCATCGTATGGGTTTCTTAGAATCAGACAGAGATGCGGCTTCGAATTGGCACATAGCTCTGCCAGCTTCAATTGTTCCTTGAACATATGAGCGTTAATGGTGCACTGGATGACGACGTCCACAGAAGGAAGCAATTCCATAATCGCGGCTATCTCGTCCGCTGTTGGCTGCTGCGAAATATAGGCCGTGACCGTGTTATAGCCTTGTTCCGCCAAGCCGCTTGCCAGAGCAATTTCCTTGCCTTCGGTGCTGTCGGCCTGAGTCAGCTTGCGCTGCCTTGGCATAATGAGCAGATAGGTAGTATTGTGCGACAGCGGGAGCAGCCCTGCAGCATCTCTCGTGGTGACTATGGCGGAGGTCGCGATATGAAGTGCGGTCATTTCAGCTTCCCGCAAAGTCAGCGGAGCCGCATGACGTCTATAAGATGCCATGCGCAGCTTGAGCGCGAGCACCCGGCTGACTGACGTATCTATTTGCTGCATAGGGATATCACCCTGCTCTACAGCCGCTATAATACCTGCCATTACGCGATCTTGAAATTCCGGCGTGTGGCACATCAGAACCTGATCATTGCCGGCTTGCACGGCAAGAACCCCTGCTTGTTCAGGGCTAAAGTACAGTCCAATTGCGTGCATTTCAATGTCGTCCGTACAAATGACACCCTGATAACCAAGCTCACCTCGAAGCAGCTCCGTCACAAAATAACGCGACAGCGAGGCCGGCAGCCCACCTGCTTCGGCAATTTGATCAAAGACGACATGCGCCACCATAATCGCGTCTACGTCTGCCTCGATTGCCGCCTTGAACGGAACAAGCGCCTCTCGGTGCAGCTGGTCCAGTGTTAGGCTGCATGTAGGCAGCGCCTTATGCGAATCGACGGCAACATCGCCGTGTCCGGGAAAATGCTTGGCGGTAGCAGCAACGCCCGAGCGGTGCATACCCAAGATAAAAGCCTGCCCGTAGGCTGCCGCAATTGCGGCATTCTCATGGAAGGAACGGACACCGATGACCGGATTAAGCGGATTGGTGTTCACATCAAGCACCGGCGCCCAGTCCATGCCAATGCCTAGGTGAAACAGCTGGCTGCCGATTACTTTACCGGTCAGATAAGCGAGGCCCGCATCCTCCGCCAGCCCAATCGCCCGATTGCCTGGCACCGAAACGTAGAAGTCGGTCAAGTTGGATAGGCTCCCGCCTTCCTCATCGATCGACAGCAACGCCGGATAGGGCAGACCATTCCTCGTTGATACGGCTTGAATATCCGTCACAAGCTGCTTGAGCTGCGATTCAGAGCTGATGTTGTGCGGGAATAGGCCAAGCCCGCCTACCTCGGTTTGGCCGATTCTTCCTCGATCCTGCTCGGTTACTTGTTGTCCCGGCACGCCTGTTACACACATTAGCGCAACCTTTTGCTTCAAACTGAGTTTCTCCAGCATCGTTTGCACCTTATCCTCATTAAATACGATCATTGGCAATTGCCCCCTCGTGGTTGTAACGCTATAGAAAAATCCCGACCCACGTCAGTCATGGATCGGGATTGCGTTGTATCCCTTGCCTTTAGGAATGATTAACCCATAAATTCATCCAATTCGTCTGATCCGGTGTAAAGAACGAGGAGCCGTACACGCCGGCATTGCGTCCAATAAAGTTGCTCCACCAGAAAATGCCCGCTCCGTACACATTGGCCCCACCTGCAATAGCCGCATTTAAACCTTCGGCTGCTTTCTGCAAGCTCTCCACGGCCGGGTCATGATATACCGTGCCATCTGCTGATTTCAGCTCATACGAAGGCAGGGTTGGTACCAGCTGGCTGCGAACGCCGCCCGGTCCGGTATTGCCGATTGCGTTGCTGTATCTTGTAAGTTCGTTCGTCCACAGCGTCTTATACGAGTTGGCGGTCGTAATGTCCGAGCCCCAGCCCATCGCATCATAGATCATTGGGTTCATCATGTTGACGATAGCGGCTACTTGACCGATATACGCATTGCTCCACTGATAGCTGCTCACGCCGCTGTAAGGCGGATCTGCAGGCGTTGAGATGGAGAAATTGTTGTTGGAAGCCAGTGCGTTATTACGCAAATATTGCAGTGTATTCAACAAAGTTGTGTCATTCGTCATGAAGCCTTCAATATCCAAATGAACGCCGTCCGCTTTGTAGAAAGGACCTGTTCCGCCCACTTGTACGCCGACATTAACGAGCGTATTGATAATGGCGTTGACGTTCGTATTAAACGTCGCATTGCCGAAGTTTGGATTACCGACCTTCGTTCCGCTGACTCTTGTAAACCGGCTGCCATAGTTGAGGTCAATAATAATCAATTGGTTCGGATCGGTCAGTCTGGAGTTCTTCATCCATGTGGCTAAACCTGTATAACCTGCCGCTGGTAAAGTGCCGTTCGTTGAGGTAGCGGAATCGACAAGCACGCCGATATCGGCAAATTGGTATTTAATCTTCTTGGCCGCGAGCTCGTTGACGTAGGTCGCGATGTTCGCCGCGCTCTGCGCCGAAGCGAACCAATCCGAGTTTAGAAAGGTAGCATTGTTTACATGACAGTTTAAGGAGCACCCGCCACCGCCTGATGCGGCTGTTGTAACAGGGAGCGATGAGCTTGCGGCAGAGGCATTGCCTGCAGCATCCTTCGCTTTCACTGTAAACGTGTACGATGTGCTTGCCGTCAAGCCGCTAATTGTAGCGGATGTCCCTGTTACGTTCACCGGGTTCGCACCGTTCTTGTACACGTCGTAGCTTGTTACCGCTACATTATCGGTCGATGCTGTCCAAGAAAGATTCACACTTGTTGCCGTTTGTGAAGGGGAGGTCAGTCCTGTAGGAGCAGTCGGTGCCGTCGTATCTCCGCCTCCACCGCCGCCGTTATTGTATACTTCCAGCTCAAAGATTTCGTAGTAGATGTCGGCTTTGCCTGTCATATACACCCGAACATATTGCGCGCTGGCTGCTGTGAAATTCGCAGTCGTCGTCCCCCCTGCTCCGCTTGTTGTCGTGTATTTATCTACCCAGTTTGAAGCATCTGTGGAGGTTTGAATCTTGAAGGCTGACGCATACGTGTATTGCGGCCATTTGATTACAACATTGTCGATTGTCTGCAGGGAGCCTAAATTGACGTAAATCCATGAGGTTGCTTCAGATTCCGCGCTTGCCCAGCTGGTGGCTGTGCCGTTACCGTCTACGGCTTTGGCGCCTCCGTAACCGGTTGCCCAGACGGACGAAGTGGTGGTGGTCTTGTTTAGTGCGAGATTGGTTGCGGCAAAGCTGATGGTGGGAAAAAGAGTAGCGAGAAGCGAAATGAGGATGAGAAGAATAGCCGGCTTTCGTTGCCTGAGAATCTTGGACATAAGTAAACCCCCCTAACGAATTAGTGAAGCAGCTAGTATCACAGAGATGGCTACATATAATTATTCCATTGGATTTATTAATTATAGGTTACGATTGGATGCCGCGTCAACGGTCACTTTACTGGCCTCCGTTTCTTTTTAAATCGGGATTTATATGCCTAAATTTACATATTTTTACTGGTTTAATTACTTTTATCCACACGGTTGGGATACTATTGAATACTACTATTAATAGAGCCAGAAAAGTTGTCCATTGCTTCAGGTTCCTCGTCTAGCAGCCTCTGTTGGTACGAACTAGTTTACCAAGGTTTTACTACCCTAAATCGAGAGGGGGAGAACCAATGTCCTTCCTGTCAACCGGCCCCGTCGCTAATCACGCTGTAGGCGCAATCGGCCGTGTTCAGCAAATGGTGGTACGGATGGTTAACCGGGATTTACTTCATATGTCCACGGTCCTTATTCAAGGGTTTTACTTGAACGGGGATCGCACTATGTATGTCTACGAACTGGTTAGCCTGTTACCCAATCAAACGTTTATGAAAGTGTATTATGCCGACTTTGACGCCTACGAGTATCAATTCATTATCGGAGGTGCAGGAGCCGATCAAACCGCGGTATCTGCTTGGGGTAAAACAGGCACTGGCCGTTTAGTTGACACCCAGCGCTTTATCGCGGCGGAATCTTAATCAAATCAATAAGGAGGAATTAATAAATTGCCTATTTTCTCAACTGGACCGATTGAAAATAGTATTGCCGCAGAAATCGGAGCTAGACCTACACAAACCGTAACGATCAAAATCGATAACAGTCATTCTACTGACTCGTATATCCTTTATCTTACGGGCTATTATGTAGGCACTCTGAGATCGCTGTATGTCGAAGAATTGTTTGTCGTT
The DNA here is from genome assembly GCF_056269135.1 of Paenibacillus sp. J22FR21. NCBI lineage: Bacteria > Bacillati > Bacillota > Bacilli > Caryophanales > Paenibacillaceae > Paenibacillus > Paenibacillus sp. J22FR21. The sequence goes on from NZ_JBWDNJ010000006.1 coordinate 351,097, forward strand.
TACCCTAATCAAGTTATTACTAAGACCTATTTTGCCAATCTGGATGCATTTGAATTTATCTTCGACGCCTCAGGTGCCGGAGCATCGTCGGCTCAAATTTCAGTTTGGGGTAAAGATCTTGATGGTGAACTGGTTGCCTCCCATCGGATTGTTGCCAGTGAATTGTTGAGTGACGTCGGTGGAGCTATCGGCGCCACTGGCGCGACCGGTGCTACCGGACCTACCGGCGCGACTGGTACGCCTGGCGCTGCTGGTTCCGCTGGGGCAACGGGGGCCCCTGGTACACCTGGGGCTGCTGGTGCTACTGGTGCGACCGGTAACCCTGGTACACCCGGGGCTGCCGGTGCTACTGGTGCGACCGGTAACCCTGGTACGCCTGGCGCTGCCGGTGCTACTGGTGAGCCCGGTGCGACCGGAGCAACTGGAACGCCTGGTGAGCCCGGTGGTCCTACAGGTCCAACCGGCGCTACTGGCGATCCTGGTGCGGATGGTGAGCCTGGTACTCCTGGCGCTACCGGAGCTACTGGTGCTACTGGCGATCCTGGGGCGGATGGTGAGCCTGGTACGCCTGGCGCCGCTGGTGCTACGGGTGCGACCGGTGCGACCGGTGATCCTGGTACTCCTGGTGCTGCCGGAGCTACTGGTGCTACTGGCGATCCTGGGGCGGATGGTGAGCCTGGTACGCCTGGTGCTGCCGGAGCTACTGGTGCTACTGGTGCGACAGGCGATCCTGGTACTCCTGGCGCTGCCGGTGCTACTGGTGCTACTGGCGCTACGGGTGCCACCGGTGAGCCTGGTACTCCTGGTGCCGCTGGTACTACGGGTGCGACCGGTGAGCCTGGTACGCCTGGTGCTGCCGGAGCTACTGGTGCGACAGGCGATCCTGGTACTCCTGGCGCTGCCGGTGCGACCGGTGCGACTGGCGATCCTGGTACTCCTGGTGCCGCTGGTGCTTCTGGCGCGACTGGTACTCCTGGTACAGCTGGCGCTACTGGCGCTACGGGTGCGACCGGTGATCCTGGTACCCCTGGTGCCGCTGGTGCTACTGGCGCGACTGGTACTCCTGGTACAGCTGGCGCTACGGGCGCTACGGGTGCGACCGGTGATCCTGGTACTCCCGGTGCCGCTGGTGCTACTGGCGCGACTGGTACTCCTGGTACAGCTGGCGCTACGGGTGCGACCGGTGATCCTGGTACCCCTGGTGCCGCTGGTGCTACTGGCGCTACCGGTGCTGGTGCTACCGGTGCGACTGGTATTACAGGTACTACAGGTGCAACCGGAGCTACCGGAAGCGGTGCGATCATCCCATTCGCTTCAGGTTTGCCTACCTCTTTAACAACAGTACTTGGCGGGGTTTTAAACACTTCAAGTCTGGTTGGCTTTGGAACCAATGCAGCAGGAGTAACCATCACAGGTGGAACTATCGATATTACCGGAGCAGCTGGCCTCTTACTAAACGAAGCATTCTCGGTTCCTCGCGCAGCAACCCTCACTTCCATGGCTGCATACTTCAGCACAACGGCTGCATTAACTCTGGTTGGTTCTACTGTAACGATTACAGCCCGATTGTTCCAGTCTACTACACCTGACAATGACTTCACTGCGATTCCTGGAGCAACCGTAACATTAGCTCCTTCTCTGGCTGGTGTTCTGGCTCTGGGTACGATCAGCAGCGGAATTACAACAGGACTCAGCGTTCCTGTAACAGCAGGTACCCGTCTGTTAATGGTATTCAGCGCAACGGTTACAGCCGGCTTAGATATTGCAACAGTTGTTGCCGGTTATGCAAGCGCAGGAGTAGCACTCTCTTAATAGAGCTACCAATCTACTGCCATCTATTCAAAGGCCCTCCTTCATGGAGGGCCTTCTGTCTGTCGAGAATCTCGCTCCCCCGAAGTCTAACGGTTGCCAGTGCGCCTAATGTCCACTTTTTCGACATTCTGAATTTCTAACGGTTGCCAGAGAAGCTATTTCACGATTTAGGCATGGTTTCCGCCCGTAATAGGATAAATAAGCTCCATAATAACCGTTAGATAAAATTCAAAGCCAGAAAAGACCAAATAAGCAATGTGGCAACCGTTAGAACACTGCCCCTCGCTCTGACAGGGGGATCATCTATCGAGCGGAAGACAAATCAAATTAAGTTTCTCTTGAGGCCCTCCTCTGCAGGAGGGCCTTATTTCTTCAGCAAAGCCTCTAACTGAAGATTAATGCACCATGACAAGGTTTATAATCAATGCCCTTGCTATCATCGACATTAAATCCAAACAACCTTATCATTTGCACGAATGTTATATAATAAGGTTATCGCTCTTCATTAGGGAGGAAATTATCGGTGAACGATTGGATTGAAATTAAGGATGCATATGAGAACAATTTGAAGCATGTTTCACTTCGCATACCGAAGTACAAGCTCGTTGTTCTGACAGGGCCATCCGGCTCCGGCAAGTCGACACTTGCGATGGATACGCTGCAGCGAGAATGCCAACGTCAATACATGGAATCGATGGGGATGGTCTCTGACTCCATCAATAAGCCGAAGGTTGGCGCCATCATCGGCTTGTCCCCTTCGATCAGCGTCGGACAGCATGTCACGAACCGCAATCCTCGCTCCACGGTAGGAACCGTAACGGACATTTATACGTATTTGCGGGCGATTTTCTCACGCGCAGGGCATCGTTCATGTCCCTCCTGTGGCGAAAGTATCCCTCCCGGACCGGCAACCACGGCACATATAGGAACTGAAGACGACGATGACCGCCAAGAATGGGTCAATTGTCCAAAATGCCATACAGCTGTCGAGCGGCTGACCATGTCGCATTTCTCATTTAACCAACCGCAAGGCGCATGTGCGAGCTGCTCCGGCCTTGGCATGGTTTCGACGCTGCGCATGGAGGCCGTGTTCGATGAGGAGAAAAGCCTGCGTGGAGGCGGCGTCCCTTCCCTATTCGAGATGATGATCGATTACTATACCGTCATCTTGAAGGCAGCGGGCGAGTATTACGGCTTCCACTTCGATCCGGATCTTCCGCTCAAGGATTACAACGAAATACAGCGCGACCTGCTCTATTATGGTGTGGAGAGCGAGCCGTTTATGCGGCATTATCCGGACATGAAGCCGCCGAAGAAAGTGAACGCCGGCAAATTCGAGGGCATTCTTACCGGCATTTGGCGACGCTTTAAGGAGAAAGGGCCCGACGCAGAGGGTGGTATGAACGCAGCTTCTTTCTTCCATCAACAGGTATGCCCGGACTGCCACGGCGCGAAGCTGAATGAGCTCGCCCGTTCCGTGAAAGTTGGCGGCGGCGCCATTCACGAAATATCCGATTGGCCGCTCGGCCATGTCTATGACTGGGTAGGCCGTCTCTCTAGCGAGCTGTCCCCTGACAGTCTTGAAATGCTGGAGACGATCGTATCCGACGAAATTCCATCCCGTTTGAAGCGGATTCTGGATGTTGGGCTCGGCTATTTGTCATTCAACCGACAATCCATCACGCTATCCGGCGGTGAAGCACAGCGGCTTCGGCTAGCTTCCCTGCTCGGTTCAGGACTGACAGGCGTCCTGTACATTCTTGATGAGCCAACTGCCGGCTTGCATCCGCGGGACACGGATGGCTTGATTCAAGTGTTGAAGCAGCTTCGTGATCTCGGCAACACCGTACTCGTCATCGAGCATGATGTGGAGATGATGCGAGCGGCCGATCATGTCATCGACATGGGGCCGGGTGCCGGGAGCACAGGCGGGCGGGTCGTGGGCGAGGGCTCACTTGAAGATTTAATGGCCGCTGAGGAATCGGTAACCGGCGCTTATCTGCGCGACGAAGCGCATTTCAAGCTTACGCACACACGCCGCCCAGGCAATGGTCATAAGCTCACAGTACGCAATGCGCATGCCCGCAATTTGAAGAATGTGACGGTATCATTCCCGCTCGGCTGCCTCGTATCGGTAACGGGCGTGTCCGGATCAGGCAAGTCCACCCTGCTCTTCGACTTGCTGGCTGAAGGAGCAAACGATAACTTAAGACCAGAAGGCTGTGACGGTCTCGAAGGCACCGAGGAAGTCGGGAACTGGATTACCGTGGATCAGTCCCCTGTAGGACGGATGCAGCGCTCCAATGTGGCGACTTATACCGATATGTTTACGGCGATGCGCAATCTATATGCCGGACTGCCGGAAGCCAAGAAGCTGAAGCTGACGTCGAAGCACTTCTCCTTTAACACCCCGGGCGGACGGTGCGAGAACTGCCAAGGGCTTGGGGTCATTACAGTGGATATGCATTTCCTGCCGGACATCGAGGTTCGCTGCCCGGCTTGCAAAGGCCGCCGATTCCAAGAGGAAGTGCTGCGCGTCACCTATGAAGGCTATTCCATCTCGGATCTGCTGGATCTGACGGTTCAAGAAAGTCTGGCCGTCTTCGAAGGCGCACCCAAAATGGCCGATACCATCAGCCTGCTGTGCGAAGTCGGCCTCGGCTACCTGCACTGGGGTCAATCCGTTCGCACATTATCCGGCGGCGAAGGCCAGCGGCTTCGACTTGCCAAAGAGCTCGGCAAACGCACGAAGAAACACACGCTCTACCTGCTCGATGAGCCGACAACCGGCCTGCATCCGGCTGACGTAAAGCAGCTGACTGTGCTGCTCGACAAGCTGGTCGACGCCGGGAATACGGTCATCGTCGTCGAGCACAATATGGAGCTGATTCGCGAGTCCGACTGGATCGTCGATATCGGTCCGGAAGGCGGCGAGCTCGGCGGTACCGTTATGGCGGAAGGTACACCCGAACAAGTCGCACAGGTGCGCCAATCGCATACGGGCAGATACTTGCGAGAAGCACTATAAGCTGCATAACGAAAAGCCGCTTCGCCCCTCATTGAGGAGACGAAGCGGCTTATTGTCGCAGTAACGCGGCTAACCCTTAACGGATGCAATCGCCCCTTGCAGCGCATCGATAACCTTATCGCACCAAACATCGAATTCCGGATCTTCCGTTTGGCATTCCGGATGAGCGAGCACATGAGCCACGGTCTGTTTAACCCCTTGGTCAAAGCGCGTAGCAGCCACAAAGTCCGGAACAAGCCGTTTGAGCTTCGCGTTATCGAACACGACAGAATTGGCTTTATCTCCGATTAAGCCGCCCGTGTAGTCCTCTTTGCTGCATGCCGCCAAGAACTCTGAGGATACATGAACCGCTTGGAGTTTCACGCCAAGCGCATCCGCGATGGCCGCGTAAATTTGGTTCCAGGTCACCGTTTCGTCGGACGTGATTTGAACGGCTTCCCCGATTGCATGGATGTTGCCCATTAAGCCAATGAAACCTTTTGCAAAATCACGGTTGTGCGTCATCGTCCACAAGGAAGTTCCGTCGCCGTGTATAATGACCGGTTTGTTCGCCAGCATCCGCCGGGCAACCTGCCAGCTCCCCTTGCTGCCATGCACGCCAAGCGGGATGGAACGCTCATCATAGGTGTGACTAGGCCGAACAATCGTAATCGGGAAGCCTTGCTCCCGGTATTGCTTGATTAAGTATTCTTCGCAAGCAATCTTATTGCGGGAGTACTCCCAATAAGGATTGGCCAGCGGCGTGCTTTCTGTAACGCGATAATCCGACAACGGCTTCTGATAGGCAGAAGCGGAGCTGATGAAGATGAACTGTTTGGTTTTCCCATGAAACAACCGATAATCTCTCTCGAGCTGCTCCGGACGAAACGCGATAAAGTCTGCCACAACATCAAAGCTCAAGTCTTCAATCAGCTTGGCCACTTGACCTTCATCGTTAATATCCGCTTGAAGTACCTTTACATTAGCCGGCAAACTCTCGTTGCGAGTGCCTCGGTTTAACAGATACAGCTCACATCCTGCGGTTTCCGATAACTGCCTCGTAATCGCGGAACTGATGATACCTGTTCCACCGATGAATAATGCTTTCATAAGCCACCTCCGAGAAGAAATAGAAAGATACTTTACTTATTCTCTTCGCAGCCGCGTACTCCTCTTGAATGACGGATTAAACACTATGGAGCGCATCCAGCGCAGCCTGTTGATCGTTTAGGAAAAACACCTGTTTACCGTGATTGCTCTCATAGATGAAATCCTTCAAGCTCTTGCTGTCGTAGCCATCATAGTCGCCGACGATCGCCAGCTTCAGCTGGTAATTCGTGAATTTCTGCAAAATGTCTCCGGCAATCCGAGTTTTAAGATCGAAGAAATTTTCCGTTACATTGGATTTGTTCAACAGTATTTTGTCGCAGTCCTCGTTGTAACGAACGGTGGCCATCAGATCCAGCGCACTTTGAACGTCTTCGATGAGAATATCTGAGCTTTCAATAATCGCTACCTTCGAGCTTCCTTGCTGATTAACGGTAATATTCATACGTGCACGCACCTTCCTTATTTGCCTTGCCACACTGCATACTAATCCCGCAACTGCAGCACAATCCTATATCCCTTACTATACACGCCCAAATGACGAAAATCCTATCGACAACTACTATAGAGGCTAACTTTGTTCGTGTTACAGTCGGCAAACGCACCTGTGGCAGCGTCAACCGCAGCGCCGAAATTGTAACGAACCGTACAGGTCTTATCGGGACGATAATGGCCTCTCGAAAATTCTAACGAACTGTAGAGACGCTATTCAGCCCAAAATGGATGTCAGGGATGAAATTGTGGCTATATAAGGCTTCTGGGATCCGTTAGAATTTCAAATGCCCGTTTTGGGGCAAATAAGACCTCCTGGGTTCGTTAGAATTTCGAGAGCGTAAATTCCCATTTTTTTCAATGACAATCTCACGCAGTATGATAGGATTAAAGAAATTCGATTCATATCCTATATCCCGTATTGGAGGCGCTTTCAAGATGAGTGATACGCAAATGCAAGAAGGATACTTCGGTGAGTTCGGGGGCAGCTTTGTACCGCCTGAATTGCAAGAGGTGCTCGATTATTTGAGTGCGCAATTCTACGCCTATAAAGACGATCCCGAGTTTAATGAGGAACTGCGCTATTATTTGAAAGAGTATGTCGGCCGCGAAAATCCGCTTACCTACGCCAAACAGCTATCCGATGCATGGGGCGGTCCCAAAGTGTACTTAAAGCGCGAAGATCTGAACCATACCGGCGCGCACAAAATTAACAACGTCGTCGGCCAAATTCTGCTAGCCAAACGGATGGGTGCCAAACGAATCATTGCCGAGACAGGTGCCGGCCAACATGGCGTGGCGACTGCAACGGCATGTGCCATGTTCAAGATGGACTGTGTCATTTATATGGGCGCAGAGGATACGCGTCGCCAATCGCTCAATGTATTCCGCATGGAGCTGCTGGGTGCAACTGTCGTTCCGGTTCATAAAGGACAAGGGCGATTAAAGGACGCCGTAGACGAAGCGCTGAACGATCTCATCCAAAACTACAAAAATACATTCTATCTGCTCGGCTCCGCTGTGGGTCCGCATCCTTTCCCGACGATGGTGAAGCATTTCCAATCCGTCATCAGTGAAGAATCGAAGCGGCAAATCCTTGAGAAAGAAGGTCGACTTCCGGATGCGGTGCTGGCCTGTGTTGGTGGAGGAAGTAACGCCATCGGCGCTTTCGCCCACTACTTGGACGAGCCTTCCGTGCGGCTGATTGGTGTGGAGCCTGACCAAGCGCCAAGCCTAACCGAAGGCGTGCCAAACATCATTCACGGGTTTAAGTGTTTGGTGCTCCTTGATGAGGAAGGCAATCCGAAGAAGACGTATTCGATTGCCGCAGGTCTCGATTACCCGGGAATCGGTCCGGAGCACAGCCATCTGAAGGTAACTGAGCGTGCTGAATACGTAACCGTCAGCAACGAGGAAGTGTTAGCCGCCTTCCAAGAGCTGTCCCGTACAGAGGGAATTATCCCGGCACTCGAAAGCGCGCACGCGATCGCTTATGCGAAGAAGCTGGCCGGGGCCATGAGCAAGGACCAAATTATCATCGTGAACTTGTCCGGACGCGGAGACAAAGATGTCGAGCAAGTGTTCCATATGCTGAAGAAATAGAAACCAGGATATCTGGAGGTAATCGATGAAGATTTACATCATCCGGCATGCAGAGCCTGACTATCCCAATAATACCATTACGGGGCCGGGCCATCTTGAAGCGAAAGCACTGGCAGAACGGCTCTCCGGCACGAGAATTGATCGCATCTACAGTTCACCGCTTGGACGAGCACTTCATACGATGCAATATACCGCAGACGAGATCGGACTGGAGGCAACCGTCCTCCCCTGGCTTGAGGAGCTCGGCGGCTGGCAAATGAAGAACCGAGACGGCCAATCCACCGTCGCTTGGAATGCCGACCATACTTGGGTCCGTGAGCATCGGCCGTTCCCTTCAAGTGACGATTGGCATGAGCGGGCGCCCTACAATGACCCTTCCTTCGCAGGCCGATTCCAAGAAATTAAGGATAACTCGGATCAATTCTTCTTGGAGAACGGCTACCGCCGCGAAGGCGGGCGCTATAAGATTGAGCATTCGAACCGAGATACGATCGCAATATTCTGCCACCTTGGCTTCGGCCTTGCCTGGCTGTCCCATCTGCTCGAGCTGCCATTGCCGATGGTTTGGTCCGGTTTCTGGATTGCGCCGAGCTCCGTCACTACAGTCGTCATGGAAGAGTACGATCACGGATGGGCCGCTCCGCGCTGCTACGGCATTGGAGATGTCGGCCATCTCTACCATGCCGCACTTCCGCTTAGCAAAGCGGGCTTAATCGCGAACAATATTGATTAACAGAAAGAAGCCTGTGGAGGATATTAACTCCGCAGGCTTCTTTGTCATATTACGCAACTCCGTAGGTAACCTTGCGCACCAGATGCTCAATTCGTTCTACCATCGACGAATCATCGATCTGTGCATAGACGTCAGGCTTGAATAGCTGCAGCTTCTTGAGTTGATAATAATCGCTAATGGCATTTCGCAGCGTCAGATTCTGCTTCATCAGACAATGCGGATCCAGCAAGTTACGGAACATCAGCTCGTCCTGCAGGATGAGCAGCGTCGCATTGAGCTCATGCATATAGCCCTCTTTCATGCCGCGTTCATAGAACCTCCGCAGCCGTTCATTGCGCTCGCTAATGGCGACATTCAGAGAAGCCATCAACTGTGGATACACCTCGCGCATATCGTTGAAGAACACTTCCGTACTATAGTTGGCAATAAGCAGCGATTGGGCGAATGCGGACTGAAAACCTTCAATGTAGGCCTTACTGTCGCCTTCCGCCAGCTTCGCTTCTGCGCAAACAATATATTTGATAAAGAGTGCAGTTAATCGTTCAATAATTTCGTCGCGGGAAGTGAAATACTTATATAGCGTTGCTTTGGACAAGTCCATGGCTTTAGCGATGTCGTCCATACGAAGTCCCTGAAACCCGTTCGTTTTGATGGGATGCAGCAGCTTGGCTACGTATTTATCCTTCGTGGATTCATCGGTGTAGCGGCAGCTTTGCGTTTCGCCTGTCGGTTCCATAAAGCGCTCACACTCACTTTCTTGCTTCCTAGTATACACAAACTTAACATTAAAATAAACAAATTATACAAAGTAAACTAAAAACCATAAAAGTAGTTTACTTTGTCTGAGTATTGCAGTATGATCAACTCTACAGTAGGCCTATGGCCGTTATTACGATTGGAGTTGAGTTTGTTCATGGATCATTCATCTGTACCGAATGTTCGTTTCTGGCCCATTATGATTGCGATCTTCTTTGGCGCCTTTCTCAGTATTCTGGGTATCAGCACGATTAACGTCGCGCTGTCGATCTTTATGCAAGACTTTCATGCAAGCTTGAGTACGGTGCAGTGGACACTGACCGGCTTCATGCTTTCATTAGGTACCGTCGCTCCGCTGACAGGGTACCTGGGGAACCGATTTGGCTACAAGAACGTGTACTTGTATGCCATGGCCGGTTTTGTCGTGTTCTCCTTGCTGTGCGGCTTCTCATGGGGAATCGGTTCGCTGATTACCTTCCGTATTATTCAAGGTATCTTTACAGGCTTGGTTTTACCTGCAACGATGACAATCATCTTCCAAGTGATTCCGAAGGAACGGCAGCCTTTCGCCGTTAGTATCTGGGGGCTTTCGGCGATGCTTGCACCTGCATTTGGACCGACAATCAGCGGCTGGCTCATCCAGCAGTTCAGCTGGCGCTGGCTCTTCTTCATCAATGTGCCAATCGGCATTATTGCCATTGTGTTTATTATTGCGATGATTCCTAACTATCGTATTGGCAAGGCCACCAGCTTGGATAAGCTCGGCCTGGCTACAGTCGTCCTCAGCAGTGTATCGCTTCTTGTCGCATTAAGTCAGGGGCGTCAATGGGGCTGGGATTCCAGCAAGACAATAGGGCTCTTCGTATTCGGGGCTGTCATGCTCGTCTTGTTCATCTGGCGCGAGCTTCGCACAGACAATCCGCTGCTCGACCTGCGGGTATTCGGCAATTACCGTTTCTCCATCACGTTACTGGCTAACACGATCATTACAATCAGCCTTTATTCGGGAACACTGCTCGTTCCGCTCTTCTTGCAGAACGTTCAACAAATTACACCGATGGACACGGGCTTAATCCTGCTTCCATCCTCCCTGATTATGGCGCTTTCGATGCCGCTGGCCGGTAAAATTTATCCGCGCTTCGGTGCCAAATGGCTGACGATCGGCGGACTCGTGCTTATCGTATTCGGCAGCTACGAAATGACGCATATGCATAATGACACCTCGCATCTGTACATCATTTTCTGGATGGCGGTGCGTAACCTCGGGGTATCATTCGCTGCGGCTGCTACAAGCACAGCGGGTATGGAAGAGATTCAACCTCAGATGGTTGGGCATGCTTCCTCGGTGACGAACTGGATTCGTAACGTGGGCGGTTCCTTTGCCATCGCGTTATTCACTTCCCTGCTCGCCTCGCACACGATTACGCATGTAACGGAGCTGACAGCAGCTGGAACAGAGACAGCGAATCTCATTCCGTTGTTTGGTTTTACGATGAGCGTGAATGACGTCTTCATGGTTGCAACGTATATCGCCGTTGCTGCGCTGCCGTTCACCTTCTTGATTCGCAAACAAGCTCGTCGCACGCAGCCTGCTGCGGTAGCGGCATAATGATAGCGGCGTAGAGGATTCCCTCTGCGCCGCTCTTTTTATGTTAAGGATTGCCAACTTTATATACATAAATGTATTATAAGTATATATAAGGAGGCGGATGGTTATGGTGACACATTTCTCTCGTTTGCAGCTGCAAACCTTCTCGATTCAAGGCGTGAAGCAGTTTTACCATGAGCAGCTTGCTTTTCCCATCCAATACGAGTCGGATACCGAGATTCATCTCCAGCCAACACCTTCTATGACCCTATGTTTCACGGAAGGATTGGAGCCGAGCGCTCCGGCGCATATCGCTTTCGAAGTGGCGACCTCCGGCTTCGATGCAGCGGTAAGCTGGCTGGGTGATCAGAATGTCACTCTCCTCAAGTGGCCGGACGGCCGCATCGTGGATGATTTCGGCGGTACGGGAAAGAACGTCTACTTCCGCGATGGCGACGGCAACTTGCTGGAAATCATCTGTCACTCCTACGTACAGGAAGGCGTTCTGCCTCCGATCGGGGCCATGGGTCTCCTCTACCTGCGGGAAGTGGGCTTCCCTGTAGAGACAGACGCCGTAGTTGCTTTTCGCGAGCAACTGGTGCGATTATTGGGCTTTAAACTTGATAAAGTTTATGATAATTTTACGTTTGCCATTGGCGGAACAGCCCATGCGGTCATTGTATCCAAAGCGCGAAAATGGATTCCCATCGCGATGACTGCATTGCCGCCCGCTATGAATGTAACCCTCGGTGTGAGCAGTATCGCTTTTCTTGAAGGGGTCCAATCGAGATTGGATGCCGAGGGTATACCCTATGAATCAGAATCGGAATCCGATGCTCCGAATCGAGTCAGCTTCCAGCTGCATGCGTATCCGATTTGCCTGGAACTCACTGACGAATTTGAAGCCGATGTGGCCGCCCGATTGCAATTGCCGCTCGCTCGCTAGATACCCTAACAAAGAAGCGCCTGATCGTGTTTGAGCAGGCGCTTCTTTATTGCGGCTATGCTTTATTTTCTTGCTTCTTGATCCACCAGCGCCATAAACTCATGCACTACTTTCAAATTCGCTTTCTGGCTGCCGAGTTTCAGCATGGCTCGTCCGACGAAGTTTACCCCTTTGTTCTGCCCTTCATAGATGAAGGTCGTGCGCGCGTCATCGACTCGTACGACTGTGAAAGTGAGCGTAATCTCAAAAGCTTTGCCTAATACGAAGTGGATCGTTTTTCGCTTGGAATCAGGCAGGTCCTCATAGACCAAGGTGTCGACAATATACGTCTCGACGCGCTTGCCCTCCCGGTATTTCTGACGATGCTTGGCTCCCGCTTCCCTCTTGGTCTTCTCGATGAGCGTATGCTCCTCAACCTTGGGCATAATTCGATTGATATTCCGATCTGAGAATAGGTCCCATACCTTCTCGATCGGTGCGTGAATCGTCGTTTCTTCTTTCCATGTCAGCATATGTGTCCACTACTCCCTTCCCGATGCAAGGAATTCATCAATTTCTTCTACCTGTAACAGGAGATCCCTTATTTGTAGCTGGATGTTGCCCCGTTTCTGTTCCAACAGCCCTTCCAGATGCGCAAAGGACTCGTCACTCATAACCTCGCTCATCTCCTGAATCGTACAGCCGAATCGTCTCAATTTCGTAAGCAGCACCGCTATAAAATAACTGCCGTCGTCGTAGTACCGATACTTGTTCGAGGGATCGATAAAAACAGGCTCCAGCAGCTTCACTTCCGCATAATAACGCAGCGTTTCCTTACTCAGCCCGGTCATCTCCGAGAATTCGCTGATCTTGTACATGAATCTCCTCCCTCTCCCAGCATAAACCGTGGGGTGCACCACAGAGTCAATATGGTTTTGTATTGTATTGATTATAACTTGCGCACAAAAAAAGCGACCAAACCGGAATACCTGGATTCCGATTTAGTCATTTTAGAGGTAGACATCACTTACATAGAACGATCTAAAGTCGCTGCTACTTTCTTCGGTTTAAGTACAGATGCGGCGGCAACCAGCATGCAAATGCCGGACAACCAGCCAAGCACCCGATACGTGCCGTTCATGTTGGTACCGTCGAAGTACATCACCGAGCGCAAGCCCGTCGCGACAAACCGCAGCGGCGTCCAGCTGTACAGCCAATCCTTCGCAGCAGTTGGCAGCATCTCAGGTGCCATGTTAATAACCGGCATCGAGAAGAAGAATAACAGCACCATGAGCGGAACCGCCGGCATGCCAATCCAGCGCAGTAAAGTTGTTTGAAACAGGAAGAATGCCGCCCCTGCCAATAAGAGGAACAACCATAGCTGCGTTCGATCCGAGAGCTCCATGCCATACCAGGAGCCAGACATCCATACAAGAAAGGCCGTTGCACCCGTGACGATTACGAGGCCCATTACAAGCTTTGTCAACACGATACGCATATGGCCGCCGCCGGCTTTCACCGCTTGCTGCGACGCCAAGAACAACGTTATGCTGACTGCCAAGCAGCTGAGCCACATCATCTGCGTGAGCAGCAATGGTGCGTTACCGCTGGCATTGTTAGCACCTACGGGATGCACAATTTGCGAGCTGACCGTGAACGGCTCCAGCAGCGCACCGGCGGACCTTACCGGAATGGCATCGGCGTGCTTCCCGATCTCTTCCAGAAGCTGCGCCGACAGCTGACTGCTGATCTTTTGCATCGCTGTCTGCAGCAGCATGTTCACTGTGCTTGCTACCTGTGCGTTCTTTCCTTCGCTCACATAGATCTGCAGCTGTGCAGGCTGCGGCGCAGCGGACTGCAGCGAAAGCAAGCCCGCGCTTAGATCAGCCGGCAGGATCAATGCGCCATAATAGGCCTGATTATCAATCCCAGCAAGTGCCTCTTCCTTGGAGCTCACGATCTCCCATTTAATCGGCAGCTGTTTTTGCTGGGTCATTTTCTCCTTTAACATCTCTCCAACGGCCAACTGGGATCCATCGGGTTTATCAGCCGGTTGATCCAAGACAACCAGCGCAAGCGGGAGCTCTTTCGGAGCCGCTCCGGCAGCAGGTCCAATCATCGCTACCCCGAACACCATGAGCACAGCCAGTACAGCAACTGCGCCAATCCAAACTAATTTCTGCTTTAACAAATTCTTATGCAAACTTGCCACCACCTTATAATGGACATCGTGTTGAATAATGATCACCGTGTTTATTATAATGATTTTGGGGCAGAACTCAATAATCAAGATCAGACGCTTCTGTTGCTTATTCAACACATGGCAATGCCGCTGTTCATTATGAGCCAATATTCATCCTAAAATTATATTTCATTACAGAAAGGGGCAGCTTGAACGCATGTCTCAGAAAACCGATCTCCGCATTGAGCGAACGAAAGATATGCTCCGCAGCGCACTGATTGAACTTATTGAGGAGAAAGGCTTCGAAGCGATTACCATTCGGGATTTAACGCTCAAAGCCAGACTTAATCGGGGAACCTTCTACTTGCACTACCACGATAAATTCGATCTGCTGGAGCAATGCAAAACGGAGATCTGGAGCGGCTTCGAAGCCTGTATTCAGCTAGCCGACCCGGAACTGCTTATCCAGCATGTGGAACGCGATGAACCTTATCCTTTTATGGTGGATGTCTTTGGTTTCTTGAAGGAGAATAGTGATTTCTTCAGGGTTATGATGGGACCCAAGGGTGATCCCTCGTTTATCGTCACGTACAAAGAACTCATGCTTAAGCATCTCTATAACAAGCTGATGCAGCTTCAGCCTGAGGATCAGAAGCTTCTCGTGCCGCGCGATTTTCTCACCGCCTATATTATTTCCGCTAACTTTGGCGTCGTGCAGCACTGGCTGGAAACCGGAATGATTTATACCCCGCGCGAAATGGCTCAGATTATGTCCCGAATCATGCGCCGCGGCCCGCTCCGGATGACCGGCGCTCTGGAAGGGTAGGGTTAACAAAGTTGCTATTTGTGCAACATTTCCGTCGGATTATCAGCCTCATAGAGAAATTGTTGTATTTGTTGCAACAATTTCTTCCCGAATCGCCAATTTGACAACTATTTCACGTTAATATGTTGCAGGTTCTGCAACATTAAACCAAATTAGGCATTCCAGATGAATAGATGTTGCATTCCATGCAACATTACCTTCACCGCGGGAGCGATTGAAGAACCACCATTCCCCGGTCTAGACCAAAGAAGCTGTCCCAGCAGAGTCATAAGACACTCTTCTGGGACAGCTTCTTTGTATGCAATCGAACACTACTTCTCCGCGGCAACCAGCAGAAATAGTGGACGGCGAGTTTCATCCCGCATATCGGGATAGGCGGCGATCGCTTCCGGCGTAGGCTGCGGCTCAGATAGCTTCCTGATGGTGAAGCCTGCCTCGATTAACTGATTGATTATCGTCGCAACCGTACGATGGTATTTCACCACATCATTGTCCAGAAACCTCGTTTGCCGCATGCCTTCCTGTTGATAATCGTCGACCGGCCAGTGCAGCCTTTCCCCTTCGGCACTGTAATGCCAGTCCTGTGCAGCGCGCGCGGTGAACACGGGATGCTCCACCGAAAGAATAAAGCTGCCCCCCGGTACAAGGTACTCATGGATCTTACGGCAGACGATATCGAACCGTTGGACGTAATGTAGAGCGAGCGAGCTAATTACGACATCGAACTGTTCAGCGGCGAAAGCGATGTCCTCTATCGCAAGCTGATGATACGCAATGCCCGAATCATGCTCGAACGCCTTAGCGCGTGCAAGCATCATCTCGGACAAATCCACGCCGATAACAGAGCCGGCCCCCATCTCACGGGCATACCGGCAATGCCAACCGAAGCCGCAGCCCAGATCAAGCACCCGCTTCCCCTGCAGGACAGGCATAAGCGCTCGCAGTGCCGGCCACTCCCCGGCCGCCTCCAGTCCGCCGATGGAACGAGGCATTTGATTGTATTGGGCGAAGAAGTCCGGATCATCGTATTTGTTCTGTTTCATCTAAGCGGCCCCCTTGTAGCAAATTACTTTAAGTATAGAGAGTGGAAACGTGAAGGGACAAGTTTTTTGTTGCCACTACATTACGCACTATGCTACAGTTAAATTATGTAATTATTGATTAAAGTAACCATATTCAAACAAAGGCGGTGCTGTTCATCATGACTCCCCCTTCTACCAAAAACATAAAGCTCGGCATACCGAACCACGAAGGACAAATGTCCATGCTTTTCTCGAAGGGCGGTTCTCGTGAGGGGGCCGGACGCAAAGGCTTCGGGGAAACAAGGAAGGTCTCTCTAACCTTATCCGCTGAGGTGTGGCAGGCTCTTGAAGCCCACTGCATGGCGAAATCCTGCTCCAAATCCGAGGGGCTGAGGGGCATTATCGAAACCTACTTACACAATGAACTTTCGGAGGGCAGGTGAGGGTTTCATGTTCGTTCAAGTAAACCGACTGCTGCTGCTCCGGGCACTTCAAGCTGTCGCTCATGCCGCTTCCGGCAAGAGTACAATTCCGATCCTCTCCGGTATCCTGCTCACCGCTGATTCCTCAGGAATAACCGTCACCGCAGGTAACATGAGCATGATGCTGACGTCCTTCATTCCGGTACATGATGTCGATGTCATCATTCACAGGAGCGGCCGAATCGTCGTGCCTTCGCGTTATTTAGTCGATATCGTTCGCAGCCTTCAGGCGGTAGATTCGATTCAGCTTGAGCTTCTCGGCGGATTAACCCTCACCATTACTTCTCCGTCATCGCGCTATCATTTAAACGGCATGGATGCCGAAGATTACCCGCGCAGCACAGCAGCAGCAACAACAGACAACTCACCGATCGGCATTCGGATCTCGAACAGTCATTTGAAGAAGCTGATTAAACAGGTTGATTTTGCCGTTGCCGCTTCCGAATCCAGACCTGTATTGACAGGCGTACTATACGCCTTTAACGGTAATCATCTGCAGCTCGCGGCGACCGATGGCGTTCAGCTCTCCTTCCAATCGACAACCGACTATATCTCAAGCACATCCACGCCGAGCGCACCTATCATTATTCCGGGGAAACATTTAACCGATTTTGCCAAAATGCTGCAAGATGACGAGGCAACGACGGACATCAGTATCGGCGACCCCGACCGCACGATCACCCTTCGAACCGCTAATTTTCACCAGCAATCCTCCCTCATTGAGGGGACTTTTCCTTCTCTAGACAAGGTTATGAGACCTGCTGCTCACCATACCGATCTTAGCTTTAACACCAAGCACTTGCTGTATGCTCTTGAACGAGTCACGATATTAGCAGGCGACAGCAACGTGGTTAAACTGCATACACGCTCTCCCCACTCGGTTTCTCTCACAGCCCGGGCAGCCGAAATTGGAGACGTCTACGAGGAAATTGATGCCGTGAGCAGCAGCCCCGAACAAGACGTTACCGTATATTTCAATGGACGCTTCATGATTGAAATTATCCGTTCCATCGCAGATCATACCGTAAACATGCAATTAGCCGGCGCATGCAATCCCATCGTGATCCGCCCCGCGAATACCGCCGCCACTGAAGAATCGATGTACATGCTTACGCCCATTAGGTCAGGTCCACATTAGATCGGTTATACTAAAATAAAAAAATGCCGGCAAGGGCCGGCATTCACGAGGTAACGATGATCATACACAAAGGCGAAACCCTATTCCGTCAAGGGGAATCCGGCCCCCTCTATCACTTAAAGAGCGGTTTACTGAAGATCGTTCGCGTCCATCAGGACGGCTCGCAGATCTTGGTCAATATCATTGTGCCGGACGAAATCATCCCGCATCATTCCTTAATCAGCCCTAACCCTTACTACGGCACTGCAATTGCACTCGTCACTTGCGAAGTCGATTGTTTGCCTGCCGAGATGTGGTACGAAGAGCTTGAACATAATCCGGCGCAATGTCGCGACATCGCCCTCAAGCTGCAGGACAAGCTGCGTATGATGCAGCAGCGCATTGACCAATTAACCGAGGTTGCGCCGGCAGAGAAGCTGCGTAAGCTCCAGGCTTGGTTTCAAGCTTACATCTCTCCTGATTCCCTATCCGATGTGCTGACACAAGATGAGATCGGGCAATTTCTCGGGCTGCGCAGGGAAACCATCAATCGGTTGCTGCGCAGCCAATCGGAAGGCGAAACCAAGTAACCCCTCACTATTGCGCAGCAGTTGTTTCCTGCGGCTGAGACGACTTTTCCGGTGCCTCCTCCAAGCTGCCGCCCGTTCCGAAGAATTCATAATGAATATCCTCTGTGGCGACGCCCCACTCCTTCAAGAGGCCGAACACCATTCTCATAAACGGCTCCGGACCGCAGAAGTAGAAGCTCGCATCCTTCGTCGACAAGACGTCTTGGAGCCATGGCAGGTCGATATAACCTTCTTTATGAAAAGCTTGCGCCGCACGGTCATCCTCTGTCGGCTTGTTATAGCACCAATACACGGATACCTGTGGAGCTCGCGACGCAATCTCCTCCACTTCGGATCGCAAGGCATGCACATTGGCATTCTGAGCAGCATGAATGAAGGTAACCGGACGATCCGAATAGCTGTCCGTCAAGGTGGATAGCATACTCACTAGCGGCGTTAACCCCACGCCTCCACTAATCAAGACAACAGGCCTTGTATCCGCGACATCTAGCGTGAAGTGGCCCGCAGGCGCCGATAGCCGCAGCACATCTCCTTGGTTGATCTGCTCATGCAGGTACATGGAGACTTTCCCTTCGGGCTTGTCCGGAAACGCCTCTTCGCGTTTGACCGAGATGCGATAATACGGTTTACCCGGCGCGCCGGATAAGCTGTACTGACGAATATGCGTGTACGTTTCACCGGGAATGTGCACCTTAACACTCACATACTGCCCCGGTTCAAAAGCAGGAAGTGCGCCTCCATCCTCCGCCACCAAATAGAAGGATGTAATAACGTCACTCTCTCGTACCTTCTTCTGCACACGAAATGCCCGATAGTTTGCCCAACCGCCATTTTGCTGCTCGGCCTGCTTGTACATTTCGGCTTCCGTCTCGATAAACACATTCGCGATGATCCCGTAGGCCTCCGCCCATGCGTTCAGAATCTCGTCCGTTGCAGCTTCTCCCAACACATCCTTGATCGCTGTAAGCAGCATTTGCCCGACGATGGGGTAATGCTCCGCTTTCACGCCCAAACTCCGATGTTTATGGGCAATCTGTTTCACAACCGGCAGAATCATCTCCAGCTTGTCGATATGGAGCGCCGCCGCATAGACCGCATTGGCCAGTGCTGTCTGCTGCCTGCCCTTGGTTTGATTCGCATGATTGAACATATGAAGCAGCTCGGGATGAGCGGTAAACAGCAGATGATAGAATCGCTTCGTAATGGTCGTGCCGTGCACTTCTAATACCGGAACGGTTGATTTAATAATGTCGATGGTTTGCTTGCTAAGCATGGCTTGTTCCTCGCTTTCGTCACTTGGAATAATCCAAGTATACAAGGCACCTCATGCAGTCGATGTGATTACAATCACAAGAATTCGCAACGATCTGTGAAATCAGGGGCAGCAACAAAGCAAAAAGCCACCTTCCGGCGGCTTACTCTGCATTTCAGTCTTTATACTCTGACGGTATGGTTCGCAACACGTACCGTATTACGTCCCGCATGCTTGGCCTCATACAAGGCACGATCGGCAGCCTTCAACAGCTGTTTCATATCGTCCCAGTCCGTCTCCGTTTCACCACTCACCACAGCAACCCCAAAGCTCGCCGTTACAGCTATGAATCCATCCGGCGCTACCGATAACGCCATCTGCTCCCTGACAAGCTCATTACGAACCCGGTGCGCCGCAGCTTCCGCTTCCTCCAGTGACAACCCCGGCATCATCACAACGAATTCCTCCCCGCCATAGCGAGCAAGCACGTCTTCCGTGCGCAGCACCTTGCGGCATACTCCGACTATGTGAAGGAGCGCTCGGTCACCGATATCATGTCCATAGGTGTCATTAATCCGTTTGAAGTGGTCGATATCAAATAATAACAGCGCAAGCGGCTCCCCGCTCGATAAGGATTCCCCAAGCAGCTTCTCGCTCAGCTGTAAGAAATGCGTCCGATTATATATTCCCGTAAGGCCATCGTGAAAAGCAAGCTCATGCAATCGCTGCTGCAGCCGAACACGTTCAGACACATCGATGAGTACAATCAGCTTGCCCGTTTCCTGACCGCCTTTCTTCCTAACAACCGAAACCCGAATATCGTAGTAGTACGACTGTCCGTCTTTCTCCCACAACGTTTCTTGCGTACTCTGCGAATCAACCTCCTCAAGGAGGATGCTGTCATCCGAATGCTGGCGCCATAACGGTTCGATCGATCGCCCGAGCGAATACGTCGATAACTGCGGCATCACCTGCGCAGCGGCCGGGTTGTAATCGACCAGCCGATTATTCATATCCAGTACGAGTACGCCGTCACTCATGCTCTCGAACAGATTATCCCGTGCAATCGGCGCCACGTTCATTAAGCCTCGCGAAGCGAGTGCCCACATATACAGCGCAGAGGTCCCTGCCATTATGACCGGAATCGGGTCGATCCCCTGAGGCGTCAAATTACCGAGGTACACAAAATCACCCGCGAGCGGCAGCAGCAGCCCGACCAACATCGTAATATGCTGAAGCCGATAAGCCGATTTCATCCGGTTCCAGTACAGCAGCAGCAGTGCAACGCCCCCGAACATACAACCAAACGTATACGCGCCTTGGATAATGTACCAAGGTCCAGCGTTCAGATCGACCTTCAGGAACCCTAATTCCGGCCTTATCGTGATTGATCGATAATATAGATGATGCATCTCGTTCGACATGACGAGCGCGACGGTGACGAGCGGCAGGATGAACAGTCCCATGCGCAAAGCGGGCTTCAAATAGCGGTCCATGCCGAGAAAATACATAATGAGCAGCAAATTGATGGGAGGAAGAAACGGCATCCCGATGTATTCAACCTTGATCCAGAATGTGATCTCTTCCAGTGAACCCGCAGACAGCTCCAGCGCAGAGCCGAATATATAAATCGCAGACAGCAAGCAGTGTGCGACAAAGGTCTTCGACATGGACTGCCTTGCACGATTCGTTAAGATGTAAATCCCCATAATGACATTAATGACGCCGGCCGTAACCATTAACGTTAGAATAGCCGAATATGGCGTTCCCATTCCCCTATGCACTCCACTCGGAATCTGAGCGATTCCCTTTTATCATTACGGCGTTACGATTTGGAAGGTTGATATGACCGCCGCATGATCGGACGGCCACTCATTATCCTCATGATTGCCGAATCCCTTCGGCTCCCCGACGACAAACACTTCGGAGCTCACAACCTTCACACGGGAACCATGATAATAGATATAATCAATGCGGTCCTGCGGCTCAAACGGGTTATCTCCCCAAGGATGCTCCGGCGTATGAACGGTCGACCATGTAAGGCCGGGCATAGCTGCCGGATCGGGATGCACGATGCGGTACGAATCCTGAAGCCCCGCCTCTTCCGCCATTGCACTGACCGGCCATCGAACGACATAACCGTCATGCAGTGACTTCGTATCATCGCCCCAATCCAGATGGGAAGGCGCATTGAAATCGCCCATAAGGAACAGCGGCATGTCTGATGCCAGATGAGGGGCAAGATCACGCAGAACCAGCGCCAGCTCTCTGCCCCGAGCCTCTTGCTCCATCACTGCAATTTCGTCTGTCGGTTTATTATCGAACAAAGCCCAATACGGACCGTAAGGATCATAATACAGATGGGCATCGGCGACAAGAATGACTTGTCCGGAAGGCAGCTGAATGTGAGTGAGTATCGCGCTCATCCCCTCCACGTGGCTCGCTTCGATGATGGGATATTTGCTAATCACGCTGCAGTTTGCACGGCCCTCTTGGTTCTGATAGTAATGCCAGCCGAGCTTCTCCGCTACTGCTTTCCCCGGATCCGGCGTTTCCTGAAAACCTACAATGTCCGCGCCGGACAGCTCAACCGCACGGGCAATCTTGTTCACACCGTCATGAACGGCCTCGCCGCCCAGCCAAGTGTTGAATGTCATGATCGTAACGCTATCTGTTGGTTGCATCATGCCTGCATCTCCCCTTTTCAATTATTTTAACGAATCGCGTCGGATTTGGATATACAGGAGAACTTCCTGCCGATTTTTCTGTTAAAATGACAAGTAGTAAAGCACTTGGCCTGGAGGTTACGGATACAATGTCGCTAATCGGCGAGGAACGCAAACAGAAGATACTGGACCTGCTTGAGCAGAACGGAAATGTGTCTTCTTCGGAATTGGTGCAGCTATTTGACGTATCGAAGGAAACGGTGCGCAGATACTTGGATGAGCTGGAAGGGCAGGCGAAGCTGAAGAAGGTGTACGGCGGCGCTGTTAAGCCTTCCGTCAGCTACGAGGAACCGCCTTATTTGGAGCGGATGACGCTGAAGCGCGAGGAGAAAAATCAAATAGGCCGGCAGGCGGCCGGCCTCGTTCGTGATGGAGATGTGATCTTTCTCGATGAAGGAACGACCCTCCTGACGGTCATTCCGCATTTGACCCAAACCGCCTTAACGGTGCTGACCCATTCGTTTCCCGCTGCCGCACTATTAATGGAACAACAGAATCAAGGGCGTTTCGATGGCCGAATCTTATTTCTCGGCGGAGAAATCAGTTCCTTGCATGCCAGGTGCGCAGGGTCGATGACTGAAGCGGCTCTGGGCCATTATTATATCGATAAAGCTTTCATTTCCGTTGATGGCATCCATGCCGAAGCCGGTCTTACCAGCCTGGACAATAGCAAGTCCGCCGTATCCCGCAAGGCCATCTCCCATGCGACGGAGGTTATTGTAACGGCTGATTATACGAAGCTCGGACATCGTTTCCCGTATAAGCTCGGCGATCTGGAGGATGTGTCCTGTATCTTGTGTAATCAAGCCCCTCCGGCAGATTGGGATGAGGCACTCGCCAAACACCCGATACGCTGGATGACCCCTTAACTTAACCTAACCGAACACGCTGATGACCACGATCGCGGACGCAATCGCAGCCGATGATGCAATTCGCTTCATCCCCTGCTGTTCCTTCAGTACCAGGATGCCAAGCAAGGTTGCGAAGACCGTCCCGATCTCTCGAATCGGCGAGATGTGAGCCATCGGAGCCAGGTTCATCGCAAATAAGAATAACAAATACGAACCCGGCGAAAGCACGACCCCCATAAGGATAACTCGCCAATTTGTCTTTAGCTCGGTCTTCCACTTGCCTGAACGCAGCACCGTTGGTGTCAATGCCAACAGGAAACCTGCATTACCTAGACAAAGCAGCTCAGGCGGTGATAAATAGTCTAGCGTCAATTTATCCACGAACACGTAGCAGGTTGTACATAACCCCACCCCGAACGCAACGAGTATTGGTTTGGATGACCGCCCCCTCTTGCTCCTTCGAAACGACCAATCACTGATTTTGAAGAAACTGACGATCATACACAGAATGCCGGCCCAGCCCCAAACAGACAACGACTCTCCAAGAAAAGCAACGCCGACCGTAGGAACGAGCAGTGTTGCCGTCCCCCTCATGATGGGATACATTTGCGACAAATCCCCAAGCGTGTAGGCTTTGGTCAGCAGAAAAGCGTAGCAGCCTTGTATCAGCATCGTAATGAGAATAAGCATATAAGCCTGCCAGGGCAGCGCTTTGCTTAGCAGCCGGCTTATAACGAGCGGAATCAGGAAGACTGTCGATGGAAGAAGGATGATCCATAAGAAAGCCGCTTTGTTCAAGCTGCGTTTGGCAAACAAATTCCATACGGCATGTGTAAGCCCGGAGAACAGCACAAGGAAAACAGCCAATACCAGCATGCTATTCAACTATAGCTGTGCCGAATAAATGCTGCGGCAGCTTCGCTTCCCATGATTCCGGTGCCGCAAGCCCCAGCGCATACGCAACAACCGCAGCGGTGTCCGTAATGACAATCGGCTCCGTAATGGTTGTTCCAGGCTCAATGCCCGGTCCTGACGCCGCCCAGAAAATCGTTTTATCCAGCGGATGGTCGCTGCCGTGGTCGGTATCGATTTCCCCGCCTCCGCCATGATCCGATACGACAATGATGAGACTGTCGGCCAGCGCATTCACTTGCTCAAGTGCATCCAGGATGACACCGCTATTGGCATCCGTCTCTTCAATGCTTCGCAGCTGTTCCGGCGTATTATAGCCATGCTTATGACCCGCCATATCCGGTAGATCCAAATGCACATAGAGCAGCTTGAAATCGGGATTGTTGCTTATATAGTCAGCCGTTGCCAAGGCAACCTCGCGATCAGGCATCGATATCTTGTGTACCCCGATATTCGGTTCGATAATGCCATAATTAATGGGCTCCCATGCGCTGAACGAAGCTAGCTTTGCACTCGGGTCAGCCTCACGGGCGATGCGAAAAATCGAGGGATAGGGCGAATCGTCAGGGAACGTTTGCTTCTCTGCCTTCGTATTCGTTAATCCGTGTTTATCCGGGTTTACGCCATGCATAAGCGCCCCCCAGCATTCCGCGCTGATCGTCGGAGAAGCGGTTTGTGCCTCGAATGAAACGGCTCCCTTGCTGATTAAACGATCCAAATGAGGCGTTTCTGCAGGCTGTACGAAATTCCCCGCTCCATCCCAACCGATAATGACTACCCGCTTAATGGCTCCCATGGTTGATCCCCCTGTATGAATATGGAATGTATTTCTCCTTAAGCATACTCAAACCGCCAAGGAATATCAATACAAAACAACTAAATTCAACTAAAAGCACATTAAGGAGAAAAAGCCATTGTTTGATAGGAATCTCGGTACCACCGCAATTATCCGCTGCCTCTATGAAACCTCTATCGTCCTATCCCGTATCAGTTCATTGAATATGTAAATTTATAAGGAGGCGTTATATCTCAATGTCTATGTTCAAACGCATGCTGGCCAGCGTCGGAATCGGCGCAGCGCAAGTCGATCTCATGCTTCACGAGGACGAGGTGCAGGCGGGGGATACTCTTAGTGGCATCGTCCGGATTCAAGGCGGCCGTGTGGCTCAGCAGGTCGATGATGTCTACGCCTTCGTTATGACACGATATGTAAAGGAACATAATGATACGAAGATAGAAGAAGAAGCTCCTTTAGCCAAATTTCTGCTCGCCGGCAAGTTTACGGTTGAAGCTGAGCAAGTCTACGAGTTCCCTGTATCCTTCCAGTTACCGGCGAATACGCCGGTAACGATGGGCAGAACGCCGGTATGGATTCAAACCGGACTGGAAATCAAAGAAGCCATTGACCCCAAGGATCGGGATCAGCTTCAAGTGAACCCTCACCCCTACGCTGCAGTTGTACTGGAGGCCGTTCGTCAGCTCGGCTTCCGCATTCGCGAGGTCACCTGCCAATACGCGCCGCAATACGGCAGAATTTCAGGATTGCCTTTCGTGCAGGAATTTGAATTCATTCCCACCTCGGAGTTCCGAGGCCAGTTGGATGAGCTGGAAATCGTATTCTATCCCGATGAGAACGGAGTTGAGTTGCTGCTGCAGATCGATCGCAAGGCGTGCTGCTTATCCGGCTTATTCTCCGAAGCATTCGATACCGACGAGCGTTACGTCAAGCTCCGCTTCGACCGCAATCAGCTCGCTTCCGGTGCAGGCTACGTTGCCGACCAGTTGGCAGACACGGTCCGCCGGTACATCTAATTCAGCAGTCATAAGAAAAGGCGGCAACAAGGTCCCCCCTTGTGCCGCCTTTCTTATGTATGTTTGCCAAGCCATTTGTCCAGCGTCGCCAGCAGCTGCGCCTTGATAAAGGGCTTCGTCGTAATATCATCGATGCCTGCCTGATAATAGAGCTCATGATTTTCCGAGAAAACATCGGCCGTTAACGCGATAATCGGCAAATGCCGGAATCGTGGATTCATCCGGATATGCCTGGTGGCCTCGCAGCCATCCATCTCCGGCATGTGAATGTCCATGAGAATGGCATCCCACTGCTCTGGTTCGGATTGCTCCAGCACTTGCAATGCCTCATATCCATTGCTCGCTACTTCAATATCATAATGGCTCCCCGTAAGTATTTCTCTGGCGATGATTTGATTTATTTCATTATCCTCAACGAGCAGAATACGTCCTTTAAGCTGCCTATCATCCGATTGACTCCCTTGCTCCTCAAGAATCTCATTAGCTGCGGCAATAGCACCACTGGATAGTGTGGTCATGTCGTCTTTGTCTGGTGCAATCTCCTCCAGGGGCAGCATAAACGAGAACGTGCTTCCTTTCCCTTGCTCGCTGCTCACTACAAGCTGACCGCCCATCGTTTCCACAAGCAGCTTACAGATGGCAAGTCCGAGTCCTGTACCGCCGTATTTGCGGCTTGTTGAGCTGTCGGCCTGCGTGAACGATCGGAATAACAGCGGGAGCTGCGCTTCGGAAATGCCAATGCCCGTATCCTGAACCGAGAATCGCAGTATTTTATTCGATTTAGCCGCAGTAGTCTCGACTTCCACCGCAACCCGGATGAAGCCGCTATCCGTAAATTTACTCGCATTACTGCATAGATTGAGCATGACCTGCTCTAATCGCAGCGGATCTCCAATTATGCGGTCCGGACAATTCTCGGAGACGTCGAATATGCGCGTAATCGGCTTGCCTTCGACCATTAATGACGTCATGTGCATCAATTTATCCAGAAAACCGTGAAGGGAAATCGGAATGCGCTCCAGTTCGATTCTGCCTGCTTCGATTTTGGAAAAGTCCAATATATCGTTAATAATGACCATCAGTACATCGGAGGCAGAGCCCATTCTGGATACATAATTGCGCTGAATAGGAGTAAGGTCCGTCTTCATCAGCAAGCCGTTTAACCCAATAATACCGCTAAGCGGTGTGCGGATTTCGTGGCTCATCGTGGCGAGAAAATGACTCTTCGCTTGATTCGATTCATCGGCTGCTTTCCGTTGATAAAGCTCCGTATTATCGTGAATGGTTACGGTAACCCCTTTAACCTCTTGATAATAATTAAAGAACGGTGAGAGCGTAAGGCTGTATATCTTGTTCTGCTTCAGCAACAGTTGCCGCACCTCAAGCTCTTGCGTATTCTGCTCCTGAATCGCTTGCTCGAAGCTGCGCTCCCATTCTTCCAGATACCCGTCTAACAAGATATCCGTCAGTTTGTGCCCGATAATTTGATCCCGCTCCAGCTGCAGCTCTTCGCACATCTTCTGATTGACCGAAGCAATCGTGCCGTCCAGATGAAAGCTCAGAATAAAATCCTGCGAGTTCTCTACGAGCGTACGATACCGCTCTTCCTTCTCCGTTACCTGCTGCTCCGCTCGTTTACGCTCTGTAATATCTATAACCGAACCGATCCATTCCCTAACGGTACCCTCTTCCATAACAGGACGCACTGTAATTAAGAGTTGATACGCAGCTACCACTGCTTCGCAGGTCACTTTCTCGGTAATCGGCACACCTGTAAGATTATGCTGTAAGAACGCAAACAGGGGCACCTCATGAATCGGTTTTCCAACAAAGTCCTCCGATGTCATCTCCATCTCTTCAAGCAGCTGACCCTCAGCCAAGGTAAACATATAAGTGCCGGGTTGATTGGTAATTTTGAACGTAAATCCGGATTGCAGCCTTAGAATACTTTGCTGCTCTTGCTGCAGTTCTTTAATCGTGTGGTTCAAGCTGCGATTCCGCCGGAAATAATGAAGCAGATAGGCTGCCAGTATGCCGCTTACTAAATTAATCAGCAGGTAAGGAGCAACTCTTGCCAGGAAAGGAAGGTCAAACACGATGTAGAAATCGATGAAGAAGAAAATGGCCAAATAAATCAGAAAGGTTGTCCACTTCAGTACATAAGTGCGCACCTTAGCAGCAATGATCGCACTTCCGAGGGATAGGCACGCAGCCACAGTGAACAGCACCGGAAACGCGGAAGGGTCTTCTATGGTTCGGAATAGCACCGTAATTGCGCTTGTGACAGTCACTGCAATGGGGCCGCCATACAGCGCGGACATAAATAAAGCAATATTGCGCACATCAAGCACGACATTCGATTGCACATGAATACCCGAGAAGATCAGAATGATACCAAATACGCCATGCAATACGCCAACATTCAGCTTATACCGCCAAGATGGCTTACGGGCTTTTCCAAATCGGGTAAACAGCTGTCCGGTAAGGAAAGTAAATACAAAGAGGATAGAGGTGTTTACGATTAAGTCACGAATAAACGGGGTCATGATTGTCATTGGCTCCTAGTTGTCCCATAATTCTATCTACACTATCTCTATGATCATGAATAGAATAAACACATTCGACAAAAACAGACAAATCCCTCTTCTTCTGTCAATGTTTTAGTGATTATAACAAAAAACGGTCGCACATGGCGACCGTCACAACTAGACGTTCAATATGGACAACGTGAATTAAGCGTGGAAATCAAGACCCGAAACTACTGCTTTGACATATTGGCTGCGAATACAGAAGTCACCGAAATGCTCGCCCTCATTCCGCTCCTTCGCATAATGGAGCAGGATCGGCTTCAGCTCATTCAGAATCTCCGTTTCGCCGATATTCTCACGATACAATTTGTTCAACCGGTTACCGGAATGTCCGCCGCCCAGGTACAAGTTGTACTTGCCCGGCGCTTTGCCAATAAACGAGATTTCCGCTAGCGCAGGGCGCGCACAGCCATTCGGACAACCTGTCATTCGAATGACGATTTCCTTGTCGCGCAGGCCTGCTTCATCCAATATTAATTCAAGCTTATCCAGCAGTGAAGGCATGTAGCGCTCCGACTCTGCCATAGCCAGACCACAAGTCGGCAATGATACGCAGGCCATTGCATTTCTCCGCAGTGCAGAGTACTCCGCCCCATCTGTTAGGCCATATGTTTCGATAAGCTGCTCAAGTTTCTTCTTCTTCTGACTCGTTACGTTGCCGATAATCAAATTCTGGTTAGGCGTAAGGCGGAAATCTCCTGTATGAATCTTGGCGATTTCACGCAGGCAGGTCATGAGCTGATAGCCATCCTCGTCCTTCACCCGGCCATTCTGAATGAACAACGTATAATGCCACTTATTGTTGCTTCCCTTCACCCAGCCGTAACGATCCCCATTATGGTCAAAATGGAACGAACGCGCTTCTTCCAGCTTCCAGCCCAGTCGTTGCTGCAGTTCTTCAATAAACCACTCCAAACCACGGTCGTCAATCGTATACTTGAACCGAGCATGCTTACGGACTGCACGGTCCCCATAATCCCGCTGGATCATGACTGTTTTCTCCGCCACATCCACCGCTTGCTCCGGTGTAATGAAGCCAATTGTACGCGCCACCTGCGGATACGTCTTCGGATCTCCGTGCGACATCCCCATACCGCCGCCCACTACGACGTTAAAGCCTAATAAGCGACCGTTTTCGTGAATCGCGATGAATCCCAAATCCTGCGAGAAGACATCGACTTCGTTAGCCGGCGGAACGGCGATCCCGATTTTGAACTTACGCGGCAGGTAGACCGGTCCGTAAATCGGTTCCTGTTCTACACCGTCACGGCTGTCCACCACTTTCTCCTCATTGAGCCAGAGCTCATGATAAGCACGTGTATGTGGATCCAAGTGACTGCTTACCTTCTGTGCCCATTCCTGTACCTGCTCATGAACTTCGGATTGGTAAGGGTTCGGGTTACACATGACATTACGATTCACGTCGCCGCATGCCGCAAGCGTGCTTAGTAATTCTTCATTTACCTCTTGAATGACGGCCTTCATATTCCACTTAATGACACCATGCAGCTGAAACGATTGCCGCGTCGTCAAACGAATGGTGCCGTTGGCATGACGCTGCGCGATCCGGTCCATCATAAGCCATTGCTCAGGCGTTACGACACCGCCGGCTGCCCGTACGCGCACCATAAACTGATACGCCGGCTCCAGCTTCTGCTTGCTCCGCTCATTGCGCACATCGCGATCATCCTGCATATAGCTGCCGTGGAACTTCATTAATCGGTTGTCATCCTCAGAGATAGAGCCTGTAATCCGCTCCTGCAGCGTTTCCTCCAAAGTCCCTCGCAGATAATCACTTCTGCGCTTTATATCTTCCACATCACTATGCGGTGCACTGTTTGATGATAGTAGGTTATTATCCGACATGTCTCTGCCTCCTTCGCTCTTTTGGCTCTCCCTAATTAATAGACGTCCCGTTGATATCGTTTATCCTGCTGCATCTTCATCAGGTACGCTTCCGCTTCTTCTTGGCTGAGGGAGCCTTCCTGCTTCAGGATCGTGACTAGTGCCGCTTGCACGTCATGCGCCATCTTCTTCTCGTCTCCGCAGATGTAGACGGCCGCCCCTTGCTCCAACCACTGATACAGCTCTTTGCTTTTCTCCAGCATCCGGTGCTGCACGTAGACTTTCTCGGCGGTATCCCGCGAGAAGGCAACGTCCATGCGCGTTAGAACGCCTTCCTTCAGCCAGCGCTGCCACTCCACTTGGTAGAGGAAATCCGATGCGAAATGCTGATCCCCATAGAACAACCACGTCTTGCCCTCTGCGCCACTTTCCTCGCGTTCACCGAGGAATGCACGGAACGGTGCGACACCTGTGCCGGGTCCGATCATAATAATTGGCGTTTCCGGATTGGATGGAAGTTTGAAGTTCGGATTTTCCTGAACAAATACCGATACCGATTGTCCCGGCTCAAGGCGCTCCGACACATAGGTCGAGCACACGCCATAGCGAACTCTTCCTGAAGCCGTGTAATGCACCTTGCGGATGGTCAAATGCACTTCATCCGGATAAGCCTTCGCGCTGCTGGCGATGGAATAAAGTCTAGCCGGGATGCGTCTTAGCAGCGATACGAAGCTGTCCGCAGGCACACCTTCCAAATCATAATCCTGTACCAGATCAAGCAGATCACGTCCTTTAAGGTACGCTTTCAGCTCTTGCTCTTGACCGGCGGCCAGAAGTTCTTCCAGTCCGGTGCCGGGCGTAAGGGCAACGATTTGTTCAAGCAGCGGTTTAGTCAGCACTGTAATTTCATAATAGCTTGTCAGAGCCTCTCTTAATGAGCGCTCCTCTGCAATCTTAGGAAGTGTAATACGTTCATCCGGTGACCAACCCATTGCAGCAATCAGCTCGTCGACGAGTCTAGGATGATTGTGCGGGCAGATGCCCAAGCTGTCGCCCGGCTCATAGTGGATACCGGAATCTTCAAGAGAGATCTCAAGGTGACGTGTCTCTCGATCCGATCCGCGTCCGTTTAAGTTTAAATTCTCAAGCACGGCAGCTTGAAAAGGATTCGATCTGGAATATTCCGAAACGGTTCCTTCCACGGCAGCAGAGGTAGCGGCCGGTGCCTGAACAGCTGCGGAAGCTTGCCCAAGGGAAGCGAGAACGCTCTCAATCCATTGGTTCGCGGCATCCTCGAAGTCAACGTCACATTCAACCCGTGGAGCCAATCTTGTACCGCCAAGCTCCTCCAGCCGCTGATCGAAGTCTCTGCCTGTTTTGCAGAAGAACTCGTATGACGTGTCGCCGAGAGCCAGTACCGAGAACGGCAGTCCGTCTAATTGAGGCGCCCGTTTGCTGTGCAGAAATTCATAGAACGAAATCGCATTATCCGGCGGATCCCCTTCTCCGTGCGTACTAACGAGGATGAAGAGATTCTGGACCTTCTTGAGCGTGTTCGCTTTAAAATCAATCATAGAAGACTGCGTTACCTGGAAGCCTTGATCCTGCAGCTTGCCGGATAATTTCTTGGCCAGCCTGTGGCTGTTCCCTGTCTGTGATCCGAAGAGCACCGTCACTTCTTTGGAGATTGCCGGTGTGCTCGCCGCCTGCACGGTTGTCGTTGCTCCCGGTGATGTCGCAGCGACTGATATTGCCGCCAGATAACCGCTCAGCCAGATTTTCTGCCCTTCTGTCAGTGTAGGCAATAATCGATTAAGCAAATCCACCTGATCTTGTTGAAAAGGACTGTTTGTTACTTGAAACATGGATCCTACACACCTCGCTCCCGCATGAGTTATTCCGTTCATTCTGGTACAATTACTTACCTTCATTCCTTTAACGTATCATGTGCGGCTGATAGTAACAAGACAGATGATTTTATAGGATTCATAAGCTTTTGCAATAAACGCATTTCAAGGCTCGCGAGGGTCTGAAAACTTTTTTCAAATTTCAGCAAAAAACGCTAATAAAAAAAATAATGCTGTCGATATATTGGGTAAAGCAACTCATATTACACTCATGGACGAGTGAATAAGCATGGCATTTATTCCGGATAAGCTCCGAATAAATGCCCGCCTATTTACTCGTCCTTTTGCTGTCTGATCATGTTTTCCGGGACTTCACTAGGTTGTAAAGCAGAACATCATAAGACTTATGGATGAGCAAATAAGTCGATTGTCATTCTTCAGGATGAAGATGGGCAACGACGTATTTGCTCATCTTTTTTTCTACTAACTTCTAAGGAGAGAAGTGCATGCTCGTACTAGGGAGAAAACCAGGGGAATACATCATGATCGACAATACCATTATGGTGAAGGTTGTAAAGAGCGATGAGGGGCACTTGCGGTTAGCCATTGACGCACCTAAACATATTTCAATCGTTCGCGGAGAACTGGTTGAAGAGCAACAAGCGAAACAACAGCAACAATAAATCAGATGCATGACCTTCCACTTAAGGACGAGTGGTTCAAATCAGGGAGGATAGGGAAGAGGCTCACAATTCATTGGCTGGATCAGCGCGCGACCCAGCAGCGAATTGGAGGCACGTCTTTATTGTCTCACAAGGATGCAAATGGATGGCATCCTCAACACAACCACATGGAGGTAATGAACAATGAGAATTAATCACAATCTTGCGGCACTTAACACTTCCCGTCAATTGGGAGCTAACGGTGCGAACTCGTCCAAAAACCTGGAGAAGCTTTCGTCCGGCCTACGTATCAACCGTGCTGGCGATGACGCAGCTGGTCTTGCGATCTCCGAGAAAATGCGTGGTCAAATCCGTGGTTTGGATCAAGCTACTCGTAATGCTCAAGATGGTATCTCCTTGATTCAAACAGCTGAAGGCGCGCTAAGCGAGACGCATGCAATCCTTCAGCGTATGCGTGAATTGGCAACGCAATCTGCCAATGATACGAACTCGACAACAGATCGTGACGCGATCCAAGAAGAAGTTAACCAACTTTCTTCCGAGATCAACCGTATCGGTAACACTACAGAGTTCAATACAAGAAAAATCTTAAACGGTGATGTTGCGATTACCGGCGATGGCAGAAAACTTACCGGTGGAGCTACAACTACACTGGGAACAGGTATTACTGCAATCACAGTTGATCCTAAATCGACCGCTCCTACAGGTACATTCGATATCGCGGTTACTTCCGACACAGTAGCGCAAATCGAAACCACCATTCTCTCCAATGTTACTGATGCATCCGTTACAGCTGGCGACACAGTTGATCTGGCAGGCGGCGCATACAAAATTGCGATCACTGCAGAGAGCACGAAGCAGCTCGACGGTACAGCTACAGATACTGGAGCAATTCTTAACACAGCTAGCGGCAACACAGCAATCACACTAGAGAGCAACTCCTCGTTGAATGATGTGAACCATACACTTACAGTTGCTAAGAGCCAAATCTACTCCTCTATCGGAAGCGGATTGGATATTAAATCAGGTACGGCTAATGCTACGGATTCCGGTACGTACACAATCGAAACATCGAGAACAATCGATGCTACTAAAGTTACGGATAACGGTGCTGGTACGCTTAAATCCGCAGGCGTAATCTCCAACTTCACAATGGCTTCCAATGCAACTTCCGCTCAAGCAGCGCTTATTAACAATGGTACTGCTAATACGTTGACTGTAGCCGTAGTCGATGGTGGTGACACTACTGCAGATATTACATTCACGTTCAGCGACGGTACTAACACTAGCACAGTTTCGATTTCCGGAGCGGCTGGCGACGGCGCAAAAACAATTCAAGTTGCCGGCGTTCAATTTGATGTCGATGTTGATGCTATTATTGGTGGTTTGAACCTTACTGATGCTGTCAATGATAACGGTACTTATAACGGTCAAGTCATTGGCCTTGCATCCGGCGCTGCACTAGATCAAGTCAAAGTTACTCAAGGCGCTAACACCGCAACAGCAACAATCGCTTCCAACACGACAGGCGATCTTACATTTGATCTTGATGGCGGCGGTACAGACCTTACGCTTACTTCGACAGGTGCTTCCTTCGTATCGGGTAACACATTGTCCACTACAGTTCAAAGCCAATACACCGTTAGCCTGAAAGAAACGGTTTCCGGCACCCAAATTGGTACAAGCTCTGTTGTTAACGAGCTTCAACTTGCTAGCTCGCCAAATGCACTGACAAACCTTTCCTTCGGTGGATCGGGTGCGCTGATTGACCTCAGCACTACTGCTCTTCAAGGCAAAGCTTCCGGCGCAAGCTACAATGTAACTTTCGATGTTGAAACAGCATCGGGCTACACAGCTGAGCTTCAAAAAGCCGATGGTACTGCAGTAGATGGCGCGAAATACTCCCTGAGTGCTTCAGCAGCTAACAACACGGTTATTGACCTGGGCCGCGATGTTAAGCTTGAGTACGATGGCGCTGATCTTTCCGGCAACGGCAGCATCTTCTTCGGTGTTAATGCCAATGTTACTGAATATACATTCGCATTGACTAACGATGGCGGTACAACAACTTACGATACTCAAAAAGGTAAAGCCGGCGATACAATTGAGTTCGATAACGGTGTTACACTGACTACGAATGCTGCTACATTGACGAACTCCACGAACACAACATTCAAGCTTGAGGATGATGTAGTGGACAACTCGTTGTCCATGCAAATCGGTTCGAACAGCGGTCAAACATTGGCTGTTGAAATTGCCGACATGCGTTCCAAAGCGCTGAAAGTAACAGGAACTGCTGCTAACTCCTCGATTACAGCGTCTAACGGTAAAGTAGCTGCATTCACAGCTAAAGCTTCCGTTACAAACGAGTCGAGCACTGAGTACTCGCTTGATCTGAGCACAGCTTCCAAAGCTTCCGCAGCGATTTCCGTTCTTGACGATGCAATCAGCGCTGTATCCACAGCACGTTCGAAACTGGGTGCTTACCAAAACAGACTTGAGCACACAATTAACAACCTGGGTACTTCTTCTGAGAACCTGACGGCTGCTGAATCCCGTATCCGCGATGTAGATATGGCGAAAGAAATGATGGAGTTCACGAAGAACAACATCCTTTCCCAAGCTGCTCAAGCGATGCTGGCACAAGCTAACCAACAACCACAAGGCGTACTTCAATTGCTTCGTTAATCTTCAACTTAAAGAAGGGAACTCTAGCGCAGCTAGAGCTCCCTTCTTTCTTTGTTTTATCGTCCTCTATAACTTTGGTTATATCGCTTTTTCCCTAAACATTTGGCCGCTATAACTTTCGTCAGATCACATAAAGGCCGGCACAGTTTATGATCATCGTATAACCTAATTCATCTACATAAAGGGGCGAGTTCATGCTGGTCGTCGGAAGAAAACCCGGACAATCCATTGTCATCAATGAAAATATTATAGTTTCTGTTATTAAGAGTGATGATGGATTATTGCGCTTAACGATTGAGGCTCCCAAAGAAATTCCGATTATTCGTGGAGAGTTACTTGAGCAGCAATAAGTACGATTAGAAGGATTACGGCATTAGCCCAATAGCTGCAGCTCCCTCGCTTTGGAGATGGCCTGTACTCTCCGATTAACCTGCAGCTTACCATATATATTGAAGGCATGGATTTTAACTGTGCCCTCTGTAATCTCCAGCCGTGAGGCAATCTCTTTGTTGGATAAGCCATCTGCCATGAGGCGAAGAACATCCAGCTCACGATTCGAAAGCGACTCAATCAGAGAAGCTGCCAGTTTTACGTCAACTTCTTTGACTGCTACACCGCCGGTAGGCTCTCGTAATTGCCAGAGTTGCATGTATGCCATCTGCGAGAACGCCATTTCCAATATTTCAAAACGTTCCATATTAAAAACATCCGCAACTAGATTGTTTTCCAGGTACAGGATGCCCTCTCGATGATCCGGATATCGAATGGGCATACACAAGATGGATTTCGGTCGTTTCCGATCGATATAGGGATCTGTTGCGAATATGCCTTGGCACGCATCTGCAAGTACGATGGATTCCTTCGTTCTCATGACATATTGCACCACTGCAGCAGAATAGGAGGCTGAAGGTTCTATGCATCGGTCATCACA
Organism: Paenibacillus sp. J22FR21; assembly: GCF_056269135.1. NCBI lineage: Bacteria > Bacillati > Bacillota > Bacilli > Caryophanales > Paenibacillaceae > Paenibacillus > Paenibacillus sp. J22FR21. The sequence continues at coordinate 387,473 of NZ_JBWDNJ010000006.1, forward strand.
GCGGTTCATGTCGTTCTCTGCAACGATATCCAATTTACCGGGACTGCCTAATAAGATGACGCCCTTCTCAGCACCTGCATTCTGAATGGCCAGCTGAAGGAAACCCTCCAGCAATTTCGTCTCTGCCGTACCTTTAGCCACAATTTTTGAAGCCTGTCGAATCGTATCCATATCCAGCACCTTATCCAAGCCTTGGGCGAGCTTTCGATCCGGCTCCGTTCTTCCGAGCTCGGCTTTGCGTTCGCAATCTTCGAGTTCCTCTTCTTCGAAGAAAGAGAACGACTTAAGCGCCGCATATTGTTCTTGCATGGAGGCAACCTTACCTCTGGCCCCCCACCTGCAATACGCTTTGCATGCATTTCGAAGGTAGGTTTCTGCGGCATGAGGATGATTCAACGAGAGTTGAAATTGGCCGGCCAATTCAAGCGCGACCGCTTCATCCTGCGGACATCCGGTTACATGAGCCAGCTCAATGGCTTGGTCGTACAGCTTTGCCGCCACCCGATTCTTTCCGCTTAACCGAGCGGACTCGGCAAGCATCATCCAGTACTTGCTTAATGTGCTTTCCGGAACGATCCTTGTCCACTTTTTCATCTGAGCCAGTAATTGATTTAGACGTCTATGATAGCTGCGTTTAGCAGGACCCGAGGCACTGGGATAGAGAGCAGCTATCGTCAACGCATGGTAGAAGCAGTGCCTTTGATCGAACGACAACGTCTTGCTTCCCTCATATTCCCTCGTTCCTTCGGCAGCTGCCAGAGCTTCTGCATAATAGCCATACAGGTAATACACTTCAAGCTTGCATGTAGCGTTATAAACCATATAAGACTTGTAGGAGTTATTCATTACTTTTTCCTGTAATAGCCGGCTATCATCGAAATACTCAAAATGAACCTTCATATTTGCCGCATCTGTCGCAGATTGCAAGAGGTGTACATATTGCTTCGTTAAATCAATCACCCGCAGGGACATCACATCAAGCATTCGAATCGCCGTTTGCTCATATTGGGTACACATTCGACTCAAACGACACAAATTACCGGTATCCGTAATAATTCTCGAAGACAAAGAGTAACCCGCGTAATTCAGATCGCCTACCTCCAAGCTTAATTGGGCCGCATGTTCAAAGTGACGATCCGATAATTGAGGTCGCAGGAATTGTAGAATCATCCCCACCATGAAATGAATTTTCCCTCTTAAGACGGCACTGTCCATTTTCTCCGAATAGCTGAGTGCAATTTCAACTAAACGCAAGGAGGCTTTATAGCTTCTCAAACCAAAGCATAATGTAATCGCATAAGAGCCGAGCGCTATTGCAAGCGCCTCAGAGTTCTTCTGATGCAACGCCATTCTTACATACCTGGCGAACAAAATAACAGCTAATTGTTCATTTGCAATAAACAGGATTGGCGATGAAGCCATTACGATATCCGCTAATGCTTTGTGCAAAGGATCTCTGCTCTTCGACAGCTGTTTGATGTTGTCCCCTTCTCTTGCCAGACATAGCTGAGTGAGCGCAATTTCGGAAATAATCGCTAGCTTCGAGGCTTTGGATGGTACTACTAACCCAAACTCCGCCATGGACCTAAACGCAATTTCGGCCGATTTTCCTTCTCGCTTCAGGAAAGCGTACATCGTAATTTGGATAATATAGATTTTGGCCCGATCCGCCAAATTCACGACGTGCAAGAGGAGCTGGTCCAGCGTGCACTCGGCCTGGTCGAAATAACCGCAGAAATACTGACACTCTGAGCTCTCAAGCAACAAATGGGAATAGAGGTCAAAGTGTGTAGACCAGCCCTTGCTTCCAATCAATTGAACGCCTTTCTCCAGCAGCTCCAACGCCTGATCATACGCCGCAGAGGCTTTGGCTTTCTTGCCTGCTTGTAAATTCAGACTGGCCAATTGCTCAATCTCGGTTGGTTCCGTTATGAGCTCGCTACCCCAATTCAGATGATGCACAATCTCGAAGAGATGATCATCCATCGTGATCGATTCCGATTGATAATAACAAAGCATGAAACGGCCGATTCTCAAATGAACCTGCTTCTTATCCTCTTCCTGCATCAGTTCATAGGCTGCACTTCGCAGCTGATCATGCAAGAAGATATACCGATCCCCTTCACTCCACACGAAACCCTCATCCAATGCAGCCTGCAAACCATGTTCAGTCTCTTCAACCTCTTGCTCGCATAACATGGATAATCGATTGATGTCGAAAGCGTTTCCTATACAGCTTGCCAAATGCAGCAATTGACGGGTTTCTGACGGGAGCGCGTTGAACCTGCTCATAATCAGACTAATGACATCTTTGTAGCCTTCCATTTCTTTAATCAGCCCGATATCCCAATTCCAACAGCCTTGTTCTGCGTCGAAATACAGCAGCTTGTCTTCATAACAACTATGTAGCATTTGTTTTAAATAAAAGGGATTGCCTCCTGTTTTCTGATACAGCGCTTCCGCCAGCGATTTAATTCGATCCGGCTTCGCATGCAGTACATCCGAAACGTAGTCGATGACACTGGAATATCCGAGTGATTTCAGATTCATACATTGAATGGAGGGGTCCTTCTTAGAAGAATGACCAAATAGTATTTCCAAAAACGGATGTCCTTCATGAATCTCATTATTACGATAAGTACCAATAATAAGCAGATATTTATTAGTCGGGTCGTTCAATAAAACGCGAAGTAAATGAAGTGAAGCAGCATCCGCCCATTGCAAGTTATCCAGCCAGATGACAAGCGGGTGATGTTGATCTGCGAAAAGTTGAATAAAGTTGCAAAATAACGTTTGAAAGCGAATCGTTGATTCGGCCGGCGGCAATTCTTGCGCGGGGGGTTGTTCACCAATAATGAGGGCTAGCTCGGAAATAACTTCAATGAGTACACTTCCGCTCTGGCCTAAAGCAGAGATAATCTTCGTCTTCCATGATGTAAAGCGTTCTTCACTTTCCGCTATAATCTGCCCAATGAGATCACGAAAGGCGATAATAAGGGATGAATAGGGGAGCGAGTGATTGAGCTGATCGAACTTACCGGAGATGAAGTACCCCTTCTTGGGCATACCGGGCAGCGTATGAATGGCTTTCACTAACGATGTTTTGCCGCTTCCTGCATGACCGCCAATTAAGAGAAACTCCATAGCACCCGCGGAGACACGCTCATAGGATTGAAGCAATCTCTGCAATTCATCTTCTCGGCCATATAACCGGGTCGGTAATTGAAATCGACTTATTGCATCTGTTTCTCCTAAAGTAAATGGTGTAATGCTGCCTTTCTCCCTATACTGATTCGCGCATCTCTGCAAATCAAAACGGAGACCGTAGACGCTATAATAGCGATCATCTGCTGCCTTGGACAATAGCTTCATTACGAGATTGCTCAGCATGCGCGGCACTTCGAACTTCACAGACTGTGGGGGAATCGGCAGCAGAGCAATATGGGCATGGATCCACTCATTCACTGATTTCGCCTTAAACGGGGTTTCTTCGACCAGCAGTTCGTAGAATAGGATGCCTAATGTATACAAATTGCTGCGTTCATCGAGCTTCCGCTTCATGCGCCCCGTATGCTCCGGCGAGATGTAAGCAAATGTACGATTGAACTCTTCCTGCTCTCTATGAATTCCCTGCTTATTGGTCTGATGGGATTCGGACGAGCTGACAAACCTCAGTATCGGTCGCTCACCTTGAAATCGAATGAATATATGGTCGGGGCTTAGAGGATCATGAATAATTCCGTTGCGATGATGCTGACTAATCAACTCTACTAATTCCATCGCAATAGAGAAAAAAGAAGAAAGTGGAATGGGCCCTAATCTCATTAACGTTCGTAAAGTCGTCTCTTTTTTATCGACATTCAACGCTATACCCCCCCATTCAGTAAGAAACAATCTATGATAGTAAGCCATAGCAATTTATTAATGCCTATTTGAATAGGACTATAATACTATTAAACTAGTTCTTTATTCTGAAATTTACACTTATTTTGTCGAAATAACAATCATTTTCTCCATTTTTCTGTAAAAACAGCCAAAAGGCCATCCTCGTGAAGGATGGCCTGCTCTATATAGGCTTATTTGGTTCTTCCATACTTCCTGCCATAGCGGGTAACCGTGCGGTAAAACCGCTTGTCGGCAAGCGACTTTAACGCGCTAAAGCCCGGCCTCGTGTTGACCTCCAAAATCCATAGCCGTCCTTTGCGATCAAGAGCCACGTCAAGGCCGAGTTCCTTGAACCGGGTACTGTGACGATCGAAGCAGCGCGCCGTTTGCATGCCCAGTGTCTTCAGCCTCTGCTTACATCGCGTAACTTGAGCTTGGCTGTACCCCGAGCGTCGCAGTGTCGGCTCAACCTGAGCAAGTTTGCCGCCTTGATGGTAGTTCGTGACTACCTTGTTCTTCTTGCCAAGCTTGGCGAACATAACGGTTGGCACCCATTTGCTGCCGTCCTTCTGTACCATCATCCGCAGGTCGAATGGTCTGCCGCGAGAAGCTTTTAAATAAATGCCTTTCTGGAGCAGGTAGCTTCTGCCGCGGGCTATTCTGTTTAGTCGGCGATAAAGCGAGCTTGCGGAAGAAATTTGGGTGGTTCTTGTGTCTTTCTTCACCTGAAATTTCCGAGCAGATAGCCGAACAATACGTGCAATGCCGCTGCCACCCGTCCCGGTTGTTGGTTTGAAATACACGGTCTTATATCGCCCAACCATCGCAAGAAGTGATGAGCGGGTAAAGCGTTTCGTTTCGGGAACGAATCGTCTTAATGTACGGTCTGCCAGCAACCACTTCGTCTTCGTCCACTTGCTCTTGATTGATATGCTGCTTCCGCCTTTTCTAGGCACACCCCATCATCTCCTTAACATCACTCGGGATAGATTACTACCTATCCTCGAGAAACGTCACGGCGGATACCCTAGTCATTCGATATCGGAACCTTTTTTGTCATATTTGAACCAAGCCTATCCCATCTCGACAACCGGCTCCTGAAGTGTAGAAGCTACAACAGCAACAGCAGATTCGACTTTATGATTCCTGAATCTTTGAAGTTTACACAGAAAGTCTCGTCCTTCTCAGACATTGATCGAACAAGGTAGAATATTGTCGATTTTTGCTGATATTCACACAAAAGTAATTATTAAGTGGAACATAGAATGGCCCATTTCACGAGGCTTTAAACCGACCTCTGTTGGTGCACCCGGTGCGAGGGTAGAACCATGGTCCATTATGACGACCGTATCTGAGAGAGAAGGCGCGTCTTCAAGCCAATGCTCCGACAGGATAATGGTGACACCAAGCTCGCGGTTGATTGTGGCGATGGAAGCCGGATTCCGCGCCAGCACTGGGTTCAAGCCGGCTTGTAGGCTCATCCCAAATGAGGGCCTAAGGCTGTATGTTCATATGGGAAGCCAAGTTAAGCGACTTGCTGCCGCCTGTCTAAAAGAGGGAGAGGCGTCTCTTGAGTCTCTTGAGTCCCTTGAAGCGACCGTCTTATTCTTCTGCCTTCAGAGCATGCAGGAGCGCTAGTGCATCCTCATGCTGAGGCTCGAGAACGAGCGCTTCGCGCAAGTATGACATCGCGGCTTCCTTATCCCCCTGCTCATAGCTGCATATTGCCAGACAGAATAAGACTGTCGGGTCAGACTCCTCTTCGTCCGTTTCAACCGATAGGCTAAGGAACTCCTTCGCATCCTCGTAGAACTCCATCTCGAACAGCAACAGCCCGGCATCGAGCGCCAAATCATAACGCTGCATCGCATAGAACGATGACCACATGATACGGATGCCATGTTGAATATCCATCAATTCTTCTTCGCCTGCTTCAGGCAGCAGCGCCGAGATGCGTTTCGTGCTCTGGATAAAGAACTCCGCGTCATACCCGCCCAGCCGCCAGAAGGACAAAATTTGCTGCAGCCCCATCGTGCCTGAATGCTGGTCGACCCACTCTTTCAAACTGAAGAACTCGTCCGGCCCGAACCGGTCGACAAACCGCCGAAAGGCCAGCCTGGTGTTGGCATAACGCATCGGCGATTCCAGCATGAGAATACAGCCGACATTAATCGCATTATAATGATGCTCTTTCGTAAAGAGCGACAGTGCGCCTCGCTGCTCCAGCACATGTTGAATCGCATGATAATTAGCCGTTAACGAGAAGCTGCCGTGATGAAAGAACTCCGGCGGATCCGCAAGGTCCCAGTGCTCCAGCCGATGATCGCCTTTATCCGCCGTGATCAGCAGAAACCCTGCCTGTGACAGGCGTCGAAGCCGATCCAAGCAGGTCAACCCGGCTGCCGGAAACAGGATATAAGAATCATCAAGCTCTGTCACATACATCTCGATCAAGTCGCGATAGGGGTAGGTTTCGTCTTTGTACTCAGGCGCCAGGCGGTTTACGTAATTCAGCTTCATATGTTTGATGGTTTCTGACGTCGTAAGCTCCTTGAGATTGTCCGGGAACTCAACACTGATATCACACTCATAGACCTCGCCATCACTGACATAAATCAGCTCTTGCGGGATCACATCAAAGAAATAATTCGCGACGATCAGCAGCGGCTGCTTCAAATCACCCGGACGTATCGTAGTTTGCGCTACGGCCAGATGCACCTCTGTATCCTGTACCGCATCAAACCTCGCAAAGTCCAGCAGCCCCTCCTGAATAAAAGGCTGCATAGCGGGATGCTGCTGCCAAGCCAATACGTTCTTGGCTGCCAGGTCCGTCATTACATACCGGAAAGGCGGCAGGTCTATACCGGCATAATCGCGCAGCTCGCACAGTTTATGCAGGGTGTGAAAGGCAAGGCGCCCTGCGCCAGCACCTAATTCTATAATCGTAACCGGCTCCGTAAGATCTCCCGTTCCGGCACGATCTTGAAGAAATCCGAAAATCATCTCCGCATAAGAGGTAGCCATCATCGGATTACTCGATATATATTGGGGGACTTGGTCATTCTTCCAAGCCTTCATGCCTTCTTCTTCATAATAGTTCCGCTGCAGCTCCCAAATCGGCGCTTCGCTGAAACGAAACTGCTGTTTATTATTTTCTGCCATTACGTGTAAACCTGCTTTCTGTGTCACCGCTCGTGAAGGATTATGGGCAAAGGGATATCTTAATATGTAGCACTACTTTACGAAAATAGCAAAAGGGACGCCACATTGGCGTCCTTTCACTGTAATTATAATGACGGCGAATGCCGACTCACTAGGCGTGCAGCTTCTCATCCTTAGGCAGGAATATCGCGAGTATGCCAAGCAGCGGCAAGTACGCGCAGAGCTTCATCATATATTCAATACTGGTCTCATCGGCAATCCAGCCAAGTACAGCCGAACCCAATCCGCCGATACCAAATGCCAACCCGAAGAATAAGCCTGACACGAGGCCCACTTTGCCCGGCATCAGCTCCTGCGCAAACACGACAATGATGGAGAACGCTGAAGACAGCACGAACCCCGCACAGATACACATCACGCATGTCCAAAATAAGTCGCAATACGGCAGCAGCAGAGAAAACGGTGCCGTTCCGAGAATCGAGAACCAAATGATATTTTTGCGCCCGTAGCGGTCGGCGAGCGGTCCGCCGAAGAAGGTTCCTGCCGCGGCTGCCGCCAGAAACGCAAACAGAAATAGCTGCGCATGCTGCACGGAAACGCCAAACGAATCCATGAGATAGAAACTATAATAGCTGCTTAAGCTGGACATATAAATATGCTTGGATACCACCAGGAAAACAAGGATAACAATCGCCCACGTAATTTGTTTAGACGATAATCCGCTTCTCGAAGCCGAAGCGGCAGCATCTTTCTTCACACTTGATGCCGCTTTCTTCTGTGCTCCCGTAGGACGCAGCTGCAGTCCATAATCCCGATACCAGCGTGCGACATAGCTTTGAATCAGAATCGCTACAATTGCAGCAATGGAGAACCAGAGAACGCTGATTTGTCCGAGCGGCACGAAAATCGCAGCACTCATAACCGGTCCAAGCGCGCCGCCAATATTGCCGCCTACTTGGAAGATCGATTGCGCCAGCCCTCTTTGCCCGCCTGCGGCCAAATAGGCTACTCGCGAGGATTCGGGATGAAAGATCGCCGATCCGATGCCGATCATCATAACAGCGAGCACGATATACGCGTACTCCGGCGCTAACGCGAGCGCAACAACGCCGACCAGCGTAAAGCACACCCCAATTGGCAAAATATAAGGCCGCGGGCGCTTGTCCGCGTACATGCCGACCATCGGCTGGATAACCGCCGCCGTAATGTTCATTGCGAAGGCGATAAACCCGATCTGTTTATAGCTTAAATGCAGCGAGTCGCGCAAGATCGGAAACAGCGCCGTTACGGTGGATTGCATCGTGTCGTTCAGCAAGTGAACGATACTGATCGCGAATATAATCGGAAAAACGGTAGCGCCCACCGGAATCGATTTCGTTAATGCTTTTGCCACGCTGAGGTCCCTCCCCTAATCAAGTTCAAACATCCTTACCGCTTATAGTAAATGCATCTTCGCTTCTGCCTCATCCCAAACGACCGTATACCCATGGCCCTTGGCGCAAAATATCGACGATGAGCTGTACAGCGGGTCCGCATCCTTCCGGTAATTCTTCCGCTCAATCACCGCTTGTTCATTATGACAACGATCATAACCGCCGAAGGCGAAGTGCGCAATCCCTCTGCCATGGGTAAAAGAAGCCAGCTCCGTGCTGTAATCCATGAAAGTAGCGACAGGCACTTTACCCGTAATGACTGCGTGCGCAGCCGTCGTTATCGGCGGTTCGAATACGCCGGAGGCCCGCTGAATATCGGATAACACGCGGCCCATATCGTCGATTTCCACTTTGATCTTATACTCGTAATACGGCTCAAGCAGCATGTTCTCGGCTTTCTCCAAGCCTTGTCTGAGTGCCCGGAACGTCGCCTCGCGAAAATCACCGCCATGCGTATGTTCATTATGGCCGGCGCCCGTGAGCAGCGTCACCACAATATCGGTGAGCGGCATGCCCGTTAACAGCCCATGATGGTCGCGTTCGTAGAGATGCGTCTTGATGAGATTTTGATTGCCGATGCTTAGATCATTCGCATGACATTCATTCCTGAACGTGAGTCCGCTGCCACGCTCCCCCGGCTCCAGGCGCAGATGCACCTCGGCGTAATGCTTAAGCGGCTCGAAGTGACCGTATCCGTTCACGGTCGACGCGATGGTTTCTTTATACAGAATCTCAGGGCTGCCGAAGGAAACCGCGAACTGGAATCGTTCCCTTACAAGCTGCTCCAGCACCTCAAGCTGGATGAGGCCCATCACGTGAATATGGATTTCCTGCAAGCTTTCCTCCCAGATGACATTCAAGGACGGATCCTCGGCATCCAGCAGCCGAAAGGCTTTGAGCACATCCTTCACATGCAGTGACGCCGCGAAAATCACCTTCGCCGTAAGCGTCGGTACCATATCGTAGGCAAGTTTATCCGAATAGCTTCCCAACCCATGCCCTGCCTCAGCGCTTGACAGTCCGGTCACCGCAACCAAATCACCTGCCGAAACCTGATCGACCGCTTGCGATTTGCTCCCGTTAATAATGAGGAGCCGTGTCACTTTCTCACAAACCGGATCATCCCCGCTCCCATAACACAGTTCATCGCGCACCTTCAGCGTGCCGCTCAAGACCTTGATATAGGTCAATCGTACGCCGTTATGGTCATGACGAATTTTGTAGACGCGCCCTCCGAAAGGGGCTTGATCGTCATAATCTACGGTCGTCAGCTGATGCAGTTGATCCATAAATTCGATCACGCCTATATCCTGTAAAGCCGAACCGCTTGCACAAGGGAAAAGCCGATGGCCGCGAATCTGATCCCGGAGCGTTCGCAGCCAGAACGCATTGTCTTGCGTGCCTGCCAGAAACATGTCTAGCAGCGTTTCGTCTTGCTCCGCCATGCGCTCCAGCAGCGCTTCTCCAGCTTGGCCGTCGGCTGCGAAATGTCCTGTTATCCAACACGTATCTGTTGTCAGATGCGCGCGGATCTCCTCGAAGACGCGATCAACATCTGCGCCGACCCGATCGGTTTTGTTAATAAACAAGAACGTCGGAATGCGATGCTTATGAAGCAGCTGCCATACCGTTTCGGTATGCCCCTGAATGCCTTCAACCGCGCTGATGACGAGTATTGCCGCATCCATCACCTGAACCGCCCGCTCCATCTCCGGCGAGAAATCGACATGCCCCGGCGTATCGATTAAGTAATAGGTGGTTCCCTTATAGGTCATGACGGCTTGGTCTGCGAACACCGTAATGCCTCTTGCCCGTTCGATCTCATGGCTGTCGAGATAGGCATCCTTATGATCCACTCTGCCGCGCTCCCGAATGCTATGCGTATGGTACAGCAGCTGCTCAGCCAATGTGGTTTTGCCTGCATCCACGTGAGCAAACATGCCAATCGTTTTGCGTTTCATCGTAATTATCACCTCACACCTGCCCATTATCATATCACACCACGCAGGGCGGCGAACCGAATTACGTCCTCCAAAGTGGTGCTCTTTCCTTCATAATCATTAATACTACAGATAAAAAGTATAATTAACTAGAATCCGGCACATAATTGTTGTACGTATCGTACGATATGTACTACAATGGAGGTGAAGTGAGGTGAGAATGATGGAGACAATTGCATCATCAAAAGTAAGAGATAACTGGGCGACTACCTTTGACGAAGCTTTTTATAATGGTCCAAAGTTAATCGAGAAAAACGATCGAATTAATCTTTTATTTAGTTCACCAATGATTAAGGAACTGCTTAAAATCAATTTTAAACTTATTATTTTCCTGGAAGAAGAAGACGGTATGTACGCGGTTCATTTATCAGGAATTAAAGGGACTTATGGACATGGGGAATCAGTCGGAGAGGCTGTCGATAATTTAGTCGACCATCTTACGTACCTGGTGGGAGATATGTATAGCGAGTTTAACCGTTATGTGAAAGAACGCCACAATGATATCTTTTACCTTTTACAAATTTCGCTAATGGATAAAAAAGAATTGTTCGAACTCCCCGTATATAAATACATTGAATCAAATTATTCCCCTCACGATATTGAAGAGAATGAAGTGGAAGAGTGGATTAAAAACGGTGGCCTGAAGGAAGCACCTACGTATCGAACTGTTCAAGATGCGATGGCTGCATTGGATCGCATCAATGATCAATAATGAGATACGGAGCTAAATATTCGGAGCTATATGAAAAAAACTTTGCTAAACTTCATTTAAACGAACAGAATGCTGTAAAAAGCGCTGTTAACATGATGCTAGAAACCGCTCCAAAATTCACAGTTGGACTTGGAATTGATAAAATAGAATCTGCAAAACACATTAAACCCACAGTGTGGGAAGCAAGAGCAAATAAAGAGCTGCGTATAAGTTGGCAGTATCAACGGGAACAAGACTATCGTTTCATTTTATTTCGAAATGTCGGACATCACGACGATGTGCTTAAAAAGCCCTAACATAATTGCTAGTACACAAGAGGAGCTGCCGCGGCAGCTCCTCTTTCCCATAAGATAGGGTTTATCGCGCTCCTGCTTGCAGCAGCATCTGTTCGATTTCCTTAAACCGACTATTACGCTTCGCATGCTGCAGCGGTGTAACACCATCTCGATCCGCGATGTTCACGTCGGCGCCATGATCGATGAGCAGCCTAGCGATCTGTTGGTGCTTCGGTCCGCCATTTGTCAGAATGACCACTTCCAGCAGCGCCGTCCAGCCCAAATTGTTGATGTGATTGACGTTCACATCCGTGGTCGCAAGCAGCACGCTCACATTCTCCACATGGCCTTTCTCCGAAGCAGGAATTAGTGCATTGCCGCCATATCGATTAGTCAGCTTGGTATTGGCACCTGCATCAATTAGGAGCTTGAGAATATCGAGCAGCCCCTCGGCACCTGCATAGAGGAAGGGATTATCGCGCATATTGTCCTGCAAATGAATATCCGCACCTGCTTCAATCAATACTCGCACTACATCCGGCTTGTTCGCATGCGTTGCGGCCATCATTGCCGTTCTTCCCCTGGCGTCCTGCTCATTGATGTTTGCCCCCTCGTTCAGAAGCTGGGCCACCTTCGCCCTATCGCCTCGTTCAGCAGCAGCTATCAGCTCTATGCTCATACGATGTCTCCACCTTTCTTGCCTTTGGTGTATTTCTTTCCCCATTCCCCCATACTCTCCAGAATCGGAATGAAGCTCTTCCCTGCTTCCGTCAGGGAATATTCTACTTTCGGAGGGACCTCCTGATACACTTCTCTGTGAATCATTCGATCTTTCTCCAGCTCTCTGAGCTGGCTGGTCAGAATGCCTTTGGAAATGCCGGGTACTAATCGTTGCAGCTCTCCGAAGCGCCTTGTTTCTCTCAAATGCCATAAAATAATGATTTTCCACTTACCAGCGATGACGTTCTGCGTTTCCGTTACCGGGCAAACCTCGATTTGCTCCTCGGGGATGCTTCCCTCGAATAAGGTTCGGGCCATCGTAAATCCCCCCTCTGCTCTCATGGTCTTATTTATATGACTATGTTATATAAAAGTGCCTACTACCATAAATCGAATTATCCCTATAATATTGGACTATAAAGCAAAACACAACTGATGCACGAAAGAAATCGGAGGAATCAACCATGAAAATCGCCATTATCGGCGCTACAGGCAAGGCCGGAAATCTTATTGCAAAAGAAGCATCCGATCGCGGTCATGAAGTGACGGCCATCGTAAGAAATGCAGCTCGACTTGCAGATACAAACAATGGCGTGCTTGAGAAAGACATTTTCGCACTCACCGGCTCTGATCTGGCATCCTTTGACGTCGTGGTGAATACGTATAAAGCGCCGGATGGAGAGGAACATCTGTACATCGATGCCGGCAGAGCGCTGGTTCAAGCGCTCGAAGAAACGCCAAGCACCAAATTGATCGTTGTTGGAGGTGCCGGAAGCCTCTTCATCGACGAAACGAACACGACCAAGCTGATGGATACGCCGGGCTTCCCGGATTTCGTGTATCCGACCGCTTCCAATGCGGGGAAACAGCTTGATGAATTGCGAAATACAACCTCGATTACATGGACATACATCAGCCCGGCTGCCTTCTTCAATCCCGATGGCAAACGCACAGGGTCTTATACATTAGGGAAAGATCATGTGATCTTGAATCGCCAGGGTCAAAGCTATATCAGCTACGCCGACTATGCAATCGCCGTACTCGACGAAATTGAACAGCCGAAGCATGTGAATGAGCGGTTTACGCTCGTGGGCGAAGCCGAATAAACCATTAAGAACTTCGAATTTCGATTGGAGGCAACTGTTATGCAAGTAGAGATTTGGTCGGACTTCGCATGTCCGTTCTGTTATATCGGTAAGCGCCGCTTCGAGAAAGCGCTGGCCGCGTTTGAGCATCGCGATCAGGTTCAGGTGCTATATCGCAGCTTCGAATTAGACCCTCATTCGCCGAAGCATGTACCGCTTGACGTGTATGACATGTTATCCGGCAAATACGGCATGAGCCGTCAAGAAGCGATCAAGATGAATCACAACTTGGCTCAGCAAGCGGCTGCAGAGGGGCTGGATTTTCGATTCGCCGGCTTGGTGCTGACGAATACATTCGACGCGCATCGTCTCAGACATTTCGCCGAGACAGCCGGCAAAGGCGCCGAGGTATCCGAATTGTTATTCCGAGCTTACTTCAGCGACAATAAAAATGTAAGCCATCACGATACGCTCGCCGATATTGCGGAGGCGGTCGGCCTCGATCGTAATGAGGCGCTATCCATGCTGGCCGGAGAGCAGTTCTCCGACCGCGTACGCGCTGAAGAAGGGGATGGGCGCTCGCTCGGCATACGCGGCGTTCCATACTACATCATCGACCGCAAGCAGACCTTGTCCGGCGCCCAGCAAGAGAATATGTTTCTGAAAGCTCTGCAGCAAGCATGGAGCAATCGGCAGCCCTTAGCGTCTTCAGAGGTGGTCGGCGACGGCTGTATCGACGGTATCTGCGCCGTTCCGGAGCAGTAGTATCCAAGCATAAAGCCCCTTCCTCAGATGATGGAAGGGGCTTTCTTTGTCATACTTCGTGGTACCTAGTAACACCAAATGTGACTCGGCATGACTCGGTAAAATCAAGTATTACCAAGTAATACTCAGTAATATTAAGTATTACTTAGTATCACTTCGCAACATGCAATATCAGCTCCACGCCTCAATGTCGCCATCATCGATATCTTCCGCATCCGTTACCTCTTCCGACTCGGGAAGAGAATCGAGCTCGTCGCTGCCCGCTTCTTCTTCCTCCTCAATCGTCGCCGCCATCTGCTGTCGATCTGTCGTTATCTGACGATAAACTCCTGCTCGCAGCGGGTCCGAGGAGTCCTGCAAGCTAGTTCTCTCCATAGGAACATAAGCCTGTAAATTACGAACCCCGTTCAGCATGATCTCCTTCTCCACCAAATAGCGAAAGGAATCCATCAGATTCGACTGCGCATTCAGCCAGGCCATGACAAGCGGGTCCTCCGTCTTCTTCGTCTTAAGGCTGATATTGCCGCCGGGAAGCTTCATCTTCTTCATCTAAGTCACCTCGACCTATCCAGCTCGCTTATGCCGGCTGCTCCGCTTTACTCTTCAGCGCTTCATAGATTTTGCCCCGTACGAAAGCATCCAGCCCCGACGCGTTCAGCTCAACCGCGTAATCGGAAGGAATATAGAGCAGCTTGATCTCCCTTTCGTCGCAAGCCTCCTTCAGATACGGATAGAGGACGGCGCGCATAAGAATGCTTCCGCCGCCGTATACGCAGATGAGATCGATCTCATTGCGCGCTTTGGTCAGCTGCTTCTTCACATGCTGCACGATTTGCTTCACTTGGCTTTCCAGCGGCCTGCGTAACGTTTTGAGCGCCCGCGCATGGTATTTATGCTTCGGATTCTTGAGCACATCGCTGAAGAACTGCCTCGGACTATCCGGCAAATGAATGAGTCGATTAAACTCCTGCAGCGCCTCCTCTATGGCGTAACCGGCACCGTGATGACTGCCGTGAATGAATTGGCGCAGAAACTTATTGCCCTCCGTAATCGGATATTCCGTCGAGCCGTCGCCAATATCGACATGAAGGATCCGCTTATCTTTGAAATAGCTGCCGTTAAACTTCTTCTCGATGCCATAAGTCGCGGCAAAATCAGCAAAGATATCGCCTTCTCGCCAGTTCCCTGCCGCATCCTTCTGCAGCGTGAAGATAACAGGTGTCGCTTCGGGCACAACCTTCACGAATGGGAAGCTGATTTTGACGGCTACTCGCTGCACGCCCAGATGCACCGTCACATGATGCACGTCGGAAGTAAACCGTTTCTCAAACTTAGCTGAGGTCTCATCGGTATGCTGCGTTACAGGCAGTGCGGTCGCCATATCGACTTCCACATCGATTTGCGCCGGAATCTTCTTCTCGTCTTCGAATGCCTTCTGCACGGCTAGCGCTGCGATCTGAGCCAGCGTATTAATGATCGGCAAATCCATATCGCTCTTCGAATCGATGCCAATCTGAATCGTATCAATAATCTCGCCGCTCTCCAGCGCAAACTTCCCGACATAGTACATCCCCGGCCTCGCGGCAGGCGAATCCACCGTGACTACCAGCTGATCCTGCAGGGTTCGCACAAAACTCTCCGGTGCTTGCTCCTCGCTCCATGGAAGCTCGTCCACTCTGCAATTCACATTGGGCTGCTGAATCAATTTGCCGTCAATGATCAGATCATGCTCGCTGTTGCCGTTATCGTTGCCTACAAAGAAATGATAGTTCATTATCGATTTCCCCCTTAGGTGAATGCTGAAATGCATCCCTAGGTATTACTTTGACATACCAAGTATGAGTTAGCATCGAACCAGAGTCCCACCGAACATTAGTCTTCTCTCATATGAATTTGTCGGAAATTCGGGGATTTCTATAACAAAAAGCGCCTCTCCATTTCTGGAGAGGCGCAATTGCATGCAACCAGCTTATTTCTGTGGAACCATGTTGTTGTAGATGCGTGTAGCGTTCACTTTGCCTGTGCTTACATCTTCGGATGTAAATCCGGATACGATATTACCGACTGTGAATTCTTTTGCAAGCAGATCTTCCGATGGTGCGGCAGCTGTCGGGCCATCAATGCCCATTTGCGTTTCCGGTGTTACCGTTACCCACAGGTCGCCAACCTTGAAGCTTTTGCCGTCTGCGCTAACTTCTGTAATCACGCCATCGATGTTAGCCATCATTTTGCCTGTAGTAGCCGGTTTTGTTGAATGACCTGCCTCACCTGTCTGTGGAGCCATGTTATTGTAGAGCACAGTTGCTTTCACTTTACCTGTGCTTACATCGTCCGATGTGAAGCCCGATACGATATTGCCGACTATAAATTCTTTCGACAGCAGATCTTCAGACGGTGCAGTTGCCGTTGGTTCATTGCTGCCCCATTTCGTTTGATCCGTTACTTCAACCCACAGATCGCCTACTTTGAAGCTTTTGCCGTCCGCGCTCACTTCAGAGATCACGCCATCAATATTCACTCTTACTTTACCCATGATTGGCGGTTTCTCCGTATCAACAACAGCAGTCTGCGGAGGATTCACAGGTGTCGTATTATTGTTCAATGTAAAGATACTAACCGCCAATACCGCACATGCTGCAATTCCAACTGTCCAACCTGTTAGTTTCTTCGTCATTACTTTTTCCATTTTCACTCGCCCCTTTGGGTTAATTGTATTGGTTTGTTCCTTGTCCATTTGCTGCATTTCCTGCATCAACTTCTTATATGTTGCTTCTTTGAAATCCTCGCTTGTTTTCACGTGGGACATCGCAGACTTATAAACAGATTTCTTCACGCTCGAGACCTCCAATCTTCTCTTTTAAGATTAAGCGTCCTCTTGCAAGCCAGGTTCCGACCGTCGCCGGTTTAGCCTGCATTATTTCTGCGATTTCCTGAATGGAATAGCCCTCGTAATAGTGCAGATGAATCGGAATGCGGTACTTCTTGTCCAAAGCCAGAACTGCCATCAGAACGTCGTTTTCTTCCTTCGGGAGGTAGCTTAGGTCTTCTGGGACGGGATTCCTGTTTCTAAACCACCCTGCTTTAAGCATGTTCTTGCTTTTATTAATGGTTGTTCGAATCAGCCACGCCTTCTCATGTTCACTGGATACAAATACAGGGCGCTTCTGCAAATAGGTGAGAAACACCTCCTGCGTCACTTCTTCTGCATCCGCTATATTTTTCAAGTAGGCAAAAGCAATTTTGATCATGCTTTGCGAATATAGATCCAAGGCCTGTCGCACAGATTCATTGAGCTCATATGAATCGTACACCTCAGCACCTCCTTTCACTAGTAATACAACTGAGCACGCCCGTATTTTTCATTAGCGCGAATTTTTTTTTAGCATGCGGTTATTTGGGTGAAATCATGTCTGATACGCAAATAAAAAAGGGTACCCGAATAGGTACCCTCAGGTTGCCCGAGAAAGTCCCGACAGCTACTTTATTGTCTATGCTTCATGGACAAAACTTTAACGGTTGTCAGCGTGGCTATTTGATAAATATACGCCTTTTTGAAATCCTAACGGTTGTGACAGACGTTATTTGCAGCAAAATGCCCGATACCCCATGGAAATCATTGAAATAAGCTCTCTGGCAACCGTTAGCCGCTAAAAAGCGGCTATTTAGGCCTAATAACCGCTGTCACAACCGTTAGAATCGGAATACGACAAAGCATGCACCAGTGCCGTGCCTGAACCTAAAAAACCGATGTTATATCAAATGTGGTTCCCCCTATTAACAGCAAAAAAGGCACCCTAATGGGTACCCTCCCTTTGCTTGTCATCTTATAACAGTACGATCTGCGGAGCTCGATTACTGAACTGCACAACTTCATGAATATTATAAGACTTCAATAATGCGATTGCCTCGCCGAAGCCTTGCTCAATACTGCTGAGTCGATGTGCGTCGGACCCCAGTGAGAATAATTTACCGCCAAGATCCAAGTACATCTCGATTAAGTACGTATGCGGATGAATCCATCCTTGCCGGAACAGCCCGGTCGTATTCAGCTCGAGCACTTTCTCCTTGCGAATCATCGTTGTCAATATATCGTATAGAATCGAGCTGCAGCGCTCGTAATCCGCACGGCTTACCATGGACTTCGTATAACGAGCAACGTAATCGAGATGGGCAACCACATCGTAATTATCCATCCGATCGACGGCATCGCGTACATGGGTGAAATAATCAGCCAGGAGCACATCCATCGGCTGATTGTGGAAGGCCTCCTCGGCAAAGTCGAGGACACCGTTATTATGAGCGGAAAGCAGCACCAGATCGAACGAGTAGCTCTCCACATAACGGTTGATTGCCTCGTGATAGTCTTTGCGATAGCCGACCTCGATACCCTTTCGAATCTCAATATCGTACTTCTGACGTAATGCATCAACCTCACGTTCATAATTGTGCATATCAATCAGAACGTCTTTCTTGAAATACTTGCAGTCATAATCAAAATGATCCGTCGTCACAACGGCTTGTTTGCCAAGCTTCACCGCGTTAGCAACAATATGCTCCAACGTTTCTTCGGAATCGGGCGAATAATAGGAATGCACGTGCTGATCTACTATGGTTTGAGGTACTTGCATGAACGTTAACCTTCCTTCGTAATAATAGCCTACAATCTACAATTCACATCATATGCACGTTGTGTGAATTCCAGATTAATCACGAATGAATATATTGTTAACCTCTAATCATCGTATCGGCAGCTTAATCTCAATTAAGGTCCCTTCATTGCCCTTGCTCTGATAGGCAATACTGCCATGATGTTGTTTAATAATGCGATGACTGACCATAAGTCCGAGACCTGTTCCCTTCTCCTTCAAGCTGTAGAAAGGCTGTCCCAACTGAGGCAATAGCTCCTCGGGAATCCCGCAGCCATGATCTTTGATCGAAATAATGTATGCTTCTGTGGCTTCTACCCGTAAGCTGATGTGAATCTCTCCGCCGCCCGGCATAGACTCTATGGCGTTCTTTAATATATTGAGAAACACCTGCTTCAGCTGATTCTTCTCACATGTAATAGGGAATTGGGCTCCTGCGAACCCATGGATAAACTCGATATTATTCAGAAGAGCCTGCGGCGACAGAAATTCGACCGTGTTCTCGAGCAGCTCTTTGAGATCCGTATCGGTCAGCTGAATGGATTGAGGTTTGGCGAGCGACAGAAACTCATTCGTAATCATTTCGATCCGCTCAAGCTCACTCAGGAGCAAGTCGCTATTCCTCATTGAAGGATTCTCCCTCCTGTATAGTTGAAGGAACCCTTTCATGGTTGTCAGCGGATTGCGAATTTCATGAGCTACGCCGGCTGCCAATTTCCCGACAACGGACAGCTTCTCCGATTGCAGCAGAAACTCCTCGGCTTTCTTCCGTTCCGTAATATCTCGGCTAATAATGACGACGTGATCAATACTCCCCGCCGCTCCCACAACGGGTCTGCAGCGAGACTCAAATTCGACCCATCGACCTTCCTTGTGCCTCAGCCGGAATTCCATGGCGTGTGATTCACTATCTGCAAACATCTTCTTGATCGCGCTTCGGAACATCACCACATCGTCCTCATGAACGAACGAACACAATTCGACCCCTTCTAATTCAGAACGGGTGTACCCCAATATGTGCTCATGGGATGGCGAGAAATAACTAACGGAATAGTCCTTATCCATTAGCGCAATGAGGTCCGAGGTGTTCTCCGCAATGAGCCGGTATTGGGATTCACTGACTTCCAGCGTCTTCTCCATGTAGTTCTTCTCTGCGATAATTCGACGGAGTCTCTCATTGGATTCAATAAGCAGCCCGCCGATGAAGACGCCTAACAGGACAAATAACAAATATTGCAGGTGAAAGAGCGGCCAAGCTATGAGAATTTGAAAAGTAAACACGGTGCACAAATAACCAACGATGTAGCCGCAGGATAGTACCGCACTTTTCTTAATTGGTGTAAGCCGGGGGATGTACCTATATAATCCGGTGAGAATCGCGATGTTTATGACCCAGCCTACTATGGCCGGCAGCCAATTGCCGCCGGATAGCAGTCTGGTAATCAAGGAAAAAGAGCCTGCAATGATACCGGGTACAGGCCCAAGATAGGCATATACCAGAATGACAGGCGCATATCGAATGTCGTAGGAATACCCTTGTTGTTTGACGGAGAGGATGACGAGAATAACGGAAACAAGCCCCGCATAAACGCCGACCCACAGACGCATCTGTTTCAGGGATGGACGAATAATGAACGAACGGATGACCAAGGGAGTACTAACCATAAGCGAGAAAATGGAGAGATTAACAAAGTAATCGAATACGATCAATTCGCACCACCCTTATGAAGTCACTGATGTCCATGACATGAAGGCTGCTCGCTCTAGAACTCTCGTAGTATAAGACCACCTAATTATTGGAATAGGTGCACTCTTCGAAGTATAAACAACTTCAAAAACAGAAGCAACACCTTAAATTAAGGCTGGGAATGGGCAGCTCGCCAAGCATCAAGCTGCCTTTGCACTTCAATCCGCACCTCATTAATCCCTGCTTGCCGAAGCTCCTGATTGAACTTTGGCAGCACGGCATCCACGTCTACGCTGCCGGTCATCAAACTTGGGAAGTACTTCTCCCAGACCATCTGAATGTTCTGCACTTGAATCGGCACTCGGGACAAGTCGGGCGTAAATCCGAGCGTACTCGAATTAACGGCCTCCCGGTTGCCGGCGCGGAACTGATTCCATTTGTCCAAGGGATCCGGATATTCGCCGCCCATCGTTTTCAAGATAAACCAGTTGCCTTGCGTGTACTGCACGCCTCCATAGCTTGGCTGCGCGCCTTGGATCGGATGACCGTCGCTGTCTTCGGGAGGTTTAGGTACCACCTGACCGTTACGATCGAGCGTGTAGTGCACGCCTTCAATGCCGAAATTAAAGAGGTTACGCACCTCAGGGTCAGTGTTCAGCAGATTGAGAAACTTTACGCTCTCTACGGGATGCTTCGTATCCACGCTGACAGCCATTACCCCGCCGCGCATGGATTCCGTTGTAATCAGTGCCGGTGTTACCGGGTAAGCCACAAGTTTATAGCCGCGATCCTTGCTCCAGCTATTCTCCGACAGCGGTCCGCCTCCGGCAGCTTTCCAGAACACCTTCACGCCCCGCTTCAGGCCTTGGCTTTCGCGCATAGCCGCATCTTCGTTAATATATCCCTTCTCGTAGTAATCCCGAAGAATATCCAGCACGTTCCGGCCTTCCTTCGTTTCGAATATATTCACTACCCGAGAGCTGGGATCCAGCACGCGCACCATCAGCGGAAGCCCCTTCTCCGATACATATTCGTAACCGTCCAGCGCGAAGAAATTCTGGGAGTCCTTGTCGAGCTCCATCGGCTGATAATCGGGTTCCTTCTCCTTGATCATCTGCAGCAGCGGTTTAAGGGAAGCAAGCGTCGTGTACTTCGAAATATCAATATGGTACTTCTTCACCAACTCTTCCGGATACATCCACTGGTCGCGCACCGCCAATTCCTTATTGGTCGGCACACCGTAGATGCTGCCATCATCCATCCGCACGCCTTGCCAGAACTTCGGATCGATGGCATCATACATATCCTTACCCACATTGGATAAATAATCATTCAGCTTCAGCCAGGCGCCTCGTTGCGCATAGGTCGTGTATTCCGGTGCAAAAGCGATATCAAACGGCGTACCCGCAGATACGAGGGTATTCAGCCGATCTTCATACTCCTGCCAGCCCACTTTAATATAAGTGATCGTGACGCCGATTTTCTTGGCCAGCACCTCATTGATCTTCTCATTGACCATCTGTAGGTCTGCGTCGGGATCCCCAATCGTGTAATAGATCAAGTTCACCGTATTACCGGGAATTGCGGTATTCTTGCCATTACCGGATGAGGAGAAGCAGCCGGATACAAGCAGCGTCAGCATCAGGACGAGCATGATGGTTGCAACGAGGCGCCTTGGATTCCGTTGTTGTCGTTGCATGACGGTCCTATTCCTTTCTCCGTAAGTCCGAGGGTGATTTGTCGAAATAAGCGTGAAAATGAGAGTAGAAGTAGTTCAGGTTCGGATATCCGACAGAAAGCGCGATACTGACAATTTTCTCGTCCGTAGTCTGAATGCGCTCCTGGGCACGAAGCATCCGATAGGCCATGAGATACTCCGAAAACTTCTTCTGCGTCTCCTTAAGAAACAGCTGCCCGAGATAAGTTCCATTCATGCGAAACCGTTCTGCAACCGATTTCAAATTTAGGTTCTGCGCATATTCCGCTTTGACAATCAGCAGAATGCGATTGGTTAGCTTGGACAAACTATCATAGCGAACGCCGAGCACCGGGTCGATGTCCAGATCATCGCGATCCGAGCCTTCAATTGTGCCGTGCAGATCTTCTACAATAATCTTCTCGACCAATTGCTGCAGCTTCGTACGGTCGACGGGTTTGAGCAGATAATCCTTGGCGCCGCAGCGAATGGCCTCCAGTGCGTACTGGAATTCGCCATAGCCGCTCATCATTATATATTTGGAAGGAAGACGCAGTTCATTCAGCTTGTGAATAGCATCATAACCACGTTGTTTGCCTATGCATACATCGAAAATAGCCAAATCGGGCAGAAACTCCACTGCCTTCGAGATTGCACCTTCATATGTTTCGCTGGTCTCGATTTGGCCAAAGCCGTACTTCTCCCAATCCAGCGTGCGTTTCACGCCTTCCAGAATCTGCGGCTCATCATCTACGATCAGTAGCTTGTACATCGAAAGTAGCCTCCTTGGATAGGAATACACTTATTTTAACGCCAGCTTCCTCATTGTTGTCGATTGTCATCGAGAACCCGACTCCGTAGAAGAAGTGCAGTCTTGTATACACGTTACGTAACCCAATTTGATCCGTCTCGGCATCGTCACCTCTGGCAAGCTTGTTCCTGATTTCGGCCAGACGCTCCTCAGGGATCTTATTGCCATTATCCATGATCTCCAGCACGAAACGATCTTCTTCCTCCCAACCGTTAACGATGAGCAGATTGAACTCACTCTCAGGGTTAAAGCCATGGATGAAGAAGTTTTCGGCCAGCGGCTGCAGCCAGAATTTCACGGTAGGCAAGCATAGCAGCGGCGGTTCCACATTAAGCTGATAATAAAATCGTTCCGGATATTTAAATTCCATTATTTTCAGATACTTCTGAAGCAGGTTCAGCTCGCTGCCAAGCGGAATGATGTTCTCGTTCTTTACGATATCCCGGTACAGCGCCCCTAAAGTGGCGATCGCATCTGAAGTGTGGTCGGCATGATTCATTAGTGCAGAGGAACGGATAACCTCTAGCGTATTATATAAGAAATGCGGATTGATTTGATGCTGAAGCGCTTTCATTTCGGTTTCTTGTTGCTTAAGCTTGAGCAAATAATTCGTTTGAATATGTCGATCGAGCTGATGAATCATATCGTCCAGCTCACGCGCGATCATGCCGTATTCGTTCCTGCGATAGCGTGCCGGATTAACCAGTGTGAAATCAGCGGTCTTTGCTCGTCCGATGGAAAGAATAATCCGCCGCAGGAAGTTAGCGTCCTCGCGTAAGTTGTAAACAATGAGCAGCAATACGCTGATCATCGCAACGAGCACGATGAGAAACACCATGAGCAGTACGCTTGCTTTCTGACGAATAAGCGGTGCCATGTCTACCATACTGACAAACCGATAATCGAACTCCGCGGAGTTGAATGACACAAAGTAAACCGCATCCGCAAATCCCGTCTTCAGAAAACCATGACTGCGCCCGTCCGCCATCACTCTGCGAACCAGCTCCTCTGTGTTTCGGCCGCTGCCGGCAATCTGGTATACTTCCCCGGAAGGACTGACTGCTGCTGCTTCGCTCAGATGGTAATTCTGCACGGTCTTAAATATGCGGTCGCTGCTGACCAGGAAACGGAATTCGCCCAGCTGGCGAGCGATCTGATTCGGATCGGACAGCTTCTTATGGTAGACGAAACCTTTCTGAATCGTCTCGCGGAACATTTGATCCGAATTGGACAAACGGAATTGAAAACTCGTATTCCCATTACTATCGAAGCTCACTACATTACCTTCAAGTGAGGTGTGCAAACTAATTTGAGTGATGTCTCCCTTTCCCCCGTTGCTAAGAAAGGATTTAATGTCCTCGGGAAAGGAAACGAGCGGTCGATTATAATGGCTGTTCTGCAGCCTGCTCGTCAGATAACCTTCTGCGGTGTTTCCCAAGAAGCTGCGCACATCCGATACCAATCCGCTATTCGAATAGACACGCTGCATGAAGGCTTCGATTCGGTCGGCATCATATTGAAGGGTATTTTCCACCCGAGTGAATGCGCCATCGGCTTCATTACGAGCATTTCCCACCCACTGACTCAGCAGTACCGCGCAAGTGAGTGCGCCTATGGTCAGGCCGATGAACACCACAAATACCGCATATGCAATGAATTTGCCGCGATAGATCTTGATTTGCATAAATGAAAGCATGCGGCGTCTCCTTTGCAGTAAGCCTTTTGTCGTACCCACTCTCAACCTTATAACGTCGTTGCCTCCAAAAGCAATCAGGTATTTCGTGGCAGAAAACCCGAACGGCTATCTCCGTTCGGGTTTCTGTATGCCTTTTACTCGATTACTTGCGGTAACTTATTTGAAATAGCTATTGATTTGCTCTTGAGCAGCAGCTGTAATCGCATCCATACCGGCTGCTTTCAATTCTGCTACGATCTTCGGTACCATCACCTCAGGATCAGAAGCACCTGTCATCAGCTCATAGCGATATTTATCCCATACGGCTTTCGTGTTGGACACTTCAGTACCCAGCTTGCTGATGTCTAGCGCAAAGCCCAAGTTCGTGGACGAAGTAGCTTGATCGTTCAGCTTGCGCACTTGATCCCATTGATCGACCGGAGCGCCTTTCGTTACAGCCAAGTCGAAGAATGTACCTTGCGTATAAGCAGCCAATGGCCATGTATCTGTTTTACGCTCAACGACTTTCTCGCCGTCTACGTTGTCGTAGTCGACACCGAGCTCACCGAATGCCAGCATGTTACGCAGCTTCGGATCCGTATTTACCAACTGCAGGTATTTCAGAGCTTCCGTTTTATATTTCGAGTTAGCCGAGATCGCATTCAGAGAACCTTGGATTGTACTCGTTGTATAAATAGGCCCGAAGATTTGGAACATATCGTACTTCGCAACCGCTTCAGTGATCTGCCAGCCTGCTTCCGCGCCTGGGAATGCCTGCGCCGCGAAGAATGGACGAGCCTTGTCAGCTTCCGTCTTCGTCGGGGCATCCGGATTGATGATGCCATCCTTGTACCATTGGTGCAGCGTCTTCAGATCTGCCATGACTTCCGGCTGCTCCAGCACGGATACGACTTTACGGGAAGCGTCGTCGACTTTCACGCCGATTGGCGGCAGACCCAGCGTCATATCGTCATAACCGTTGAAGAATCCATTAAATCCGTCGCCTTGCGTGAGGGACAGCGGGTAGAAGCTCTTGCCTTCGCCGGCCTTCATATCATGGAAAGGTTTGTCGAGATCTTTCAACGTCTTGATGCTAGCGCCGTCGATGTTATATTTCTGTACGTACTTATCGTCGAATACCCAATATTGAGTCAATGAAGAATCTTTGTACGTCGGTACGGAGTAAATTTTACCGCCGACTTTCGTTCCGTCCCATACCTTCTCAGGAATGAGCTTGTAAAGATCAGGCGAATCGCTTTGTACGGAATCTGTCAGATCCGCAAATGCGCCTAAGTTAACTTGTTGGCTGTACTTACTGTTATTCGTAAACATAATATCGAACGGTTCGCCGGTGTTTACGATGGTATTGATCTTCGTATCCCAGTCGCCCCAGCTTGCTACTTTGATGTCGACTTTCACGCCGATTTTCTCAGCGGTGTATTCGTTCATCGCAGCGATTGCTTTGTCGAAGTTAGCAGGCGTTTGCCCACCGATTGTCCACCATACCAGCGTCGGCACTTCGCCCGATTCAGCAGGTTTGTTTGCCTCCGTGTTTGTAGCTGTGTTAGAAGGCGTGTTGTTACTCGACTCGGAATTGGAATTCGAGTTTCCGCAGCCCGCTAGTGCTGTTGTTGTCAAAAGCGCCGCGGCCCCGATTGCAAGCAATTGCTTCTTTGTCTTTTTCATACCCATTTCCTCCCTTTGATTGCGATCTTTGTTTCCACCGCCTGTATCAGGCGACAGCTATCATAAACCGGACGAATCCAGGCTTATTTCGGGTTAACCTTTAACAGCGCCGACCGTCAGACCGGAAATAAAATATTTCTGGAAGAACGGGTAGGCAACGGCCACCGGAACCACAATGACGATGGCAACGGCCATACGCGCGGATTCCTTAGGCATCGTGGCGACAAGCTCCGCATAGCTGATGCCCATGCTGGAAGCATTCTTCGCCAGAGCGTCCACGTTACTCATCAAGCTGTTCAGCAGCGCCTGCAGCGAGTACAGGTTCTGGTTGTTGATGTACAGCATGGATTGGAACCAATCGTTCCAATAGGAGAAACATAGGAACAATCCAATGGTAGCCAGTACCGGCAGCGATATCGGAAGCACGATGGAGAAGAAGATGCGCAGCTGGCTCGAGCCGTCAATCTCGGCAGATTCGATCAGAGCGTCCGGAATCGTACTTCTGAAGAAGGTTTTGCAAATAATTACGTTGAAAGAGGAGACGGCCAGCGGCAGAATAAGTGCCCACACCGTATCTTTCAGACCCAGCAAATTCGAGTTGATATAGTAGCTGGATACCAAACCTCCATTGAACACCATCGGGATGAATACGACCCAAGTCAGCAGCCCATTAAGCTTGTAATTGGGCCTCGAAAGGACATACCCCATCGAAGTCGTAAGCATCACGCCAAGCACGGTACCTACGACGGTAACGAGTACGGAGATGCCGAGCGCCTGACTAATCATCTTCCCTTGCTTGACAATATAATGATAAGCCTCTCCGGAAAAGGCCGTCGGAATGAGATGATAACCATCGTTACGGATGGAATCCTCGCTGGCTAGCGATACGGACAGTACCACTAGGACGGGCACGAGGCAAACCAACGCCAATATAATGAAAATCAGATTGAAACTTACGTTCGTGGCGGTCCCGATTCGGTTGAATTTGTCGAGACCTGATTCATATTTCGCTTTTGCTTTCATTTCCCGCTTCCTCCTTTACATCATTGCGCTCTCTCGGTCTACACGACGAACGACCCAGTTGGCAATCAGAATGGTCACACAACCCATCACGGATTGTACGAATGCGGAAGCAGAAGCCATACCTACCGTTGCCGTCTTCAGCTGCTTATAGACGAGAACGTCGATGGTAGTCGCTACGTTGAAGAGAGAGTTAGAATCCCGCGGCACCTGGAAGAACAATCCGAAATCCGTGTAGAAGATTCGCCCTACGGCCAGGATGAACATCATCACGATGACCAGCTTCATAAGCGGCAATGTAATAAACCGAGCTTGCTGCCATTTGGAAGCGCCATCGATTACGGCGGCCTCGTAATACGTGCTGTCGATACCGGTGATGGTCGCTAGATAGACAACCATGCCGTAGCCCAAGCCCTTCCATACATTCATGAAAACCAGAAAGTACGGCCAGTATTTAGGCTCCATATACCAGTTCACAGGATCCTTGCCGAGGTCTGCCAGGAATTGATTGGCGATCCCTTTATCGAAGCTTAGAAACGCCCAAACAATGGCGGATACAACGACCCAAGATAAGAAATAAGGCAAGAACATCATCGTTTGATAGATTTTGCCGGCTTTACTGCTGTGCAGTTGGCCAATCATCAGTGCCAAAGTTACGGGTACTGCAATGCTTAGGATAATGAATATCAAATTGTATCCCAGCGTATTGCGCATCACGACCCAAGCATCGTTCGACTTGAACAGAAACTCGAAGTTTTTGAAACCTGACCAATCGCTGTTGATGACGTTGCTGAGAAAGCCACCGTGAATCTTGAAATCTTTAAAGGCAATAATTAGACCAAACATCGGTAAGAAACAAAATAAGATATACCA
Organism: Paenibacillus sp. J22FR21; assembly: GCF_056269135.1. Classification (NCBI taxonomy): domain Bacteria; kingdom Bacillati; phylum Bacillota; class Bacilli; order Caryophanales; family Paenibacillaceae; genus Paenibacillus; species Paenibacillus sp. J22FR21. Next base: position 415,604 of record NZ_JBWDNJ010000006.1, read on the forward strand.
AATGGTCGTCGGCAGGGCCAGAAACGTCAGTTCTGTATCCTGCGTGCGCCAGCGTGTTCGTAAGCGTTTACGCCCGCTCTTCATGTCCATGTCAGCCACTCCTTCCGTTTGTTCACGTTCAGCGTGTACGCGCTTTCAAACTAACTGATGTCATTGTATAGAATGTTGCAGGCCTCATTCCAGACAACAAACATAAGACCGCAGTCAACAAACGTTAGGTTTGGGGGTGAATGTGCAAAATAAAAAAGCTTTCAACCGCCAGCATTTGGCGGTTTGAAAGCTTTTTGCATGTTAAGCTAAATTGTGGACCGACTTAGGCCGCCACGTCTCTGCGCGTAAACGCAAGCCAAGAAACAAGATTGAACACGATAAAGTAAATGACCAGCATGATGATGGAGAAAGAAAGCGTCATGCCATCCTGATACGGCCGACCCTCCAGATACTGTGCAAGATTGAGGTTGGCAAACAGCACGTACTTCGCCCAATCGTAACGCTGAATAAGCTCCGATACTATGGTTCCCGCAAACAATAAGAAGATCGAGGACCCGATGGCCATTGCGCTGCTGCGGAACGCTGAAGATATCATGAACGCGATCGTGACATACATCACGGTGGATACACCGTTTAGCAGATAGGTTTTCCACAAGTTAACAAGCATGTTCCGCTCGAAGATGTCCCCATTCGAATCCATGCCGACCAGCGGCAAGTTCATATCGCCGAACTGATACAGCAATCCGTTAATCAACACGGATACTATGAACAGCACGATTAGTAACAAGATGCCGAACATAATCATGGATACATACTTAGAGATGAGGATCTTGAGCCGATTAGCGGGCCGAATGAGGAGCAGCTTGATTGTCCCTGTCGAGAATTCACCGGCCAAGCTGTCTCCGGCGATAATGACCGTGAACAGCGTAATCAAGATGACTAACGTCGCGGAACCGTTAATGCCGCTCCACATGGTGCCGACCTCCGGCCTGATGTCATGCTCCAGCCTATAATCGATTAGTGCGATTCGATCCTTATAATATTTCTTTGATCCCTCGTCTGTTTTCGGATCGGCCAATTCCTTCACCATGGTGTCTTTTTGCTGCTCGACTTGTTTCTGCCACGTCTCTGAATTGGTGTCTTTGTCGTAATACCAGTCCAGGATGCTGGCGGTAAACACGATCGCGATCATGAACCCGACCATGATCCAAGTTCGCCAGCGGCGGTATACTTTCATATTTTCGTTCTGAATTAAGTTAACCAACCTGCTCGCCTCCCGTCATTTCCAAGAACCGATCTTCGAGCGACACCTTAATTGGATGTGCACCGAAGACGTCAATCCCGCTACCCATTAAGTAAGACAGAATACGCGGGATCCGTTCCCGTCCGGTCACGATTTCGGCGCCTCCCTCAACAAGCTTCACTTCTTTGACGCCTTCCATCCGCTTGATCGCCGCCACCGCTTCATCGGTAAAGTCAGCTTCAATGAGATAGGACTTGCTTTGCTCATCGGAGCCGATAAACTCGTGAATCGGTTTGATGTCCACCAGTCTGCCCTTTTGCAGAATAGCCACGCGGTCGCACATCAACTCCATCTCGGAGAGCAAGTGGCTCGATACGATAACCGTAATGCCTTCGGTCCGTGTCAAGTACCGCAAATAGTCGCGCAGCTCGCGAATTCCCGCAGGGTCAAGACCGTTCGTCGGTTCATCCAGGATGAGCAAGGACGGATTGTGCAGCATCGCTTGAGCGACGCCTAGCCGTTGCCGCATACCAAGGGAATACTTTTTCACTTTATCGTGAATGCGGTCTTCCAGCTTCACCAGCTTGACCACTTCATCGATTCTTTCCTTGGTCACTCCCGGGACCATACGTGCGTAATGGACCAAATTACGATAGCCGCTCAGAAATTTGTACATTTCCGGGTTCTCGACGATTGCACCGACGTGGCGGATAGCCTTCTCGAATTCGTTCTTAATGTTATGGCCTTGGATGCGAATTTCACCTTTGGTGATGGACATCAAGCCGACCATCATTCGAATGGTGGTCGTTTTGCCGGCTCCGTTGGGACCGAGAAAACCGAATATTTCGCCTTTGGGCACGTCGAACGTTACATTATCAATAATCGTTGTCTTGCCGACCTTCTTGGTCACATTGCGCAAGCTTACAACCGGCGTATCGCTCATGGTTGTGCCTCCTCTATTGGGGAATGGATAATAACCTCTCCGTTACTCGACGTAATGTCGACGTTCCATTTGCCGGTACCGGTCGCACCTGTTAATCGCGTCCTATTGTCGTTGTCCGGCTTTGTGCTTTTAAACGGCAAACTCGTGAGAATGGACCCATCTTTAACCTCAACGTTTAAACTAAATCCGCCATCCTGCGGCAGCACCACATCCGTTGTTCCGGATTGTAAATCCACTTTGATGTCACCGCGAATACCGTCCATTCGAATATCGCCGTCTACTCCGCTCAAATTAACGTTGCCGGAGATGTCGCTCACGTTCACGGGGCCGCCTTCGGTAACTCCGCTTACTGCTCCTTGAACGCGGCGGATAAACTGCCTTCCGGACCTGCCGCTCACCGATACATGGCCTCGAACGTCCTCAATCGTTGCGACTCCCGACTCGTTGTTTAGCGTGATATCCCCGTTAATGCCAGAAGCGTACACATTGCCATAGGAGCCATTAATGGTTAAATTTCCGGCGACCCCAACGAGCTCCACCAGGCCGCCTCTTGAGGTTACATCAACATCGCCATGAATGCCTTCGAGCCGAATCGATTCCTCTTCAGCGCTCAGTCGCAGCTTCATGCCATCCGGCACGAGCAGCGTGTAGGCGATGTCGTAATCATCTTGATCAAGCGTTTTCCCGCCGGCCATTGCAACCAAGTTGACCTTACCTGCTTCATGATGCTGATCGATGCTTACCGCCTTGTTCATCCGATCTGCTGCCTCTGCGTCCGATGCGAACACGGTAACCGCGTATTGCAGACTTACGATGCCGCCGGTTGCTCGCTGCACCGTTATCGGACCACCTGCGCCGGTGAGCTGAAGCTCCTGCAGCGTCACTGGGTCGGTAATCTCAAGCTGCCTCTCGTCCGTCTTTGTCACGCCATGGTCCGCTTGCTCACGGGCCTGCGTTCGCGCCTCATTAACGAATTGATCGCTAAAGCGTTTGAAAGGCTCCTCTTTGCGAATCCCGATATCCAGAATCATCACCACGAATAGGACGAAGACCACGGAGAGAAGAAGCGTTCTCTTAGAGCGTAACGTCATCTTCATACCTCCACTTCCCGTTCGAAAATATACCCATTCAGCCACGTTAATCCGACGATAATAAGCGCCACAACGATGAACGGTCCGGTTTGCATAAACGTTCCATCCTGCCCTTCGCCGATCCATATATCAGGCGTCCAATTCAGCAGCGCCGACAAGAGCGGGGTAACCCGAAGCGTGGCCCAGAGCGCCGTGACGAAAGCGATGAGAACAACGAGCCACTTCAATCGCGCGACGAGCTGCCCGCAAAGGAATGCGAATTGCACGATAACGACCGCGAATACCGTGATGAACAGGTAGAGCCAGAAGCTGTGCAGAATCAAGTTCACGATCTCCGGCTTGAAGCTCAGCAATTCGTGGACAATTTGCCACTCATCCCACTTGGCGATTAGCAGCGTGAGCGAGAAGCTTGCTGCAATCCACAGCATGACTCCGATCAACAACGTTATCGTAGCTGCGAGCTTCGCCGCTAACACTTTCCATCCACGTACAGGCAGCGAGAGCAGCAAGTAAATCGAATTCGTTCTCCACTCCGAATGCAGCTGATAATAGCCTACACCGATCGTGACCACAGCAATGAAGATATAAGGGAATAACAACGATAACATCGACAGCACGTCATCCTCCCATACCCCACTCTTGAACCAGAGCAAGAGATCCATCAAAAGGACCGCGACCGAGAAAACGCCGTATAAGGGCCAGACGCTCTTCAGCTCTTTGCGGAATAAATTGCGGAATGCCATTACACGTACACCTTCTCCCATATGTTCTCGAGTGAACAACCGAACTCCGCGCGCAGGTTCTCTGCGGAGTCGAACAGTTTGATTCGTCCGCCTTGCAGGAAGATCACGTCATCGAACATCGGCTCAGACTCTTTCACGGAATGAGTGGATAAGATGATCGTCTGCTCTCCGGATTCGAATTCGCTGGCGATCGAGCGGATGATCTTAGCGCGCGAGGAAGGATCGATGCCCGAGAATGGCTCATCAAGCAGGACGAGCGGCACATCGCGGGATAAGGCAGCGATCAGCTTCAATCTTGCGCGCATTCCCTTGGACAAGCTGCGCACCTTCTGGTCGATATCAAGCTCCATCTTCGCGAGCATATCCGCCGCTTTGTCCGCCTTCCAATCGGGATAAAAGCCGGAGATGAAACGCAGCGTTTCCTTCACCGTCATCCAGCCATACAAATTGTCGATCTCCGGCAAATAGGCGATCTGCGCTTTGTTCCGAACGCCGGGCTCCCTGCCGTTTACGAGAATGCTGCCTGACGTCGGATAGATCATTCCCGCCAGCATCTTAAGCAGAGTCGATTTACCGCTCCCGTTCGGGCCGAGCAAGCCGACTATCGTTCCTTTGCGGATTTGGAGGTCGATTCCGTTAATCGCGTGTTTCAACAAGTATCGTTTATGAACGCCATGTAACTCTGCAATATAGGGTTGGTCGAAATGTTCATTCATGCTCATGCTCTAAGCCTCCTCGCCTTCGTATAATTGCTTGCGAAGCAAGAGCTCTGTCTCTCCCGGTTCGACTCCCAGACCCCGCATCTCCTCGATAAATTGGCGTACCGCCGTGTTGGCCATCTCCGCTCGTATATGCAGCAGCAAAGCCGGGTCGTTCTTGATGAACGTGCCTTGGCCGCGCAACGTCTCCGTCAATCCTTCCCGCTCCATCTCCTGATACGCCCTTTGCACCGTATTCGGGTTAACCTGCGACATTTGAGCCCTTTCCTTCAGGGAAGGGATCTTGTCTCCCGGCGCCAGCTCACCCCTGACTAACGCCTTCTTGACCTCGTCCACCATTTGCAAATATATCGGTTTCGGGTTGTCAAAATTAAGTTGCATGTCCGACCCTCCTATAGACCGCGAACCAGTGCACTACTAAACTAGTGTACCGATAATATATGTGGAATCCGAGGCGCTTGTCAATGGCTTTGTTTCTATTTGCGCCAAAAAGCCGCTTCCTATGCGGGAAGCGGCTTTTACAATCGCGATTTGAGGACATCAGCGTGTTAGCACGGCTAACTTAACTTAGGTCATCAACACGAACGCCAGTGCAACGATTGCAGGCAGACCTTGCACAATCAAGATAGATCTCTTAGCCGTTACGCCTCCATAAATAGCAGCAACGAGTACGCAGCAGAGAAAGAATAGTTGAATCTGATGCCCGACTGCGGCTGCGGGATGGAACAATCCCCAGAGCAAACCTGCCGCTAAGAAACCGTTGTACAATCCCTGGTTGGCAGCGAGGGACTTCGATTCTTGGGCGAACGTCTTCGTGGTACCGAATGCCTTTAATGCCCGCGGCGTAGTCCACATAAACATCTCCAGTATTAAGATATAGATGTGCTCCACTGCGACAAGTGCAACCAATAGTGCAGCTATAATCGTCATTTGCGTCTTCTCCCCTGCCTGTATGCGTTTATATCCTATATATACATCCTACCGAACCCCGGGACAAGCTCTACCTACAAAAAAAGAGCGCCACCTTGAAAGGTATGCGCTCTTCACCATCCATCTTGTTATGCGATGTTGTTCCAGTAAAAAGTAAGAGTAACCGCGCTGGCATTGCCCGCAGCGTCAGTCAACGTACCCGATACAACCATCTGATTGGCATTGCCGCCAAGGAGCTTCAAGTAGCTAACGGACACACCGTCATGTTGTTTATCCAAAACACCTAATTTTGTGATTAGATCCAAGGATGAAGCCGTTCCTCCGACAAGCTGCTGCGTGAAGTTCAACGACGGATAAGAGGACAGGTTCACGTTTTGAATGTCGGTGATCGTCAAAGTGGCGTCTTCATTGGAAGTAATGTTTCCCGTAGTCAGGTAACCGCTTGTGATCGTGATTTGGCCTTCGTTGTCATTAAGAGTAACAGCAAGATTGTTGACGTTCGCTGCAGTCAGGTTAGGCGCCGCATCGTCTGCTTTAATGGTTAATGTTACCGTGCGGGAGTTGCTGGAATTATCTCGAAGCGTTCCCGTAATGACTAGCCCGTCATCGTTGGTATCCAACTGATTAAGCAGCGACATGGATACGCCGTCTTCTTGTGGATCGAGCGCTCCAAGCTTGTCAATCAGATCAAGTGTGTTCGAGCCGGAATTTAGGGATTGAGAGAGTGGCAACGACGGATAATCCGTCAAAGTGATACCTTCAATTGCAGTAATAGTCAACGTCGAAGCTTCACTCACGCTAAGCGTTCCCGCTGTCAGATACGCACTGCTCTTAAAGCTGATCGTACCTGTTGTGCCACCGGATACCGTTACATCTCTGCCGTTAACGGTAGCAGCGGTGATGCTCGGTGCAGTTGTATCTCCAGATGGTATTACTACTGGTGGTTTTGGCTTACTCTCTTCTTCTTTTTCTTTCTTAATCACTTCATAAGCTTGCTGTCCGCCATACGCACCAACAACCAGATCACGACGAGTGGCGACTTTTGAACCGTCTACTCCTGCATCGAGGATTTTAAACTCGATGGCTTGTTTAACGGCATCGCTGTACCATGGTGTTTTGTTGACATCTACTGTACCGCCTAAGCCTCTAACGAATACAGTAGCAAGTTGTCCTAAAGTCGCGGTGTTGCCAGGAGCAAATTTACCATCGCCAACTCCGTTAATTAGTCCGGCTTTCTTCGCGGCTTCGATGTAAGGAATCGCCCAACCATTCGTTCCATCGGTGCCACCCACGTCGCTAAACGAGGAAGTCTTTAAAGTACTGTCGACCTGGAGGCCAAAAATCAAAGCAGCCACTTTAGCGAATTGTGCACGGTTCATTTCTTCTTTAATTCCAAACGTGTCGTTGCCCATGCCATCAAATATACCCTTGGAAATCAATGCATCAAATTTGGCCTTGGTTGCTGCATCCAAATCCTTCAAATCTTGAAAATCTGCCGACGTCTTTGGGGCCGAATCCGCTGCATTCGCAACTAAGCTTGGCATTAGTAAGCTTATTCCCAGTGGGAGAATCAACCATTTTGAAGCCTTCTTCTTCATCAACAAACGCTCCTTTTATTAAAAACTAGTAAATTATTCTAAAATTTATTTCGGCATGCAGACCTATTTTGTTTAGCTTATAAGTGAAAAAGAATTACAAAAGAACGAGATTCTTTCGAACTATAACCCATTTCAATAAACTGGATATTAGCAAAAATAAACACGGCACCCAAGTCGGGTACCGTGTCTACTGTGTTAAACCTATAACTGCGGTCCACTCCGGCTCGCTTATACCCCTTCATACAATGAGGAATCCAAACCCTGGATATACGGTGTCCACTCACCTGTCGTATATAGTAGAAGCCGGTGCATGGCACGCGTACATGCCGTGTAGAAGAGCTTGCGCTCACTTTCCCGATGGTATACGGAAGAAGCGGCATCATAGATAAGCACGGCGTCGAACTCCACCCCTTTGGCGAGGTAAGAGGGAATAACCATGATTCCCTTCTCGAAGACAGGCGTCTCCTTCGTAACAAGCCGCAGCCCCTGACAACCATGAGCGGCAAGGCGTTCGTAGGCCTCCCTGCTCTCGGCTGCTGTCTTCGTAATAATAGCAATGGAGCCGAAATCCTCCGCCTGAAGAGCCGCGAGGTCCGCTGCCATTCGCGCCGTCCTCATCACGTCGCTGCCCGTCTGAATAAGAAGGGGTTTCCTTCCCCTCCGATCGAAGGGCACGATCCCCTCGCCACCCGGCAGCAGCGACCTGGTGAACTCTACAATCTCGCGCGTGGAGCGGTAACTGCGGGACAATTGAATTCGGCTCGTTTCGGCCTCGCCATAGAGCTTGAGCAGCGGTGACTCCGCCTCATGTAATTTCGTTGCCTGCGTGAAGATCGCCTGACCGAAATCACCCAATACCGTCATGCGGGCACGAGGGAACAGATTCTTGAGAAACTGATATTGGAACATTGAATAATCCTGGCCCTCGTCAATAAAGAGATACCGAACCAGCGTATTCACCCGAGAGCCCTCAATGAGTTCTTTTAGATAGAGGTACGGTGTTGCGTCCTCATAATACAGCTCGCGTCGACTCAGCTTCTCCCTCGTCTGCTCACAGATTTGCGGCCAATGCTCGGGGACTTCAGCAGTGTTCGTCCTTGTAAGATACACGTTGTCATTCTCGCTGAACAATTGCGTGTATATGCCCTGCATATCGATAAACAACATACTCTTTACGCTTCGTCTCAGCGGCTTGAAGGCCTCTTTCACGACCATGCGGCAGAGCATCTCTTCCTCTTGCTCGGCGAAGTTGAAGTCTGCTTCATCTCCACGGCGCTTTTTCGTTACAAATTCTTGTACCTCCGCATACTGCTCGGCGAAATCAAACACACCGCGATCCTTGTGCAGCTCGCCAAATACTTCCGCATACTGCTCATTGTCCAGATAGTTCAGTTCCTCCTGAACCCACGAAGCCGACAGCTCTTCTCTCTCCAGCAGAGTCAGTTCCTTCATTAACCATTCCTGCAGTAGAGTTATGCGATTGGTTAGTCGAATCGAGGGTTCATAACTATAAAATTTCGATTTGATTTGATCGCCGGTAATTAAAACCCGATCGCGGAATCGAATGCCGTTAAACAGCATCCCTGCTTGCCCCAGCCACGACGCATAACCATGAAGAGCCTGAAGGAACGCTTCCGAAGACTTATATTGGATTCCGCTCAGACGGGGCGCATACCCCTGTGTCGAATCTTCGGTTAACACATATTCAAGCTGGTCGAAGGGATCCTCCAGTTGAAATATTGATCCAAGCCAATAGTCCAGATATTCTTGGAAGGTCGTTTGCTGCATGTTCTCCTCGCCAAGCTCCGGAAGAACCGTAGACACGTAGCTGTTGAACATCGGATTAGGTGAGAAGAGAACAATCTGATCAGCCGTCAGTTTATCGCGATGTTTATATAGTAAGTACGCTACGCGCTGCAGGGCAGCAGAGGTTTTTCCACTGCCAGCCACACCTTGCACAATGAGCATGCGGCTTCTATCGTCACGGATGATGGCGTTCTGCTCCTTCTGGATCGTCGCCACGATACTCTTCATCTGTGTATCAGCGCCCTTGCCCAGCACCTGCTGGAGCAATTCGTCGCCAATCGTTATGCTGGAGTCGAACAAGTTCTGGATCCGTCCGTCACGAATCTGGTATTGCCGCTTCTGCGTCATGATCCCCTTAATTGATCCCCCGGGCGTGTCAAAGGCAACCTCGCCAGGGGAGTAGTCGTAATACAAACTCGCAATTGGCGTACGCCAGTCGTACACCAAGAAATTCATGCCGTCCTGTTCGACGAAAGAGGACACGCCTATATAAACCTGCTCAATCAGATCCTGACCAGCCTCTTGAAAATCAATACGTCCAAAATAGGGAGATACCAACAGTCGCTTCACGCTATTCCATTTCTGCTGCAGCTGCCGGTGGCTCCGCTCCCGTTCGGATAATACGGCTGCCTGCTGCTGAATCGTGAAGAACGTCTCTTCAAAATCCTCATGGGTGCTCGTATTCACCGTGACTTCTTCCCAGAATCGCTTGCGGATGTCCGCCGCTTGATGACCCAGTTGATCCACTTTAGGCTCCAGCTCCACGATTGCTTCATTGAGCTTGCTCATTGTCAGCTCCAGCCGCTCTTGTTCGTTCTCCCAATCCTTTGCGTGTATCATCCTTCTGGGCACACTCCTTTAAACTGTAATTTGGAGAAGCAAAAGAACATTTGACAACCCGCACTTCCCTGTGATAATATTAAGGTATAAATAAGATGCAATAACTACGACTTAATACATAAAACTGCAGAGAATTCTTTTATTATAGCATGTTGCTTTTTCGAGCACAATTGGTGATTACGATAAATACCCCGGGAAATTTTCCCGGGGTGTTTTTGTCTCTATTGTAAACTACGCTTGAACCTGTGATCCGGCAGCCCCCTCGACTTCGGGGTTATTCGAAAACCGGAACAGCCTCCACATAAGACTCTCCGGCTCTCCCGCTCGTATAGTTAATCGTACGATCGATCATATTCACTTCGTAATAGTGTACGCCTGCAGCTGCCATGTCCCTAAGAAATTCTGAAAAAGGAGTCCGATGCTGCTGATGATGTACCAGTCCTCTCTTTACGGCATCGGCTTGGAACTGCTCCGCTACCTCAAGGGTTGAAACCGCCGCCGAATTCGTTTCCTCGTACTGACTGTCTGCCCCCATATACACGATGTTGTCGTTGGCTACGCTTGTCCGATAAGCAACCACTCCTGCATGGAGCAATTCCTGAAACGTTCTTGGGTAGGGCCATCTTTCGCTTTTGGACACCGAGCTAATTCGTTTAACTTCTTCAATATTCATAGGAAGCCTCTCCTTGTGAGATGTTAGTGTACGAGTTGGATTTATTGCCATAATAGCATACATACAAGCCCGGCAAAAATGAAGAGCGCCACCTGAATTAGGCAGCGCTCTTCAGCTTCTATAAATAAAATTCAATAAGTGCTTTGTCTACTCTCGTGTCGGTTATGCAAGATCGTAGCGGTCTGCATTCATGACCTTCACCCATGCCGCAATGAAGTCACGCACAAACTTCTCTTGGTTATCGTCTTGCGCGTAAACCTCAGCAATGGCGCGCAGTACGGAGTTTGAGCCGAACACGAGATCGACGATGGTAGCCGTACGCACGACTTCGCCCGTCTTCCGGTCACGCCCTTCGTAAACCACCGCATTAGCCGGCTTCCACTGCAGGCCCATATCCAGCAAATTTACGAAGAAATCGTTCGTGAGCGTACCTTCGCGATCGGTGAACACGCCATGCCCGGTATTCCCGTAGTTCGTGCCCAGCACGCGCATGCCGCCTACGAGTACAGTCATTTCCGGTGCCGTAAGGTTCAGCAGCTGTGCCTTATCCACCAGAAGCTCAGCAGGGCTGACGCTATACTGCTTCTTCTGATAGTTGCGGAATCCATCGGCAGCCGGCTCCAGTACAGCGAAGCTCTCTACATCCGTTTGCTCTTGCGTGGCATCGCCGCGTCCGGAGGCGAAAGGCACCGTCACATCAAAGCCCGCATCTCGAGCGGCTTTCTCCACTGCGGCGCTGCCGCCCAGTACGATTAAGTCAGCCAAGCTTACTTGCTTATCCAGACCACTCTGAATGGCTTCCAGTGCAGCAATAACCTTCGCAAGCTGCTCCGGCTGATTCACTTCCCAATCCTTCTGTGGAGCAAGACGAATTCGGGAACCATTCGCGCCGCCGCGCATATCGGAGGCGCGGAATGTACTGGCCGAAGCCCAAGCTGTCGATACCAGTTCGCCGACTGTTAGTCCTGCGCTTAGGATCTTCAATTTCAGCTCTTCTACTTCGGCGTCTGTCAGCTCCGTCTCAGGTGCAGATATAGGATCTTGCCAGATCAGAATTTCTTCCGGCACTTCCGGTCCCAGATATCTTGCACGAGGCCCCATGTCACGGTGAGTAAGCTTAAACCATGCGCGAGCAAAGGCATCCGCGAACTCTTCCGGGTTCTCATAGTAACGGCGAGATATTGCCTCGTATGCCGGATCCGCACGAAGCGCCATGTCCGCAGTGGTCATAATCGTCGGAACGCGAACGGACGCATCTTCCGCATCTGGTGCAAGATGCTCCTTAGCAGGGTTTATAGGCGTCCATTGATTCGCGCCTGCCGGGCTCTTCGTGAGCTTCCATTCATACCCGAGCAGCAGCTCGAAGAAGCCGTTATCCCACTGCGTCGGATTCGCCGTCCATGCGCCTTCGATACCGCTCGTGATGGCGTCACGGCCTTTGCCTGAGCCGTGCGTGCTCAACCAGCCCAAGCCTTGCGCTTCAATAGCAGCTCCTTCCGGCTCAGCCCCGACAAGTGCGGCATCTCCCGCTCCGTGTGCTTTGCCGAACGTATGCCCGCCAGCCACGAGAGCGACCGTCTCCTCATCGTCCATTCCCATCCGTTTGAACGTTTCACGAATGTCACGGGCGCTTGCAAGCGGGTCCGGACTGCCGTTAGGACCTTCCGGATTAACATAGATCAAGCCCATTTGAACAGCCGCGAGCGGATTATCGAGCTCACGATCACCTTTATAGCGATTGTCCCCCAGCCATACCGTTTCAGCACCCCAGTAAATATCCTCTTCCGGATGCCAGACGTCCTCGCGGCCGCCGCCGAAACCAAAGGTTTTGCCGCCCATGGACTCAATGGCCACATTCCCCGTCAGAATAAACAAGTCCGCCCAAGAGATCTTGTTGCCATACTTCTGTTTAATCGGCCACAGCAGTCGACGCGCTTTATCTAGGTTGCCATTGTCTGGCCAGCTGTTAAGGGGGGCAAACCGCTGCGTGCCGGTTCCGGCTCCTCCACGGCCATCGCCCGTACGATATGTGCCTGCCGAGTGCCACGCCATACGGATAAAGAATGGCCCATAATGACCGTAATCAGCCGGCCACCAATCTTGACTGGTTGTCATCAGATCACGAAGATCCTGTTTAAGTGCCGGATAGTCCAGCTTGGCGAATTCCTCTGCATAGTTAAACGCTGCGCCCATCGGGTTCGTTTTCTGGTCATGCTGATGAAGAATGTTCAAATTCAGTTGGTTAGGCCACCAGTTACGATTCGACGTACCGCTGGATGCAGGACTCGTAGCGCTTCCATGATTGAACGGACACTTCCCTGCGTTAGCATTTTCCATATTCATCGTTATCACCCCATGAACTAAAATTAGTACTAAATGATAATTATTCTAATACTAGTTATAAAGCTAATTACAGCAGAAATCAATTGTTTTTTTGGGGCTTTTTTCACGTCGTCAAGACTCTACCAAATATATATGTCCCACCACACTACCCTATGTCCAACGCTGCCAAATACGGACAATCCCGCTTCCCCCATTACCCGATTAAGGTCACTTTTAAATACTAGGTTTATAAAAAGTGCCTACTTCCTACCGTCGACCCCAGAGGCTATCCTACATATAGCAGTCAACTAATCCGTAATCAGGGGAGAGATCATTCATGAATATTGCATTATGGATCGTACAAGGTGTTGCCGCATTAGGTTTTATTTATTCGGGCTGGTTGAAGGCCTTTCAGTTTGAGAAGGCCAAAGCCTCATGGGGATGGGTGAAAGACGTTCCACAAGCCTTCGTAGCCTTTATTGGGATAGCAGAATTACTCGGCGCAGTTGCACTTATCCTGCCTCAAGCGTTGGATATCGTACCGGCGTTAACGCCAATAGCCGCTACCGCGCTTGCCGTGATCGTCCTCTGTGGCGCCTTGTTCCATATAGGGCGTAAGGAGTATCGGGAAATCGGCGTGAATATTGTCTTCATCGCGCTGGCATTGATGGTCGCGATCGGTCGTTTCTAGCTCCCCTCATTTGGGGAGCTTTTTTCATTAAACCTGTAAAAGTGATAAGTATCCATCGGTAATTGATAATGGTTCATGGAATAACATGCTATATAATCAAGCTGTAAGCGATAACAACCGAGATTATGCTCTTATTCATAAGTGATTATTATCTTACAATCAGGAGGATGAAACATGCCTAAACAATTGATTGCATCAGCCCCGCGTAAAGCGGCGATTATCCCTTACGAGGATCGTGCTATTCTGCCGAACGAGGTGAAGGTGCGCGTCGACCACGCTTCGCCCAAGCACGGCACTGATCTTGCAGGCTTCCGCGGTGAAAGCCCGCATACGGCCGATTACTTCGATGATAAAGAAGGTTGGAATCTGTTCTTGCCGAGAGATCCGAAGGATATTCAAACGGACGGCGGCTTCGGACGATGGAACCTAGGCAACATCTGGGTGGGCGTCATTACAGAGGCAGGTTCCGAAGTAACGGAGTATAACGTCGGGGACCGTGTATCTTGTTACGGAGGCATTCGTGAAACGCATATCGTAAACGCGGTTAACAACTATTATTTGAAAAAAATGCCCGAAGGCATGTCATGGAAAAACGCGGTGTGCTTCGATCCCGCTCAGTTTGCGCTTGGCGGCATTCGCGACGCACACGTTAGGGCGGGCGACCGGGTCGCAGTATTCGGCCTCGGCGCAATTGGTCAAATCGCTGCACAGCTGGCGAAGCTGGCCGGCGCCAGTTGGGTGGCCGTTATCGATCCGATCGCAGGACGGCGCGAAGTCGCGCTTAAGAACGGTGCAGATGCGGCATTCGATCCTCTCACGGATGACGTGGGGCTCGAACTTAAGAAAGCGACAGGCAAGCTCGGCGTCGATGTGATCTTGGAGACAAGTGCCAACGAATTCGCGCTTCAGCAAGGGCTCCGCGGGCTGGCTTACGGCGGCACGATCGCGTTCCTCGGCTGGGCCAGAGCGTTCAAAGGCGGGCTCGATTTGGGCCGCGAAGCGCATTTCAACAATGCCAAAATCGTCTTCTCCCGTGCTTGCAGCGAGCCGAACCCGGACTACCCGCGTTGGAGCTGGCGCCGCATCGAAGACGTATGCTGGGATATCCTCTCGAGCGGCCGTATCGATTGCGAGAATATCATTTACCCGGTGATCCCTTTCGAGGAATCCGCCGAGGGTTATGAGAAATACGTGGATCAAAGTCCGGAGCAGAGCATTAAGCTTGGCGTCACGTTTTAATCCATAACAAAGAAGGGGGAAGTGTTATGAGCGATAGCTTGAGCTATTTTCTAAAACATGCCGAGCTGCAGGTCAGCCAATTCGATGTGCATCGCCGCAGCGAGATGAAGACGCTGAACCGTACACTTCCCTTCTACGTCATGTCTTATTTGAAGTCGGGCAGCGCCAAGCTCCGAATCGATGGCGAAGAGATGGCACTCGAACCGGGGACCGTGGCCTTTATTCCCCCGCATGTGGTGCATGATCATTATAAAGATACCTCCGACCAAACCGAGTTTCTTTGGTGGCATTTCACATTCGAAATTGAAGGCGTCATGGATGTCATGAAGATGTTCCGCATCCCATTCGTGTTCCCGCTGCAAGATCATGTCTATTTCGAGAAAGTGTTCATGGAATTCATCGATTCAGCGGATGCCCGCATGCCCTCCTTGCCGCGTTCGATCTTAACGCGAGCGAAGTCGCTCGAGCTCTTATACATCATTTTGAACAGCGCACTCAGTCAAAAAGATGCCCAGAAGGACGTCGCCAAATCCGATGTGTTTCTGGCTATGCTCTCACGGGTCGTACAATCGCCTGAAGAACCACTCACGCTGCAGCAGATGGCAGATGAGCTTCACATGCATCCCACTTATGTAAGCAACCGGTTCAAGGAATTATTCGGCAAGTCCCCACTCCAAGTACAGCGCGAAATGCGGATTCAGAAAGCGAAGACGCTGCTAGAGACATCCGATCTGTCCGTGACGGAAATTTCGCAACGATTAGGCTATAGCGAATTACAGAACTTTACGAGACTATTCAAGTCCTACGTTGGCATAGCACCTACCCAATTTCGCGAGCTCAATCGCAAATGGCGGGTTTCGAAGTGAAGGTAGGGTATCACCATAAATGGTCAGGGGAGCGAATTGGCAGCATGAAATATTCATTGTGTATCGGGGCTTATCAAGGCAAAGACGCCGTCTATCATCTGGAGAAAATCAAAGAACACGGCTTTCACGGACTCGAGTACTACGCCTGGTGGGAGCTGGAGGACCTTAAAGCTTTCGCCAAGGAACAAGAGCGGATTGGCGTCGGCATCAGCGCGACGTGCACGAAGTTCATCAGCTTGGTCGACGAGTCGCAGCGGGACGCTTACATCGAAGGCGTTAGGCAGACGATCGAAGCTTGCCGGGTGCTGAACGTGAAGTCGATTATTTCACAAACAGGCAACGAAATAGATGGCGTCCCTCGCGACGTTCAACGAGCAACGATGGTGGAGACGCTCAAGCGCTTGGCACCTCTGCTTGAGGAAGCAGGTGTCGTATTGGAGTTGGAGCCGCTTAATGGACTCGTAGATCATAAAGGACATTTCCTGCAGCGTTCGGACGAATCCGTGGATGTCGTCGACCAAGTGGGCAGCCCGAACGTGAAGCTCGTGTTCGACGTCTACCATCAGCAGATTACAGAAGGCAACGTCATCCGTAACGCGACCGGTTACATGGAACGCATCAACCACTACCATATCGCGGACAACCCCGGCCGCAAGCAGCCGGGCACGGGCGAGCTAAATTACGTGAATATCCTGAATGCCATCAAAGGTACCGGCTTCTCCGGTTTTGTCGGATTGGAAGGCGGCTACACGATCGATACAGATGCTGCCATTCAACAGTTTAAAGACGAAATCTTGTCTCGAGTGGAAGTGTAAGCTTGTCGCATGTAAAATGGACAAGAACTACTACCGCTGCCTTATAGGAGGAATCATACATGATTCAACGTACTGTACTTTTGAAATTTGCTGAAACGACCACACATGAACAGCTTCAAGAGGTCGCGAAACGCTTCAAGGCACTGCAAGATACCATCTCTGGAATCGTCGAAATTCAGGCAGGACTCAACATGGCGGAGAAAAGCAAAGAATACCAAGTTGTGCTTATGGTGAGATTCGAGAATCAAGATGCAGTGAATGCATACACGATTCATGAAAACCATCAGGCTGTCGTCTCCTACATTCGTGAAGTTGGCAGATTAGACAGTATCGGCGTGGATATTGCAGTTTAGATATAACGTTTATTCTAAAGGGTAAATTAAAAAATGGCGCCACAGATCTCCTATCTGTGGCGCCATTTTTTTCATCTTCAGTCATCTGCGGCCTTCTTCCGTACATAATGGGTGCACTGGGTGACTTACGTCCACCGATTGCCAATCTCGAGTTAACGATCCGCAAACAATCCGCTTTTATACTGAACCTACGACGGCAGCAAGCCAACTCTTATCGAAGGAAGGAATCTGATAGTATGGGCATTCATGCGTATTTCCAATCGTTAACCGACTTGGAACGAATTATTCGTTGTCCCGGCAAATTCAAATTCCAGGAACATAGCGTTGCCGAGCATTCGTGGAAAGTGATCCAGTATGCCAAAACTCTGGCCGATATCGAAGAAAGCCACGGTGTCACTGTCGACTGGAAGAAGCTCTATGAAATCACCAGCAGTCACGACTACGGTGAAATTTTCATCGGCGATATTAAGACGCCCGTCAAGCACTACTCCATGGAGCTGCGCTCCATGTTACAGCAAGTCGAAGAAGGAATGGTGGCCCATTTCATCGATGAGCATATCCCTGAAGAGTTTAAGTCCATCTTCCGCAGACAGCTGCGCGAAGGCAAGGATGATTCCGTAGAAGGGCAAATCCTCGAAGTGGCCGATAAAATGGATCAGATCTACGAAGCGTTCGCCGAGCTGCAGAAGGGAAATTCCGAGCAAGAGTTCATCGTCATGTACCGATATGCGCTCATTAAGATCAAAGGCATTCGGCTGCACTGCGTCGATTACTTCCTGCAGCACATTTTGCCCGACCTCGTAAGCGAAGGAGCTCGCTCTCCAATCGACATCGAGCAGATCACGAAGGAAGCATTGGCGTCCTAATGCTGACCTCATTTCCGTTAGCATTGCCTTATCAGTTATTCATGCATCCGTCGAATTGTTAAAGGCCATCCCGCTGCGGGATGGCCTTAACTTTGGTATAGACTCAGCTCTCCAGGTCGTAGGCTACGGGGTGAAGCGGTTGGTAAATCGGAAGATCCGCACCGCTTGGAAGCTTAATGGAGGCCAGCTTGCCCCAACCTTGATCGCTGATCGGCGCCGAGATTTCAACACCTGCTGCCGTTAAATCCATTAGCGTCTTCTCGATGTCCTCGCACATAAAGTAGAACTCGTGCTTGCTTGGTCCATCTGTAGGATGTACAGCAATTTCTGCAGGGGGAAGTTTAAAGATAAGCCACCCGCCGCCGGCATCCACACCTGCTAATCCGAGTACGTCTCGCATGAAAACCCGGTCTGCATCCGCGTCCGTGCTATACAAAATAATATGTGCAGCATTGATCATAGCGGCAACTTCACTGCCCTTCTGTTTAATATTCGCCCTTAATAACGAAGAACGAACCCCGAATGGTGCCGGCTAATTTGGACTTCTGCCTTGCGAATTTAAACTTCGGTTCCAGCTCCTTCGGTATCTCCATTCCTTCAGACAGCTTAAACCCAACAGCCCGCTTCTTAGGGTCATCGACCGTATACATCACATTGATCGAAAGGCCATCCTCATAGAAGACGTAGGTAAATTGAATGTTTTCCACTTGAAAACGCGAGGTCTCTAAAGGCTTGGCCGCAAACTCGATATTGCGTTCCTCCTTCAGAATTCGGTTCGCATAATCGAGATCTTCCTGACTTTCGCTTGCCGGGACAGTCGTAAACACATGTTCGTATTTGTTCATAAAATAACGGGCTTCATTCGCGCGCAAGCCGGCAAGCGTCTCTGCTACCGGTGAAGACTCTAAACCAACTGTAGACACATTTTTAAAATCAACGACATACGACATTGTCATCCCTCATTCTCTCCATATAATCCTATTATCCCCGATATTATACCAAATATTAGGCTAGAGGCGTAAGAACCACTTGCTCCCCGGAACGGGTGTTTTTGAATTATTGTTCAGCTTGCTCATGAAGAAATCGCAATGCCTTGCGAAGGTAGAACGGAGGGCCGTCGTCCAGCTCGGGTCTTGCCCTTTCCTCGGTGTGGTGCAGAATAGATTGGTAGCTAATGGCGTGATGGATGGCATGGATGACCTCGCAGAGCGACCAGAGCTCCAACAGACGGTGCATCGGCTCGAAGTCGCTCCACATGGCCAAATAAACGTCTCGAAGTTGACCACGCAGCTTTATATCGCTTTCATCAAAGATGAGGAACATATCCATGAAGGGATGTCCTACGGATGCGTCCGTCCAATCGATGAGGCTCAGCCTGTCGTCTTGTGCGCTTGTCACATTCCCTAGATTAAGATCGCCGTGCAGCAGCGTGGATGGAATCTCGTACTCCGAGAGCTTCAAGCACATCTCCGTGATTTTGGGCAGTTGCTTTCGAAGATCGCTAATTTCTTCCGGCGTTAGCCGGGCTATCATTAGTTCGTCATCCAAAAGCGGGGCAATGAAAGGAATATATCGATGCGGTCTGCGATCGGCACAGCCTACTTCCAGCAACTCATCTATATGGTTGATGGAATCAAGCTGGATGCCTGCGAATATTCGCAGCAATTCCATCTTCTGTTCCATTGTAACGCTATTTCTTATGCTCATTCCGCTATCGCTTGATAACATCCATCCGTATCGCGGTTCAGCTCCAAGGACGACCGGTACACGCCCCGGGTAGAAGCTACCTATGAGTTGAAGAAACTTCGCTTCATCCACAAACAACGGTTGTTCGGCATTTACTTTGAAGTAGACATTTCCCTGTGTGGTGGGTACCCGGAGGACACACGACAGACTCCACCATTTCATGGGCTCCGGTTGCGCAATAACCTCGCTGCCCAATGAGGCGACAATCTCTTGTATCCACGTCATGACTCCGGTAAACCAACCGCTGTTCTCCCATGGCCGGCGAAACTTTGGCTGATCAACGGTCTCCGGTTCAAAACAATGATTGTTAAGGACTTCGAGATGGTCCAATCGTTTGAATTGTAAATGGGGCAAGTCATCCCGTCTTACCCATTTTCCCTCTTGCGTTAATTTGTCGCTGCCAAGATTGTCTAATAAGAAGATGCCTTCTATTCGACCCCGTTGTAGGTCTTCTGAAATAGATACGTATCTGTACGCGATCACCGGCTGACCGAACATACGCGACATCTCGCGTGTTGCTGAAGTCGAGGAAATTTGTTCTTCCACTCGCAGACCCGGGAGACACCACTCGTCATTTTCTTTCTGCACAAACACCCGGCCCGCGAGCGTCGGGTGCGGCAATATGCCATAAATTACATTAACATTGTCCATGTGATCATAACTCCTTGTACGAGGTGATCGGATCAACGATCCGTCGGCGATGCATTGACTTAAGTCAATGCAAGCAAAAACCCTCCCAGATACAATGAAATTACCACATACATCTAGGAGGGTCTCTAATGGTTAGCCAAGGAAGAGAGATATCGGATCAGCGAAAGTCGGCTTTAACTGGCGGTACAGCGCTCATGATCATGACGCTTGCCGCCATTTTTTCGTATGGCTTTGTGCATGCAAGGATTTTGAAACAGGGGGATGCAAGCGCCGTACTCCAGTACATGATTTCGCATCAACATCTATTCAAAGCCGAAATCTTCGGTTGGATTATAATCCTGCTGTGCGATATTGTGGTCGCTTGGTCATGCTACGTGTTCCTGAAATCAACCAATAAATATCTAGCCTTGCTCAGCGCATGGCTCCGTCTTGTTTATGCGACCCTATTAGGAATAGCGATCGCCAATTTATTATTCGTGCTGCCGATGACTACGTACAGCACCGATTATGTATCACCTTATACCTCCAATCAACTTGGAGCACAAGTGATGTTACATTTACAGGCCTTTGATTCCATTTGGTCCTTTGGTTTAATCGTCTTTGGCGCGCATCTGCTGATTTTGGGAATATTGGCTCTCCAATCAAACAACGTACCACGATGGATCGGCATCCTGCTGCTTCTAGCTTCTATTGGCTATATCTTGATTCACATGAGTAAACTATTTTTTGCGGATTATGAGGAAGTCGGGAAGATACTCGAAATTGTTTTTACTGTCCCCATGACAGCGGGAGAACTCGGCTTTGGGTTATGGTTGCTATTCAGGGGAGGAAAATAGACATATTCACCTGATTTTAAGCTATGTATATTCGCGATGCATTCTCTTCTTAATTCTACTTAAAGACTCCGGGGTCATGCCGAGAAAACTCGCCAATTGATGCTGCGGTACCCGGTCGATTAGAGAAGGTCGTTTCACTAGCAGCGCCTTGAAGCGTTCCTCAGGTGAAGAAGCAATGAACGCCGCAAATTCCGCCTGCACCTGACTAAAGTTCTCTTCAATCATCTTACGAGTCATCGACTCCAACTGCGTGTATTTGGTATACATGTCCTGTTCAATATCCAGGTCGCCAACCACCGCCACAGAGTCTTCTAGGCACGCAATGGTGTAGTCGGATGACTTGTCTGCCTTATGATGATTGAAAAAAGCAATCGCCTGCTCTTCGGTATAAAAGTTCGATGTAACCTCGTTCCCCTCTTCATCGTTCGAGTACTGCCTGATACATCCCTTCAGAACGAAATAACATTTTGCAGGTACCTCTCCTTGTTTAAGGAGGATGGTTCCCTTCTTAAATTCTTCGATATGAATTTCGTTCACGATCGCTTGTTGTTCTTCTTCACTTAAGGAGGTCAATTTCGTCATATAGGTGAATAAAATGTGTTCCATGATCACTCTCTCCTTCTACAATGACGGCTGTTATCCCCATTGTACTACACGAATACGGGCGATTGATAAAGAGAAGGCATAAATAAAGGCCTGCCGAAATGAATCGTTCGATGTTGACTTAAACCATGGTTTAAGTCGTATTCTATTCCTGTCGACAGGAATAGATTATGGAGGTCTCCGGATGAAGTACCGTTCTATTGGCGAAGCTGCAGCGAAATTAACGATCCCGGAATCTACGATACGGTATTATGAAAAAAAAGGACTGCTCCCCCTGATCGAGCGCGATGAAGCTGGCAGGCGGCTATTTTCAGAAAAACAAATGGCACTACTTGAGACCGTTATTTGTTTAAAGAACACGCACATGCCCATAAGCGGTATAAAGCAGTACATGGATTGGATTATGGAAGGGGCAAACACCATTCCACTCCGACTTGAAATGATGAACGCTCACAAGCAAGCTGTGCTGGCTGAAATTTCGTTGATGACTGAAGCGTTAAAAGGAATTGACGACAAAATTGCTCGATATACAAACGGAAAATCTATAGAGAAGGTGGATTAGAATGAACCTTTCAGGGAACACAATACTCATTACGGGCGGAAGTGCCGGAATCGGATTAGCTTTTGCAGAACGCTTTATTCAAGCCGGCAATACAGTCATTGTTTCTGGACGGCGCGAACATGTCCTTCAGGAGGCAAAAGAAAAATATCCAGCGCTGATCACGCGAGTAAGCGGTTTGAATTCGGAATCCGAGCGCGCAGCATTATTTGATTGGGTGACGGCGAGTTATCCGGAGGTCAATGTGTTAGTTAACAATGCAGGGATCCAGCAACGCTTTCATGTATTGAAGGCGGACGCTAAGAATAGTTGGCGTGAGTTCAACCAAGAAATTACAACAAATATAGAAGCGCCTATCCATCTTTCTATGCTGTTCGCTCCCTATTTTGCGACCAAAGAAGACGCGGCAATCATTAATGTGACATCGGGCTTAGCCTTCACTCCACTTGCGATTGCACCGATTTATTCAGCAACGAAAGCCGCACTTCATTCGTTTACGATGAGTTTAAGACACCAGCTTGCTGACACTTCTGTAGCAGTTATTGAAGTCGCTCCCCCGGCGGTGAATACCGATTTAGGCGGTGCGGGACTGCATACGCATGGTGAACCGCTAAATGACTTCGCAGATGGCATTTTCAAGGGATTAACGGCAGGCGACACCGAGATTGGATATGGTACTTCTGTAAATCGCTTACGCATGTCACGGGATGAAGTCGATGAACATGTAGCCGCTATGTATAAGTCTTTGAGAAAAACAATTGAATAACCAGAACGCAAGCAGTCCCAGCCACCGGTTAAGTTGCTGGGATTTTTGCTGTATGTTTTCCGCGTGTATTTTGAATAATAACTCCAACTGGATAACCTTGTTATCCCCATAATCATCACAAAAACCGTCCTTAAATCGTTATATATACAGCAGGACAACCTACACTGCTTGAAGGGGGAACTTGGCATGTCGAATACATCTATACTCGAGTCCGATCAAGGGAATTTAGCGGAGGCACAAGGTAACGTCAATCCGGATGTGATGGAACAATTGGCGAAACCGGAAGTACGGGAAGCCTTAACTGCACTGATTCTTCATTTGCCCCAACTTGCCGAAATTTCTACTCAACTTATAAAGACTTACGATTTCACCCAGAAGGTGCTTTCAGACCGCGTGCTTCTCGCAGATACCGCGAAGAGCATGAAGGAGTTAGCGATTCCGATTGAAGAAAAGATCAAGGCCATTGCGACCGCGGCTATCGAGGCCTCTGACCGGGCTGAGAAAAGCAATGAAACGATCGGTTTGCTTGGCATGTTGAAGTTGCTGAAAAACCCGGAGCTGCAGAGGATGCTTCGGTTCGGTCAGGCCTATCTGGATATTCTAGGTGAGAGAAAGAAATAAACCGCACCGCACGTCGTCCAATTATCTTGATCCATGGGGAGGACTTTAAGATGAGAAAACAAATCGTGATTGTCGGCGCCGGCTACGGGGGACTACTGAGCGCCCTCTCCGCACGAGCCCATTTAACAGCCGAAGATGCTGCTATTACCGTTATTAATCGCGTTGCGACGCACCAAATCGTTACCGAGCTGCATCGTCTTGCCGCAGGAAACGTTACCGATCAGGCCGTTGCCTTGCCTTTAAATAAGCTTCTGAGAAATAAAGACATCCAAGTGAAAATCGGGACGGTTCAACAAATCGACCCCGTAGCCCGCAAGGTCGTATTGGAAGACGGTTCTTTGCTGAGCTATGATGCGTTGGTCTTGGCCTTAGGCAGCGAAAGCAATTATTTCGGGATTCCGGGTCTTCAGGAGAACAGCCTGAGCCTTAAGTCGGTATCCGACGCGCACCGGATCAACAAGCACATCATTGAACGAATCAGCCAATATGCGCGGACGAAGAACAAGGCAGATGCAACCTTCATCATTGGCGGCGGCGGCCTCACCGGCGTAGAGGTCATCGGCGAGCTTGTCGACGAACTCCCGGGTATATGTCGCCAATACAATGTCGATTATGCGGACATCTCGCTGTTACTGGTAGAGGCCGGCCCGGCTATTCTTAAAGGGTTTCCGGCGGAATTAGTTCAGCGGGCGACGGAAAGCCTTGAGAAGCGAGGCGTACAGCTTCTTACCGGGCTCGCGGTCACCGAAGTCAACGGGGCAACTGTAAGCTTGAAGGACGGAAGAAGGATCGATGCCAATACCTTGATTTGGACCGGTGGCGTGAAGGGCCATCCGCTTGTTGCCGATTGCGGCGTGGAGGTGAATCGCGGGCGGGCGGTCCTGAATCCGTTCTTGCAATCCGTTTCTCATCCCGATGTATTCGTGGCAGGCGATTGCGGAATTGTTATAGGCCCGCAAGGAAACCCGCTTCCGGAGAGCGCGCAGCTGGCGTGGCAGATGGGCGAGCAAGCGGGCGCGAATATCGCGGCAAATTTCAAGGGTATCCGCATGAAGGAATTCCAATATGTATTCTCCGGTACGCTTGCCAGCCTTGGCCGCAAGGACGCCGTCGGCTTTATCGGCGAGACAGGCATCGAACTGAAAGGTCTGCCGGCCACCCTGATGAAAAAAGCAAGCGATGTCCGTTATCTAACGCACATTAAAGGATTATCCTCTCTCGCTTATTTCTAAGGCTAGCTAGTGCTGGGCAATAACGCGACAAGAAAACGGCTGCTTTTCCTGCATAGGTGCGGGAAGGGCAACCGTTTTTGTTTTGTTTATTTGATCTGCCCAGACTGTAGATGACTCCTTGCTTCTAGAAATGGAAAGCGTGCTTGACATTCCGTACATCGCACCCTATACTCCCCTTATGGGAAGCTAGCTTTCCATAAGGAGGATGAACGCATTGAACAACCGTTTAGAAGAAATTCGCAAGCAACGCGGAATTAAACAAGAAGAATTAGCAACGGCTCTTGAAGTTTCTAGACAAACGATTGGTTCGCTGGAAAACGGGCGTTATAATCCCTCCATTCTTTTAGCGTTCAAGATTGCTCGTTTTTTCGGTATGCGCATCGAAGAAATCTTTATTTATGAGGAGGATGAACTTGTATGAATAAAACGATTTCGTATTATTTTCTGACCGTTGCAGGCATAGGACTACTGGCAGTTGGTGTGTATTTCATCAAAACCATGGAAGATCCACAAGGTTTGCTGCGAGCGTTGCCTTATATCTGCGTCGGGCTTGGCTGCGGCCTATTCGGTCATGCTATGGGAGAAATAATCCTCCGAAGCGCTATGAAGAAGAATCCCGCCGCAGCAAAGCAGCTGGAGATTGATCAGAACGATGAGCGTAACTTAGCCATCGCTAATCGGGCAAAGGCGAAAGCCTATGACATGATGGTTTTTGTGCTTGGCGCTTTAATTACATCCTTTGCTTTGATGGGTATCGATTTAATCATGGTCGTGCTATTAGTTGTTGCTTATATGGTTATTCTTGGTTATAACTCTTATTACCGTTACAAGTACTTTAAAGAAATGTAGTGAACGGTTTACGGCTCATAAATATAGACGAATACTCGCTTATGCTGACCGCTGATTTGACTTAGAATTACCATATATAAGATTGAAAAAGGCTGTGATTGTATTGTTAATCAAAAGAGACAAATGGTTGCAATATCGCCTCCTTCGCATTCGCCCTTCTCTCGCCGGACGGTTGCCGGAAACACAGTTGCTGAAGAAGAACGCTTTATCGAAGATGCTGCTTCACTATCGCAGCGTCGTACTGAAACCTCGCGACGGGAGTTATGGCAGGGATATCGTGTTCATTAAACGGAACGGCGTGAACACCTATCGTATGCAAAACGAGAAGAATGCGGTCACCATGAGAGGCACCGATAAGTTACTCCAATGGCTCCGTCAAAGAAACAGAGCTCGCGGATATATTGTCCAAAGGCGTCTGCAGCTTGCTCAAATTCAGCACAAGCCATTCGACCTTCGAATCATGGCCCAGCGAACAAAAGGCTCTTCTTCCCCTTGGCAAATAACCGGCTCCTACGCGAAAGTGGCGGCGCAAGGATATTTGGTCACGAATGTGACCAGTCGCACCATTCCGGTGCTTCAGGCGCTTAAATTAGCCCGAATCGGAGATCGGCGCATGCTGGCCAAAGCGGAACGGATCGCACTATTGGCTGCCAAACGATTGGGGGAGCGTTACCCTGAGCTTAGACAAGTCGGGTTCGATATAGGCATCGACCGGAACCGCCGGATTTGGATTATTGAAGGCAATTATCAACCGGATTTGCGCCCTTTCCGGCTCTTGAAAGATACCTCGATGCTTCGCCGAATATTATGGTATAAGAACCATTAAAGCGAACAAGACGACTAGCCATTAAACTTCGGCTAGTCGTCTTGTCATGTTTGCTACCTATTTTGGAGTATGCAGCTTTGGTAGTTACTTACGTCTTCTGGCACTTACAACGCGCGTCACTTGGAACCGATTTGCCCCTACCTGTATAATGGCGAAATCGCTGAAAGAAGTACCGGAAGAAGTATAAGGTTGCGCATCAATATTTCCACTCGGCGTGATAACCGTTGCGGTGATTCTAGTCAACAAACAGACACCACGGCTGGAAGCTCTCCAAGTCGTATTACTCGCAACCCTATAATTGTCGTCACTACAAAAGATGGATGCATATTCAACCTTACCAAACGCAGTATACGAAGTGGAGTTATAAATCTGAACTGGGTCATACCCGATGGATCCTCTATTTCCCATCCTCAAAACCTCCCTTATGATTGAGATTATTTATTAAATGCATCTCTATCATTTTGGTAAGGTATAAATGTGGACAAGAATTAAAAAGTGCGTTTGCCCATACGATTGCGTCTCGGCTGACAAACCTATTTAAACGTGCTAGCATGTTATTAAATAATCGGCAGATTACTATGCGAGCATGGAGGGATATGGGGTCGATGATAGAGAACCGTCGCCTGAAAGTCATTATGGAAGTTCAACAGCAGATGCTGCTGTCTAACTTTGATTTAAAGCTATTTATGAATACAATATGCGATCGGATGTGCCTATTAACAGAAGCCGACGGTTCTACCATCGAGATGCTGGCGGGAGACGAAATGGTGTATGCTGCCGTCAGCGGTACTTTGCAGCCTCATATTGGCATTCGACTGAATAAGAACGGCAGTTTGTCGGGATTGTGCGTAACGAAGAAAGATATTCTGTATTCCCCGGATACGCAGCAGGATGATCGCGTCAACAAGGAAGCGTGTATGAAAGTCGGCGCGCGAAGCATGGTCTGCGTTCCCTTGTTTGAATCCAGCAACGCTGTCGGTGTGTTGAAAGTCATCTCCGGCCGACCTGATGCTTTCTCGAGCCGCCATATCGAGACGCTGCAATTGTTATCGCTCGCTCTGGGTTCCGAGCTGGGTAAACAAGTCAACTACGACGACAAAATTCGGATTCTGAATGATTACGAGCAATTATTGGTTCAATTAAGAGCCGAAATAGAAAGACGCGAGAAACTAGAGCACGAGCTTATTCAATTGACAGAGCGCGATATTCTGACGGGGTTACTTAATCGTAGAGGCTTTAGCGTTCGTATCCAAGGCTGGATGAATCGCGTCGGTCAAGAAGAAGGTTCATTCGGCGTGTTCTACCTCGATTTGAATAAATTCAAGCAGTGCAACGATACTTACGGTCATGAAGTCGGCGATCTCGTGCTTGTAGAATTCGCGAATCGCATCAAGCATGCCATTCGCGAATCCGATCTGGTCGCGCGCGTAGGCGGCGATGAGTTCGTGGTGGCGGTATGGCTGCAGAACGACTTTGATGGCTTGATGCAAGTTGCCAAACGGTTAATTGAGCAACTGGAGTCACCCATGCAGATTAAGGAGCTTCAACTCCCCATGACCACCAGCGTCGGCTGTACGTTATGGGCAGAGGGCAAGACGGAGCTCGACCTCATGCGTGCGGCGGACCAAGCGATGTATCTCGCCAAGTCGAGCGGCACCAATCGGATTGCGATTAATGGGGAACTCATCCCGTAACAAGTAACAAGCATCCACCTTGGGCCATCGGCGCATACAGTAACAGCGCAATTGCAATGATCCCGCCCGGACAGCCGGCCCCACATCAAAGCAAGAATACGCCATTGGTATCCTATACCCGTCTATTGGTTAATCGTGAGGAAATAACGATTAACCTTGTTCAGTTTCTCCTTATGCTTGCCTCGTGAACTCTCCATATTGCCAAACTCAAAGAATTTTACATTTTTAATGCCCACAAAGTTGAAGAGCGCTCTTCGCATTAATATTTTATGGGCGTTATGAAGCCAGATCATAGGATAAAAAGCCGGTCCTTTCATGGTGGAGATGCAAACGACCGACTTGCCTTTCAGAAGACCTTCCGGAAAAGCACCGCCTTTCTCCCTATAAGCAAATCCTGAAGCAAACATCTGATCGATATAGCCCAGAAGCAAAGCCGGGGGACGCCCCCACCAAATCGGATAGATGAGTACAATTTTGTCGGCCCAAAGAAGCTGCTCTCTATACACGGCATGATCCGGGTCCATGTGCATGTCTCTCCTGCGCTTATTCTCGTTAAAAATCAGAACCGGATTAAACCCTTCTTCGTACAAATCCAGTACCTTTACCTCTGCGATCCGACCATTCCCATTGCATCCGTTAACGACCTCCTGCAAAAAAGCATAACTCAGGCTCTGATGATTCGGGTGTGTAAAAATAACCAACGTTTTTATAAAGCTCACCTCTTACTTATCATTTGATAACAATAAAATAGCACATTGTTATTTTTGTTGTCAAATGATAATTGTTATTTGATAATCAGTTTGCTATTGTTTCTTAAAGAGGTGATTTGATGCTTACGAACGCGTTATTTCAAAAATTCGTTACCTTCATATCTGCCGTCCATCAAACGACGCATGAGATGACAAAGGACGCTCGATCTACTGAAATTACGGCCCTTCAATATAAAATTCTGGAGTACGTTGCCATTAATCAACCTGTCACTCTTAGCGAAGTCAGCGATTGCATGCATATGTCCATGCCAAACACCAGCCGAGAGCTAAGGAAACTAAGCGAAAAACAGCTTTGCCAAAAAGCTGCGGAAACAGAGGACAAGCGCAGACAGTCTATTCGGCTTTCCGAAAAAGGGGAAGCGTTAATGACATCGTCTTTTCAGGCCGCGGAAGCCCAATTTCTCAAACGAATTGAAACGGTTTCCGATCAAGAACGAAAGGACATTGAGCGCGCGCTCGATCTTCTGAGCTCTAAAGTTTTTTATTGATGAAAGTCGGTTCGCCTTGCGTCTTTCAGACCGTAACGAAAGAACCTCTCCGATACTTCTTCGAAGAGGTTCTTTCGTTTATATTCTTTACACAGGGTTCGCCTACTTATGACCCTTTGTTTGCACAAACGTAAAGTCTGGCATGATGTGGACGAAGTTCAACCGTTATATGCTCAGCATGAAACCCCAGCTCCTCATCCGTCCAGAAGTCGCGGATCCGACAAGGCTGAGGCAGGCTCACTTCCATGATAGCGGGGGTATCTTCCCGATTAAACACAGCAATCAATTGGCGGTGGCCAAGTTCGATTCTGCCGACCGTGAAGCTCGTGTCATCAAATTGCGCCGGAACGTTAGTCGGTTTGAGCAGCTTCCGAAGCCTTGCTTTTGTTTTCCCGGAATACGCCAACAAACTATCGCCTGATAGAACCATTCCTCCTGAGCAATAAATCGATGTCGCATGAAAGAGAAATTCATCATCCGATGGACCGATTTGCTCCGATGTTTTATTCTCAAGCAATACGCAATCCGGATCATTAACCCACAAGTAGTCATGCTGCCAACTCCGCCAGAAGATTTCCGCAGCATTCTTATTTATTGTATTCCATGTTCTTGAACAGTCGTCGGATACTCTCATGCCGTGAACTGCGCCAAGAGAAGGCCACATCGGCGCATTGCAACCGAGAATAAAACTATAGGCTCCTGCCCCTTCGAGCACAGCCTTCATCCCTTCGCGATAAGCCTCTACCCTTGTGGTATTAGGCTGATAATAAGTACCGCCATGGAGAGCGCCCCACATATTCGCATCTAATTTAAAATAGTTGCAGCCCCACTCTTCCCTCATCGTCTTAAATACATGCGTTAAGTAGTTCTGTGCATCCGGATGCGTGCCATCCAACATGTACCACGGGCCGTTGCGCCAGCCGCCAAAAGAAACTTCATCCGAAGGGAGCGGCTTCCCGCTTGCGTCTTTAATAAACCAATCCGGGTGACTCTTGAATAAGCTCGAATCCTTCTCCGCAATAAAGGGAGCAACCCAAATGAACGGCTCCAGCCCTTTGTCCAGAATTGAACGGCAAAGCTCCTTCATATTCGTAAAACCCGGGCCCGGAGTTAACCAGTCCCCCATGTAGGCTTGATACCCATCGTCAATTAAGACACACTTGAGTTCCGGATACTCGGTGGACATTACAGCCATATTGGCTTCAACATCCTCTTCTCTTACCTCAGTGCCATACCAATACCAGGAGCACCACCCCGTCGGTATTTCTTCCGTAGTTAAGAGGGGATGATGCGTACGAATAGCCTTGGCTGCTTGTTTGAATAGCGCATTCTGATTTGGGCCTTCGATTATAATGAAATCTTCCAGCTGCCATGTTTGACCCGCTTCCAAGCAAACGCCATCCGTTACGAGCACAATTTCAATTGTTCCTTGACCCAGACGAATTTCTCCGTTAAATCGGTGACAAGAGGTAAATGCCATAAGAATCGGATTGGCTTCCTTAGGCGAGAGTAATGCGAGATTGTAAACGGTTTGGAAGCCCTCAGCTTGCGGAATTTTGTAGTGATCATGATCACTATAACCCGTAATGGTACTAACGCTATTGATCGTACCGACGTATTGCGATAGCATGCTATAGCCTTCACCGTAGACAGTCGTATCTGCATCGAAAGGCAAATCCCTCTGAAAAAGTACAATCTCTCTAATGCAATAATCTTCAAGCCCGTGATTGATCACCTTGGAAGAGCAGCTGTCCCCATTCCACTCCGTCTGCAGCTGGACATTAGGAGGAGGGGCTTCATACCTTTCTCCCATCAGCCTAACTACACCATCCGCCTGGTTCAAATGAAATCTGTTTTCGCCCATTGTTCCATCCTCCGACATCAATTGGTAGCAGTAGTAATAAGGTTCGCGTTTAGGCAAAACAAAGAAGCCCACGAATGGATTTCGTGTAAATGAAAGTGGACATAACCTGTCATTTCATCCAGAAAAATCCCTCGTGAGCTGTTTTCATCTTAGCATACTTAAACGTGGTCAACCAGATTAAAGACCTGCCCTCAGGGGCAGGTCTTTGATCTCTATAGGTCTAGTCTGTTAGCCTTAAAAAGGCGTATATCCCGGGTAGTAGTAAATGGCATCGTCATATTCATCGTTTAGGTATTCTCTTCCGCCCCAGGCGATGACGAGGATTTTGTCGCCATCCATCTCACTTTCGAGATGCTCGGCATAGGGCTCGGAAATTCCGAGTGACCTCATCTTAGCACGAAGCTCGTCGCCGGTTGAGCGGAACACATTAGCAATCGCCGTGCCGACGCCCTCAACGCTTACGCCAATCTGCTCGGCATCCGTGTTCTCGGCGATTCTGGTCGTCCTGTCTTTGTCATGGGCCAATACGAAGATGTTGTTTGGATTGTAGCCTTCAGTGCGGAAGCGATTGACCTCTCGTTGAACCTCGTTCAAGTTGTCCACCGTGTGTACCTTCGTCGTCATCGTTTGAATTGTCATTGTAATTCCTCCTTGTTCATAAATGATTAGAATTGATTGAAGCTTGAGACTAGCAGTTTGTACCTAGACTCGTCGTCTTCCGAAAATCAATGAAACCAAGAACATAACCAGGAAGACTACGAATAAAATCTTCGCGATGCCGGCTAACGCTGATGCGATACCGAGAAAGCCGAATATGCCGGCGATGATTGCGAAGATGAAAAACACCATTGCCCATCCTAGCATAACAATCACCTCTTCTTCCAAATAACTTGTTTCCCTTGCTTGATACTGGATTAACCGGGTTGGTTAGAGTTGAAACAACCGCATGGCAAATAAGCCCACCATAACTGGTGTGCTTTACGGCTATTAATCGAAAGGATTTTTTCGAACCATTTTACAACGAAATTAGCTTGTTTCAGATCTGCCCAAGCTGTGTAAAAATGCTCACGGCTGAAATGCTTCACGCCATTCATCCAGCGAATCTACTATTGATAATCCCCATTTGACATACCACAACATGTCGGAAGCATACTTTCGAGCGGCATCATCATCTTCCAAGCGTGTCACCCAGCCTCCTATGCCCCACAAAGGTTGTCTAGCCATAGCTAACGGTAACGCAGCACGTTCATTGGCGGATAATGGAGTATCGAGTCCTTCGTTATAGGCTTGTAGAAGCTTACGAAATTGCATGAACCGATTTCTGTTATCTGGATGAAACAGTGTATATTTGGCATCTGTGAAATAGAACGTCAATGCTACATCATCAATGCGTGGACGCATTCCCATAAAGTCAAAATCCCCTACGAAAACAAGTCGGTCATCTTGAAAAAGCACGTTGTTATCCCAAAAATCGCCATGAACCAGTTGACATGGAAGGCGCTGCTCAAGTTTATCCAGACGCACTGCCAACTCTTCAGCCGTATCTGCAACCTGTCGTTCGTAATCGGTCATATTTGCCCAAGTACGCATGCGAGCAACCCCTTTACGGGTCATAGATAGAGCAGTTTCAGCTGCTATATGATTGGCGAAGGGTTTAAATCCAACATCATGATGCACAGACAAGGATGCGAAGATAGAATGAATACGACCTAATACAGGTAAACCTATCGTCAAATGCTCCCACGTATCCATTGTTTCATTATTGGGCACAAATTCCTCTGCTGTTATTAGACGGTCTCCCCATGCGCAATAGGTCCGACCATTACAAGTGGGTAATAATACAGCACTTGGCACCTTGCCTTGCAGCGCCGCCATAGCTTGATGTATCCCTTCTAATCGCTCCCTAGAAACGGATGGCAGATATATTCGTACAACATGAGGTTTTCCCCTGTGGGAAACCAACACATTCAAGTTGTATCCCCCACCAAGATCGGTAAATGAACTCGAAGTATCTAAGTCATAGACAGATTGGATATAGGCCAATAATTCTTGTGTAGGCTGCGCACGAATCCCCTGCCGAATCCCTTTCTCATTTGTCGAGAAGTCAATCGCATCATTCATCTGTCGTCGCCTCTTTTCGTATAACGTTGATATTGTATAGGGTACGATAGGATTATGAACTGAATATCTTGATTTGATGAAAGGCGGTCACGCTTGCATGTGGATGGAAATCGCAATAGCAATCATATTGATCGGTCTACTGCAGCGGATTGTTTCCTCGCTATCCATTAAATGGAGGAAATTTCTTATACAAAACTACGCTTTCTTATATAAAGAAAGATACCACCTGGCTGAATTCGCGATTACAAGCGAAAAGCGTTCGCCAAGACGATATCTTCTTCGCTTCCGTCGATGACCAAGGTAACATTTACATTTCCGATGCGACTCTTGTAAATCCTCCGCCTATTCGACATTAGTCGGTTGAAATCTAAAGCAACTTAATCAACCCTTCTAGCTCATCAACCAAACCTTTTGCAAGTTCAAAATTAGTCTCTTTTAAAGCCAATTCTATTTTCATTTCAACTGATCTCTTGTTTTGTTCCTTTTCCAGATAGTCTTTATCAAAATGACTGGCATAAATCATCTCTCTGAAATGGTGCATACTCATTTTTCTGATCTTCTTATCTTCAATGATTAACACATAATCCATGCCATTTACTACAGAATAGAAATCATGAGAAATCATGAGAATCGCACCTTGATAGTCTTCAATGGCTTTCTCCAGTGCTAGTTGCGTATAGGTGTCCAAATGGCTTGTCGGTTCATCAAGAAGCAATACGTTTGCTTTACTGGCAGAAACTTTAGCCAATTGAAGGATGTTTTTTTCTCCACCTGATAACGATTTTATCTTCTGACTGACGATTTCGCCTTCAAAACCATAGTCCAACAGATACGATCTAATGTCATCGTAGGTTTTAAACCCCGCATCGATAAATTCTTCCAGTATGGTATTAGAATCCTTTAGCATTTCACCTTGAATCTGAGATAAATAAGCCACTTTAGCATCAGCATTGATTTCAATTGAATCCTGACTATTGGTAAAGATATCTCGGAGTAAAGTCGTTTTCCCGGTACCGTTTGGACCAATAATGGCCACTTTATCCGTAGATTTGATCGCAAAGTTAACATTGTCTAGAAGCAACTCATCAAAGGCCGCACTGTAATTATGGACTTTGACAACAATGGTGTCTTCCAATTTATGATCCATACCAAAGCTGATATTCGGCTGCTTAATTTCAACGAATGGCGCTTTAATTCTACGCGCTTCCAATCTTTCTTGAAATCTAACTCGAGCTTTTAACGCTCTCCCTCTGGATGCTTCTGAATTATAAGTTGCAATAACTCTAAGATTATTAATGATGGTATCGTTTCTCTCAATCTCTTCCTGTTCAGCGACTGCGATTTCTTGCAACTCCACTTTTGTCTGAAGTAAGGAGAAGGTATATTCCAAATATCGCCCATCAAACTCTTGGATCTCCGTGTTTTCAAGGTGTATGATTTTGTTGAAACAATGATTCAATAGATAGCGGTTATGCGTAACAACCAGCAGCATTCCTTTGTGAGCATTTATCAGTTTTTTAAGCGCATTGAGGTTTTCGAAGTCTAGAAATACATCAGGTTCGTCCATAATCATCAAGTCAGGACGATTAAGCATTTCCTTCATCACTTGAATAAGTTTGAATTCCCCGCCGCTCAGATCGGATACCTTATGATCTTTCAGCTTCATCAGGTTTGCCAGATTTAATTTCTTATTAATGTTGCTTTCGTAATCTTCCCCGCCGATTGCATCAAATGCATCTAGAGCGGATTGATACTTTTCTAATAACGCATCCATATCCGAAGTCGTTTCCATTTCCGTACAAATAGCTGCAATTTCATTTTGGATCTTAATAAAGCGTTCCCCGATATAGTCAAAAACGGTTGTTTCTTTCGTGTTATCCAGTTCTGAGAACTGACTTACAAATCCAATTGTGCAATCGGGGTCCATCTCTAATTTGCCATCGAACAGATATCTTTCCGGATCCATCAGGATATCAATCAATGTGCTTTTCCCGCTGCCGCTTGTACCTATGAAAGCGCAATGTTGTGCCTCTTCAAGCGTAAACGAAATGTTGTTATATAGTTCTTTTTGCGGAAATGAGAAGGATAAGCGTTCAACTTTTATCATAGTGTTACCTTTCTTGATAACTAAATTTAGTTGTATTGGAAAACATAAATGATGAGTTTACCGTTGTAAGAGTAACACTGATTACAACCAACTTCAATCGGATTTGTATCCCATCCCTTGGGGTCAAAGCTCCATGTATATAGAGGCCGAAGTATATAAAGACAAAACCACTCCCGACAAGGAGTGGTTTCTTGGTTCTTATTCATCTGCCGTAATCGCAAAGCCGTATATATGAACTGCCCGACCTTGATCATTATATAGACGCAATGTATTGTTACCCGCTTGCATCCGGATGCGGATTTCACGCTGATCTTTAATATCCCAAGTCGGGAAACCCCAGCCTGCCGTATTGTGCAAATTTGTTCTGTACGTGTCGGCTCCTCCGTTCACTTCTATGCTGAGGTCTCTGCTTTCCCCTGCGCAGTAGTCGAAGCGCATTAAATAGTAGCCATCCTTAGGCAGCATAATGTGGTCAAACTTAAGCTCGCCTCCGTTACCAAGACCTGTAGCCTTCTCGCTGCCTGACGCATCCAGAACAAATTCTGCGCCACCGCTCAGGCTGCCTTTCCGGACAGGAACATATAATTCTTTCTGCGGTTTGTTATCGATAATATGGATTCTTTCCAAAGCGGGCACAGCTCCTGCAATACGTTCGATGAACAAAGCACTCTCGCCGTCAGCGAAGGGAAATACCACGTCTTTGGCAAGGAATATTTTATTAGAGCCGCTTTGTGGCATTTCCATTTCCACCTTGTTGATTCCGTCGCTTACACGCAGTGTCCAAGGCTCCTTTGCTGCATAGAACAGTCTTATTGTTTGGGGTGCGGCGGTTGTTTTTACTGAAAAAACAACACTGCCATTCAGCAATACGGCTTCCTGTTCATTCTCATAAACCACGGGCTCGCTTCCTTGCAGCGTTCGTGCCGCTTGCGCCCAATATTCCGTTCTTGCTTCGCTCATATAACCGGAAGCAATCCCTTTTGGCAATGGCAACATCTCTTTTGCGATATAAATGCCCGCACCGCCGCTTTTTAGAAGCGGAAGTTCTAACACCGAGTCGAAAGTCACTTTGCAGCGCCTTACTTTCATCATTTCGCCGCTGGAGTCATCCTCGTAAATTTCGGCCACGAACTCGCCTTCGGGCAGGAAATCCATTTGCAGACGCAAAATCATGGCTTCGTTCGTAATGCAGCCAATCAACCATTCTTCTTTCGAGCGGCGTAAAATGGCTGCATGATGACCCGGAAATCCGGACAGCACCTTTACTTCATCGTAAGCGGGCTTCATGCGGCGTAAAAAATCCGTCCCCCTCCACGCTTCTAGATAATAAATGGAAGCGGCAACGTGCGAAGCGCCTGATTCAAATACGACTGAAAGCGCCATTTGATGCGCTAACGTTGTATTTCGGTTCGTGTTCGAAAATCCGGTCGGCGTATAATCCATCGGACCGACCACATTGCGCGTAAACGGAACCGTACAATTATGTCGTGCGTCCGGCAAGCCGCTCCACATATAATGTTCAAGGCCCAAAATCCCTTCAGCCGTCATAAAATTCGGCCATGTGCGTCCTTCGCCCATGCATTTGGTTGCCCCATGGAAATTAATCATCAGCCGATGCTCGGTCATCATATCGGCAATCATCTCGTATTGCCACATCGTGTGCTGAGAATCGTTCTGGAAGAAGTCCACCTTGAGACCATCTACCCCGCAACTGGCCCACAGCGAAATTTTCTCCCGTGCCGTTTCAGGAGTATCGATATATTGCATGGCGCTCCACAGCCATACGACAATCCCTTTCGAATGGGCATAATCGCACAACTCTTTCAGCCACGTAATATCCCAGTCCGCATCCACGGTGAGCCCTTCGAATCCGATCCCTGCCGCAAAATCCACATAACGTTTCTGCTCCGTGTACAGCTGTGCGCTATTCATATATTCCCACCAAGCCCATAAACAACGCCCCGGTTTGATCCAGCTTGTATCTTCGATTACGGAAGGCGGATTCAAGTTATAGTTTATTGTCGTATTGACCAATTCGTTTAAATCGTCCGTCGCCACGATGACGCGCCAAGGAGAGGAGAACGGGAGTTTACAGGAAAGCGGCTTTCCCATTTCTTCCGGGGCGAACTCCAAAGACATGCTGCGGCCTCCGGCTCCGCGCAAGTGACTAGAACAATAGCTGCCGTTCGTGTTATACACCTGTGCTTCCGTAAGCATGACCCAACCGCCATTGTCGGCGTGGAATACGCTTGGCATTCCATAATCCCTGCCCGCTTTGTCTTCCCATCCGGTATGGTCATAGGTAGCTTCATAACTGCTTGTCAAATGCTGCAACCATAAATCGTCGTAGGCCTCTGCCAAATTGAAATTCGTTGCTTCGCGCATGACTTTCATAGGTTGTTCTACGTCGGACAGTACTTGATAGCGGAAAGCAGCACCATCTTCATAAGCACGCGCGCACAGTACGAACGTATACGCTCCACACTCAAACTCTAACGTCAGCTCATTCGCATAATTCGAATAAACTGCCTTTTTACCCGCTGGCAACGAATAGGTCTCGTCGATAACGGCACGTGTTTCCTTTATAAACCGAAAGGCTTTCGTGAAATTTTCCAAATCGCTTTCGAACCCGAGCTTGCTTTGCTCAATTACCGCTTTGCCATTGCGCTCGACCTCGTACCATAACTCTTTTTCTGAATTTTCAAAAATCGTTATGCAGACAGCATGATTAGGCGAATACAGTTTCCACATAGATACAATCTCCTGTACGTCGTATTTATAAGTTTAAACGGTAACAAACATTTATCTTTAGCTTTCCGGCAGCAAGCGCACCATGCAACTGGCATAATCATGATTTAATGAAATAGGGAGACCGCTGTTCATCAGAAACGCACCGGAATATGTCTGCCGTTGCTGCCCTTCTATTTCTACGCGATAGGAGACTTTCGCATCCAATCCTCTTGGACGAACGGTAAATACGGTACGCCAGCGAGAGGGGTGATCCAAGAAGGCAAACAATACGCTTTCCTTCCCGTTTTCATACTGCAAGGCCTGCAACCCATCCACCGGCAACGATGCCAAGCGGTGCAATTGCCCGAACTGAATAATCGAACGAATTTCTTTATAGAGCGCCACGTATTTCTCCAGGAGTTTCGAATCCTCTTCCGTACACTCATTTAGGTTGAGACCGATCCCAAGCGCGCCGCACATGGAGCAATGCAAACGAAACAACAAAGGCATGGCTCGTTTGCCGTTATTTCCGGAATCCGTTACCCAGGCACGCATATACTTGATCGGGTATAGATAGCTATATCCCTCTTGAATAGACAAACGATCCAAAGGATCCGTGTTATCGCTTGGCCAGAATTCGTCAAAATAACGCATCGTCCCATAATCTACTCGGCCGCCGCCGCTTGCGCAAGCTTCCCACTCTACCTCGGGATGCAGCCCCCTCAACGATTGAATAATATGATAAAATGCTGCCGTGTGCCGGTACCAAATGCTTTTGAATTCACTACGATCCAAGATCGCGGAAGCAACCTCGCTCAACCCTCGGTTCATATCCCATTTGATATAGGAGATTTCATTCTCCGCAAGTAATCGATCGATTTCACCAATAATATAATCTTGTACATCCCGCCTTGTAAGATCCAGCATATATTGATAGCGACCTTCCATCACCGGACGACTTGCGTAACGGTAAACCCAGTCGGGATGCGTGCGATACAATTCACTATCGGGGTTGACCATTTCCGGCTCGATCCACAAACCGAATTGCATGCCGTAGCTCTTCAGCTTCTGGGTCAACGGTGCCAGTCCGTTAGGAAACTTTACGGCGTTTACACGCCAATCTCCCAAGCCGGCATGGTCATCGCTGCGCTGTCCGAACCATCCGTCGTCCATGACGAATAGCTCTACACCGATTTGGGCTGCCTTTTCTATTAGTTGGAGCTGCGCTTGTTCATTCACATCGAAATACGTTGCCTCCCAGGAGTTATATAAAACGGAAAGAGGCTTACCTGCCAAAGGCTGCGGCATCACGTATTTCCTAGAAAATTCACCCATTGCGTTGGACATGCTGTCGAATCCATCCGGAGAATACCCTAGATAAAGAGCCGGCGTTTCCAGAGTTGCCCCCGCCGTCAAACGCCATTCAAAATCCGTATCATTGATGCCGGCCAGAATATTTAAATACGCGTACGGCGTTTGCTCCAATACGATTTTGAAATTCCCCGACCATGCCAGCGCGCCATAATAGACTTCTCCGTATGTTTCTCCCGCATTTTGATAGAGAATAAAGCTGGGATTTGCCACATGACCCGTTGCGCCCCGCAGACTTTCCAGCACCGTTTTTCCACCTGTTATCTTTTGCTCGTAAGCATCAAAATCGGAATTCCACATGCCGTTAAAATTTTTCAGATTCCAACCCGCTCCAGGTAATGAACACTCCCCTGAATGCAAACGTTCCACTACAACGACTTCGCTGCCGCAGTTTTTGACCGTGCGGCGCTTCTCAATAATATCCACATCTTCATACACCTTATAATGTAAGATCATCTGAAGCGGAAACACCGTATCTTCCAAGATCACCGTGAGTTCGTCGTTTTGGATGGTGTGCTTCACATAACGATAACGAAAATCTCGCGTGCCATCGGCATAAGTTACTTTGAAAGAAGTTTCTTTGAACCTCATGGTTCCGAAAGAGGAACATTCCTCTCTCTTCACGTCATTAATGGAGTGAAAACCCTGTTCCCATACATAGGGCTCATTCTTGAAATCTTCAATGGAATCGATGCGCGAGCCCCAATAAAGATGCCGCAGCAGCCCTTCCCGATCTACGCTAAAGCTATACGAACAGTTTTTGGTATTCAACAAAAAGACATTGTTCTCTCCTATGAAAATAGCCATTCTCCGTCTCCTTGCATATAGATTTCATACTCCTGGAATACATGGGGCAGAGTACGCCTGCCGCACTCTGCCCCATGATACAAGCGATGCTCTTCGGTATTGCTACATGCTTATTTGCCTTCGGCAGTCTGATACAATTCCATACGAGCCTTATAGTTAGTCGAGTAAATATCTTCGATTTTCACTGCGCTGTTTGCATCGATCTCGGCAATCATCTTTTTATACATACCGTCGATTTCATCATTTGATGTTGCATACACCATAGCGGAGAAGCCATTGTCCATAATATCCTTGATTTTTTGTTCGCTCAACGCGTCAGGCGTGCCTCCCTTTGGACCGAGATCATCATAAAGCGCGGTATCCCAAGTGGATCCTGCCATTGATTTCAATGCATGTTGATTCACGTTATCCCTGTTGTAACGGAACATTAAGTCATAAGGAGTGCCGTCTTCGCCCAATCCATTACGAATCATCCAAGTCCATTTGCGCGCGCCTGTCGTTTTCGAGAATTCCGCCCAATCTTTACTGATGGCATCCAACGCTTCTTGTTTCGGTACATGAACACCGTTCTCCATGGTCCAGTTCATTCCTTCTTTACCCCACATCAGCAAATATTGGCCTTCTTCGCTTGCCAGGAAGTCCAGAAATTTGATCGTTTCTTCCGGATGCTTATTCGCTACCGTAATGCCGACTCCGTCCCAACCCAAAGAACTACGAGGGCCGTATGTCGTCTTCTCCGGATCAACGCCTGGAGCCGTTACTTTAAACGCGTAGAACAGTTGATTGGTATCCTTGCCGTATTGCGTGCGGAATGCATTGTTGGCTTCATTCACGATACCGCCACCCGTTGCAAACACACGTCCGCTGGCCGTTTTCTGTTCAAAATTTTGAGCTTTATTGATTCCCCATTCACGGTCAAGTAAACCTTCCGTATAGAGCGTGTTAATATATTTGATCATTTCCAAGTAACGCGGATCTCGGACTATGAATTCGAGACGGCCATCATGCTCATAATACGTTTTCATCCCGTACATCGCCTTGAATGAACCGATAATGGCGGGCATTTGTTCTGCGTTCACTGTCATTGGTATGGAAGGTTTGCCATCTACATTCGGATACTTCTCCTTAAATTTTCTCAGCAGATCCAGGAATTCTTCCTGCGAAAAGGAGTCCCCGGCCTTAGCGCGTTCGCCATATCCGAACTCTTCCAGGACATCCATGCGCATACTGATTGCCCAGTTCGGATCGGGATCCAATCCGTACCAGTTGTTCAAATAATAATTCTTGCCATCCTCGTACACGCTTTTGGAAAGCACGTCGCCATAGCGCTTCTTGATATTCGGAGCATACTTGTCAATTAAATCGTTCAGCGGAATCAAGGCTCCGCCGGCAATATATTTATTCAAGGTAGCTACGCGTCTGTCAATCAGGGCAATATCCGGCAAATCCCCGCTGACTAACATCAAATTCAGTTTCTCGTCCGGATTGCCGGTAGGTTGCTGAATCTCGATAGTCACGCCTGTACGTTCCGTGATTTCCTTTGCTACAGGGTTAGTAAACGGATCGCCCACGTTTTTGTCAAACAACGTTAGCGTAATGGGTTTCTTCGGCGTGTTGTTTGATCCCGCGCTTGATGTCTCGTTCGATGCTTCGTTTGATTTCTCGGCTTCGGATGCGTTATTTCCCGCATTTTTGTTGCCTGTATTGCACGCGCTCAGAAGCATAATGCTTGCTAGTACCCCTGCCAAGATGAGTCTTTTTTTCATTAAGATCCCCCTCATTGAATGAAATAGCTTTTATTTAAACCACCTTCCGAACGAAATAAGCTTCGGAAAGATGGAGCAAATACGTT
Organism: Paenibacillus sp. J22FR21; assembly: GCF_056269135.1. Lineage (NCBI taxonomy): Bacteria > Bacillati > Bacillota > Bacilli > Caryophanales > Paenibacillaceae > Paenibacillus > Paenibacillus sp. J22FR21. The sequence continues at coordinate 457,826 of NZ_JBWDNJ010000006.1, forward strand.
CTATGATTCGTATCGCTTAGCCTTTCACTGACCCAATAAGCATCCCTTTCAGGAAATATTTCTGCAGTAGTGGATATAAAAGAATAATCGGCAGCGTTGCTACCATGGTCACTGCCATACGGATCGTCTCGCTGGAAACCGGCATTTTCCGCTGTTCATTGGCAAGCTGCTCTGCCTCGTTTAACATATCGTTCGTCTGGAACTGATTCAGAATTTTCACCAAAACCGCCGACAATGTTTTCAAAGAAGCGTCGTAGGTATAAATATAAGAGTCGTACCATGCATTCCAATGGCTAATGGCTGAGAACAAGGCGATGGTCGCAAGCACCGGCGTGCACACGGGCAGAATGACTTTCAGAAAAATCTGAATATCGTTTGCGCCTTCCATTTGCGCCGCCTCCTCCATTTCTTTGGGCAAACCCTCCATGTAGGTGCGAACCAATATCATCCAGAAAACGCTTATTACCCCGGGGAAAATGAACACCCAAAAGCTGTCGATGAGATTCAAGCTGCGTACTACCATATACGTGGGAATCAAACCCCCGCCGAAGTACATCGTAAATATAAAAAACAAGTTGATTCCGCGCCAGCCCACAAGTTCTCTTTTACTAAGGGTATAAGCCAGCATCGAAATACAAGCCAGTGTAAGAGGTACTCCAATGACCGTTCGACCGACCGTTACTATAATGGAATTCAGAATTTCTGAATCCTTCAGAACGGTTTTATAACTGTCCAGGCTGAAATCATTCGGCCACAACATAAATTGTCCATACGTAGGGTCGGACGCATCGTTCAGGGATAAAACGAAGATATGCCAGAACGGAAAAAACGTAATGATAAACAAGCACATCAACGATCCGTAAACGAACATATTCCCTGTAATGGTTGCCAGCGTATAACGTTGTAACCGATTGCTTATAGCGCTTGACTTGTTAGCCCGCGCAACTTCGTTTTCCATCCTCTTCCTCCTTCCAGCTGTACGTACAGCTTAGAACAGACGCGTTCCGCTCATTTTTTTAGATAATTGGTTGACAGTTACCACCAAAATAAACGCGACTACCGATTTGAACAGACTTACGGCAGATGCATACGAGAACATGCCATTCTGAATGCCGTAACGGAACGCATAGGTATCGATTACATCGGAATACGACCTGTTCAGCGAATTTCCCAGTAGGAAAAATTGATCAAAGCCGGTATTCAGCAAATTGCCGATGTTTAAAATCAGAAGAATAATAATCGTAGGCCGCAGCATCGGCAGTAACACATACCAGATTTGCTTCAAACGACCGGCGCCGTCCACCTTTGCCGCTTCGAATAGCTCCGTCGGAATTGCTGCGATAGCCGCCAAATACATAATGGAGTTATATCCCATATCTTTCCACGCATTCGACAAGGCGATGATGATCCAGAATAACTTTCCTTCCTGCATAAACAAAACGCCTTGTTCTACAATACCGAGTTTCATCAACAATTGATTGACAGGTCCTTCAGCCGACAAGAACGTAATCACAATGCTCGCAGCAACAACCCATGAAATAAAGAACGGTAAATAGGATGCTGTTTGTACCGTCCGTTTGAACCAACTTATTCTGACTTCGTTCAACGTTATCGCAATACAAATAGGAACCATAAACCCTATGGACAGCGTTAACACGCTCGAAACCAACGTATTGCGCATCACTTGCACAAAATCTTGTCCGGTAAAGAAGTATTCGAACCACTGCAATCCCACAAAATCCGCTTTAAACAGAGAGCCCCAGAAATCCCCTAAGGTAGGTTTGTAATCTATAAACGCCATGTACAAACCAGCCATAGGCGCATAAGCAAACAATACGGCCCATACAACTCCCGGCATCAAGAGCATAAATAAATATCGCTGCCGAAGCATTTTTTTTATTGTGGGATATTTCAGCAGCGGTATTTTCTCGTTGCTTCCATCGACATCACATTCCATTCTCCCGACTCCTCATATCCAAATTAGGTTTATGAGTTCATCTTAGGGTATCCCGTATTCTTCCGCTATCTCTCGATTTTCCGATTTATATCAGAAAAAAACGAACTTTCGTTTTGTCCGTTTTACAGAAGCTATTGTAATTGACAGTACATGTACGCGAATCTATACTTTGTTCTAAGTAATGGAATTATCGTGCGATAACGAAACCATATTGCGGAGGCTCGATGCATGTAGACGATAATCTTAGTGGATGACGAACGACTCACATTAGACACTTTGGCCAATTATATTGAATGGGACAAGATGTCTTGCCGCGTCATTGCTACTGCGAGCAACGGACGAGATGCACTGAATAAGATTGAAGCCTTGCAACCGGATATCCTCATTACCGATATCAAAATGCCTGTCATGGATGGCATCGAACTCTGTAAACAAGTACATGCTCGCTTTCCTGCTATTCAGATTGTATTTCTCAGTGGATACAATGAGTTTGAATATGCTTGTGCCGCACTGCAGCATGGCGCCTGCGGCTATTTGCTGAAACCGATCGACAACGAAGAACTGGCTGCCACTATGAAGATGGTCCATCAACGTTGCGAAGAGCAGAAAAACCGTCTCAATTCCACCGTCTTGACAGCTGGCGAATATCTGCGTGAACTTCTCCGAATCGGCGGTCATCTGCTCTCCGGCTTAGCGGATGAAGTGACCTCTATTTACAACCGCTATTTACATCTTCCTGCCGAGAACAAAACCTTTTACTTTGTACTTATCAGCATAGACGAGTATACGCTGTTGGCTGAGAATCCTCTTGCTATCGATGCGCCTTCCGGTGATTTTTCCACCGCGGAGAGATTAGAATTTTTCATCGCCGGTTTGCCCAGCTTTTTCCCCGGTGTACTGACCAAGCTGCGGGATGGCCAATGGATTTTTGTCACGCAGGAATCGGTCAGTACCTCGTTTACGAATTGGCGGAATCAGTCGGCGCATGCTGAACGTTGGATATCGCTTTTCCTGACAAACTACCCGCAAACACTACTTTCCTTTACGAAAAATTGGCCAAAGATGCTGAAAATTCGCAATCATCTGGTTGCAACTCAAGGCACGGGACTTATTAGCGACAGCTGGGAAACCATGAACGCTACTTCGCGCAAGGAACCCTTTCCCGAAACAAAGCACTTGATTGCCGCCGTCCAACAAAACCGCAGAAACCAAGTCGAAGAATGGCTCCATGACTTTTACGATGGCGGTCTCCCTCCCGGAAATGTCAGCCAAGTTTTTGTAGATACCATTTCAGTGTTTGATTCCGTGTTGTCGGCGACCGGAGCCAACAACCGCCATTTGCAAGAAATTATCGAGAAGGATGCCCAGTTTCTCGGACGCCTTTCCCTTATGGAAAGCATGCAATCTATGAAAACGCACATGCGGCAAATCCTAAACCTTATAATGGACGAGTTGCAGGCATCTCCCGTCGACCGACACATCGAGATCGTCAATGAAGTTTGCAGTATTATACAAAAAAATTATGGACAGGTTATTTCGATTGATGCGCTGGCAGAACTTATTTTTCTTTCACCCAACTATCTCCGCACTATTTTTAAGGATATTACCGGAAAAACATTACTTGAATACGTAACTCAGATCCGAATAGATAACGCTTGCATTATGCTGCAGGAAACGAATATTAGGATTCACGAGATTGCCAAACGAGTCGGCTTTGAAAGCCCCTCCTATTTCGGCGCTACCTTTTTCAAACGCACCGGGCTCACTCCTAACCAATATCGTACGCACGCGAAAAAGGGATCACTATCATGAATACGCTGAAGAAGTTTTTCAAAAATTTATCCTTGCTGCAGAAGTTATTACTCATGTTTCTTACGGTAACGATAACCCCTCTATTGTTCATTACGATATTCTTCTACGATCGTACAGAGCAACGGCTGTTGGAATTGACATACGAAAATATGTCGAGCAGCAACCAACAAATCAACAGCAACGTAAATGCTCAACTGGATAGTCTTCGCCAAATTTCATCTCTGATTTATACGGATGAAGCCCTACAAGTTTATCTAACGCAAACCTACACAACCGACTATTCTACCGTCGAAGCCTACCGATATATCGATGGACTCTTATACAGCATGCTGACCGCGAACAACAACCTTGCTAGCATCAACCTTTATGTCTACAATAAAACACTCCCGGAGGATGGTCTGTTTCTCAAACATATCACTCCTGAGAATCTGCCGATTCAGTATCTCACTCAATTGCTTGAAACCTATGGCAACAATATATTCAGCAACGTAATCCAGGACAAAAGCGGGAAAAACGTGATTTATCTTGGGCGAATTCTCAACTTTAATAATCAAAACCAACATTACGGGATGTTGACGATCGGTCTCTATGAAGAACTGCTCTACAGGTTAATCGAAAAAGAAGAGCAAAACAAAAGCGTCTACTTGCTCAATGAAAAAAATCAAATTATCTCCGCATCCGATAAATCGCTCTTAAACCTACCGTTCAGCGAAGCCATCGGCCCTGACCTGTCTAGCAATCAAAAAGTCGTCACCATCAATGGACATCCCAATTTGCTCGTATATAACACCATGCAGCATGGTTGGAAAACAGTCTCTCTCACGCCAATTGACGAAATCATGCGTTCATCTCGTAAAACGGCTATGCAAATCGTCGTCATTGCGTCTTTTAGTCTCGGCCTTTCTCTCTTAATGATCGTTGTCATCGCCAAATATTTCTCGCACCGTCTGCGTAAGTTAAACCGTCAAGCATTGAGAGTAGAGCAAGGAAATTTCATCATCTTGGCCGATGATTTCAGCAAGGATGAAATCGGTCAATTAGGCACGGCTTTCAATAAGATGAGCGCACGTCTCAAAGAGTTGATCGATACGCTGTACGTCAAGGAAATTGCCAAGCGCGACGCGGAACTTTATGCCTTGCAAAGTCAGATCAATCCGCATTTTCTTTATAATACGCTGTCGGGTATTTCCTCTCTGGCGATCCAAAACAGCGATATTGAAGTAAGCAAAATCGTGAACCATCTCGCAAGATTCTATCAAACCTCGCTGAATATGGGGCATCAATATATTACGTTGGATAAAGAACTTGCCCTTACCAAACACTATCTTGCCATCCAGCATATGCGCTTTGATGATAGCTTTATCGAACACTGGGAAATTGACCAAAGCTTATCATCCCATGAAACGTTAAAATTGTTGTTACAACCTTTTGTGGAAAACGCTATTAATCACGCCATAGTTGATGATCATACATGCTTGAACATTACCATTCGGGTTTATCAATCCATACAAGTCGCCGGTGTTCCAGCGCTTTTCCTTGAAATAGAAGACGATGGTTGCGGTATGTCTTCCGATCAAGTAGGAACACTGTTATCCAAAGAATCGAAAGCCGGTTATGGGATAAAAAACGTACATGAACGCGTACAGCTTGCTTACGGAAAAAGCTATGGTGTTACCATTCGCAGTCAAGTCGGAAGCGGCACGAAAATTATCATCATGCTGCCTTTGCAACATAGGATCTAAACAATTGTACGCAACAAACAACCCCTAGCGCTCGAACGTTGCGTTCAAGTCTAGGGGTTTATTTACAAGTTCGAAGATGTATCGCATCATCACTTACGGGTCTTACTGTCCAAGTCCTCGCGTTTCACTGGATTGACGCGGCTGATCCAATGATCCCTATTCATAAATTTTACTGTGTTTATGCGAGATGAAATATTGTCCTTTGTTAGCCCGGATGGCTCTACTTCCTGGCCCCCTGCGTTATTACCACTCGGATTATCAGGTCCCTTATTTTCTTTACGAGGAGGAAGGCCTCTACCATTGTGCTTACCTCTGTTCCATACTCTGCCTTTACTCATTTCGCATCTCCATCTATTTAGAATTCTTTGTTTATTATGCTTTCTAACAAGTATACCCCATCTGCCGCATGCCCTACTTATGTTTATTTTCAATTAGACGACCGTTCTCTAAATAAAGAACACGATCACACAGCGGCAGTACCCGTTCGTCGTGCGTAACCATAATTCCGCTCTTACCCCGTTCCTTTGCCTCTCTGGCAATCATCCGTACGATGTCCATTCCTCTTGAGGCATCCAGACTCGCCGTCGGCTCGTCCGCCATTAGCACGGCCGGATCATTCATGAGTGCTCTTGCGATTGCGACGCGCTGACGCTCACCACCTGATAATTTGTGAGGATAAGCACTTCTACGGTGGTCTAAACCCAGCTTATGAAGCAGCTTCTTGATGCGTTCATTCGCCTTCACTTTGTTCATGTTCCCTAACTTTGCGACCAGCATCAACTGTTCTTCCACCTTCAAGTATGGAATCAAGTTGGCACTTTGAAAAATAAATCCAATCTTGTTCAGGCGTATATCGGACAGCGCCTGCTTCTGTTTACCGGCTATCGCCTCTCCATCCAGCAATACTCCACCGCTCGTAGGCTCAAGGAGTGCGCCAGCAATCGATAGAAACGTGCTCTTGCCGGATCCGGACGGTCCCATAACTGCCACAAGTTCCCCTTCCGAAACTTGCAAATTCAGGCGATCGAGTACCGTTCGCTGCATACCGCCATCCTCGAAGGTATGCGTAATATTGTCCAGGATAAGTCTGTGTCTCATGCTGCACTCCTCCCTATCGCATCCACGGCGTCAATTCTGGTTACTTTCCAAACGGAAAGCAGTGATCCGGCAAGCGACATCACAATAAACGCACCGCCAGTAAACGCCAATGTGGAGGGTTGAAGCAGAAAAGGCATGCCGCCAGGCAAGAGAGCTTTAATTACTTGGATAAGCAGTATGCTGATAATTAGACTCCCTGTCGATAAAAGCAACACTTGAAGGGAAACGCTTCGCACAAGGTAAACAGTTCGTGTTCCGATCGCCTTCAAAACACCAAATTGACTACTCTTCTGGATCGTGATGACATAGAAGAACACTGCTAGGACAAAGGAAGAAATCAGAAACAAGAAGATGATCATCATCCAAAGCGAGCCCTGCTCCTCCTTGTAACCCGGAATGGCCATAACGGCTTGTGATTGGGTAACGATCTCTGAGTCCGGCAAGGTTGCAGCAAGCTGCTTTGCTTGGTGCTTATTCGCCTTTACGGCTATCGCATTATAGGTCTTGCCGTCTCCGGATTCTCCTGACTCCGTTCGCGCTGCAGTCTCCAACTGAAGCTGCTGCCAGTCGTGCTCATTCAGAAATACCGCCGGCGAATGGCTGTAAGATTCATGGCTGACAAAACCGCTAACCGTCCATTTCAAGCCTGAAGCCTGATCTACTAGAACAGTACCGAGGCCAATCCCTGAATCCTTCAGTTTGTGATCTACAAGTACACTTCCAGCCCCGCCCGATGTGATAGGCTCGCCTTCGGTCGCCTTGGGCATCAGCCAGCCCACCGGATTTATTCCAAGAAGCGTCACGTCTAGCTTCCCAGTTGTCCCCTCCGCCGTCATGGTAGTCATCTTGACGCCAAGTGGCTGCACGTTCTCTTGTCCTGTGATTAAGCCCGCTTGTATCCGTACTTGTTCGCTGAGACGTGACCGGGTGAAGCGATGATTCGAATCCTTCTCCATAATAAAATGTGTAGCGTCCATATTTTGAATCGATGCCGCGTTATCATAGGCGAGCCCTCTCGCAAGCCCGGTAACGAACAGAACCAGGAACGTGACAAGCAGCATAATAATCGCGATTAGCGAATAACGGACTTTAGCGAACCTCATTTCTCGAATGGCCAGATACATGTTGCTTCCCTCCTCTTGGATGTCTCCAGTTTAGGAAGCGAATATAAATGGCGCATAAATAACAAATTACAATTTGGGAATCGTCACCGTAAAGCTGGTGCCTGCCCCTTGCATGCTGCTCACTTCGATAGTTCCCTCGTGCAGCTGCACAATCCTCTTCACAATGGCCAGCCCCAAGCCTGTTCGACCCGAAGTACGTTCCCGAGCGCGATCGACACGGTAGAACCGATCGAATAGAAAGGGTAAATGCTCGGAAGCAATCCCTTCTCCATTATCCGAAATAACCACATGGATATGCGACTGCATTTCCTCAGCACGCACTTCGATGCTTCGGCCCAATGGAATATGGTTTACCGCATTACTCAGCAAATTTGTCCATACTTGCATCAGAAGCACTTCATCGCCATAAACCGAAATGGATTCCGGAACGGATAGCTTTAGTAATAATTCCTTCCCATCCAGCTGCCATTGCAACATTTCCACGCCTTGACGGATATGTCGGCGTAAGGAGAAGTGCTTCTTGTTCAGCGCCTCTTCTCCTTGTTCTAGCGTAGAGAGCAGCAACAGCTGTTTGCTCAGCATGGAGAGGTGGCGGCTTTCAGCCTCAACAATGGAAGCGTATTGTTGGCGTTCTTCTTCCGGCAAATCCCCTTGCGCTAATACCTTAGCAAATCCTTGGATGGAGGTAAGCGGCGATTGGATTTCATGCGATACATTGGATACAAATTGCTGGCGTGCCAGATCGACCCGCTCCAGTTCCCGGCTCATCGTCATAAAATGCTCAGCTAGCTGACCAATTTCATCACGTCTTCCCGTCGTTAGACGAAGATTGTAGTTTCCTTGTGCAAGACGTTTGGTCGCTTCGGTTAACCTCGTAATTGGATTGACAATATAGCGAGTGCTCGCCAAGAAGAATAATAGGCTGATGATGATGGTCAGCAATCCGACTAAGGCAAAGAAGGTACGGAGCTCTCCGAACTGCAGCAGTACATCCGGTCGCATGAACAAAGCGTAAGTCTTTCCCGATGCTTGGATGGGCACGCCTACCGTATTGCTTAAGCGGTTATCGAAGAAGCCCGTGATGAACGGCTTATTTGGAAACTGCGCCACACCGTGGTAGATGCCACCTCCAAGAACGATTCTGATGTCTTGCTTGTCTAGATTCTGCTCCCGGAAGGTTCTCCCATAAAAACGAGACTCTTCTTGCCCATCCGTCACATAGATCTCGTACCCTAAAGCGGCCGCATTACCAAGATATCGCTCCATATCCTCCGGATCAGATTCAATAAAGTTTTTCATATGCTCGGCAATGGATACAAGCTTCTCATCGTTAAACGGTTTGAGCTTTATATGGTAATAAATATTAGAAGCGATGAATCCCAACATACTGCTGGCTAAGATAACAGCTAATATAATCAGAAACACGCGAGAGTACAGACTTTTCATTTGGCTGTCACCACAATTTTGTAGCCGATGCCTCGAACCGTCTGAATAACAAAATCATCCGCGTAATCGGCAAAACGCTGGCGTAGTCTGTTGATATGTACATTAACCGTGTTGTCGTCTCCTTCATAATCCTGACCCCATACGAGACGGATCAACTCGTCACGGGAAAATAGACGCCCTGGGTACTGGGCCAGCTGGGCCAGCAGCTCAAATTCTTTCATCGGCAGTAAAATAATAGATTGACCGTCGTTCACTTCAACGTTTTTGCGATCTATGGTAATACGATGCATTCGAATGATGTCATTCGCCGCCCGGTTATAGCGGCGGAACAGCGCCTTAACCCGGAAGTACAGCTCTTCCGGCTCGAATGGCTTGGTCACGTAGTCATCCGTTCCTTTTAGATAGCCTTGTTCTTTATCTGATAGCTGGTCCTTGGCAGTGAGCAAAATAATCGGGATGTCGTAATGCTGCCGAATATGCTCACACAACTCAAACCCGTCCATATGCGGCATCATCACATCTATGATAGCGATATCTATCGTTGAACGTTCCATAACCTCTACCGCCTCGGCCCAGTCGCGAGCTTCATGCACGCTATATCCTTCACGGGTCATGACGTAACGCACCAGCGCTCTAATATTTGGATCATCGTCTGCCAGCAGCAGGTGGTTCAACGTGATAACCTCCCATTTCAAAAGAATTCGCCCTACTTGTGGTACGGTTCTCCCCGGTTAATCTTCACCGCCCGATACACCTGCTCCAGAAGCACCAACCGCATGAGCTGGTGCGGCAAGGTCATGCGCCCGAAGCTGAGCTTCTGCTGGGCGCGCTTCAGCACGGCGGGCGCGAGGCCGTTGCTCCCGCCAATAACAAAAGCCACGTGGCTCCGCCCATACGTGGCTAAATGATCGAGCTGGCCGGCGAGGTCCTCGCTCGACCATAGCTCCCCGTCCAGCGCCAGCGCGACAACATGCGCGTCTGGCTTAATAACCGCGAGCAAGCGCTCACCCTCGCGCTCGCGAACAATGGCTTCCTCGGCGGCGCTCATCGTCTCGGGCGCCCGCTCGTCCGCTACTTCCGTGAGCGTGAGCTTCACGTACGGGCCAAGACGCTTCGCGTATTCGGCGATGCCGAGCACGAGATATTTTTCCTTCAGCTTCCCGACAGCAGCGATTTGAATATGCACCGGCTACACCACCAAATACTCGGCAATGTGATCGCACAGCTCGCAAGTGGCTGGCGCTTCCCATTCCGTGAACTTCGTCGTCACCAAATCCACGATATCCGGTGCATCCTCGTATTCATCCACAAATTTATCAATCGCCAGCTCCACATGCTCTTTACACACACAATACATCTGCCAGATCCCCCAATTGTAGTCTGTATCCTATTATGCCCTTGCCCTATACTCGGTTAATGCCTTGTTCTTTCCCTATTCTCGGTTCGTGCCTTGTTCTTGCCTTGTTCTTTCCCTATTCTCCGCCTAATGCTCGGTTATTGCCCCATATCCACGCAAAGAGATCAGCCCGTCGTAACGCAAGCCCGCACTTCCGAGCTTGCACGAGCTGATCCGCTTCGCGACTATACCGTTATTCTTCCGTCTTCTCCGCCAGCTTAAACGTTGTCGTTTGCTTCTTACCGTCTCGGTAGAAGGTCACTTCAATGTTATCGCCGATCGTCTTCTTGCCGTACAAATATTTACGCAGCTCCATCGTGCTGCTGATCGACTCATTGTCCAGCTTCACGATGACATCGTTGAACGCAAGACCCGCTTCCTCCGCCGGACCGACCGCTTGCAGAACAATAACGCCCTGCTTCACTTCGTCCGGAAGCTTCAGATCGCCTTGCGGCAGCATCACGCCTTCGTCTTCTCCGCCCGCAGCAGCACCATCGCCGGACTCAGAACCTTCCGTAGACGGCTCCTGATCCGCGCCGCCTGCACTGTCATCAGCATCGCCATTACCCTGAGCTACAGCCGACTGCTGTGCCATGTACAAGCCCAGATCCATCGTATATACGCCTAAGTAAGGACGCTTCACTTTGCCATACTCCAGTAAGCTTTGCACAATCGGCATCGCAATATGCGAAGGAATCGCAAAACCGACGCCTTCCACACCGTACTCCGCAATCTTCATGCTGTTGATGCCGACTACGTTGCCGTCCAGATCAATCAATGGACCGCCACTGTTGCCCTGATTAATGGACGCGTCAATTTGAATAACTTCCTGTTCCCAGTCATAGTTGCCGTCTTGGCTGAGCGACACGGGAATAATCCGTTTCGTCTTGCTCACAATGCCCATCGTCAATGAATCGCTGAGTCCAAGCGGATTTCCAATTGCCATGACCCATTGACCGGCGCGCAAGCCTTCGGATTCCCCGAACTCCGCTACCGTATCAATGCCGTCCGCATCAATCTCCAGCACAGCCAGATCCGTAATCGCATCGGTACCGACAACCTTCGCATTCCGCGTTTCGCCATTGCTCAGCACGGCTTTTACCGCAACCGCATCTTCAATAACGTGATTGTTCGTAATGATATGCGCCTTGCCTTTGACCTTCTCGAAAATAAACCCAGAGCCCAGTGCTGCTTGCTGCAGTTGAGCAGAGCCATCTCCGCCATCAGTCCCTGCCGCATCATTGCCGTCTGAAGTACCGCCGGGCGCATCGCTTTCAGGCTGAGCCTGCTCATTAATAATACTAACGACAGCCGGCCGCATCTTCGCCGCAGCCGAGATCGTCTTCTCAAGCGGATCATTGCTCATGCCCACATTAGTCACGCCTGCTACCGCCGATATCGAACCTTCACTGCGATCAAAGCCCGTAAACAAACCAAATACCAGCACCGCAGCCAGTGCACTAACCACCGAAGAAGCTACGGCCACACGCACAGGCGTCCAACGGATGCCGCTCCCACGCTTGCTAAACGAAACGTCGCGGCTCGTAGACCGAATTCGACGCGATACACGTGTTGAATAGAAATCATCATCAAACAAGCTCATCTATAATCGCTCCTCTCGATGTCATCCTGACATCAAGACCATTATTTTACGAATCTAGGAATGATATCGGTAGAACGGTCTACAATAATAATAGAACAAGGTGAAACGGCTGCTGCCGTCCGTTAATTGTTAATAAACGAATAGATGAAGGAGCGAATCTCATGAAATCCAGAAGTTCCTCAGCCCTTGACCATCTCAATCTGGTAGCCAAGCTTGCCGACCTCAAAGAAGATCATTACCGCACCCTGCTTACCCTCAGTGCGATGACAGAGCTGCTCATGGATAAAGGCATACTCACCCAAGACGAACTTGAACGTAAAATCACTTCGCTCGATTCCGAGCTGGACGAGCTTATCGTCGGCGCACTTCATCCCATGCCGTAGGCCGGTCATGGTACGTCTCACGCAGCGGATGTTCATCCCGTTTGAAGAAGAAGCCGTTGTTCTCCAAGATGCCGTTTACCGTCAGCTTAGCCAGGTCCATCAAATTATGGTCCAAGCTCAGATGCGCCAGATAAACCCGCTTCGTTCGATCCGTCATCAGCTGGCATAACGCTTCTCCGGCCGCTTCATTGGACAAATGTCCGATATCGCTTAGGATCCGCCGCTTAATGTTCCATGGGTAACGCCCCATCCGCAGCATGTTGACATCATGGTTCGACTCTAGCACTAGCACATCGGAATCTTCTATCATCCGTCTTACCTTATCGCTGACATAGCCAAGGTCTGTTGCCAGACTCAGCTTCACATCATCATCTTGGAAAACATACCCGACCGGCTCGGCCGCATCATGCGAAATCGCATACGATGTCGTTCGCATTGCGCCGAACTTCGCGGTTTCACCTGTTTCCATAATGACACGCTGTTCGCTTGTTATGGTACCGACATGGCGCTCAAGTGCCCCCCATGTCGCTTCATTCGCATAGATTGGCACATTGTGCTTCCTAGCAAATGCACCAAGCCCTTTTATATGATCGGAATGCTCATGCGTAACGAGAATCGCATCGATTTCATGACCGGCGACACCCCGCTCCCGCATGAGCTCCTCGAGCTTCTTCGCACTTAAACCTGCATCAATAAGCACGGTAGCATCTTCGCACTGCACAATCGTGGCATTTCCTGTCGAACCGCTCCCAAGTACCGTAAATCGAAGTCCCATACTTCTTCTAAACCTGCCCTTTCCCCTGCTCCCCAAACCCGCCGAAGTTTCGACGAGGCACTGCGAAACCCCACTTATTCCGTCACAACTTCCCCACTGATCGCATTCATGTAGTACTGTCCGCCATCTTCCAGCAGCACGCGCCAAGTCGGCGCCGAAACCTGTGTATTGGAGTCAAAAATCTGTCCGTGATAGCCCAGCTTGATCTCCCCAATGACGGCCCCGTTCTGCAGCTGATTCTCAATTAAGCTTGTCACCACTTTAGTGGCCGACAAAACCGACTGTGAAGTCGAATTCTGTGGCGGCAGCAGCTCGACAAGGTCCTGCCTGTAAGCCGTAATCTTCTGATTCCTGTAGTCGTAATAGAGCTCAAGCTTAGCATCGAACATCGGTCGCCCTTCAACCATCCGGTACAAAATAAACTCATCCTCATGAACCGTTCCAAGCGCATAATTCTCAAGCTCCGGAATGATGCCTCCCAGGCTCGCTTGCAGCTCTTTCTCCTCGAAGACGACTTTACTGTCCACCGGTTTCTTCAGTTCATGACGCTCGCCTTTACCGAGCTTTGTTTGGATCTGGTACGTCAAATCCCGCAGCTCAGGTGTCTCCGACGGGATACTTGTGGCAAGCTTAATCTTCTTCTCTTCCATAAGAGCCTGCGTTTCCTGCCGCAAATCACTCACATCCGCGCTCGTTCGCAGCCCTTCCCGGATGTTGGACCAGAGCTGGTACCCAAGCACGAGATTCAGCAGCAAAAATGCAAAAATCAACACACTTTTCGCCCTGCCCCAGTCCATTCCTTCATCTCCTTCAACTACGATCCTAATAAGCTCTCGATATGATCTTAGCCTCGCTTAGGGGTTCTCCGCAGAACTGCCGACATTACTGCCGACATTACTCGCATTCCCTCCGCCGCTAGCCTTATTATCTGCAGCACCCGGCATACCTGCTATATCATCATGCGCTGGGACGGCGCTACCGCTTCCTGCACTTGCGTCCGTGACTTCACCGGCAGCACCCGCTCCCACTTCACTTCCATCTTGTCCATCGCTTGCTTTCGTGCCTTCAAGACTGATTAAGCTGCTGATATGTCCGGATAATGGTCCGTCACTCAGTTGTGCAATACCGCTCGAAGCGGCATTATCAACCGGTTCATCCAATCTGCCGCCGGCACCGCCGGCATTGCTCGTCTTCTGTAGCGGCGCACCGCCCGGCTCACCGGGCTTCGGCTTGTAACCGCCGGGAATCGCTTGAAGCAGGTTCTCTTGGGTGCCGTCTACGAGACGGACAGCCCAGATAGGTTCCAGCTTCATCACATTCTTCTCGGTTGATATAGCCAGCAGCGCAGGGTAGATCGCAGTCACTTCCAATCTGCGTTTGTAGTTCTTAAACGCATTCTCCAGCATATCGCCGCCCGGCAGCCAGCGGATATCCCGCTGTTGCGCTTTCTTCTGCAGAGTGAGCAGTGAGCGTTCATACTCCGAAACGACACCTTGCTGCAACCGCAGCCTCATGCTGCCGAACATGAACGGCTCCTGTGGGATAATCGGATACGAGCCATAATACTGCTGGAATCGCAGCACCTGTACACTCTCGAATGTGCCCGCATGCGTGAAGCGATGCATACCATCCCAGCCGCCATGCTTGTTAATGAACTGAATGGCCGCATATACGTTCTGACTCTCGTTATCGTCTTGACCTTGCACCGATACGGGGTCCGTAAAGCTAATCCATCGTCCATTCTGCTCCACCTGCAGCCCGCGTTTGCCATCTGTATAGATCTGCGACCCGCCTTGGTCACTGATTACCCGCGTAACGCCGGGATCAACGAACAAATACCGCTGCATTTGCTCCGGTGAATACGTTTCATAGCCCACGATCTGCTGCATCGACTCCACAGGTCCATCCGGCGTATAGAGATCATCGCCGACTTTCCTGTAGTTCGTCTGATACTCGCCGTAACCGACATACATCTGTACGTCTTGTGCCGTTAAATCCGCTTTCACCGACTCATAGACGGTCAAGTTATCGCTGCTGAAGAAATACGTTCGGATTTCATCCCGATCACTGCTTTTATAAATCCAGATCCGGTTGACGACATCATCCATAAATGTCGCATCGCCTTCCAGCTTCAATACTTTGCTTAACAGCTCAACGGGAACGCCGCGCCCGAACCGCAGTTCAAGCCCCTCATCGCGATTGCGGATTTCATCCCAATCGACAACGACAGCCGCGCTCCGCTGGAAGCCTTTAAACTCACGGCTTTTGATCTTGCCGAAGATCAAGTTATAGAAATTCGAGGCCGGGTACAGAAGCGTATGTTTCCCTTTGCCCAGATGCAGCACCATGTCTTCCGGAAAAATAACGTTCTCGATCTTCTCCTCTTGCCCCATAGGCTCGGCCGGCACGTAATCCTGCTGCGGCGAAGTGGTTACACCGAGGCCGGGCATGCTGTATGCAAGCATATAACTTTGAATCAGACTGAGAATAACGAGCGCTGTGAGCAACGCGGTCTTCAGCTTGTCCATCATGCGCTCTCACCTCCGCCGGCCTGCACAGGCAGGATGACCGTTACCGTCGTGCCTTCATTAAGCTCAGAATCAAGCGCAATGGAGCCGCCATGTGCCTTCACAATTTCCCGGGCAATGGACAAGCCCAGACCGGTACCGCCCATGTTGCGCGAGCGGGCTTTGTCGACCCGATAGAACCGATCGAAGATTCGGCCAAGATCCCGTTTCGGGATACCGATTCCCGTATCCTTCACGCTAATTGCAATAGATGCCGGCTCAAGTCGGCGTGCCATAATTTCAATGCGTCCACCGTCGAGCGTATATTTAATCGCGTTTGAAACGAGATTATCAAGCACTTGATCGATCTGGTCACGATCGAGCCAGATGGACGTGATCGCATCTTCTACGCGAACCGACGCCTTAATCGTCTTCTTCCGCAGCTGGAAGGAGAAACGGTCAGCCACTTCCTCCAGCATATCCGGCACATTCGTCTGCTGCCGCCGCAAGGGAGCTTGATTGGAATCCAGCCGCGAGAGATGCAGCAGGTCCGTTACGAGCCGAATCATCCGCTCTGTCTCATTCCGGATAACGCCGACGAATCGCTGACCAAGCTCTCGCTCATCCATCGCGCCATCGTCAAGCGCCTCCGCATAACTCTTGATTGTCGTGAGCGGTGTTCGCAGCTCATGCGATACATTCGCTACGAACTCGCGCCGCGATTGCTCAAGCCGTTCCTGCTCCGTGACATCCTGCAGCACCGCAATCGTACCGCTTATGCCTTGATCTCGGCGATGAATCGGCGTCAGCGTCACACGCATCAGCTCTTCCTCGTCGCCTTCGGTCTCCAGATGATAGAGAATAGCCGACGGCTCATTCCCCTTCTGCAATCCCGTAAGCTGCGCTTCGTCCATACCGAACAAGTCGGTCAGGCGAATGCCTTCGCAATCATCCCGGCGCAGCATTTCCTGAGCTCGCCGATTCGTGATAATAACAATACCGCGTTCATCGGCGGCCACAACCCCGTCGCTCATATTGGCCAGAATCGAAGAAATCTTCTCTTTCTCTTCTTCCGTTGCCGATAGCGCATCGCGTAAGCGCATCGTCATATCGTTAAACACTTCGCTTAATCGGCCGATCTCGTCATTGCCGAGTACAGGTACCTGCTGATCGAACCGACCTTCCGCAACTGCCGCAGCCTGGCGGGTCAGTGCTTTAATCGGATTCGTAATCGTATGGGCGAGCAGAATGCCGAGTACGCCTGTCAATCCAAGCGCGAAGAGCATCCCGGACATGAAGATGCGGTTAATCCGGTCAACCGTCGAATAGAGCTCTTTCATCGAAGCGACCAGATAAATCGCGCCTACCGTTTTCTCCCCGTCTACAATCGGCTTGGCAATAATTTTCTTGCGCAAACCATCCTCATCGATAATTTCCTCTTCGTTATCGCGAATCCCCTGCAGCGCCCGGCTGACAGCAAGCGACGTATTCTTCTTGCCGATATAGGACTGATGCGACTGCATGGAGGTGGCCAGCACCTTCCCGCTCGCATCTAAGATTTGAATTTCAGCTTCGCTAATGCTGAACAAGCTGCTAACAAGCACCCTGAGATACTCCTCAGTCGAGTTCTCTTCGGAGCTGCCTGTTTTGTCCAACCGATTGGACAGCGTTTGCGCCGATAATTTCGAGAGCAGATTCGCCTGCTCGTTCATGTTATTCGTAAATGTCGATGTCAGCGAGGTCTTCATCGTGCTGATAAAATAAACACCGATCAGCTGCATGGCTATGAGAATCAGCAGCACATAAATAATAATCAGTTTAACTTGAATGGTTCGGAAAAACCGTATCCCGTTCATCCGTACCCGAACCCTCCGGATTTCGGATTACGCATCAAGTAACCGAGTCCACGTCGGGTCAAAATATATTCCGGCCGGCTCGGATCATCCTCGATCTTCTCCCGAAGTCTCCGAATCGTAACATCCACGGTACGGACATCGCCGAAATACTCAAATCCCCATACCGCCTGCAGCAAATGCTCGCGCGTCATCACCTTCCCGCAGTTGCGGGCCAAATAATAAACGAGCTCGTACTCGCGATGTGTCAGATCGAGCGGTTCATTGTCTTTATAGACGACATACATATCGGTATCGATAAACAAGTTGAAAATCCCCAGCCCCTGCTTGTCCTCAGCAGCAGCCGAAGCGCCGTTACCTGCCGCAGCAGCCGCAGATGAAGAAGCATCATTCTTCTGACGCCGCAAATGCGCTTTCACTCGGGCAAGCAGCTCACGTGTACTGAACGGCTTCGTTACATAATCGTCCGCCCCAAGCTCAAGGCCAAGCACCTTATCCAGCTCGGTATCTTTGGCTGTCAGCATAATGATCGGCGTTTGCAGACGCGCGCGCACTTCTCGGCACACGTCCATGCCATCCTTTACGGGCAGCATCAAATCAAGCAATATTAAATCCGGCAGCTCTTCGAACGCGAGCCTTACCGCTTCACCACCGTCGAAGGCGCAAATGACTTGATAGCCTTCCTTCTCGAGGTTGAATTTTATAATGTCCGCAATCGGTTGTTCATCATCAACGACTAATATTTTTCCGTGCATCGCTACACCGCCTGTCGCTTAGCAATCTCCTTCTATTCTACCATAGGAACTGTCTTAGTTCCCAATGAAAGTTCCCTCATATGAGGGGAGAATTGGTCGATTTTCCGCGGATTTTGTGACTTTCCTCTGAACGCAAAAACACTGCCGGACCATAAAGGCCGAGCAGTGTTTCGTATGGTCTGCGATTGCTTCGCTTACAGGTACTTAAGCGGGTTTTGCAATGCGCCGTTCTTATGAACCTCAAAGTGCAAATGCGTGCCGAAGGAGTGCCCTGTATTACCCATAATGCCGATCCGTTGACCCTTCTCAACCGTCTGACCACGCTTGACGGAAATTTTGCTAAGATGGCCGTAAACTGTTTCATAGCCGTTATGGTGATTGATAATGATACAGTTGCCAAGCCCCGGACGTTGACCGGTGAAGCTGACTGTACCGTTGTCTGCTGCCATAATGTTTTTGTTTCCTACCATATCAACGCCGCGGTGTAACGCGCCCCAACGCTGACCGAAGCTGCTAGTGAGACGCGCGCCGGTTACCGGCCAGCTGAAGCGACCGCTGCCTTCGCTAAGCATAACCTTCGTTCCTTTCATGACAATCGCCGGAACGGATGGCTTCAGAACAACTTCACTGATCAGCTCTTCACTCATCAAGTAGCCATTCTGCTTCACTAAGCGGTACACCAATTGCTTCTTCCCGCTCTGGCCTTGGCGTATGACCTTCGACTGGCCTGCTTTCATATTGCTGTTCTTCTGCACGACCGTAGCCGGTTCAATCGATTCGGTTTCCGTGACATTCTCGACCGTTTCGACCGTCACCTGCGGCTGAAGCACCGTAAGATCAAGCACGTCCCCGACTTTAATCATATCATCTTTAATCCATTTGTTACGTTCGTAGATGACCTGAGGCGAAATATCGAACTTGTGTGCGATACACCCTACACAGTCACCATCTTGGACCGTATACGAAGTCGGTTTCACAGTTCCTTTAATAAGCTGCAAATACAACTGCTCAGGATCCGCAATGTCCGTCGGCTGCACTTCTGCTTCTTTAGTCGCAACCTTCTCGACAAATTTCACAGATTTCAATGCCGATTTGGACTTCAAGCTGCCGTCAGCGGAGTAGGCTAATGCGGTCACTTCCGCCTTACCGGCTTTCACTTTCGGCGAATATTTACCTTCTACCCGCTTGAGCAGCGCAGTAGCCGTAGCCTTGTCCTTCACAACGCCGATTCGTTTGCCGTCTACAACGAGCTCTACGCCCGTAGCATGTGAAGCAAGCAGCCCTTCAAGCTTCTGCAAAGTCGCCGCTGAATCCGGTTTGGCATTGTAAGCGCTTTTATCGCTGTATGTGATCGTACCTGCATCAAGCACCATATGTATGCCTGTGTTTTTCTCCTGAATCTGCTTCTCTTTGTTGCTAATCCACTCTTCAACCTGGGTCTCTGAGCCTACTTCTCCAATCAGCTTGCCATTATGATAAACTTCGACATAATCTACGGTGTGTGCTTGTACATAATGACTGCCGCTAAAGCCTGCAATCGTCAATAAAGCTACTGCGCTTACCGCTAGAAATAACGGTTTCTTGCTCAGTAATCGGTGTTTCGTATTGCCTTGCGTGCTATTTGGGTTGACGGTCCGAAAAGTCTGTCGGAATGAGTTCCATACCTTCCGGATGCGACCCCTCTCATTAAAAAAGGCCATGATCGTCTCCTTTTCGCGTTATGGTCCATAACTTTGTTGGGATCGGGCAATGTAAAACCTACATTGCCAGGGTACGAATTCTACTTTATCATAACGCTGCATTCCGATTCAACCAAACGACCCTGGGCTTGACATTAATATTTGCTCAGAATTGCCAGCATTGCGTCGTATTCTGTCCGATCTAGGTATTGCGCCATGAGCTGTTGGACCTGGGTCATTTCTGCGTCTGTCAGCCCATCCTCCATCAACTTCGATATGTTCTGCCATGCGTCCTGCGGGAGCTTCGTCAATGTATCGAACAGCTTCTCCTTATCGGAATCGCTGATTTGCGATTTCGCTGAGTTAATCTCATCTGTCGACATTGCAACCTCGTCATCCGATGAAGAAGCAACGCCGCTGCCTGCTTTCGTCCCGCTCCCGCCACCGATATCACTAAGTTCACCGCTCGGAGTCTGCTCAAACGCATCGACCGAAGCAGGTGAATCGCTATTCTTTGACGTCGAATCATCGTTCTTATCCGAGCTGCTTCCTGTTTTCACATCTGCATCTTTATCCTTCGCTGAAGAATCCGTATCCGCTGAGTTTCCTTTCTGCTTCACGACGGGGTCCGCTCCCCATAACCCGCCCCAAACGCCGTTCAGCGCAAAAGGCTTCTGTTCGAGCGGCACATTAAACTGCTTCAGCAGCGTCTCGACATAGCTGTTAACGATATAGCCTGTCGTCCAGATCGATAGAAAACTGATCAGCAGTCCCGCTGCGATCGTTTTCGCCAGCCACCCTGTCATTTTCCACATGATTATCACCCTCCTATGCAAAGGCATTTTCGCCCATACTTCTTAGTATGGGCACCTGGTACAGGAACCATTCACATTCGCAGCCCCCAATTAGGCAAAAAAAGAAGAGGACCGCGATTTCTCGCAGTCCTCTGAATAGGTAATTAATTAAACGTAGATCGGTACAACCGGATTCGTTTGCTCCCGGTTACGTCCCACGGAGAAGATCGCAATCGGAATACCTGTAAGCTCGGATACCCGCTCCACGTAGCGGCGCGTGTTCTCTGGCAGATCAGCCAAGGTCTTCGCATTAGTGATATCTTCGCTCCAGCCTGGCAATTCTTCGTACACCGCTTCACACTCGGAGACCAGCTTCAAGCTCGCAGGATAATGATTAATGATTTCGCCGCGCAGTTTGTAGCCCGTGCAAATTTTAACCGTTTCCAGACCCGAAAGCACGTCAAGCGAGTTCAAGGATAAGCCTGTAATTCCGCTAACGCGGCGTGCATGGCGGACAACAACTGTGTCGAACCAGCCTACGCGGCGCGGACGGCCTGTAACCGTACCGTATTCAAAACCTTTCTCACGGATCCAATCGCCGGTCTCATTGCTGAGCTCGGTTGGGAATGGGCCGTCACCCACACGCGTCGTGTACGCTTTGGCAACACCAATAACTTGTTGGATCTTCGAAGGTCCAACGCCGGAACCGATACAAACGCCGCCAGCTGTCGGGTTCGAAGACGTAACGTACGGATAAGTACCTTGGTCGATATCAAGCATTACGCCTTGTGCACCTTCGAACAGAATACGTTTGCCTTCGTCGATTGCATCGTTCAGCACAACGGAAGTGTCTGTTACGTAAGAACGAAGCGTCTCGGCATAACCCAAGTACTCAGCAAGAATCGTGTCAACGTCCAGCTTCTCGCCGTTGTAAACTTGCTCGATGACTTGGTTCTTCTCGATAACCATACGGCGAAGCTTCGTTTCGAACTCTTCTGCATCAAGCAGGTCGGCGACACGAATACCGTTACGCGCTGCTTTGTCCATGTAGCAAGGGCCGATGCCTTTGCGAGTCGTTCCGATCTTGTTATCGCCTTTACGCTCTTCTTCAAGGCCGTCAAGCACAAGGTGATACGGCATGATCAGATGCGCGCGGTCACTGATTTTCAAATTCTCCGAGGAGAATCCATTGTCATGTATATAGTTAATTTCATCAATCAGTGCGGACGGATTGATAACCATACCGTTACCGATGACGCACACTTTATTTTCATTGAAAATGCCCGATGGAATCATCGTGAGCTTATATTTCTTATTGCCGATCATAATGGTATGACCTGCGTTGTTTCCCCCCTGGTACCGGGCTACAACATCAGCACCGTCCGCCAGAAAGTCGGTGATTTTTCCTTTGCCTTCGTCTCCCCACTGGGTTCCGACTACAACTACCGTTGACATGGATATACCCCCATTACAAGTTTTGCACGCACTGCCGAGGTGAAATTATAAAAACAACATAATAGCTACCAGCTTTAGACAGCATGATTAGTTTAGCAGTCTGCAGTGGTAAAGTCAACGAAAAGCGAACAATTGTAAGGTCCTATATCGCATTGTTCGGAATTTCGATAAATGTGGGACAGAACCCTTCCTTATTAGGAGGCGTGGCCCGGTTCTTGGTGCGAACGGTCTAAACCAACGAATTTATTGAAGTTCTTCAAGAAGGCCAGTTCGACGGTTCCTACGGGACCGTTACGCTGTTTAGCAATGATGATCTCGATGATATTCTTCTTCTCGGATTCCTTATCATAGTAGTCATCCCGGTATAGGAACGCTACAATATCGGCATCTTGCTCGATTGATCCGGATTCCCGAAGGTCAGACATCATCGGACGCTTGTCCTGCCGCTGCTCAACACCCCGGCTGAGCTGTGACAGTGCGATAACCGGCACTTCAAGCTCACGGGCGATTTGCTTCAATGTACGGGAGATCTCGGATACTTCCTGTTGACGGTTCTCGCC
Source organism: Paenibacillus sp. J22FR21 (assembly GCF_056269135.1). Lineage (NCBI taxonomy): Bacteria > Bacillati > Bacillota > Bacilli > Caryophanales > Paenibacillaceae > Paenibacillus > Paenibacillus sp. J22FR21. Next base: position 480,765 of record NZ_JBWDNJ010000006.1, read on the forward strand.
GGCTTTGCCGCGCCCTTGAATGAGCTGCAAGTAGTCGATCAGAATCATGCCAAGTCCGCGCTCTTTCTTAAGTCGACGGCATTTCGCCCGAATATCCGATACGGTAATACCCGGCGTATCATCAATGAAGATTTGCGCTTCAGATAATGAACCGATCGCCATCGTTAGCTTTTCCCAATCGTCGCCTTCCAAATACCCGGTACGCAATCGGCCCGCATCTACGTTGGATTCCGCACAAATCATACGCTGCACCAGCTGGGCAGCCGACATCTCAAGACTGAAGATGGCGACTGTTTCCCGCGCCCGTACACCGACGTTCTGCGCAATATTAAGGGCGAAAGCCGTCTTACCTACGGATGGCCGTGCCGCCACAATAATAAGGTCATTTTTCTGGAAGCCCGCGGTCATCTTGTCCAAGTCGGTAAATCCGGACGGAATGCCTGTTGAGCCGCCTTTATTCGAATATAGCTGCTCCACTTTCTCGAATACTTCCATGAGCACGTCGCGAATGGATATGAATCCGGTGCTTGAACGACGGTTCGACAGCTCCATGATGCGGGCTTCCGCTTCACTAAGCATCGCTCCGACATTCTCAGCCGCGGCATAGCCTTCCGAAACGATGTTCGTCGCTGTCCGAATGAGGCGGCGAAGCATCGATTTCTCTTCAACGATCTGCGCATAGTAATCGACATTTGCAGCTGTTGGAACCGCGTTACCCAGCTTGGCCAGATAACTGACGCCGCCGATTTCCTCCAGCTGCTGTCGATCTTGCAAATAAGCAGTCAAGGTTACCAAGTCAATCGGCTGGCTCGCTTCACCAAGCTCCACCATCGCTTCAAACAGCAGCTGATGCGACGGCAAGTAGAAGTCTTCGCTGCGCAGCCGCTCCATCGCCGTTATTAAAGCTTCCGTTTGCAATAAGACAGCACCGAGTACCGCTTGCTCTGCTTCCATATTCTGCGGCGGTATTCGGTCAAAACTCATCTCATTACTCATTGGTTCGCATGACTCCCCTTTTGATTGCTTTTATTCCTCTGTAGCATGTACACTAAGCTTCGCTTTCACTTCTGGATGGAGCTTTAGCAAAACTTGCGTAACGCCAAGCGTGCGAATTGGTTCTTCCAGTTCAATCTTACGTTTGTCTACTTTGACGCCTTGCGCCTCAAGCGACTCCGCGATTTGTTTGCTTGTAATAGCGCCGAACAAACGGCCGCCTTCTCCGGCTTTCGTTTTCACAATAATTTTCATCGCTTCCAGACGTTCTGCAAGCGCCTTGGCATCTTCTTTTTCTTTCTCTTTCTTCTTCTGCTCGGACGCCTTCTGCACATCAAGCGTCTTCAGGTTGCCATCGGAAGCCAGCTTCGCCAAGTTCTTCGGAAATAGGAAGTTGCGTACATACCCTTCCGACACCTCTTTAACCTCACCCTTCTTACCTTGCCCCTTCACATCTTGCAGAAAAATTACTTTCATTCGAATAACCCCTCTTCCTTATCAAGTTCTTGCAGCACCTGCTTCAGTCGCTGTGCTACTTCCACTACAGTTCCTTCTTGCTGCGCGGCTGCGTTCGTTAAATGTCCGCCTCCGCCCATGCGCTCCATGACCACTTGCACATTCATGTGGCCCAGTGAACGGGCACTGATGCCAATCAAACCGTCCGGCCGCTCTCCTATGACGAAAGATGCGAGCACATCGGTCATATTAAGCAGCGTATCCGCCGTCTGAGCAATGAGCAGCTGCGAATACTGCCGGCCTTGCTCAGTCATAGCGATGGCGATATGGTCATATACGATTTCAGCCTGCTTAATAATCTCTGCCTTCTTAATGTATTCGGTCAAGTCTTCTTTCAGCATCCGCTGAATCAAGGTTGAATCCGCTCCATTGCGGCGCAGGAACGATGCCGCTTCAAAGGTACGCGAGCCTGTGCGAAGCGAGAAGCTCTTCGTGTCCACGGTGATTCCCGCGAGCAGCGCTGTCGCTTCTCTAACATCTAGGAGCACACGATCGTTAATATATTGCAGCAGCTCCGTGATAAGCTCGCAAGTCGAGGATGCATAGGGCTCCATATAGACCAGAATCGCATTCGCGATAAATTCTTCTCCGCGTCTATGGTGATCGACCACTACGATTTTGTCGGTTTGCGTGAGCAGCTTCGGCTCTTTCACCATCGATGCTTTATGCGTATCGACGACGACGACGAGCGTGTTTCCGTTAATCAGCTCTTTGGCCTGTTCAGGCGTTATGAACCTCTTTGCAATCCGCTCTTCTTCTCTCAGCATCTCCATCATTTTCTGGATGGAAGGATTAACGCCCTCCAGCACGATGTACGCTTCTTTATTAAAGAGCATAGCAGCCTTCAGTACGCCAATGGAAGCGCCGATCGCATCCATATCCGGCATTTTATGCCCCATAATGACGACACGGTCGCTGTCCTTGATCAAATCACGCAGCGCATGCGCGACAACCCTCGCCCGAACGCGCGTCCGTTTCTCAACGGCGTTGGACTTCCCGCCATAGAATGACTGCCGCTGTCCGACCTTCACAGCGGCCTGGTCGCCACCGCGTCCAAGCGCATAGTCGAGGCTCGTTTGCGCCCAGTGCCCGAGCTCCACAACGCTTTCAGCGCCTGCAGCGAAGCCGATGCTGAGCGTCATCGGAATCTTATTCTCCGCGGTAATCTCCCGCACCTCATCGAGAAGGACAAACCGCGACAGCTCCAGCTGCTTGAGCGTACGCATGTCGGTAATAACCAAGTATCGGTCAGACGTGAGCCGTTTCAAATACACATGGAACTTGTTCGCCCAATCCGTAATTTCCGCAGTCGCCTTCGAAAGCAGCGTGCTGCGCTGTTGATCGTCCATGCCTTGCGTAACCTCATCGAGGTTATCCATCATCACGATGCCAAGCGCAAGCTTCTCTTCTTCATACCGCTTAGCCAGCTGCCAGCGCTGCGTCATATCACGAATGTAGAGCAGGCGCTCATCGAATCTGAACTGCAGCTCGTACACCGAGTTGCCGACATGCGCTTCTACTGTGCCTTCGCGTTCTTTGGCCTGCGACAGCGTCGGGAACAGATCTTCCAATGACTCCCCGACAACAGATTCCCGCTCCAGCATGTGCGTAACAAACGCATTGTGCCATTCTACGGTCTTGTCTTCGTTATAGAGAATAATACCGAATGGTAAATCGCTGATAACCTCATTGCCGGCCTTCTTCACCCGATACGACAGTGTCCCCAGATAGACCTTTAAATCGCGGCGAAAGGCCCGCTCGGCCATTACGGAGTAGAAGCCGATCGCGCCGCAGAGCAGCAATCCCAGCATGCCGAGCTTCCATTCATAGAAAGCAAGTGTGACCGTCAGCAAAATCATAAGCACGAATGCCCACAAATGGTGCATCCCGTGCCAGCGATTAATTAAAAACTTTGGCATCGTTTCATTCGCCTCCGTATCACGATTTCTTAAACGCTTTACGGATTGGGAAGGCTGCGTCAATGACCCCAATCAAGCTTAAAGGTTGGAAAATCGCGACAACTACCGAGAGAAGCACCGGTATCGCTTTGTTCCATTTGCGTTCATGCGCCACGAAGAAGAAGAAACCCATCGCCTGAATGGAGAAAGCAAGCTGCATCAGCGGTACCAAATTATGAAGCGTCACCGTCATGAACGAAGAGCCCGTGTTCGGTGTAGCCATATCCGCTATGAGTACGACCAGGTAGTAAAACACAAAAATCCGCGGTAATCTCCACTCACGAGCCGCTTGCAAACGCGAAATCGTTAAACCGCTGGAACGCAGAGCCGGCGCTGCAATCGCATGCGTGATAATCGCTAGCAGGAATGAAACGGTAATAAGCGCCATTGGAATGGAATGAATCAAGCTCTGCACATACGATTCCGTGACGGTTGCCGTCCACACACTAGGCATAAGTCCTTGTTCCCGTAAATTGTCCACTGTTTTCGTAATCATTTCACGGATTTCATGCATTAAGGAGAAATCGAATGCGAGGTCAAACACAACCAGCTCAAGCAGAAGCTGAGCAAGCACCGTTAATACGGTAGCGGTTAGAACTTTCCGGGCAGGAGCCCCTTTCCGGTAGAAATGCCCCATCACAAGCGATGGAACTAAGAAAAACAGTCCCACGATTAGGGCGGGCAGTCCCATAATGATGACGCCAATTCCATATACGACTGCCATATGCAGCGTAAATGCCCGTTTAGACAAGGTCGTGTACAAGATTACCGTTGGCACCATTAATACTGCCGCAGCCAGCGCATTCAATACGGGGACTGCTACCATAAGCAGTAGAATTAACGCTGAGAAGCTCCATAAAATTGACTTTAAGCCGGTTTTCAAACCGTTCACCTCTTGCTGATTTACTAGTACAGAACTAATGATTTACTCCCCATTATAGCATAAAACAATTCCGGCAACACAGGGGACCTTGTCCAGTAGGAGCTCTAGAATCCCGCTCTGCAAGTAAGACAAAACGCCGCCCTCTTGGATCGAGGACGGCGTCTGATTTAGCCGGCTGCCATTTCTGTGCTGGCTTGTTTATGTTGGTTTAGGATAATGGCTTCACAATAGTCGATGATGTCGCTTCGACGAACAATGCCGATAAACCGGTTCATGTCATCCACCACAGGCACAAAGTTCTGCACCTTCGCCAGTGAAATCAAATCCTCCATATTGGCATCAATTTGAACGGCCTTATTGGCCATGCGCATTTGGACATCCGTCAACTTCACTTTGTTCGTCTGATCAAAGGTCACTTGGGGGTTGTTCTTCATATACCACAGCAGATCGCCCTCAGTTAATGTGCCTGCATAGCCGCCCTGACTGTCGAGAATCGGTACTGCTGTATAACGATGATGCTCCATCTTCTCGAGTGTTTGACGCAGTGTTGCATCGAGCGTCAACCATACCACCTCTTGCTTAGGCAGTAGAAAAAAAGCAATATTCATGTTGATGTTCCCATTCCCTTCTACTTTGTCTTTCCTGTGTTCGTGAAGAGCTCCGGGCCTAGCTGCAGCTTGACGTGCTTGACGTGCGCCTATGAGTTGCTCTAAGCGCCGCATTGCCGTTAATGCTTCTCTGATGCTGCTTTCGTTTTGGACGACAACGACTGCACAGGCTTCTGATCTTTAACCTGGTATTCCTCCGGAAGCGGCAGCTCTGCTTTCGTTTTCGCTGGATCCAGCCATGCCTTAATCAACTGTTGCGTTGCAGCTAAATCTTCTTCATCCGCAAAATAGTACCAAGCACCGTGATTTACTTTACGATGTCCATTGCCCTTCAGCGTATGACTATAGATCGTGCGGTTGTCGCTTTGCAGCATGCTCTTCGCCAAATCAATCATATGCTGCGGTGTTAGATCGGTTGTGAAATTCTCGCCCATAATGGAAATAAGTTCAGGAATCTTCGTCCACTGCTGGACATGCGAAGCTTTGGTCATGATCGCATTTAAGAACTGCTGGTGACGTCCTGCACGACTTGTATCGCCGCCTGCATCTTCGCGGTACCGAACAAAGTTGAGCGCCTCAGTGCCATTGTAGAGCTCTTTACCGGCCTTAACAACGAACTTCTCGTGATCCGGGTCGTCATTGACCAGATCCTCCGTAATCGGAAGCGCAATCCCGCCCATAGCGTCGATTACTTCACGGAAGCCGGTAAAGTTTATTGTAGCATAATGATCGATAGTATTGCTGAATAACCTTTCGACGGTTTCAACCGACATTTTCGCGCCGCCAAAAGCATATGCATGTGTAATTTTATCTTCCCATTGTTTCCCGGATTTCGTTGTTTTGCCTACGATATCGACATACGTATCACGGGGGATGGATACCATTAGAATGGCGCCATCTTTCGGTCTGATGACGGTATAGATCATCGTATCTGAACGACCTACCTCTTTATCCCGTTGATCGACGCCGAGCAGCAGCATAGAGAATGGCTCCTCCGGCTTATAAGTTGTCTTAACCGGTTCGTGGCCCTCCAGAGGCTGATACGAATTCTCCAGCCTGTCCTTGACCGATCCGGATAAGAACACATCAAAGCCCCACATCGCCAGTGCATTTCGATTCAAATAGCCGGCTGTCCCTGCAAGTACTACGATAACGAGAATAGCTGCCAGCCATTTATACGATCGTCGTGTTTTTCTCGGTTGCATTTTCGTTGTAACGCCCCATTCTCTACAAATCTATTTACACGTGATTTCCTAATTCTAAACGATTATGCGGAGCCGAAAGTTACAAATGGTTAACGATTTTCCTTTGTTAATTCTGGTGAATTCAACCAAGCATAGTTTGAACCAAGCTTGAATACATACCTACAAAGGGAGGGAGCGTCATTATGCAAGCACCGTTATTTGGACCTGATCCATCATCAACAGGTATTGACCCTAAGATTGTGGGGTTGCTTTGCTATTTAGGCAGCTTTGTAACCGGCATCTTGTTTCTCGTGCTGGAGAAGCGAAGCAGCTACGTGAAATTCCATGCCATGCAATCGATCCTTGTGTCTGTCGTACTGGTTGTCATTAATATTGTGCTCGGCTTTATCCCGTTTATCGGCTGGCTGCTTGGCATTTTACTTGCTCCGCTGTCATTTATATTATGGGTTGCATTAATGCTCCTCGCCTTGCAGGGCAAAAGGTTCAAGCTGCCTGTTATCGGCGATTATGCAGAGCAGCAAGCAAGTAAGTTTTAAAGGACCTGTTTATATGAACGCAAAAAAAGGCAGCCGTATTGGCTGCCTCTTCGTTACGTCCTATTCCGTTGTGTAAGGCAACAACGCTACTTGACGGGAGCGTTTGATCGCTACAGTCAGAAGACGTTGATACTTTGCACTTGTTCCAGTTACACGACGTGGCAAGATCTTGCCGCGCTCGCTGATAAATTTACGAAGCAGGTCCGTATCTTTATAGTCAATGTGCGTAATTTTGTTAGCTGTGAAGAAACATACTTTACGGCGTTTGTTACGGCCTTTACGACCGCCGAATTTGCGTTCTGGACGCTCGTCGCCACCATCTCTTTGCTTAAAGCTCATGTTCATCCGTCCTTTCAGTTAGAATGGCAAATCATCTTCCGATATATCGATCGGGCGTCCGTCATCTGAGAACGGATCACGACTATTGTTGTTCCTTGGTGTGCCTCCCGAACGACCTCCACCTTGTGGATTACCACCATTGGAGCCACCTTGTGGGTTGCCTCCACCGTAGTTACCGTTTCCGCTTCCGTAACTTGCTGCACCTTCATCACGCGGACCATTCTCGCGGTTACCGGATTCCAAGAAACGCACGTTATCGGCAATAATTTCAGTCACGTAGACCCGCTTGCCTTCGTTGTTCTCGTAATTCCGCACCTGAATACGGCCTTCAACCGCTGTTAGGCGGCCTTTGCGCAAGTAGTTCGCACAAGTTTCAGCAAGCTGACGCCAAGTAACGATCGGAATAAAATCCGCTTCCCGTTCGTTCTGACCACCGCTCGTAAACGGACGATCCACCGCAAGTGTAAATTGCGTTACCGCAACACCTGCAGGCGTATAGCGCATTTCAGGATCCTTTGTTAATCTACCGATGAGAATAACACGGTTCAACATCGTTTATCGCCTCCAATCGAAACATCCTTGCGTTGATGAGACTAAGCTACATCTTTAACAACTAAGAAACGGATAACTTCATCCGTAATTTTCATGACGCGGTCAAGTTCAGCAACAACATCAGGAGTTGCATTGAAATGTACCAGTACGTAGATACCGTCACGAATCTTGTTGATTTCATACGCAAGGCGGCGTTTACCCATCACGTCATGCTTTGTGACTTCTCCACCGTTTCCGATGATTGCTTGGAACTTGTCAGTCAAAGCTTGTACCGACTCTTGTTCCACATCCGGACGAATAATGTACATCACTTCGTATTTGCGCATATGTTTCACCTCCTCTTGGACTATGCGGCCCCCTTAAAGGGAGCAAGGAGCGAGTTAATTTCTCGCATACCCGAATACTATACCAAACTTAGTCCCTTCTTGACAAGTGTTAATTATGGTTGTTCGCCTACCTCTTTCTTCCGTTCATGTTCCTCCTTCATTTGTTGCACACTAATGATCAGGACGGAATCTCTGCGTCGTCCTCATTTGTGCAACCGCACTGGAGGTGTAATTCATTAATGGGTGAATGGACAGAATTTCGAGAAGGCGACCGTGCGCCAAACGACGGGATGTATATTGAAATCGGCGAAGCTTCTTTTCATATGGGTGTAAACAATCCGCAGAAGGTCAGACTGGCGAAAGGCGACAAGTTCCCGTCCCTTTCGAATAAGGATCGCAAGTGGAAACGAATGTATTGATTTTTACAAACCAGTTGTATAGAAGATAAGCAAGCTGCGCATTATAGTTGTGACGGTGTAAAGAGAGGTGTGGTTCCGTTGAACCCATACATGTACGAACCTCAAGGAGATTTTGTCCACTCAGCATAGAAGCGGAGGGATGTGCCAAAGACCAGTGTCTGTAACACACGCACACCGACTAAAGACCGGTGAACCGAGGTTTCTTACGAAGAGCTTGTAGTGATGACTGTTTTCTAAATCAAACGCCGTCGGAGAAGGGCTCGCGAGAGCCCTTTTTTCCTTTGTTAATGAGTAACTGAATATGGCGTTGCATGACCTAAATTAACCGGCAGCCTTATCAGTGTTGACTCTATTAGTCCTACATATGGGCACTTCGTAATGTTGATTCGTTGAAGCTGCACATGCCCTAACGCAAGCCTTTCAAACAACCTCTTGTGTATAAACAAAAAAACGACCCTAAGGGTCGTTGATTGATTAAATATGGCGGAGAGGGTGGGATTCGAACCCACGCACGCTTTGACACGCCTAACTGATTTCGAGTCAGCCCCCTTGGGCCTCTTGGGTACCTCTCCATAAAGGTGAATCAGCAGAACAGAATTTATCTTACCATGGTGCTCGTCCAATTGCAAGCATTAATTGCTTGATATTCCATTGGCGCTTTCTCCCCCATTTAAGCCTTCTTCGGCTTTCGATCGGAGCACCTTTTTCAAGTTTTTCTCAAACTTCGCACGTGGTATGAGAACACTGTGTTTACAGCCGACGCATTTGATTCGGATATCCATCCCCATACGAATGATCTCCATCTCATTTGTTCCACAAGGATGCTGCTTCTTCATTTGCACAACATCGCCAAGTTCAAACTGTTTCCTCTCCATAACAGTCCGCCCCTTTCCCCTAAAGCTGTTTCTACTTTCTATCGTATCCCTTTAAGCCTCATAACTCAATGGGCTCGTACCGATCCTCAATCTGTTTAAATATTCCCCTTATCTCAACACTCTCTTGGCTTATGACATCCTTCACAATTAGCAAATCACTCTCGGGAAAATGAATGGATAATGCGCAGCCGGCTGTTATTTGCTTCGGCGTTGGACAGATGTCTATTTCAATATCCGCATATTCTAATAGCATTTCCGCCCGCAGAGCCTGCTGGGTGGAATCAAAGGCAATAAGCATGCATCTGCACCTCCTACTTGTATTTATTGCAGGTTCATTAGTTAAGCAAGGTGAAACGGCTGTAACCTTATACAGCGAAACTCAACCTTTCTTATATTCCAAGTATAAAATGGTTGTCCCATCCATATACTAGTAACCAAGTGATAACAACGTTTCTCTATCGATTGTGTTGTTGGAATTCATAGAGTTGGCGGGAGGAGAATCTATGAAATTGCCGGGAATGAAAGAAACACCGCTCAAAGTACCGTACACAGAACCTAACATTACAGGACTTCTGATGAACCGCATTACGTACCTTTTGGACAACGTCCCCGCTGATCGTAGGCTTGTTGTTGTATGTGTAGGTACTGACCGTTCCACAGGCGATTCACTCGGCCCTCTTGTCGGCACTTCTCTCAGCAAATATCGGAGTCCCTTCTTCGATCTTTATGGCACCCTCGAGGAACCTGTCCATGCGATGAACTTGGACGAAACGTTAATCGACATCAATAAGTTTGTCCGCAAACCATTTGTCATTGGTATCGATGCCTGCTTGGGTCAAGCCGCTAGTGTTGGCTGTATTCAAGTCGGTTCTGGTCCTGTCCGTCCGGGTGCCGGTGTGAATAAAGATCTACCGCCCGTCGGTGACATCCACATCACGGGCATCGTAAATGTCGGCGGCTTTATGGAGTATTTTGTTTTGCAGAATACTCGTCTTCATCTTGTTATGCGAATGTCTGATATTATTGCGCACAGTCTCTTCTTATCGATCATGAAATGCGTACGCCCTACTTCGATTCCCGCTGCGACGCAAGACTGATCGCTTCTTTTTCTTCCGGGGTTAGCGGATACTTCGATTGACCTTCTTGCACCGGCTTGGCGTAGACGAAGGTGTTCTCTCGACCGTGAATGCCGCTTAGCACCATTCCGTCTTCAGCATCATCAATCACTGCTATTGAGAAGCTCAGATCATTGCCTCGTTCTGCAAAAGCGTTATAACGATGAATACCGACATTGCCTTTCTTCTTCTTCAACGTATCATTCAGCGTATGAACGCTTTGCTTTAATTTGTTCTGTTCTTCTTCCTGAGCATTAAGGCGTTGCTTCAGTTCCACAATTACACTTTCCAGTTCTTCTACTCCTGCGCCGCTCATAAACTGCGTATAACTCTTACGTAGTCGTTTCAGCTTACTGCTGATGACGAGACTGCGTATTAACAAGATCAGAACAACAATAAGCAGTCCAACCGTTACCCAATCGGACGGTCTTTCGATCAGTTCATTCATGATGTCTTACTCTCCCCCGTTTAAAGCCCATTAGCTGTAGTGCTGCTTTATTTCCTTTACAGCCGCTATAAGCGCATCAACCTCTTGTTTCGTTGTGAAGCAGCCGACGCTTGCGCGTATTGCCCCTGTTTCTTTCGTCCCTGCAATTTCATGTGCGAGTGGAGTACAATGGAATCCTGTGCGGACTGCAATCTGATAATGCTGATCCAGAATAAATCCAATCTCCGACGGATCTGCCCCCGGCAAAACGAAGGACACGATTCCTGTCCGAGGTTTACCGAACTCCGGGCCCAGGATATGAACGCCATTCAAAGCATGAAGCCCCTCCATCAAATGCTGTGTCAGCATCCATTCTCTAGTATGGATATTTTGCACCGTCTCATGCAGAACATACTGCACGCCAGCCTTCAGCCCGTTAATTCCTGCTGCATTCTGAGTACCCGACTCATAGCGGTCTGGCCGCACCGTTGGCTGCTCAATCGCCTCGGACTGACTGCCCGTACCGCCGTGCAGGAGAGGCTCTAGCTCCAAGTTGGGGTGAATGTATAAACCACCGGTTCCTTGCGGCCCCAACAGCCCTTTATGGCCCGGAAACGCGAGCATATCAATACCCATTCGCTCCACATTAATCTCCAACAGCCCAGCAGTTTGCGCAGCATCAACTAGCAGCTTTATTCCGTGTTTGCGTGTAATTTCTCCAATATCAGCTACAGGCAGTATCGACCCTAACAAGTTCGAGCTGTGATTTACAACAACAAGCTTGGTGTTAGGTTGCATTGCAGCTTCAATTTGCTTCGCATCCAGTTCACCTGCTTCATTCGGCTCAACATAACTCACCTCAATGCCATTTACACGCTTCAGGTATTCCAGTGGTCTACGTACGGAATTATGTTCAACAGCAGTGGCTATCACATGATCGCCTTTGTTTAACATTCCTTTTATTGCGGTGTTAAGTGCCATGGTTGTGTTTAATGCAAATGCAATATCATTAGGGTTTGATACGGCGAACAGCTTAGCCAGCGCTTTTCTCGTATTGAATAGAATCCTGCTCGCCCGAACAGCCATCGCGTGACTACCTCTCCCTGGGTTTGCCCCGTCATGTTCCATCGCTTCCACAACAGCTTGAATTACTTCAGCCGGTTTAGGCCATGACGTCGCTGCATGATCGAGATAGATCAATCCCTTATCCGTTGTCTGCTGCATCATTACTCCCCCTCTAGCCAACGAGCCGAAATACCTTTTATTCTAACAATAGCATACTCGATTGGCACCCCTACTTCAAACGGGGATTCCCAATCGAGTATGCTATTTAAGTTTGGTATTAAGATAGCTGTTGCAACAATTCCAGTAACCGTTCTAGGTCCTGCTTATTATAATAGAGAAGCTCAATACGACCTTTATCCTTCTGTTGCTTAATTTTCACCGTCGTCTTGAATTGTTCACGCAGCGTTTCTTCCAGTTGATCAATATATGGATCGCGTTTTTTAGAAGACTGCGGCTTCGTTTTCTCAGCTGATGGCTGATCCAAGTTTTTAATCGCCTCTTCTAATTGACGTACACTCCACTCATTGGTAATGGTCAATTCAGCAAGTTCCTTTTTGCGTGCATCTTCCTTCACACCCACAATTGCCCTTGCATGTCCCATTGAAATTGTTCCACGTGAAACATTATCTTTGATTTGCTCCGGCAATGACAACAATCGCAGGAAGTTTGCGATGTGCGATCTCGACTTGCCTACCTTCATGGAGAGTTCTTCTTGAGTCAACTCGAATTTATCCATGAGTGCTTGATAAGCAATTGCGAGCTCCATTGCATTGAGATCTTCACGTTGAAGATTCTCTATTAACGCAATCTCCATTACCTGTTGGTCAGAGAAGTTGCGAATTACTGCAGGTATAGTCGGATTGCCACATAGCTGGGATGCACGGAATCGTCTCTCGCCGGCGATGATTTCATACCCTTTAAGGACGGTACGTACAATGATCGGTTGAATGACACCGTGCTGTTTGATTGATTCGGCGAGTTCTTTTATCGCATCATCATCAAACGTTTTACGCGGTTGATATGGGTTGGGACGAAGCTGCGTTAACGAAACTTCTACAACTTTATCATCTTCGCTTACAGATAGCGATGGGATAAGCGCATCAAGTCCTCTACCTAGCCGCTTGCTCATACATAATCACTTCCTTCGCGAGTTCAAGATACACCTCTGCCCCTTTGGATCTTGGATCGTAAGTAATGATGGATTGTCCATGTGAAGGAGCTTCGCTTAAACGGACGTTCCTTGGAATAATGGTTTGGTAAACCTTTTGTTGAAAATACTTCTTCACTTCTTCGATAACTTGAATGCCCAGATTTGTTCTGGCATCAAACATCGTTAGCAAAACACCTTCAATTTGAAGCGTAGTATTTAGATGTTTCTGAACAAGACGTACTGTATTTAACAGCTGGCTTAAGCCTTCCAGCGCGTAATATTCACATTGAATAGGGATAATAACAGAATCAGAAGCAGTTAAAGAATTAATTGTTAGAATACCCAAAGACGGCGGGCAGTCAATAAGAATGTAGTCATATTGGTTCTTCACCAGGGCAAGTGACTTCTTCAAGCGCTGCTCACGAGAAATCGTTGGAACAAGCTCGATCTCCGCTCCGGCCAACTGAATCGTAGCTGGAATAATATTAAGTCCTTCAATATTAGTAGAACAAGTAGCATCTTTAGGGTGAACATCATTAATAAGCACATCGTAAATACAATGCGCGACATCTGCTTTATTAATTCCAATTCCGCTCGTCGTATTACCCTGCGGGTCAATATCTACGAGCAATACTTTCTTGCCAAGCGACGCTAGACAAGCACCCAGATTAACGGACGTGGTCGTTTTTCCGACACCGCCCTTCTGGTTCGTTATTGCTATCGTTTTAGACAAACCGTTCACCTCTATGCTGATTACTTTAATGATGCCATATGAAACGATTAAATGACGATGCCGTCCCAGGTTCGGACGGCTGTTTGAATCGCTATTATCGTTTCGGAATTTTAATTACGATTTCGTAATGATCCTCGTAATCTTGTTCATTGGTCTTAATTTGCAAGCCCGATCCCGAAACCATATCAATAGATTGTCTTATTGTATTCAGCGCCAAACGTACATCCTTCGTAAAGGAAATCCGCTTTGGCTTCTTAGACTTAGTAGCTTCTTTATAGAACGCTACACGAGCTTCCGTTTGTTTCACGTTGAGCTCTTTCGTTATAATGTCGTCTAGCACTTTCAGCTGCAGTGCTTCTGTATCAAGTGATAACAAGGCTCTTGCATGACGTTCCGTAATTTTGCGTTCCATCAGCGCATTCTTAATTGTATCACCCAGACCAAGAAGTCTGATCTTGTTTGCTATTGTAGATTGGCTCTTTCCTAAACGCTGAGCTAAGCTTTCTTGCGTAAGATTATGAAGATCAATGAGCTTCTGATACGCGACCGCTTCTTCAATTGAAGTGAGTCCTTCACGTTGAAGGTTCTCAATTAGAGCAATTGAAGCGGCTTGAGAATCATTAAATTCACGAACGATAGCCGGAATCGTCTCAAGACCGAGTTTTTTAACTGCACGATAGCGCCGTTCACCTGCGATGATTTCATACCTTCCACCACGTATCCTTACAACAATCGGTTGTATGATGCCGTGTGTACGGATGGTTTGACTGAGTTCTTCAATACGATCATCATCGAAGACAGTCCGCGGTTGATAAGGACTTGTATCCACATCTTCAATTGGAAGCTGCTTCACTTCATCTTGACTAGTGCTTTTAGTTTCACTCAATCCGAATAAACGAGAGAACTGTTCTTTCATATCGTCAACTACCACCCGATTTCAAAGTGCCGAGTATTGTCGTTCTTACTATAATTCGCCGGCTGTAAGTTGATTTCCTGCTTGACAGGCATTTATTATCGAAACAATTGTGACTGCCTGTAAAATGTTCCACGTGAAACAAAATCAATCGATAATCACTACATAATAGGCTGTTTCAGAGGTAAACCCGCTTTTCTTGGATACTTCGCTGGTGTACTGCTGAGTTTCTCCATCAGGAGGATGTGCCGATCTGATTGTTCGAAAGGCAGCTTCAAATGTTCAACAGAAGTAAGTTTTGCTTTCAGCTCGATCATACTGCGTTTTGATTCATTCGCTTCCTCAGCAGGGTCGGAACCCTTCATTGCAGCGAACACTCCACCCTTACGAGCAAAAGGGAGACATAATTCATTTAATCCACTAAGCCTTGCAACTGCCCTTGCGGTAACAACATCATAGGCATCGCGGTGACTAGCCAGGCGCGCAATATCTTCAGCACGACCATGAACACATTGTACGTTCTGAAGACCAAGCGATTGCACGACATGCTGCAGAAATTGAATCCGTTTGTTCAAGGAATCTACAATCGTAATTTTAAGATGAGGGAAACAAATTTTCAATGGCAGGCTTGGAAATCCGGCACCTGAACCTATATCGGCCAACGATGACACCTTGTCCATTTTGACAAAGAAAGAGAGAGTCACGGAATCGTAGAAATGTTTCTCATACACCGCTTCTCTCTCCGTAATGCCTGTTAAATTCATTTTCTCGTTCCATTCTACAAGCAGTTCATAATACGTTTGGAACTGCTCAAGCTGGAGCGGCGAAAGTGCCACTCCTTGCTCTTGCAATAAATCAGTAAACCAAGTTTCGGTAGCGTTCATCATTACCCCCGTGCTGCAATAACCTTATTGTAGTGTTCTAAATAAACAAGAAGAATGGAAATGTCAGCCGGCGTTACACCGCCAATTCGTGATGCTTGCCCAATCGACAAAGGCCGAATGTTAGACAAATTTGTTTTCGCTTCCTTAGAGAGATTGTTGACCACCATGTAATCAATATCGTCTGGAATGCGCTTCTTCTCCATCTTAGCAAGACGCTCAACTTGTTGCTGCTGCTTCTCAATGTAACCAGCGTATTTAATTTGAATTTCAACTTGCTCTTTCATATCATCCGTAAGCACTTCCGGCGATGGAGACAGTCGATCTATGATATCATAGGATACTTCCGGACGTCTTAATATGGAAAGTCCGTCTGTCGTCTGTTGAATCGGAGTAGACTGTGCTTCCTCCAGCAGTTGAAGCGTTAATTCATCAGGTCTAATCTTGACTGTTTTCAGACGCTCAATTTCCTGCTCCACCAGCAGCTTCTTCTGTGTAAACTTCTGATAACGCGCTTCTGAGATTAACCCGATCTCATAACCGGTTGGTGTCAAACGCATATCGGCATTGTCATGTCTCAATAACAACCGATATTCTGCACGCGAAGTTAGTAGGCGGTACGGCTCTGTAGTACCCTTCGTCACCAAATCATCAATGAGTACTCCGATATAGCCTTGCGAACGTTCGATGATAACCGGTGGTTTTCCCTGCGCTTTTCGTGCGGCATTAATACCAGCCATAACACCTTGCCCTGCTGCTTCCTCATAACCGGATGTACCATTGATTTGTCCAGCTGTGAATAACCCCGGAACAACCTTCGTTTCAAGCGATGGCCACAGTTGTGTTGGCACAACTGCATCGTACTCAATCGCATAGCCCGTACGCATCATCTCAACTTTTTCCAAACCTGGAATAGATCGGAGAATACTGAGCTGCACATCCTCAGGCATACTAGTGGAGAGTCCTTGCACATAATACTCCGACGTGTTCTTTCCTTCCGGCTCTAGGAAGATTTGATGCTTCGGTTTATCAGCGAAACGCACAATTTTATCTTCAATAGACGGGCAATATCTTGGACCTGTTCCCTCAATAGCACCGGAGAACATAGGAGCGCGATGGAGATTATCGTTAATAATCTTATGCGTTTCCTCCGAAGTATACGTCAGCCAGCAAGGCAGCTGCTCATTATCGGAATACTCCGTTTCGTAAGAGAAAAATTTCGGCTTCTCGTCACCGGGCTGAATCTCTGTTTTGGAGAAATCAATCGTATCCTTATGCACGCGTGGCGGCGTGCCTGTTTTGAAACGTACGAGCTGCAGACCAAGTGAGCGCAAGCTCTCCGACAGCTTAACGGAAGGCTGTTGGTTGTTAGGCCCGCTCTCGTACATCAGCTCACCCATAATCACTTTTCCGCGCAGATAAGTTCCCGTCGTCACAACGACGGTTTTTGCCCGATACGCTGCACCGGTCTTCGTAATAATCCCTACACAAGCGCCATCCTCAATAATGAGCTCCTCCGCCATCCCTTGGCGAAGCGTCAGATGATCGGTTTCTTCAATCGTTTGCTTCATGAAATGCTGATACAGGAACTTATCCGCTTGCGCACGCAGTGCGTGAACAGCCGGGCCTTTACCTGTGTTAAGCATCCTCATTTGGATAAACGTTTTATCAATGTTTCGTCCCATTTCTCCGCCAAGCGCATCGATTTCACGCACGACGTGGCCCTTTGCCGGGCCGCCGATCGATGGATTACATGGCATGAATGCCACCATATCCAAGTTAATCGTAAGCAACAGCGTCTCGCAGCCCATTCTCGCAGCAGCAAGTGCAGCTTCTACACCTGCATGACCGGCACCGACTACAATGACATCAAAATCTCCTGCATGATATTCCATTACTTTATCCCTCCTTGCCTTTACAATTACAATTATTTACCTAAACAGAACTGTGAGAAAATTTGATCGATAAGCGAATCGGATACCGAATCCCCTATTAATTCACCTAATTGCTCCCAAGCGGTACGCACATCAATTTGCACAATATCAATCGGGATCCCGATATCTGTCGCTTCCATCGCATCTACAAGCGACTGTCGGGCATGACCGAGCAGCGTAATATGTCGAACATTGCTGACATAAGTCAAATCCGCGGATTCCAGCTCACCACCGAAGAACATACGCTTAATGACATCCTCCAGTGTTTCTAGCCCCTGTTCGTGCAGAACCGACAAACGAACGATTTGTTCCGGGGAGAATATCGCCTCAACTTCAGAGGTGTCCATCACTACCGGCAAATCCGTCTTATTCAATAATACGACAACAGGTCGATTTCGAAACTGCTCCATCAGCAAACGGTCATCCGGATGAAGCTCCTCGTTCACATTAAGCACGAACAAGATCAAATCCGCTTCCTCAAGCGCCGAGCGTGAGCGTTCCACCCCGATTCGTTCCACCACATCCGCAGTATCGCGGATACCTGCCGTATCCAGCAATCGCAGTGGAATTCCGCCAAGGGTCACATACTCTTCAATAACATCGCGTGTCGTACCCGGAATGTCCGTCACAATCGCTTTGTTTTCCTGTACGAGCGCATTAAGCAGCGAGGATTTACCGACATTCGGCCGGCCCACAATTGCCGTCATAATGCCTTCTCTTAATATCTTGCCTTCGCTTGCCGTTTTTAACAATCGATCGATTTCGGCGCATGACTCACCACAGCGCTCACGAATATAATCACTCGTCATGGAAGCCACATCATGCTCTGGATAATCGATATTCACTTCAATATGTGCAAGCAGCTCAATCAAATTATGACGAAGCGCTTTAACCTTCTTCGACAACATCCCTTCAGCCTGCTTCATCGCAACCGAGAAAGCGCGATCCGACTTCGAGCGAATCAAATCAATGACTGCCTCAGCTTGCGTCAAATCGATTCTCCCGTTTAGGAATGCACGCTTCGTAAACTCACCGGGCTCTGCAATTCGAATGTCCCCAGAGCGAAGCAGCAGCTCCAGGACGCGTTTCACCGCGACAACACCGCCGTGCGTGCTAAGCTCAACGACATCTTCCGCTGTAAACGAACGCGGCCCTCTCATAATCGTCAGCAAAATCTCTTCTACAACTTCGCCACTGATCGGATCCACAATATGGCCATAATGGACGGTATGCGAATCAGCCGTGACAATATTCGATTTGGATCGGAAATATTTTGCACTTTCGGCAATTGCCCCAGGCCCACTTACCCGTATAACGGCAATGCCGCCCTCTCCGACAGCAGTCGAAATGGCGGCAATCGTGTCTTGAATCATCATGTTATTTTCCCTCATATTTAAAAAAATGAGCAATGACCATTAAAGAGCCATTGCTGAAAAAGAGCTGTATGCTTCTTACTTAAGCGTAATCACGACACGGCGATTCGGTTCATCGCCTTTACTGAATGTTTTAACCTTAGCGTGGTTCTGTAATTGCGAGTGAATGATCTTCCGCTCGTGCGGGGACATCGGCTCCAGTACAACTTCCTTACGTGTACGGATAACATGTCCCGCCAACCGATCGGATAAATCCTCAAGCGTCTTCCGGCGACGCTCGCGAAAATCTTCCGCATCAAGCACAATGCGAAGATGGCTGTTGGAATAACGGTTGGCCACAATGTTGACCAGGTATTGCAAAGCGTCAAGCGTTTGGCCTCGACGTCCGATCAGCATGCCAAGATCGCCGCTTCCCGATAACGCGAGAGTTAAACCGTCTTTCGAATCGTTACGAGCAATCGTAATGTCAAGCCCCATCGTTCTTGCCACTTCGGTGATGAATCGTTCCGTTTCAAGGAGCGGATCTTTGGCTGCTGCAGCAGTAACCGATGGCGTCTTCGCCTGCTCGACCACCAGAGGTACAAGCACGAGCTCCACTTTCGCAGCTCGCGCGCCGATCAAGCCGAATAAACCTTTGGACGGTTTCTCCAGAACAGTTACATTAACGCGATCCGCTGACACTTGCAATTCCGTTAAACCATTTTGTACAGCATCTTCGATCGTTTTGCCCGATGCTACGATTTTCTTCATTTCGCAGGTACACTCTCCTTGCCCTTAGGTGAGTTGCGTACATATAGGAAATAGTTTTGCACAATGGTGTAGATATTGCTGAATACCCAGTAAAGCGGCAATGCAGCCGGGAATGACAACGCCATAACGAAGATCAAAACCGGGAAGATCATCATAATCCCTTGCATCGCTGGCATTGTTTTCTGCTGCGAAGACATCATCTTAGATTGAATGAACGTTGTAATAGCAGCCAGGATAGGCAGCACGTACGTATGATCCTTCTCTCCAAGCTCCAGCCACAGGAATGTATGCTCACGAATGTTTTCATTCATATAAATCGCATTGTAAAGCGCAATGAAAATCGGCATTTGCACGAGCAGCGGCAGACAGCCGGCTAGCGGGTTAACTTTGTGCTGTTGGAACAGCTTCATCGTTTCTTCCTGCTGCTTTTGCGGATTGTCTTTATGCTTCTCTTTCAATTTCGCAAGCTCCGGCTGCAATGCCTGCATCGCCTTTGAACTGCGGTATTGTTTAATCGTAAGCGGGAGAATCAAAGTTCTGACGATGATAACCATTAGCAAGATCGCAATGCCATACTCGCCGCCGAACCATTTGGCAAAATTCTCGAGCACTAATGAGAAATAATAGACTACGTTTCTCTGCCAGAAATTGCCGTGTTCCAGGTCAGTCATTGATACCGTGTGAGTAGCTGAAGAACAGCCGCTCAGAAAAAGCATGACCGCAATTAATGCAATTGCCGTCAGCCATGTTCGTTTCGAAATACGGGACAACATGTAAATCTCCTCTCTGCATACCGATAGCGTAAGGTCCGGATAAAGAAGGACCAGTTGCATTTTCATATTCACGTAAACTATATCACATTTTATGGCACAAAGAAACAAGCCTCCTGCTCACGTAAAAGCGATTACACGCCTTAACGCGAAGTCTTCAGAAGCCCTGCTCGTTTCAATACATGAAGCATGCTTTTTTCGAGTTCCTTGAGCTCCAGACCAACTGCCGGTTTCCTCACAATGACGATCAGATCCAGCTGCCCAGTTATACGGTCCTTCTGCCCTCGGACAATTTCCTTCACAAGACGCCGCATTCGATTGCGAACGACGGCATTCCCGATCTTCTTGCTCGCCGAAACACCAAGACGTAATGGATCCGCCTGCAGCTGGCGCGACCAATAGACGACAAATTGGCTGTTTGCGAATGATTTGCCGTTTCGATAAATCCGGCTGAAATCTTCGCGGTTACGCAATCGCAATTTTCTTTGCACGGGTACACCTTCACCGGACCTTTATTTATATATCAGTAAGAACAAGATTCTCTATCCCACACAATTCTCCTAAGATTATCATGCGACCGACCGTCTCTTCCTCATTAAGGAAGCGCACAATACGTTTCTTCTACCTCTATTCTTGCCGTAAAAAAGAAAAAAAGACCACGTAATGTGGTCTTAAGGTTTACGCGCTCAATACTTTTCTTCCACGTTGACGGCGGGCGCTAAGCACTTTACGTCCGTTTGCGGAAGCCATGCGTTTACGGAAACCATGAACTTTCTTGCGTTTGCTAACGTTCGGTCTGAATGTCGGTCTCATTATCAATGCACCTCCTATACCTTACTCAAATCACCTTGCATATTTACTATTTCTATCGTCTGGCGCGATTAGCGATCATCAGTTTTTTCTAAGCGTGAACAGCTGCGCAGCCGAGATAGTCAAACCACGAGCGTCCATCGGTGAAAAAACGCCTTTTTCAATTAAACCATGCAGGTGGCCAAAAGTCAACCAGAAACAGCTGTGGGAAGAGTCTCCAAAGCCAGGCTGTGGATAAAAGTATATTAAAAGTATAAACAGGGCCTTTAGGTTGATAATTTAATAACATGTGGATGAATTTATCGGAGTTTCCCGCATTATGTCGAATTGGTAACAAGATATAAACAATATCTAGTGTTGTCGATAACTCTTATACACAACCTATAGAATTTGTGGATAAAATCAGCGGAATCGTTGAATATCAAGGGTTATTTTGCTATGATGATTATGTTTTCTGTGTGGATGACTCCAACTCCCCCTCAACATTATCAACACCCTGTGGATAACAATGTGAACAACATTCATCCCCTTTTGATAATTTTTATGCACCCATCCTTAATAATGTGGATGAAATGGATCAGAAAGCCCGATGTTTCGACATCAACAGCATGACCGCGCCGTTTTCGGTGAATTGGATAAGGAGTGACAATCTGTGGATAGCCATACGCACGAAATGTGGCAACAGGTGCTGTCGATCATTCAAACGAAGCTCAGCAAGCCAAGTTTCGACACTTGGTTTAAAGCGACTAAAGCTTCGTTTAGTGGTGATTCTACTGTCATTGTGACAGCGCCGACGACTTTTGCAGCCGAATGGCTCGAAAGCCGGTATACAAAGCTTGTGCGGACCACACTGCAGGAATATATGGGGCGCCAGTATGACATTAAATTTGTCATTGAAGAGAATAAGCCGCCTGAGCCAGCAGAAATCCAACCAATCATAATGCCAACCGTGCATGTCGGGCCGGAAGAGCCCTACACGCATATGCTTAATCCCAAATATATGTTCGACACGTTCGTCATCGGCGCCAATAACCGGTTTGCACATGCCGCTTCTTTAGCTGTGGCCGAAGCACCGGCGAAGGCATACAATCCGCTGTTTCTATACGGCGGCGTTGGACTAGGCAAGACGCATTTAATGCATGCAATCGGGCATTATATTTTGGAACATAACCCGAATACACGAGTTCTGTATTTATCCTCCGAGAAATTTACGAATGAGTTCATCAATGCCATTCGGGACAACAGGGGCGAGAGCTTCCGCAACAAATACCGAAACATTGACGTGCTGCTCATTGACGATATACAGTTCCTGGCCGGCAAAGAACAAACGCAAGAAGAGTTTTTCCATACCTTTAATGCGCTGCATGAGGAACGGAAACAAATCGTCATTTCGAGTGACCGACCGCCGAAAGAAATTCCAACCTTAGAGGAACGGCTTCGTTCCCGGTTCGAATGGGGCTTAATAACGGATATTCAGCCGCCGGACTTAGAGACGCGGATCGCGATTCTGCGGAAGAAAGCGAAGGCCGAGAACCTGGACATCCCGAACGAAGCCATGGTCTACATCGCCAGCCAAATCGATACGAACATTCGCGAACTGGAAGGCGCATTAATACGCGTCGTAGCCTATTCATCGCTCATTAATGAAGACATCTCGTCGCATTTGGCAGCCGAAGCACTTAAAGATATTATTCCATCAAGCCGGCCAAAAATGATCACGATGCAGGATATCCAGCAAAAAGTTGGGGAGTTATACGGACTCAAGCTGGAGGAATTTAAAGCGCGTAAACGTACGAAGGCAGTTGCGTTCCCAAGACAGATCGCGATGTATCTGTCTAGGGAGTTAACGGACTACTCGCTTCCTAAGATCGGGGAGGCATTCGGCGGACGCGACCATACAACCGTCATCCATGCGCACGAGAAAATTACGCAGCAGCTGAAAGTGGATTCGGAGCTCTACAAAATCGTCCAAACGTTAACGGATAAAATTAAAAACCATACGTAAATACGAAGACTGTGGATATAGCCCAAAAAGTTATACACGTCTTCAACATTTCATCAGCAAGCCTATGCACACGCTATACACATGTGGATAGGCTTGCTTTATCCGTGTTTGAACCACTTATCCACATATTCAGGGCCCCTACTACGACTTCTACTAATATTTATTAATAAACATCATCAAATATAGGTGACAACGCAGCCTCCTCATTCGCCGCCTTGATCCCTGCAATATAGGAGTGACAATCATGAAATTAACCATTCGAAAAGATCAATTGAACGACGCGATTCAACAAGTTTCCAAAGCAACTTCCAGCAGACCGGCAATTCCCATTCTCGGTGGTATCAAAATCGACGTTACACACCAAGGTGTAACACTTACCGCCAGCGATACCGATATTTCGATTCAAAGCTTTATTCCCGTTGAGAACGGTGAATTTGTCATTGCTAAAGTACAGAAACCGGGCAGTGTTGTATTGCCGGCTAAGTTCTTTGTAGAAATCGTGAAGAAACTTCCGTCGGATGAACTCGAAATTGAAGTGAAAGAACATCACCAAACGATGATTCGCTCTGGTTCAACGGATATCCAAATGGTTGGCCTGGATCCCGAAGAATTCCCGATTCTTCCGACAATCGAACAAAGTGAGAACATCTCAGTTCCCGGTGATCTGCTGAAATCGATGATCCGCCAAACCGTTTTCGCAGCTTCTACGAGCGAACAAACGCCGATTTTGACCGGAGCGCTCTGGAATTTACAAGAAGGTCAACTAAAATTCGTGGCTACAGACCGCCATCGTCTGGCTAGCCGCACAGCTGCTGTCGAAACACCTGAGAACTACCGTTTTTCCAATGTTGTTATTTCAGGAAAAACACTGAATGAGTTATCCAAGCTCGTTCCGGATGATCATACACATGTGGATATCGTTGTGGCGGATAACCAAGTGCTCTTCAAAGTGGGTAACGTATTGTTCTACTCGCGAATTTTGGACGGGACTTACCCGGACACTTCTAAAATTATTCCGCAGCAGTTCAAAACAGAACTCGTGCTTCACACAAAAAAATTGACGGATGCGATCGATCGCGCTTATTTGATGTCACGTGAAGAGAAAACGAACATTGTTCGCCTTATTTCGGATGAAGACGGCACCATTGAAATTTCCTCGAGCTCCACGGAACTCGGTCGCGTAACGGAGAAGCTCGATGCCAAAGAAATGAACGGTGAGCAGCTTCGCATCGCCTTTAACTCCAAATATATGCTTGATGCATTGAAAGTTATCGATAGCGAGTATTTGTTTATCGGATTTAACGGTGCGATGAGCCCGATCATCATTAAGCCGACTGATCACCCGCACAGCCTGCATCTCATCTTGCCATACCGGACGACAGGCTAAAGAAGGAGAATGAAACGATGAAAGAAATAGGGATTTCGACAGAATATATTGCACTTGGACAGTTCCTGAAGCTGTCGGACTGTATTGATTCAGGCGGTGCAGCCAAATTCTTCTTGCAGGAGAACGAGGTACTGATTAACGGGGAGCCGGACGACCGCCGCGGCCGCAAATTGTACACCGGCGATAAGATTGATGTGAAAGGCTTCGGCAGCTTTACGATTGTGAAACGGTAATGCAGCAAGCCAAACAGCTTGTCAGCAGTGACCGGGGGGCATCCAAGTGCGATTAACATCTATACAATTGCAGCATTATCGCAATTACGAGCATATTGAGCTTGCGACTGACAGTCAGGTCAACTTGTTTGTCGGACGCAATGCACAAGGTAAAACCAATCTGCTGGAAGCGATTTTCGTGCTGGCTTTGACGAAGTCTCACCGTACGAGCAAGGACAAAGAGCTAATCGGCTGGCAATCTACTGAAGCGCGGATCCGGGGTGTAGTGGAGAAACGATATGGTCCGCTCACGCTGGATCTCTCTTTGTCTACTCAGGGGAAGAAAGCGAAGATAAACGGTCTGGAGCAGCGCAAGCTTAGCGAGTTTGTCGGATCGCTTAATGTCGTCATGTTCGCTCCCGAGGATCTGGAAATCGTAAAAGGCACGCCGGGCATCCGAAGACGGTTTCTGGATATGGAAATCGGCCAGGTTCAGCCCGGTTATTTGCATGCACTGGGTCAATACAGCAAAGTGCTTGTGCAGCGCAATAATTACTTGAAAACAGCATCGCCCGGCAACGCCAATCAGGCCATGATGGATGTCTGGAATATGCAGCTTGCAGAGTATGGTGTTAAAATTGTGAAAAAAAGGCAAAACTTCATAGAGAAGCTTCAGAAATGGGCGCAGCAGATTCATGCGGGCATAACAGCCGGCACTGAGGAGCTGACAATTGTATATCGCCCCTCGTTTGAAAGTGACGGGGCCGAAGATGAATCTATATTATTTGAGCAATTTATGATAAAGTTAACACAAGTAAAGGATCAGGAGCTTCGTCGTGGTATGACGCTCGTTGGTCCTCATCGTGATGACATGGCCTTTTTTATAAATGGCAAAGAAGCCTCTGTTTATGGGTCACAGGGCCAGCAGCGAACGACAGCCTTATCGCTGAAATTAGCTGAGATTGAACTTATCCATGAAGAAATAGGCGAGTACCCTTTGCTGCTGCTCGATGATGTTTTATCCGAGCTGGACCAGCACCGGCAAACGCAGCTTATAGAAACTTTTCAAAGTAAAGTGCAGACCTTTATTACGACGACCGGGCTTGAAAGCGTTAATATCAGCAAGCTCCATGATTCCCGTGTGTACCAGGTGAAGGACGGTCATGTCGAACAGTAAGCCTTAAGGCGTTGCCTATGAGAGGTGGAGGCTATGTACATTCATTTGGGCGGAGAAAAAATTATTCGTGCTACGGAACTCGTAGCTATATTTGATATCTCAATCGAGCAGTCCTCCAAGCTGTCCAAGCAATTCGTCGCACAGGCTCGGAAGCGCAAAGACGTTGAAGTTATAGGAGAAGAAGAAGCGAAATCCATCGTAGTGACAGAGCACAAGATCTACTATTCGCCGATTTCATCCTCAACGCTGAAGAAACGATCGCACCATTTTGCGACCAACTAAGGGTCGTACAACGGGAATTGATTTGCAGCATTAGATGCGGCAAGTAGTTGAGAGGAGCAGTGAAATTGAGCATGTCGTCGAATCAGAACACGTATGATGAAAGTCAGATTCAAGTACTTGAAGGTTTAGAGGCGGTACGTAAACGCCCCGGTATGTATATTGGCTCCACCAGCAGCAAAGGGCTTCACCATCTGGTATGGGAAGTCGTTGACAATAGTATTGACGAAGCACTGGCTGGCTACTGCACACGCATTGAAGTCACCATTCATGAAGATAACAGTATCACTGTCGTCGATAACGGCCGCGGCATCCCGGTCGGAGAGAACGTGAAACTGAAGAAGTCTACGCTCGAAGTGGTTATGACGGTTCTTCATGCCGGCGGTAAGTTTGGCGGCGAAGGCTACAAGGTGTCCGGCGGTTTGCATGGCGTCGGTATTTCCGTCGTGAATGCGTTATCTGAGCATGTAGAGGTTACCGTTAAGCGGGAAGGTCATATCCACAGACAAGAGTACCGTCGCGGCGCACCGCAATACGATCTCAAAGTGATCGGTGATACCGAAGAAACGGGAACAACGACTCGTTTCAAACCGGATCCGGAGATTTTCACGGAGACGTTGGTTTATGAGTATGAGATCCTTCAATCTCGTATTCGCGAGCTGGCGTTCTTGAACAAAGGGATTGAAATTGCGCTGCTTGATGAGCGGACAGGCGCAACCAACACCTTCAAGTACGATGGTGGTATCAACGAATTCGTTAAGTATTTGAACCGTAAACGCGAGGTATTACACGAACAGCCGATTTACGTTGAGGGCATGAAGGACAACATCCAGGTGGAAGTAGCCTTGCAGTATAACGACAGCTATACAGAGAATATCTACTCGTTCGCTAACAACATCAATACGCATGAGGGCGGTACGCATGAGTCCGGCTTCAAGAGCGCACTGACACGTATTATTAACGAGTATTCCCGCAAAATGAATGCAATCAAAGAAAGCGACTCCAACCTGTCCGGTGACGATGTTCGTGAAGGCTTGACGGCGATTATTTCCGTTAAGATTCCGGAGCCTCAGTTTGAAGGTCAAACGAAAACAAAGCTTGGCAACAGTGAAGTGCGGGGGATTGTTGAATCCTTCTTCGCGGAGAAGTTCCAGGAGTTCTTGAATGAGAATCCGGCTGTTTCGAAGAAAATCATCGAGAAGGGCCTTCAAGCAGCACGTGCGCGTGAAGCAGCCCGTAAAGCCCGTGAGTTAACTCGTCGCAAGAGCGCACTGGAAGTCAGCGCACTACCGGGTAAATTGGCGGATTGCTCCTCGAAAGATGCTTCGATCAGTGAAATCTATATCGTAGAAGGTGACTCCGCGGGTGGATCGGCTAAACAAGGCCGTGATCGTCATTACCAGGCGATTTTGCCGCTACGGGGTAAAATTTTGAACGTTGAGCGCGCGCGTCTGGACCGTATTTTATCCAACACGGAAATTCGTGCAATCATCACCGCGCTTGGTACGAGCATTGCCGATGATTTCGATATCGCCAAGGCTCGTTATCACAAAGTTATCATCATGACCGATGCTGACGTCGACGGCGCACATATTCGTACGCTGCTGCTGACCTTCTTCTTCCGCTACATGCGCAAAATTATCGAAGCCGGCTTTATCTACATCGCACAGCCGCCGCTCTTTAAGATCGAACGCAATAAAGTCATTCGTTATGCGCAAAGCGAGAAAGAACGTGATGCCATCATCAGCGAATTCGGTGAAGGCGTTAAAGTGAATGTACAGCGTTATAAAGGTCTCGGAGAAATGAACGCATCGCAGCTGTGGGAAACAACAATGGATCCGGAGAGCCGTACGATGCTTCAAGTTACAATCGAGGATGCCATTGAGGCTGATAATATTTTCGAAACCCTTATGGGGGATAACGTCGAACCACGACGTGAATTCATTCAAGAATTTGCGAAGTACGTGAAGAACCTCGATGTATAGAGCGTGAACAAATAACAAGCCGTCCGGCGATTCGGGCGGCTTGTGTTATTTCTTCTTGCGGTTATTTGCTGCGTGGTAGCGATAAATGCGACGAAAGATGTCTTTATCCGGCAGCTTTCGGAAGATATAAGGGTCAGGCATTGTGTTGACCTCAAGGATCCATGGTCTGAAGGATTGATCAATGGCCAGATCCAGACCTATTTCCTTAATCCCCTTATACGTAGTCTGCATTTGATGAGCGGTGGCTACACCTAGTTCCGCTAACCATTCTTGATAGCTGGCAATTTGCGCAATAGAAAGATGGGCACGCATCAGCTTCTCAAAAGGCATTGCAGTGCCGCCGTTATGACAGTTGGTTACGATTTTAGTGGGATCACTGACTCTGCCGATGACACCGGTCGTTATCCATTGCTGCTTCAGGTTACGCTGAACCATGACGCGGACATCGAATCTTCTTTTGTCATAGGTAAGTAAATGTATGCCCTGCTGGATCAAATATTTCCGTCCCTTAATGACTTGCCCCAGGGAACGCGCCATCGTTTCAAACGAAGCAAAGCTTTGCAGTTTAGTTCCAAGCTGATAAGTGTACGTATGATCGGCTGTTTTCTCCACTCGAATGACGCCGTTGCCGAATGTGCCGTGATCGGGTTTTACATATACCATTTCAAACTCATTGAGCATCTGCTCAAGGTCGGACGTGCTCCACACTTGTGTGACCGGAATACGTTGACGTAATTCGTCCGAATGCAGCAGTACGTTTGTTTTCTCCAATTTGCTTCTCACGCGTTGAATGGCCAACAAGGTCCCGCCTTCCAGAGGGGTAATAGGTAGTGTATGAAAGCCCCAGCCTGCAGGAGACAGAGGTTGAAAACGATGTTATAATAGGGATAATGCCTATTTTTGCTTCTGTGCAAGAAGCCTTAATAAATGCACTTGGAATGAAACATGCTTCTTCGCCCACAAGGACGGCTACAGCCGTTTCACCTCGCTTGTTAGATTATGGCGGAGAACGGTCCATGGAGTGGGCGAATACCTACGTTTTGCGAAAGTTTGTTGCAGGGCGGATGCCTGAAACAACTTTATTGACGGTAAACGTTTAAGGTTGGCCGGATTGAGAAAAAACTATAATGGATTCTAGTATTCTGTTATACGAATTATCCCTGCTTTCGTAATGCGGACAACCCTGTAATCGTATTCGAAGGCTCATGTTATAAGCAACCTAGGAGGTCAACGATGGCGGAAGAGAACAATCTGCAAGTAAGGGATCGCGATATCGGTACTGAGATGCGCGAATCGTTTATGGATTATGCAATGAGTATCATCGTTAGCCGCGCACTTCCGGATGTACGAGACGGACTGAAACCGGTTCACCGTCGGATTCTCTTTGCCATGTCCGAGCTAGGCATGTCTCCGGACAAGCCATACAAGAAGTCGGCCAGAATCGTCGGCGAAGTTATCGGTAAGTACCATCCGCATGGTGACTCTGCCGTTTACGAGACCATGGTCCGGATGGCGCAAGATTTCTCGCTGCGTTATATGCTCATAGACGGTCATGGTAACTTCGGTTCCATTGACGGTGATATGGCGGCAGCAATGCGTTATACAGAAGCACGTTTGTCCAAGATTGCGATGGAGATGCTTCGCGATATCAATAAAGAAACGGTCGATTACATTCCAAACTATGACGGCGAAGAGCATGAACCGAAAGTACTTCCTGCCCGTTTCCCGAATCTCTTGGTAAATGGTTTGACAGGAATTGCAGTAGGTATGGCTACCAACATTCCGCCGCATAACTTGACTGAAGTTATCAATGGGGTACAAGCGCTTATTCAGAACCCTGATATCACTCCGATCGAGCTGATGGATTATATCAAGGGGCCGGACTTCCCAACTGCCGGGTTCGTAATGGGACGCGAAGGGATGCGTCAAGCTTATACAACAGGCCGCGGATCCGTCACAATGCGTGCTCGTGCAACAATTGAGGAGAATGGCGGTAAAGCTCGGATTATCGTGCATGAGCTGCCTTACCAAGTTGTTAAAGCAAGACTTGTTGAGAAGATTGCAGAGCTGGTTCGCGAGAAGAAGATCGAAGGTATCACCGATCTTCGTGATGAGTCCGACCGTAACGGTATGCGTGTTGTCATTGAACTTCGCCGCGATGTGACACCAACAGTTGTACTAAACAATTTATACAAACAAACGCAGATGCAGATGAATTTCGGCTTCAATATGCTTGCACTAGTTAAAGGCGAGCCGCGTACACTCAACCTGCGTGATATTTTGTATTACTACTTAGAGCACCAAATTGAAGTCATTCGCCGTCGTACGGAGTTTGACCTGAAGAAAGCACAAGCACGTGCGCACATTCTGGAAGGCTTGCGTATTGCGCTTGATAATCTTGATGAAGTCATCAAGTTGATTCGCGCGTCGCAAACAACAGAAGAAGCTAGAGAAGGTTTGATCTCACGCTTTAGCCTAAGCCTCGATCAAGCACAAGCCATACTCGACATGCGTTTGCAGCGTCTGACAGGACTCGAGCGCGACAAAATCGAAGCCGAGTATGCGGAACTGCTTCGTAAAATCGCGGAATTCGAAGCGATCCTTGCTGATGAGCAGCTTGTTCTGCAAATCATCAACGATGAGCTTGAAGAAGTGAAAGAGAAGTTCGGTGATGAGCGTCGTACTGAACTGATGGCGAGCGAAGAGGAGATCCTGGATGAAGATCTGATTCCACGCGAGGACGTCATCATTTCGATTACGCACTCCGGCTATGTGAAGCGTCTGCCGGTTACCACTTACCGCAGCCAGAAGCGTGGCGGCAAAGGTGTTATCGGAATGGATACGAAGGATACCGACTTCGTCGAGCATCTGTTTGTATCGAATACGCATCACTTCCTCCTCTTCTTTACGAATAAAGGGAAAGTGTACCGCCTGAAGGCTTACGAGATTCCGGATCTCAGCCGTACGGCACGTGGGACTCCGATCATTAACTTGATTCAAATCGAGCAAGGAGAAACCGTTAATGCGGTTATCCCGGTTGAATCGTTCGAGCCGGATCGTTTCTTGTTCTTTGCAACGAAACAGGGCATCGTGAAGAAAACGCCTCTTGATGACTACTCGAACATCCGTAAAGTTGGACTTATCGCGATTAATCTGCGCGATGACGATGATCTGATCGGCGTGAAGCTGACGGACGGCACGAAAGAAATCATTATGGGCACGAGCCAAGGGATGTCCATCCGATTCCCAGAGACAGATGTTCGTCCAATGGGACGTTCGGCGACAGGGGTTAAAGGGATTAGCTCCGATGACGATGATCAGGTAATCGGCATGGATGTCGTAGAGCCGGAGAATGAAATATTGATCGTTACATCCAACGGTTACGGTAAACGTACACCGGTTAGTGAGTACCGGAGCCAGAGCCGTGGCGGTAAAGGAATCAAGACGCTCAACGTAACGGAGAGAAACGGATCGATTGTCAGCTTGAAAGTCGTACAAAACGATGAGGATCTGATGATCATGACCTCTGGAGGCACGCTCATTCGTATGAGCATGGCCGGCATCTCTACAATGGGTCGTAATACGCAAGGGGTTCGACTCATCAACATTCGTGAGGATGACGCTGTTGCGACGGTTACGCGTGTGGCGCGCAATGACGAGTCTGACAATACGGATGAAGAGCTAGAGGGCGAGGAGACAGAAGGAACGTCCTCCACTGAAGAACAGTCATAAAAGAGAAGATAATCGCAGGCATCGTGGAGGAGAGCTATGGGGACAGTAGCGATTTCGCAAGTAAAGCTTGGGGACAAAATTGCACAAGACGTTCTCACCCCGCTTGGCAGTGTGCTTTTGCATAAAGGTAAAGTGGTAACTCCACGTGAGTATGATATCTTGCATGCCTTCCTTGTACCCACTGTATGTATCGACACGCCTGGGGAGAAGAAGGAAGCAGAGGAAGCGGCACAAGAGAAATATTTAGAATCAGTCAAAGAAAATTCGAGCAAATCGGGATTGATGGAGCAGTATGACCTAACGGTTGTGCTGCTCAAAAAAGTGTTCAATCAGATGATGAGCGGAATGGCACTGCCGATTCTTGATTTGCGTAATCAGCTGGAAGCACTGCTTGCGCATAGTCATGATTATAAGATGATGACTTTCTCTCCGCAGAATGTCCCGAATGAGGATTATCTGTTTCACAAAAGCGTCATGTCGGCATTAAGCTGCTACATGCTCGCTCAGTGGAATAACCTCCCTAAGAAGGATTGGATGCAATCGGCGTTCGCTGGGCTGCTTCATGATATCGGCAACGCCAAGGTAGACCGTAACATCCTCAATAAACCTACGAAGCTGACGGCTGAGGAAGTGGAGGATATGAAACGACATACTGTTCTTGGTTATCAGCTGCTCAAGAACGCTGCAGCAATCAATGAAGGTGTGAAGCTGGCAGCGCTTCAGCATCATGAACGATATGACGGAAGCGGTTATCCTCTTGGTATCGGGTCGGAGAAAATCCATCCTTATGCTAAGTTTGTAGCGATCTCGGATATCTTCAATGCCATGACGATGAAACGCGCCTACCGTAAAGCGACTTCGCCTTACTTAGTGCTTGAGCAGCTGCTGCAGGACTCATTCGGTAAGTTGGACCCTGCCTACGTAAGGATCTTTATCGATAAGGCTACTCAGTTTAATAATGGAACAGTCGTACGACTGAATGACGATCGTATCGGTGAGATTGTTTTCTCAGACCGGAATCATCCAACAAGGCCGTGGGTATCTGTATCCGGAACGATCGTGAATCTCATTACCGAACGACAGCTCTATATAGAAGAAGTAATGACGAGAAACCATAAATAAAATGATTTCGAAATAATGGTTGACCTAGTTTGATGAACTGTGTTATATTACTTCTTGCCGCTTTTGAGGCAAAGGAATATAACACAGTTTTTTATTTGAAAGAATAAAAAAAAGCTTGCAATCAGGTAAGTGAATGTGATATATTAATCAAGTCGCCGCTGAGACATGGGCGCACAAACATGAAGTACTTGTTCCTTGAAAACTGAACAATGAGCGACCAGTCAAATGGTCATAAATCGCGAAATTAACGTTTCGCAAAGCTAGTTTTTTGAATGAGCTAACAAGCGAATTCTTAAAAATGGCCAAGCCTTCGGGCTTACCACTTTTATGGAGAGTTTGATCCTGGCTCAGGACGA
>NZ_JBWDNJ010000017.1:0-54777 GCF_056269135.1 Paenibacillus sp. J22FR21
ACGAATACTAATCGGTCGAGGGCTTATCCTACGAATATCTGCTCGGATGTTCAACTTCGGACAATAATCAGCTAATGAAAAACCTTCGCAAAGGTTCGTATCCAGTTTTCAAGTTGCAAACCAACCAATTGAATAACCCATTCGTGGGTTTTATTTCATGAGTTGAAGAGACTTGAAACTCATACACATGCCGGTGTAGCTCAGTTGGTAGAGCAACTGACTTGTAATCAGTAGGTCGTGGGTTCGACTCCTATCGCCGGCACCATTTTTTCAAACTTGAGCCATTAGCTCAGTTGGTAGAGCACCTGACTTTTAATCAGGGTGTCGTAGGTTCGAGTCCTACATGGCTCACCATTTTCGTTTAACGACAATGGGGGCACTTTACATTATGCGCGTATGGCGGAATTGGCAGACGCACCAGACTTAGGATCTGGCGGGCGACCGTGGGGGTTCAAGTCCCTCTACGCGCACCATATTTATCTGCGGAAGTGGCTCAGCGGTAGAGCATCGCCTTGCCAAGGCGAGGGTCGCGGGTTCGATTCCCGTCTTCCGCTCCATTTTTACAACTTTCATGACCGTTACTCAGAGATCTGAGTAGCGGTCTTTTTGCATGGATATAAACCACAAAAAAGCCGCTTACCGACATGATTACGACGGTAAGCGGCTTTTTCTATTTCTCATCGAATGGTAAAAGAACTTCTTTCACAAGTGGCTTGTAGGAGGGATCGAAGTAAGCCGTGAATGCCAGATTGGCTGAGATTGGAGTGGCATCACCCGCTAAACTGCTTGATTTAGCGACGTCGAATGAATCAACTGTAATTAGTCTAGGCAGCTTTTGCAGTTCTTCGATATAACGCAATATGTCTGCATAACGACCTTTAATAACTATGCCTACCTTAAGCTTTTTCACATTAGGACCAAATGAGTTGCTACCCGAAGAAGAATCAATAGTTTCGCTTGCAGCAGCTTCCGAATTTTGTTGATTATCACTACGATCAGGCGTAAAGGTTGCGGTAAGGGCCTCTCCGCCAGTACTTGCTTCAATTTGTTGTAAATCAAGCAGCAGCTGCTCCGTATTGTCCCATAAAGGGAGAGCTAGTTGTACGTTTTCTTTAGAATATTCATTGCTCGCTTCTTTTTTCTCCGTGAGTTTGTTGCTCAGAATCTTGTATTCACTGTTTAGCCGCTCAATCTCTGCTTGTTGATCGGTAATCTGATCTGTTGATGGCTTCAGCAGGTAAGTATAGATAACAAACAAAGCGAGGAAAAGCACTGCTATTAGAAGGACAGACAAGGGACGGTTTTTAGTTAGTTGTTCCATTGTTATCCTCCTCGTTCGACTGCTTCATCAAGATACTGAAGGAAGCCGTATATGGTTTGGAGACGGAAATCCCACCGCTGCCGGTAGAGGTGGCCATTGTCTCCCCTTTGGACATCGTTTGCATGCCGGCATCTTCGGTAAAGGATAAACGGTGTAAATCGAATAAGTAACGGGACATATCCTTCATTGAATTGAAGCTGGCTGTAAGTGCAATTTGTCCTTGCTCAGTGTAGCCAAGGGTCCGAAGTTCTGCGCTAATCGGAAGCTTATGTTCAATCTCTTTCACGATCGCAACTACGTCTCTTTGTTTCTTCTTGATTTCTTCAATTTCCGTTAGCGGGTTTGACTGGCCCTGAGCAGTACCGGTAATCAATTCATTCTGGGCTAGTGCAATTTGGTCATTTAAGGTTTGCACCTGATCTTTATTATCTGAAATTTCGGTACGGTTACTTATAAAGGAGTAGCCGATGAGTGCCATAATGAGCAGCCAAGCACCTAGAGCACTTGTGATAACAACAGGGAGCAGTTTTGCTTCATGATTAACTTTGGGAAGCAGGTCGATGTTAAAGCTAAGGTCTTTTGGTAGTGCTAAGCCGGCTGGGATCAGATAGTTACCCTGCTCATCATCTAGGCTGCCGCCTTCAAAGGAAGGAAAGTCAGCTTCATGAATGGCGATTTCCGCCTGTGTCTCGCGCAATATGGAGATGAGGTCATGCTGTGCGGATACGGCCCCAGCTACGATTGCAGTACTAATACGTGACGCGCCTTCATGAAGGCCGAATTGATAGAAATTCAAGATCCGAGAGATCTCGGTGCTTAGCTCGGATAGCTGTGATTCGTTTAAGTGACCGGGTTGATGACTGCCATTTTCCAATAAGTTGATCGCTCTCATGAAGATTGGGCTGCCTTCATGGAACATAAAGATCTCGAGCATCGTATCACCGATGTTAAGGACCATCGTTTCGCTTGTTTTCTCTGTTTGTTGTGTAAATAATGATTTTGCCAGGGCCGCTGCTGGGAAGGTAATGGCTTTAACGCGTAAGCCAGCCTCCTGCATTAATTCCATAGCTGTGCGAATCCACTTAAGCGGTGCGGCAAAGATCAAAACCTGTGTGCTGGTCTCATCCTTGCCAATCTGTAGATAATCGTAGATCGGCTCTTCGAATGGCAGATGGAGCGTCGTCTCAACCTCTAACTCAATTAAAGAGCGAAGCTCTTTATCATTGGTTGTTGGGATTCGCATTTTACGAACGATAATTTGCGAAGTAGGAACGGCAAGAGAAACAGAAGCGCCGTTTAGCTTCTCGCGTAGGATCCATTTTTTGAAACTGCTGCGGATTTCGTCTACTTTTATGAATTGATCATCAACAATGGCACCTTCAGGAAGTGGAAGAAAACCGCTCCGATCAAGCTCCCATGCTTTTTTCTTGCGCAGCGTAGTGAAACGGATGGCGGTTTGTTCAATGGTAAGACCGATTTGTTTGGAGCCAATGGTTATCAACATGATCACATCCCGCTTAGGTTATTATAGCTAGATACCCTTCTATCAGCGCATCTCCGAAGCAATAAGCGGCAAGTGTGCCTACAGCAAGGAACGGGCCGAAAGGGATCGGTTGTTTTCGTTTGACAAGGTGAAGTAGCTGCAAGGTGCCGCCTACGATTGAACCGGTCAGACAAGCAAGAAGCATTGCAACTAGAATGTGGGGAAGACCAATAGCAAGTCCAAATACGAAGAACAGCTTGGCATCTCCTAGCCCCATACGGCCACGTGAGAGAAGATTGATTAGTAGCAGCATCCCACCGCCTAGCAATGCGCCTACAGCGTAATGCCATAAAGGTTGTTCATGATGTAGAAGTCGAGATAGGATGAACAATGGGAAGAAGGCCAGAAGAACGCTATTCGGGATTAACATGTATTTGAGATCGGAAACGGTAATGATAACAGACAGACTGACAAGAAGCAGGCCGGAGATAAGTTCAAGGCTGTAGCCAAAGATCAGAAACATACTCATGAATAATAGTCCGGTAATGACTTCACCGAGTGGATACAAAGGAGATACAGATATACCGCAATGACGACAGCGGCCACGAGCAAGCAGATAGCTGAATAAGGGGACTAAATCACGCTTCGTGAGCCGTTTTTGGCAATTTGTGCAGTGGGAAGGCGGATGAATGAGAGATTGCTTTAATGGCACGCGCAAACCCACAACGTTGAAAAAGGAACCACATACTAGTCCGAGGATGAAAAAGTAGATTGCAAGGGCAGTCGTCATAGAGTATGGCTACTTTCTATATAAAATGAAGAGAAAGGAACCGGAACGATTCCGGTTCCTGTTTGAACTAGGAGTATAATAGATTTGGATTATGGATTGAATCCGGTGTGAACTCCAGTAGTTGCTGCCTTACCACTCAAGACTTCAGTACCAAGATAATATTGACCCGTAGTATCAGCTGCGGTTTTATATGAAACATAAATTAAATCGCCTGTAACTTGGGAGAACTCTATTTTTCCTTCAGTAATTTTGGACTTGCTGCTAGGAAGTACGAGATTGTCCTCCAGATATCCTTTTGTACGGAGCGTTGAAATAAGGACAACTAGGTTTGTGTCTGGTACACTTGAGTTTTTAAAATCTGCATTCAACTCAGAAGTTACATAAATACGAGTTGCGTCGTAGATTTGTCTGGCAGTTGCAATATCTGAATCACCACGAGACTTATTAATAATATTACCGATTAGCGGTATGGCGATAGCAGCGATAATACCCAGGATGACAATAACAGCTAGCAACTCAATTAGTGTAAAACCTTTCTCATTCTCTCTCGCACGTTTCAAAACATTTGCTACCATTTTTAATTCCTCCCTGAATTGGTTTTACTTGCCTACTTAGCCCATTTGACTATATAGACTGAACATAGGCAGCATGATGGCTGCCACGATGACTCCGACCATACCGGCGAGAAATACGAGCAAGATTGGCTCGATTAATGACTTCATCCGGTCGACTGTGTTCTCGACATCCATCTCATAGAAGTCCGCTACTTTGGACAGCATCAGGTCAAGAGAACCTGTCTCTTCCCCAATCGCAATCATCTGAGTAACCAGTGGGGGGAACACCCACGACTTCTTAAGTGGATCCGAGAGCGGTGTGCCTTGTCTTAGTGAATCTCCTGCGCTACGAATGACTTTGCCTACGACCCGATTTGCAACAACCTCTTCGACGATGGACAGTGCTTGAAGCATGGGAACCGAACTTGCGTAGAGTGAAGACATCGTGCGCGACATTTGGGCGATGACGCCCTTCTGCGAAAGCTTACCGAAGATAGGAAGCTTAAGCTTCATGTAATCTATTGCATAGGCTCCTCTTGTTGTTCTTTTGGCTGTAATGAAAGCAACTACAAGCAACACGACAACGAGAATCCATAGATACCACTGATTTTGGATGCTATTGCTAGCCGCCATAACCATCGTAGTAATGGCTGGCAACTTGGCATCCATAGATTCAAACATACTTACAAACTGAGGAACAACTGCCTTGAGCAGATAGATGACGGCTGAAATGGCGAGAAATCCTACGACCATCGGATAAGTTAAGGCAGATTTGATCTTTTCCTTGGTCATATGCTGCTTCTCGAAGAAGACAGCTAATCGCTCGAGCGTACCTTCCAGATCGCCGGACTCTTCACCTGCGCGGATCATGTTGGTGAACATTGAAGGGAAGATTCGCTTATGCTCCTGCACGGCCTGCGAGAAGGCATTACCGCGAAGCAAGCCTGAATGCACATCGACGAGTGCTTTCTTAAGTGGTTTACTTTCGGTTTGCTGAGCTAGAATGCCGGTAGCATCGAGAATCGTGACACCTGCGCGAATTAGCGTTGCGAATTGGCGGCAGTAGATGATGAAATGCTGCATTTTAACCGGGTTACCGATATAGATATCCATCGATAGAATCGTGTTTCGGTGTTCATTCACCGAAAGAACGACCAGTCCACGTTTACGCAGCTCTTCAACTGCCGTTGATTTGTCCATTGCGGACATTTTACCTCTCAGCTGCTTGCCGCCGCCTGTCTTGACATGGTAGGCAAATTGAGCCATTAGTAAGCACCTTCAGTCAAGTAGACTTTGGCGGCAGCCGGATCAACACGTCCTGACTGCAGAAGCTCCTTAATCGAAGCGTCTAGTGTATGCATGCCCAGCGCGCGTCCTGTTTGCATGACGCTCTTGATCTGATGAATTTTCTCGGTGCGAATTAGGTTGGCGACGGCAGGCGTGTTGATCATAATCTCCGTAGCACAGGATCTGCCTTGTCCGCCAGGGCGAGGCAGCAGCCTCTGTGAGATAACTCCGATAAGAACAGCTGCGAGCTGCGTCCGAATTTGTCCTTGCTGGTGAGATGGAAAAGCATCGATGATCCGATCGATCGTTTGCGGAGCATCTGTTGTATGTAAGGTCGCAAATACTAAATGTCCGGTTTCAGCAGCCGTAACAGCTGCTGAAATCGTCTCTAGATCACGCATCTCGCCAACTAGGATGACGTCAGGGTCTTGCCTAAGTGCCGCTCTAAGCCCATTGCTAAAGCTCTTCGTATCATTGCCGACCTCACGTTGATCGACCACCGATGCCGAATGAGTATGGAGGAATTCGATGGGATCCTCCAAGGTGACGATATGTTTCTTCTGCGTTCGATTGATGTAATCGATCATCGCCGCTAATGTCGAGGATTTGCCGCTGCCTGTCGGACCTGTAACGAGGACAAGCCCTTGATGCTTATTAGCAAGCGTCTCGATGATTGCAGGAAGCTGCAGCTGCTCGAGTGAAGGAATGCGCGTCGGAATGGTCCGAATCGCAATGCTCACTTTGCCACGCTGTCGGTATGCATTGATCCGGTATCGAGAGTACCCTTCCAGTTCATAGGAGAAGTCAACTTCACCGGCTTGCTCAAAGTGGGCTAACTGCTCGCTGCTTAACAGGGCCGCCGCCATAGCTCTAGAACGCTCAATCGTAACTGCTTCCTCACCTAGCCGTTGAAGTGTGCCGTGAACCCGCATAACAGGAGGCGAGCCAACGGAAATATGAAGATCAGACGCTTTGCTCTCATGAGCTTGCTGCAGCAAGGTTGTGATCTGTTCCAATACTTGTGTCATTTTGGCCCTCCTTCCTAATGGGATACGGTCTCTTGCAGCACTTCCTGCAGGGAAGTAATGCCTTTAACCGCTTTCTCCAGGCCATCATCCATCAGCTGAATCAACCCATTCTTCTCAGCTGCAACCCGTAGGTCTTGAAGGGAGCCCTCTTGGCTGATCTGCTGCCGAATGGCGTCATTAATGCCGAGTACTTCATGGATGGCGACCCTGCCTCGATAACCGGTTTGGTTACAGGTGCCACAGCCGGTGCCTTTATACAGCTTGTCCGCGTGAAGTCCGTGATTTTGCAGGAAAATGCTTTCTTGCTCGGATGGCGTATAGGCTGTCGTACAATCCGGGCATACACGTCTGACAAGCCGCTGTGCAACTACGCCGACCAATGAAGAGGCGATCAAGTAGGGGGCAATCCCCATATCGCGGAACCTCGTAATGGAGCTGACGGAATCATTCGTATGTAGTGTCGATAGTACCAAGTGTCCGGTTAGAGAGGCGCGAATAGCAATCTCTGCCGTCTCCGAGTCACGAATCTCGCCGACCATGATGATATTAGGGTCTTGACGGAGAATCGAACGCAGCCCTGCTGCGAAAGTAAGTCCGATTTGCGGATTTACGTGGACCTGATTGATGCCTTCAAGCTGGTACTCGACCGGATCCTCAACGGTAATGATGTTAGAGTCCTCTTTGTTGAGATGTTGAAGAGCGGAGTAGAGCGTTGTTGTTTTACCGCTGCCCGTCGGTCCGGTAATGAGAATGATACCGTAGGGAACCTCAATCATTTCTCTAAAGATTCTATGGTTGTGCTTGCTGAAGCCGAGCTGATCGAGCGCCTTAACACCAACGCTTAGATCGAGAATCCGAAGTACGATTTTCTCTCCATGAATGGTCGGAAGCGAGGAAACCCGGATATCAATCGTCCTGTAGTCTACCTGCATCTTCAATCGACCGTCCTGCGGCAGACGACGTTCAGCGATGTTCAGCTTTGCCATGATTTTGAGCCGCGCCGTGATGAAACCCTGCATTTGCTTAGGAATGACTCTCTCAGTCCGCAGTACACCATCCAGACGGTAGCGAATGTTAACATTCGTTTCGCCCGGGTCGACGTGAATGTCGGATACCTGAAGCTGTACGGCCTGCTGAATCATCTGGTTCACTAGACGAACGACAGGAGAGTCCTCATCCGTAATCTCGGTTTCACGAATTTCATCTGCCGTAGGCAACTCGCCCATGAGCTGAGACATGGAATCTTGCAAACCGTAGTGACGAGCAATGGCTCTTTGCAGTTCATCTCGGCCAGAGATAGCTGGCTCGATGCGAAAGCCGGTAGACATTCGAAGCTCTTCAATTGCAAAATAGTCCAGCGGATCAGCCATGGCGACGAGCAGCTTGCCGCCTTCTTTATGAATCGGAATGGCTTGATATCGGCGAGCCAAGCTCTCGGGTATGATCTGCGTAATAGAAGGCTCGATCTGATATTTAAACAAACTGACATGTGGAATGCCTAGTTGAAATTCCAGTACTTCGAACAGCTGCTGTTCCGTTATGTATCCTTGTGTAATAAGCAAATCGCCAAGCTTCTGCTTCGTCTTGCTTTGTTCGCGCAATGCCTGCTGCAACTGTTCTTCGGAAATGACATTGCTCTCGATGAGGAGGTCGCCCAGCCGCTTCTTTTTCACGGTACTCATTTCTACCAATCCCCTCA
This sequence comes from Paenibacillus sp. J22FR21, assembly GCF_056269135.1. NCBI lineage: Bacteria > Bacillati > Bacillota > Bacilli > Caryophanales > Paenibacillaceae > Paenibacillus > Paenibacillus sp. J22FR21. Next base: position 8,163 of record NZ_JBWDNJ010000017.1, read on the forward strand.
TGACAATTCGTATCATGTTAATCTTGTTACGACAAGGCAGTAGGTCTTTGTACCTAGAAGTTAACTGCCATTTCGTGCTGTGCTTTTGCATAAATCTAGCAAATCCCGATTCTGATAAGGTAATTATACACACAGCTAGTTCTTTTAGACAATATGGGATTTTTATTAACATATTTATCTATTTTTCTTCCGGGATTCTATGTATAATATAGTCAACTGAACGTAGTCCTTTAGAACTGTATCAAATTGTAGCAAAATACCAATGACAGGGGGGGAAGCTATGGATACGAGAAAGAGTACTAGGATGATTAGGAGAGCAAATCAGAGGCTGCAGACGAGGTCTCTAGTAATCAGATTGCTTTTTATAGGCATGATTGCGGCTCTCATCATTATTCCGGGGCTTTACTTGAAGGATGCGTACGCGAACGGGACAGTCTATTACGCAATCAAAGCCGACACGAAGTTCATCACGTTGGGAGCCAATAATGAGTTATCTGCTAGTGTGACAAGCATTGGCACGTCGGCGGAGCAGTTTGAGCGAATCAAGAACAGCGATGATACATATTCGATTAAATCCAAATCGACCGGCAAATATGTGACCGCTACAAAGACAGACAAAGCATTGGCGGCAACTGCTGCGACAATTAGCGCTAGCGAGAAATTCAGCATTGTGGATGACTATTTAGTAGCTACTATAGGTTCTAATAATACAAAGAGGTATGTGAAAATAAATTCGGAGAAACTCTATCCTTCTGAGTCGGACAAGGCCAATGGAACGAAGCTGAGATTCACTGAGAATGTGACCAAACTGCTGGAAATCACGGATGGCGGCGGAACGTCAGACCTACAGCCGCTGCTGGGCAAACAGCCGAATATGTCAATTGAAACAATGAGTATGAAGCGTTTTGTCGCTCTGCGCGGTGAGCTTGACGGCAAATACGACGGTATCTACATCGGTAAAGGCAGCTTCAATCCAACTAAAGTAGCTAAGACAACTTCTTCCAACCGAGCAGCTGCACATGAGACCAAGAACTTGGAGAACGACATAACGCTTCTTAAAGCAGGCGAGATTGTCGATAATTTTATTACGAAAGGGCAGCCCGTTTTCATTTATAATGACTCCTCTAATAAAAGCGGTCTGCTTTACCAGAAAAATACCGGGAATCTATACAAAACGTTTGCAGCATACTCGACTGCCGGCAGAGATAATGTTGTCTTTCTAAAGCCAACAGAATTGACTAATTTAGCTACCCTTAGCTTGAATGAAAATGGGCTGTTGAACCAACGGCCAAAACTCGTGTTAAGCGGTCAACCAACCTCTTATCTCATGGACTCTAGCACTCTCTATCATGCCGGAGATAAGTTATCTTTTCATTTCAATGTGCCGAACTATAACAGATTCGGAGATGGTAGATTAACAGCAAACTTGTACCTGGGTCTGGATCAAGCGGTAACGTTCGGCAATGACCAGATTGTTGCTTCCTCAGTCGTTTCCAATAACAACGAAGACAGTGAGATTTCTTACGTGCTGCCTAAGGGTTATTCCGGCCTTTATTATTGGAAGCTCGAAATCGTAGATCAAACTACCAAGTTGAAGAGCTACGAAACAGGTGTATTCAGATATCGCGATCAATTGACAAAGGTGCGTGTACTTCAAGTTATGCCGAATGATTCTGATACGAGCAGCTTGAAGAATAACAGTAACTTAAACCAGACGTATCTGAAATCAACGGATGAATACGAAATTGAAATCACGACTATGAAATTTAATGCGTTCAACTCCATGGTCAAAACAAATCTAAATGGAACGTACGACATGCTTATTTTCGGATTTACGGATACCTATAATTCAAGTGCCAGCATTACATTGGATACAGCTAATGCCGTCAATAATTTCATTCGGACAGGCCAAAGCGTTATGTTTACGCATGATACTGTATTCTCAAGCAGCGAGACGGACCGGAATACATGGATTGACCAATTCCAGCAAACAACCGGACAAATCGAACCTTGGACGAACCTTGGTCTCAGTGCATTTAACACGTCTAAGGCCGTGAAGAAGGTTAACGACGGACTTCTTAATCAATTCCCGTTTAATCTGAATACCTCTACACCAGAAGTGGCATTAACGCACAATCAATACTTCACGCTTGATCTGGAAGATAAGACGGTTGTGCCGTGGTACAACATTATTGGCTCGAACCGTGATGAAGACGATAGCTGGAACCACTACTACACCTATTCCAAAGGGAATGTGACGTATTCCGGTACAGGTCACACGAATACAAACTTCCCAACCTGGGAGCAGCAGCTGTTCGTCAATACGATGTACCGTGCTTTTATGGGCTCTAACCATGCGCCGATGCTAACGGTGTACAACCCGATTGATTACTCGGCTGCTAAGGATAATTTCATTCCGAGTTATCAAAATATTAATCTCAGCTTTATGCCTGAGGATTATGATTTTGTGGATCGCAACTTAACGGTTTCGGTCAAGTACTCCTATAATGACGGTACTAGACTGCAGACCGTAACGCAGCCGATTACAACGGCTGTCTCAGGTTCTACCATTAACTCTGTCATCACGAATCCATTTACGACCGGAGACGGCGATCTCTCTATCGAAATTACGGTAACAGACAAGACAGGTGCGAAGATTACGAAGACCATTCCGGTTAAGGTGAAGAAGGTATCTTCCAATCTTACTGTGAGACGTACGATTTCCGGATTGAGCTCGGGGTCGGAGCTTACGCTCGATAAAGGTACTACGACAACAATGACGTATACGGCAACGCCGAAAGCCATTACGAAATCGGGTTCTGTCAATGTCGACACGCTCAAAATCCAAGGGGTTTCGTTTGCCGAAACACTCCCGGCTGGGCTGGAGATCGTTAGTACATCGCTTCCTCCGGGGATGACGTTAACGACGAATAAGGATTCAAACAACAAGACTATTCTTAGTGGATCAATAAGCACAATTCAGTATGCCGTGGACGGACAAAGCTATACGGCTTCGCCTGTTACATTCACCATTACGGTTAAGCCAACTGTGACAGGGACTCTTCCTCTCAACAATTCGAGTCTCACATTTAAGGATGTCGGACAGACTGCATCGACGACACTTCCTTTCGACACCTATTCGTTGAACTCCATTGTTCGGTTGGATAGCTTAAGCATCGGGCTGCAGGATATTACGCTCGTGAACAAGAAGGACAGTACCGGAGCGACAGTGTATGACACAGCTACGGTCATTCCAACTTTCACGCCAGCGGATGCAACGCCTAAATTTAGCTGGACATCATCGAACCCAGCAGTAGCCACCATCATTACGACGAATGCAGGTAACGGGTATGTTACAGGCGTTGCCAAAGGTGTAACAACAATTAGAGTGACTGATTCGATTACCGGTAAAACGGCTACCGCACAAGTAACTGTACTGGAATCGGGGCTTAACATCATCGCTAACGATACGGTAACAGCGGGTATGACGATGGATTTGTCAGGTGCACTTGTCAAACCAACTCGCGAAACGGTTAGCAACATCGAGTGGTCGATATTTAATCCGGCAGACGGATCATTGAGTACGAGCAGCGGTTGGCAAACGAAGCTTACCGGATTAAAAGCCGGTAAAATAAAAGTTTCCCTGCATGTGACGACTACTTATAATTCGACCATTGACGGGTCAACGGTGACGACCTCTTATGATGCATCAAAGGATGTCACCATTACGAATCCGGTCTTAACCTTGACAGGCAGCAGTAATCTTACCGTCGGCGATACGATTCCGCTCACCGCTGCTTTGCAGAAATCACTCACAGATCATACGCCGATTACGGATAGCAGAGTGATTCAAAGTGTGAGCTGGAGTTTGAAAGAGGCGGATAAGCAGAGAATCGCTTCACTTCCAGCAACAACAGACAAGCTGCTTGTGAATGAGTTGAAAGGACTTGCTCCAGGCACTGCCACCGTCGTTGTTTCTGTGAAACTGCTGGACAATACGGTGATCACGAAGGAACTGTCAATTACAATTCAGAATCCTGTTCTTACATTGACAGGGACAGATTCAATTGGGATTGGCGATACCGCTCAACTGACTGCAAAGCTGCAGAAGTCGGCTACAAACACAACGGCTGTTACAGATGATAGTGTCACCATAACGTGGGGATTGAGCAGTACAAGTGACTCAAGTCTTGTGAGCCTAGGGACCGCAGCAAACAATCAGTTTAAGAATCAGCTCCAAGGTCTTGCTCCAGGGACTGTAACTGTCGTCGCTTCCGTAAAACTTGCTGATGGCACGGTGCTAAAGGCCACGCTTCCAGTGGAGGTAGTAAGCCCATTCCCGTCATTGGCAGGAACGGGTACTATTAGTATCGGCGATACGATCTCGTTGACCGCAGCCTTGAAGAAATCGGCAAGCAGCAATATCGATATTGCTGCAAGTATGATCAAGGATGTTAAATGGGGGCTCGAAGGTACAGATGCGGAAGAGTTGGTAGATCTACCAATTCCGACTACTAAGCAGTTGAATAATTCACTCAAGGCTAAAGCTCCGGGTAGTGTAACGGTATTAGTGAGATTCCAACTCATGAATGGCACGTGGGTTTCGGCGACGCGATCGATTACGATCGAGGAACCTTATCTGAACTTGTCAAATCCAGGAACCATCAGCCTAGGAGACACCGTGGAACTGAAAGCTACACTGCAGAAGTCGAAAGATAACAGTGCACCAATTGCAGATGATAGCGTGATTCAAGGTGTTCTCAAGTGGGAGCGTTCGAATACGAAGGCAGAGCTAATTTCGAACTCCACAGGCAAGCACTTCACGAATAATCTACATGCGCTTGCTCCTGGAACCATGACAGTGACAGTCTCCTTGAAACTGCAAAACGGAACGCCATATTCGCAGCAAGTCGAAGTTACTATTCTTAAACCGGATGTAACTTTAAGCGGGCCGCTTAAAGTCGGCGTAGGCGATGTAATCGAATTATCAGCCGGATTGACGAAGTCAGAAACGGATTCTACGGCGATAACCGATATTAGCCTAATAGAAGGTGTGAGTTGGGGTCTGAAAGAAGCAGGAGCTGACGATATCGTTACGCTTCCGGCATCAACGGGCAAAAACTTCACCAACGAACTTAGTGCGATCGGTGATGGCAAAGTGACGGTAATCGTTTATGTGAAGCTTCTTGACGGTTCAGTAGTGAATGAAGAGTTTCCGATAACCATTCAGAATCGCGGACTAAAGCTCGATGGCAGCCTGATCGTTAAAGCAGCTTCAGCAATTAATTACCCGATGACATGGGAAGGAGCTGCCGGCAAGCCAAGTTTCACCTATGAACCGGAATGGACATTGCTGAATAGTCCTTCTAAAGGGACTAGCCTTACGGGCGGTCAAAACTCAGCTAAATTAACGACGGGCTGGCAGGATGGCGGTACGGTGACCATTCAAGTGAAGGTGAAGTCTCCGGCCGGTAAAGTGTTTACCGATTCGTTGACGGTTGATATTGTACTCATCAAATTACCAGGTGCTGTGCCTCATCTAAGAGTGGATCAACAGATGAATCTGGCATCCAGTCAAACTTTGACTGTACTACCAACCAAACTTAGGGCTACTATAGTACCTAGACTGATATGGACATCCGCAAATAGCAATATTGTAGCGGTATCGACTAACGGTGTCATTGAGGGTATCAATTACGGTACGACGACGATCACCGTGTATGATCCTGTACTGCAAATTACGCTTACTGTAAAAGTTACGGTCGATAAGAGCGACAAGTACTAATTCGTAAGATAAGGGCTGTCCTAAACGTCATCATAGATGACGAGGACAGCCCTTATGTCTTAATCAAACTAAAAGAAGCTGGCGCAGAGTATAACCTCTGCGCCAGCTTCTTTTAGTTTAACCGTTCTATTCGGGGTCTAATTTTGAACAGAAAGCAGCTTCTTCTGTCCGATATTGACTCTAATTTTGTTGACGCGAGGAAGGCCTGCAAGCTGATTAATAAAGACATCTTTATTGTAATCGATGACGAAACGGGCTTGTTTTTGAGTAATCGGTTCATTTTGCGGGCCAAATTCTTGAGGGCCGAAATTTAACGTGGACCCGGTTTCAGTTGAGGTGGTATTACTAAGCACGGCGTTAATGGTAATACTTCCCTTGGCGAAGAATCCGCCGCGAATCCAGAAGAGCGAGCCTACGCCATATAGCTCAGCCGTTTTATCTGTGTAGAAGAAGCCGTCTAGTGTATTGACGCTATCTTTTGAATAGCCAGTACCTAGTTGTTGGAAGGCAGTGACCCGATAGATATCAATGGGGCCATTGGCAATCATAACCAACTCTCTCTTCCTCGCACCTAGCCCGTCATCCACGACCATCCCGCGAATCTGAGCATCCATGATCTCATTGGGGTCGTCTTCGTTACTATATAAGGAGAAGATGGTAGAGTCCATTTCAAGATTGCCGATTAACGTTACTTTGCCTTTGACGAGAATATTGGCTCGAATGGGAGTAACGGTATTAGGATCATCGTTCTGAATGGTCAAATTACCATTTACGATAAGCCAATCGTGGGTACCTTTCGATGTGTATCGAATTTGACGGAGATCAGCACCGATCGTTAAGTCCCCGTCTACAAATACAGCACCGGAGAGGTTACTGAACTGCGTATTCAGATCGCTCATGGTGTGATCGTAATCTGCTTTAGCTTCATTGTAGGAATCTAGCTTTTCGTTTGAAGCACCACTGTCAGGCAATATAGGGGCCGTCGGAATGGTAATCGGGTTGATTGGTAGTAGTTCCTTCAGTTTGACCAGTAGGCCATCCCCGAAATCCACAGGTGTGTAGGCACTCCATAAGATCTCTCTATAATTTGGATCGGCACCTGTTCCAAGCGCGTCATAGGCTTTATCGACGAAAGATTGCGCCACGTCTATGGAAATGAATTTTTTCTTTTCGATTAGCTCCACTTTGGTATCTAGGTCATGAAACTGAGGATCCCCCAGATTCTCGAGAGTTTGGTAATCTGTATTTGGATCAACTGGTTTGTTGCGGTATTTAATTTTGCTTTGCGATTGAATTTGAATTTTACCATTCCCCAGGTCATCACCGTCTGGCACATAGATGCCATCCAGTGCCGATGAATCAACGGGGTCGACATAAAGGTACTGGGTATCGGCGGTAAGTGGTTTATTCAAGTAGGTATAGTTCGCGACATTTTGGATTTTCAGCTCATTGCCTGCATAGATGTTGCCTTTGAAGGCAGGTGCGCCATTGATAACAAGATCGCCTTCAGAGCCAAATGCATACTTCAGAAAATCCGGGAACGTATCCAGCGTCATATCCTGCACCAAATCCCGTTTGACGCCGTTCACTTCTGCTTCAGCCGTTATTCGAATTGCGGTTAAGTAATCATTGGCTGTTAATTGACCAGTACCGCTGCTTTGATTCTGACAATACAACTGTTGCTTTAGAAGGTTAATCGTACCGAGAATGCACATGTTTTTAATACGATATTCCGGCTTCTTGGCCTTATCGAGCTCTGAGCCTTCATTCAAATAGCCTCGCTCCCCATAGTCTTTGAAGCTTTCCACGAATTGCTCTACATTTTGTTTCAGCAGGGAAGGGCTTATCGATTGATTATCGAAGCGCGCCATAATGTGTGCCATCGCTTCACTCAGCGCCTTATCCGCAAGATGGACGGTTTGCAAATTGTCCTCCGATTTCTGAGTCCGTGCTGCTCCACCGATCGTAGCACCGAGTACGGCTACTCCGACGAGTGTAAAGAGGAGCATCATAAACACAACAAGTAAAAAGGCAGAGCCTTTCTCTTCACGTATCATTAGCGAACTGCCTCCTCTTAAAATCCGAATCTACTTTCCAAGTTGAGATCAAAATTTCGGTCGCCATACTCCTGACGCAGCTTAAGCTTGATTTCAAGCATCCCGCTGCTGCAGCCCGTCTGGCCGTTCACGCATTTTAGTTTAATGAAAGATTCGTTATATGCAGTAGGACTGCTCGGTACAATCTCTGATACGATAGCCACTTCACGATTACCGATAAATAGAGCGCTCTTATTCGAGGCATCAGAATGTTTAATACTGATTACTTCGCGGAGAGGGTCGTCCCCTGTCTCTATAGGGTCTTCAGAAGAAATTTCCGGCAGCGTCAGCGTAATCGACTGACTAAGGCTTGCATCGGATTGCGAAATTCGGCTCGGTCCGACCCTGTATAATTCAGTTATGATGGAGGACATGATTAGATCGCCTTCGTCTCGAAGGGAGTTCTCGACGCGAACCTTATTGTAGGTATTCATCCCAAATGTAATAGAAGAGTAAATGACACCCAGAACGACGGATAGTATGGTCAGTGAGGCAATCAGTTCAACTAGTGTATAGCCTCCCTCAGCGTCCCTGCCGGTTAGGCGCCGTCTCAAGCGGTTAACGAATCGATTCATCGCTTATGTACCCCTCCACTTCCGAATACTCCCGTTTGCTCCGATTGTCTTCGCTATTGTGAGGCTCAACCTCTGCAACTTCAACTTTAATGGGGAGCAGATATTTATTGATCTGTCCGCTATCGGGAGAAAATTTGACTTTATCTTGGAAGCTAATTGTGACATGGTAAGAAATATCGTTGATTTTGGGATTCAAGATAAAGGCAAGCGTCTGCGGGTCATCTACAAGTTCCTTATAATTTGTACAGGAGCCACTGCCTTCTGGGCAGCCGTCTGAATTGATTTCATTACGCTTCTCGCCGATACCGAGCGGTTGTCCAACCTTAAAAAAATCGGCCATCGCATCAAAATCCGATTGCTTCTGCATATAAAACAGCGTGTTACGCGCCAGATTGACCATGACTGTCTTATTCTGGTTGCCCTTGGCGTAGGAGAGGGCATGGACAAAAAAACCTGTCATCGCGAGTCCGGCGACGGAGAGGATGATGAGACAGGTCAAGATTTCGACTAATGTAAAGCCACTCTCTCTAGATGGCTGCTGTTGCTGCTCGTGTGCTTTCATAAGCAATCACAGTTCCCTTCGATTAACATACATTTCCTACTATCTTCGACACAGAACGTCGCAATTCCTCCTAGTTCTAAAGTCTCACCGCAATAAAAATAAACCGTTCCTCTCAAGCATTAGCTTAAGAGAAACGGCATTTTATTAGTAGGACTAATTACTTAGTCTTCATTAGGCCGGAGCCTAGCTTGACGGATAAGTGCCACTCACTCATAGCGTGAGGAGCAATGCGGAGAAAATTGTCTCGTTCAACTGCTTCAGTTAGGCTGTCGTAGTAACCATTGCATGGTTCCAGTGCGCAAACAGCTTGCTCGTTGCATAACCCTTCGTCAATCCAGATGCCTAAGTAAGGTACGGATTCAGCATCCCACTCCAGCATTAAGTAATCCTCGCTGTCTTGTTCATAAAGTCCGGTCCATCCCTCATCGACTGCCCCGTCAACATAGAATTTACGAGCATCCTTGTTAGAAGCAGGTCCGATCGTATCAAGGCGAAGCTTCGAACCATCAATAACCGCTTCCGGCCAATCATACAGCTCGCCTTTCTGCAGCAAACGACCACCGAATACGCAGCGTACTTGTTTAGTGGCCCCAGGCAGCATAATCCGCGTGTTTGTCGTGGCAACAAATTGGGGATGCGCAAGCCAAAATGCCGCTAGCGTCTCCGAACTGAGGTTCCGAACTGTGTATTCGAAACGAAGCTGCTGATCACTCTCGAAGCGAATGGTTCTTGTCAATTCATAGGGGAGCGCTCTGCCGGCTACTTTGCAAATAAGTGCATCCTGTTCTTCGAAAGAAACCTCCCATGGGATGGACCATACATCGCCATGATCCGGCATGAGTTGTCCGAAGTAGGCACCTTCTTCCGGATAGGTGCATGCGGCGACGGTAGGAAAGCATTCATCCCAGCCGCTCATATCCGCTGCGAGGAAGTCAGAGCCATGTTCGATCCTGGCGAGTGGGCGAGACCCGGTGCCGACGATCCACTCTTTACCGGTAAGGCGGTTTTCTAGGGAGACGATTTTGCCTCCTAGCTCAGGAATGACGGTAATCCGCAGATCCGTAGATTCCATGAGGACGGCGGGCCAGTCTTGATAGGTGGTATGGGTAATGACACAGCGTGATTCCATAGGGACACATCTACCTCCGTAATGGTTCGTTTATTAACTAGTATAACGCAATAATCGGAGGGGATTGGGGAGAAATTCAGAGAAGCAGCGGAGCAACCGAAATGGCCTCATACATCGGACGTCGCTGCAGGTGGCTTCGATAGAGGGTTATGACATCCGCTTGCCACTGGAGCGGGCTTCCGATCGGCAGCTTCCAGCCGTTCAGCTGCGAAGGCTCGAACGAGCTTTCGCCTGCGTAATTGCGTGCAAGTGTGAGATGCGGATGGTAGGTGCGGCTCTCCGGCATGAGGCCGAGGGGCTTTAACCTCCTTGCAACATGCTGTTGCAGGTTGTGCAGCTGCTCGACATCCCCTGCGACGTCGGCCCATAGAACGGAGGGGCGAATCGGACGCCCGAAGACGCCTAGCGAAGTCACATTTAACGCGAAAGCCTGAACGGACGATGCTGCTTCGCGAAGTGCTGCCGAGATGGCAGGGACAAGCTCTATTGGCGTATCGCCCAGAAATTGCAGCGTGATGTGATAATCGTCAGGATGTGCCCATTTGCGAAACGGAAGCTGTGATTGGATGTCCTCGCACCCTATCGAAAGTGACTGCTTAATGGAATCCGGTACAGGGACGGCAGCGAATAAGCGGACGGTCTGAGCCGGGGCGGCTGGCATATTCAAAGGTTTATAGCAACCCCTCTCTTATCATAAATTTCACTAGTAAGTCTGATAGGCGAATCCTACTAGTCGTGATCCACGATGATATAGCCTTGCCCCAATTCAATTTTCATAAACCCCGCCATTCGGCGAGTCTGGCAGGTCAGCGGGGCGTTGCTGCCCGTCAGGATGTAATTTCGACGATCCGCGGCGTTTTCAGCTGGCAAAGCAAATGCTTTCACGAATCGAAACACTTCTCGAAGTGTTGTATAGATGGCGTTTATATACGCATCGTTCTCACGCTTGCCCATGAGATTGATGAGGATAGCACCGCTCTCATCCAGCTTGGCGGCAGCAAGCTCGAAGAAGCTCATCGAAGTCAAATGCCGCGGCGTTCCCTTATCGGAGAAGGCATCGAGCACAATAAAATCAACCGTATGCTCAGCTTCGCATGAGAGCAGTTCACGGCCATCGCCAACCGCCACATTATCGTCACGATAGCCAAAATATTGCCTGCTTAACGCCACAACTCGCTCGTCCAGCTCCGCAACTTTGATCGTTCTCGCCGTACTATGTCGAGCAATTGTTCCAACGCCATGACCAATGATAAACAGACGCTGATAGGTCGGGTTGCTGCCATTCATGAGGTGAAGCATAGCCTGCGGATATTCGAATAAGATCCGCTCAGGCTGATCCAAATCCACAGCACCTTGCATGGCGCTGTTTGAGAACTGTAGGACGCGGAATCGCCCATGTTCCTCGCCGTACGTATTCGTATCGTAAACGGTAATCTCGTTCAGCAAGCTGTTTTCCCGGTGCAAAATCTGCACGATGATTCAATCTCCTTCATCCCAGCGAGCAGGCCGGGTCCATTATAGATTTCAGCGTATCGCATCTCGGGGTCACATTCAATTGCCATGTGAGAACAATGTGCTTTGCTCCTTATTGTTGGCATCACAAGCAGTAAGGTTTGGAAGCATTCCTATGATAATCCAATTGAAAAGAATGGGTTCGCAGGATGAAAGCGCAATTATGCACGCAATTCGATAGAATTGGCGGAATTAGCACGTAAATCAAGTTTTACATTCTCTTCGCGCAGGAATAAGATTTGATTCATCAACGGAATAACTTGCTTTAAACGCTGAGTCCTCGCAAGAGGAACGGGGGAACCAATCAGAAGCCGACTTCGATCAGAACGGCTTCTTGGGGTGAATCCATAACAGGTGTTATTTGTTAAGGTAGGGTACTCTCAAGCCCGAATCCGACAGCTAACCTCGTAAGCGTATGAGAGAGAACCCCCTTCAATCGAGCTTCCAGCAGCTTGTTTCTTTATGCACGCTGTGAAAGAGGCCCGGGAGTAGAGTTTCTCTGCTCCCCGGGCCTCTTTGTGTTTTCTACCAAACGATTCAGGAGAGTGACTATTGTGAAAGATTGCAAGATTAAGGCGATCGAGCTGTTTCAATTTGATGGGGAGCTCACGGATGAACGGCTGCCCGGACATAGTGAAGACTGCATTTGCGGTTTACTCGCCATCACCACGAATGACGGAGGCTGCAGCCTCATTGAATTCCAGATGCACGGCTGTAACCTGAAGGGCGACATTGTGCAGTGGACGGCCATCTACCAGCGAATGAAGGGACTGACACTCGAGGAGAGTCTGGACTACATCCACCAGAAGCAAGACGCATGGGGGACGGAACGCGCGCATTTAATGGAATCGGCATTAACAAGCTTGGCCGAGCAGCTGGATTACACGGCGAAAGGCATAACCAATCGAAATTACGCATTATGGAATCGCGCCTATTTATTCGACCACTCGCAGGCATACGTATCGTTCTAGACGGCGATAACGATTGATTTTTATACTTTTTTTACACCTGGCAGCAGGTTTCTTTACCCCCTTTTTACGGCAACCCGTATTAAGATTTCCTTATACCGAAGAGGGGGAACCGATAAGCAGCATATGAAACCTCAAGCACGCTGAAAGACATGAATAGTTTCAATCTAGCAGGGGAAAATATTCTCAATTCACACTGCATGCAGCTATAGGAGGTAGTAAGGAGTTATGGTCAATGATTTTACAATGGTGGTATTGTTTGTTGCTGCATTCGCTATATTCTGGGGATTCCTTAAATTCTGTGAGAGAGCCTAGGGAGGGAACGCTATGATTATCGTCGGCATTATTGCAGCTATTCTTATTTTGTATCTAGGCTTTGTGTTAGTTAAACCAGAAAAATTCTAAATGGCCAGGGCGGAGGATTCATGACATGAGTATGGGGTTCGTACAGGTAGCCATTACGCTGATCATCATTATGTTGTTGGTTAAGCCGGTAGGCAGTTATCTTGTAAAAGTGTTTCAGCATGAGAAAACAGCATTGGATCGTGTGTTCGGTCCGTTTGAACGGTTGCTGTATCGGTTGATGGGCGTACGCGAAGATGAAGCAATGGGCTGGAAGAAGTATGTAGCAGCCGTCCTGCTTAGCAACTTTGTGATGATGCTCCTATTGTATCTTGTATTACGGTTTCAAAGCTTTCTGCCGCTTAATCCGGACGGGATCGGCAATATGCCTGCGGGGCAGGCTTTCAATACAGCCGTATCGTTTATTACGAATACGAACTGGCAGTCTTACTCGGGTGAGAACGGACTATCTTACCTGTCTCAATTGCTTGCGATTACCTTTCCGATGTTCACGTCGGCGGCAACCGGCTTTGCAATTGCGATTGCGTTCATTCGCGGGCTCGTAGGACGTCAGGATAATCTGGGTAACTTCTATGTGGACATGGTTCGCGGAATTACGCGTGTATTCCTGCCGCTTAGCTTCTTGGTTGCTTTGTTCTTCGTGTTCCAAGGCATTCCGCAAACGTTCCAAGGTGCTGTAGATGCGACCACGCTTGAAGGAGCTCAGCAGACGATCACCAGAGGACTCGTTGCAACACTTGAATCCATTAAGCATATCGGTACGAATGGCGGAGGATGGTTCGGTACGAACTCAGCGCATCCGTTTGAGAATCCGACACCGCTCACGAACATGGTGGAAATTATTTGCATGATGCTTCTTCCAACCGCGCTAGTGTACGCGTTTGGTTTGATGATTAAGAACAAGAAGCAGGGCTGGGCTATCTTTGGGGCCATGGGACTTATCTTCTTGGTTATGCTGACAGTCGTCTTTGTATCGGAGTACAAAGGTGTTCCGGCTCTTGATGCAGTAGGCTATCACGGAAATATGGAGGGCAAGGAAGTAAGGTTCGGCGAATCTCAGTCCGCCTTATTTACAGCCGTGACAACGGCAGCGACGACGGGATCTGTAAACAATATGCACGAATCGTTAACCCCGATGGGCGGCTTTGTTGCAATGGCCGAAATGATGCTGAATAACGTATTCGGCGGTAAAGGCGTCGGGCTGCTCAATGGGTTATTGTATCTCATTTTATCCGTATTTATTTGCGGTCTGATGGTCGGACGTACGCCGGAATTCCTCGGCAAGAAAATTGAAGGCAAGGAAGTGAAGCTGGCTGCCATTGCGCTGCTCATTCACCCTTTGATCATTCTGGCACCGACCGCGCTTGCACTTGCAACGCCGACAGCCGTCGCGTCCATAGCGAACGCCGGTACGCATGGACTATCTGAAGTGCTTTATGCCTTTACGTCCGGCGCGGCAAACAACGGTTCCGCATTTGGCGGTCTGACCGCGAATACCGACTTCTATAATGTAGGAATTGGGCTTGTGATGTTGTTCGGCCGTTATATTTCAGTCATTGCGATGCTTGCGATTGCCGGATCTCTCGCGGTTAAACGAGTTGTTCCGGTTACAACGGGAACATTGCGCACGAATACACCATTGTTCACGGGTATTCTCATCATGATCATTCTCGTGATCGGAGCGCTTACGTTCTTCCCTTCCCTAGCACTGGGACCAATCGCTGAACATCTGGCCATGTCGCACTAAACTTAAGGAGAGATAACGATGGCTGCTGCACGCAGAAAGACCATAACGAAGGAAATCGCATCGCAGGCGATACTTGATGCCTTTAAGAAACTGAATCCGGTCGTTATGATGAAGAACCCGGTTATGTTTATTGTTGAAGTAGGTACAGTGATTACGCTGCTGCTATCCATATGGCCGGATCTGTTTGGTACGGATTCAGTAGGCCGAGGCTATAATGTGACCGTATTTTTCATCCTGCTCTTTACCGTATTGTTCGGGAATTTCGCTGAAGCCTTAGCGGAAGGCCGAGGCAAGGCGCAGGCGGATACCCTTCGGAAAACAAAATCCGAAACGATGGCGAAGCTTGTTCAGCGGGACGGAACCTTTAAGCAGGTTCCTTCCACGCAGCTGAAGAAAGGCGACATTGTCCGTGTGGAAGCCGGCGAGCTTATTCCGACCGACGGTGAAATTATCGAAGGTCTGGCATCCATCGATGAATCGGCGATTACAGGTGAATCCGCACCTGTAATCAAGGAAGCCGGAGGCGATTTCTCTTCGGTTACAGGGGGAACGCGAGTAGCCTCAGACTATATCGTTGTGAAGGTCATGACAGATCCGGGCGAATCGTTCCTAGATCGCATGATATCGCTCGTAGAAGGCGCCAAACGGCAAAAAACACCGAACGAACTGGCGTTAACGACTCTGCTCGCCGTGTTAACGATTATTTTCCTTATTGTTATTATCACCATGGTTCCAATGGCGAAATATCTGAATGTCAATCTGGATATCGCCACTCTAATTGCTCTGCTCGTCTGCTTAATACCGACAACGATCGGCGCGCTGTTGTCCGCTATCGGGATTGCCGGCATGGACCGTGTAACGCAATATAATGTACTTGCGATGTCCGGTAAGGCAGTCGAGGCCGCCGGCGATATCGATACACTGATCTTGGATAAGACGGGTACGATCACCTACGGGAATCGGATGGCTGCGGAGTTCATTCCTGTAAAAGGCGTCACCGCCAAGGAAATGACGTTCGTCGCGTTGCAGGCCTCCGTTAAGGACGAAACGCCTGAAGGTCGTTCGATCGTAGAGCTTGCCGGCAAGCTTGGCGAATCTTGGACGGCGAGTGAATATGCAAGTGCTGAAATCGTCGAGTTCACGGCAGAAACGCGAATGTCCGGACTCGATCTGGCAGGCGGCGTACAGATCCGCAAAGGCGCGGTCGATGCCATTAAGAAATTTGTTTCCGCGAGCGGCGGCAGCATTCCGAGCGACTTAGAAGAAGTCTCGAACCGGATTGCCAGAGCCGGAGGCACTCCGCTCGCTGCGGCTGTAGGCAATCGCATCTATGGCGTCATTTACTTGAAGGATACCGTGAAACCCGGACTGAAGGAACGTTTTGCAGAAATGCGGGCAATGGGCATCAAGACGATCATGTGTACGGGCGATAATCCGCTCACAGCAGCTACGATTGCCCTCGAAGCGGGCGTCGATGATTTCATCGCCGAAGCGAAACCGGAGGATAAAATCGCCGCCATCAAGAAGGAGCAGCAAGAAGGCAAGCTCGTTGCGATGACAGGCGACGGTACGAATGATGCTCCTGCGCTGGCGCAAGCCGACGTGGGTCTGGCCATGAATTCAGGAACGATGGCTGCCAAGGAAGCGGCCAATATGATCGATTTGGATTCCGATCCGACGAAGCTGTTATCGGTCGTTTCTATCGGCAAACAATTGCTCATTACTCGGGGTGCACTTACAACGTTCTCGATATCCAATGATATCGCCAAGTATTTTGCGATTATCCCGGCTATGTTTATCATCGCGATGCCTCAGCTGCAATCGCTGAATATCATGCATCTGGCCTCGCCGAAATCGGCGATTCTGTCGGCGCTTATCTTTAACGCCGTCATCATTCCGCTGCTCATTCCGATTGCGATGAAAGGCGTGAAATACCGTGCGATGACAGCAGATACACTGCTTACGCGCAACGTTCTGATTTACGGCCTCGGCGGGATTATCGTCCCTTTCATCGGCATCAAAATCATAGACCTGGTGCTTCATGGTCTTCAACTTGTTTAAGGAGATAATCATATGAAGATGACATTGACCGCGATCCGACTGTCCGTAGTGCTTATGCTGCTTTGCGGGCTCCTATATCCTTTAGTCACGACGGGTTTTGCCCAGGTCCTATTCCCCAAACAAGCCGAGGGCAGTTTAATTAAAGTAGACGGCAAAGTTGTAGGTTCGGAGCTGATCGCCCAGGACTTCCAATCGCCGAAATGGTTTCACCCGCGAGCCTCAAATGCGAAATTTGATCCGACTGCCACAGCAGGCTCCAATATGGCAATCGCTTATCCGGAGTATGTGCAAGCGATGAAGGAGCGAATCGATGCCTTGCGCCAGGAGAATCCGAGCTTAACGGACATCCCGGCCGATCTGGTAACCATCTCAGGCTCCGGGTTTGATCCGGATATATCCCCGGAAGCGGCCAAGTTTCAAGTGCCGCGAATCAGCAAAGAAACAGGGATTTCGGAGCAGGTACTGAATGAACTTGTGGATGCCAATACGACAAGCCGCCAGCTTGGTATCTTCGGGGAACCGCGCGTGAACGTAACGGCAATCAATATGGAACTAATGAAGCAAGTGAAGTGATTATTAAGCAGCCGCCTCCATTTCATATGGGGGTGGCTTTCTCGGTTTATTCGATGTTTCAAATAGGGGAGGGAAAATCGCCAATGGAAAGCTTCAAACGCAAAACACCGGAAGATATCTTGCACTCCATCTCTAAGCTTCATCGCGGGACGCTGAAGATCTATATCGGTCCGGTGAGCGGCTCAGGCAAAACCTATCATATGCTGCGTGAAGGGCAGGCCTTAAAGCAGCAAGGCATTGATGTGGTGATTTGCGCGGTGTCGACGCTGCAGCGACCCGAGACGGTAGAGCAAGTAGGTGATCTGGAGCGGGTCCCTAGTATTCATTGGTATACAGACGGTACGGAGTTCAAAGATTTGAACCTGGATGCTCTCATAGAACGAAATCCGGAAGTCGTTCTCGTCGATGGACTCGCACACCGGAATCGTCCCGACGCTCGGTTTCCTACAAGGCTGGAGGATATCAAATTTCTGCTCTCCCATGCGATAAGCGTGATCACAACCGTTAACGTCTACGAGCTCGAAGGCTACACGGAAATCGCGCATAAGCTTACGGGGATTGAAGCGACATGTACGGTTCCGGCGGATACGCTTGAACTGGCCGATGAGGTAAGGCTGATTGACGTCACCCCGGAAACGGTCTTAAGTCGAATGGCCGAAGGACATTTGAAAGGCAATAAGGATGCAACGTTGTTTAAACGAGGCAACTTAGGTGTACTGCGTGAACTGGCGCTTCGGCTGGTTGCGGAGGATGTGAATGAATCCCTGAAGTTGCATCGTGAAGAAATGGGACTGATCGGCCCATCCGGCACAGCGGAGCGCATCCTGGTCACGACGCAGTACCACTGGAACGGATCAATCTACGTTAGGCGAGGACAGCAAATCGCCAAGCGACTGAACGGCGATTTAGTGGTGATCACGTTTCGTAATTTGAAGAAGACGTTATCCAAGGAAGAGGCAACTTTCCGCAGGAGCACGATTAAGCTTGTAGAGAAAGTGGACGGTCAGTTTGAAGAGCTGCCTTTTCCGAAACGCAGGCGCATCCCAAGGACGTTAGTGAACTATGCGACCCAGCATAATGTGACGCGAATCGTGATGGGACATTCGAAGCAAACGCGGTGGCAGGAATTATGGCAGGGGTCGATTATTAGTGAGCTTCTGAAGATCACGAGAAATATCGATCTGTTTCTGGTTGCCGATTCGACAGCTAACGAGGGGGAACGGGTTCTCCCTGCCCAAATGACGGCTGCCACGGAGCAGCAGAAGTATAAGCGGCTCAGTCAGCAGGAAGTAGCGGAGAAGATCGACCAGATCAGACGCGGCAAGTTTAAAGTGTACATCGGCGCTGCTCCCGGCGTAGGTAAAACGTATATGATGCTGCGAGAAGGGAATGACCATCTGAGGAAAGGCATTGATGTGCAGATCGGACTGCTGGAAACCCATAACCGAGCAGAGACGATCCAGCAAATCGGCAGCTTGAATGTCATTGATCGAAAGCGTATGGTGTATCAAGGGGTTTCCCTTGAAGAAATGGATACCGAGGAAATCATCCGAAGATGTCCCGAGGTTGTACTGGTCGACGAGCTCGCGCATACGAATGTACCCGGAAGCAAGTACAAGAAGCGCTATGAAGATGTGCTGGACATATTGGATGCCGGTATTTCCGTCATTTCAACCGTCAATGTACAGCACCTGGAGAGTTTGAATGATGCCGTCGAGCAAATTACAGGGGTTCGCGTCCGGGAAACGGTACCTGATAGTATTCTTCATTTGGCCGATGAGGTCCAGCTCATTGACGTTTCTCCGGAAGCGCTCCAGCATCGGATGCGGGAAGGCAAAGTTTATGCCATGACGAAAGTCGATCAGGCGCTGAATAACTTCTTCAAGACAGGTAACCTGATTGCTCTGCGAGAGCTGGCCCTTCGCGAAATTGCCGACGATGTCGATGAGCGATTGGAATCGTTCGAGCGGAAGAGCTCGCTGCGAGGTCCGTGGAGAAGGAAAGAAGTGATCTTTATCTGCGTCAACAGTACGCCGCATGCCGAACGTCTGATTCGGCGCGGGTTCCGGACGGCGTACAGGCTGAAAGCCGCATGGTATGTCAATTATGTACAGGTTGGAGGCAGCTGCACGGATGAACTGAAGAAACGGCTGGCCGCTTTGGAGAAATTGACGGAGCGATTAGGCGGGAAGTTTATTATCCATGAAGAGCATCAGAATAGACAAATTGCCGTTGTCTTAGCTTCCAAAGCGGAAGAGGTTGAAGCGACGCAGCTGGTCATCGGTCAGCCGAAAATTTCCTTCTGGGAAGCACTGTGGAAGGGTTCCGTCGTCAATCAGCTAATTCGGCTTACCAGGCATATGGATGTATTGATTGTGGCTGACTTTGATGCTCAAACGCAATAACTTCAGGCCTATAGTCTCCTTCAGGATGTGATGAACATGAATCTGAGCTATCGAATTAGAGTCTTTTCTATGAAGCCCTATGTGTGGGTTACCCTATGCGTCACCTTGTTAACCATCGCCCTCCATGCGTTTGAGCTGGCCTTCGATATGGTTAACATCGCCCTTATCTATTTATTTCCCGTGTTGTTCAGTGCTGTATATTGGGGACTTGGACCATCATTTTATGCTGCGGCATTAGGTGTGATTGCCTTTGACTTCTTCTTTGTCCCGCCTTTTCTCAGTTTTACGGTAGAGGATTTGCGCTATCTCTTCTCCTTCGTGGTCTACCTTGCCGTTGCAGCTTTAACAGCCAGTCTGGCAGCAAGACTCAAACAGCAGCTATTACTGGCAAAACAAAGAGAGGCCCACACGGCATCACTCTACACCCTAAGTCAGCAAATGACGGCCATTGCGGACCTTCAATCCTTGCTTGAGAACGTGTGCCGCCAAGTATCGACTACCATTAACTCGCAGGTGGCGCTATATCTGCCGGACAGTCGGGATGAGCTTACATTAGCAGCGTCTTCCGCAAGCGGGGACTGGGGCAAAGGAGAATCGGAGACCGCGATCGCCAAATGGGTATATGCGCACGGGGAGATGGCCGGCCGAGGTTCAGGCACGCTAAGAGAATTTCCCGGCTTGTATGTGCCGCTGCTAACGGAGGAGCGGGTGTACGGCGTAATAGCCATGAATCTTGCGAGTAATGGGAATTCGACGACTGCTCTATCCATGGAAAATAAGAGGCTCCTGGAAGCCTTTGCCGGACTTGCAGCGAGTGCGATTGCAAGGGTGAAGCTAGGCGAAGAGGCCAAGCTTGCCCATTTGACGGCTGAATCCGAGCGCCTCCGAACAGCGCTGCTGGACTCCGTGTCCCATGAGTTACGGACACCGCTCGCCACGATCATCGGGTCGGCAACGGGACTTATTGAAGGTGATCGGATGTTCTCTTCCGAGGATCGCCTCGAATTGCTTGCGACGATTAGAGACGGCGCTTTGCGCATGAACCGGCTCGTCACGAACCTGCTTGGCATGGTTCAATTAGAGAGCGGCATGCTCCGGCTGCGTAAGAATTGGTGCGATGTCGAAGACATTATCGGAGTAGTCTTGTCCCAAGTGAAGGACTTCCAGCGCACTCGCGAAATACGGGTGAGCCTGCCGGAGCGTGTTCCGATTGTGCTTGGCGATGAGGTGCTGCTGGAGCAAGTGCTGGTTAACGTGGTCAGCAATGCAATCAAGTATTCTCCGGATGAGAGCACCATCGTGATTTCTGTTAGGCAGGATGAAACGCATGTTATCATTAGGGTAGCTGATGCCGGTTTGGGCATTGCCGATGCGGACTTTGAGCGGATCTTCGATAAATTTTACCGTGGCAGCTCGACCAAGCATGTGCCAGGAACAGGTCTTGGACTTGCGATTTGTAAAGGAATTATAGAAGCGCATGGGGGTTTTATTACTGCTGAGCCTAATCTTCCCAAAGGTGCTGTTATCCAAATAGCTCTGCCTGTAGGCGATCAGAGCTTTCTAGATGAATTATTGCCGAAGGGGAACAGTGAATAGTTATGACAACAACAAGCGGTGCACGCATTCTAATCATCGATGATGAGCCCCAGATCTGTAAGCTGCTGAAAGTAACGCTGCAAGCCCATCACTTTGACATTCATACCGCAGCAACGGGAGAAGAAGGCGTCTATCAAGCGAGTATTTCCCATCCCGACCTTATCGTGCTCGATCTTGGCTTGCCCGATATATCCGGAATGGAAGTGCTGCGCCGAGTCCGGGAGTGGACGCGGATACCGGTCATCGTATTGACGGCCAAGGACCGAGAAGACGATAAGATTGCGGCGCTCGACAGTGGAGCGGACGATTATGTCACCAAGCCCTTTGGCATGGGGGAGCTGCTCGCGAGAATACGCGTTGCGCTTCGTCATGCAGCCAAATCTGCCGATGAACCTGTTCTTCAGTTCGGTCGGCTTATGATTGATTTGGCGCAGCGGATCGTTGAGCTGGACGGCAATCGAGTGAAGCTGACGCCTACGGAGTACGACCTGCTTAAAGTATTAGCCTCGAGTGCGGGCAAGGTCATCACGCAGCGCCAATTGCTGCAGCAGGTTTGGGGCGGCCATCACCATGAATCAGACAGCCATTATCTGCGCATTTACATTGGCCATTTGCGCAAGAAGCTGGAGGAGGATCCGACGAGACCGGTATTCATTGAGACGGAGCCGGGTATCGGGTATCGGTTCTTGCTGCAGGATTAGCCGCGACATTCCCTACAAAGAAAAGAAGTCGTGCAGCGAGCTGCACGACTTCTTTTCTTTACATCATTATTTCGCTGCTTTCCAAGCATCGATTTGCTTCTGCATTTCCGCGATAATTTTTTCCGCGCCGGCATCTTTCATTTTCGCCACGAACTCGTTGTATTTCTCCTCGGAAGTAACGCCCAAGCTGATCGCACGGGAATACTCGTCATTCACGGCAGATGCTTTCGCGATTTCACCTTTTACAGGCTCGGCATCGAACGTAAAGCCCAGCAGCAAGGAAGGTTCAGCTTCTGCGTTTACTTTCTTCGTTTGCTCCCAAACATCTGCAGGCATGCCTTTCTCTACATTAGCCAAGAAGTTGGATGCGAACATCCAAGGCACTTGCGGGTTGTAGTCGGCTTGCGTAGGTCCGGGAATCATGAGACCGTCAGCATCGAAATCGAATTGCTCGCCTTTAATACCGAAGTTCAAGAGGTTATACAAATCTTTGTCCGTGTTGAGCAATTCAAGCAGCATCATCGATCTTTCCGGATTTTTCGAATTCCGGTTGATTGCCTGCATCGTTGCCGTGATACCGCCAGTAGTCAAATGCGCAGTACCGGCAGGAACTTCTTGGTAGGGCTCTCCGCCAAGCGCGGAGGCAAGGTTAGCACCGCCCGGCTTGAATGCACCGCCGATGTTCAGCACCCATTTGCCTGCTTTGCCGTCTGTCCAATCATCGGTTTTCTTGGAAATTCGTTCTTTGGAGTGTAGAATGCCTTTCGCATTCCAATCTCTAAGCGTCGCTGCGAATTTCTTATAGGCATCGGATTCGAATTGATTGATAACCGTTAGGGAGTTATCGCCAAACTTCACGACGCCGGGTACATTGAAGCCGACGATAGCCTCCATGTTGAAGAAATCGGGGTCAATCCCGATAACCGGGTATTTCTGAGGATTATCTTTTTGAACAGCTTGAATGAATGGTAAGAGCAGGTCTAAGCTGTTTTCGTTAATTTTACCGCTAATGGCATTCATATCTAATCCATATTTTTCGATTAATGCTGTTGGAGCCGTAACTGACGGTGTTCTTGCGGAAATTTGTTGATTGACGAAGCCGTAGATTTGTCCTTTAATTTTCGTTGCATCCCAGAAGGAAGCGGGCATAGAGGCTAACGTTGTCGGTGCGTATTTGGCAAGCAGGTCATCGAGCGGGAGGAATGCGCCTTTGGCTACGTTCTGCGTATAGTTGTTGATCCAGCCGGCCGTGAACGTAATGTCGTAAGGCTCGCCGGAGGCAATAACCACTTGCATTTTTTGATCAAAGTCACCAAACGGGATCGCTTTGAAATCAACGGTAGCATTGATTTTCTCTTTGATCACTTTATTGACTTCAGCAAAAATCTTATCTTGTTGAGGTTGCGGGAAGTTTCCGGGGAAATACCAGGTAAGCTTAACTTCAGGCAGATCTGCCGTTGTATTCGTATCTGTAGCAGCTGTGTTGTCTGTGGCAGCAGCGTTTGAAGTATCATTCTTTGCTGTATTGTCGGACTTGCTAGTGTTGTTCGTGCTTGTGTTTTTTTCTCCATTGTTAGTGGAGTTGTTGCCGCACGCTACAGCCAGCATACTGAATACAAGAAGCACAATCGTACATAGAAGGCCTAACTTGGACAATCGGAATGCTCTTGCTCGTTGCATTGTGAATCCTCCCTTTTTTATATTGGCATTGCTATCTTAAATTGGATCAAAGATCCATGTTTAAGCTATCCCTTCACTGCGCCGACAGTAAGTCCTTTCACAAAATATTTCTGGAAGAACGGGAAGACAGCCAGCATCGGTCCTGCTGCCAAGATCGCCATCGCCATCCGCGCGGATTCGGAAGGGAGCTCGGCATTCTTCATACTAGCCGGCATCATGTTGGTCGAGCTGGTGAGATAGGCAATGTTGTTCATCATGCGGTAAAGCATATATTGAAGCGGAACAAGGTGTTCATTCTCGATGTAGAGCAAGCTGAGCCACCAATCGTTCCAGTAGAGCAACATGGTGAATAAGGAGACTGTAGCTAAACCAGGTTTGGCTAGCGGGATGACGATTTGGAAGAAGATCCGGAACTCGCTTGCTCCATCGATCATACAGGATTCAATGATGTTGAAAGGGATCTTCTGCATAAAGGAGCGCAGCAGCAGAATGAACCAAGGTACGGCCAAGTATGGAAGGATGAGCACCCAGATCGTATTTTTTAGATGCAGGTAATTGCTGATCAAGATGTAAGTGGGCACTAAGCCGCCGTTAAACAGCAGCGTGAAGAAGACATAGAAGCTGAGGCTATTCTTGTATTTGAAGTCTTCGCGAGAGAGTGTGTAAGAGATGCCGGCCATGAACAGCACGGCGAGAAAAGTACCGATGAAGCTGACCATGATGGATACTTTGAACGCGCCAAGAAGCTGAATGGGGCGGTAGAGGACATACGTGTAAGCTTTCAAATCAAACATGCGCGGAATTAAGCTGTATCCGTGCTTGATGATGTCCACTTCATTACTTAAGGAGATGGACAAGATCGAGACGAGCGGCAGGATACAACATAGACTAAAGAGAATAAAGATTAAATGGATAATAAGCTGCGAAATCTTCCTTTTCTTCTGTGGCATAGGCTCATCTCCAGACGTCTTCTAAAATAATTTATTGTCATCATCGATTTTCTTCACGACATAGTTGCTTCCCAGTACAACGATAAAACCCATCACGGATTGGAATAACCCGACCGCTGATGACATGCCGATATCACCTGAAACTTTGAGCATCCGAAACACATACGTATCGATAACTTGGGTGACCGGGAACAGTTGTCCGACTTCTCTTGGGACGAAGAAGAATAAGCCGAAGTCCGAGTAAAAGATTTTGCCGATGGAAAGCAGGGTCATAATCGTGATGAGCGGCATGATGAGCGGAATGGTAATGTTTCGAATAATCTGGAGTTTGGAAGCGCCGTCGATCTCAGCTGCCTCGAAGTATTCCTGCGAAATGCCCAGAATGCCTGCGTAGAAAATAATGCTGACATAGCCAAGCCCTTTCCAGATATTAATGAGGGTTAACATGATGGGCCAAACCCACGTGGTGGAGTAGAAGTCGAATGCATCAAAACCCAGTTTCTCGGTTAACGTAGTAAGCACGCCATACGGCCCGATGAAGGAGTAAGCCATGTAGGCTACGATGATCCAGGAGAAGAAGTAAGGGAAGAAGAAGACCGTCTGGTAGGCTTTGACCCATCTGCGGCTTACGACTTCATTGAGCAGAATCGCGAATACGACAGATAAGAACGTGCCTACAACGATAAAGATGCTATTATATAGAAGCGTGTTTCTGACGACCATCCAAGCGTCGCTGGAGGTAAAGAAGAACTTGATGTTATCAATCCCGACCCACGGACTGTGCAGAATGCCATCGGTATAGTTGATATTTTTGAAAGCAATGAAGATCCCGCCCATGGGAAGGTACGAGAAAACGAAGATCACTAGAAAGGCGGGCAGTGCAAGCAGCGCCAGCTGCAGATTCTTCTTTAGATGGCGTGATGAAGCCAAGAACGGAATTTTGTTCAATGTAGCCAGACCTCCTTTAGGTAAGAATGTAAACGTTCTCAACGACTGACTTGATCATAGTTGATCAGACAGGGAGCTGACAATTTCTTAAATGCCAATTCAGTTCACTTTCGAACGAATGGAGCAGTTCTCAAAATCACTTTTTGTTCTGAAAACAGGCTTTTGAAGGGAAAACGGTAACAAATTGAATCATTTTCGGGTTGTGTGATAGTCTTGGAAGTAGAGGAGTTGCATGCATAATGTTCAAGAAATTCGTTCTGAAGAACCCGTTTCAGCTCTTTCTGACGATTCTGCTTCCCTTCCTGGTCAGCACCGTGCTGCTGCTCTTCGTTCAATCCTCCTTATTGAGCCGAAATTTCGAGAACTTCGCATTGAAACAGGTCTACCGTGAGCAGCTTGCTGACCTTCAATATACGAGCCGAAATGTAAGCGCACTTGAACAGACCGCCAGATCGGTGTCGACAACGGCTTTCTTTGATGACATTATTACGGACTTGCTATACTCGGATATTGATTCCGATGACTATGTGAAGTACCAGATCAAACTGCAATCGTACAAAAATATTTATCCGTTCCTTCAATCCATCTACATCTACAACGGTGAGCAAATCTATGCCGTCCCCCGAGAACAATTTATCTATGACCGCACCACATTTGATGATCAAGGCATCTTCCCGATTCTCGATGACATAAAGAACCACCCCTCACACAGTATCGTGCTGCGCAAAATTCCGAATATCATGTCCGGCATCGCTACAGGCGCTGTCAAGGATATGTACGTCTATTCGTATTTGTTCTTTGATTCCCAGGTCGCGAGCGGCAAAGTGAATGAAGCGATCATCCTGAACATATCGGAAGAGTGGCTGCGTCAAAGCATTCATTCTCAGAACGATGCCGGCGGCAGCCGCATCTTCGTGACCGACAGTACGGGCATGCTGCTATCGGCAGATCAGGCACATCCTCTGCTTGCTGATTTGTCGGACAAGCCTTATATCCGGCGGATCAACGCTTCTAAGGTGCAGGCTGGTAACTTCCGCATGAATGTGGATGGCGTCGATTCGTTTATTACCTATACGAGCACGGATGCCTTCGATTGGAATCTGGTCAGCATTACGCCCTATCACGACATTGTCAAAGATGTGGAACGGATGAAGCAGAAGACGTATCTGTTCGTCGTCTTGTTCATCGTCGGCAGCATCCTGCTCACCTTCTATTTCTCGCGAAGACTGATGGTGCCCATGTCACTCGTCATTCAGAAATATAACCAGCTGGAGATGGAGAAGCGGGGGGAGTCCTATGATCGGAAGCAGCAGTTTCTGCGCAAAATCATGCATTCCAAGGGGCCATTGTCTGCGGACGAATTAAGGCGGCAATTTCTCAAATACGATATTTCTCTTGATCCTTCCGCGGCTTTTCTCATCGTGCTGTTCAAAATCGATCACTTCTCGGACTTCTGCGCGACATACAGCAGGGGAGACCGGAGTTTATTAAAGTTTGGCATCGTCAATATTGTTACTGAGCTGATGCAGCAGAAGGCCGCTCATGAATGCTTGGAACTTGAAGAGGATCAGGTCATGCTGCTGCTCAATGCGGATTCGCTTAGTGCACCTTCCGAGCAGCTGACGCTTGTGGAATGGATGCAGCAGATACAGCAGCATACGAAGCAGTATTTGCGCCTTGCCGTATCCGTAACGTTCAGCGAGCCGTTCGAAACGCTCTCCCAGCTGAATTTTCATTATTTGAAGACGCTCGACTTGTCTTATTACCGACTGATTTACGGTCATGAAAGTATGATTTTCAGCGAGCACATCACGGTCAGAACGGATGACTTCAAATCGTCGCAGGAGAAGGATGATGAATTGAAGGAGGCACTCATCCAGGGGCAATTTGGGGAGGCGAAGGATGCGTTGTCGGCCATGCTGAAGGACGCTTCGGCATACAGCTATTCGGCGCTGAGCTCTATGTTTATCCGGATCCTGCTGCTCATTCGTCATGCCATTGAGGTGCTGGAGACCAATCATGCGATGAAGGTGGATTTTCATTTCAACGCCTATCTCATGAAACTTCAGAAAATGGAAACGATAGAGCAGATCATGGCCGACTTCTCCGCACTGTTTGATCGTTTGGCACAGGAGCTCGAAGCAAAGAAAGACAATAAGTATTTGAAGCTGCTCGACATGGTGAATCAGATTGTGCACCGTGAGTTGGCGAATCCGGCGCTGTCGCTGGATTACATTGCGGATGAAGTTGATCTGTCACCGCCATATCTGGGCAAACTATTTAAGAAGCATAGGCTTGTGTCGGTGTCGGACTTCATTAATAATGTGAGGCTCGCGCACGCTAGCCAGCTGGTTGCGACGTCCACAGATACGATCACGGATATTATGGATAAATCGGGGTTCGCGAGCCGGAGCCATTTCTTCACCCAATTCAAGAAGGCGTATGGCTTAACGCCCAGCCAATATCGCATGAATGCGAAGCAATCCGGCTATACGAACAAGCCAAACATTGACTTTCCTGAATCATTCTAGTAGCGTGTATAGAATAGTTAATCGAGGGAGCTTGATCGAAATTGGAACATACAGAAGAAGAAGTAGTAGAACAACCCGTTAGTTATGAAGAGTTGAAGAAGGCTGCTGGTCGTACATCGAACTGGCGTGAACGTCTTCGTGCTGTAGAGGAGCTTGGACAATTGGGCGGCGAGCAGGCTACTTTGTTGCTGAAACGGATTGCGCAAAGCGATATGACGCATCAAGTGCAGGCTGCAGCTCATCGTGTGCTGAAGGAGCTTGGCGAAGATGTGCAATTGCCGGCACGCAAGACAGGCGAGCTGGTCAAAGGCTTGAACAAGATTCTGGTGCGGATCAAGAAGAGCTTGCCGGATGGCCACACCTACGAAGAGTTCAAAGAGAAGCTGCAGAAGATGAGATCCGACGTGTACGATATCTATGAAGGCGATAAAGAAGCAGATTTCGATAAGTGGCTTGAGAGCACTTGGGCTTCGCTTTCGAGAAGGTAGGCTAGTCATGGCGAAGAGTAAAGGCGGCGGTACAGGCCGCGGTACAGGCAAGAAAGGCTGGAATCGCTGGCAGGCTGCCGAGAACCGGAAGAAGAGCGCGCCGAAGCCGTATACGAGCAAAGGTACGAAGAATAATCCCGAAGGCACCGGCGGTGCCAACGGTTCATAGTTGGAATCAAGGCTGTCCCACAGGCGCGCTTTCGCGGGTTGTGGGGCAGCTTTTTTGTTCGTGGCTGCCGCCCCGGTCCGCCGAAGCTCTAACGAACCACAGAGGTCTTATTTCAGCCAAATCGAGGGGGTTGAAATTCTAACGAACCCTACAGGCCTTATTTGGGTTGAAAATGCTCATTGTAGACTCAATTCACTAAAATAAGGCCACCACGATTCGTTAGAATAAAATGGGGGCTCATTTCGCCCGAATAAGGCCTGCATGGTTCGTTAGCGTTCCGAATCCCGGTGGTCTTTGAGCTCCGTACTAACACCAGCACCGTACTAGCATCATCCCGCACCAATACCAGCACACAACAGTTAGTTTGGCCACGAGAGGCCGATTTCTCGACTCTCAGTCATTTTTCGATGTGGCTTCGGCGATGAGCGTTCGACTTTCGTTCTCTCAGCATCTCAAGATCCAGCTCGGCTAGTTTGAAGACCGACTTCCCCCTACAGTACCCGCGAGAGTTTGCGGTACATGCTCGGCGACAGCCCTTCCTGCTTGCGGAATTGGCGGCTGAAGTAGTGGATGTCGGGGCAGCCCGTGCGTTCGCCGACTTCTTCGACGGACAAGTCGGTTTCGCGGAGCAGTCTGCGAGCTTCACGGTGCCGAATGGAGCGCAGGAATTCGCCGGGCGGCTGTCCGGCGACCTGTTTGAACAGCTTCGCAGCGTGATCCTCATTCATGAGCAGCAGATCGGCTAATCGTTTGTTGCTCCACGCCTCAGATAGCGATGATTCCATCTGCTTCATGAGCGACAACAGACGCTGGCCGTGAACCGTATCGGCAGCACGCTGATGGAGCGTGGATCTGGAACGCTGCAGCTGCGACAAAATGTTCAGCATCAGCGCCTTGCAAGCCAGTTCGTACCCGGGAGGACGCGTAGTGAACTCCTCGACTAACTGCTCCATGAGCTGCACGCAGAGCAGGGAGGGGGTATAGATAATTTGCTCCGACAGTGGCGGGAAGGTCTCATTCGTTGCCTCGCGGCAAAACTTCTCCGCCGGAGGATGCGCCTCATTCACAACCATATCCTCGTCAGAGCCCACCTCCAGTTCATCGAAATAGTCGAAGTGGATGCCGAGAAATTGGGCGTTTGGCTGAGAGACAATCTCATTCTGATGGAACAGCCCCGCTGGCAGGTAGATGAGCTGTCCGGCCTTCCATTCGTAGCGCGTTTCCCCAATCGTCGTCGCGGCTTCGCCTTGGCTGACATATAGAATTTCATAGTCGTAGAGCCTTCGTCTTGGCAGCTTTCCGGGGGGAAGGCTCTGATATTTGGCATAATGGATGCTTGGCGACCACTCGCGAAAATGGGCGTAAGCAAGTTGATGACGATCTTCTGCATGCAGCTGCTCCATCTGAACGAACCTCACTCTTCATCAGCGGATATGATCTCGGAAAAGTTCAAATTATATCTGTTTCCGCTAAATATTTTTCTCGTCATTTCTACTATACTTTGATTATTGTTGGCAGTTTCATTATAAATGATCAGCTTTACGCAATAAACAGGAAAAATACAAATCACTTAGGAGGCAAGCCTGATGAAAAAGGGAGTTAACATTTGGTCTTTTCCACAAGGGACGACGATTGCCGAATCGATACGCATTGCCAAAGACGCTGGATTCGAAGGAATCGAGCTGTCCTTGAACGAAACAGGCGAGCTTAGTCTGGAAGCTACAGAGCAAGAGGTCCGCGATATCAAGTCTCAGTTGGAGCAGTCTGATCTTGAAATTTGCGGTCTTGCTACAGGTCTCTACTGGTCCTACTCCATGACAAGCGAATCGGCGGCTAACCGCACGAAAGCAATGGATATTACTCGCAAGCAATTGGAGCTTGCGGCATCTTTTGGCGTCGATACAATCTTGGTTATTCCAGGCGCAGTAGGCGTTGATTTCATACCGGACAGTGAAGTAGTGGATTACGAGCGTGCTTATGAGCGCGCGCTTGAATGTATCAGCACGTTGTCTACAGATGCGAAGGCAGCGGGGGTTTCAATCGGCATCGAGAACGTGTGGAACAAGTTCCTGCTTTCCCCACTCGAGCTGCGGACGTTCATTGACACGGTTAACTCCGATTATGTCGGCTCCTACTTTGATGTGGGCAATGTCGTGGCTAACGGATATCCAGAGCAATGGGTACGGATTCTGGGCAACCGGATCAAAAAAGTGCATTTCAAAGACTACCGCAGACAAGCGGGCGGATTGCACGGGTTTGTTGATCTGCTTGCCGGCGATGTGAACTATCCTGCAGTAGTAGAGGCTCTTCGCGCCATCGACTATAACAACTATGTCATCGCAGAGATGATTCCCGGATACACGCATCATGGTGAGCAAATCATTTACAACACATCCCGCGCGATGGATGCCATCCTGGGACGAGGCAACCACTAAAAGGAGGAAGCAGCATGATTAAGGTAGGTCTGATCGGCTTTGGTTTTATGGGACGTATGCATTTTGACAACTATACTCGGCTTATGGCGGAAGGCGCGCCGGTTCAATTGAAGGCCATTTGCGATGTGCGCATCGAGGAATTGAAGGACGGCAAGGCAATCGGTAATATTGCGACCAATCAAGAGCTGTACAATCTCGATCCGTTCAATCTGTATACCAATATTGAAGAAATGATCGCCAATGAAGATCTGGATATGATCGATATCACGCTGCCTACAGGGCTTCATGCAGATATCACTTGTATGATGCTGGAGAAAGGCTACCACGTGATGTGTGAGAAGCCGATTGCTCGCACCGCTGAGGATGCTTGGCGAATGGTAGCAACTGCGGAACGTACAGGCAAGAAACTGATGATCGGTCAATGTCTGCGTTTCTGGCCGGCCTATGAATATGCCAAAGCATGTATCGAAGATGGACGTTACGGCAAGCCGCTTGGCGGTTCGTTCTTCCGCGGCTCAGGTCTGCCGGCTGAATGGTTCCTTGATGGCAGCAAGAGCGGCGGCTGTCTGCTGGACATGCACATTCATGATACAGATATGGTACACTGGCTGTTTGGTGTGCCGGATAAGGTTTCGACAATGGCTCGCAATGTCATTCCGGGCAGCGCCTATGATATCGTATCGACGCATTATGTATACGACAGTGGTCTCGTATTGAATGCTCAAGCGGATTGGACGCTTCGCGGCGATTTCGGCTTTGAAATGAACTACCGTCTGAACTTCGAAGGCGGGAACCTCATCTTCGCGGATAATAAGGTGAAGGTTAATCCAAACGAAGAGCCAAGCTTCGTAGCTGAGCTGTCCGATGATATGGGGTACTATTTCGAAATTCGCTCCTTCATCGATTCGTTGGCAAACGATAAGCCAATTACAGTATGCACGCCGGAGAGCGCAGCGCGCACACTGGATATTATCGAAGCAGAGCAGAAGTCGGCAGACGCCGGCGGTGCCTTCGTCTCCCTATAGAATCAAGAAAGCCGCATCCCGGTTAAGGGGTGCGGCTTTTTTAACGATATGAGCGCGTTATCCAATCGAATAGTTGACCCATTCATCTTGCACGCCGCCCATTTTGTCAAAGAAGCACTGCGCTCTGGTGTTATCCTTAGCGGTAATCCACGACATGCGAGCATAGCCGAGATCATGAGTATAACGCTGACAGGCGAGGAACAGCTGCGACTCCACCTGTGTATCTCTATAGGGCTCCATAACATAGAGGTCGTTCATTACGGTGATCCGTTCGGCTTTCATGGTGCTATATGTAAAATAGAGCGTGGCGAAGCCGACCGTTTCTCCATCCTTCAGCGCTACGAATTGAATGCCCTCTTGTTTCTCGAGCAGCGTTTGAATCAATTGACGAACAACGCGATCTCCGGGCCATGCCTTCTTATAGAAGCCCACGATATAATTATGCATTAAGGCTGCTAGGCCGTTCACGTCCTCAAACTCTACATTGCGTACTACGAGTGACATTTATGATCCTCCCTCATATCCTTGTTACGGATAATTATATGATATCATGTATAAATATACAACACAGTTCATGAAATTTTAACATGATTATCGGCACTTTATTGTGTATCCAACGCAGCACGAAACTGCAGAGTGATAAGGAAGTCATATGCAGCAATACTCACAGAAAATAATGGAAAGCGCAAACGATTGCGCGTACTACTGCATGAAAAGAAGCATGCCACGAATATCGCCAATGATTTTCCTTAATGGATATCATTGACTATAAAGCGTTTTCATACTAAGATAAAGGCAATGAACTACGCTGATTATTGCTAATTTAAGGGCAATGCTTTCCGGTCTTCGATAATCGAAGCGGAACAACCCCGGCTATCTCCTCTTCATGGGGATAGCTCTTTTTTATCGGCGGAAAGGGGATTTTATGGGTATTTGCGCAAACGTTTGCGCGAAATTTCATGTTTTCATCTACTCAGCTCAAGAGGCACAGCATCGTCAGTCATTTTAACTTAGGGAGGCAAAGGAATGATAACCATGAAAGGCAAAAGCCAAACTCGCATGTGGGCACTTCTTCTATCCATGCTTATGGTTGTACAGATTGTAGGCTTCTTTCCACAGCAAGCAAATGCAGACGCCGCAGGGGAAGGTGCGATTCAAGCGGATACCTTCGCAGAGCAGCCTGGCGGCAACCACAAGTGGGTTGTAGTCGGCTCCTTCCAAGGCTGGAGTAACGATTCGGCCGTGACGCAGATGAAGCATCTCGTTGGTGAGTTTTACGCGTACTCCACTGTGCTGGACGCAGGCCAATACGCCTTTAAAGTCGTGCACCAAGGTACTTGGGACGGCTATTCCAATGGCGGCAATAATATCGAATTTACACTGACGGAGCAGACGAAGGTCAATTTCTATCTTAATGACGAGCTGGGTCAAGTGCGGATCAACCTGCCAAACGTAGCCGGTGCACAGCAGTATACACCTGCCCTTAGTTCCACGGAATGGCCGCGGCTTGTTGGCAGCATTCAAGCTGTATTCGGCGAATCCGAATGGGCACCGGATCAAGCGCGGCAGCTATTCATAGATTATAATTTCGACGGATCGGCTTATAAGCTTCAACGCACGCTACCGGCCGCACGCTACGAAATGAAAGTCGTGCAAGGCAATAACTGGGATGCGAACAACTACGGTGCAGGCGGCGGAAACTTCGTGCTGCAAACACTGGATCCTGCGGACGTGACTTTCACCACCGTTCTCGCGGATCGCACGATCACGACGGACTATAAACCGGCGGACAGCCAATTCGACGGCATGATTCACCGCGATAAGCTGGTATTTGACTCCCGTTCGGTTACGTACAAGAAACCTTTCGGCGCGATCAAAGAAGGCAGCGAGGCGGTAACACTCCGCATCGCAACGGAAGCTGGCGACGCACAAGTGGTGCGCGTCGAGTTGAGCAACCCGCAAGGGCTGGCTTCGGCATTCGATATGCGCAAAGCGACTTCTTTTGACGAGAAGGATTATTGGGAGGTAACCATTCCTGCTTCTGCGTTCCAAGGGATCGGCGTTTGGGGCTACAAATTCATTCTGATCGACGGCCCTGCGAAAGTGGAATACGGGGACGATGGATCACGCGGCGGCAGCGGTGCTTCTGCGGATGAAGGCGTTCTTCCATACGATTTGACTGTGTATGACAAAGATTTCAAGACGCCGGATTGGATGAAGAATGCGGTCGTCTATCAAATCTTCCCGGATCGTTTCTTGGATGGGGATTCTTCCAACAACCGCGCTAAGATCGTCGATGGGTATCGTGGCGGGGCAGCCCTCCCAGGTGAGGAATTGACGGAGAACAACGGTCATAAGCTGCAATATTTTGATGGCGGCGTATCGAATGATCCTGCATCGGATCAAGTGTGGGGCTCTTGGAATGACGTACCCGAGAATCCGGATCGTACAACACCTGAGCAGCAGCCGTATTTCCCGGAGGCTGAATCAGATGGTCTATGGACGAATGAGTTCTATGGCGGCGACATTGCAGGTGCATCACAGAAACTCGACTATTTGAAGTCTATTGGCGTCAACGTCATCTACTTCAACCCCGTCGCTTGGGCGGCTTCGAACCACAAATATGACGCGACGGATTATAAGCATCTGGATCCGATGTTCGGTGAGCCGGTCTACAATACACCGGGCAACCCGGTTTCCGGACTCGATTATGAAGCAACGCGCATTGCTTCCGACCGTGTTTTCACTGCTTTCACGAAGAAAGCAAGCGAGATGGGCATCAAGCTGATCGTGGACGGCGTGTTTAACCATGTCGGCGATGACTCGATTTATTTTGACCGTTATGAGAAATATCCGGAGATTGGCGCTTATGAGTTCTGGGCGAAAGTGTACGACAAAGTGAATAAGGATGACGTAACGTTAGAAGCTGCGAAGCAGCAGACAATCGATGCGTTCACGGCACAGATCAACCCAGCTACAGGGGAGCATTATGCCTATCCGAATGATTTTGACTTTACCACTTGGTTTACCGTTTCGAATGAGCAAGTAGACGGCCACTACAAATATGAAGGCTGGTGGGGCTACGATTCCCTGCCTGTTGTCGATGCACCGCAAGCGGCGGATGGCGACAATGATGCACTCTCGGGCAACCATGAGTGGAACGTGCAGGGCTATCGCGACCTCGTCATCGGTCATGACCTAAGCGGCAAGTCGGACGAAGACGCAGATGCCTTGATGCAAAATGCGAACTCGCAGCGCTGGGAGTGGATGGGTGCGAACGGCTGGCGACTTGACGTTGCGCCGGATGTATCCTCAGGTACATGGCAGCAATTCCGCAAAGCGGTGAAATCGACAGCCGGCCGCGTGGACAGCAATGGCAATACGATTCCGGAACCGATCATTCTGGGCGAAGAGTGGGGCGTTGCCACTCGCTTCCTGCTTGGCGATCAGTTTGACTCCGTTATGAATTACCGTTTCCGCGGTGCGCTGCAAAGCTTCATTATCAGCGGCAATGCGGCACAGTTCAATGATGCGCTGGAGTCCATTCGTGAGGATTATCCGGCAGAAGCGTGGCAAGTCATGCTGAACCTCGTGGATTCCCATGATACGATTCGTTCCATTACGAAGTATGACAAACCGGAGTGGGAAGAGGAACATTTGGCGATTGCGCCTGATGCATCGGATAAAGCCCTCAAGATGCAGGCGCTTACCGCGATTTTCCAATTGGGTTATCCGGGTGCGCCTACGATCAACTATGGTGATGAGGTTGGTTTGACGGGTACGAAGGATCCGGATTCCCGCCGCACATTCCCGTGGGAGCGCGTTTCGGGTTCCGATGGTGAGTATGCAGGAGTAGGCAAGTACACGAATTTATTTGATACGTATCAGAAAGCAGCGAACATCCGTGAGGATAATGAAGTATTCCGCACAGGTGAGCTGAAGACGGCGTACAACCAAGGCGATGTAATTGCCTATGCGCGCAAAACGCACAGTCAAGCAGGTCTTGTTGTAGTGAATCGCGGCACGACTGATGTTACGTTTGAAGCCAATGTTGCAGGGTTCCTCCCTGAAGGCATCACATTAGCAGATCAGTTGGGCAGTGAAATTGAAGGTACGGTCACAGGCGCTACCATCTCGCTTACAGTGAAAGCGATGAGTGGTCTGATGATGACCTCCACGACCGCGCTTGTTACCGTGCCGCAGGTGCGGAATGTTGCAGCGGTCGGCGGTAACGGCGAGGTTGCGCTGACATGGGATGCTGCACAAGGTGCAACGGGCTACAACGTGTACCGTGCGGCAATCGAAGGTGCTGAGCTGCAATTGGCCGGCCAAGCAGAAGGCAACACATGGACAGATGTGAACGTGGAGAACGGGATGAAGTACTACTACACCGTGACTGCAGTTACGGGCAGTGGTGAGAGTCTGCTGAGCGAGTATGCATCGGCGACGCCTTCTTTTGCAGTGAACGGGGTAACGATTACGAAGCAATCGGATGCGGTTACGCTCGGCGCGGGTCACAAGACCTCCGAAATCCAAGTCGCCATCGACATTCCGGGACTTACCGATAACGCAGCTTATGCAGGCAGCGAAGCGCCGAATCTGATTGCACGCCTTGCTTATTACAAGGAAGGTTCAAGCCAATCCGATGCGGTAGAAACCAAGCTGCGTTATAAGCAGGACACGCAAGACGGGAAGAAAGTATATTGGGCAGCGTTTGAGCCGATCGAGGCGGGTGCTTACTATTACTTCGCGAAAGTCTCCAGCGACAACGGGGATACATTCACGGAGTCCGAGCAGCAGAGCGTTGATGTACACGCAGACAGCAGCGACACGACGGAACCGGAAGCGCCTGTGCTCGCTGATATTATGACAGAGTCGAACCGTGTTCAATTGACCTGGACTGCGGCAGCGTCTGAGGAAGCGGCGCATCATTATGAGGTTTATCGCAAGAAAGCGGACACGGAATTTATGCGCATTGCAGTTGTGGACAACACAGCTACATCGTATGTGGACTTTACGGTCAGCAATGATACGGCGTACACGTACAAAGTGGCAGCAGTAGATAGCGCCTATAATCGCGGTTATTCCGACGAGAAGTCGGTTACGCCGAAGCTGGTCATGGTGGATGTGAAGCTGCGCGTTCATCTTCCAAGCTACACGCCGGTTCAAGATGATATTTACTTGGCAGGCGATCTTAACGGCTGGAATGCATCGGGCAACAAGCTGAATGTACCGAGCGGCGCAACGACGCGCGACGTGGTGGAATACAGCTTCAAGATGATGGCCGGCAAAACCATTCAATACAAATATACACGCGGGGCATGGTCAACAGAGGCGTTGACTTCCCATACTCGTAAAGCCAATGACACCGAGGATGCCGGCAATTACGCTTACTCCTCGACGGATACGAATATGCAGTTGACGATCAAGAACCAAGGCGGCAATACGATGGTTGTGGACGATTACGTGCTTCGCTGGGTGGATATGCCGATGATCGTGACCATGCCGCGTATCTCGTACGGCGATGACATTGCATTTACAACGTCCGAGAAAGAATTTGCGCTAAAAGCAAACGTACCTTATGGTGTAACCTTCACCATTAACGGTAAGCCAATTGATGCATCGGACATGAATGCAACAGGTGATGTACTTGTCGAGAAATTGCCGCTTGCTGTGGGAGTTAACCACTTCACGCTGCATATTGAGCCAAGTGCGGAAACGCTGGCACTTCCGTGGTATACCGATGCAGGACGTGCGAGCCAAGCGACGAAGACGCTTGAGCTGACGATTACAAGAGAAGGCGATCTTTCGCCGCCTCCGTCAGCTACTTCCGGAGGAACCGTTAGCGAAACAGATAAAGGTACAGATAGACGTACAGAAGCACAATTGAAAGAAGTAATCGGCAAAGCAACGGGCGACAAAGTAACAATCAATACGGAAGGGAAGAGCCAGCTGCTTCTGCCTGTGAATACGGCAGAGCTTCTTGGCAACAAATCACTGGAAGTGAACCAAGGCGACGTTAAAGTCGGTGTTCCGACTGACGTGTTGAACGAGCTGGTCAAGCAAGGCGACAGTGCGACCGGAAGCAGTAGCCAAATTTCACTCCATGTGCAGCCGCTAAGCGAGCAGGCTAAGCAAGCACTTGTGGCTAAAGCCGAGCAAGTAGGCACAACAGAGCTGCATGTCGCATCGAATATTTACGATTTCCGTCTCGCGGTTGTAGATGCGAAGGGCAAGGAAACAGCTGTACTGAGTAAGTTTGTACAACCGCTTACCCTTACCTTCAAGGTGAACAGCAATGCCAACACGAAATTGATCGGCGTCTATTATATCGCAGACAATGGTCAACTTGAGTTTGTTGGCGGCAAACTGAATTCTGACGGCACAATGACCGTCCGGATTTCTCACTTCTCCAGCTACGCTGTACTGGAGTTCACGAAGCACTTCTCTGATGTGTCCGCGTCACACTGGGCAGCTTCGATGATTAGTGAACTAACGGCGAAGCATATCATGAACGGTGCAAGCGCGGATCGATTCGAGCCAAACCGCAGCATCACCCGTGCTGAGTTCGCCGCACTGCTTGTTCGCGCGCTGGAGCTCAAAGCGACGAAGTCGGCTGCATTCGCAGACGTATCGGCCGGCGCTTGGTACGCGCCTTACGTGGCAGCGGCAGCTGAAGCGGGTATCGTGAACGGCCGCAGCGCATCAACATTCGCGCCGAACGGCACGATTACGCGTGAAGAGATGGCCGTCATGCTCATGCGTGCGTATGAGTTGAAGCACGGCAAGCTGACCGCTGATCAAGCTGAAGAGCTGAAGAGCTTCTCCGATGCGAATGCCATCAGCAGCTGGGCTGCAGCATCAATCGGGGCGGCGAAGGAGCTGGGCCTCCTCGATGGCAAGAACGGCGGCAGCTTCGAGCCGCAAGGACATGCAACCCGTGCCGAAAGCGCGAAAGTGATTTACAAATTGCTTGAGGCGTAGTCTTCATGTTCCGCATAGAGCCGCGTCCATGAGCGACTGTTTGGACGCAATACCGATATTGCCATTTGATTCTCCTCTAACGGTTGTCAGCGTGGCTATTTCATGTAATGAACGACTTTTAAAATTCTAGCGGTTGCGAGCATCCTTATTCACTGCACAATGGCCGATTTTTACCGGAAAATGTCCAAATAAGCCCGCTAGCAACCGTTAGAAAATAACAAAGTGTTTTTTCGGCCAGATAACCACTGTCACAACCGTTACAGGTTGGTAGACGGCTCCTCTTATATAACACGTGCGTTTCTCAACAGCCTGACCTGCTCCCATTACCGGGAGCAGGTTTTTTTGCTATACAAAAGCCTCCCAGTAAATAGTCCATTGACGGGGTCCAACCGTCGTGGCTCTTAAGATATCTCGTACATACGATGGTACTACGACAACGTATGACCACTTCCGCGCCGGAGCAGTTGTCCGGCAGCTGACGGATGCAGGGAGAGAGGACAGCATGAAGATATTGTTGGCCACCTTTTGGCAGGTTCCGCATGTTGGCGGCGTATGGAAGTATATGACGCAGCTGAAAGAGCGGCTTGAGCTGATGGGACATCAAGTGGACCTGCTCGGCACCGCTCCTGATAAAGTGCATATGCCGGGTCTGAATAAGGAGATTGCCAAGGAAGTGCTGCGTCCTCTGATCGCCGCCAAGCTAAGCGCGTCTCGTGTCCCGCAGATTCACGTGGACCCCTATGTGATGCATTGCGAATTTGAGCGCTATTATTTGGAGCTGG
Source organism: Paenibacillus sp. J22FR21 (assembly GCF_056269135.1). Taxonomy (NCBI): domain Bacteria; kingdom Bacillati; phylum Bacillota; class Bacilli; order Caryophanales; family Paenibacillaceae; genus Paenibacillus; species Paenibacillus sp. J22FR21. Next base: position 48,228 of record NZ_JBWDNJ010000017.1, read on the forward strand.
CAGCTGCTTATTTTGGGCTCGAACAATATGACATCATCCATACCCATGATATATTCGCCGCTAGAGCACTCGGACGGGTGAAGTCCCCGAGGACGGCACTTGTTGCCCATGTTCATGGCTCCGTTGCGATAGAAGTGACGATGAACTATCGATTAAACCCCCAATTAGGCGTAGCGGAGAACTCGCCGGCTTGGAATTATTTTAACGGCATCGAGCATTATGGTGCGGCCTCAGGCGATGTTACGGTGACGGCGAACAACTGGCAGAAGCAGCTGCTATTAAACACGTTCGGAGTGCCGGAAGAGCGAATCAAGGTGTTTCCATATGGTCTGGACATCGACGCCTTCGAGAGGCAGGCAAGCAAAGGAACGACGATGCAGCGCACACCGGGTAAGAAAATCATTATATGCCCCGCACGCCTTTCGTTCGTCAAAGGAATTGACATCCTCATCGCAGCGCTGGGCATTTTGAAATGGACACGCCGAGATTGGGTGTGCTGGATCGTTGGAGACGGCGAACAGCGGGCAGAGCTTGAGCAGCTGACGGCAGCTCATCAACTCCAGCAGGATGTCTTGTTTCTCGGCGTTCGGGATGATATTCCGGGGCTGCTTCGGACATCCGATATTTTCGTTCATTCCTGCATACAAGATAATCAGCCCTTCTCTTTGATGGAGGCGCAGGTGGCAGGGCTTCCTTCCTTAGTGTCGACGGCAGGCGGACTCCCTGAGATGGTCGAGCATGAAGTGACAGGTCTAATCTCTCCCGTGCGCGATTCGGTTAAGCTTGCTGAACAGCTGGGGCTGCTGCTTGCCAATGACAGTCTCCGAGAACAGCTTGGACGAAACGCAAGAGCATGGGGCACCGCCCAGTGGTCGATGGATAAGATGGTGGAACGGGTACTGGACGTATATCAATCCGTTATGAAGAAGTAACAATCGAGAAGTGAGGAGGGCAGCTATGCCGAATGAGAGATTCATGGTGAAAGGCGATTTGTACAACCGAATATTTGCAGACCAAACGCCGGATCCCGGGGTCATGGTGGACTATGAGGTGTGGAACCGAATATTGGCCGGACTCAGACTCGCGAACGGCGGCTACAAGCTGCCGGATTGGCCTGTACTCTCGACAATGGTCGATAACCAACAGAAGCCGTAACGATAAAAGGGCAATCCGATATGGATGCCCTTTCTCCATTACTCCTCATTGAGCGCAATTCCCTGAAAAATCTCTTTCCACAGCAGGTCGTTCCCATGCCATATTTCCTCATCAGGCAGTTGAATGGCGCATACATGCGGCAATGGCCAATGCTGCTGGGCGATACCGCTCACCGGTGCGTGATTCACAACCAACAGGCGATAGCTGCCTGCTACCATAGCGGAGAGAACGTCAGTCAGTTCCTTCGTCTGCTCCATTGTCGCTTCGGTACGAATGAATAGAATGTGGTCGCTCCAAGCGGCTTTTTCCAGGAAGCGGGCAACCCTGCGGTCGTACTTGGCTTTCACCTCGGGGTACGCGTTCAATTCCGGCGGAAAATTGTTGTGTGTGTAGAAGTCATGATTCGAGTACACGTTATATTCGGTCTCTTTGACATAATACAGCTTCTCGCTTGCTTTGCTGATGACCTCCAAATGGCTGTAATCCATGAAGCGGGCGAAACGGTTTCGAAGCAGTCTGGTGACATCGGAGAGGTTCTGCGATTGCATCCAGTCCAGCGGGCCTGCGAATGGCCGAATCTCGTTAAGCTCCATTTGGATTGCCGGCAAACATAGGTCGCCGAGGCTGTAGATGGCGTCGTAGCTCCCCTTCAAGTCTACGAGTTGCATCGTCCACACATCCTTCCTTTCGTAGATAGACTCTATTTAGTTAATGCTGGTGATAGGGAATCTGCTTGGACAAATGGATGAGTTACCCTTGTTTTTGGGTGGCTGTCCGGGGCGGTTTGGCCCTTACGTTTGCCTCTGCTTCTCATACGATAATAGAAGAAAGACGTGCGGAGGAGGGAGTTCATGGCGATATTTCGGCTGGATGCCGCTGCTTTCGCGAGAATTGATTGCCGGTATATTGAGTTCATTTCATGGTCCATCGTCAATGACGGCGATGAAGTATTCGATTGCCTCGTGCACGTCTATAATAACGGGACTTTATTCTACGAGACGCTGCAGGAGATGGAAGCGCGGAAACAAATTGATTTGCCCCCGGTAGCGCCGAACTATGCACCGTTCAGTCTGCTGATTGTTACGAACTATTCAACGCATAAGCCGATGCGAATTAAAGCCGTACTTCGTAATAAAGGCATGCTGATTGCGACATTAACGGAGAAGGATTTTGATCGGCTGGATTGAGGGCGGAAGGGGGGATGAGGCCGTTGAAGGTGCTGTTTGTCTACTACCTGCCAAGCGGAGGCATGGACACGCTGAACCGAATAAGGTGCAAGGCGCTGCGGGAATTCGGAGTGTACGGGCATTGCCTGTACTACAAATGGGGGGCCGGTCTGCAAAATAGGGATGATTCCTCGGATGTACGCATTACGGATAGCGATATTGCCATTAAACAGCTGATCGATGCAGGCGGCTACGAAGCCATAATCGTCACGACGGACCATAAGAGTCTCACTCGTTTCCGGATGCTCGGTTATTATGGGAAGCTCATCTACGAGATTCAAGGTTATGGCCCCAAAGAAGATGCGAGGCAGGCACTCTCGGCGGCTTCGCCGGTTATAGCGGCCCATGCTTCAGCGCTGCTTAATCCACGCACCCCGCATATCGCCTCGATATTCCATGACTTGTTTCCGAATAAGCCGCAGTTTCACTTCAATAATTGCATTGATGCAGCTGCGTTCTCGTATCGGCCAACGCTTCTAACGGATGCATCCCCAATCATGGCGTGGCTCGGACGATTGGAGGATAACAAGAATTGGCGCGAGTTTCTGCAGATAGGCTATCGACTATCGCTTATGTATCCAAGCCTGCGATTATGGATGTTTCATGATCCCCATTTGGCAGATCCGGCAGAGCGGCAGTCGTTCGAACGGATTGTGGGAGAGCTTGGACTATGGGACCGTTTGACTGTAAGATCTAATGTTCCTCATTCCGAAATGCCGGATTGGTTCTCGATTATCGGAGATTCCGGGGGGTTCCTATGTGCCACTTCCAAAGTTGAAGGAGCTCCTTATTCAGTCTTAGAAGCGATGAGCTGCAGATGCCCGGTGCTGACGACGGACTCGGACGGCGTGTCTAGCTCGATCACTCACAATAGAACGGGAAAGTATTACACGCTTGGCAACGTTTCGGAGGCACTGAAGGAAGCGCGCGAGCTTATGGAGAACGCGGAGCTGCGAGAACGAATACGCGCAGAAGCGATGAGCTTTGTGCATGTGGAGTTTTCACCTCGAAAGTATGGTCAACATTTCTTGCATATGCTGCAAACCATCTAAAGGAATTGGAAGGGAATGTGCGGTATGAAATACTCGGATAAAAGCAGTGCGGATGTCGGCAGCTTCGAGCCCATCCTCGTAGGCCCAGAGCAGCTTGTTCTTACTTCGCTATGTCTTGATTCGATAGCGCCCGGTGACCGAGTAGTGCTGCGGTTTGAGGTGGGGTGGGAGAATCCGGATCTTGCGAGCTGGGACTCGGGCGAGATGGAGATCATGCTGCGTGAGGATAGCTCGGATGGCTTGGTTGTTTATTGGAATATGGAATCTTGTTTTGCAAAAGGAAGATCAAAGGAGCAGCTGACTTTCGTTGGAACCATTCCGCAGCGGCGCTACTACTTGACCGTACGTTCGAATGACGCGCGTGCGCGGATTACAGGTCCGTACACCCTTCAAGGCTCCGTATATGCACCGTGACAATCATACAGCCTCGTTCTTCACTCTGATCGCCTTCAGAGCTAAGAACGAGGCTGTTATTATTTTGCCGCACCTGCAGCTGCTTGGTTCGCTTCACGGCTCCGTCCAGAATCGGTACGTTTCACCGACCCCGCGCTCTATGCCGGTAATCGGCTCCCATTGCAGGATGTGCCGTGTTCGCTCGCATGACAAACAGCTGTGCAAGATATCTCCCGGTTTCGCCGGTCGATATAGCACCTCGATTTCACTGGGGTGTAGGTCTCGAAGCAGCTCAGCTAAGTGGTTAATAGACGTTCGGAGGCCCGTGCTTACATGAAGAGTTTCATGATCTCCGAGTTCCGCTGCAGCCAAATTTGCCGAGACAATATCTCCTACATAGATGAAATCCCTTGTATGGAGCCCTTCTCCGTTGATCACGAGCGGCAAACCTTTTACCGTTCTCTCTATAAAATTCGCGATGACGCCGCCTTCGCCTTTGGCCGTCTGACCGGGACCGTATACGTTGCCGTAGCGAAGAATCGTATATCCCAGCCCATAGAATCGGCTATAGAGGCGGATATATCGTTCGGCTGTCAGCTTGGACATTGCGTAGAATGATATCGGGTCCGTGGGATCCTGTTCGGTGATACGATCCCTTTCTAAATTGCCGTATACCCCTGATGTGGAGGCGAAAATCATTTTGTGAACGCCGGCTAGTATGCAGGCTTCAAGCATATTAATGGTACCTCCGACATTAATAGAGGCATCTCTGTTGGGATGTGCGATAGATCGCTGTACATCTGCCTGAGCGGCGAGGTGATAGACGACATCCGGCTTGACGGACGTTATGATTCGTTTTGCTCTACCGAATCGAATATCCTCTATATGAAGGCTTGCTTTCGGATGTACGCGTTCCGCCGAGCCTGACGAGAGGTTGTCGATGACATGTACTTCCGCTCCGCGCGCAATTAAACTTCTTACGAGATGCGAGCCGATAAACCCGGCCCCTCCTGTCACAACCACTTTCATGCGTCTGTTCCTCCCGCGATGGAATCCCGATGTTTTATCGTACGCAGTGATTGGGAAATCCGCATGGGGCACAAGCCTTGCGAAGCTGGTGTTTTTTATCCGGAATCTGTTTAATCTGTGTCATCATCACGGTATAATAGGCTCGAAGTGAGGAATTTATTAGAATTACTTCCTAAAGAAGGAGCCCTTTGTATGCCTACATACAATAAGCTGGTTCGCGACCGAATTCCGGAAATCATCGCAAACAACGGCAAGACGTGCACGACTCGTATTCTGGATGAAGCTTCATATCACGAAGAACTGCGCCTTAAATTATCGGAGGAGCTGCACGAGTACATGGAAGCGGAGGATAACGCGAGTGCCCTGGAAGAGTTGGCCGATATCCTTGAACTCCTTCATGCGCTCTCAAGTGTCCATGGCTTCAATGCGGAGCAATTGGAAACGATAAGAGCGGAGAAATCCGCTAAACGCGGCGGCTTTCATGAACGAATTTATCTGGAAGCAGTACAAGACGCTTAATCCGCGCAGTTATTCAAATTCATGAGGAGGAACCAGCAATGTCCCAAGATCAATTAAAGCTGGCAAAAGAAAAGTTCGATCGTGATGGCTATGCCGTCTATCCGGATGTTCTCGATGCATCATTGATTCAAGAAGCCCAGCAGCATGTGGAATGGCTGATGGAGAAGAACCCGGGGCTTCGCCCGGAGAACCTGGGTCACACGCTATTGGCGGATGATCCTTTCTGGCTTCGCCTAGTCAGCGATGATCGCCTGCTCGATATTGCAGAGCAGTATATTGGTCCGGATATCGCCTTGTTCGCTTCCCACTATATTAGTAAGCCGCCATTCGACGGCCGCCCTGTTCTCTGGCATCAAGATGGCAGCTACTGGCCGCTTGAACCGATGAACGTAGTCACATTGTGGCTCGCAGTCGATGACTCCCTGCCTGAGAACGGCTGTCTGCGAGTGATTCCGGGTACACAAACGATGGAGCTTCAAGAAATGAAAACCAACACGACAACGGCGAATGTTCTGGAATCCGAAGTGGATCCTGCGCTGGTTGAAGAGGACAAAGCAGTGGATCTCATCTTGCGTGCAGGCGGCGTTTCCGTCCATCATCCGAGCATCATTCACGGATCGGAAGCCAATCACTCCCCGCTGCGTCGCTGTGGCCTGACGATTCGCTATATCCCAACCAGCACGTTAATTAAAGTGCCGCAGTGGCCTTCGGCATTCTTGCTGCGAGGTAATGCTGTATCGGGTATTAATGATTACCTGCCGTTCCCTAAATTTGATGAAGCTCGTCATATGCCGTTTCAAGGCAGTGAAGAGTGGAAATAATGCAGTACTGGAACATAGGAATGATGCGCGCTTGTTCTCGCAGGCGCGCCCTTCTATGAGATATATGGATTGTAAAATAATACCTGTTGCAACTGTGTAGACAATCATGTTATATTCTAATTCCGCCGCTGAGACATCAACAACGAAGCGGTGAACGAAACGAAAACAAGTTGAAAATAAAGCTTGCAATTATGTTTCGGAATGTGCTAATATCTAATTCTGGGTCAACAAACCTGGACATGAAATTTGTTCTTTGAAAACTGAACAATGAGCGACCAGTCAAATGGTCATAAATCGCGAAACTAACGTTTCGCAAAGCTAGTTTTTTGAATGAGCTAACAAGCGAATTCTTAAA
>NZ_JBWDNJ010000005.1:0-579379 GCF_056269135.1 Paenibacillus sp. J22FR21
CGACAGCGTCACGGCTTGCGTTACACTTGCAGCTGTTTCGCTGCCGCCATAACCAACTTCCAGTACCGTCTTCGCTGCGGCTACCGCTTGCTCATCCGTTTGCTCCAACTCAATTACAGTCAGCGTGAACGTCTTGGTCTCGCTTGCTGCGCCCTTAGTGATCGTCGCAGTCAGCGTTACTGTCGCATCGCCCAAACCATATGATCGACGCGTTACCGCACCTGTCGTTGCATCGATTGCTGCATCATCGGATGACCACGAAATCGTCACACCGTTCTGTCCTGTTGCCGACAGCGTCACGGCTTGCGTTACACTTGCAGCTGTTTCGCTGCCGCCATAACCAACTTCCAGTACCGTCTTCGCTGCGGCTACCGCTTGCTCATCCGTTTGCTCCAACTCCATTACAGTCAGCGTGAACGTCTTGGTCTCAGTTACTGCATTCTTCGTTATCGTCGCAGTCAGCGTTACCGTTGCATCTCCCAATCCGTATGCCAAACGCGTTACTGCGCCTGTCGTTGCATCGATTGCTGCATCATCGGATGACCACGAAATCGTCACACCGTTCTGTCCTGTTGCCGACAGCGTCACTGCTTGCGTTACGCTTGCAGACGTATCGCCGACACCGTAACCAACTTCCAGTGCCGCCTTCGCTGCGGTTACCGCTTGCGCGTCTGTTTGTGCCAGCTGCGGTACGGTCAGCGTGAACGTCTTGGTCTCGCTTGCTGTGCCTTTAGCAATCGTCGCGGTCAGCGTTACCGTTGCATCACCCAATCCATATGCCGGACGCGTTACCACACCTGTCGTTGCAGCGATTGCTACATCATCGGATGACCACGAAATTGTCACTCCGTTCTGCCCTGTTGCCGCCAGCGTCACTGCTTGCGTTACACTTGCAGCTGTTTCGCCGCCACCGTAACCAACTTCCAGTGCCGCCTTCGCTGCGGTTACCGCTTGCTCATCTGTTTGCGCTAACTCTATTACAGTCAACGTGAACGTCTTCGTTTCGATTGCTGCATTCTTAGCTATCGTCGCAGTCAGCGTTACTGCCGCATCGCCCAAACCATATGACCGACGCGTTACCGCACCTGTCGTTGCATCGACTGCTACATCATCGGATGACCACGAAATCGTCACGCCGTTCTGCCCTGTTGCCGCTAACGACACGGCTTGCGTTACACTTGCAGCTGTTTCGCCGCCACCGTAACCAACTTCCAGTGCCGCCTTCGCTGCGGTTACCGCTTGCGCATCCGATTGAGGCAGCTCTTTCACAGATAGAGTGAATGTTTTGGTCTGGCTTACTCCACCTCTGGTGATTGTCGCAGTCAACGTTACCGTCGCATCGCCCGCTCCGTAGATCGGACGCGTTACCGCACCTGTCGCTCCGATTACTGCTGCATCATCGGACGACCACGTAACTGTCGTTCCAAGCAATCCTGCCACAGGCAGCGTTACCGCTCCTGTTACGTTTGCAGCTGTATCCGTACCGCTATAACTTACTTCTAAGGCCGTCTTAGCTGCGGCTACTGCTTGCGCATCCGTTGGCGCCTGCTCCAATACGGTTAGCTCAAATGTTTTTGTCTGGCTTATTCCGCTTTTGCTAATCGTCGCAGTTAACGTTACCGTTGCATCGCCCGCTCCGTATGCCGGGCGCGTTACTGTTCCTGTCGCCCCGATCGTTGCCGGAACGTTGGACGACCATGAAACGGTCGTTCCATTCAGCCCTGCAACCGGCAAAGTTAACGCTTGCGTTACGCTTGCAGACGAATCACTTCCACCGTAACCGATGGCCAGTGCCGTATTTGCTGCGCTAATCGTATCCTTCGTCACGCTAACCGTCAGCGTTCCGGAAACATTACCCACCGGATCCGTGACAACAATGGCAATACTATTGGCTCCCTCCGCCAGTTTCGAGAGGTCGATTGGCAATGTCGCTTTACCGCCCGCAGCCACGACGCTCGCTCCGGTTTGGAGAACGTTCGTGCTCCCAACTTTCGCCGTCACCGAAGCTCCTGTTTCAGCGTTCACGATGATGTTGAAGTTTGCGGTCTGAGTAGTCCCCGCTTTGTCAGCCGTTCCATCTTCTATCGCGTCTATTGGTGGTTTCGTATCCTTTGTTACATGAACCGTTAAATCTTCGGAAAAGTTGCCCGAGGCATCTTTCAAAGAGATCACAATTGGGTTGTCGCCTTCCGTCAACTTACCGATCGCTATCAGAAGTGTCGCTTTCCCGCTACCTACAGGTACTTCTGTACCCGATTGCAAAACGTTCACGCCGCCAACTTCCGCTTTGGCTTTTGGCCCGTTTTGGGCATTCACGACGATATTAAAATCGTCTCTCTGAGTTGTCCCCGCTTTATTAGCAGTGCCATCCTCTGTCGGTGTCTTATAAATCGTGACTGCACCGGAAGCTGCCGATTGGGAGCCATCTTTGTAATTCACAGTGTCCCCGATCGCTTTGACTTTGACCGTATAATTGCCTGCTCCTGCAGCACGCATAGCGGCTAGTAGATTTGTACTCGTGCTGCCGCCGGCGGCTACCGAGACTGGGCTGCCCCAGATGGATCCGTTACGGTACAGCTGCACCTCATAACTAACCGCTCCGGTCACACTTCCCCAAGAAGCTGTTCCATCCGAAAGAAGCTGTACCCCCGCAACCTGCGATAGCGATGGAGCCGTGTTCGTTACGTTGACGGCTGTCCTAAAGAATGATCCGCCGGCGTTGATGTGTACGGAAATGGTCTGCCAACCAAGAGGCAGCTGGGACAAATAGGACTTCTTAATCGTCACCGTACTGCCTGATACGGTATAATCCATACCTGGTATCAACATCGTCCCATTATTGCTGACACTCTTAAAAGTACCCGAAAACGTGATCGGAATGTCCGTTTGATTGGAACTCCGCTTGTCAAATGCAGTTATCGAGGGAACTACATCTCCCGTGCTTGCCCAAGTATTATTATCCCCATTCGTAGACTTAAGGAGTCCCGAATCCCCGGCAGCATAAAATGCCCCACCGCCACTGCTATAAGTAACGAACCATAACGGGTTATAGTCAATAAGATCAGACCTCACCAGTGTCCAGCTTGCACTGCTGTCTGCCGACTTATAAATAGACCCCGTTTCATCAACTGCTATAAATAGGGCGTTTGCAAAAACAATCGATGTGAATCCATACTCCGAAACAGCAGGAGATTTTACGGTCCAATTGATTTTGTCCGTTGATACGAGCATGGTCCCCGGAGAGTCGCTCACTGCAATATATTTACCCATCCCGCTGGCAATAGACTTTAGTGCAGGTACACGCTGTGACAGAGCAACAGACGTCCAATTCGCATAATCCGTAGACGTTTTAATAAATCCGTCGTTGCCATGTTTCCCTACAGCAATGTAGGTTGTACCGTCGAACATAACATCGGACACCACACCGCCGTAGGCGTAATCCCAAGCAGTTCCGTTTCTCGAAACGACAATTCCATCGTTACCAAGCTGCATATAGACCCCATTTGCATAGAACCCATTTTGCGCGGTCATCGTAGTGGTTTTTGGAGCTTGCTTCGTGAAGGATGTGCCGGTTGAAGACGTAAAGACTGCGCCGTAAGATGTCCCATCACTTCCAAACAAATAGTACCCAGTACCATCATAAAGGCCGCCGAAAACTTGACCCGTTATGCTGACGGGTGTCCAGGTATATCCATCTGTAGAGGTATAAGTCCCCGCAAGAGGGTCGTTTGCATAGAAACGATTATTTAGACCAAGAACGGAGTTGATAAAGAACGATTTAGTACTATCGATCTTCTTTTGAGTCCAAGTGGTTCCATTGGTCGAAGTATGTACGTATCCGCCTGAATCGCCAATTACGATTGCAGTGCCGTTGAATCCGATGGAGGTAAGATCCTTGCTCGTCCCCACAGAGGACGGGTACCACGTAACGCCATTGGACGACTTGAGCAGCGTTCCACTGGCAGTGACCGCGTAAAACGCATTGTCCACCGTAACGAAAGCAACTTTCGCAATCCTGCTCGTAACCGTAGAGTCTCGCTGCGTCCAAACCGCACCGTCGGGCGACGTCATAATCGTCCCGTCGTAACCCACTGCTACGAACACATTATTACCAAAAGCAACACCTGTATAGGTGATGTCCAGTCTCGTTTTATCTGCGGCAATTTGCCAATCAAGCCCATTCGCAGACGTTAGGATTTTGCCGTAATAGCCTACCGCAACGTAGACCCCATTCCCATATGCAGCACCAGAGATGGGCTCATTTGGAACAGAACTGGTCAGCGCACCTGTCGATGCGGCAGACACAAATGCCTTTTGCTGAAAAAACACGCCAAAAGCAAGCATAAAACAAATAAGCATGATGATGGATTTTGATACATTTCTACTCACTAGTACACCTCTATTAACTATTAGTTTGAACTGATTCATGAATCAAGCTGCTTACTGACTTGTTGCCAGTAACAAGGATCCTATCACGACCTTTCATTTGGCCTTATATACAAGCATCGCTATGTGTGTAGATCAAGGTGCTGCGCCAGTACATTATCAAAAACTATTATAGCGTATATCACTACCTTACTAGTCATATTTTGTCGAATATAAATCTTTTTTTCTGTAAAACATTCCTCTCAACTAAAAAAACTCCCCAAACGGGGAGGTTATATCTACGAAAGCTCCATCTGCCGATTCTTCGAGAACTCCGAGAACTCCGAGAGCGCACCAGTTCCTTTGAAGGCGCTTCTAGGATCGCGGCCGGCGACGCAGACGTTAGCTCACAAACACCAGAAAGACACGGAAAGATATTTCCGTGTCTTCCAAAGCTGCCCGAGAAAGTCTCGACGGCGTGAGGTTTCTTTGTGCATGTTTAATTCATCCGTGCAAAAGAACAACAGCTAACGGTTGTCAGCGTGCTTATTTCATGAAAAAATCGGCTTTTCAAACGCTAACGGTTGTGACAGCACTTATTTGCTGCAAAAGGGTTGATTTCCATGAGGAAATGGCCACTTAAGCTCTCTGGCAACCGTTAGCGTATAGAAATAGCTTTTTCATGTAAAATAACCACTCTCACAACCGTTACAATTTTTGAATGTTGTTGTTACGGGATCCACTTGTCATAATGCTTCGTGGTGACGCTATTGTGTCTCTAAGCCTTAACTGCGTCGCCACGCACAATGCGCAGCACGCGATCCGGATAATTCGTCGTAATCCGAATATTCGGATACGCCTCGATAATCCGCGCCAGCACCTCCGAATCATCTACCGTCCAGACACCCAGATCCATGCCGAGCGTCGTCATCTCGTCCACCAGCTCTTGCGTAACGAAGCCATAATGCACCGACAGGCCTGTTGCGCCTGTATAACGAAGCTGCTCCGCAAGCAGCGTCGGCTTGCCGAGGAAGATCAGAGCCGTCGCGATCGACGGGTCGATTTCATGCGCCCGCTTCATGGAATCATGATTGAAGGAGGAGAGCACGATTTCCTCCTGCATGCCGTGCCGCTGAATCAGCGAGATAACCCGCTCCTCGATGCCTTCATATTCATTGGCCAGCATCTTCAGTTCCACATGCAGCTTGCAGCAGCCTTTGGCAAGCAGCAGTACCTCCTCCAGCGTCGGAATTCCCTGTCCCGCAAAAGCAGGATCAAACTTACTCCCCGCATCGAATTGACGCAGCTCTTCCAGCGTATAGGCTTTGACCGGACCTGTCCCGCTCGTTGTGCGGTCCAGCGTATGGTCGTGAATGACAACAGGGACGCCGTCCTTAGACAAATGCACATCCAGCTCAATCATCGGAATATCCGGTTCACTTAGTGCCAGCTCGAATGCTGCCATCGTATTCTCCGGCGCCTCTCCTGAACATCCACGGTGTGCCACAATTCTTACCATCGTCACTTCATCCTTCCCATCACTCTTCTTTTATTTGACGCCGTTATACACGAAAGCCTTGATAATCTGCCGTTGCGATAAGAAGAATACGATGAGGATCGGCACTACCAAGATCACGTTGCCGGCCATCAGAATATTCCACGTCGCAACGCCTTCTACTTCTCGGATCTTGGCGATGCCGAGCGGCAGTGTTCTTGCTGTTTCGTTAGTGGTCATGACAAGCGGCCAGAAATAGTCGTTCCAATGCGCAATGAAGCTAAACAAGGCGAACGTCACCAGCACCGGCTTCACGAGCGGCACCATGATCTGGACAATAACCTTCCATTCGGCCGCCTGATCCAGTCGCGCCGCTTCGATCAGCTCATCGGAGATTTGCATGAATGCCTGCCGCAGCAGGAAGATGCCGAAGGCGCTGGACGCGAAAGGCAGGATCAGGCCAAGATGCGTATTGAGCAGCTTGAATGCACTCAGCTCCAGGTATACGGGCAGGAAGATCAGCTGAGCCGGAATCATCAGTGTCACCATGACGATGCCGAACAGGAAGCCCGAACCGACGAACTTATATCTGGCGAAAGCATACGCAGCCGGAATGATCGTCAGCATCTGCAGAATCAGAATACCGACCGCAATGATGACGCTGTTCATGAAATAGTTGAGGAAGGGTCCCGTGTTCCACGCTTTCGAATAATTCTCCCAAACCGGATGGAGCGGAATCCACTGCGGTGGGAATACCATCGTTTCGGACAGTGTCTTCAGCGATGTGGATAGCATCCAGAAGAACGGCATTGCAAAAATCAGCACCAGCACCAGAAGGCCAATCGTATTTAACCCGCCCAAAAGAGCAGATATCGCACGTCTGATCGTCGCTTCACGGGTACGCGCATGACCCCGCTTACTGCTTGCAGCAGCAGTCCCGATAGATGGCCCGCTGATCGTATTGTCTACGGCTTTCAAGAGCTTCACCTCTTCTTAACGGTAATGAACGCGCTTCGACAGTAATTTGAAATAGATAATCGTAAGGATCCCGATGATGACCAGCAAGATGACGCCGGCCGCAGAAGCATAGCCGATCTTGAAGAAGCGGAATCCGTTCTCGTAGATGAAATAGACGAGCGTATTGGTGGAGTTGATCGGGCCGCCTTGCGTCATAATGGCGATGGTCTCGAACACCTGGAACGAACCGATCATGTTAATGATCACCAGGAAGAAAATCGAAGGCGACAGCATCGGCAGGATCAGCTTCCTGAACGTCGTCCAAGGTTTGGAACGATCCAGGGAGGCCGCTTCATAGATATCCGGCGGGATGCTCTGCAGCCCTGCGATGAACACCAATGCGTTGTAGCCAAGCCCTTTCCATACGGCTACGATGACCAGAGATACGAGCGATGTGCTTGGATGGGACAGCCATGCCAGCTTGCCGAAACCCACGAGCCCGATTACCCAGTTGAGCAGCCCGTACTCGGGATCCATCAGCCAACTCCACAGCAGGGATATCGACACGAGCGAGATAATGTGCGGGCTGAAGATCGCGCCTTGAACGAAGCCGTGAAAGAAGCTTTTGCGATTCAGCCATAGGGCGAGCAGCAGCGCAATTCCGGTCGTCAACGTGACCGTCAGCAGCGTGTAGATCGTCGTGTTCGTAAGTACCTGCCGGAAATCCGGCTCCGACAGCAGGTCTTTGAAATTCTGCAGGCCAACGAAAGTCTTCGTCGGGCTGACGAAATTCCAATCGAACATGCTTAAGTAGATCATGTAGAAGATGGGATAGATGAAGAACAAGGAGAACACGATAATCGCCGGAGCGACCATGCTATACGGACGCAGTCTTTCCCATACGGTCATGTTATCTTCCTCCAGCCGTCGCCAATTGTTTCGCGCTTGCTCTGGCCTCCACGCCGCGCAGTCTCTCTCCGTTCAGCCCGAAATAATAGAGCTGCTCATACGGAATCGTGACCTTCACGTGCGCGGCCGACTCGAGCGGCGCAAGGAAGGTTTTGACGAAGAAGATGCCGCTTCGCGATTGGATCTGATAAATATTTTCCGCTCCCAAACTCTCACGGGTTAGAATCTCGCCTTCGATGTCGTAGCCTTCGACCGCTTCGGCCGCGCCAATCAGCGCCTGCTCCGGACGGAATCCTACACGGCCCACAGTGATAGAGGACTGGATCTCCAGCTCGTGGATATCTCGCACATCCATCATGTTCATGGCCGGCGTTCCGATGAACTCCGCAGTGAATTGGTTAGCCGGGTCGTGATACAGCTTCATCGGCGTATCCGCCTGCTGGATAACCCCTTTGTTCATGACGACGATCTCATCGCCCATCGACATCGCTTCTACCTGATCATGCGTCACGTAGACGAACGTCGTGCCAAGGCGCTTGTGCAGCTGAATCAGCTCCGTTCTCATCTGGTTGCGCAGCTTCGCGTCCAGATTGGACAAGGGCTCATCGAGGATGAACACCTTCGGCTTCTTTACCATTGCCCGAGCGAGCGCTACCCGTTGACGCTGACCGCCGGATAAGTTCTGGGGCTTCTTGTTCAGATGCGGTGCTAAGCCGACAATCTCGGAGATGTCCATGATCAGCTTCTCGCGCTCGCTCTTGGCAATGCCCATGTTCTTCAAACCGAATTCAATATTGCCGCGGACGGTCATCGTCGGATACAGCGCATAGTTCTGGAACACCATCGCCACATCCCGCAGCCCCGGCGGCGTATCGTTCACGCATTTATCGTCAATCCAGATCTCACCGCTCGTCAGCTTCTCAAGTCCCGCTACCATGCGCAGCGTCGTGGATTTGCCACAGCCCGAAGGGCCGACAAGAACGGTGAACGATCCATCCTTGATGGTCAGGTTTAAATTTTCAATAATCGTCTCATCCTTGAATTTCTTGCCTATCTGCTTCAGCTCGATCTTTGCCATCCGCAATGTTCCTCCTTGTGATGGATTCTTGCATCGTACGCATAAGCTGCTCCAGCTCTTCCAGATGGTGCAAACGCAAATCCCAGACCTCCCGATCACTGCTCGGATAAGGAGAGATAAAACAAGTTCTGCCGCCCAGCTGCTTCACCGGATGCAGATCATTCCACGGGTTATCCCCGATCGACAAAATTTCATGCGCCTGATACCCTTGCTCAAGCAGCGCTTGGATGTATGAATGAAGGCCGTTAGGCTTATTGGCGTCGTACACGACCTCTTCGAAAATATGACGGATTCCCATGTAGCTCGTGAACTCAATCCCGGAGATGTGATGGGTATTGGTCATGAGCGCTTTTATCTCGACAGCGGTCAGCTCTTGGATGGATTGGAACAAGTCGGTGTGGCAGATGAATTGATAGCGAGTTTCTTCGACCATTTCCTTACGAACCCGATCGAACGCGGCTTTCAAATTCTGTTCGGGAAGTTTATATCTGTGGTTGAGAGCCGCCGCAATTCCCCAAGGGTCGCCAATAGGAACCAGATGCGGCACTTGGGCAGACACCGTTCCGTAACCATGAGCTTGCTCATCGGCCACTTTAGTCCCCTCCCAGGTATTGCCCCGGACGAACAACGTTCCCTCTCGAACCAACCACAAATCATCCTGCTTATGATAGAAATGTCCGAATTGAATCTCATGCTCGCCGGCCCGAATCGCTCTCCCTAATTGAATAGTTGCCTCGGTTTCACCCTCATGCGCCGTTCCCTCTAGCAGGTAACGGATATACCGATCCAGATAGGTATCTTCCTGGTAGAGCGTTCCGTCCATATCGAAAATAACCACTTTAATCGCAGATAACCAATTCTCGTTGTGCATGAATGCAAGCTCCCCTTGCTCTTAGGATGACAAGGAGAAGACACTTGCGAGCGCAAGGCTCCTCCTTGGTTGTAGTGCGAAATCTTATTTGGCGAGCAGCTTGTTGGCTTTCTCCGCCGCTTCATCCATCGCTTCCTGCGGAGTCACCTTCGGATCGAGAATCGCCTTCTCGATAGCTCCTCTGATGATCTTCGCCACTTCCGGATAAGCGTTCTCCATCGGGCGCGGTCTGGCGAATTCCAGTTGGTCTACGGCTACTTTGAATTGCGGGAACTCGATAAAATGCTGCTTCAGCTCATCGCTCTCTACGGCAGACATACGCGTCGGCAAGTAACCGACATGCTTGTGCTGGTAGATGGTGTTTTCCTTCGACGTCATCCATTTGAGGAATTCCCATGCCGCTTGCTTCTCTTCATCGCTGCTCTTCGACGTAATAACCAGCTGACAGCCGCCTGTCGGCACGCCGTAGCTGACATTAGAAGGCATGAACGCCGTATCCATCTCGAAGCCGCCTTGCTTAGCCAGTTCCAGACTTCCCGTTACGCCTGCTGTCGAAGCAAATTTGAATGCGGACAATTGGTTGGACCAGTCTTTGTCAGCCGTTGCTCCCGCTTCGTCACCCATCGGAATCTTGATCAAACCTTCGCCGACCAGCTTCTTCCAGAACTCTACCGGTGCTACGCCTTCAGGCGAGTTGAATGCTGCCGTCTTGCCGTCTTCGCTGAGCATCTTGCCGCCGCTCTGAGCAACGAGTCCCTCATAGAACCAGATATCCGCCGGCACGGTCATGCCGAGCTTGCCTTTCTCCTTCAGCACTTTGGAGTATTGCTCCAGCTCGTCCCATGTCTTCGGACCGGCAGGGTCAAGTCCGGCGTCTTTGAGCATCGTGACGTTCTTGTATAGAATCGGCGTGCTGCGCATGAATGGAAGGCCGTACAGCTTTCCGTCGACATACGCGTTGCCCATCAAACCCGGGTTGAAATCATCCAGCATTAGCTGATCCTTGTCTTTCTCTGCAAAAGCGGTCAGCTCTTCCAGCATGCCGGAGTGAGCGAATACGCCCGTGGAGGAGATTTCAAGATCGGTAACCGCAGGCGCATCTCCGGCTGCGAAGGCTGCTTGCACTTTCGCGTGAAGATCGTCGTAAGTACCTTGGTGTTCAGCTATGACTTCGTATTTGTCCTGCGATTCATTGAAGGTTTGAACCATGTGCTGCTTCGCTTCTTCAATCTTGTCGCCATAGGCATACCAATATTTGATGACGATCTTCTCGGCTGCAGGTGCTTCTGCCGGGTCTGCTGCTCCTGCCGTCGTATTGTTCGTGTTGGCATTCGCGCTAGTGTTTGTGTTTGCGCTAGTGTTGTTGTCCGTGTTCGTTTCGCTCGCTCCGCATGCCGACAGCACCCCTGTTGTCATTAGCATTGCAAGTGTCACAGTAGTAAGCTTCTTAACCATCGTCCAATCCTCCACCTTTTCTCTACTTGTTTTTGTACAATCGGCAGGTGCAACAAAAGAAACCTTAATCCTGCCGAGGGCTATTAGCCCTCAAGCGGATAAGGTTTCTCCATTACTCCAACCGATCGCTATTTACTTTTCATAATGAATGATACAGGAGTTTCGTTAACGCCAGGTTATCCTATTGCAAAGATTATATGGATTTTCATCTAGTGCGTGAGGAGCGAAGAGCCGATGCATTTCCATAACTCCGGCTTTGACGTCGAGATGGCAGCGGCTCCGTGTTTCAAACAATTCTCTGCCTGCTCCGGCTCGTACAGCAAACCTCCGGTAATGATCGGAAGCGAAGTGAACGCCCTCACCTTGTCGAAAATATCAGGGATACGCGCAGGCATGACTTCCACGATATCCGGCTCGCTCTGGGCGAGACTCTTCGCGATGTTGTCCAAGCCTTCACTATCGACGAGGAAGAAACGCTGAATGGTGAGCAGCCCCATCTTCTTCGCGGTTTTCACGACATTGGTCTTGGTCGAAATAATGCCTGTCGGCTTGATGACCTTCGCCAGGTAATCCAGCCCGTAATTGTCCGTACTGAGGCCGCCGATCTTCTCCAGATGCAGGAAGACCGGGAGCTGGTGTTGCTTAAACACGTCCACATATCCTTGTATGACGCCGATGTGCCCGGTTAACAGAAAGACGCCGCTCAACTGGTTGCGTAAGGACAGGGCGGTCTCGATATGCCTCGGGTCCTTAATGGAAGCGATCATTCTGTGCGCGGCGAGGCGCTCCAGAAATGTGGCATGGTTCAAAGCAGCCTGCTTCGTTCTTGTTGTCTCCATTATTGGGGCTGCTCCGCTGTTGCTGTTACCGGCGACAAGGGAATGTTGTATTCCCGGTCGGCGTCTAGCCCGCGAGCGTCGGGGTTGTAGCGGTAATGCGAGATATGTCTGTGAAGGGTTTCAGCATGCTCCATCAGGCCTTCGTCTTCGACTGTGGCATCTATGGTCGAGATCCGGATGTGCTCATCCTCGAGCTCGACGATTCGGAAGCCAGGCTGATCCAACGCTGCGGCCAACTGCACGAACGTCCAGTTGTTCTGCGCTACGATCGAATTCACATGCGTGTGTCCGTTGAAATAAACACCTGTTCCCTGTTTCCGATTGAGAATGCGCCACATGTCGATGCTCGGATGAATGGAGCCTTTGTCCAGCTCCGATCGGGTCGTCGTCTGATACACAGGGTGATGACCGAAGACAAGCAGCGGCTTCGTGCCGGATTTCTCCACGCAGTACTCCAGCCACTGCAGCTGCTCATCATCCATCCAGCCGCTCCAATCGGCGGTGTTCATCTCTCTGGCCGTGTCCAGAAACACCAGCGTCGCCACGTCTGTATCGATGGCGTGATAACGCTCCTGCCCCGTGATCTCCAGTACCTGCTCACGTGTTTGCGAGTAGAGATCGTGGTTGCCCAGCACATGAATGAAATTCCGCTCCTCATGCCACAGCAGATCATACACGTCCAGCAGCTCTTCGCGCGAGCCGAAATTCGTCAGGTCCCCAAGCGATATATGCAAATCGGCATCGGTATTCAGGAATTGCTCCAGCAGCGTCCCGTAGAAAGCCGTCCTAGCTTCCGGCAGACCCGGAATCGCGGTATCGATGTCGTGATAATGTAAGTCACCCATTAGCAGTAGTTTCATTCGTTCTCTCCTCCTGGAAATACGGATTTTGCAATGCTCACCCTCATGTTACAGAGCGAGTGTTGATTGTCCGTTAAGCGTAGGAGATGTTTTTGTAAAGGTTTTGGGTGGGGAAGGGGCAGAGCGATTGTTAGCCATATCTGGTGATCGAAGAATGGAAATAAACCCGATTTCCACTGCTAAGCGGAAGTCGGGTTTATTGGGTTCTAAGCGATTGTGAACATCCCAGGCTTAAGGATAAGATTGATGATCCGTGTCGCGCCGTCTGTACATACTCATCAACTTGTCGACGGGAAGCTTCTCGGGAAGCGGTGCAGCCCTATCCTGATACCAGTAGGCGGTCGAAGAGTACCAGTAGGGCTTCAGGTGCTTTGCCTCCCATGGGTTCACGAACGAGATGCTAAGATTCTTCTCGAATGCAATGGCGTCATGTTCGTGAAACCGATACATGCTGATCATCGAACGCAGCGTGTCTTTCAGCGGCACGCCGTGCAGCTCTCCGTAAAATTCGCCGTCCCTGAAGTACCAGCCGCCATTGAAATAATCTTCCAGTCCGGTGCCAACGATCGTCGGGTTCTCGCGGTCTTCCGTGTCGATGAACATATATTCCGGCGCTTCCAAGTACGACAAGTAGTTGAGATCCTCTCCCTGCATGGACAGGCAGCATCCGACGTAATGGCCGCGTCCTTGAATGTCTACCAGAGGAAGCGGGTCCGTGCCTCCTAGACGGGCCGTCCGGAAGAGGCAATGGAACCGCCCGGCATTCTTCGGTAGTTCGTCGTATTCCTCGTAGTTGGCGTTAAAGAAAACATCAAGCGGGATGCTCTCATGCAAGTTCTCAAGCTCAATGCGCACTTGATTGTATGGCATCAGGAAGTAGGAATAGAATCCTCCGCTCGACATTCCGATATAACGTGAGACGAAGTGCCGGAATTCGCAATGGCCGATGCCGAAGAAATCGCCGATCGGACATTCCACGGACGGCTGTGACTCCCCGTCCCAATAGATACGGATGATGAGCTTCTTCAACGTAGATGTATCATTCTCGGCTTGCGTTTCCCAATGTCGCCAGAACCATCCGGGAAAGGTCAACCACATCCGGCTGATCATGCCTGGCTTGTCACTCTCTACAATCGTGCGCGGAGGCTCGCCGGGCATGATTCTCACCGTCTTGCTCTTGGTAACGGGATCGAAGGTCGTGAATTGACGGGTTGTCGCTTTTCTAATTTCATGTAAAGCGGGGAACATACTCATCTCTCCTATTCGCCTCTACTCTATCGTTCTGGCTGGATTATGGCTACGTTTGGCAAACGCTCAGAAATTGCTTTGTCGTCTCCTTCACGCAAGAATGCCAGCCACGCAGCCGCCAGTTGAGGATCAAACTGCCTGCCGGCCAGCGCTTCGATCTCGCGCTGTGCTTCACTCGCACATAAGGCTTGTTTGTAAACCTGATCATGTGTCATGACATCGTACGCATCCGCAATAGCAAGCAAACGGGATAGGTATGGAATTTGCTCCTGTGACAGCCCATAAGGATAACCGCTGCCGTCCCAGCGCTCATGCATGCCTCGAATCGCTTCGGCAAGCGCCCATTCGCCGATAGAAGCCGCCATCCGGTAGCCAACCTCACTATGGCTCTTAACGATCTCCCATTCTTCTTCGTTTAACGAACCAGGCTTGAGCAAGATATCAGAGGGAAGCGCCAAATAACCGATATTATGCATGGAAATCAGCGACTCCAGCACCTTCATGTCATGCGAGCTCGGCTGCATGCCGATCCAAAGGGCGAAGCGGGTTGCCTGTTCAGCCAGCCGCCTCTGATTCTTTCTCTCCACGAAGAGCTTGTCATGCAGTGCGGAAGTCACGCTTTTCATCATCTCGGCACGAACCAGTTGATTCTCCCGAAGCTTATTCTTGTACATCTGCTTCTCTGCGGCTACAAATGCAGTCATTAACGGCATGTCCGTATTCACGATTGCAGCGGATCCGATTGCCATGGATACTTGCACGGAATCGATGGTCGACTGCTCGCATGCCGCCTTCAACCGAGCTGCTGCAGCATCGCAATTATCCTTGTCCGTGCCTGGCAGAAGGACTACAAACTCGTCCCCGCCCCAACGGGCCAGCGTCGCCGTTTCGTCATCGAACACAGATTGTATCAGCTCTGCGCTGCGAACTAACAGTCGGTCGCCTTCGTGATGTCCGAATACATCGTTTGCCAGCTTTAAGCCGTTTAGATCAATGACAAGCACACTGACGGGCAGCCACTCAAGAGGAGGAGGCAGACTCAGAACAGGCTCCAAATAATTCCGGTTATAGAACGACGTCAACGGATCCCGATAACTTAAATATCGAATGCGTTCTTCGGAAGCAATTCGTTCCGTTACGTCGGTTATAATAAGCAGCAATAGGGGATCATCGGTCATTTCATCTACGATGGGGCGGTATTCCAGCGTCACGACAGCCTCCCCGATCATCGTTCTCTCCGGCATACTTGCAAGCAGCAGCCGGCCTTCGTTCAACGAAACGCCGGCACTTAGTGCCATGCTTAACAACTTGCGAAGTGTCGGTACATCTTCATGGGTCGAGCCGAAGAGCAAATCGACAATATCCTCTCCGAAGACGCTTCTGCCGAAGATGCGCTTACACTCCTTGCTGAACTGAGGATTGACGCGCAAATTGGAGCCGAATGTGAGGAAGCCTTGATTCGCATGATCCAGCAAACACTTCAAATCATTCTCGCGGCGCCTGAGCATGCTTGACTGCACATCGCTGATAGAAGCGATCTTCTTGGACAATTTCATCAGCTTCTCGTATTCAAGCAGCAGCCCCTCATACTCCTTTTTCAAGTCGTCCGCCGACAGCTCAGAACGCTCCAGCT
Organism: Paenibacillus sp. J22FR21; assembly: GCF_056269135.1. Classification (NCBI taxonomy): domain Bacteria; kingdom Bacillati; phylum Bacillota; class Bacilli; order Caryophanales; family Paenibacillaceae; genus Paenibacillus; species Paenibacillus sp. J22FR21. The sequence goes on from NZ_JBWDNJ010000005.1 coordinate 15,711, forward strand.
CCTGCTTGCTTCGGAAGAGCACGCTCTGCTCATGCCGATAGATGTCATTATGCTTATCCAGATTCCCCATTCGATTCCCCTCTGTACCTGTGCTCGTCGTCGCCTACAAGAAAAGAAAGCACTGTAATATCATCACGCTGTCGCACTTCTCGCATATAGGATTCGAGAGATTGCATAATCTTATCGCGCTGCTCCGTCTCCTTCAAATCCCAAATGGACAGTAACAGCTCCTCAAACCGCTTTCGCCCGAAGGCATGATCCCGGTCTCCGCCGTTCTGGTCCATTAGTCCATCCGTTAAGAGATACATTCTTGCTTGGCCTTCCGGCAACGCAACATTCGTAAACCGGTAATCGCTTGGCGTGCGCCGATAGCCTATGCCGCTGCGGTCTCCCTTCCACGACTGCAATCCATCCGAGTCCAGCCTATATAACCAGCAGGACGCCCCGGCAAAGGTTACAGACCCGTCTTGCTCTATGGCGCATAAGCCGATGGACAAGCCGTCGTCCGTTATCCCCTCTTGCCCCCCGCGATGCAGCGTTTCCTTTATCAGCCGGTTCAGCTCCTCCAGCATATCCGCCGGGGTATAGCCGGCATCCGTCTCTACAATACGATTGAGCGAGGACAACGCCAGCATCGTCATGAACGCTCCGGGGACGCCATGTCCCGTACAATCTCCCACCGCAACGAAAGTTCTGCCGTGCCGCTGCGACACCCAGAAGAAATCGCCGCTGACAACATCTCTCGGCTGCCAGACCACGAAAGGCGCTCTCAGCAGCTCCTCGATCGCCTCGGGCTTCGGTAGAACGGATTGCTGCAGCAGACTCGCATAATTAATGCTGTCCAGCATCTCCTGGTTACGCTCCGACAGTTCCTTCGTCCGAAGTGTAATCTCCTCTTCCAGCCGCCGGTTCAAATCAACTGCCCGATTGTACGGATTTGCAATTCTGCGGGAGATATAGAAGAAGAATCCAATGGTCCCCAGAATGGTAACCAAAGCCGCGAAGGCCGTATTCCAGCGTATCGACTGCAGGAAGCCTGTCGTTTCCCGTCTCTCTACCTCGACGTATAACTGATGATCCGTCGATCGCAGGTGCTGTCTGATTAAGTCCACTCTGCCGGCTTCTGGCCGATCATAGTCCAGAACGACCATTTTGCCTTTCTTATCGCCGTCGATCTTCGACAGCTGACGTTGTGCCGAATCCGGCAGCACCTCGCTAATATTGCGTCCGTTATCGGAAGCATCGTCGGACAGATAAATTTCCCCATCGCTGCCGGTAAGCCATAGATTGATCCCTTTGCCGTCCTTATACGAATCAAACTCCTCCGACAGCTCATCCAGCTTCATGCCTACGCCGACGATACCGAGCGGCTTGCGGAGATCATCACCGGCCAAGACGTTGATGAAGGCGAATACGCCATGAAGCTCCTCATTATTATCAAAGTTAATGGATACCTGCCGCCCAGCTGCCAACGTATCGAAGAACCAGGCGTCCGAAGGATCTTCCTTCTTGATAACGGACAGCAGCCTGCCGTCGTAACTCCAATACTTGCGAGTGGATACGCCTACGATAAACGTAGCGCTGTAGCCGAGCTCCTCGTGCAGGTAGCTTGTCTTCTTGCTGATCATATCGGCAAGCCGTTTGTCCTTCTCTTCACCGGACAGCCACTCCAACACGAAAGGGTCATGGGAGAGCGTAAGCGACGTTTCCACTGCTCGTTCAATTCTACCGTCCACGCGTGCCGAGATAGAGTTCGCGAGCGACTGCAGATCACGCGTCTTCAGCTTATGCAGCGCTTCCTGCTCCGTGACTCTATAGATATAGGAACCTATTAGAATAATCGATAGAGCGATTAATGCGCTAGCCAGCACCATCACCCTGCGAATGCCAATATCTAATTGTCCATCAACAATACCCCTTGGCGCAATCCGCTGCCGCCCCTCTTCCTTCACGCTCCCGAACCTCGCGGGAGTATAGCGAACGGCAACTGCAGGTCTTCCTTAAATTCTTCCGCACATTCCTGCTCAGCTTCATTCTCTTCGTCGCAGAACCAGCGAACCTCGATCTTTTTGCCGCTTACAAACGCTTTGTCCAGCCTTTCCAATATATGCATTAAACATTTGGTGCTGCTCGTATTGACGTATGGCAGCTGAAGCTCAATTGTGACAATGGTGGTCTGCTTCATTTGGTCCAAGTAGTCATCCAGCCAGTTCATCAGAGGTTCATAGAATCGGAACGCATTCTCAGGAAAGGATTGACCTGTTATAACCAGCGTTCCTGCTTCCGGATCGAACCGGACCTCTGGGGTGCTTTTCGTTGATTCAACATATAATGAATTCATGCTGACACTCCTCATACAGTGGCCTTCAAAGTAAAAAAAGATAACCCATTATTCCGATCTACGATGGAATACTCCAGCTTAGAAGACGATTTACGCGCCATATCGATGAGTCCAAGCCCAGCGCCCGTTTCCTCCGGCGCGATCTCCGCTTTCAACTTCATTTTGTACAACGCTTTAAGCTCCGGCTTGTCCATCAGAATCAGCGAATCGAGATAGGCTTGAAGCGTTTGGGCATCCTCGTTATGGATCAGATTGCCGGAACAGACCATATAGCCTGCATCTTCCTGCTTGCCGATGGTCACAATGCTCGAATACAGCATTAAGTCATGATGAGGACTGCCGGACTTTGCAACATTATATTTATTAATATTTTGCGTTTGCTCGATGAATAAAGAGAAGATGTTGTACACTTCGTTCTGTGGACGGTGCTCCGTTTCCAGATAAGATTTTACTGCCTCTCCATATTCTGCAATAAGCGCTTGCGACAATTTCCCTGAGAAGCAGATCAGGATTCCGTGAGTACGCAGCGCTTGCTGTACTTCCAACACATCAATCATCATGAGTCAGCCCTATCCCCTAATCCCAAATTCATATCCGCAGCTTGTAACCTCGGATACGTCATATCAATGGAATAACATATCTTTACACATTCGACAACCCCTCTCTTCCTCCTGCCCCAATGTATGAAAATAGAATCATTCTCGCTCGAAATTTGTCGAATCACGAAATGAATCGAACCTATAATAAGAAAAACCGTCCACTCACATCGTGAGAGACGGTAATCGCATCATTGTCATCCTTTATTACAGCCCTAGGGCTGCCGTTTTGTCGTTGTTGTTATTCTATATCTCCGCCACGGTACGCTTTCTCATGATATTTGGTGATGATTGAGAACAGCGATTGTCCATCATCCTCCGGCTTAAACGTTGGCTCCAGCGGTAAATACATTGCCTGATACGTCTCAGGCACCCAGATATAAGGATGCACATAACTTGTAAGCTGAAAGCTTGTCCGCTGCCAGAATTGGATGCGCTCCGCATTCTCCTCCGTTTGCTCCGCTTCAACCTCGATAATGATCGCGCGGCAGGATTCCGACGACTTCGCCCACTCGCTGATCGCTTCCACACAATGGCGGCCAAGACCGCTGCCTCTTCGACTTGCCCGCACGGCGAGATAATCGAGCACGAGCACTTGCGCCTCACGGTCAGTAGCTGTCAGCGCCATAGCGACGACTTCGCCCGCCTCCATCCATGTATGCAGCTCGCTCAGCTTGCGCTGAAACATGCGGCGGATCACGCCTTCGCTCTTCCCTCTATGTTCGGGAAAGGCTTCCCGGTACACCGGCTCTACCTTGCGCCACAAGCGCTCATCCCAATTCGATGTAACTTGATAGTTCATTAACGTGACCTCACAGGTGCTCGCTCGAGCTGATTGATGACAAATTCATTTTCTCTCGTGTTCCTAACTACCCTTCTGGTCATTATACCACACGGTCTTGACTTCCAAATCGTGAACGAGGAAAGACCCAAGCGTGGGTTGCAGTTCAGGGTTCGCTTGGGTCTTTGTGTTTGTGGAGATTTCTTATAGGGGTTGCGCCGCTGTTGATGTTCGCAAGGAAATCACGCATCGTCGGTCTGCATCTTGTCCCCGGCCGTCCGGATTAGGATCAAAAAACGGCATATACTTGTGCATCAGGTCGGCATGCTCCATCATCTCATCGTCTGCCACATCCACCGTGGAGATTCGGATGTGCTCTCCCTCAAGCTCCACGATCCGGAAGTCAGGATAATCCAGACAAGCTGCCAGCTGCACGAACGTCCAATTGTTTTGGGAAACGATCGAATTCACATGTGTGTGACCGTTGAAATAGACGCCTATTCCTTGCTGTTTCCGATTCAGAATGCGCCACATATCAATGCTGGGATGAATCGATTCATTGTGCATGTCCGACCTTGTTGTCGTCCGATAAACAGGGTGATGACCGAAGACAAGCAGCGTCTTCGAGCCGGATAGCTCTACACAAGCCTCCAACCAACGCAGCTGTTCCTCGTCTACCCAACCGCTCCAGTCCATAATGTCCAGCTCTCTGGCCGTATCCAGAAACACCAGCATCGCCTCGTCCGTATCTATCGCGTGATAGCGCTGCTGCCCCGTCATCTCCAGCACCTGCTCGCGTGTCAGTAAGTAAAGATCGTGGTTGCCCAGCACATGAATGAATCTCCGATCACGCTTCTCGTACTGCAGCAGCTCATAAACCCCTTGTAGCTCCGAAGGCGATCCCACGTTCGTCAGATCTCCCAGCGATATATGCCAATCCCCAACCGTATTCATAAAACGCCCCAGCAACTTGTGGTAGAAAGCAAACCTAGCCGCAGCCAGCCCCGGAATCAATTCTTCGATATCGTGATAATGCAAGTCACCTATCAGAATCAATCTCATTAGCTCTCTCCTCCTGGAAAAACCTAATTTAGCTTCTTTCCTAATGGTAAAGAGCAACTATTGATTGGTTATTAAGTGGGGGAGAGTGATAGCACGAGACATCCAATTCATAAATTATGAACCCCCGTGCTTTTAATGCATCAGACTTTACCTAATACAAAAAGCGTATGCACATTACATACGCTTTATCTTAATAAATTTTAACTCCAACAACAGCTCACTTCTAAATAAATGAAGTATCATTCCTTAATTAAACTAAGAAGAAACCCAAGAGTCTCTTCATCCAACTGTAATGACTGGCTTGTCTTCTCCGGTCGTTCTCTATCGACCGTACCATAAGTGTCAATTTGTAAATACTTTTTCCCATCTTCACTAAAAGTGATATAAGTTCCCTTTACAGGCTTATGAATTTCTGCCTTTATTTTATTGTTTTTCTAAGATTACTTTTTGAAAGAAGAGCCACATTGCATTCCTCCGAGGTATCCATGTAATAAGGATTACTTTATAAACCACGCAGCTCTATTCTTTGTTGCTTTACTTCCATTAGAACTAAATGCAAAGCCGTACCCCAGCTTAGTTAGTTCCTTAATGATTTTGTTACACTCTAGGGTATCAACAACCCATAGGCAGCCGCCACTTGATCTCTTATCTATGAATTCAAGTGATGCTTCTTCCAAGAGAGCAATCAACTCTGAAATACCACTTAAAGAATCAGATGTATAACTTGGTTTCGTTTCAGCTACAATCGACTCTTTAACAGCCGTCGTTTGATACATACTTTGTGTAAGTGATCTCACTTCTACAGCATATTTATCCTTAAATTCATTCCAACAAGCTTCTTTTTTACACCACTGACTAATATTCGTTCCTTGAGAAGATGGATTAGAGATAAAATTCCATGTTATATCAGCTGTTTTCCGAATCATCTCACCCATTATTGGGCTAATCTTCTGATTGTCCCATACATCTGTAAGAGAGAAATACTTCTCAGTAGCGTATGAAATCATGGCAACTGTATAAGCAACAACATTCGCCTTGTACCCAGGAAGCTCCATTTTCTTGACAATATCATCAACAGCTGTAAAGAATATCGCTTTTGCGATCGCCATTTTAAAGAACTCAGCATCAATTTGCTGCTTTCTCTTAGCCAAGAGCTGCATGAAATCAGTAAAGTTAGCTTCATTTCCCTTCGATACGGTATGGGGAACCTGATGCCATGCCATAAAGTATTTTGCTAGCTGTGTTTTTGATATAACCTGCTGTTTTGGATGCTGCAGCTTAAACTTCTCTTTAGCTGAGCGGGTCCCTTGTCGATTTAAATCTACAGCGTACTGCCCGCGTGCGCGTTCATAATACCACTTTTTATCAGATTTCACTCCACCAGGTGCCGGTGCCCAAATATTTCTAGATAACTGTTCGAGTTGAATATGCAACGAGTCGTTTGCACCTAAATCCGAGAAAGAGATTTTATTTTGTGTATTCGCATACTTAGAGATGCGGGCAATAAGTGTATCTACACGTTGTTCTTCAGTTGTTTTAAGCAATGTGAGCTTCGCCTGAATATGCACACCGCTAATGTCTATACCTGCTTGCCATGCGTGATGTAATGAGGCTGTTGTTTGGCCACCATTTACAATCTGCCAACCAGTCAAGGACTGAACACGATAAAGGTTGGAATAATTGTTAGTTTGCTCAAGAACAGCATCTTCGGCCGTTGTTGAAATTCCATTGTTGTAAGCTATAAACCGTTCCTTTTCTTTTTCAAGTGTTTCTTTAATTCCCTTATTAACCGAGCCTTTTGTCTGAAGGAATGATCTAACGTTGCGCTCGATTAATCTCTGACCAAATTTTTCATATGTTTTTGCAAGAATAATTCCGGGTATATATCCGATATAAACTTCAAAATCGCAATCGTTATTATCGCTACTAGGTACTTTCATTAGTTCGAACGTTTCTCCGAAATCACTACCAAAGTTAAGATTAAAGGACTCCGTATCCTGCATTTCATTAATGAGTTGGTAAAGCCGTTCAATATCCCACACTTGAACGTTAGCTTCGTCAACCTCATCAATAGTCACGCTTACTGCGTCATTTGATTTATATACACAATTAGTGAGCATTATTATTTCCACATGCTTTATCTGATTTGCAAAGGTCTCTATTAAATGGGCTAAGTCATAAGCTTCAGCACTAGACTCATCAATAAAAGGCTTGAGTTTTCCGGATGCACATTGCTCATAAAACTTAACAGCCTTTTTAACAGCACGTTCTACATCTGCTCGGCTAACCGACCTTACCTTGTCATACGGCATCTCATGCACGGCAACAAACAGATGTAACTTACAAGCTTCCTCGTCGAACGTATAAGCATTAACTTTAATACCCTGTCCAGATTTTTGCCAGAAGCTTGGATGGACATTCTCCACCACACCGTTTTCCTCAAGGTGCATACACATTTTTTCTACAAACACAGCTTCAGCGTTGCCGTGATAACTGTTTAACTCGTCTAGTATCTGCTGAAAGAAATCTTGCGCGAATTCTTGAAGATCCATTGTTTACAACTCCTGAATCATATCAATAATTTTCGTATCCTGGACAATGTGATCTTGAAGCCCATCTAGAATAATATCGTAACGAACATTGGTTATACCTTTTGGCAGTTCACCAATAGACACTCTTGGAAAATCATGATTGACAGTATAATACTTTTTCTCAAGAACTCTATATTTTTCTGCCTGATAACTCTCCGATTGATTTTCAAGATACCCTACTTGGAACAGAGCATCTTGAAATACTTTCAAGTACGAAGGCCAGCCGCTTAATAGTATTTTGATCTCTTCAATAATATGAGATAAAGACTCTCCGTTATTTTTAGAAGGTTTGAGTGATAGCACACAAAGAATCAGGTTATCTACTTCATCACCTGTTAGCTGCTCCTCACTGGAAATTGTCACCTTTAGTGGGTTGTAGGAGAGAGTAGTCTTTACCTCAATCCCCAATCCATCAAAACGAAAATCGACATGCTCCTTATAAGGACCTCGCCAATTAGTAACAATCCCAGGATTTACTCCTTGCTGCAATAGACCTCTTAGCACATGGACTTCCCCAAGCAATCCACGGCGTTGTTCTGGAGACAACCCATCAACTCCAATATTACTGAAGAAATCACTCCATCTTTGGAATGTTTTATGAAGTGAGCCAAAAATCTCTTGTGACTTACTCAGCCATAAATCTTCTAAAAGATTGCTAATAAATGCTTCGAATGTAGCATTATCATTATTTGATTGAGTCAGGGTAATACAATTTTGATTCGATAGAGGTCCAATTTTGTCAAAATGGACTTTAGCAACTTTCGTGCCTCTACATATAGGTAGGTACTTCAAACTTACATTACCATGCTGCTGAAATATAGGAATGATAAGAATGCGTCTTTCTTCTTCTGGCTCTATGGCTAAGAAGAATATTTCCTTATGACCATTGCGCAGCTCTCTGACAATCATTTTATTATCTGCTGTATAACTAGATCTATTGACAGTCATATCGCAATCTAAATCTGATAATAGAGCTCGTATATCGTACATTTTACTCTCCACCATGAATAGATTTATTTACAATCATACTACGTTGGTGACGAGATACTTTGCTCTTCGGGAATGAAATAGCAAAACCAATAGCCATTTCTTTATCTGTAAGAGCAAGATCGCGTTTTGCTTTTCCCATAATTGTTTCTTCAACCTTATCGTCAGCTATTGGATAGAGAAGAAGAAGCCCCTTCTGTGCACTCCTCAATCCTCTAATTTTCGCCTGGAGGTTGGCTTTATGTTTCCGCTCTTTTGTCTCTTCACCTGCTTGCTTAATTAACTCCAGCTCTTTATGCTGATTATCATCAAAGTCTAAAAATTCATGACCCTCAGATGTTAAAATACGTATACTAATCGATTGTGAGTTTTTCGAGTAGTGTTCAACCTCACCTTTACGTTTTACGCCGTTGTTTATTGATAAATTAGCTATCTTCCTTTCACCATCACCAGCATTAATAAGAATCACAGTCCAATTAATCAACTCATTATCTTGGTTACATTTGATAATGTAATCCTTGATACTACTCGTATCCACTCTAGTAAGATTGGACGGGGTCTGATATTCCTCAAGGAAGTTCAAAATATGAGCTGGCTTTACATCATCCCAACGATAATGCTCCTTGGATGTTGAATTTTGGTTTTGGGTCCCAATATCCTCAATTAAATGTTCAGCTGCTGCAAAGTTCTTCGCAAAAAACGCTTTGTTATTATCAAATACTGTTGTCTGAACCAAACTCGAACTATAAGACACACTAACCTCACGTGCAGATCGCATTTTATCAGGGCTTGTAACTTGAAGATCTGGATGCGCACCTATCTCTAGAACGTACTCTTCTGGAGAATATCCGAATTCAGACATCTCTTCCAACTGTCCGCGAAGCTCTTCCGTTGCGATCGCGATGTGATAAAACCAGTTTGCGAGCTCTTCCGTTGTATAGATGCGGCATAAATCAAAGTAGCCTTCTCGGTAACCAAACCATCTGCCCATCTGCATTAACGTATCATAAACTTTACTAGTCCGCAGATAATAGCTTACAGTAAGACCGTCTAATGTCAGGCCACGAGATAACTTATCGCCACCAACAGCAAGTACATAAAGTCCTTCCTTATGTTCTTCATAATCTAATGCGTCACTACTTTTTCCATTAATCTCTTTCACCTTCAACTTTTCAAGCACATGTACGATCTCTTCTCTCACTTGGATCCATGTAAACATATCACCACTATCATTTCGAGCAGCAGATGTAACTACAAAGTCAGTATTATATAAATCCATCATTGCTTCATCGTGACTCGTTGCAGTACCACCGTACCGAACCGCATCTTTTATATTCGTCATATAATCTTTAATTTTGTGATAGACCTTTTTTTGAACGTCAGTAAATCTAGTAACGTGTACTAGCATGGAGCTGTGTTTATTTCCTTGGCCTCTTAATCTTCTAACTGCCGTCGCAATCAAAAAAGCATAAATACTTTTAATTAAGTCTGTTGGCAAAGGACCAGGAAAATGATCCTTCTTATGATTCTCAGGAATAAATTCCTTCTCTTGTACGATTTGTCGAACTAAACTCCCCTGTTGATTGTCGGCATCATCATTCAAGGAGAAGTATTCAGCCGGTCCTGCATAGTTGTTAGGTTTAGGAAGTGCAACAATAAAATCTCGTGGAAACAAATCCTGACCATGAGCAGCTGAAGAAGAATCACGATCGATAAGCATATTTGCAAATGGAGTTGCCGTATAGCCTACATATGCCCTTTGATCGAAAGTATTGAAAATTTTACGTATAAGCCCATTAATTGTTGATGGGTCAAATTCTGGATTGATTTTGTCATCATCATCATAAATTTCTGAAGTGTTTACAGTCGCCTGATCCGCCTCATCATCAATAATGAGGAGCGGTAGATCCGGAACAACTTTATGATCCAGGCCTTCTCTCGGCACAGCATAGTGACTCTTTTTCTGAAGATAATTTAATAGGTTAGTTAATACCGTCTTATTCTTTTTGACAACCAGCAGAATAGGAGGCTTAAACATAGTAGTTGCTTTCTGAATCGTAAAGTCACCATTATTATCCGAGTTAGTCAATGAAATGATAGGGTCGTGGAATTGGTAGCCTTCCATAAGTCCCACTCCAACCCTATAATCACTTGTTTGCTTCGTTTTCATGGAGAAGCCGATAACTTCTTCGTCAAGTCGAACTTGAGTTTGACTTCTAAGGTTATTATGCAACCCCCCCAAGACGATTACGACTTTATATCCAACATCAAAAGCTTTATTGATAACAGCAGTGAAATTGGCTGTTTTACCAGACTGAACATAACCCATAACAAGGCCTTTCCGCTCAAATTGCTCACCTTGTTTACGAGGATCATCCAATAGACCAAGAATTTCATCAGAAGTTGAATCCAATGAATCGATAGTCGATTCAGACCATTTCTTCTTAGTTCTAAGGTAAAACTTATAGCGATTCCACTGTCTCCAGTTTGTTTCATTTTTCACTTCATTATCAAGCCAAGGTTGGTGCCCATTCTTTCCACGTAAAATGGCTGGTATTGAAACGGTTGTATTAAAACTTGTTCTCAAATCTTCTACCAAGCGCTCTTTCATTTCAGCAGAAAGGCCCATCATTGTTTGAAATTGCCCTACGACAGATTCAATGACTTGATCCTGCTCTTCCTTTGCATTTGCCAGTTTAGGTTTTAATATAGGTAAAATGGCTTGTTTAAGATCCTCAAATTCTAAAACACTCACTATATTTCCTCCTTTAAACTAGCTTCTAATAATTCTTCTGGATATTTAGCAAACGAAGGCATTGCCTTTAGTGAATTGACAATATCTTTTATAGGTACTTTCATTTGTTTGTATATCTTAACAATATTATGCATCTGAATTTTGTCAGACTCATCAACAGTGAGATGAGCAGAGGTATCAGATTGCGGTGTATATACCAAAGTATTGATTGGGCAGAACTCTTGAAGAAGCTGCAGGTAGCTATCCAACTGCTCAACAACTTCTCCATCAATCTTTTCCTTTATACTTTGTAAAAGTGGATTCTCTTTGTATATCATAAAAAAGGATCTTTGATTTCTTGTCGACTGATTCCAAAGCAAGTCAATATCAGTGCGCCCCTTTGATCCACTAATCTGCTTCTGTGGAACACCTCTATGGTAGTACACTTTCTGCGACAATTCTCTTGCCTTTTCTGCCCAGCGTTTTAAAGTTTCAATTGATTCCTGAGGTGGCCTTGCCACTGATTTCTTAACATCGATTTGCCAGTCAAAATCTGAATCTTGCTCAATATCAACCCTTATTCGAGCTAACTTTGCAGCCTCCTCCTTGGGAAATAAGGAAAACCAGCTGCTTACCGTTAATAGACGTTTATTTCGATAGATATAAAATCCTTGTTGGTCGTACCAACCATAGGGTCCACCTGCATCTTTATGCTGATCTTTGGACATCTTACTATGATGAGGAAGAATAAAGCCTTCAATGGATATTAACTTTCCATCAATATACATTTGCTCCTTACTCATTTCATAAGTATGCTGCAACTTTGTGCAGAAGGGATCCCAAGGCACCAATTCGTTATTATTAAGTGTCATCCGTACACGGCCATTCCCCTCTAGAAACCGCTGGAATACCATGTTCAGATGTCTCTCTAAAGAGTTAATTTGCCGAAAGAACTTCTTTTCTTTATTGTTCGTATATGGTGCCAGAACGACTCTATCTAACTTTTCTATTAGTACTATCGTACCGGAGGAGTTCCCGATACTACCTAAAAACTCTAAAGAATCAGAGTATGCATGTTTCCGTAATTGCCACTCATTATTTTGTTGAACAACTTCTAAATCCCAACAACGAATGTGCACGTTACTTTCTCTTCTAGTCATAACTGTGAGTCGCTGTCCTAATGAAAAAGAAGCTGTCTTTAAGCCCATACCAAATCGGCCTAGCTCTTTAGCTCCACGTTTATCAAGTGGGTTTTTGGATCCAAGTCTCATGGCATTAGTTAACTCTTCTTCGGACATCCCTCTACCATTATCCTCAATTCGAATATAACTCCGCTCTTCTCCCCATTGCATCTGAATGGATATCTGCGTTGCCTTTGCGTCCAGACTATTATCGATAATGTCAGCTATCGCTGTTTCAAGAGAATAACCAATAGCACGTAATGATTGAATTACAGGTGAAGCATCAGGCGTTACAATTTCATGAAGTTCGTTTGAACTATCGTGAGCCATTCAACATTCCATCCTCTTCCAGAGATAGTTACATATACCCACTTAAGCATAACAGAGCGTTCCGATTATTGTAAATGTGTAATGTATAACAAAGAACATTAAATACAATAATATCCAAATTTTAAACAAATGGTAATTCGAGCTTGTTACTACCTTGAGTAAGAGTGAGGAGGTTGAAGCTATTTGAATATCCAAAAGGAATTTTGGGGAAAGTTATTAGAGTGGTTTAAGACCAATGCGCGATCTTACCCTTGGCGGATAACTAATGAGGTTTATCACATCATAATTGCTGAAATCCTTCTGCAGCAAACTCATGTACGAAAAGTAGAAGCGGTTTATTATAAGATACTTAAACAATATCCTAGTTTCACTGAACTTTCACAGGCTAATCAAGATGAACTTGTATCACTTATCGAACCTATAGGTTTAATATATAGAGCGAGTCGCCTTATAACAATAGCTAACATCGTAGAGAATGAACATGAAGGTAATTTACCTAACACCTATAAGTCATTAATTGCGCTTCCTGGTGTCGGTGATTACATTGCAAAAGCGGTGCTTTGTTATGGCTATGGAGAAAAAACTGTTCCTGTAGATACAAATGTCATTCGATTGTTCACCAGGTATTTCGCTCTCAACTCAACAGCAGCACGACCTCGTACAGATAAAAAACTATTTCAAGCTATAGCATCGCATTTTACATTAGAGTTGAATTACAGAAATGCAAATCTGGCGATATTAGATTTTGCAGGATTAATATGTACATCACATAATCCGGTATGCTCGATTTGCCCATTGGCAAGCAGCTGTGAATACCAAAAAACCCTTACCGATTAGTAAGGGTTTCAGCTTATATACGCGATGGAGCAGCTTCTTTTTTTGCTAAGTTCAGAGTTTGGTTTGTAATTACGTTAACCAATTTATTTTCTTCTTCTAGTTCTACATTGAGGTATTCCAGCATTCTTTCTGCTAGAGCTCTGCCTAACAGAGGCGGTACCGCATTTCCAATTTGTTGATACTGAGAATCCTTCGGCCCAACAAACTTAAATTTATCTTGAAAAGTTTGAAGCCTAGCTGCCTCACGAATACTAATTGCCCGATCCTTCGTAGGATGTATCCACATGGACTTACGTACGTTAAGGACAGTACCTGATTGACTATCATATTTCAATCGTAAATAAACCGTATTTTGGGTTCTATTAGGATTTGTATATGAAGCCTTCAGAGAGTCACTCAAATTATGAAAGTTATCCCCTTCATTTAAGACCTCGAATCTTTTAATAGCATCAACGGTTGAATCTGTCATAATGTGATTGTGAATTTTTGGTTCATCGGCATTTAGATACTTCTGAAGAGGATTTGAAAAATCCATTACTAACTTCTCCACTGGATCATTGTTCTGGATGTCGGTCTTCGGAGAATAAGCCTCTAGATCACTAATCGCGTTATAAACTTTGTACTTCTCCAATCCACTGACACGTTCTGGAAGCTGAATTTCTGCATTCCCTGCATATTCCTCTTTAATTCCAAGAATACATAATCGCTCTCTATTTTGTGGTGCTCCGAAATCAGATGCATTTAGTATTAAATTATCAGGATTAGTATTAAACTTATATTTTAGCTTCCTAAATCTTGCCTGCAAATAATCCAAAACATTGTAAGTTTCTAGAGTAATGACTATATTATCACCATCACACCTAAAGTCATCGGAATGAATCTTCTTCTCTTGAATCTCATTTAACTTCTGCAGTACTTTTTGTGATTCGCTGATAATTTTAAGATCGTTATACAACTTAGTTAGATTAAAATTATCGGGTGATATCCAATATTCTTCAACCTGGCAACGAATTTCGTTCCAAAGTTGCTTATATGCCGAGTTGTCATCCCAAAATCCGTTGTGAAGCGTGTCCCAACGATTTCGCACATAATTAATGAATGGATCTTTGTCAAGCTTTAGATACTTTTCAAATTCTTTCTCTTTCCTTAACATATGTGAGATTTTGGATAGGAAAGTTTTATCATGAATCATGAAGCCCTTTGCACCAAAATGATTCACACTCTCAACCAGCTGTTGCCCCCAAGGAATCGCTTCTCCTAATACAATGACCTCGGGTTTTAGAGTAATTCCTAGATCAGCGAAGCTTGTCTCATCGTCTATTTCGGCATAAAATTTATGTTTATCTGATTTTAAAGTTTTTACATTTTCCATTAGGAACGCATCTGGGTTTAGTTTTTCAATGACATTAACATATGCTTTGACCAATTGATTATTAGTGGAAATTAGCTCACTCTTCTGCCGGTTCGCATTAGAGAAACCTTGGCACGGAGGCCCGCCAATGACAATATCCACTTTCTTGTCTTGAGTTTTAAGTGATCCTAATAGTCCATCTATTTCAGACTTAAGAAACTCATTAATATCACCATACATCATAGTACCCGGGTGATTTAATTGATATGTTGAGCTGGCCCATTTATTATTCTCTATAGCAGCAACAATTTTAAACTTACCAGTTTGCAAAAAACCACTGCTTAGTCCGCCAGCCCCGGAAAACAAGTCAACAACGTTTAGTTTACTCAAACTCATTACCCCGCCTTCAGAACTAATGTTCTTATTCACTCTAAAAGAATATCATTCCATATTAGCATTTTCAACTTAAAATATTACCATGTATTTTCAAAAGCTTTTAAAGTAAAAAACCGCACAACATTATTGTGCGGCCTTCTATCTATTCTAAGCAAGTTTAGCCAACTTAAATGATATCATATCTTCAAGTTCAACTTGTTCATAAGAATCCAGTATTGTTACTCCGCCTAGATGATTTATATACATCATGAGTGAACGGAACTGTTCTCGACTAGGGGTTCGGTTTTCCGTTTTCTCCAAACTAACAAGAGAACTCAAAATAGCTTTAGTTATTACTGGATTCCTAGAAAAACTTCTCTCTAAAATACTTTGCGTAATATCCAGCTTCGAGAGCAGCATTTTAGTCAATTCAAATGGATTTTCTCGACTTTCATCGTAAGAGACGTATCCGTACCACCAAAGTCTAGCAATTCCATTTCGAATTAATGCTCTGTCTCTATTTGCCATGAAAAAATATCGCTCTTGTATTATATCAGCAGGATTACTTTTTTCCTTCTCCATATAAGTCTCTACCGGCCAACGCTTCCTCATATAAGCCCAAAATACAACATGAGTTAAATAGGTCCACAAGCGCTCATCTGTTGCTTGGGTAATTGTCAAATTCTTCATAGCAGTATAAATACGTTTAGTATTTTCATAATCGAAGTGCATGGTTGAACTTTGCGGAAGGAGCAGGTCCACATCATGCATCCGGAACCTAGTTTTCCTTGCCCATTCTTGACCTTCAAAAAGGGATCCTAGCCACTCCTCATCTAATTTATATTTATCAAGATTGGGCTGAATGTTAACCTTTATCTCATCTAAAATAGCTGTATCCAAGTATTTCAAATCCATATTGCTTAACCCTCCTCTTCCACATTTTCAAGAGCTACCAGAGCAGCGGTAACTGGGTCTCCAATTAATTTCTGTCCAATTACGACAACCGAATCACTTGAATTTAATAAGTCAATATTCATACCTCTGAGTCTTTGCTGTATTACTTGATACCACCTGCAGTCCTCATATTCGAATGCATCTTCAACAGTTCTCATCATTTCAAGGATAGAAACAAGTATGGGTAATGTAATTAATGATGCCAGCAGCGGCCGCAAACTCTGACTTACAGATAAATACTTGTAACGTTCGAAGTTATCAGCATTTAATTTGATAACAATTTTATTCCCCGAGCATTCATAATCAAGCGGTTGTGAATCTTCTCCATGATTCGGTACAACTGAGAAAATGGAAGGAATACGCTGAAGCGGATCTACATCTTTATCTGCGTAGAATGTTCGCTCGGAATCAATAGCTAATACGTCGCCTTTTTTAATTAAGAAGGTATGTCCGTTATAATCTTCATGGAATTCTGCTATCCTGTAGTTCTCCATTCCTTCTGCTGCGAGAACGAAGGCGCAAATTTGCACCTTCCCCTCTAGATCATCTGCTTGTATTTCGAAGGAAAAAGCATGATCAAATGAAGTAAACATTTTACGGTACCTGGTACTCGAACATTCAAAATGGAAAGCGAATCTTGCTTTTTGATCTAAGATAAGCTGATTAAGATCATCACTACTTGTGAAACAAGTAACCTCAAAGATATAGGTATTCCGAGTTTTTTGAGTTTTTAATGATGTCTGGAAATCTACGTCAACTACGTCATCAGAAAAAAAGGACAATACAGGATGAGGGAATTGCCGATAATTAATTTGCATGTATGGAAACCTCCAGCGCGCACCGCAGCGGCTCATCTAATGTAATGATAACGCTGCATTTGTTATCTTTTAGAAAGCTAATCGGACCTATTTTGCCATCGTTGCGGACATGAATGGACTCATCCAGCCCTTCAAGAACTGCCGAACGAATTGAAGCTGGTTCTCCACCAACCTCACCAACGATCTTGATCCCTAAGTAACCTAGTCTATTATCGTCAACCTGAACTGTAACTTTATATTGTCCTGCTTTAGGATCGATACAAAACACTCTTGAATGGTTCAATTTAAGCGGTCGTCTTTTGGAGGACTGATCCACAGGCTTATTGCTACTTTCATTTGTTCCAGAGTCTGGCGAATCAGTATCTGTTGAATCTCCATCGTCCTTACTGTCATCATTATTTGGTTCTTGATCGTTAGAATCTTCATCCATGTCATCAGTGTCATTTTCCTCGTTTGAACCCGCATCTTTATCAACGGAATCCTGCCCTGCAGCTTGCTCCATAGCGCCAGCGTATACTGCAGCCGCCATCGGCCTTCTGACAAATTCTATTTCGATATCTTTTGTCTCCGATTTATCAAATGATCGAGCCTTACCCGCATTAGGTGTTTGCTGCATGCCAGAATTATTCTCTAGCATATCAGGCAAATGATCACTCATTCCCTCTACATCCAGTTCTTCAGTCTCCATGTTAATTACAATGGACTTTACTTTGTCATTAATCCATGAATATAGTTTTTTAATGATCCCCTTTGCATAATCTGGATCTTCATAACGTTCCGGTTCCCAGGCAGTATGAGTAGGGGGCTCGATCTGTCTTAGGAACGCATTTAACGATTCCCCTTTAGCTTGTAGTACACCTGCAAATTTGAAAGGAGTGCGAAAGTTCCCTTTATCATAAATTTTCATTCCGGTTGATCGCACCATAGCTACTCGTTTAGATAAGTCTTTACCAGGAAGAACAAAAAGATCGATCCGTCCCATACCAAGAAAGTTCTCATCATAAAAGTGCGCTCTATTCGATAATGTGAAAGCTTCATGATACTGATAAGAATATGATTCCGTATCATCTTTCATATACATCTCTAATAGATCAGAGAGAGTAGCAGAATTAATTGTTGTAGTCCCCACTTTCACGACCAGTTTCTGCTCTAGAATAGAAACAAAAAAGTTCTCGAGTACAGACTTAATGACCTTTGTTTCCCAACCTTCTTCTGCGTGAAAACCAGCTACAAAAATATCTGTCCCCGTTTTATCTCTTCTGAAAGCACAATCTATTTCATCCTGCTCATAAATTGGTTTATTGCGAGACTCTTGACCGAAGTAACCGGTACCTTGAGTCGGTTCATCAGTAATGTCCAAATGTGTTACAAGCTTAGAAACGCCTTGGAATGCAAAAACTCCCTCATTATCATAAGTGCCATAAAAAACGGTCCTTAGATCAGAACATGCAAACGGAGCGTGTTTTCCAATCCCAAAAGATCCACCTGACTGCGAGCTTTTGTTAGATGATCCAACCGATTTAATTAAGTTATGCCAACCACCCTTGTTATCTTCCAGTGATCCGGTTAGTCCAGTGGTATTGAAATCGCTAATTTTTAAAAACGGAATTTTTTCTTGGTTCATAATAGAAAACGCCTGGTTGAAGAAGTTCGAGGTCTTCGAATTGTCAGACCAGTAGGCAAGACAAGATTTCAATGATTGGATAAACTGCTCCTTACCAGGAAATAAGTTTGAATCTAGATATTCCAACGTAAAATGAACTTCTACAGGACGTGATGCATCACTACCCTTAGCATCACATGAGTTCTGATTTATCTCCCTCGCTAGTGAGTCCCATGGGTTACCTTTGAAAGTTTCAATACCAGCGTCATTTAACCCTGTAACTTGACCATAATTATTATGCGGAAATTTCCAACCAATCATGTTATGACCCCTCAATCATATTCAGTTGATTTTTACATTCGATTGCAATTTTCTGAACTAAATCTACAGTCACTGCATTGCCTATTTGTTTGTATTGATGTGACCTTCCCATTCCTTCTGGAAATGTAAATTCGTCATCAAATCCTTGTAGACGAAGGCACTCACGAGGCGTAAGTTTCCTTATCCCCCAATCATCCTCTATAACAGGAACATTATGTCCACCCGCTCCCATATTGGCAGTGAGTGTAAACGAGCAATCCGATTTATTTTCTCTAACATAGGCCCTTCTAAGAAGATAGATGGAATTATGTCTGCCTTCTTTCTTTGCCTTTTCCATCTCTTGTACAAACAACTGCCCATACTTACTTTCTTTATCGAAATAGAGCTCAGGCTCGACTGGCTGATTCAGGTCAAAAAAACTTACAAGTTCTCGTCGCACCGTTGCTTCAACAGGGAACTGGAATGTATTCTTTTTAAAAATGTCGTTTCTAAAAGCAACCATGTATAATCGTTCTCTATTCTGAGGTATATCTGTATGCAAATTTGTATTAAGAACCCTAGCATTAGGGTTCTGTTTAGATAGTTCGCCGCCCTTAAGCAAATTAACACTAAATAAGTACCCCGCGGATCTTAATTCCTCTCTAATAATGGAAATTGTGTTACCATTATCATGACTAAGTAGATTTCGTACATTTTCTAAAACAACCATTTTGGGTCTCTCCGAGCCAAACTCTTTCAGTAACCTTATAATTTGAAAGAACAATCTCCCTCGAGCATCATCGAATCCCAATTTATTCCCTGCCTGTGAAAACGATTGGCATGGGAAACCTGCTGTTAAAATATCTACTTGTGCAAGGTTATCCGCACTAACTGAGAGTTCTTCAATCGATTTTTCATACAATTCCACTTCTGGGTAATTGTATCTGTATGACTGGCACGCATGAGTATCGATCTCATTCGCCCAAACGACTTGAAACCCTTCTCGTTTAAACCCTCTGCAAAATCCCCCGATGCCCGCGAATAGACTTGCAACTTTATACTTATGTGTGGAATCCTTGATGTTGTATGACAATACTTTCACCTTTTTCTCAAGTTACTTATAGATTAAATGTGCAACCTATTATTGTTCTTCTTCAAGGGCACAAATTCCTCTATAATCCGACAAAAAAGGCTATTACTATTTTCCCCATATACATTTTTATTTCTTGCTCAAGCATAAATGATTGCACTTGCCTAAAGATCTAATACTATTTAACCATCTAGGTTTGACAACAGTATGCCAGGGAACGAATGTTTGTGTTTTTTTATCACAGAGGAAAAGTAATTACATACAACGTTTAACAACCTCAACCAATGGTTGAGGCTATTAGTTAAGTTAATTAAAGTCTCTAAGCCTATGATTACATAGACTTTGGTAATACGGGGGATAAATGCGTACAATTAGGAATATCTTGATTTCCACTTGGTACAGCTGTTCCAGCCCTTCATCAAGAAATGCTTTTGGATACAAACCTGCTGCTCATTGGGATTATATTCCCAGACTCGCATCATGCCAACCCTCGGCTTTACTTCCTGTCCACCTTGATACCCATTCCAATGCATACACATGGCACAAATTCGAGTGGTCGGCGAACACAACTTATAAGACATACGGCTCAAGCCCTACTTTAGCAAATGATTCATCATGGATACCTGACAGCAGCTCCTGGAACTCATTACGAAATGCCAATAGCTTCTTCTCAAAATCCGAATTAGCTTGATGCTGGCTAATCGCTTCATTCCGACGTTCTGAGATTTCATCGAGTACATCGAAGTAGAAGTCATTCTTGTACAGCTCGAACTGTCGCTTAAATTCAGTCTCAAGCGATTCCGCTAGCTCGATAAAATCGCTCATACATGTCTGCTTCGCCGCCATCACTTTCTGGAAGTTTATGTTCTCTTTACTCATTTGAACCATATCCAGAATAATAGTCGCGATGGATAAAATCGGTCCTAATGCTTTCATAATATTGCCTAGTTTAGCAGCCAAATTGACTGCCTGCCACGGCTTAAAGCTGTGTCCGAAGAACTTGCCAATATTATAGATGCCTTTGTGCAAATTTGTCCCAGCTGCCGCGGTGGAACTGAAGAAGAATCCAGCCTGGGTAGAAGCTCCTTTCATTGTTAAGTCTAAGATGCCTCCGCTCACTTTATTCACGATCGAAGCCATTGATTTAAAGCTCTCCTGCATTGCGCTTAAATTACCGAAATTGACATTGGAGATGTTTAGATCAGCTGCATGCTGAATTTGGTACATAAAAGCTACGCCAAGATCGCTTTGGAATATGTCTTTTATTTCTGCATTTAAACGCTCTTGCTCCTCCTGCAGTAATTGCTCGAACCGGTTGCTAGCCTCTTCCACCAGACGCTGGATAGAAGCTTCAATTTGCTTAGTCTCTCCGTCAAAATCCACGTCAGGCTGCCCTACCTTAGCGGAAAGCCCGCTGCCTAACCCAACAATGTTGGCCCGGAGCTCTCCGGTGATCCACGATAGCTGGACTTCAATATGTCGGATACTTTTCTTTACTCGGACCTCAATTCGATCAAGTAACATATAGAATACTTTGTTATCGGAATTCCCAGAAGCCTCAATGAGTGCTTTATCAAGCTCGGACATTACAAGACGAAATGGAGTATCCATCTTGCCTAGCAATCCCTTCATCTCGACAAACTCATTAAGTTGAAGAATAAATTCATCAAAATGGGACATTGACTTATATGCTGGCTTATTATGGCTAACACCTTCTAAATAATCTGCAGCATCAATAAAAGAGATGTTAAAGTCCTTAATGTCATATGGACGCAAAGAATGCCCAAGTGTTTCAAGGTAATTTCCCTTCAACTCTTCATAATCACCGGGTTCCATAGACATCTTGTTCACGACGAGGTTCATCTTATGACGGAAGCTGTCGTGATAGGCAAGCTTAATGAAATTATTGAGAATAATATCATCAAACAGGTCGCTCGTAATGACGAATACCAGCAAATCAGATGCGCGAATCGCTTCGTAGGTTACGGTATCGTGATCTGCCCGATCTGTGTATAGCCCTGGAGTATCAGTTACCGTAATGCCATTCCATTGATATTCCGCAGCTTGATCAGTGGCAATGTCAGCATCAATTTTAATATGCCGATTACCAGTTAAAGCTGATATAATAGAGGATTTACCTGAACTGTACTGTCCTATGAAGGCCAGCTTTAAAACAGAACGGTTATTCAATTCCTGCAAAATTGTTTCGATTTGATCCGCGATTGTCGAAAACACTTCAGACTGCTGGCTCAAAACTGCTGCTGCTTCCATAGATAATTGAGTAAATTGTTCGCTTATGGCCCCTAAGCGGAAAGTATGATTATTTACTGTCATCCTGCTTGCCCCTTTTGTGTAAGTTGTTTAGGAATCGGAGATAAAATAATAGTTTCCTGTATTTTTTCGCTGACAGCCTGACGACGTTGCTCCGAGATCCGTTCTCTTGTATAAATGGTGATACTTTGTCCAAATTCGCGTTTGACACCAGAAACTGTACCGGCAATAAGAGTATCGTTTATTTCAATCGGTATTGTTTTGGACTTTTTAGCAAAATTAAGTATCCGCCAACCCAATGCCCGACTTAATCGGTTGGCACTCACTTCAAGCCCATCTTGAACTTCATTGATCTGCATATGCATTCCCGTACAGATCTGGACCATATCTTTGAAATAAGTATCCAATAATCCTGACACTTTCATATGTATTTCATTGAAATGCCGGTCAGCATTGTTCATCAGCTCTTCCTCCTGATCTGCGATAGAAGATGTGAGCGATGACTCTAATTTCTGAATTGCTTCTCTGATCTTTGTCTCCCTTGATTTAAAGAGACCGGATACTAATCCCAGCAAGCCGGCAATCCCCCCAATTATCCAGCCAATAGGATTAGAAGCCAAGAATATGGCAAGCCCTACTCCTAATATCCCTCCGCCGGCTGATAGAAAGCGAAGCATATTCCGAGAGCTAAATGTGCTGGATGTCCGGATATCCATTCCTTTTGCACGCAGCATTTCCTCCGAAATGGCCAAATCCTCAACAACCTCATGGAGATAATTTTCAATATCCCCCATATACCCGTTGATTTGACTTTCCATTCCACTTCGAATCATTTGCTCAAAGCCAATTGAGCGGACCCGTTCGGCCCAAGCTTCCTGAATTGTATCTTGATTCTCATCATAATACTCGTTTGCGAAGGTGGCCACCTGCTCGCGCAATTTGGAAAATTGAGCAGAAATATGTTGCTGTATGAGTCTTCCATATTTCTCATAGTTCCGGCTAGTCATTTTCTTACTATTGGTCTGAGTGCTTTTCAACTTGTTCATAATTACTAAGAGGTCCTGTAATTGTTCATGAACAGCCTTACGCGTCGTCTCAATTGTAAAATACGTGCCGTCCAATATCGTTTGTGATCTGCGAATAACACCGTCATCTATAATTGCCAGCCTGAGTGAGTCGAGGAATTTGCCAACATGACTAGCCTTAAACAAGATATCTGCATGCTGCTCATACGTATCCATACGTGACATCTGTGCGGCAAGCAGTTGGACGGGAATAATTTCAAAAAGTTCCTTCTTGTAGTGCTGTGCGGCATATCTTCTAATACGTTCGATATGACCTTTAATAGATCTCTCATCCGTCCGATCATACATCAGTTCTGGATCTTGCAGAAACTCGTTAAAACGAACTTCATGGAGGAGGTTTTCTTTAAGGTTAAGCAAAATTACAAATGGTTTGTTCTTCTCTCGAACCGTTCCGAGGAATTTAAATTCGCTCTCTTGGACACTGTCATTCTTAAGCACATAACAAATCATATCGGACTCATCAATAATCGATTCGGCAATTTCTTCGTCGCTTTTACCACCTGGGGCACCTATCCCTGGAGTATCGATAATCCTAATGTTTTTCCAATTGTAAACACGATTGAATCGAGTTGTTCTCTGTTTGCCTTTTCCAATAGCATCTGCACCTTCCCCCGTCACAATTGCATGCAAGGTACTCTTGCCTGCTTTCGTCTTGCCGAGAAACGAGATTGTAAATGAATGCATGGCACGTTTCTTCTTTAGAAGGGACTGCTTCTGAAAAGTAATCAGAGGCTGTAACTTATGTTGAATCGCTTGCTGCAGCGCCTCCATACTCCCTTTTACGTCGAGCTCTTCGTCTTTATTTTGTTTCATATGCTTAACAGTGTTCTGCACATTCTCCAGCAGTATCTGCAAAGCTTGCTCCGATTGTTCCAAAATAGGTTGCACATAACGATAGTCGCTTTCAGCAATCTTACCGCACACCTCAATCGCACTCGTATATTCAGGCCCACTGAGCAGCAGTTTGGTCTGGAAATCCTGTATTCGTTCACGTGTACCACGTCCTGCTAAACGCGAGGCCAGCTTAAGCATACTATCCGCCATTTTGGAATAGAAAAAGGGATGCAGCTTCTCGCCTTGTTCTTCCGGCTGCACTACAGCATTTTCAGTCGAAAGCTTTGTCTGTGTATCCTGCTTCAGTTTCTCATAGTCTGCAATAGACACGCCCAACTCTTTCACACTGAGCTTGAGAACCTGTTCCTCAGATGGATCTAGATAATCGTCAACCAACGCAATTGTTACACCCATGCCAATAATGTCTATTCTGGACTTTTCATCATATTGACCGCGAATTGAATCCAGCAGTTGGACCAGCGTCCTTCTGCCCTCTTGATCAACATAGACAGCCTGAACTCGTTTGTACGCATCCTCTGTCGCAACCGCTTCTGTCATAAACATATCGAGGAGTTGGAGCTCCCGGTCGTCGATCTGCCCATCCGAAATAATAATATTAGCCAAATACTCAAAAACATCATGATTCATCTTGTTGTACTCTCCTTATTAGCTATAGTGATAATACTAATCCATCTTTCTAGCTAAGACACAAGCAAATCCATTCCAACAGTTAGAAGTTTTATAAGAACACATTACAATATATTGGTGACAGCACACTGCCATGGAACATACGTTTGTAGGTATTCTTTCTCTCTAAGTAAGCCACTCCCAAAATCTGCACACTAAATATTCGTCAAATTATTACAAAAACCTCTCTGTTTTCCATCCTAAATAATCACAAAATTATATTTATTCCTCAAATTATAGTTCATTGGAATTGTTACTCGTGATTATTTAACAGATGCGAATGTCCTATAATCATAGTAGATAAAAATAAAGATACCACCAAAAACTAGGAGGTATCTGATATTGTAGACGCTTGGAAGATCTAGCTGCATGCATCATTAACCCAACCAAAAGAAAGGTCCACTTCATTCACAAGAACTGGATGAATGAGTTGATCTATTTGTCCATTACAATTAAACAGCTTGACGAATGCACAGTAATCATCAAACCAAGCAGAAGTGTCGCTGAAGGAATGAACGAGCACTATTGCCTTCTTAGCATTTAGTTTCTTAGCCTCCAATATTGCTGATGCCGTCCGGTGCAACAGTTGATATCGAATGTTGTCTAATGACAATGAGATAGGAATTTCTAATGT
The DNA here is from genome assembly GCF_056269135.1 of Paenibacillus sp. J22FR21. NCBI lineage: Bacteria > Bacillati > Bacillota > Bacilli > Caryophanales > Paenibacillaceae > Paenibacillus > Paenibacillus sp. J22FR21. Next base: position 41,153 of record NZ_JBWDNJ010000005.1, read on the forward strand.
ATTTATTAGAAACTTTAGTCGTTGCAGTTTACCTTCACTTGCTTCATATATCCAGTCCTTTACCTTTTCACCAAAGGGTTCATTAACCTTTCCTTCAACCATTATGACAACCAGGTCTTGATTTGCCTTCCCTAGAATAAAGAGGTCATTTTGCGAAGGAGCCTTTTTATTATCCAAATAAACCTGGTATTCAGGGAACGCGTAGAGGATTCTCATGGTACTAAATTCGGTATCATTAAATATAGTCTGAACCTTATTTGGAAGGCCATCAGATTGCGTCCAAGAATTCGCAAGCTCAAAGGCTGAGAAACCTTTCTTCCACTGCTTCTCTGGATCTGCGAGTAATCGCCTCCAATCATCAAGATTACCAGTTAGAGCGCAAAATGTTTTCATGACACCCTCCTTAATTTTCTTCTACATATCCAGAATCCTTCAGCCTCTTACGGGCTTCCGATAGTTCCTCATCTGTAAAGAGATGAGCGTACTTTGGCGTGTAGGCTACAAGCTTCTCTACGGTTAGATCAAGCCGCTTTCTTGTCCATAACTCAGTAAATCCACTACTAGAATGACTTGAAAGAACAAACTTCTTTGCAGTTTGTAACGAATGGTCAGGTGAAATAAGCATTTGTAGAAATCGGGTTGCATTGTACCCAGTTTCTTTTTTTGCTATATGATAGATATTGATCATATCCTTGTGAAACTCCTTAAGAATATCACTCATACTAACACCACCTCTCGATATGATTTTCTGTGATAACTTTCACCAACTAAACCCTCACATACTCATTCCGATGCAGAAACCACAATCCCAATTCCTTCACTCGAATCCCAAAAGCCCGAGCCAGCTCATCAGCATATGCCTTAACCTGAGGCCGATAGAAATCCACGAATGCAGTCTGATGGCCGTCTTCATAGACGTCAGTCTTAAAGTCAACGATGATCCAACCATCTTCCTCTTCAAACAGGTAATCGATAACGCCCTTAAGAATGGTACGAGCTACTAACTCGTCCCCTGCCATCTTTTCCATCTGAGTTCGATATGGAAGCTCGTGAATTCGTCTCTTCGCAGCCAATCCCCGCCTCCAGATCTCATGCCGCATAACATTATCTAGCATTGAATTTACATCCTCTAGTAGTGTCTCCACCAAGCCCTCTTCATCTGCAATGGCTCGTATCTCTGACTCCATCTCTTCTGGCGTCCTGCCGGTTCCAATAAGCTCAATACATCGATGTACGGTACTCCCAAATGCCATTCCCCGCCCTGCTAACGGACGCGGAGGCTGCACGCCAGCGCCTTTGGTGATCTCAGTGACAGATGCAACTCGGTACGAATGAATCGCAAGAGCTTCGCGTTGCTGCCGACCACTGCTAGCGTCCTCTACTTCATCGTGCCTCGCATCATATACAGGCGGTGTGATTTCTCGTACTTTTACATCTTCAAGCTCCTTCGCATCCTGCAGACTGCTCTCAAATCCGCTCCACGGATCAATTGCAGGTCGATCAGGGTATCTGCTAATGACCAGAAGCTGCTTAGCCCGAGTAGCAGCAACATAGAGGAGCCTCTCCTTCTCGGCATTCATATACAGGCGCTCTCGCTCCGCAAGTTCAATCCACCTTGGAGGATGAGCGATAACATCATTTTGATATCCCTTTTTACGTGTAATGCTGAAATACCCTTGAACCAAATCCCCAGAGCGATCAATATGTTCAGACGCATCATGATCCGATTCCCCGCATGGACAAGCTAAGAAGACAACTGGAGCTTCTAATCCCTTAGCCTTGTGTAAATTCATAATCCACACAGCATCCTGCTGACCCGCAAATAAGTCTTCTCCTTCTACTGACGCCTCTTCAGTCAAACGCACTAAATACGCGCAGAGCTCTGGCCAACTTGCAACAGCTGCTTCTTCCCGCTGTAGAAGGTACAGTAATTTAATCAATGTACCCGCCCGAGTCGAGCCGCTTTGTCCCATAGCAGCAAGCGGAATCAATCCCAAATCATTTATAATAAACAGGAGTGCCGATAAAGCCGGCATTCTTCGAACTTTTCTCCAAAAAACAGATAGTTGTTCCAAGGCTTCAAATACTGGCATAGCTGTTGCAGATACACCTGAACGATCGGGTAAATATGTATACGAAACTGGGAAGCCTTCCATTTTATAATGGAACAATGCATTATCACTTACGCCAAACAGCACACCACGCAACACCGCGAGAAGAGCGATTCGATCATCCGAATCATTTAAGCTTTTGGCAAGTGTAGCCAAACCTCTGATTTCCTCATACAGCGTCGAGCTGCCCGCCGTTACAGAAGGTATGCCGTAACCTTCAAGCTTCTGTGCATATAAGTGCAGAAACTCCCTGCGCTTATGCAGAATGAGAAAATCCCCAGGTACCGCAGGTCTCGAAACAACTTCCCCTGATAAGCTCTTCTCTAGGATCTTTAGATTCCCCGCACACGCCCAAGCAATATAACGGGTTACCCAATCAGCATCAGCTTCTGCGATAACAGCTTTTCCGCCTTGCAACTTTGGAATGGTTAACGTTTGAATGCCGTACTGTGCGCCAGAGCTATTAACCGGATTGGCTGAGTTCGTCTCCATCTGGACAAAAGCAGCCTGATGCTCGGTTTCAATTCGTGGAAACCGTGAGTTGAATTCATAGTTAACAAACTGACCAATGGCATGCACGGATCTAAAATTCGAACTCAGCTGCAGCACTTCACCGCACAACTTGATCTTGCTTTTCACCGCATTATAAGTAGAAATATCTGCTCTGCGGAAACGATAGATGGACTGTTTGGGATCACCAACGACGAATAAAGATCCAGGCTTCGGAGTCGCGTTACGCCAATTGGATTCAGCCGGATTGTCACCCGTAAGCAGAAACATCAACTCTGCTTGAATCGGGTCCGTATCTTGAAATTCATCAACGAATAATCTGCTATAACGATCAGCGAAGAAAGAACGCACTTCACTATGTTCGCGAAGCAGCGATGTTGCCCGCATCAACAAATCCTGAAAATCCAGTAGCCCCAGCTCATTGCGCCTTCTGGCGCAGAAATGAATTGCCGGCATGACAAACGCAATTAACTGTGGATACAGATGCTCCCGCCATGATCGCAGAAAGGGATTTAGGACTCGGAATTGCCACTCTTGAAAAGCCAACTTAAAATGCTTGGCCATCTCTTTATCCGTCCATCGATTTAAGGTTGCTGCCACTTCCCGTTCAAACACCAGCGCCAGATTCAGAACGCGCATGTCATCCTTCAAGCCATACAAATCAATCATCCGTCTGCCTTCCCGAATCATCTGCTGCAGTTTATCCCAGCCTTTCTCCGGCTTGAAGGTTGGCATGTAATCGAATGCCTCATCCATCATAGATGGCAGCGATAGCCGGATTAGATCAAAATCAGGACGCGGTACAAACCGCAAATCAATGTGTACATCGGTATACAATGAAACTCGATTATACACCTGTCTAAGATCCTCAATGGAGACCTGCAGCGACTCAAGAGCCTTAATTTCTTGCTCCTGCCCAGCTTCGTTCAACTGCAGCAGATAATCATCCCAGCAGCGGTCCTGGAATCTCAAAGCTTCTTGATCTTCCAGCTCCCGGAACATCGGGTCGAGCTTCGCCTCAATGGGACGCTCACGCAAGAGTCTGCCGCAGAAGGCATGAATCGTACCGATATAACAACGGTCAATGGATTGCAGCGCTTGACGTAAAAGCGGTGCAACGGTTTCAATTACAGCAGTTCTCAAACGCTTCTCCAGCTCCAACCGAAACCGGCTCTTAAGCTCATCCGCTGCTTTACGTGTGAACGTAATCGCTGCCATCTGCTCGGCAGTTGCCTTGCCGTTCTCAATTAGTGCAATCATTCTGCCTACTAGAGAGGTCGTCTTTCCGGACCCGGCTCCCGCTTCAACCAGAAATGTCGTATCCAAATCTTGAATGATGCGATCTCTGGCTACTTGATCATTATGCATATTGGGCTGCCTCCTTGACCTGAAGCATGGCCGCTTCATTGCCGCATACTTCTCGATAATCGCACCATCTGCAGTGTGCAGCATCAACAGTAGGAGCAAATGTACCGGTTTCAATGCCATGAAGCATCGTGGTCAGCAGCTCGGATAGTTCCCCTCGTCTGTTTTGAATCCGGGACACTTCCTCCCCTTTTCCCCGTTCAGTCGGAAAGTAGTAGGCGGACTCCACGACTCGCGCATCCGAATCAATACCTTTCTTTCTTAACCATTGTTCGACAGCCACTGCGTACAACGCATGCTGAAGCTGCGTACCTTGAGCGAAGTAGTCATTCTCATCATATTTGCTCGGTCTTCCCGTCTTATAGTCAAAGATCTTATATTCATGCGGCCGAAGTTCATCTACCCGATCCACGAACCCTTTCAGCCGAATAACGAGGCCATTCTCTAACACCACCGTCAGCGGCTCGTCTTCCACTTCCAGCTCCAGCTCGAAATAACGCGGTTTTGTCATCCGTTGCTTCTCTACTTTAAAGAAAACGTCCACATCCTTCCGGATAGACTCTGCTTCCTTATGGAAGATATGCGGGCTCGGCGGCGGTACAATAACCTGATACTCTTGAATCGTTTGCTCCGTAAGTTCCAATAACCGTGCACGATCATGATGAGGCTCACCATTTTTAGTCAGTGATATGGCTTCTTGTAAATAGAGATAATAGATACGGTGCAGCAGACTACCCCGATCCGCTGCTCCCAACCATTGTGAGCGGTCGAATACAGCTATATCTTTATCACGAATCTTCAATATGAAAGAGTAGTAGAATTTTCTCGGACACTCCGCATACCGCTCTAGTTGCGTCACGCTCAGATAAGCTTCCGAATTCTCTCTATACTTAATGGTAAATGTACCCGTATCCAGAACCCCATTATCTCCGGAATGGGCAGCTTGATATGCTTTAGAGGCAAAACGGTACGAACCTAGCAATGAAGTTAACCCGTTGCTTAGCCTGCTTCCATCCGTTAATCGACTCAGCCATCGGTCCGTGCTATCCAAATGATAAGCCGTCCCCTCACCCTTCACAGGCATATAGCCAACAGGTGTTCCCAGGTAGCTGTTCATTGTCGAGAAATCCATTAACGGATTGCCACACAGTGCTCGACAAACCTGAAGCAGTTCAAATGCCGCATTCTCTTCTTTCTGATCAAATGGATCATACGAACAGAAGCTAAGTGTCACGTTTCCGCTGACTTTGCCTAAACGACTGTTTCTTTCCAAAACCTTCCGTTCAGCTCGCTGTGCCGAAGTAGGTAAATGACCGATACGATCCCGCTCCTTATCGAGCAATACCGGATCCTGCCTCGTCTGGACCGACCATGCAGATTCATTCATACCCACAATATAGGTGTGATGCCGCCCAGAATCCCCGCCTTCCTGCAAGGAAGAGACGTAAATATGTCCGCTTCTCGGACCACTACCGAGAATGCTTATGTCGGTTAATATTTCCTTCACATATCGAATGGAACTCTCACTGTTTACCGTTTGCGGATTAACAACGGCTAAGGAATCTGCTTGATTGCGTAATGCCGAGAGCAACGCCGCGTCTTCCGAGCTAGCAGAAGCTGTATAGCTCTCCAGAAACTGAATTAATGCCTGCAGTACGGTTAGCGGATTCCAATCGCCTTCTTCCGGCAGAACTGCAAACAAACTGCCAAAAACAACATTCAGTAACCCAACTGCCGGGTCTTCTGCTCCAACAACAGCCTTATTCAGAACCGTATATCGTGCTCTTCCCCAGCCAATCCCACTTTGTTCTAAGCATCGAGAAATAGAGGCCGTTGAAACCGGATCTTCGTCGTTCCGAAAAGAAATAAACCCATGCCTAAGCGCATTCAGCATGCAGTCTACATCATGGTTACCAGACAACCATTCCAGATAGGCATGCGCTGCTTTGCCTACTTGCGAGAATGAGGCAGGTAACCCTTTAGAGAATGTACAAGGTATATCTAAGGACTGTGATATGGTGTGCATCACCGTGCTATATGTATTGTAGTCAGAGAGAATCACTTCTACCTTGTCAAATGGAATGCTGCTACTGCATATTCTTCGCAGCACTTCACGAATTTCAGCTATGCTACCTGCTGCCTGAAATAATTCTGGCTTCGTAGCCGGTTGTAAGAAGAGCGCCTCTGGGAATAGCAGCTCTTCTTTAATAACATGAAGACGAGTCCCTGCAAGCCGAACCAGCATCTCTCGCTCCATGCTGGAATTCCCTGCTGTATCCCTTGTAATGATTAGTTCATCTTTGGTGCTGCTGCTTGGAGTTAAACATGGCCGCAGCCCGGCAAAATCGGTGAAGTTTCCGTCTGTTAAGCGGTTCTCATACGCAGCTAGAAGCTCTAACATGTACGAACCTTTTTGCATATTTTCAAACTTATCGACTGTTAATTCAGATGACAGAAGGCCTGCCTCTCTAAGCTCCTGAATGGCATGATGAAAACTCTCGACAATGCCCGGTGTGATCATCTCAACCGGGAGATAATCGGAATGCTGCTGAGCCATATCCATCATTACATTGTTAATAAGCCAGAAGGTTTGATCTCCGCTGAGTAATGTAAGTCCCCGCCTTACTAACTCCTGCTTCGTTCGTTTCATGATCAAAGACCTTATCGTTTCAATTTCTACATTCATAATTGGACCATACTCCGTGCAGATTCGGTTCAACCATTGCTCGCCCTGCTCATACCGATCAACCAGGATGATTTTCCGACAAAAGAGGTTCTCCCTGCAAATCTTATACAAATTTGTCATCCAAGATTGATTCATATGTCTTACACCGCCTTAGCTGCAATAGGTTCCTTAGTTCCGTGTATCCGCCTTAAAGACCACTTAAATGAATTCGCGATCATTTATGAATCTCCTTGTTATCCCCATTTCTTCCTGTATATCTATTTTAGTACTCACTAACGACATCATGATGACAGCGAATATATGTTCTAAGCACCAAATAAACGCGAAGAAGCATACTCCACAGTGAGGAATATGCTTCTTCTTTCACGATTTTCCCGGTTTTTTTACATCAACTCTGCCATAGGTATCCAACAAAACAGCAAAAACATCGTCCGCCTCAGGGTGATCCTGAAGCTTCTTTAGCAAAGTACGGTATCCTTCCCCATACTCATCGTTACGATCCATCCAAATAACTCGCATTACTTCCGCTAAGTCCGCGTATCCCAGCCTTTCCAGCACATAGATGCCCGCCCATACGGCATGGCCCTCTAGCTCGGTATTGGATAAGACCTCCATTTGCAAGTTATCAACCTGCCAAGTATAGGTCAGCTCTTTGGCGAGTGCCACCACAGCATTCATTCTGGTCGTATTCTCCGCCAATTGGATACTTACACTACCTTCCTCAGAATGAATGGCTTGACCATACCGTGGAATACCTGGCACTGACATGTACAGAACGACTCCTTCGGACATCTCATCTCTATGGAGTAGTCTGTCTTTCGGAACAAGAACAATATCGATACGATCTCTTAGATGAATCCTAAGTTTGTCAACTAGCACATCTCTAACTTCCTCGAACACAACCAGCAGGTCATCCTGCGTTTGGATCGGATTGGTACTCTTAGGCTCAGGTTGTGCTGATTTGACCAGAGGCACATCATCCAACAACTCCACAGTTGCAGCTACCTCAGTATCGGCAGTACTGCCTTCGGCTGCCTTGCGTTGTTCCTGCCGACGTCTCGTACGTTCATTTTGCAACATGGAGACCAATTTATTCCGCAGCTTCATTTCTTCATCAATTGCAGGCTCCGCCTCTTCCGGTGCCCTATTAACCGCAAACTTAGCATGCTGTATACGCAAAGTCCGAAGCGATGGCTCCTTTAGCCAGCGCCGCATTACTCCTGCAAGTTCCCGCAATGCTAAATCACTTAACGGTCTATTACCTCCATGACAGAGATAGTCGTCTCTGCCAGCTGTTTCGCTTACCTGTTCAAATGCCCAGTAGAGGTAATCATCCAAGATCTCAATAAAATGATTCCAGTTTTCCATCACACTCTCAATTAGACCAAGATTGCGCTCGCTGTCCTCAAAAATAAACAGTTGCAGAATCTCCTTGGTATTCCCCTGCAGTGAGATTGATTTCAAACGTGGAACATAGAGGCCAAGCCGCTCTCGTGAGACATTCCGACCGATATTGTCACTATAAAATGAATCCGGCAGCGGCGTCGTAACACTCAGATTATGATGATTATGTGGATACAACGTCACGAATAATTCATTAAGAAGGTAGGAGAGCGTTAACGCCAGCCGGTCGGGTTGTTCAAACTCGGCATACTTAGATTGAATCATAATGGATAAGACACTACCCTGAATAAGTGTGCGTCGCGCCCCTTGGTCCTCTTCGCTGAGCGGCACGTACACGGCACGCTCGCTCTGCAGGTTGATGCCGCCTTCAAAATCGAAGTACCCGTTGGTTAGTACTTCGAAACTCCGAAAATCACTTCGTAATGTTAGTTCAAACCAATCGATCGTCCACCTAACAGGCTTACCGCTTGGTATGGTGAGGCTGTCCTTGCGAAAGGTGTACGTACGGCTCTGCTTATAAAAATGTGGACTTGTCATAGGCTCCGCGGCCAGCTCCAGGCACTTTAAATGATCATCGATCCGATTAATCCGATACCATCGGCTGTTAAACGCTGTGATCTGACCGGGGAGATACTGTTGATACACATCTCCTCGCAGCTGCGCTATAGTGTCCCCATTTTGCAGCCGAACTGCATAACCGGACTGCATTCTTTTGTTGTATCGATCAGCTTCCTCAGCGTTCAGTCGGTATAGAGTGTTCTCACTATAACGTCCCTCTGCACGGTCAAACCGCTTCAGGAATCGCACCTCAAGCATATCTCTCCGTACAGTGCTCCTTCCAAAAAGCTCAGCATACTTCCGTACCCCGTCATCTGGGGAGCTCTCCTCTATGCCAGCGTGTCGGAGACTAGCCTGCAGCTCGGCGGTGGTCAGCCAGGTCCGTGACAATTGGTCCATCATAAAGAGATAGTTAGTCTTGAGATTCGCCATAGGCTTTGGCACGATGGGGGCGATTTTCCGATGGTTTTGCAAATAATAATTCTTGTTGTCCGCTAGATAATCTCGCAGAAGATAAGGAGGAGAAACCACCACCACAATTGTGTTTTCTTTACCTACAGACCACCATCGACCAATGCTATTAATAAGGTTTCGCGAGGCATCGCGCATGATGATCACCGCATTGTCGCGCTCGGCAACCGTCCAATCGCGCACGTGCAGCTCAACCCCTGTCCGCAGAAGATCGGCGGTTAGGTTTGGCAGCCTGTAGTCTTGTACTGCGTGCAAAATATTTTCGGATAACTCGTCCAAATTGTCGCGTCCGGGCATGCTGTCATAATCGACGATAAGCAAGTCATCAAGCCCCAGTTTAAGTGCAGGAAGAACAAGACTGGCTTCAGGGTCGAGTACCCGGTGCGCCAGACGTGGCATAACCCCTGCTTGAAGCATCCCGCGCTCCTGTGCAATGGACATAAAATACAGTTCTCTACTCCTGATTTGGTGAATCGTGATATCATCCGGCAGGACGGAAAATATTTTCTGCATCGCATCTTTGAGTGATTCCGCCCAATCTGAGAAGACGACAAACTGCGGTTTGCTACTTAACCCCACACTCAGCCTGCCTGCGAACAATTTCAGATCATCGCCATACTTAGAGAACAGCCTCTCACCATCCACCACAAAGACAACAAGGTCGGACCTATGCTGCTCATGCTCATGCTGGATGTAATCCGACAACTTATCCGAAAGAAGGTCGCTGGCCTTTACCAGCAGCAGGTTAGCTTCAAGATTCTTTTCTACCGCATCCCTCAGCGAAGCGGCCGTCCAGGCAAAGGTAGGGCCTCCCGCTTCTCTTACTCCTTCGTAGAACCAAGCAATTCCTTGAGTAAGATCCTGTTGTGACTCTACAATCATCAGCAGTTTCTTGTTCTGGAACAGAAGTCTGTAAATCTCCGGAAAGATTATCCGGCTGGTCGACCTAAACATGCCGTCCCGGACAAGCAAATGCCTCCCCTGCATTAGTGCCTCCACAACTGCCATCGCATCCCCGCTTCCCCGCGTCTCCACCTTATCTTCCGACTCCAAAGAATCACTGATAACGCCGGAAGTCAGTATTTGCGATGGCCATAATCTGCGGTACTCCTCGAACAGATCACGGAATGGAACATGGGCACGTACCCTCTCATAGCGGCGCGTCTGCATTAGCAGCTTACCCTTGTCTCCGCTAAGGAACCAACTGCATTCAACCAGCACTAGAAACGAAATCGCCAAATAGTCGGGCAGCAGCGATCTGTACGACTCAACCCCCGGAATAATTGCGAGCGCAAAATACACGGCAAGCAGTAACCCTGCAATAATGGACGAATAACGGAAAATGAGGCCGGCATACAGGTATTCCGATTTAAGCCTCACCTTCTCTTGATGGACTTCAAAGAACATCAGGAGCGTATTCCCTGTGTTTAACTTTCGTAATGGTGAAGTTTTCAATTTTTTCTTGCCTGCCAAACTGCCGAAACTGCGTTGTCCGAACATCAAAATAACTTTAATAATCGCAAAGACGGCCAGGTAGGCCAGATTGGCTACCAATAACAAGTAGGGCGATAGCCATGGCAAAGAAGCATCCAGCAACCTCTCAATCCAAACGCCGATTGAACCATGAAACACTAGAACGACCACTCCAGCGCCAAATGCCAATGGCGGTAACCAGAACTGTAAATAACGCTCGCCTCTCACGTGATTGGAATGCTTTAGAAATCCGACAACAATAGCATAGATGATGAGGATGCCTATCAATAATGCCCATCGAAATGTATTCATAACCGATACACCCGATCATGTTCGTACACAAGTCGTTCCACCGGATAGAGTAATGGACCTTTAATGACATCACGAGACATGCCAACGACAAACTCCGCCATGGCTTCCGTATCCTGTCCATTGCCGGCTTGTTCCCATAACGGGCAGTAGACCGGATGCGCAGTTGCATCCTTATCAAACCATGATTGCTCGTCATACCAGCTCTCCAAGGATTGATCCTGTACCTCTTTCACCTGGATATTCAAGAGATAAGCGAGACGCTTTCCAATATCAATCGCCTCCTCCAGAGCTGTCTGATGAAACCGAAGCTGCAAGTTCTGTTCGCCTTTCTCGCTGCTGAACCTGCTAACGTCGTGTATTCGATTTGTCAGTTTCAGCAACTTATACAGCCTGTTCAAGTAATCCGTATATTGCTTCTGTGTATCCTCCTGCAGCATCTTGAGCTCATCTAAGCGTTTATTAGTCTTAAGAGTCATTTTCTTTATTAAGGCGATGATTCGACCGCGTGACACACGATGGCAGAGTGCGAGTACTACTGCAACCACAGCTGGATAAGCGCCATAAACGAGAATGGGTTGCAGGTTGTCCGCCGCGGCCATCCTGCCCCCATTCCATTTCACAACCACGGGCACAAGCAGAATCCCTGCCACTATGCAGGAGAGCCAACCAATCTGGCGGGGGGCAGGCATCCCGTGTAGAAGATAGACCATCTCCTGCTTCGCCTGCTTCGTGTAGTCATTCCATAGCGATACCGCTGCAGGAGCGTGCGGAACCGTCGTGAGCAGCTGCTGCCTAGTCTCACTCACTTCCGCTTGAAGATTATGGATAATCTCCTCCGGCGATTTCTTAATAAAAGCTAATGGCTCTTCCTTGAGCTTTTTCTGGATATCCAGTTTTAGCATGCCTTCCTTTGCTAAATGGAGCACTCGCTGATCACGCCGTTCCATCATTTCTCGTGCCTCGTCCTCGAATACACGGAACTGTTGCTCGAATTGTGTATGCAGGCCATATTTGAACTGCGGTGTCGGCATCTCCATCTCTTCAAGCGACTCTCGTCCGTGCGGGAGTGCCATCCAAGCCGCATAATCCGGCACCATGTCAAGGCGCCTGTTACGGAGCGAATCTTCTATGCGAGATTTAGATATATAAAGTCTTGTAAGATAACGATTAAGCAGTAAGCCTAACTCTCGCTCTCGAATCGACACGTCCAACGTATACGCATTTCCCTCCTGCCAATAACGCGATACAGGACCGTTAAGCGTAATTGCGTTTATGGCGTAAACGACCTTGAGCAGCGTTCTTACTCTTCTTGCAGCAAATTCTTGTGGATAAGGGACGCGGATAAAAATATAGGAGGCAATCGACGCCTTCGTGCCCATTAGTTCTTTCAGAACGAGCTTCAAATCATCTGAAGGTTTATAACTTTTCAGCTTTGGGGAAAGCGGCGGTTTCTTGATGAGATCAATGCGAGAGTAGAACCCGTTCTCCACGTCACTGATTTCTTCCTCTTTGAGTACATCCGTTGGAATGGAAGCCGGATCAGCAGTATATTGCTGTTCGATTCTCCTCTTCTCTGTCAGCATGTCTCCGAAGCTCACCTTCACCTGTTCTACCTGGATCTCTAGGAGCTCCAAATACGCTGGTTTTGGAGACTCCATTGGACCAGCATCATTAAGATCAGGCAGAGCCCATGAATGGTCAAGTGCTGTAATCTCATCCAAGTGAAACAAATTACTTTCACCTCTGGGCCTGCTCGGCAGATAACCGTGGATGTCGAGTGTCCAGACTTCCCTTAAAGACTTATTCAGCGGTGCCCCGTCCTCTTCCCGCTCAATTCCGTCGAGAGCAATAATATAAACTTTGTTAGGTGCGAGTTTTCGGCTCTTGAGCTCACCTAGGAACAGCTCACGAAATCTAGCAAGCTGCGAACTTAACCGCTCACGAAAATCCCGCTCCTGGGAGATGTTCATCATCCAAACCAACTGCCATTTTTCTACCATATTGACATGCAGATACTCATTAACTCTGCTCAGCAAATCATGATAAGCCGTTTTGCTGTTGGTATGGCGAAAGAAGACTAGTGATCCCGATGCAATTCCTGAATGGAGGAAGCGTTCGATAAGGTTCCAATCTTGAGGGGGCTCGTCATAATGCACTACAATTGTCAGCATTGCATCATTCCATCCTTCAGCGGGAGCTAAACTCTCGCTATAGTATCTAGTCTACTTTTAATTAGATTCTCCCATTGCCCGTATGTATAAGAATCAGTTTCAACCATCTCTCGTTGGGCTGAGTTATCCCAAAGCTGCTTAATGAAGCAGGAAGCCATCTCGCTTGCGAGCGTACTGCGATGACTGCCATACGTGTCCTTAAAATAGTGTTCGATCTCATCCAACAGCAGGACCCGCAGGCTGTTCGCCTTCTCGGAGAGATCCTGTCGTGAAGAGTCTTCCAGTTCGTACAGAAACAGAATATCCAAGATATTGTTCACTTTCTTGTTGGTCATGGATAGTTCGGAGGCGTGCTTAATGAAAGGGTGATTCTCGATGATGTCACCATTTTTCTTCCGGTCATGATCGAACTCTTCTCTCTGCCGTTCCAGGATTTCCTCGCAGATGATTGGATTATGCAGCAGCCCCCTATGAAGCAGGTAGATCTCGCCGCCAATATCCCTCCCATTTCGGTAAATCAAACGAGAGCTCGTCCGGTCCATATACTGATAGAGATACTTCCCATGCGTATTCTTCATTGCAAGCCACCCATAAATAATGCCAAGTACAAAAGCCCGGTCCACACGCTTGTTATCGAGCTCCGCCTGTTTGGGATTCAGATCCGGCATGAAGGCCGGCACGTGCCAGCGCCGATCAAGATGCGGTGTGACCCCCGGTTCATTCCGATTAAGCCGTTCAACCCGCTTCTTATAAGCGGCATAATACTGCCCGGCAGGCTGTACATACGTATCGGAGTAATCCCCCGATGAGAACTTACCGAAATTCTGTACGCTGAGACCATAATGGGCCCGGTAGCAAATTAGCTCATACCGTGAAAAAGCTGTATCTGCAATCGCTTGTTCACCGAACAGCTCCTGCCTTTGATTTGTCGTGAATGATAGCAGACTGTCCGGATGAATGCCCCAGAATCGGATCTCGCGGCTTTCCGGAATACTTGGAATAAAAGGACTGGATAGTTCTTTCAACGCCGCTGTCTTCTTTTCAATATAGGATGCCGGTTCCTTGTCCAAAATGGCAGCTTCACGCAGCAGGGCAGTCGTCAAATCGATATCCAGACGATCGATGCAGCGCTCCCTGGTATCCTCTCTGAGATAAGAAAGCACATGTTGGCGGTATAGCTCTTCCACCCGTAATTCCTGCTGCATTTCCTCTGGGAGACGATTCTCATTTCGGCGGCAGAACTGCGTATAGTGAGCCTTGTAAATTTGCCCGGCCACATCACGCGGCAGCACGTCGTTATCGAACATGCGGCGAATGCCTTCCCAGGTTTTCTGCATCATGGAGGCAGAAGCCAGCACGTAATTTTTTGGGGTGTTATCGGTATTCTCGAACTTCGTCTCAAGGCGTCCCATTTCATGGAGCAGATTAATACGCGTGTCTTTAAGATTGTCGAAAAATCGCTCCCAGTCCTTACACATTTGCTCGATCGACTGTTCTATGGAACTTAAAACAAGCTCCAGCAGCAGGGAGCGCTCATATCTTTTCAATGTCGACAGTTGGCGGGTTGCCTTCTCTAGGTATTCCGCACGAAAATCTTTCAACTGATTCTTATAGAGTGTGCTGATCACGTTCTGCTTCAACGCGTTATCCACGCGCTGCTGGGCGGACTCTTTACGGTCCGTACGGCTTAAATTGTAAGCTTCCGGATACTTATCGATCTGCTGCTTAGCGGTAGTATTTTGAGTGCGAAGTGTCTGACGCTTCATCCGGAGCATCTTCCTGATCTGATAGAGCATGTACCGAACTGCAATCGGATGAACAGGTTCGGGTTTACCTAGGAACCAGGTATTTAATCGGTAACCTTGACCCTCGGTGAACTGCTGTACATTCGCATCCTGCTCAATAATTTGGTAAGCGGCATAAGTCCGATATTCATAGACCTTTTTGTTGATCTGTTCCAGATAGTAGGATAGCTGGCTCTCAACTCGGTTAATCTCCTGTTTCATCTGCATCTTAATGCCAAGCTTGCCCTCGTCCACACGGCTGTTCGCTTCAAGCGATCGCAGCTCCGCGTCATCATGCAGAATATGGTTAACAAACTCCTCCACTTTGAGAAGGAACGCTTCTGATTTCATATCTCCGAGTTGGCCCTTTTCCAGTTGTTCGTACGCTTGGCGGTATACCTGGGTGTAGAACGGCTGCGGCTTCTCGTCATTAACCATTTTTTCCAGGTAAAGCATATAGAGACCGCCACGGTCAGGCCGATCGCGCACCACGCCTCGACGCAGATCCCCATCATACCGGTCCATTTCTTCCTCAAAGAGACTATCCAAATAGAGCCAGTTTTCACCCAACCCTTCCACCGACCGCTTGAGCGCGCAATATTCGACAATATCGTGATAGGGATATTTCAAGGAGGCGACTCCCGCACCACAGAATCTGCCGCGGCCTTCAGACGAAATCAGCTCGAGGATCTGATTATCCTCCTGAGAGAAATGCTTAGCTGACATGGGGCTGAACAACTGCAAATAAATCGTCCTTGTAACAAGCTCGAGATAATCGCTAAACCCGTTCAGATGCTGACCCTTGAGATTCTCATAATCGTAAAAAAAGCAAAAATCAAACGGCAGCTGCTTTTCCGTTACAGCATGGGTCACATTGCCCTCGAGATCTTCCTGATTCGGACGATATTCCAACTCGATGGTTACGCCGTCCTCTTCCTTTTGGCTCCACTTGCCGGCAACGCTTAACGTGATTGCATTTAGTTCCTTCATGCATGCATAACCATTGGCCTGAACCGACTCCCACTCCCGATGGTCCAGAATACCCGTATGTACGAACAGATCAGGAAGCAGAAAAGCGCCTCGAATTAGAACGCTCGACTGTCCAAACCGGCTCTCCAGCACCTCACGGAGGTACATCGCTACCTGAAGGAATATGCCGGATCCCGTACCACCTGCAAGGGAGCTTAGAATAATTACGCGTACTCCTTGAACCGTATTATCGCGCTGCAGCGGGAAAATCTCGTTGATACTTTCCCAGAGGCCATTCATTTTTCTTTCTTCCATAGCTGCGCGAAACGCAAGCCTGGATACTGCGCGAATTTGTCCTGCACCTTCTGTCATCGTTTTCCGATTCAGCTGCGGGTTCTCCGGAAACCATGACTTGAGCGATTGGTTCTGAGCCAGGTACTCGCCGACAGACCGTGTCGTACTGGTTTGTGTCACGTTGCCCTTCAGATGTACCAGCTTTTGCAGGCTGTTCACATCCGTGTCAAATGCGTGGATTGCGACTCGATCCCGGCTGCCCTCCGGAATCCTCCCGTAGATTTCATTGACGATCTGTCCGCCGATTCCACCAAGACCGATCAGAATTGTTGGTACACTGTTTGACATATCTGTTCCAGCTCCCTTCTAATGCTTGGATAATCGAAAGAATCATTATTTACAATAACGGTATATCGTCTCCACCTGACCGTTGCGGATTACAACTACATCATTGTTGTATATTCGGCGGTCGCCTCTGCCGACATCCTCATCCAGCAGCACTTCCTCCGCCACTTTCATGCCCGGAGTCTGTGAGCTCTTTGGCAGAACAATATAATCATCCTTCTCACCGGCTTTAAACGTACAATCTTGGATAAGAGCCATCTCCGCTTTATAGGGAATGAGCCAACGATTCAACCAACCGGTTTGAAACGTTATCGAAGACTCGTACCCTCCTAAAGTTCGACCGTTAATTATAGTCCGATTCATAACAGACATGTACGATGACTTGCGGTTAAAGCGCGACTTCTTAATCATGCCTAACAACCACCATACAAATAGAATCAGTCCTACCAGCAAGAGTATCGGAATGCCCCATCGGTACAACCAAGGCACATCTTTAATAAGGGCCTCATAGCTGATGCTAGCCTTCTCATTTGGAAATGTACCGTTAATCGTCAACGTTAATGGAATTCTACCGGCATCCGTAAACCAGATATTCCATTGGGGATGCGGCTGAAGTCTAATCTCACTGCCTTCCTGATAGATATCGAAATGGATTCGTTTTCCTCCGGTATCGACCTTGAGAGAAGGCATAATTTCCTTTAGTTCTTCGCTGCTGATCGGTATGCCATCGGCTGTGGCGAAGAACCGAAGCGGCTCTGCTTGATCTAGCTTATCTACACGAGTCGACCATTCCACCTGCCCTGATTCCATGCCAAATTTTCGCTGCGCAGATCCATGGAATTCAATCGATTTCTCATTCTGATAAAACCCTCGGATATGGACAAGCGCCTTCACCTTGCTGAGGGTCTGGCTTGGGAGATCAAACGGCGCCGTGTATGCTTGCAGTTTGTTGTCCCACTGAAATTCCAGTGCCGCATTGTCATTAAGCACACCTGTGATATCCACGAGTTTCTGCGTTGCGGGTAACATACTAAGGGGCTCGTTCATGGCGTTACTTTTAACTAGCTTAATCTGGGCAAGCATCTGACCGCCGAAGAAGAACTCCTTCTCCTTCTCACCGAGCGTGCCGTCTTCATTACGTTTATGTACAGTCAACTGGAAGTCAAGCGCCGGCTCCACCAAAAACTGCAAGCGCTTCTGTCGCTCCTCGGATCCCTTGAGTTCAATCTGATACTCTCCATCTTGCATAACTCCTTCAGCCGTCAGATCGCGATAGTGAGTAATCTGACCGAGAATCGGCGGATGGAGTCTTGTAGGATCGACGGGGGTTTTTATTTGGAACAGCCCCTCCAATCCTGCCCCGCCACTCTGGTTAATGGTCAACTTGCCATTGCTCTTCGGTATTGAAACCCCTGCAGAATCCTGAACCACTTGTTCCAGCATCGTTATCCGTTTGATGGGAAATAGAGATTTGAACTTCACCAATCCGTCAGCAAAAACGGGATGCAGATTATCGTTTCCAGCCCCCGCTGAAGGATCACGGTTCGTAATTAACGCCGCAACTTCGCTGACTTTGCTAATAATATTTTGCTGTCCGTTGCTCTCAATAATCTTGGCGTCGAGCGAATCCCGCCACATTGCTTTAATCGTGTTCATCGTTGTTTTAGCATCATCGTTCAGATATTGTTCAATCGTAACTAGAGCACTTTGGGCTTTAACGTTATATGACTTCATTTTATTTAGATACGTTTGAAATTCCTGGTGTGCCCTATTCAGCTTACCTTCCTGATCCGCAACGTCACCATTATTCGGATCGAAGTCACTAAACACACCGTCAGTCAATACGACTAACCAGAACTCTGAGTCTGCGTTCTCCGCGGCCTTCTCTGTTAAGTGTTTCATTGCTGTCTCTACCGAGAGGAATGGCGTAGATGTGTTTTTATCGACGGTCCATTGCTGTATAGAATCAATGGAGCTCTGTCGTTTATCTTGTGAAAGCGCTATCTCCTCTACGATACTTGGATTGCTCATTCGCGTCACATACAGCCTATCTTCAGCTCCCAGCAAGCCTGCAAGACTCTGCACGGAATAATTCGCATACTTCCAGTTATCAATAAGCTTGAGTATCCCTGTTGAAGGATCACGTGT
This sequence comes from Paenibacillus sp. J22FR21, assembly GCF_056269135.1. Classification (NCBI taxonomy): domain Bacteria; kingdom Bacillati; phylum Bacillota; class Bacilli; order Caryophanales; family Paenibacillaceae; genus Paenibacillus; species Paenibacillus sp. J22FR21. The sequence goes on from NZ_JBWDNJ010000005.1 coordinate 59,754, forward strand.
ATATTTCATGCTTCCGGAATCGTCGAATACCAGGGCAATTACACGATTTTTGATAAAAGACTGTCCGGCAGGTCCGGTTGCAGCTGCCAGCGCTCTATTTGATTTCGACAACCATGCAGGAGTACTCGTAAGCAAAGTCGATAAGGAAAACATTATTAAAATTCCTATAATTGTAATTTTTCTCATAAACCCCCCTTATCTATTGAAAACAGTGGAACATTCGTTTTGTAATTTTAGAATAAGTACCTCATTGATACAGAACGTATCATATTTTGATACGAATTTCTACTCTTATTTCTAAAAGAAGCATTTATTGCTCTGGGTCTTCTAGCCTAGTGCTCTTTTCCATTACATGAGGATGACAGCGAAGAGGTAGTTTGGTCATGCAAGAAAGCATACTCCACAACAGGGAATATGCTCTCGTTGCCAACACTATTTGATTATCGCCGCTTCATCTGACGGTATTTTTGCTCATGCAGTTCTTTACGGGTGCGGCTGGAATAATCGAAATTTTCTAGCCGGCTGTATAATTTCTCAGACTCTTCCGCTAAGATCGGTGCACCCAGCTGTACGGACATCGCAAGCATTTGATCGGCCTGCTGCTTAAGCATTTCCTGTCCACCCTCCATATCCCCGCTGTCAAAGGCATCCATTGCCGCTTCAATTACTTTGGCGGACTGGGTCAGCTGCACCTGCTTCTGAACATCAGCATTAACGGGAAGATTCAACAGCTGAAGATCATTCGTAAATTCCGCATGAACCTCGCAGCTGTATGAACAAGCCACAGCTCCTTCCGAAACATCGACGTAATCCCAGTTTAATAGAAGCACCGGATGCTCACCTTGCTCATGCGGATCAAGGCTGAGTTCCACTAGAATTGTTTTTACCTCCTCATGATAAAGATCGCCGACAAGCACGGTATGCTCGCCTAAGTATTGCTCAGACTTATGACCGTAGATGCCCGTAATTCGAGCCGAATCCGTTGTCTGCAGCGTCAGCTTCATATTTTGTGATACTACATTAAGCAAGCCTTGAAGCTCTTGTTCGAAGATAGCAGGGATATTGTCTGGCTTGTCGATATAGTAGAAATTACCTCCACCATGCTCAGCGATCGCTTCCATTAGCTCCTCGTCGAACCCGTCACCCACCCCCATCGCCGTAACTCCCACTCCAGAGGAACGGAATTCCGTAGCAATAGCGGCCAGCTTGTCCTTATTTGTAATACCTATATTTGCATGGCCGTCCGACAGGAGAATGACACGATTTACAACGCCTTCCTTAGCTCTCTTCCGAACATACTGCGCTCCTTCGATTAAACCGCCGCTTAAATTTGTACTGCCGCCTGTCTGGATCGATTCGATCTTCTGCTTCATTAAGTCCTTGTGCGTTACCTTCGATGGGGGGAATACGGTGCGTACTTCATCGTCAAATGCTACCAGACTAAGTCTATCCCCTCCATCCATCTGGTCGATGACGAATTGGCAGGCTTTCTTGCTGTATGCAAGCGGCGCACCATCCATAGACCCACTCCGGTCAAGTACAAGAGATAGATTAATCGGAGCCCGCTCCGAGTTTGAAGATGCGTTGCCCTTGACTTCAATGAGCAGATATACTTTCTCTGTTCCACCAATAGATAGATATGGGCTGCTCCATGCGTGGCTGAATAATACGGTTTGATCCATTTTCGAGTTCCTCCTGTCGATTTGTCCGTACTAAATGGCTGACTTCCTTGTGAAGCGGTTGTTTCTAGCCGTGAATGTATTGAAACTGATAAATTCGAGAATGCTGAGGCAGGAAATTAATGTAACTTCCTGTTTATCCGCATTTATTTCATAACGCCAATAAGCTTGTTGAAGATAAATAACCGGCTCACCTCTCCACTCAAGGAAATAAAAATCACGTTTGGCTTCATCTCTAAGTTGGTTTTGAAAGCAACTGAAGTCCATTTCGATTGCATGGCCTCGTTCGCAATAACGGTCAAAGGCATGTTTGGTCAAATGCAGCTTCATTTGGCTTACTCCCCCTCCGAAAGTATCTCAATAATCAGCGTATCTTTAACAACGAAACGAATAACTCCCTCTGTAGTCACATCGAAAGAATCATAAATTCTCCCTGCACTTCTGCAGCCCTTCGGTACTGTAGCAATACTGTTTGCAACATGGCCGATTTTCCCGAACGGTTGGATCTCGGCTAGCACAGCTTCCTCATCGTGTACGTTATCCGGCTCTTTCGTTAACTTCACTTTCATGCCGACTCTGACCATTTGTGTTCCGTGATAATGATTCGTTCCGGTTACAGCGACAAACCTTTGCTCCATCTCGTGTACACTCCCGCTGTCTTTTGTCTTTATTATGCAGTTCTGTTACGACAGCATAGGCGTCAGCGAATGTTTGTTCGGCCATAGAAAAAGGAGACCTGTATTCAGGTCTCCTCATAAAACACTATTTGTTGTACATCGCTACCCATTCATCCAGCTGTTTCTTTAACGAATCCCTAACTGACTTTGGCTCCAGTATTTCCGCAGCAGGCCCATATTGAAGAATCCATCTCATGAATTCTTTCTCGTTATTTACCGTTACCTCGAATGTCATGCTGCCATCTTTATTATCTTTCATGCGCGGATGCACGAACAATTCTTCTTCCTTGATGTATCGGGCGACTTCGGCACTGAAACGAACTTTGAAAGTAATATTCTTGTCACCTTGCTCGATGGACCAAGTGTTCTTCAAATACTTCTTGATATTGAACTCGCCCTTATCGAACGACTGGGCCGTAAGCTCTGCTTTCAAGAAACGGCTGATCCGGAACGTCCGAATGCCTTGCTTCAAATGACAATAGCCGATTAAATAAAACCGTTGATCCCGTGGAACAAGATAGTAGGGATCGATTTTACGCTCAGTTGTCTCATTACGTGACTGCGTGTGGTATTCCGTATGAATCGTTCTCTGCTCTAGAATTGCCTGTATGATGGGCTGCAGAAAATTCGGGTTCTCTTTGCGATATGCCGGCGTTCCCATTTGAATAATGCTGGTGATATCCTCGATAATATTGTTTTGACGAGACTTTTCCTTCAAATGAGTTCCCATTACTTTATCGTATGCGGTTTGAAAACCGGGCGGCAGCTTGTCATGATCCAGTACAGAAGGGAGTAATGAAAATACCAACGCTTCCTGTTCAGAGAAATTGAGTGGATACATGAAAAATCTGCCCATAAACCGGTATCCGGTTCCCCTGCCTTCGTTGGTAACAGGAGCAATATGGTTGAGAACATCGAGGTCCCTGTAAATGGTACGGATATTTACATCACACTTCAGTGCGAGGTCGGCAGCGGAGATACCCGGGTTCGCTTGAATAGCGTTAATAATATTAAAGATGCGGATGACTTTATCGATCATACTTGTTCTCCTCAGAATCGTTTTACAAATCTTGAAGAGTTATATTCGACATCATTCGGCCGCATCCTCCAAATATCTGCTACTCCTGACAATTATTCCTTATACATACACCATGATCATCCTTACTGCTGTATTTCACCTTCAATTGCATATAAAACGCTAAAGTATCCTTGTGACTAAGACCTAGTTGTTCAATTATTCTTGCTACCTCTAACTGAATCACTTTATCGCAAACCATATGACCCCTCCATAACAGTTCCGAATATAACCTCATGGTAGAGGATTATTCTGACAACCGCATGTCATGGAACGTACGTTTGTGGAAAGAAATGTGATAAGCGATTATTAATAATAGTCAAACACCCGTTCGTGACATCCTGCTGTCACTTCAATCAATTATGCTAACTATAGCTAGTTGAAATCGGAGGGAACCTGCATGGATTACATCGTGTTTGATATGGAGTTTACTGTTTTGAAGGAGAAGCAGCATCAGGCCGAGATTCTAGAGATCGGAGCAATTAAACTCAGTGATGAAGGCGGGAAGCTGTGGATGACTGATTTGTTTCACACCTACGTCAAGCCCAGCAGCATTTCTCCCCTCTCAAGGCGCACCACAGAGTTTACCGGTATTACTCAAGAGGATGTGGATACGGCTCCTTACTTTCACGATGCGATTTCCTTATTCCGTTCCTGGCTCGGAACAAGCACGTACTATTTATGTTCTTGGGGGCCGGATGACAAGCATCAGATGGTGCGACAATGTAGCTATCAAAGGCTGGACTTGAATTGGTTCCGCAATTATAACGATATCCAACTCATGTTCACTCGTTTGAACGGCGGAGATCACGGGCAACGTTGGGGACTCAAAAAGGCTCTCAAACAGCTTGAGCTCCCCTTTTTCGGGAAACAGCATAATGCGTTGGATGATGCATTTAATACAGCAAAGATATTTACGCAGATATTCGCGCGGCTTAATCTTGAACAGAACAATATAGCGGATGAACCGCTCTATACTTCTAAGCTCGTCTACACAGACTGTGTTGATGACAAGTATTCGCCTTTTGGAAAGTTAGCAGGTTTATTTGAATCAGTCATGTAACTTGTGTCTCTCAAAATAAGAATGACGCGAGTAAGTCCTCGCGTCATTCTCTGCAAAAGGATTTTGTTAATCAACACCGATTTCAATCAAAATTTTATTTGCCTCAGCTACTGGCAGCTCCTGTACTTCTTTGAGCTTGCGTTCGATCGCTCTAGTACTTTTTGAGGCTGTATCGATCGAGTTACTTGCCTCCTGGAGTTTCTTTTGTGTCTTTTCAAGCACGTCTCCAAACTTTCCAAATTCTGTTTTGACTGCACCAAGCAGCTGCCATACTTCGCTAGATCGTTTTTGGATAGCTAAAGTTTGAAACCCTAGCTGCAGACTGTTAAGAACAGCTGTTAGCGTGGTCGGACCCGCTATAATAACACGATGCTCTCTTTGGATCGATTCCCAAAGACCCGGCTTACGTAAAACTTCAGCAAACAGTCCCTCAATCGGCAAAAACATAATTGCAAAATCAGTCGTATTTGGTGGGTCGATATATTTTTCCTTGATCGATTTTGCTTCATTCTTTATCCTAGCCTCAAGGAGTTTAGCATGTTCACCAGCAGCCTGGTTATTATTCTCCTCAAATGCTTCTAACAGTCGCTGGTAATCTTCAATTGGAAATTTCGAGTCAATTGGTAGGAAAATAGTAGAATCCTCATTATTCTTGTCAGGAATCTTCACCGCATATTCTACTCTGTTATTGCTGCCTTTCTTCGTCACAGCATTTTTTGCATATTGCTCAGTCGTAAGGGTTTGCTCCAATAAATTTCCGAGCTGGATCTCCCCTAAAGTTCCTCGCGTTTTAACATTGGTGAGCACTCTTCTGAGATCACCGACTCCGTTTGCCAGGCTCTTCATTTCACCGAGGCCTGTATGTACAAGTTCCAGACGTTCACTAACCAGCTTAAAGGATTCTCCTAATCGTTGTTCCAACGTTGCATGTAACTTTTCGTCGACAGTAGCCCTCATCTGTTCAAGTTTATTATTATTATCCTCTTGTAGGTGAAGTAGTTTCTCTTCCACTGTATTCCTGATTTTATCTAGCTTAGTCTCATTTATCATAGTTAAATCTGTTAGACGCGTCGAAAAGCTATCCAGTAAATTTTTCTGCTGGGAAGACATTTCTCCAATATTGGTTATCAGCGTCTGATTCATTGTATTCATCGAACTGATCTGTTCCTCGCGATTCAATTTTGCCGCTATATTTGCTTCTTGTCGACTAAGTGAAGATTGATCCATTATAAATTTCTTGAGATCATCTCCCTTTCTCTCTAGTTCTATGCGCAGCTCGGATGACGAATTACCTTTCTGTTTCCCGAGAATGAATACTGCGATAATAAAAAGCAGTGTAAGAGTATTTAGTATCAGAAGAGCTACTGCCATCTTCGATTTCCTTCTCCCGGCTTATATTTTTTTTACCTGAAGGGTTTGAATCGTTTTATGTTCGAAGGTTCCCTCTAAGATAACCTCTGATAGAATTCCCAGCTTTACCATACTAGATATTTTATTAGCATCTGCTTTTGAGACAAGCCTCCAAACACCTGGTTCAGGTAGCGCTTCAAATAGCTTGGTGGTATCGTAATCTCTTCTCTCTTGGTTAATGAGACGTACCTGGTAGTCTCCAGAATTAATTATATCGACTCTCTGTGCGGCACAAAAAGAGATAATATTCTCCCTTAATCCCTCCAATTCTTGTTCCATTTGTTTCTGCTTCTGCTTTAAATCGTAGTACCGTTTTAGTTTTTCCTCCATACTAAATCACTCCCTTAGTTTCCGTCCCTTCATTCTATGAATGCATAGTGATCCATAGTACTGAAAGTGAATTAATGGGAAACTTAAAGAGAACTTCCCCTTTATTTAGGGAGTTCTCTTTAAGTTTTATTCTAGACTTACTTCAGGCATATTACATTTCATTTCATTAAGATCTACGATTATTGTTTTCTGTATTCACTCATCAAAGTAACCTTTTTTATCTATCGGTGAGTGTTTGAAAACACCATAACTGTTAAATTGACTATTACTATATTCGCTTCCCTTTTTCTTCGTCTTTTGATTACTTGAAATTTTAGAAGAATTAGATCTCTTTCCTAGTTCGTCTGATGAAGACAAATTTGTTTCATTTTTTATTACTATTTCATAAGGCTGGAAATTAGTCTGTAAAGACACATAATGATGCCTTCGTAGCATCCACTTTCGACAAGATGTGCACTGAAAGGCAGTGCACGGGATATAATCAGCACTACTTCCTTTCACTATCCTGAGTTCGATATTGCACTTGACCAAAATAACCGCACACTTGGTACAAGTGTCGGCATGATCATGTAGTATACTATCAATAAACTCAAGCCTTATTACTTTTGCAGCAGGTTTCTGATGCAAATTGGGAAGCTCGACATTCCGTTCCACTTTCTTATTTTCTTGCAATAGCCAGCTATGATTCTTTCCGTCCAGTACTTTCTGAAATGAAGATAACGCATACCCCTTATCGCACGGCTTACAGTACCACACATCTGTATTCATATAAGTAGTATGCCCTTTTCTTTGGATTGAGGTATACAACACTTCCAATTTACGTGCAGCCAAATTACCATTACACGTTTTACATTTCATTATAGGCACATGTACCAACTCGACACCTTGTAGCCTGAATATACTCATGACTTACACTATCCTTTCAAGTGCAGAGTTTTTCGAAGTATATATTAGCCTGTGTTCAAATATATCGATCGTTACTGACACCTCAAAAATCAGAAATCTTGTATAACCTCTTTCTGTAAAACTCTCCCTCTAGTCTTTCTAACTTTCTCGGCCCATTCAAAAATAACACTGGCAGCCGGCTGCAATCGAATGCCACTCCACTCTTGTTTAACGTTATGATGAGAATTTATGTAATTACGCTTCAGATATTGGGATGGTTTAATATTATGAAAACTGAATTGTAAATTAAATAATGAAACATATGTAACCTCATGATTGAGATATATATCTACACCTTTGATTTTTTTAAGTAGTACTTGCTCTATGCCACCAACCACATACTCTTTAAAAATATAGCGTTTGGCAAATTCCCCTGTTTTATCCTTTTTAACATATGCATTCAATAAGTTCATACATGAAAAGAAGTATAGAGCATCATATTGATCATTTATATGAACAAGCGCACTTATATACGCCTTAGATGCTTGGCTTTCATTTATTTCCGGAAAGATCGCTGTTTGATTATCAATGAGGTGTAATAATTCGTATTCCGTCATATAGGTGCTCCTTTTCTTCAACGAGTCCATTAATTAATGTTCCGCCATTACTGATACCCTCAGAATAACACTCTTCTGTGACAATTAGCTGTCAGAAACACTTGTTCTTATCAAAGTTCCATAAATAAAAAGTTGAGAGGATTACTCATCAAGTACATCCCCTCAACTCTTTAGCTAATTAATTCATATTCATACATCTAAATGTCCACAGCACTCGCCATTAACCTATCTTCCAACATCTTCTTAATCTCATTTACATCAAAAGGCACTATTACATTCTCCGCCATTTCACGTTTACTCTCAAGTAACTCATGCATGAGTTCTTCTACCGTACCTTGCGGGAAGTTCTGAGAATCCCGGGTAATGATGTGATGAACATAAACGTCTTTCTCTTGGCCAATACGGTAGGCTCGGTCAGTGGCCTGGTTCTCGACTGCTGGATTCCACCAACGTGTATAGTGGATAACATGGTTGGCACTTGTAATCGTTAACCCTACCCCTGCTGCCTTCTGAGATAGCAGCATAACGCCGAACCCCTTAGTCAAGTTAAACTCCCGTACAACCGACTGCCTATTCGGTGTATCACCATCTATGATGGGCACGGATATTCCGTAACGATGCATAAGTACACGCTTAACTATACTGTGGATACGTCGGAACTCAGTAAAGATGAGTGCTTTTTCTCCTCGTTCCTTCACCTGGTCTAAGATTTCAATTACCTTAGCAAGTTTCGGTACTTCATTTAGCTCAAGAGTCTCGTAATTCGGAATGATAGCTCCAGGATGCCCATACAATTGACGGAGTTTGGTTAACATATTAAGAATAGCAACTTGCCCGGTTCCCTTTGTCTGCAGCATGGATCGAGAGATAGCACGTTGAACCGAAGATGCTTCAATATAGATTGGGTCTTTCTCTATCTTCTCAGGTAAGTGATCCGCAAGAACTTGTTTCTTAGTTCGACGCATGTAGTGAGGTTCAATCATCCGAAGCAGTCCATCATAATCTGTATTCGCACTAAATCGATTACGAAACTCTTTTAATGAATATAGGCATCCCGGTTGAACAAAATCCATAATAGCCCACAGTTCATCCATACTATTCTCAACTGGTGTTCCCGTCATAGCAAGCCGGAAATCGCCTTGCATAGCCCGAAGTGCGCGAGATCTCTGACTTGTATGGGATTTAATATTTTGCGCTTCATCACATATAATGGCACAAAAGTTGATTTTACCAAAAATCAACTGATCCGTTTTTAATGTGTCATAGCTGGTCAACACGAGATCGTATTGGCTAATTTGCTCATGGGACCGTAACCGGCCGCTTCCATGATGCACATATACACTACGGGATAGAGCAGGAGCAAATTTCTCGATTTCCACGAGCCAGTTCTCAATCAATGCTATCGGCAGCACCAGTAATGTTGGTTTCAATAGATTTCTATCCTGCTGTCGCAGCAAAAAAGCAATAACTTGAATCGTTTTCCCAAGCCCCATATCATCAGCCAAGAGCCCTCCACGGCCTTGTTCATACAGACGACATAACCATTGATAACCTTCCAGTTGATGCTGGAATAGATCAGCTTTCAGACCTACAGGAAGAGGATATAGTGATGGATTATACTCATTCTTAGCGCTTACGGAATACTCCAGATTCTCTTCATTCTCCATGATGTCAAGTACATGACCTCTAGACGGGTCAGCTTCCTCCTCGACCCTATCGTCGCCGAGAAGCCTTTTCCGTAGAGTCGGATCTAGGTACACCCATGCACCATCATGGACTACATATTGCTTATCTGGATTTTCTTCCATTAAAGCTCTTAAAATGGACTCATCTATCGGTACGCTTTCACCCGACTCACTATCAAACCAACTGATTTTGCCGCCCCCTATTGGACGTGGATGAGCTTTTTGAATCGGAATAATTCCTCGTACCCTGTTCGAAAAAGCTTCTAAATCAATCATATAGTCGGACTCTGGAAGAAGAGCTGATGGATTCTCAAGAAACATGGGCACTTCTTCCCCATGAATATGCCTCTTAGTGAGCAGTTTATTCAGTTCCTCGCTCACTTTCGGGCTTCTAACATAGCGTTCACGCCGATCGCCTTTAGAGAAACTCTTTCTCGGGTTAGGATCTTGAAGAGTCTCACTTTCAAAATCATTCTCTCCACGAGGTACAAGTTCAATATGTTCCGGACTGTGTACCTTAACATCGATATCATATTGATCAATCACATGATAATGTTCTTTCTCTAAGAAAGAGTCAGTTCGAATCCCCGCTTGCTGGGCTAACCCCTGACAAACAGCAACCTTCTGGTAAGGGTCCTGATATGAAGTATCCTGTATTGCGTTTCTCAAACGATAGATTTCCTCAGGAAGCAGAAATAGTGATTCCTTCGTTTCCACAACTGCACCAATAACTTTTCCAATTCGTTCAAGATTTCGCCCTTGATTGTCCGCTAGATCTAGCCGCAACTTTGCTTCTTGCGGCAATGACTCCAAATGGAGTGTTCCGGTAACTTCAGCAGGCTTGACAGGCAGCCCTAAAGTGCGAAGGATTGCTATCCCATCTTCATCATTAATCATCTTGAAATAGGTCTCATAGGGCAGCAGACCTTCTTGAAGCACTTCTAAGTCATAAAGATCTTCCCATGCTATATAGCGCTCAAATCCTGAAGCCTTATATAAGTTTTGGATCAATTCCTTATTCAATGGTAGCTGAAGTTCATCAATCTGCTTACCGACTACTTCTTGGAATGATATCTTCACACCAGTTTCAGTTATGCCGAAAGTTGTTTTAAGCTCACTCAGCTTCTTTTTGAAGAAGGACATGTTTGTTTACCTCCCACCCTAAATTGCTACGCAACCAGTGGTCAAAAATGTGCTGCCAAACCCCAACGTGCCTGAGCCACCCGCCATCTACAACAAGTTCTTTATTCATCAATTCAACACGTTTCACATCACCAGCATAGAACGACTGATTTTTTTTCATTACTTCACGTCGTGCTAATAATTGATCAATCTTTTGCTGGTAATGCATTTTAAAAGTTGCATTGTCATACACGTAAACCGCACCACCTCCTAAAACTTCCATGACGACAACATCAGGGAAGTACATCAGAAGCGTTGTGTTCTTATCCACTACCACTGCATCATTCAAACGACTAATAAATTTCTCCCAATATTTATAACGTTCATGATTAATATTAACATCCTTAAAAAATTCCTTGAGCGTTTTATTTAGTCTCCAACGATGGAATTTCTCTTTCTCCGCCTGCCCAACATTTTCCCATAATATGGGCTTATACTTGTAAGTTCCCATTAAGTCGTAAATCAATTCTGCTAACTTAGCCACTTGATCCAAATTACAGTTTGCAATTAAGCTATGTACCATCTGCTGCTGTTCCTGGCTGGTAGCCCCATAGAGAATCGATAGGTAAAGTTGCTGCTCTTGAAGAAAAAAAGCTGCCTTTGCTTCCTTTAATGTTTCAAGAAATACGGTTCGGTAGAAGGTATGATGCTCACTAACAACATAAACAGCAATTCGGTCTTTGAATGGACCTGCATCCACGGAAACTAACTGACCACTCAAATAAACAATGGGATTTACATCATGGAGATATCTTCTCCATTGATCCCTTGATGAATCTTGGAGTCTTCTTTCGATCGTATCAGGATGAGTTAGATACGCATACTGAACAAGATGCCACATTGGATCTATCACACCGACCTGATAGAATGCTTCTAACATAAGCCTAAATGAACGGTGGTTAGTTTCTATTTGGCCTCTTATCGTATGTACTAAAGCTACCTTCCACTCCATTGACAACTCGTGCTGAAATAAAAATGGTAAAAGACCTTTCTTTCGCCGGTTAAGTCTAGTTGTCCATTCTCGGAAAGCTTCTTGATTCCCTGAATCCCTAAGCAGAACAAACTCGGCATATAACTCATCAATACTATTCTGATATTTAGAGAAATCGATTGGTTTTACCTTTTCTGTCCTGCCGTTCTTCAGTTCATACTCCACAACCCACGTCTGCAACGACATTGGAAGATACTCGAAATTCATTACTGTCGCACCAACTTCTCAATGGCTTGGAATGCTTCTTCATCTTTTAACCGGAACAGAAACTCTACCCTACGTGATTTTTCTGCATCGATTTTCCCATTGCTCGTAAGTATTGGTTCACTGAAGCTTCTGCCATTACAGGTAACGAATTTTTGACTATAAGCTCGCTGCGAGAAGTTAGGGAAATCATCGCTATACATATACTTCAGCACTGAAAATGCCCTGTTCTGCGATAGCTCCATATTATACATATAGGTCCCATTGTCATCTGTATGACCTTCAATCATAATTGTAGCGATTTTACTTTTAAATTTTTCTTGAAGTAAGATTCCCATATACTTAGGAACAAAGTCCTTCAAGAATGCCTTACCATTATCTGAGATTGTATAAGACTTAGACTCGAACAGAATACTCCCCGGAAAACGAATCGCTCCCGTTTGTTGATCGATCTCAATTTGTAAATTGGACTTCTTGAAGAATGCCATTAACTCCTTGATAATCTCGGTTTTAAGACCAATGGCTTGCTCGATCTCTTTTGTCTTCTGTTCAGCCATTTCCCTTAACTCTTTAGCCTGTTCTTGCGACTCTTCAGCCTTCTGTTCTGCAGCAGCCCTCTTCTCAGAGCTGTCTTGAACATCTAGAACAACGACAACCATAATAAGCGCAAAGACCATAAGCATAACACTCATTAAATCTGCATAAGACATCCACCAATTTACATTCTCTTTTTTGTTACTTTTCATGATGCGGATACCATTTCATCTTTTTGGTTCGTTAGGATCTCGCCAAGTTCCTCGAATACTTCCATCAACTCTTCCTGCAGTTCATGCATCCGGCTAACTGTTCCGGACATACTTTGCATGGCTTTAGTTAATGTATTATCGAAATGATTGTATGTCTTACTCAGGCCACTATCTATATTGTCTGCAAAATCTTTGACAGAAACGTTTAGCACATCTCGGGTAGCTTTCATATGCTCACTAGCGTCCTGCCAATGCGTCTGCATTTGTCCAATCTGATGCTCGACACGATTCAAGTAGTATTCAGACTTCTCTAATGTATCTATGACTACGTCATTTGTTTTGGAGCGTAACTCTGTCAGCTCTGGTAAGAGCTTCGTCTGAATGCCTTGCATTTCAAGCAACTGTTCTTGCATCATCCCAACATTCATGACCACATGATTCACGTTTTCGCTTAGCTTCTCTGAGTCGTTCACGATTTTACGGAACTGATTGGACATATGTGAGAATTGATCCAACGCATCCAAATGCTGACGTTCTGTCTCTTTATAACGATTTACAATGTCGTTCATCGTTTCTAGCATCTTCGATTGCATTTTTTGAGTCTGTTCGATAAGATCACTGAATGCTTGAACGGTTTTATCGGTTCCACCTGTAATCTGGTTGACCAAATTCTTAGTAATATCTTGCGATTGATGCTGAGAGATATGTACTTGCTGCTGCATAAGGTCTGTTATTGGACGCATCGCATTTTCTAATGCATCTGTGAGTAATGTCTTCAAATGATCAGCCTGATTTCTCGAAACCTTCTCAAGTCGATTCAAGAACAACTCTTCATCATCAGCATTAAGCAGAAAATTTAGCCGTTCTGCATGCCAATCGATCTGTGCTTCAAATTGTGCACTACTAAAACGATCAATAATAGTCCACAAAATTGATAGCCCAATACCCAAAATTGATGTATAGAATGCGGACTCCATGCCGGAAAGAAGTTGACGGATACTCGTCTTCAGCGTATCTGTTGTTCCCAGATCAAGATGAGCCAATCCAAATACGAGACCGATAAATGTCCCGAGAACACCGAGACTAACGAAAATACCACCCATTACATCGACCCATGCTCGATAACCCATGTGATGATTTAGAGCCTCTGCCCCTAAATAAGGCTCTATTCGAATCCGTTCATCTGCATTCTTCTGAGAGACACGGTCAAAGTACCTTTTCCATTGCTGAGCATACTTTATTTTAGAAGTGCTCTTATCACTAAAAATAATATTAATCTGCCGATCAAGATCAGCTGAAGAACTCCCTTTATGTAACATATCTAAACTACCTTTAATTTGTCTCATTAACATCCACTCACGTAAAATTAATCTACCTAGCAGAATGCCAGCTAATAAAAACACAACAATTTGAAGAGAAATCCATAACTCTTTATAAAGCTCCACTCGCAGCCGCTCCCTTGGGAAATTTCGTTACTCACACTATACAAAATAGTACTATAATCCCAGATTTTTGTCTTTAGCAATAAAAGTGATTTACTGGAAACAGATGTATACTTTGGGATGAAAAAAAAACAAGCTGACACCGGTTTATTCGAAGTCAGCTTGTCTTTACATCTCGACTATTTGGATAATAAGGTAGTTGAATCTAATATAAATGGAGCAGATCCGTCGTCAAGTCTGGTTACCGTCTCAAATAAAAAGCGACCGTCTTTCGAATACCTGTACTCCATCAATTTATTTTGGAATTGTTTCAATGATGTTTGACCATTGAATTCCAGCTTCAAAACATGGGCAATCCAATCCGTTTCACTCTGAATACGAGTATCCTCAGTTCGAACGATGATACAATCAACCGAACCAAGAAGCCTAAACTTCCCGCTTTTCCTTACACAATCAATGAATAAATCCTCGGTCCATTCCAGACTATTATCTAAAGCTGGGAAATCCTCCGGATTCCAAGCGGAATCTAAGGTCACGAAATATCGTCCCTTCGCTTCCTCGCTATCTAGAAGCATAGTAACGAAAGCAACGAGGCTTTCCTCCTTCTCATCCGACCAACCAAGGCAATTGCGATGAATATACTCCCCGAATTGCCCACTTTGGTAGTAATAAATATTCCTGCTGCTCGCTAATGCCATATCCAGTGTCTCTTCTCTAGCCCCTACTTCCTCAGTCACCCAGTGGTAGACCAATTCCCTTGGAACCTCAGCTCCTTGATCTTCAATATACTGTTCCACCATGTTGAGAAGTGTCAACTCTTCCAATGGATGATCTTCATGAGCAATAAGAGGATATCGTACAAAGCGCATACTGGACAATTCTAGGCCCTGCAGCAAATCATATAACAGATAGGACGATGTAATTCCCATTTTAGCGCAATCATGACTCGCAAGCTCATACAGTCTGTTAACATGAATAACACCTGTTTCAGATAGCAGCGGCTCTAATTGTTGAATAATAGGTCCAAAATCCTGCTCATAGTACGGATAGAACTCTCTAAGTGCAACTTTTCCAAGATCGGCACTAACGAAGTCACGGTCAGCGCTAATCGAGAAATCAAGCGTGAACCACTTCCAACCACGCTTGCGAATGAACTCTTCGCGAAGTTGTTCCACCGTCAGCGGTTCCTGATGCTCACGGATGAATACTTTGATTTGTTCGCCATTACTTAGTTGGAATGCGTCATCTTTATGCCAGATATGCGGAAATTTATTTGGCGCAAGCTGATCCGAACCATATTTGCGAAGCATCGTATATAACGCATATTCATTCGGAACATTGCCATGAATGAGTCTCTCCTCAAACAATTGGAACAGCCGACCTACTGAAATTGGACTTCTACGCTCCAACAGCTGCAGGGCTTGATCGGAAACTTCTTGAATAAGTTCTTGAGCGACATGAACAAAGGAATGATGGATATAAGTTCCGCGTCCCCACAGATATGCGATCTGGCTATATTCATCCCGCTGAATGACCGAAGTAAAATCACGATCTCGTGTAAACTCATCTGGGCGAATTCTATTCGCTCTCTCGCACAACTCGCCGGCTCTTTTGTATATCTCCACACCATCAGGATAATAGCGCATGACCATCTCAACAACTTCATATTTCATCGTTTTGGTTAGAATGTATTGACCATCTGCAGTTTCAACAAGTTCCGTTTTTACGATCTTGTACCCTAAATCAGAAGGAAGATCCGAACTTGCAAGTTCGGCTGTAATAGATTTAACTTGCTCAAGCGGTTCTAACCTTCCACGCATTGCTGCACGGAAACTCTGGCGTAGTTTCTCCGCTTTAAGCTCGAACTCCTCTTGGGATTGGATCGTCCACCAACCATAATGTTCGAGATAAACCAGCCCTTCATACTCCTCTACTACCTGTTCAATCATGCCATGCGTGAAACTTCCATTAATGTCAATCGGATAATAATAATAATTTCCATTTTCTTCGCAAGCTTCTTTAAGCGCCTTCTCCAGCATAATTACATCCGGATGAAACTTCTTGAGCATTTTGTTAATGACTTGTCGAACTCGCTCACGCGTTAGCTCATAACGCTGGCCCAGCCATTCCAAGGTAGCCTTGCGACCTTCTCTTCTTTCCATCCAACGCAAGTGGAGGATTTCAAGATTACGGTTTTGAGCAATTTCACTCTCCGAAAGTTTCTCCGCTAAAATAGTTTCCACGTGCTTAATGCTAAATGGAATGCGCTTCTCGATGGACATCCCTAGCCACTCCTGCGCCTGCTGATGCTCAAGCTGGGTAACATTTAATAGCGAACTTAGATGTGTTATAAATTTGGTGACAGCCGTTCTCCCTGTTCCTCGAATGCTTAATAACATATCAAGCCTCGTTGGAAGATCCCCAACCTTCAACATTTGTTTGTCTATTAAGCTCTGTATAAGTCGAGGAACATTAGGAAAATATGCAGGATCCAGTTCGGTATCATAGTCGTTCTCCTGAAGTTCTACGACGGTATCTTGCCATATCAACTTCCCACTCAGACTTGCAGATTGAGAATCATATTGAAGTGCGTTTACATAAACTGCTGGATCATTTTCTTCAACTGGTTTACAAACGAACGTCGCCAATTGATTAAGCATTTTCTCAATCGTTCCCGCACCGGCACCTTTAATTCGCGTAATCAACTCGCTTAAATCCGACGGAAGATCTCTCAAATAAATAATATTACATGGTGACTTCATTTTACCGAGCAATGCAGTACATCCATAGATAGGAATGCTGCTGATTTCCACATCTAACAGACTGTCCGGAATCTCTAAAGTGCGTCCTTGAAAGAGCACCATAAATGATTCATTACGAACAGCCTCCGAATGATGCGCATTTGCATCCGACTCAGGATTATCTGTAATAGGATCAATCTGCATAAATTGCTCCATAATTTGAATCGTATCCTGATAACGCCCTCGCAGTAACCACTCCAAGGAAGGCAGTGGAACACCATTTAACTGATCGGTCAAGCGAATGCCGAATCTCTCCAACATTCTGGACACATCAAGAGACAGTACATCGTGAAGAACAACGCCCGGCTTCAGTCCATTCAATATTGAAACGTTCGCTGGACGTTCCAGTTTAATAAACCGACTTAATTCTCCTCGGAATTCCACGCCAAAGAACCACAGCTGAACTAGCACATCATGAAGAAGCTTCGGCTGCTTACGATAAAGCTCCTTCAGTTTTCCCTCTGTCCAATCTTTAAAACAAATGATATCAAGATCGTTAGAGATTTCGCTTAATCGGCTCGGCTGATACACGTCAATACGATTAAAGCTGATTTCAGTCGGAACGATTACACCATTCTCAATCGCATTGATTTCATCTGACTCTTCGACACTACTTACCGCTTTCTCTTCCGTTTCGGTCACCGTTTCCTCTACTGGATTAGCTACCGCTACAGAAGTTGAAGTTAACTGAACAGTTTCTTCGCTGGATTCAACATCATCAGCTGCATCTGCATCTTGTTCATTTCCCAAGCTTTCTGCAGTCAGTAATTCAATATTAACCCACCGCTGTGCTGACGGGTCTTTTCCCATCAGAAACCATGCTGGCTGACGCTTCGTGGATTGGCTGCCATTGCGTGCAAAACGGAAATAAAGACCTTGTGGTTTTAGTGAGAATAACATGTCTTTATGTTCCCATCCGCCAATAACCCATATAGCCCCACCATTGCCCCGCTTATCCAAGACTTCTAACGAGATGCTATTCAGGTATTCTGCAATTTCAATCTCTTGATTTGTCTCTTTCGTTTCGACCGCAACTGCTACCGCAGCTTCTTGCTCAGCAACGAGTTCTGCTGTAGCTGTTGTGTCAGTCGTGTCAGTCGTGTCAGTCGTGTCCGTTGTGTTCACATTGTCGTCTTTCGTAATCTCGTTACTTTTACGAGCCCATTCGTCCATACCAACAGCAAACTTATTGAGCATCTTTTGAATCTCAATAAACCTTTCGTCAATGGAAGATAGCAGCTTCCCTGAGACTTGATCTTCAATTAGCTTTTGGAGTTTCTCGCTAAGTTCGTTTGTCGATGAATTCTCTTTATCTGGGTTGTTAGTCGTTGCAGGCATAGGCATAACATACGTCGGTATCTCCAGAGTTACCGGTCCATAAGCTTCAGCATACCAAGCGCTCAATTCAAACAATTGTCGATGTGCCGTTAATGCGATATCTAAGGGTATTTCTCTAGCATCGTGAGCTGCCGAATTACCATTCTTTCGAAGCCATTCAAAACTGTTTCTAATTAAAGGATCAATGAGTTCTTTTCGTTCGAGCAAATGGAGCCGGTCAATTTGCTTAATCGCATATACCGGTTCCACTTTTTCATTTCGAGCTACAACAGTCGCTAATTGTTCACCGAATAACCGGCCCTGCACTAACATCGAGCGCGGATTCGTCCAGAGCGACTGTTCTGCTTCTTTAACAAGCGATGCTAATTCTGGAATTATGTCTTTAAGTAGAAGATATGAAGAAGACATTCGTCTGCCTCCCGCTAAAGTATATTCTCGAGTTGAGTTGATTTAATCCGCGAATAAGTGATTCGCAAACACAACTGTCTGTATTTGCTTAGGAGCTACGAGTACTGGCCAGTAGAAGGGGTTCCCATTCCAACCGACAGCGTTACCATTTTGCTTCAGTAGAATTACTGCTGGAATATCCGTTGCTAGATTCTTTGCATGACCCTTCTCTTGATAAGAGTCGGGGGAGTTCTCGAGACGTCCGTCCTGTTTCATTCGTGCAATATCCCGATTTCGCCTTACAATAACCCAAACTTTACCTTGGCGATCCTTGTCTTTACTTATCGTTGCTAGATATTCAAGACTAGCAATAAAGGCATCTTTATTCCAGGAATGCCCTTCTTTGAAGGTCTCTGCAATATGATTCACGATTCGTACCATATCACCGACATCCATAAGAAACTCGTCTGGTGTATTACTGCTGTCAGAGCAGTATGTTGATATCAGCTTATCAATAGCCTCCACATGCTTTGAGGTGTGGGTCTTGGCCTTCTGCTCGAAGCCAACAGGAAGTAACCTTGAAGAAGGTTTCAACGTTGTTGTATCCGCAAGCATGATTTTATTAGGGGAACATGGAATAATCTGATTGGACAAGTCCTTTTGAACAAAGATAACCCCTTTGTCGTGGTTGCCCTTCTCAAAAGCATCGCGCAGTGCAGTATCAAACTCATGAATGCGCTGCATAACAGAATAAATATCCGACGTGGTATAGAAGCGCGTTACAGTCAAATCCTCAATTGGTCTCGCTCCGTACATACGAGAATGCTGCAGTACAGTATCCTGTTGAAACGTCTTTGGGCGGCGTCCATAGTAGAAACCAATTAAGTTGCCAATCGTGATTCCGCGATCGAGAATTTGGCCGCCAATAAAGATATTCAATGGTGTCCGCAGCTTCAATTGCCCGGAGGTATCCAATAGCTCATTAACATCTTTCTCCGAGTTCACCTTTGTAATCATGATGTGGCCACCATCTAATGCCTGCTTCACTTCCTCTTGAACTACCGCGAAGCTTGGCAGCTTCAACTGAGAGAGCTCGATAGATAACTTCAGATTTGCATACGCTTCTTTAAGTAGTCTCTGGAACAGTGCAGAGTTGTCCCGAGATTCTTCCGTTAACTTCTCCGCAATGGCATCAATGATGCTTTCTTGCCAACCATGAGCAGCTTTGTTCTGCTCGGTATGAATAATAAAGCTGAATTTCTTCGGTACTTTACTCTCCTGGCGATCTTGAATACGTCTGATACAACCGCCAACGATAAAGTTTACAAGTGCATTTCGTAGTGAAGCAATCTTCCCGCTAATGAGACACTCCTCGATTTTGAACACGCGACGATCCTGCTTCTTCAGAACGTCAAGTTCACCTGCAGGTACTTCCTCGTACAGGTGATATGCGACAGTACCTTCTTCTTCACTTTCATGAAAGTAGAAGTCACCACCAATATACTTATCGTGTATGGGAACAAGCTCTGTAAACGCCGGCTTAATCGGCTTAAATACAGCTGAATCTACTATAATGTCTTCTGGTTGCAGATAGAGTGAGTATGGAGTAGCTGTAACCTGCAAGAAGCTGCTTTGGGCTGTGTTTTTTCGAAATTCATCGATTTTTCCAGCAATCTTCTTAATCTCAAGATTGTCATTATCCTTTGAAGAAGTAAATCCAATGCTCGCAAAATCTGCTTCATCATCGATGATCAATATCTTTTTATCAGCCATCTCAGGATATTGTTTAAAGAATGCATCATTCAGTTTTGCCATGTTCTTGATCTCTTTCTTCACGACAAAGCACAGTTTCTGACTAAGCTCATATCTCGTAAGCCTTGGCATGACCATAATATCGTAAATCTGAATGGCATCCTGTTCATGTAAATCGAAGAACTCTGATTTCAGCCTTTCCAACGTTTGCTGCGCAAGCGCCCGTGTTCCTTTCGTTAACACAATAACAATGTCATAGCTATTGTCATATGCCAGCGACATAACACCAAGGAACGTTCTTGTTTTACCTGATTGTATTTTCCCTAGCAGCATTCCTGGGCGATCTAATGTCGTTTGCGTATCCTGTAGCTTCTGCACGGTACGTTCCATACATGCTTGCATCTCAGTACCGTAATTGTTCTTATCATTGAGGTATGTAAAGAAGGTGCCGTTCAATTGTAATGTTTGAATCATGTTATCACACTCCCTTTTACCTAAAGTTTAACTCACCATTACGTCAGCAGTTCGTCAGCAAACAGGTGTTCGAACTAAAAAAGCATGCTCTTACAGCCTTTGTAGTGCAGCTGAAAGAGTATGCTTTTCGTGGCACACAATCTGACTGGTACAAATGACATAATTCATTGTGACTAGTGATTCGACATAGTCTAGACAGACTCCTCTCGCCACGAAAAGGAAAATAAATATTTATATTGAAAATACTGTATTTTTAGTAAAGTTAATCATAGCCCCTATTTATCTATAGCAAATTTTTTATTTCACTATTACCGTTAACGGTCTGTAATTTCAATAGACATATGATCCAGTTCTGTCTCACTCAATTCGTCTGAGTCAGTATGATTATCGGAGATTCACCTTATTTTCTCTTCTTACCAGTTCACGTACTTTCTGGTGTACTAATTGTCTTTCAATATTCATCGCTATTTTGATTGACAATTTGTAGATACAAATTGTATCTTTTAATTGAAATCATATGTAATATAAAGGAGTGTTAACAAGTGAATGATATTACTATGCACACTGAACAGATCCAGAGTAATCCCACTCCTATAAACCATCTTCCACCTGTGAGTAAATGGATTTTCACGCTTTTATTATCATTTATCCCACCCATAAACATAGTTTTTTTGTGTATTTGGGCTTTCGGTAAAGAAGACGAACGAAGGAATTACTCGCGTGCGCTTTTAATTATATTTTCACTTTTAATTTTATTAGGATCTTGGTTACTTCTAGGACTCGTTATAAACACTTTGAATGAAAAAAAAAGCAATAATTCCAGCGAGATGCACCTTGACTTAACAGAACATGATTCGACAGCAACTTCCACCGTTAATTCCACAGTTCCTAATGAAAACTTAACAGATTCTATAAATTTTGTTGATCCCTTATTAGCAAAGGAACAAGAATTAAACAATAATTTACTAATTAAAGATATAAGAATTACCGAGAAAAAAGGTGCTGCGACTACATATAATCTTATTGTTGGTAAAGTTCAAAACCTCGCCAATGACAAATCATATTCAGATTTTGTGATAGAGGTGAATATCTGTGATAAAGACGGTTACATACTATCTAGCAAAGAAATTGTGATAACCGACACCCTTCCACCAGGTGAAACAAAATTGTTTTCTTATTATGCAGGCCTAGGGGAAACTGTAAAAGTCATTGGCATCAGACAAAAAAAATACTGGGAATAACTGCTCTCCATATGTTTAGTTTGGCACTTAAAGTAAGCGAACATGACCATACATAAGTAAGTCCGTATAGTTCTACTGAGTTACCTTGCTACCTGTCCAATAATTACAATCGTTTCTTTATGGAATAACTCTTTATTCAAGTAAGTGAATGCCTACACTATAAATTATAAAATGTATAACAAAAAGACATCACGGTTCGATTGATATCAATTACAATTACAATATCCATTAAAGAAGAGGCATAGCCATAAGCGGCTAGCCCCTTCTTTCCATCAATATTACGCACTCCACATGCACCGTATGCGGGAACATATCCACCGGTTGTACTTCAACCGTCCGGTACCCGCCATCCTCCAACACGCGTAGATCGCGTGCCAACGTCGAAGGATTACACGACACATACACCACACGCTCCGGACGCATCGCCAAGATCGTCTCTAACAAAGCTTCATCGCAGCCTTTCCTCGGCGGATCGACGACAATCACGTCGGGAACGATGCCTTCCTTACGCCAGCGCGGAATGACAACTTCGGCTGGACCAGCTTCGAACGAGGCATTCTCGATCCCGTTCAGCTTCGCATTACGCTCCGCATCCGCAATAGCCTCCGGCACGATCTCGACGCCGTAAACATGGCCAGCTTGGCGCGCCAGGAATAGCGAAATTGTACCGATGCCGCAATAGGCATCGATAACCCGCTCGCTCCCCGTCAGCGCCGCGTATTCAACCGCTTTGCGGTACAATTCCACAGTTTGCACTGGGTTCACCTGATAGAACGACCTAGCAGAGATAGCGAAGCGAATGCCATCGAGCTCGTCGTAGATAACCTCGCTGCCCCACAGCACGCGGGTCTCTTCGCCGAAGATCACATTCGTATCACGTTTGTTCACGTTCTGCACGATACTCTTCACGTTAGGCACGGCTTCACGGATCATCTCGATCCAGCGATCCACTTGAGGAATGTGCTGGCCATTGGTGATGAGCACGATCATCGCCTCGCCAGACACGAAACCAACACGCGTCATCACATGACGCAGCAGCCCACGGCCTGTCTCTTCGTTATAGGCAGAAACACCAAGCTCGCGGCCAATCGACTTAACGCGGGCTACTATATCATCATTGTGCGAGTGCTGAATCATGCACTCGTCCATATCAATGATGCGGTGACTCCCGCGCGCGTAGAAGCCGCCGATCAGGCGCTCCTCTGAGAACAGCCCGTCGCCATCTCCGCCAGTCGCCACAGCGGCCATGCCCATCGGCACGGACGCTTTGTTCCGGTAACGCCATGGCTCGTCCATTCCAACAGTCGGATGAACAATCACTGCATCAGCCTCACCGCCGTCTAGGCTATCGTCCGCCCCAGCAACCCGCAGCTTTCCAATCCGCTCCAAATTGTCCACCACATGCTGCCGCTTCCACTCCAGCTGGCCCTTATAACTCAAGTGCTGCAGCTGGCAGCCACCGCACTGCTTATAGATCGGGCATGGCGCGTCCACGCGATCCGCGCTCTTAACAAGCAGCTCCTGCAGCTTCGCGTAGCCGTACGTCTTCTTCACCTTCAGCACCTTCGCGCGGACGCGTTCGCCGGGAAGGGCTCCCTGTATAAAAAGGGTAAAGCCGTCTGCACGGCCTACCCCTTCGCCCTCATGCGTCAAGCCGACAATGTCGACGACGACTTCATCATTTTTGCTTACTGTCGGTACTTTAACCTTATTGTTGCTCATTGTACGTAACCCGCTCCGTTTTCCTCAATCAGTTGTCTTCCCTATTTCATATCTCTGCTTTGAGCTTATCTGCGCTATCCATCTATCTGCTTTGTGCCGTTTATTTATAAGTAGAATTGCCCGCTTCATCTACAATAATGTTCAAATGAGACGGTAGCACCGTAAACGTACATGGCAGCGTGCCACCATACTCGCCGTCCAGGTTCAGCTGCACGTAATCCGGTGTCGTGACGATCAGCTCGCGCGTCTGAAAATGCACCACATGCGGATCATGCAAATGCTCGCCGCGCAGCGCCAGTGACGCCAGCCGGATGAACTCTCCGAGGTTGCATTTCTTCAGCACGACCACGTCGAACAGGCCATCGCTGAGGCTCGCCTCCGGTGCCAACTTCTCGAAGCCGCCGACCGAATTGCTGTTACAGATGAGGAACATCATAATCTCCTCATGGATCTCGCCGATCTCCTTCGCCTGGAGCCGCAGCTCCGTTGGCCGAAGGCGGGTCATTTTCTCAAGACCCTTCATATAATAGGCCAGCTGCCCGATCATCGTCTTCAGCTTGCTCGGCACTTCATAGGTCAGCTCCGTCAAGGAGCCCCCGCCCGCAATATTGATAAAATACCGCTGATTCGCCCGTCCCAGATCGATCGACTTCGTGTACTGCTGAATGATGAGATCGCATGCGTACTCCCAGTGCTTCGGAATGCCAAGCGCCCGGGCAAAATCATTCGTGGTTCCCAGCGGCAAAATCCCTAGCGGCGGCCGTACGTCCTTCTCCGCCAAGCCGTTGATCACTTCATACAGCGTCCCGTCCCCGCCGGCCGCGATGATCATGTCGAAGCCGCGGTCCGCAGCTTCGGATGCCGCGATCGTCGCGTCGCCTTCACTCACGGTGGCGTGACAGCTCGTCTCGATGCCGCCACGCTCAAGCCGCTGCAGGATATCCGGCAGCCGCTTCTTAATTTCTTCCCGACCCGATGTCGGGTTATAGATCAATCTCGCCCTCTTAATCGTCACTTAGTCCACCTCCGGCACATTCACTCCGGACCGTGTACGGCAGCGCCTTCCGCGCATCCGTAAACACAGCAACCGGCAAGCTTCCTGCTGCCCGTATCTTCTCACGTTCTCTACTCTCTACTATACACTGAAATGGCGAACTTCCCAAACGCCAATCACGCACCATTCCGCTCACTCAGCCAGCTCTCAATCTGACGCTCCATCCAGCGCACAATGCACGGATTCGGCAGCAGCGAGCGGCCATTGTACCGATAATCCAGACCTTCAAGCCGACCCGGAATGACCGTTCTTGTAAAATAACCCTCGCTCAGAAAGAGAGGCACTACGAGGAACGAGTCACCTTCATACCGCCGCTGCAGCGCGCGCAGCTTGCAGGCCGCCTGATTCGGCAGCAGCATCGCAATGTCTGCGCCGGCAAACCCGCCAAGCTCGCGCACACGCGCCGCGAGCTGCCGCATGCCGCTTCGCCAGCGGCCGTGAAAGACCGCCTCGCGCGAACCATGCGCGACGAGCAGCAATCGCTCCCGCGCGGGCGCCGACGACAGCTCCGCAATATTACCGAGCAGCAGCTCGGCAATATCCGCGTCGTCGTCGATCGGCAAGCCGAAGCGGACGCTCATGCCCGCGCCAACCCGGAACGGCGCCAGCTCACCTCGGCGCGCTGTGGATACCGGCTGAGCGCCGAACGCTTGCGCGATGTCGTCCACATGCGTACTACCGGACGACACAAAAAGCGGAAGGACGTAGAGCTCCGTCACGCCTTCCGCTTCTAGCTGATCTATGCCGTCTTGAATCAGACGTCCTTCCACAATCTCCAGAAAAGCCGAGACAACCGGAGGCATTTCTGAACCAGCAGGGTTAGGTGTAATACTCCCAACCGCCTCATCAACAAGCTTCACCCAGTTCGCCTCACGCGAACCGTGACTAATTACTAAAACACCAGGCTTCCGCACCACGCTTAGCGTCCTGCGCGCTCCAGCGCCATCTTGTATCCATCGTTGCCGTAGTTCAGGCACCGCTTCACTCGCGAAATCGTCGCCGTGCTTGCGCCGGTCTCTGCTTCAATCTGATTATATGTCGCACCCTTGCCAAGCATGCGTGCCACTTCAAGCCGCTGGGACAGCGACTGGATCTCGTTTACCGTACACAAATCATCAAAGAACACATAGCATTCTTCCACCGTCTCCAGCGTTAGAATTGCTTCAAACAGCTGGTCGAACGTCTTGTCATTCAGCTTCTTTAATTGCATCGTCCGCACACTCCTACTTGAACTATTAAGCTAATTGTATTCGTTTCTCTACTATTATTCAAGCATCACCGTTGTAGCGCTTCACAGAACAGAAGGCATACTCGGTCCACGACCAGCGTCTAATGTTCCCCTGCATCAGCGGAAATTTATTCCGAAAATACGGGCATTCGTCCAGTCCGTATGTTTGCCTATCCCATAGACTACTATATAAAACGCCAAAAAAGGTTGTGATCTGCGTGAAATACCGCTATGATCCACCCGCCGGCAGCTACGAGCAGCAGCGCCAGAGCGGCGGGCAAGGTCAAGGCCTGCATAATGAGCGGCAGCAAAGTCCTTTTCCGGGTATATCTGATCCATTTCAAGGCTTGAACACTAACAAAAGCGTAGGGCTAGTGAAAACCCCGGTCCCGTTCTCATCCTCCGAGTTCTCTACCGGAGTCCCATCCATTACGATTCAACCGCCATCAGGCCAGCAAATTATACCTCTTCCGGAGTCTGACGGCAATCTCCCTTCGCTCATCGAGCAAACCAAAGTCGAAGAGAAGACCGACGCCAAGTCCGGCTTCAACCTCGCCACCAGTCTCAATGACCTCAAGGGCGTAGTGGATCGCATGGGCGGAATCGACGGTATCGTGACCACGATGGGCAAGGTGCAGAAGGTCGTCGGCAGCATCACCCAGATGGCGCCGCTGATTAAAGTACTTGCCGGCTCCTTCGGGAAGAAAGGCGCCAGCGTGACCAGCACCGATGACGACGATGACGCACCGCCGAAGCGCCGCAAGCGCAAACGTCGGCGTACGGCCACAGGCAAATCCGGCGTAACACCCGGCGGCCCGCGCCGAAGACGCCCGCGTAGATAACCGCCGCGACAAGCAAAAAAGGCTGAACCTCTCCGCAAGCGCACCTAAGTGCCGCTTGCGAGACGTTCAGCCTTTTAACATGTTAGATAAACAAAGCAATCACTTGATAAATCAGCGCTGCAAGAATCATCGTAATCGGAATCGTGATGATCCATGAGATGATAATCTTACCCGCCAAGTCCCATTTCACAGCGGAGAAGCGTTTCGCGCTGCCCACACCGAGAATGGAAGACGTGATAACATGTGTCGTACTTACCGGCAGATGCGTCATCGTTGCGGTCAAGATAACGGTTGCCGATGTAATATCTGCCGCGAAGCCGTTGATCGGCTCGATTTTGAAAATCTTCGTACCCATCGTCTTGATGATCTTCCAGCCGCCGATCGACGTTCCGAGCGCCATAGCCGTAGCTGCGGAAACCTTGACCCACAGCGGAATGTGATCGGTGTTGTCTTGGATGCCGGCCGTGACGAGCGCAAACGTGATGATCCCCATCGCCTTCTGCGCATCGTTCGTCCCATGGGTGAACGATTGGAACGCCGCCGTCAGAATTTGACTCGAACGGAACACCTTATTGACATGATGCGGACTGGATTTGGCAAAAATCTGCTTCAATATCCACATCACGATAAAGCCCCCGGCGAATGCGATGAGCGGCGAAAGAATGAGTGCCTTTAAGATATCGATAAATCCGCTGCCATTAATAGCGTCTAGTCCAGCAGAGCTGACAACAGCCCCGGTCAACGACCCGATCAAAGCATGTGAAGATGAAGATGGAATACCGAACCACCATGTCAGCAGGTTCCATGCAATGGCCCCGATCAGCGTCGCGACTACAACCTGCACGCCGTGGTCCAGCGTAGCCGGATTCGCGATTTTGCCCCCGATCGTCTTCGCCACGCCTGTAAACATAATCGCCCCGACGAAGTTCATCACTGACGCAAGGATAATCGCCTTCCGCGGCGACAATGCCCGAGTAGACACGGTAGTCGCGATTGCATTCGCTGTATCGTGGAAGCCATTGATAAAGTCAAAACCGAGTGCTAGAAAAATAACGATGCCAACCCAAATGTAAATGTCCATACCTGCTCGTCCCGCTCCTTAGCTGTTGCGCATAATGATGGTTTCGAGTGTGTTTGCGACATCCTCACAATAGTCGGTCGTTTGCTCCAGACGCTCATAAACCTCTTTGCGCTTAATCAGCTCAATCGGATCCTTCACGTTCGTGAACAAGCTCTTTACGCTGATGCGAAGCAGGTCATCGGCTTGGTTCTCAAGCTCATTGATATGGATAGCAGGCTCGCGCATGGCAAGCAGCTTCTTCTCGGATAACAGGTAAATCGCTTTCTTGATTTGCTGCGCGCAGCGAAGGATATTCTCTGCGAATAGAGTGACATACTCGTCCGGCTCCGTAATGTTGTACATTTCGAAACGGGAAGCACAAGCTTCAATGCCATCAAGCACATCATCAAGCGATGTGGTCAGTTTCATAATATCTTCACGCTCAATTGGCGTAATGAACGTTTTGTTCAGTTCAGTCAGAATCGTATGTACATGACGGTCGCATTTGCTCTCATACTCTTTCATTGTTTTCGCAAACTGTCCGACATCTTTAATTTTGGAGACGTTTTGTTCAAAATAGTGCACGCCTTCCAAAATCGTATCCGCCATCGCTTCCAGTGTCGTAAAGAACACATCGTTCTTTTTCTTAAACATAACTATCCCCTTCGCTGTCGCGCTAATTTGATTGCCGGCAAATTTCATCAAACTCCATATGAAACCGACAATATCTTATCATAGAATACAACTCGATTGTTAAGCGATTGTAAAGGTTTTATGACTATTTTCAAAAAACGTACATTATTTTCGTCCGGGGACCGCCTTGCCCTTCTATTGTTTTCCGGCACATCCGATTTTAACCGCCTCCGGAGCAAAAAAAAGAAACCGGATTACCTCCGGCTTCTGCTGATTTACAGCCATTTACAGCTTCTCGGCTGCGATTGTAAATGTCTTCGGAATCCCTTTGTCGAACACGTCGGACGAGGCGTTCGGCAGCTCTTCGAGCAGCTTGATGCACAGCCCTCCGGAAGCAACTCCCGTTACGATCTCCCCGAGCGTCCAGTTGCGCAGCAATACTTTGGGAACTTCCACTGCTCCGCCCTGCTCCTCCGACATAAACTTGGAGAAAGCGACTTCCTTCTCCTCCAGCTCCGTGCTGAAATAATCGCCGTCCACCTTGTGCTTGCGAATGTTCGCCGTTGTGCCGCGCGAGGAGATCAGCTTCGTGGAGACCGGATGGAAATCCTGCAGCACCAGCGTGCCTCCTGGGCGGAGTAATCCGCGGACAACCTCAAACAGCGGCAGCAGATCTTGAAAATAATGCAGAATCCCAAACTCCATATACACGATGTCGTAGCTGCCGTTTAGCACCTCGTTAGGCAGTTTCAGCACATCCGCAACGATGTAGGTGAGCGGAACACCAGCTGCTGCGGCTAGTTCCGTTGCATAGCGCTCGTTCTCCGCGGAGAAATCGATGACGGTTGCATCTGCGCCAAGCAGCGCAAGCGCAACGGCTTTATTGCCGTTCGAGCCAAGCAGATTGACGATCCGCTTCCCGCTCACATCTCCCATATGCTCAAGTGCCGAACCGACACGTTTCTCGGGTGCTGCTTTGATTTTGCCTGCCGCTTCAGCCGGTGTGCCGAAACGCTTCAGCCACGCCCCATATGCGCCGGTGTTCCAGGACTGTTCATTTTGCTTCGTAGTCGATTCCAATCTCTGTTCCTCCACGTTACACGTCTAATCTATTCATTATATGCCGAGCTTCACATGCCCCGCAAACGTCGGCGTCATCGGAACGATGTGATAGAACGTATGTCCCGGTACGAACGGCAGCTCCTGCCCGTCCTTCATGATGCGAATAACGCCGTCACTGCTGCGCTCCCATGTGCAGTCGACTTCCTTGCCCTTCTGGATCAGCATCGCCGGACCGCCGCTTTCGAGGTCAATCTCAAGTCTGCCGTAGTCGTCGTAGGTCTTATGCTTCGCGCCGATGACGACCAGATTCGTTGCCGTCAGCTGATTGTTCGTTGTCAGATCGGTATGCGGTTTGCCGTTAATCGAGCGTTCATAGAGCCCCGTCGCCTCATTGTAGCGGTAGGACAGCTTATAATCCTTCAGCAGAAAATGAATCTCGACCGTCGTTGCCGCCGTTCCCGCTGCCGTCGCCCCTTGCTCGGACCAAGTAAACGTCGGGATCTCGACGGTTTCGGCATATTTCTTCTTCGCGGCTCCGGCTCGCAGCTTCTCCAAATTGGAGTACAGATTGTGCGGCGGTTTGCGGAACGATTCACGGTAGAAGTACGCGCCTGCATTGGAGATTTCATCTAAGTAATCTTTGTTATGATGCTGCAGGATATCATAGCCATCTGTGCTCGCACCTGCATGAGCCAGTACAGAATGGTAGGCTTCGCCGATCCGAATGAGATAAGGGCGGTTGCTGCGAATCGGGCCGATTGGATTCGTTGAGGTGTCGCTTTGGAAGACAGCTACAAGGCGCGTAATGCCCCCCTCGGCTAGCACTTCCCAGACGACATCGGCGTTCGGCAATCCCGATTGCGGACGCGCCGCAGCGAAATTGTTGACCATCACGGCGATGGGCCGCAGCGTGGATTCGCTATCCATCGGCAAGCCGGTCAGCGGTGCAATATATTGAGGCGGATCCACAGCGGGCGGATCAACCGGCGCCGTCTCTGCAGGCGCTTCCGCTGGTTCCGTCGGTTCTTCGGCAACCGGTGGCGTATCGTTGACGTTAAGCTTCTTCTCATTGCAGCCTGTGAGCACCATACCTGCCACTAGCAGCATGACTACGCCAAGCATGAGTGTAAAGCGAAAGGATGACCGTTTAGCATGCTTCATCTGCAAGCCCACCTTCTGGAAGAATTGAGTAGTTTGGATATTATTTATTAAACCACACTAGCGGTGGAATTGTCTTCCGCAGTTGCTAAGAATGAACATTCTGACTGAAACTCCCCCACACTAACACCTTGCGGTTCGTAGAAGCTCGAATCCACGAAATCCGGGGATGCCGAGTGGGATCCTGGGTTCGAGGTGCTGATGCTGGTTATGCGCGAATCGCCCCTTCCTCGCATACTCCCCCTAAGATTTGGCACACTAATTCTATCTCGCTTCACCCGAGGGGGCTGTGTATGCCAGCTTTTATCGACTGGATCACCGCACATTGGTTCTCCAGCCTTGTCATCCTATTGGCCATCTTCGCGATTGCCTATGTAACCAAGAATCACAAGTCGCTGTTCTATAAAGAATAGATGTTAGCTCAGCAAATAACCCGATCGGCCGTTGCCGATCGGGTTATTTGCTGTTTGCCGCGTCCGGCGGCTGTTGGTGTGGCGTCTGTTGCGGCTGCTGCCGTTCCTGCTGTTGCTGTTGCTGCTGCTGCTGTTGCTGTTGCTGCTGCTGTTGCGGCTGCTGGGCGCGGATCAGCGGCAGTGCAATCGTCACCGTTGTGCCTTCGCCAACGGTGCTCTCCAGTCGGAAGCTGCCGCCGTGCAGCTCGACGATCTCTTTGCAGATGGCTAGGCCCAGTCCGCTTCCGGAGCGCTGGCTTGTCCCTTTGTAGAACTTCTCGGTGACATGGGGCAAATCCTCAGGCGGAATGCCGCTCCCCGTATCCTGAATCCGGATTCGTGCCATCCCCTCGTCTTGATCTGCTGTTACTGTAATCGTCCCATTCCGCGGAGTAAACTTAATCGCATTGTCGAGCACATTAATGAACACTTGCTTGAGCCGATTGGCATCCACTTCGGCAACGAGCGGCTTATCCCCGCCGGTTCCTACTATGGCAATCGATTCACGCTGTCCGCGCGCTTCGAACTGGCGAATCGTTTCTTCGATCGTCTTCCGTATGTCGAGCGACTCGGGATGAAGCACGATGCTCTTGGCATAGAGCTTCGAGAAGTCGAGCAGATCCTCTACGAGTCCCGCCAACCGTTCCGTCTCCCGGTCAATGATCGCAAGCCCCAGATTCAGCTCCTCGACATCGCTCGGATCGCCGGAGGCCAGCGTTTCGCTCCAACCTTTAATCGAGGTAAGCGGCGTCCGAAGCTCGTGGGAAATGGAGGAGATAAAATCCTCCTTCAGCTTCTCCCTCCGCGTCAGCTCCGAGGCCATCGTGTTCAGCGTTTCCCCCAATCGCCCGATCTCATCTCGATCATGCGGCGCTGCGCGGCGCGTCCAATCGCCTTCGGCCATCTTCTCGGCAACTCGCGTCAGGTTGCGGATCGGTCTGGCGATTCGGTTCGCGATCAACACGCTCATCGTGAAGAAGAGCAGCACGACCACCGTACCGACAAGCAGCGTAATCCACAGCACGTTGCGGACGGTGGTGTCCACTTCTTTGAGCGAAGCGGTATAGCGAAACATCGCCACCACGCGCTGGCCCTGCTTGACCGGCAGCGTAACCGCCGCGATTCGCTCGTTCGTCAGCGGGTCTGTGCCGCGCCATACCCCTTTTCCGCCATAGATCGCCCGCCTGACATCAGGCGTCTCCGCAAGCTTGCCATCGCCGCCAAGTCCGTTGCTATCGACGACGATAACGCCGGAGCCGGTAAGCAGCTGGAGGTGGGCAGTGCCTTCGGACATATTTTGCAGCATGTATCTGGCTTTCTCTCTCATCGGTTCGTACGCGATCATCCGATTATGTAGGGCCGCCTCCGTCTCTGCACGCTGCAGAACAGAGCCGACCGCGCTGCTGTAATAGTAGTTCCAGACGAGGGTCACGAACATCGAACCGAGCATCACGACCACGAGCACAATCAGGATGCCATAGCTCCATACGATGCGTGTGCGCAGACTTCTCATTATTCGTCGCTCCGTTTCCAGCGGTAGCCATACCCCCACAGCGTCTCGATATGCTGCGGATCGGATGGCTGAATCTCGATCTTCTGGCGGATGCGGCGAATGTTCACGTCGACGATCTTCAGATCACCGACATAATGGCGTCCCCATACCGCATTCAAAATATCATCACGGCTGAGCCCCTCGCCCTCCCGCTCCATCAACAGCTTCACAAGCGTCCATTCCGTCGGCGTCAGCACGATCTCGACGCCATCCTTCCACAGCCGGCGCTCCGCCGAAGACAGGCGGAACGCCCCCGAGCTCAGCTCGCCGGGCCGCTGCGGCACCGGCTGCGCCGCGCCTCCCGCCGAGGCGCCGGAGCCCCCTTGCGCCGCCGATGCGGGCAAAGCTCCTGCCTCGGCAGCTCCTGCAGCCCCGTCACCGCCAAGCGCCGGCTCCTCCCCAAACGGCTGCATCCGCCGCTTAAGGGCGTTCAGCCGGGCGACAAGCTCGCCCGGGCTGAACGGCTTCTGCACATAATCGTCCGCGCCAAGCTCAAGACCGCGGATCTTATCTTCCTCCTGTGATTTCGCCGTCAGCATGATGATGCCCATGCGGGGAAATTGCTGCCTAAGCTGCTCGCACACTTCAAACCCACTGATACCGGGCAGCATCAGATCAAGCAGCGCAACATCAAAAGGCGGGGAAGCCGCCAGCGCAAGCGCCAAAGCAGTTTCCCCATCCTCGGCCTCCGTCACTTCCATGCCGCCTCGTTTTAAATTAATGCGGACAAACCCGCGAATCGCTTCTTCATCCTCAACAATTAATATTTTCAAAGCAGCGGTTCCCCCTCTTTTCTCATCCAAGTGAAACGGCGGCTGTCGCCCTCCTCTTGGAGGCGCAGCTCGTTCCATTCCTCTAAAATATTACATACGGTGACACTTATTATTTCTTACATGTCCAGTTTAAAAAACTCAACCTTCCGGCAGCAGCTTGAAGAGTTTGCGCATCGTCACCTCATCCGGCGGGAAGATGACGCCGGGCTTCCCCGCATCTTCCTTCACAAGCGGGGCATCCCATATCGCTACATAAACCAGCCCGCTTCCGCTGCCAAGCTGCACGAAGCGGCTCCCTTCCTCTTGCAGCTGCTGCTCTTTATTGTTCCACTCTGCAATTGGAATGACACGCAGCGCCAGTATCCCCTCGCGCCGATTCGTCTCCTCGTCAAACTGATCAAGCGCAACATCGTCGCTATTCCCATCTGTTAGTCTTCGGAACGTGTAATGGCTCCATTCCATCGGCAGAGATAACGCGTAGGATCGATTCACATCTACATATTGCTCGCCAACGACATCAAACCCGTCGACACCGTTCCACTGCTTATACTGCTGAATCCATAATAAATCGCTGTAGGCCACACCTTCAGATTGCCCGGGAGCCTCGCGCAGCTCGATCACATCCAGAATCCCATCCCCATTGCCGTCATCGCTCAGCTGCATGGTCGCATTGACCTGTACATTCTCATCGCCGGATTGCTTAGGCGGGTAGATCGGAACCAGCTTTCCTGCTTTCCAGGCATACATCGTCGTCATGGATGAGTTCGCGCCAATAGCCGCATCTGCGAGCACGCCATATTGATCCTTCGCGATTTTGCCAAGCTTCACCTGCAAATATTCGTTCACGGAGCCATCCAGCGCGGCGGAAGCCATCTTCGACACACGGTCTCCTGCAAAATGATAAATTCCAATCGAAGCCGTCAGCTTCTGCCGCTGCAATTGGATTAAAGCAAGCTCATCGTGACCGTCGCCTTCCGCATCACCGACGCCAAGCGTGTCGTATGGCAGCTCTGCAATCGGCTTCGGTGCTACGATTCCACTGGTTACAGGCACATGATAAAGGGTCAAAATATGCTGCGGCTCTCCATATTGATTCCACCCGATAAGCACCTCAGGCTCTCCGTCCCGGTCTAAGTCAACCGTACGCAGCACATCGATGCCGTAGCTGGATGTCTCGTCGAACGTAAACCACTGCTGCCAGCCGATATCCGCATTGCGCTTCAGTACCATCACATGCTCCGTGCCGCTCTCATCCGAGTAGATGACAAAAGCTTCCTGTTTCCCATCGCCATCCGCATCCATCTTGACCACAGCCGAATTCGACCGCTCCTGCATGGCAAGCGACAGCTTGGCTCTCGCCGGGAGATGATCGCGAACGGCCGAAGCCAGCTCGGCGTTCTCCGGCGTTGAGCTTGGATTAAGCAGCAGATCAGCAGGAGTCGCTGTATACTGACAGCCGGATACGATTAAGAAGCAGAGCAAGACGCCGGCCAGAACAGCGGTTTGTTTCATCCATTTCAATACGTTCATCCCTCGTGCTCCTTCCGCACTGTCAGCCGTTCTTCGTCTTCGCATGATTGCTATGTGCTTTCGCAGCCAGGAGCTCACTCACGGTAACGAAGGTATAACCCTTGTTTTGCAGATCTTTAATGATGAGCGGCAGAAGCTCTACCGTGTTGCGGATATGTTTACTTCCGAATGAATGCATAAGGATAATTCCGCCGGGATGCGTGTTCTTATTCACGTTAGCCCGCATTGCGGCAACGGAGCTTCCAGCCCAATCGCGCGTATCGACCGTCCAACCGATCAGCTCGCGTCCATTGTCCTTCACAATCTGCTTCAGCAGCGGCGAGGTAGCGCCATACGGCGCTCGGACCAAATGGGGCACGTAGCCGATCTGGTTATTAATTAAGGCGTCTGTCCATTTAATTTGATTCATAATAGGGTCGCTGTCAAGCTTTGACAAATCTTTATGCGCGTAGCTGTGATTGCCGATCTCGCTGCCTTCATCGCGGATCCGTCTCATCACTTTACCGTACCTTTTCACTTGGGTCCCTACCGTAAAGAAAGTGGCATGGATCTTCTTCGCTTTCAATATATCGAGTATAGCCGGTGTGAAATGACTGTCCGGCCCGTCGTCGAACGTTAAGGCAACCAACTTCGTGCCCTTTGTCGTTACAAAATCCGTCTGCTGCTCGGTCGGCTGATCCAGCATAACAGGGGGCTGAGTCGTAACAACCGGCGGCTTAGGATGAAGCAGCGCAACCGTTTCTCCTGGCGCCGATACAACCGGCTCGTCGTCCTTGCCGCCACCGCCGCCTGAATGATTCCAATCTGCATGGGATGCAGACCCCGAACCGCCTTTGCCGCTATCCGCGTGCGCCCCGGCGCCTCCCGCCAATTCATGCTTGCTCATTCCGCAGCTGGTCGACAATAGGCCTACCATTAGCGTAACCACAATCAATGTGGCTAATCTTCTCTGATATCGCAATTCTCGCAGCTGTCGCATCCTACCAATCCTCTCGCACTTCTTCTACTACTTCCTATGCTAGTAGATTTAGGCGACTTAGTAGTTACAAAGAAGTAACACCTCGCATGCCAAACTATGGCCCTCTTCCTAAACAATGGCAGGTTGCAACTATGCAAAAAAAACGCCTCAAAAGTGTAGGCAACTTTTGAGACGTTTTATTTTCGTAGACTCCGTTAGTAGTTTACTCCCCTGTAGATCCCCTGGTCCGCTTCTTTCGCTCATTTCGCCGGTGTTGAATGGTCCGAACTACATGTCCAAGCCAACCGTGATAATCGCACCGGCATCCAGCAACCCCGTTGAATGGGCTCGCAGCTCGAGCTCCCCGATCTCTGTTCCGGCTTGCAGGATAAGGAGGCAGCGGCCGTTAAAAGCTCTGCGCTTGCTCGCTTTATCCGCTTCATGCGAGATCGGGTCGCCATTTCCTACCCCGATAATCCGTCCGCCGCCTCCGTTCACCGTGAAATGCACGAGGTTGTCCGCAGTTGGCACGACCCGACCCTGATCATCGCAAATCGAGACGCGCACCGCGACAGCGTCTGTATCGTTCGCTTGCAGCGTACTCCGATGCGGCTCAAGTCGAATATGATGAGCTGCCCCCGTCGTTTCCACGGCTGTCTCCGCAACGACTTCGCCATCTCTTCTTCCCACGGCCAGCAGCTTGCCCGCCTCATAAGGCACCTTCCATTCCACATGCCCGTTTGGCGTGCGCTTCTGTTCTCCGGCAGAACCGCCGTTCACGAACAGCTCAATCGAGTCGAGGTTGCTGTACGCCCAGACGTCAATCTCTTGCCCCTCCTTGCCTGCCCAGTTCCAGTGCGGGAACAAATGAATCATCGGCTGCTCCGTCCAAGCGGACTTGTAGTAGTAATAGTTGTCTTTTGGGAAACCGCATGTATCCATCGTGCCGTATTGCGAGTTGATATTCGGCCACTTGAATGGCGATGGCTCGCCGCGATAATCAAAGCCTGCCCAAATGAACAGCCCTGCTAGGAAAGCATTGTCTGCCACTGCACCCCATGCTTGCTCCGGTGATGTCGTCCAGCTGTTCAGCCATTCATTCTCCCGCCAGCTTGTCCCGTATTCCGAGCAGTAGCCTTTGGACTCGTCATGCTCATAGATCCCCCGTGTAACCGCGTAAGCGGAAACTTCACTTCCGTATATGATGCGCTCCGGATGTTTGGCATGATCATTGATGAAGCTGCCCCATTTATGCCCGTAATTATAGCCGACGATATCAAGCTCATCGCTATAGCCGCCATCATTGAAGCCATGATTCAGCGCTGCTGTCGTTGGCCGTGTTGGATCGAGCTTCTTCGTGACCTGCACCAGCGTCGCCAAGATGCGGGCACCCATAACGGTGCCTTCCAGCTGCTCCTCGTTCTCCAGCGACCATGCGATAATGCTGGGATGGTTGCGATCCCGATAAAGCATATGCTTGAGATTCTTGATCCCTTCCGGAGAGCTGTCCAGCCGCCGATTCTCATCGATGACCATGATGCCCATGCGGTCGCACATGTCCAACAATTCTTTCGTAGGAGGATGGTGCGCGGAACGGTAAGCGTTTGCACCCATCTCCTTGAGAAGCTGCAATTTATATGCGATGATGCTATCCGGGAGCGCTACCCCGACACCTGCAAAATCTTGATGAACACAAAGCCCTTTAATAACAGTCCTGTTGCCATTCAGGAAGAACCCGTTATTGTTCGTAAACGCAATCGTACGAATGCCGAATCCCGTTTCGTATCGATCGGTTTCCGTGCCGTTCTCTCTAACGATGGCAATGGCTTTATATAGGTTTGGTGCCTCCAGTGACCATAAGAGCGAATCAGACACGTCGATCTGCTGCACGAAAGTATGTGCTTCTCCGTCCGGAATCGTAGCCCCTGAATTCGCAGTCGCAACGACTTCCCCGTTGGCATCGTGAATCTCTACTGTTAGCTCAGCATGCTTTGCGATCCGATATTCGTTGTTTACAGTCGTCTCTATCCGCACCGTTGATGATTCTTCAGACACCGTTGGCGTTGTAATATAGGTTCCCCATTGACCGACATGCAGCCGATCCGTCGTGCTCAGCCACACATGGCGATAAATGCCCGCTCCGTCATACCACCAGCCTTCGAAATCTCTCGCATCCACTTTGACAAAAATCACATTGCTTCCTTCATCGCCATAACGAACGATATCCGTAATATCGTAGAAGAAAGGAACACTGCCGCTAGGATGCGTGCCGACAAAATGACCGTTTACCCAAACGCTGCTATGACGCATGACACCGTCAAACTCGATGGTGATCTTGTTGCCTAACTCGGCGGCCGGGATATCGAACATCTTGCGGTAGCAGCCTACGCCGGATTTTTTGTATCCACGTTCCAACGGCCCGTCCTTCGAGAACTCCTCTTCCACGAGCCAGTCATGGGGCAGGTTAACCTTCTCCCATTCATCCGGTGCGACCGATACGCCTGCTTTCTTATCTGTAAAAGCGATCTGCTGCCACTGACCTTCTTCGCCTTTCTCGCAATCGGTTAGGCTGCCGACGCCACCCGCTTTCACCACGTATGGAATTTCGAGATTTCCTTTGTAGAACAACCAGTCTCTGTCAAAACTCGTTATCGTCCTTCTGCCCATTTCTCGACACCTCCGGAAAAATTACCCTCATTCTGAATCATACCTGAAACGGTGTGTGGATAGTGTGGGAAAGTGTGTTGATACGAAAAAAAGAGTTGTCCACATGTGGACAACCCTCTTCGTCGTTGCTGACGTTCACGCTTACGATTTCAGCGCTTTCGCCGCAATATCGGTACGGCAATGCATGCCGTCAAAATGAATCGCAGCCGCTGCTTCGTACGCCTTCGCGCGCGCTTCTGCAATATCGCTGCCACGGCCGACGATGCCGAGCACACGTCCGCCGTTCGTCACGATCTCGCCTTCGGCAGAAAGAGCCGTGCCGGCGTGGAATACGAGCGCGCCTTGCGCTTTTGCAGCTTCCAGGCCTGTGATAGGAAGGCCTTTCGGATAAGCCGCAGGGTAGCCTTCGGATGCGGCTATGACGCACACCGCAGCTTCGTCGCTCCACTCGATTTCAAGCTGATCGAGACGTCCGTTCATGGAAGCTAGCACGATATCGAGCAGGTCGGTTTTGAGGCGAGGAAGCACAACCTGTGTCTCCGGATCGCCCATCCGTGCGTTGAACTCAATCGTCTTAGGGCCGTCTTTGGTGATCATGAGACCTGCGAACAAGACGCCACGGAACGGGCGACCTTCGCTGACCATCGCTCGCGCCGTCGGCTTGATGATGTTCTCGATGGACTCTTCCACGATTGCCGGGTCGATATGCGGCAGCGGGGAATACGTGCCCATACCGCCTGTGTTCGGTCCTTTGTCGTTGTCGTAGACAGGCTTGTGATCTTGAGCCGGCACCATGGCGCGCACCGTTTCGCCATCCACGAAGGCCAGGATCGACATCTCTTGTCCAGACAGGAACTCCTCGATGACGACGCGTCCGCCGGATTCGCCGAACACTTTGCCTACCATCATGCCGTGGAGCGCTTCTTCAGCTTCTTCCAACGTTGCCGCAACCGTTACGCCTTTACCTGCCGCGAGGCCGTCTGCCTTCACGACGATCGGCAGCTCTTGCTCACGCAAGTAAGCCAGTGCCGTCTCGTATTCGGTGAACGTCTCGTATTTGGCTGTCGGAATCTCGTATTTCTTCAGCAAATTCTTCATGAAGATTTTGCTGCCTTCGATTTCAGCCGCATTCTTGCGAGGTCCGTAGACCGGAATATTGCGCGCTTCGAAAGCGTCGACGATTCCGTCCGCAAGCGGATCATCCGGTCCTACGAAGACCAGATCCACCGCGTTATCGCATGCAAACTGCATGAGCTCGTCGAACCGGTTAACCGGAATCGGCGCGCATTCTGCCAGCTCCGCAATACCGGCATTACCCGGCGCACAGAAAATCTTGCTTACTTTATCGCTCTTATTCAGCGCCCAGACGATGGCGTGCTCTCGCCCGCCGCCGCCGATGACCATAATCCGCAAAGGAAACCCTCCTTTTATGCCAAGCCTGTACTAGTGTTTAAAATGACGAACGCCTGTCAGCACCATCGCGATGTTATGCGCATTTGCTACTGCGATCGATTCTTCGTCCTTGATCGAGCCGCCTGGTTGAATAACGGCTGTGATGCCGGCTTTCGCTGCCAGCTCCAGCGTGTCGCCCATTGGGAAGAACGCGTCGGAAGCAAGAACGGCGCCTTTGGCTTTGTCGCCTGCTTGCTCGATCGCGATGCGTGCAGCGCCGACACGGTTCATTTGACCAGCGCCTACGCCGACTGTCATATCGTCCGATGCCAGAAGGATCGCGTTCGACTTCACATGCTTCACAACCTTCCAACCGAATAGCAGCTGCTTCAGCTCTTCTTCCGTTGGCTTGCGGTTCGTTACGATTTGGATGTCCGCTTCCGTCAGGCTGTGGACGTCGCTCTCTTGCACGAGCATGCCGCCGTCTACGCTCGTTACGAGCCATTCCGGTTTGCGCTCGCTTGCCGCTTGGATTTCGCCGAGCTTCATCAAGCGGATGTTCTTCTTCTTCGTCAGCACTTCAAGCGCTTCAGGAGTGAAGTCCGGTGCAATGACGATCTCCAGGAAAATCTCGCTCAGCAGTTTAGCCGTCTCTACGCCGATTGCGCGGTTAGCCGCTACAATGCCGCCGAAGATCGAAGTAGG
Organism: Paenibacillus sp. J22FR21; assembly: GCF_056269135.1. NCBI lineage: Bacteria > Bacillati > Bacillota > Bacilli > Caryophanales > Paenibacillaceae > Paenibacillus > Paenibacillus sp. J22FR21. The sequence goes on from NZ_JBWDNJ010000005.1 coordinate 100,521, forward strand.
ATCTGCTGCGTATGCTTTCTGGTAGGCTTCGTGAATGTCGCTGCCGATGCCCACGCCGCAAGGATTCATATGTTTGACCGCTACGACAGCCGGTTCGTTGAATTCTTTGACAATAGCGAGCGCCGCGTTGGCGTCGTTGATATTGTTATAGGACAGCTCTTTGCCGTGCAGCTGCTCAGCAGTCGTGATGTTGCCTGCGGATGCCAGCGGCTTGCGGTAGAACGCTGCTTTCTGATGCGGGTTCTCGCCATAACGCAGATCCTGCACTTTCTCGTACGTAACGGTGTAGCTCTCCGGAAGCGGATTTCCTTGCAGCTTGGAGAGGTAGTCCGAGATAAGCGCATCGTAAGCGCCGGTGTGGCGGAATACCTTCGCTGCGAGGCTCTTACGAGTCTCAAGCGTCGTATCGCCTTGCGCTTTCACTTCGTCGAGCACGGTTTGGTAGTCCGCCGCGTCTACGACTACGGTTACGAAAGCGTGGTTCTTCGCTGCCGAACGAAGCATCGTCGGGCCGCCGATATCGATGTTCTCGATCGCATCCTCGTAGGATACATCCGGCTTAGCAATCGTAGCTGCGAACGGATATAGATTCACGACAACCAGGTCGATGTAGTCGAGACCAAGCTCTTGCATCGCTTTCTGATGCTCTTCGTCATCGCGAACAGCAAGCAGACCGCTGTGCACAGCAGGGTGCAGCGTCTTCACGCGGCCATCCAGAATCTCCGGGAAGCCCGTTACATCGGAGATTCCGATAACCGGAACGCCTTCCTTCTCCAGCAGGCTCGCCGTACCGCCTGTCGAAATAATTTGCACGCCAAGGCCAGCCAGCGCCCGCGAAAACTCCACAATCCCCGTCTTATCCGATACGCTAATAAGTGCTCTGCGAATGGTCAAAATAGAACCTCCTAAAAGTTGTTTTACGTATAGCTCATTCCGCTGATTTCACGCCAATGTGAGGTACCCAGTACCTCTCTTTAGCTCAATCCGCCGGTTTCCCACCGATGTAGCTCACCAGCAGATCCTCATCTACTCAAACACACCGGTTTTCCACCAATGTAGCTCACCAGTTGATCATCTTCTACTCCTGCTACTAGCTAACGGTCACGTTCCGACCGTCGATCGCGACCGCCCCGGCGGCGATGCGCGAGACGACCCACGGGAGTAGCGCCTGCTCCGCCGCGTGTACTCGCGGCGCGAGCGTCTCCAGCGTGTCGCCGTCCACGACTTCGACCGTACGCTGCGCGATAATCGCGCCGCTGTCCAGACCGCCGTCTACGAAGTGAACGGTGACCCCCGTCACCTTCACGCCATAGGCCAGCGCCTGGCCGATCCCGTTCACGCCCGGGAATGCGGGCAGCAGCGACGGATGCACGTTGATCATCCGTCCGAAGAACGGCTCAACGAGCACCGGCGTCAGAATCCGCATATAGCCGGCCAGCACGATCAACTCGATTCCGCGTCTTGTCAGCTCGGCCAGAATCTCCGTTTCATACGCTTCACGCGAAGCGTACTCCTTCGGTTTGAACAAGAACACATCAATGCCGGCTTCTCGCGCGCGCGCAACTACAGGCGCCTCCGGCTTATCACAAACAAGAAGCTCGAGGCTTGCGCCCTCGAGCCTTTGTTGTTTTGCCGCATCCACGAGCGCCCCGAAGTTCGAGCCGAAGCCCGAAGCAAACACGGCGACGCGCATGCCGGCCATTAAACGTCAGCTCCCGTAAAGGTAACTACACGGCTGCCTTCCGTTACTTTACCGATGATGTAAGCATCCTCGCCAAGCTCGCGTGCAACGCGCAGCGCGTCTTCGGCTTGTTCAGCAGGAACGACAACGACCATACCCACACCCATGTTGAAGGTTGTGAACATGTCGCGGTTCGTGATCGAGCCTTTTTCTTGCATCAGCCCGAAGATCGGCTGAATCGGCCATGAACCGTATGCAATCTCTACGTTAACGCCTTCAGGCAGAACCCGCGGAATATTCTCGATAAATCCGCCGCCTGTAATATGGGCCATACCTTTAACTTGTACTTGTTTGATCAGCTCAAGAACGGATTTCACATAAATCCGAGTCGGCTCGATGATGACATCGCCGAGCTTCTTGCCGCCAAGCTCAGGCAGCTCCGCATCCAGACTGTAGCCAGCCGTATCAAGCAGCAAACGGCGAACCAGCGAGTAGCCGTTGCTATGGATACCGCTCGAAGCGAGACCAAGCACGACATCGCCAGGTGCGATCGTTTTGCCGTCGATGATGTTTTTCTTGTCTACGATTCCGACTGTGAAACCAGCGATATCATATTCGTCGCCTTGGTACATACCAGGCATTTCAGCGGTTTCGCCGCCGATTAGAGCGCAGCCGGACTGCACGCAGCCATCGGAAATCCCCTTCACGATCGCTTCGATCTTCGCAGGCTCTACTTTGCCGCAAGCCAGGTAATCGAGGAAGAACAGCGGCTCTGCGCCTTGAACGATAATATCGTTCACGCACATTGCAACCGCATCAATACCGATCGTGTCATGCTTGTCCATCGCAAAAGCAACCTTCAGCTTCGTACCCACGCCATCCGTACCCGAAACCAATACCGGCTCCTCGTACTTGTCTTTATTAAGACCAAACAGACCGCCGAAGCCGCCAAGATCCGTCAATACTTCCGGACGGAACGTCTTCTTCACGTGTTTCTTCATCCGTTCGACTGCTTCGTTACCCGCCGAGATATCTACGCCGGCTTGTTTATAAGCTTCTGACACGATAGTCACTCCTCAATTGTTTTCAACCATATCGGCCGTAGGCCAACACTTTCACCTTAAACTAACAGCTGCAGCTCTTCTCCGAAGTCGGATCAACCGGTGTCGGATAATCATTATCGAAGCAAGCCAAGCACATACCGCGATTGTATTCGCCGTCGTTGCCTCCAACAGCCTCAATAAAACCATCATGACTTAGAAAATATAACGAATCCGCATTGATCGCCTGGCGAATTTCTTCGACCGTCTTCTGCGATGCAATCAATTCCTTGCGGTCAGGCGTGTCGATGCCGTAATAGCAAGGGTTCTTGAAAGGAGGTGAAGTAATGCACACATGAACCTCAGTCGCGCCTGCTTCGCGAAGCAGGTTAACGATGCGAAGGCTTGTCGTACCGCGCACGATCGAGTCATCGATCATGACAACGCGCTTGCCTTCAACCACTTTGCGAACCGCGGACAGCTTCATTTTGACACCTTTTTCACGAAGCTCTTGCGATGGTTGAATGAACGTACGGCCTGTGTATTTGTTCTTGATCAGACCAAGCTCATAAGGAATCCCCGTTTGCTCCGCATAACCGATAGCTGCCGAAATACTGGAATCCGGTACGCCTGTTACGAGATCGGCATCGAAGAACGCTTCAAGTGCCAGCTTCTGCCCCATACGCTTGCGCGCCGAGTGCAGGTTGATTCCGTTAATATCGCTGTCCGGTCTTGCAAAATAAATATATTCCATCGCACAAGTCGCGCGGCGCTCCAGCTTCTCGAAACGATCCTCACGCAGACCGTTCTTATCCAGCACAAGCAGCTCGCCCGGCTGCACGTCACGTACATATTCAGCGCCGCAAGTTTCAAGCGCGCAGGTCTCTGAAGCGAACACATAACCGCCGTCCAGCTTACCCATGACGAGTGGACGAAGGCCATGAGCGTCAGAGGCAACAAGCAGCTTGTCATTCGTCATAATGAGAAAAGCAAAACCGCCAATAATCCGCTGCAGCGCATCTTTTGCCGCATTGACGAAGTCTTTGCTCGAGCGCGCAATCAGATGGGCAATAACTTCCGTATCACTTGTCGTTTGAAAAATCGAGCCCTGGCTCTCCAGCTCCTTGCGGATCGAAGGCGCGTTCACGATATTTCCGTTCGTTGCGACAGCGAGGTCGCCGTCACGATATTTGAAGACAAGCGGCTGCGCATTCGCGAGCTTGCTTTCCCCTGCAGTCGAATAGCGCACATGGCCGATGACACAATTGCCCGGAAGGCCTTCCAACGTTGCCTGGTCGAACACTTCCTTTACGAGACCCATGCCCCGGTGATACGTAAACTTACCGGTTGTCGATTCCACTGCGGCCATGCCGGAGCTCTCTTCACCGCGGTGCTGCAAAGCATGCAGCCCGTAATAGCCAAGGGAGCAGGCATCCGGGATGCCGTACACCCCGAATACCCCACACTCTTCACGCAATTTATCAAAAATATCATCCCGGCCAATGCCTTCGTTATAGTGATCGCCAGTCCACAGCTTCGGCAGCTGTTTTATTTCATCAGACATGGAATCGCATCCTTCCAAACCTTCTCCAGTTGATCAACCGGTGCGTTGATGCCCGGTTTGCCATTTACAGTAACAACAAGTCCGCTTGTGCGAACAACGCCGAGTGCCGCGTTCGGTACGCCTTTGTCTGTCAGGTACTTTTGCAGCGCTACCGCTTGCTCCGGCTTAGCCGAGAGCAGAATGCGGGATTGCGATTCACTGAACAAAGCTGCATCCGGACGCAAATCTGTCGTAATGTCCACTTCAGCGCCAAGCTTGCCGCTGATTGCCGATTCCGCAAGCGCAACCGCTAGGCCGCCTTCGGACAAGTCATGCGCCGAAGCAACAAGACCTTCGCGGATCGCGCCAAGAACAGCGTTAAGCAGCTTCTTCTCTGTAGCGAGGTCAATTTGCGGAGGACGTCCTTCGCTCTTGCCTTGCAGCACGTATTGCAATTCACTTCCGCCAAACTCATGCTTCGTTTCGCCGGCAAGGAAGATAACATCGCCTTCTGCTTTGAAGCCTTGTGTCGTAATATGATCAACGTCTTGCACGAGTCCAACCATCCCGATAACCGGTGTTGGGTAGATCGCGCCTTTCGCGTTCTCGTTGTATAAGCTGACGTTACCGCCGATAACCGGCGTATCCAGAATCCGGCAAGCATCGGAAATTCCGTCTGCCGCTTTCTCGAGCTGCCAGAACACTTCCGGCTTCTCCGGGCTGCCGAAGTTCAGGTTATCCGTAATCGCGAGCGGCTCAGCACCGGAACAAACGATGTTACGAGCTGCTTCTGCTACTGCGATACGTCCGCCTACTTCTGGATCAAGATATACATAGCGGCCGTTGCAATCTGTAGTCATCGCAAGCGCTTTGCGCGTTCCGCGAATCGTCACAACCGCAGCATCGGAGCCTGGTTGTACGGCAGTGCTTGTGCGCACCATGTAATCATATTGATTGTAAACCCACTCTTTGCTCGCAACCGTCGGCGAACCCAATACTTGCTTAAGCGCACCCGTCAGATCCGTCACTTCCGGATAAGCCGCTGTATCGATTGCCGCATTAGCCGCGTAGTAAGCAGGCTCTTGGGAAGGCTTGTCGTACATTGGGCACTCGTCAACGAGCGCTGTAACCGGCATGTTCGCCACTTCTTCGCCTTGGTGGAACAGACGCAGACGGCCATCATCCGTAACTTTACCAACCTTCACGCAGATAATGCCCCAACGGTCAAAAATTTCCTGCGCTTGCGCTTCATGCTGCGGTTCAACAACGAACAGCATACGCTCCTGCGACTCGGACAGCATCATTTCGTAAGGTGTCATGCCTTCTTCGCGCTGAGGAACCTCATCCAGGTATAGCTCCAAGCCGTTACCCGCTTTGGACGCCATCTCCGCGCTGGAGCAAGTCAGACCGGCTGCTCCCATATCTTGAATCCCGACAACGATGCCGGAATCAATAAGTTCCAGCGTTGCTTCCATAACAAGCTTCTCCATGAATGGATCGCCTACTTGGACAGCGGTACGTTTCTCTTCGGACTCTTCGGACAATTCGACCGATGCGAATGTCGCACCGTGAATACCGTCACGGCCGGTAGCAGGACCCACATAGAATACCGGGTTGCCTACCCCTTTAGCTACACCACGCTGGATTTTATCATGATCGATAAGACCCACGCACATCGCGTTAACAAGCGGATTGCCTTCGTAGCTCTCATCGAACATAACCTCGCCTGCAACTGTCGGAATCCCGATACAGTTACCGTAGCCTGCAATACCGCCAACTACGTGCTCGAACAAATATTTAACGCGCGGATTCTCAAGGTTACCGAAACGCAAGCTGTTCAGCAGCGCAACCGGACGAGCACCCATGGAGAAAATGTCGCGGATAATGCCGCCTACGCCTGTTGCTGCGCCTTGGTACGGCTCAACTGCGGACGGATGGTTATGCGATTCGATTTTGAATACAACCGCTTGGTTGTCGCCGATATCCACGATACCTGCGCCTTCACCCGGTCCCATCAATACTTTTGGTCCGGTAATCGGGAACTTCTTCAGAATTTTCTTCGAGTTCTTGTAAGAGCAGTGCTCCGACCACATAACACTGAAAACGCCGATTTCTGTATAGTTCGGCTTGCGTCCAAGAAAACCGCAAACCAGTTCATATTCATGATCCGTCACGCCGAACTGCGTATAAATGCGTTGCTCCGCAATTTGTTCCGCTGTTGGCTCCTTAGCCGTTAACTGCTGCGCCATTCTTTTCCCTCCAAGCATTCAAAATCGATGTAAACATCCGTTTGCCGTCTTCCGAGCCAAGCAGTTGATCAACCGCGCGCTCCGGATGCGGCATCATGCCGACCACGTTGCCGCGCTCATTGCTGATCCCTGCAATATTGTCGATGGAACCGTTCGGGTTCGTGTTACCCGCATAACGGAACACAATTTGGTTGTTTGCTTTAAGCTGCGCGAGTGTTTCGTCGTCGCAGTAGTAGTTTCCTTCGCCATGCGCGATCGGAATATCGATCACTTCACCAGCGCTGTATTGGCTAGTGAATGCTGTTGCGTTGTTCACTACTTCCAGCTGTGTTTGCTGGCAGATGAATTTCATACCGCTGTTGCGGCGCAGTGCGCCTGGCAGCAGGCCCGCCTCCGTAAGGATTTGGAAGCCGTTGCAGATGCCGAGAATGAATTTGCCGGCTTCAGCTGCTTTTACAACTTCGTTCATAACCGGTGCAAAACGAGCAATTGCGCCGCAGCGCAGGTAGTCTCCATAGGAGAATCCGCCTGGAACGAGAATCGCATCATACGCGGAAAGATCCGTAGCCGTATGCCATACGTATTCGACTTGCTGTCCGATTGTATCTTCTACTGCTTTGAAGCAGTCGATATCACAGTTGGAGCCTGGAAAAACGATAACCGCAAACTTCATCGTTTAGCCCTCCAATTCAAAACGGTAGTCTTCCACTACTGTGTTCGCCAGCAGCTTCTCGCACATCGCTTTCAGACGAGCTTCCGCTTCTGCACGATCCGTAGTATCTAGGTTCAGTTCCAAATATTTGCCGATGCGGACTTTGCCAACTTCCTCGAAGCCCATGGTGTGAAGCGCGCCTTGTACAGCGCTGCCTTGCGGGTCAAGCACGTTTTGTTTGATCGTTACGTAAACTTTAGCCTTCATTTGGGGGGTCGCCTCCTGGAAAATGGGGTTTTTGGGATGGGAGCGCTGCGCAAATGCTGGGAGTTCTCGACTCCGTCGCTGTTGAACGTACGGAAACTTTGAACAATGACCTGCGGTAGTTTCCTACGTTCAAAGGCGATCGCTATCGCTCTTCGTTCGAGAATCCCGCATTTGCTTCGCCCATCCTGGTAAAACACTTATTTTGCAGGATGCTCTGGGAGCACCCTGGGCTCGCTTCGCGGGTCTATCCGCCGCCTCTTGCGTCGCCTGATTTATGTGGTGCGAGCCATCTGTGCTTGGCCCGCGGGTTTTTGGTTACTAGACCAGTGCTTCGCCTGTTAGCGCTTTGTAGATCGCTAGGTAGCGGTTGGTTGTTTCTTCTACGACGGCTTGCGGGAGTGGAGCCGGTTTACTGTCGCGGTCCCAGTCGGAGCCGAGCAAGTAGGTGCGTACCGGTTCTTTGTCCATGCTGTCGATTTCGATGTCGTAGGCATAGTTGTCTTGAGCCCAGAAACGGGAGGAATCCGGGGTGAAGATTTCGTCGATGAGAATGACTTTACCATCTATAAGGCCGAACTCGAACTTGCAATCTGCCAGAATGATGCCCCGCTCTTCGCAGAAGCCGCGCGCATATTCGTACAGGGCAATGCTCTTATCGCGAAGCTCTTCCGCAAGCTCGGCGCCAACCATCTCTTGCATCCGCTCGAACGGGATGTCCTCGTCATGGCCAACGTCGTTCTTCGCAGCCGGCGTGAACAACGGAGCTGCAAAACGCTCGTTCTTGCGCAAGCCTTCCGGAAGCTCGATGCCGTTTATTGCCGATGTTTTCACATATTGTCTCCAACCGCCGCCGGTGATATAGCCGCGAACGACACATTCGATATCAATACGCTCCGCTTTCTTTGAAACCATAATGCGGTTTTTCAGAAGTTCAGGCTCCGATACGAGATCGCCAAGCTTGTACACGTCCGTGTGAACAATATGATTAGGCATCATCTCCGCCGTTTGATCAAACCAGAAGGTCGACAGACGATTCAGCACATTACCTTTCTCCGGTACAGCCGGGTCCAGCACATAGTCAAACGCGCTGATGCGATCCGTTACCACAATGAGATAATGCTCCCCAAGATCATAAAGCTCGCGAACCTTGCCTTTATAAAGCAGCGGCGCTTTAACATACTCCACAGCCGTGGACAACGCTTGTGTCATTCTACTCTCTCCTTTTTTCAGTGGTTTAATGTTGCTTTTAAGGTTTGTGACGGAGCAGGCATGAACGCAATCTGGAGAAGCGTCAGCGTTCGCCTTGGCGAAATGATATGCGTTGTATAACTACGCATATCATTTGCGCCTTTGTACCCGAGTTTCAATCTATAATCGTTTATAGTTAACAGAAACTCAGGGTACAACAGCGATCGAAAGATGTTCATGCATGCGCAGTCATGCCCTTAAATCAATTCCAAACGTCTGAAAATCGTATCCACATGCTTCAAATGCCAAGCCGGATTAAACGCATCCGCGATTTCATCCGCGCTCAGATGAGCCGTGATCTCCGGCGTCGATTCGATAATGTCGCGGAATTGGCGCTGCTCTTCCCATGCTTGCATCGCGCGCGGTTGTACAGTGTCGTACGCTTGCTCGCGGCTCATGCCTTTATCGATCAGCTTCGTCATGACGCGGCCGGAGAACGGCACGCCGAACGTACGCTGCATATTGCGTTTCATGTTCTCAGGGAACACTTGAAGGTTCTTAATGATGTTGCCAAGACGGTTCAACATGTAGTTGAGCAGCATCGTGGAATCCGGCAAAATCACGCGCTCAGCCGACGAATGGCTGATATCGCGCTCATGCCATAGCACTACGTTCTCGTAAGCTGTCAGCATATGACCGCGGATAACGCGGGACAGACCGGAGATGTTCTCGCAGCCGATCGGGTTGCGTTTGTGCGGCATTGCGGATGAACCCTTCTGACCTTTAGCGAACGGCTCTTCCACTTCACGGAACTCACTCTTCTGCAGAGCGCGGATTTCCGTAGCGAATTTATCAAGCGATGTCGCGATTAGTGCCAATGCGCCGACGTACTCCGCATGACGGTCACGCTGAAGTGTTTGTGTCGAGATTGGAGCCGGCGTAATGCCAAGCTTCTTGCAAGTGAATTCTTCTACAAAAGGATCGATGTTCGCGTATGTGCCTACTGCACCGGAGATTTTGCCGAATTGCACGCCGTCAGCCGCATGGCGGAAACGCTCCAGGTTACGCTTCATTTCTTCATACCAGAGGGCCAGCTTCAAACCGAACGTTGTCGGCTCCGCGTGTACGCCATGCGTACGTCCCATCATGGCTGTATCTTTATAAGCAACCGCTTGGCCGCGGAGGATTTCAATAAAGTTCGTGATGTCCTTCTCCAAGATGGTGTTCGCTTGAAGAAGAAGGTAACCCATCGCTGTATCCACAACGTCTGTGGAAGTCAGACCATAATGCACCCATTTGCGCTCAGGTCCTACAGTTTCGGATACTGCGCGTGTGAAGGCAATGACGTCATGGCGTGTCTCAAGCTCGATCTCGTTGATGCGGTCGATATTGAAAGTCGCGCCTTTGCGCAGGGCTTCAACATCCTCGCGCGGGATAACGCCAAGCTCTACCCAAGCCTCGCATGCGCAAAGCTCAACCTCGAGCCATGCCTTGAATTTGTTCTCTTCTGTCCAAATCGCTCTCATTTCCGGTCTGCTGTAACGTTCTAACATCGTGAATTAAACCCTCCAAATGTTGGTTTCGGAAATCCACGCCAGCGCTTGCTCAACATCTGACGCAAGAACATTGACGTGACCCATTTTCCGTTTATGTTTGGCTTCATGTTTCCCATATAAATGAATTTTAGGCGCTACGCCTAAACGTTCCGCATTCTCATCCCGCTGAGCAATCAGCTCCAGCAGCGGTTCAACATGCTCGCCGAGCACGTTCACCATAACTACCGGCGTCAGAAGTGCCGTGTCGCCAAGCGGCAAACCGCATACGGCGCGCACATGCTGCTCGAACTGCGATGTCCGGCAAGCTTCCATCGTATAATGGCCGCTGTTATGCGGACGCGGTGCGAGCTCATTAACGAACAGCTCGCCGTCTTCCGTCAAGAACAGCTCCACCGCGATCAAGCCAACGGCGCCAAGCCCTTCGGCAATTCTCGCCGCCAATCGCTCCGCTTCCCGTTGAAGCTCTTCATCAATGCGTGCAGGCACGATCGACAGATGCAGAATATTATCGACGTGGATATTCTCCGCTGCCGGGAACGTACGAATCTCTCCCTGCGGGCTTCTGGCCGCAATGACCGAAAGCTCCTTCTGGAAGCGAATGAACTGCTCCAGCACAAGCTCCGTGCCGGCACGGTTCAGCGTCTCGAACGCTTCGTCGATTTCGGCTTCGCTGCGGATGACCCACTGTCCTTTGCCGTCATAGCCGCCCATGGCGGTCTTCAGCACGCAAGGCAGTCCGAATCGGCCTACCGCTTCGCGAAGTTCATCTGTACTTCGCACCTCTGCATAAGGCGCCACCTTCACGCCCGCCGCTTCAATCGCCCGTTTCTCACGCAGCCGATGCTGCGTCGTATAGAGCAGCTCGCTGCCTTGCGGCACGTACGATTCCTCCATCAGCATAGCCGCAACGCCGGCATCGACGTTCTCAAACTCATACGTGATGACATCAGACCGCTCCGCCAGCTCGCGAGCCGCATCGCGATTGTCATACGCGGCCACGATTTGACCGGCAACTTGTCCGGTAGGCGCATCCGGCGTAGGATCAAGTGCCACGAACCGATAGCCCATAGCGCTGCCCGCATTCGCCATCATCCTGCCAAGCTGACCGCCGCCCAGAATGCCAACAGTCGCTCCAGGCAAAATCACCTTCACGTCTTTACCCGCCAAGCCGTTGCTCATAGCGTTTCACTGCTTTCGAGCACTTCCTGCTCAATCCGCTCGCGGCGCGCAAGCACCCGTGCTTGAACATCAGGATCAAACGCGCCAAGCATCTGTGCCGCAAGCAATCCGGCGTTCGTGCCGCCGGCGTTGCCGATCGCAACCGTTGCAACCGGAATGCCGCCGGGCATCTGCACGATGGACAGCAGCGAGTCAAGTCCGTTCAAATTCGAGGACTTCACAGGCACACCAATTACCGGCAAGATCGTCTTAGCGGCGACCATGCCGGGCAAGTGTGCAGCTCCGCCAGCACCCGCGATAATAACCTTCAAACCGCGTTCTACTGCTGTTTCTGCGTATTGGAACATAAGGTCCGGTGTCCGGTGAGCCGAAACAACCTTCTTCTCATAGGGGATTTGTAACTCGTCCAGAACGTCACAGGCTAGCTTCATTGTCTCCCAGTCTGACTTACTGCCCATGATGACGCCGACTTTTGCTGACATCTGCTTATAACCACCTTTGTTTGATGAAGGAATCTTATTACAGTACAAGCCACAAAAAAAGTCCCTCAGCACAGGCTCCACAACATGGATGGCTTCGGGACTTACAAGTCCAGCAATGAAGATTGCACCCTATCGCAGCCTGCTAACAAATAGACAGGACAGGCAATAGACAACATCAGGCTGCCCCGTCAAGGCGGCAACCTGGTTCTTCAACTGCATGGGCTCGTAGTCCGAAAATTAAGGTTCTCGGGTAGATACTCTCGGGCCAAATCCCCAAGGATATACGAGTCTTGCACGGCAAGTATATGATTCGTTTTTCGCTATCCCTAGTTTATCAATCCTGACGCAGAATGTCAACGAAAAAACACGAACATTAAATTCAAATAAACTTAATAAAGTTCGTGTTTTACCTAGTTTTTGCAATATTCACTATTTATTTTGAACAATCTGTGATTTTGTTGGTTAATCGGACCATTGCTGACGCAACCTTCCACATCAGCCATCCTACAAAAACCGACAAAATACGCAGGCCAATTAAGTCGATATGATCACTAAATCCCTCCTTGTGAACGCATAAAAATACTCATTGACTCATCAGTCAATCTGGGATTACAATCACATTGACTCATTAGTCAACATTACTTATTAACCCTCTAAACGATAGGAGGCTCCAAGCGTGAAACCAATCGTCGAACTTCGTCAGTTGACGAAAACGTACGGCAAGAGCCGCGGCATATCTGATGTAACCTTTGCGATCGGAGAAGGCGAGGTATTTGGCTTCATCGGACCGAACGGCGCCGGCAAGAGCACTGCGATCCGAACGCTGCTCAATTTCGTCTTCCCTACCTCAGGCAGCGCTTCGATCCTAGGTATGGACATCGTGAAGGATGCTAAGGCCATCCGCCGCCAAGTCGGTTATTTGCCTTCGGAAGTATTTTATTATGACGACATGAAAGTGATGGATTTGCTCAAGTATTCGTCAGCTTTCTACGGGCAAACAGACTCCAAACGTATCGCTGAGCTGGCCGAGCGCCTCGACTTGGATCTCTCCCGCAAGATTGAAGACCTCTCCTTCGGCAATCGCAAGAAGGTAGGTATCGTTCAAGCCCTGCTGCACAGACCGAAGCTGCTCATACTCGATGAGCCAACCGGCGGCCTTGACCCGCTGATGCAGAATACGTTCTTTGAACTGCTTACGGAAGAGCGCCTAAACGGCACCACCATCTTCTTCTCTTCCCACATTCTGAGCGAGGTACAGAAGATGTGCGACCGGGTCGCCATTATCAAAGAGGGAGCGCTAATTAAAGTGGAATCCGTCGAGCAGCTGCTGAAGAACAACCTGAAGAAAATCACCCTGACAGTAAGGCAGCCCGATGCCATGAGGCTTCCGCAATTAAGCGGTATTTTGAAGCAAGAAACGACCGGTTCCCATGTGAAGCTGCTGTATGGCGGCGATATGAAAGCTCTCATTCAAGGCTTGGCGGAATGCGCCTTCACGGATATTTTGATCGAAGAGCCTTCGCTTGAGGAAGTATTCATTCATTATTACGAGAAAGAATAAGGAGGCCGCACTATGCTTCTCGGAAGAGAATTCAAACGGAATCTTCGGGGATTGATCATCTGGAGTATTATTATGGCCGGTATCATCCTCTTATATTTAAGCATTTACCCGGAATTCGCTAAGCAGCAAGAAGGGCTGGACGATATGGTGAGTACCCTTCCTGATGCGATGAAGAAAGCGTTCGGCATGGATCGGCTGAATATGAGCTCCTTGCTCGGATTTTATGGGATCGAGATTCATTTGATGACGACCTTGCTCGGCAGTATTTTCGCATCCTTATTGGCCTCAAACATTGTAGCGAAGGAGCAGCACGAGAAGACGATCGAGTTCCTGCTCTCAAGGCCGATTACGAGAACTCAGATTATCACGCAGAAGCTCGCTGCCGTAGTCATCAACATTGTGCTCTTCAACCTAGTCATTGTGACTGCCAGCCTGATTGGATTTCAATTCTCGAAGGACAACGAAGTCTCGCTGCCTACCTTCTTCCTGCTGGAATCGGCCGTCCTGCTCATGCACCTGACCTTCGCAAGCATCTCGTTCTTGTTCTCGACGATATTGAGAAGGACCCGGTCCGTCGTATCCCTGTCGCTCGGACTTGTCTTCATTACGTATTTCTTCAGCATTATCTCAGGCGTCTCTGAGCATTTCGCTTGGTTCAAATATATCAGTCCCTTTAAGTACGCCGAAGCAGCAGCTATTATCACGGACCGGTATTTCGATCCGCTGTACATCACCATTATGGCCGTCGTTATCGTCTGTTGCGCGTTGTCCGCATACTGGTATTATAGTAGAAAAGACATCACCGTTTAGCTGATGAGGAACTGAGGTGTAGGCTGTGTACCCCGCATTCGCGAAGCTTCCTGAAGAGAAACAGGAGCTCATTATGACGATTTGTATCGAGGAGTTTGCCAAGAACGGCTACACGAACACATCCACGGATACCATAACGGCGAGAGCCGGCATTTCTAAAGGCATTCTATTTCATTATTTCAAAAGCAAAAAGAACCTCTATCTCGCCGTCGTCCAGCATGCGATGGATGTGTTGGTGGAGAAGACGGTAAGCGCGGTTGAAGCGATCGGTGCGACCGATTTCTTCGAGCATATTAAGGAGATCGTGCTGGCGAAGCAGCGCGTGACCTTGCATTATTTGCACGAGACCGAGCTCGTACAGCGCGTCATCAGCCATCCGCCGAAGGCTGTACAGGCCGAGATTGAGAAGCTGATCGAAGCGTATCAGAAGACGTTTACGACCCCGGCCATGCTAAGGTCGATCTATAAAGCAGAACTTCTGGACGCCGCTCCACTGCGGGATGGGCTGGACGCCGATGCGGTTTTCAACCACGTCACCTTCGTCTTGAATGCCCTGTCTAACAAATATCTGCAGCTTCACAAGACCCATTCGCTCGCTCCCACCATCATTGAGAAGAAGTTAATTCAAGAAATCGATACGTTTATCGATATGATCAAATATGGGGTTTATAAGCAGCCAACTTAGACCACGCACGCACAAAAAAAAGGACGACGCAGATTCTGCGCCGTCCTCTTTTCGTTCTTCTATTAGCCTTGGCTTCCGATAAACGCGTAACGTGCGATGATAAGAATCGCAAGCACCCACATGAGCCAGTGCACTTTATAGCCGCCTTTTTTGCCGGCAAGATTAGCTGTTGTTGCAAGTACGACATACGAAACGATACCGAAGGAAATACCGTTAGCGATGTTATACGTGAAAGGCATAAGCGCAATCGTCAGGAACGATGGGATCGCGTAAACCATGTCTTGGAAGTCGATTTCTTTGATCGATTGAACCATCAGGACGCCCACGATGATCAGTGCCGCTGCCGTTGCAGAGCCCGGAATCAACGAGATGAGCGGCCACAGGAACAAGGCAGCCAAGAATGCAATGCCCGTTGTTACCGCAGTAAGACCCGTACGCCCGCCTTGCGCGATACCCGCGGAGCTTTCAACGAAAGCCGTTACCGTACTCGTACCCAGCATCGCGCCGCCGCTTACGCCGACTGCATCGACAAGCATCGCTTTACCGACAAGCTTCTTGCCCTTCTCAGGGTCTTTCATATAGCCTGCACGGTTCGCTGTACCTACAAGCGTTCCGAATGTATCGAACAATTCAACGAATGTAAATGTAGCGATGATGGAGATCAAGCCGGTGTCCATAACACCTTTAAAGTCGAAGTCCCAGAAGTTGCCTTTGCTGAAATCAGGGCTCCACGATTGACCTTTCAGGCCTTCCGATACGTTCACATCACCGGTTAGAATCGCGATGAGCGTCACGCCAAGAATACCGAACAGGATTGCACCAGGTACGCGCAGCACCATCAGAACCGCAATCAGCAATACGCCGATCAGCGTCAGGTACACGCTGGAGCTCTCCAGGCTGCCCATGTGGAACACGGACTCGAAGCCCAGTACATCTGTGAATACGCCTTTCGGAATATCCGTAACTGTATTCTCAACACCAACTGTCATGATACCGCTGTTCTTCAAACCGATGATCGTGATGAAGAGTCCAATACCTACTGTAATGGAATGCTTCAAGCTGTCAGGAATAGCTACGATTAGCAATTGACGAACTTGTGTAATAGTTAAGATGAAGAACACGATACCGGAAATAAATACAGCTGTCAGTGCCATCGAAGGCGAGATCGGTGTGTCTGTTGCTTTGGAAGCAAGCACCGTTGCCGCGAAGTATGCATTAAGACCCATACCTGGCGCGAGCGCAACCGGGAAGTTCGCGAACAACCCCATCGCAATCGTGAAGATACCGCCGGCTAAAGCTGTTGCCAAAAATACCGAATACCCATCCAGTCCTGCAGTTCCGAGAATACCCGGATTGACGGCCAATATGTAAGCCATCGTCATGAAAGTCGTAAGGCCCGCCATAATCTCTGTCCTTACATTTGTTCCGTGTTCCTTCAAACGAAAGAAACTACCCATTTTTCAAAAACCCTCCCCAAAAAATGTTTCAGAACAAACAAGAACCCAGAAAAAAAATGCCGATAGCGTCGGCATTTCTCCCTAGGTTCCACGCAAAACAAGACAAGAAGGCGCGATATGACCCATCAGCGCCTTACTTCTGTCTTGCTTCTCGTAGACAGGTCATTACGGTGACCTCGTAGAGACTCTCAAGCCGATTCTTGAGATTATACGAAAAGATATGCTGTTTCTGTTTGTATTGATCTGTGAATATTTTAGCGAGGAACTCCTGAGCCTGTCAATGGGAAACGTTTGCAAATTAGGTAATTGTCCTTATAAAGTGGAAAAGCACCCTCTATTGCGCTTTGCCCTATGCTTCTGCTCGTCCACCACGATACTAGCCAAATCGTTTCATTAACTGCTTAATTGCTGCTGACATCTTCTGTTGGCTTCGTTTCTCCGAATCGGCTTTCTCAAGTGCAAGCAGCCCTATTCCGTAGCCAAGGATGGCAAGAGTTGAGGAAATTTTCGCGAGATCGTCGGCTGTAATCTGCTTTTGTTCCGGCATTTGCGCAACGCTCCTTCTTCATGATGCATGATGATGCTTATAATTCCTCTTTCTCTGTTCTGGCTTTCAGCACGGCAAGCAACCCAAACAAGTCCCCGACAACCAGAATGATCGCCGCCCATAAAGCAAGGTCATCCGCAGATAACTCATTCAACTCCTTATTGCTTCTTGTTGCTTTCGCCATTTGGATTACCCCTTGTTTCGTTAGCTGATAGTAGCCTATGCGCTAAGGGCATTAGCCGCGTAGGCTACTGCCTTGGGGGCCAAAATTTTATACGGCGACTATACTCATTCGGTCAACGAGCTGCATCCACCTTAACTCGTCTGCCACTTTCAAACGAACGAATGGCCGCATCCGCGATAGCCAAAGCACGATACCCGGCAGTTGCAGGAATGGGAGGCTGCTGCCCGGCCATGAATGCTGCCAGCATGGCATCCACATGTTTATCCATCGTAAGATGGAACTGGCGATCGACATCGTTGAAGTATCCCGCCTCCCAGGTTTCACCCAGCTCGCTACCTGAAGGATGGAACGTATACTTCTTGACCGTATCGTGAATCACGATCCGTCCTTTCGTACCGTCGAGTTCAACACGGTGCGTATCCGGATATGCGTAAGAAGAATCGTAAGTACCGATGAGCGTGCCAACCGCGCCGCTGCTGAATTTCAATGCAAGTGCAAGGGTTCTGAAGCCTCCCCCCGTCAAGTCGGACATCTCTGCTGACACCGCTTCGATTGGGCCACACAGATGCTCCAGCATGTCGAAACCGTGGCATTGCGTCTCGATGAGATTGGCTTGCGGATGAGTGCTCGAACCGTCTCCACCGAAGCGCCAAGATGCGAAAGTCAATTGCCCCAGCCGCCCTGCGTCAATCGCTTCACGAGCCAGTTGGACAGGCTTGGCATACCTATGATTGAAGTTGATCGCAAAGAACAACCCCCGCTTGTCTGCTTCGTTCAACAGCATATCCGCTTCTCGCAAGGAGAACACCAAGGGCTTCTCCACGAATAACGGCACACCTGCCTGAATGATTTGAAGCGTCGTTTCGAAATGCCCCTGATTCGGCAGGCATAGGCTGACCAAATCAGGCTGTTCCTTCTCCAGCATAACGGCAAGATCCGTATAAGCCGTCGTGTGAAACTCCTCGGCACGCTCCCTTGCTTTCTCCGGATTTCGCCCAACCAACGCGCAGAATTGCACATGCTCATGGGCATCGAAAATTCTGGCATGCTGCTTTCCCCAGCCGCCTGTGCCGACTAATGCTACTTTGACTTTCTTCGTCTCGCTCATTGTTCGACGATCACCTTTCCGGTATTCCCTTGGAAAAATAACTCATACGCTTCTTGGAGTTTACTTTGCGGGAATCGATGCGTAATGATTTGCTTGAGATAAGGCAGGTTCGCTAAGAGCCGTTCATGATTGTCCACCAAATCCTGATAGCGGAAATACTCGCTGCCAAGCACCGTCCGCTCCGTCGCGATTAGATCGCCGGAAACCTGCAAGCTCAGTCCTTCGCCGTGTCCCACGCATACGAGTGCACCGGGCTTGTTTAGAACGGAAAGTATGGATTGGCGTGCCGCCGTTCTGCCGCTTGTATCTACGGCCAGATCGACACCCTCAAACTGCATCGCGTCCAACCGCTCACGAACACTCTCGCGGCCAAGGTACACAGGAATCGCCCCCATCCGCTCCGCCAATTGAAGACGATATTCGTTGAAATCCATGATGAATACAGGCGTTTCCTCGCCGAGAAGCAGTTTCGTCATGGCCAGAACACCAAGTCCGATTGGGCCGGCGCCTGCAATAACCGCAGATCCGATGTTCGGGAGCACTTGAAGGCCGCGCTGGATGGCATGTCCCCCGGTCCCCATAATATCCAGCAGTATCGTTGCTTCCGCCATCGGAATAGAAGCGTCTATTTCAAAAAAAACATTTTCGTTCACCAGCATATAAGGCGTATAGCCGCCATCATGCGAGAAACCGTAATCCGCACGTTTATTGAGGCATAGATTCGTGAAGCCCGACTTGCAATTCCGGCATACGCTGCAGAAATCCATGAGGAAAACAACACCATGCGCACCTTCTCGTGTGACTGTATCAGCTCCCGCAGCAACGACGACACCCGCAGCTTCATGGCCCGGCACGACGCTTGTTCCATGCTCGAATTGTCCCCGATCCGAACCGCACAAGGCGTTCGCTTTGACCTTCAGAAGCAACTGGCCGGGACCTGGCACCGGGATCTCTTTTTCCCCATATTCGATTCGCCCTCCCCCTGCAAAAACCGGGACCGTCATCAAACCAATTGCGCTAGTGTTTTCCATTGTCAAATCTCCTCCTCTATGCCGCCAAAAGTTATTGTGAATATACTTGAATATACGAATAATGATATAATATTGAACGTAATTTTCCTTACAGGAATCCATGGTTTTCTTGTCAAAAACACTTATTCCTCTAAGCATATGAAAGGGCGTTCGGGATGGAATTGAAGGACAATACGAAGGACAATACGAAGGACAATATGATGAACTATCACGTCTCCCCACATGTTCGGCTGTGCTATACCTTCGAGCGTTCTGATTTCTTTCAAGGACCGAGGCGGCTACTTGACTACCTGTTTCTGTATTTGGACAAGGGGCGCTACGTGCTGACAATCGAAGGGAAGGAGTATGAGCTGCTGGAGGGGGAATTTGCGCTAATCCAACCCGGGCTGCTGTTTACAACGCACGGTTACGGCGATTGCGTCGTCCCGAACGCTCATCTGGATTTCTTCTATAATCCGCTTCGCGAACAGAGCTTCGTCACCACGCCGGGGATGACGACGCTGACCAAATATGCCGAGCTGCTGCAGCTGCGGCTTGATGAATTGGGACTGGCCCAGCTCCCACCGATCATCGTTCCTGAGAACGCGAAGAAGCTGAAACAAACCCTCATGCAAATGATCGATAATTTCAAAAATCACGACGTGGTCAGCATGATAAAGGTGCAGCAATTGGCGATGGAACTGCTGATACAGCTCATTGGCAGCAGCGACCGCCAAAGCCCGACTACTGATTACTATGAGCACCGATTCAGAGCGCGCATGGAAGCTTATTTATCCTCCAATCTGTCAGCACCGCTAAGCATCGCTGACATGGCGCAGCATATCGGTTACTCCGAATCCCATTTCTGCCTCATATTCAAACAAGTCTTCGGCGAGCCGCCGCACAGTTACCTCGTAGGGATGCGAGTCGGCAAAGCACAAGAGCTGCTGCGCTCCACCGATCTGCATCTCGAGGTAATCGCCGACTATTGCGGCTTCGCCAACGCTTCCCATTTCTCCAAAGCGTTCAAACAGATTACCGCGCTAACGCCGAGCGGGTATCGGCAGAGCTCGGAAGAGCACGATGGGGAATGATTCGTACATAACATAAAAAGCCTCAATCCCCGCATTGGGCGGAAATTGAGGCTTTTTGAACACGTGACAAACTGGCTATTCCCCATTCACACAGAGCTCTTGTCTTAGAAGAATGTTAAGCTTCTCCGGGGGATTGCAATGCGGGTGATTCATGAAAATCTCATGGATTTTTCCTTTGACTCGATACCCTTCTTCAGCGACTCCGTCCACTAATGCGCGTACCGAAGATTCGATTTGATCGTAGCTTCCCGTATGTAATAACTGCGGAGGTTATGTTCTTGATTACTTTCCTTTAAGCGTATTCGTAATTTTCGCCTTAGACTTCAGCTCTGCCAGCATTGATGGGGAAAGTTCTTGAACCTTCTGACTGATGAGCTGTTCCTTAATTTCAGCTTGTTTCTCTGCAAGTGTCGCTGCCTTCGCCGCCTTATGGTCGCTTACTTTGATGATGTGATAACCATACTCCGACTTGATCGGCTCGCTAAGCTCGCCAACTTTAAGCGAGAACGCTGCATTTTCAAACTCTGGGACCATGTCGCCCTTGCTGAAGTAGCCAAGATCACCGCCAGCGGCACCACTTCCTATGTCAGTTGATTTCTCTTTCGCCAGCTTTGCAAAATCCGCTCCTGCCTTCAACTGCTTCAGGATTTCATCAGCTTCTGCTTTCGTCGCGACTAAGATATGCGATGCTTTGACCTGCTCAGGCTCATCGAATTCAGCTCTATTTGCTTCGAAAAATTGTTTTACATCTGCATCAGTCACTTTCACACGCGGCTCTATGATCTTCCGAATACGAAGCTGCATCGGTGTTTGCTTCCTCAAATCTTCGAGCGTCATGCCCGCTTGCTGCAGGGCAGTTTCAAACTCCGCTTCAGACGGGAAGCGCTTCTTGATTTTCTCTATTTCCGCATCCACATCTTTGTCGCTGATTACGATCCCTTTTTTATTCGCCTCTTGCTTAATAAGCTCATCTTGAATGAGGTTGTCCAACGTTTGTGCTCCGCCAACTGCAGCCATCTCCGTGTACAGCTGGTTCCTGGTAATCGATGTGCCGTTAACGGAACCAACCGCTTGATTACCCGCATCGCCTAATGGAGAATTTTCGGGCTTGCTCGCAATAATGACTGAATTCGAAGCGGCATTGTAGTTGACAGTTGCACCGAGCATCTCAGCGGCGGAGCGAATAGGAACGTAAGTAACCCCCTTAATGGATACCGGTTCTACCGTCGATTTCTTACCATTTACAACTAAGCTAATCTTCGTTGCTGCGTACGCTCCCGCACCTGCCGCGAGCGTCATGCCCACTACGATCAGTGCTGTTATTCCCACTTTACTTTTAATCACAAAATAAACCTCCCGCTGGAATCATTTATGATGATTGCTAATGAATTTCATACTAGGATTCTATCTCATTACTTTGGATACATAAACCATTTTGATCCAATCTTTAAATTGGTCATAAAAAAACTCCCTTCTATTTCGAATTAACGCAGATAGAAAGGAGTTTTTGATCGGAAATGTGCCTATTTTATTGTGGCGCAAAGTTCGACAACCTTTTCAATATACAATTCGTATCATTGTAATATACCGTTTGTATCATTTTAGTAAAAATTTACAAGTCGCTTACTATTCTGTTTATTAAACGAATACCGCGCAGAGGCGCAAAAGGAGATCAAAGTTCCATGAGATTAACGAACAAAAAGCAAAGAAACAAGAAAGTAGTAATCGCAGTAGCAACTGGGGCAATTGCACTTACTATGATTGCAGGTAGCGCATATGCAGCAACAGTAGGATTAACATTCACTGGAAGTGCAACGCTTGCTACCATCACCAACCAGTTAACCGGTCTTGGCAACAAGGTAAATACTTACGAAGCAAATGAGTCCAAGTTGCTTGCTAAGATCAACGATGTAAAGGCAAACGCAAACTCACGCATTGCGGCTGCAAACGAAATTATTCAACATCTTAAAACTGAATTGGCGGCTTCGCAGTCTGACAGAGCTCAACTTGCCGGACAAGTCAGCCAGCTTCAGGCTCAAGTTATCGATCTTCAAAAACAACTCGATAAATTAGATCTAGAAAACCAACAACTCAGAGTGAATCAACGTGGGTATAGTCGTTTAGTTGAGCAGTTGCAGAGTCAGATTGGACAATTAGGTAACACGATTATGAATCTTAATGAACAAATCGGATGGCTTAATGATGAAAAAGCAGAACTGCAAGCTAAGAATGCTGAACAGGCGACTGAGATTGAGCGATTGAAGACAGAGCTTAACAACGCCAGCCCAAATGAACAGGCGACTGAGATTGAGCGATTGAACACAGAGCTAAACAACGCCAACCAAGCTGTACAAGATGCTGGCAATGCATCTGATGCAGTTGGCGCTCAAACCAATGGCGACAATCCACTGTCAGCTGACGAAATCAACAGCATTGACACAACGCTTGTTGATGTTACAAATTAATTAATCCAATAGAGTAGACCTCCAAAAAGGGGGTTCCTGACAAACAAATCTAAAAAGATGGGATGAGGGATGGGGTTGTTTCCATCTCTCTTTTTGTGTATGCCTGTTTTATGCTGAAAAGGGGTTCAAGTGATATTGCGGTCATAAAAAATACTCCCTTCAATTTGCTAAATAACGCAAATAAAAGAGAGTAATTGTATGCACTCTATTGTAGCAGGTGTACGTGGAATCTCAATGCCGTCAATGCCGTAAACCCTTATGTAGCAAGGCTTCCGAGCAATTGAAGGCAGCAATAATTATCCAACCTATTCCCACTCAATTGTAGCAGGCGGTTTCGACGTTACATCGTAAACGATACGGTTAACGTTATCCACTTCGTTAACGATACGTACCGAGATTTTCTCGAGAACGTCCCATGGAATACGCGCCCAGTCTGCAGTCATTCCGTCGATGGAAGTAACGGCGCGAATGCCGACCGTGTACGAATACGTACGCGCATCGCCCATTACGCCAACGCTCTTCATGTTCGGCAATGCCGTGAAATACTGCCAAATTTCGCGGTCAAGACCTGCTTTGGCAATCTCATCACGCAGAATCGCATCGGAATCGCGAACGATCTTCAGCTTTTCTTCGGTTACTTCGCCAAGCACGCGGATGGCAAGACCCGGGCCTGGGAACGGTTGACGCCATACGATCGCTTCAGGCAGACCGCATTCTTCGCCGACTTTACGAACCTCATCCTTGAACAACGTCTTAAGCGGTTCAACGAGCTTGAATTTAATATCTTCCGGCAAGCCGCCGACATTGTGATGCGACTTGATGGTTTGTGCAGTAGCCGTACCGCTCTCCACGATATCGGTGTAAAGCGTGCCCTGGGCCAAGAATTCGAAATCGTCGAATTTCGCGGATTCCTCTTGGAACACGTAGATGAACTCGTTGCCGATGATTTTGCGCTTCTGCTCGGGATCGTCGACGCCTTTCAGCTTGCCCATGAAGCGCTCTTTGGCATCGATTTTGACAACCTTCATATCGAACTTGCCTACGAACGTTTCCATAACGCCTTCTGCTTCGTCTTTACGCAGCAAGCCGTGATCGATAAACATGCAAGTCAGCTGGTCGCCGATTGCTTTGTGCAGCAAAATCGCTACAACAGAGGAATCTACGCCGCCGGACAGAGCGCACAGCACTTTGCCATTGCCCACTTGTGCACGGATATCGCGGATCGTGTCATCAATAAACGTAGTCATGCTCCAGTTGCCTTCGCAGCCGCACACGTTATAGAGGAAGTTGCGAATCATTTCGTTCCCTTGTACGGAGTGACGTACTTCCGGATGGAATTGAACCGCGAATACTTTGCGATCCGGATTACTCATCGCCGCGATCGGCGCATGGTCCGTGCTCGCATCAACGCGGAAGCCTGCAGGCAATTCCACAACATGGTCGCCGTGGCTCATCCATACGGTTTGTTTGCTGTCGAGATCCTTCACAAGCTCGCTGCCCGCGATGAACTCTACGTCAGCTTTGCCGTATTCGCGTTTGCCTGCACGCTCAACTTTACCGTCAAGTTGGTGCGCAATCAGCTGCATGCCGTAGCAAATACCGAAGATTGGCAATCCCAGATCATAAATCGCAGGGTCTACAAGCGGAGATTTCTCTTCATACACACTTGCGGGTCCTCCCGAGAACACGATGCCTTTCGGCTGCAGCTCGCGGATCCGTTCCACCGAAGTATTGTATGGCAGCATTTCGCTGTATACACCCAAATCCCGAATACGTCTTGCAATTAACTGGTTGTACTGTCCGCCGAAATCGAGGACGACGATCATTTCATTTGGCTTGTCCACTTTTTTAAAGCCTCCCTCAAATCATTGTGTCAATTATATATAGGCGGTAAGTGACAGTCAAGGCGAATGGAGGCAATACGATAAGGATGTGGAGAACAGCTGGCCGTCCGGCAGGTGGAACTTGAGATGAATGAGTGAAAGCGTCTTTGGCGACGGGATCTGAGTGCAATTTATGGGGAGTTGATGCTCCCCTGGGAGGCGGTAGATACAATCCCCTGCCAGGGCAAAGGGGCGATGTTCTAACGGTTGCCACGACGCTTATTTGGTGTTATTTGGCTTTGAATTTAGGCTAACGGTTGTCAGAGGGCTTATCTACCCTTTTACGGCCCAAAACCACACCTAAATCGCAAAATAGCCTCCCTGGCAACCGTTACAATTATCGGATGCCGATAATTGGGCGATTAGGCGCTCTGGCAACCGTTAGACATCGGGGAGCGACTTTGAGGGAGGTCATAAGATCTCTGGGAGAGCTGCTTTCTGCGAATTCCCGCGTTTTCGGCGGATGTAGACCTCTGGGTGAGCTACATCCGCCCCAGCCAACTAAAAAAGTCGAACCGCCTTCTACAGGCAGCCCGACTCTCTTCATACGATCGTTCTATTCTTGCTCGCTTGTGGCTGCAACTGCTGTTGTGGCCGCGATGGATTGGTTCGTTTTGTTCTTGGCCAGCTTCAGGTAGCCGTAGACGTTCTGGAATTCGCTGTCGTTCACGAAACGAATTCGAACGGAGCCAGCCGCCTCGTTGATGTACTCGCGGAGTGCGGAAGCTCCGCCGCCCAGCATATAGAAGCACTGGATGTCGGGGTTCTTCTTCCAACGCTTCAGAATCAGATCAAGTACTTTATTCGCAGCACGGCTAAAGTAGTTGTCCACGATCGGACGAATATCCGCCTGACCTTCACCAATCCGATGGATGATGTAGTCACGGTTCTTGATGCGTTGAATCAGCTTCGTGCGGCTCGGGAAGCGGTGACCGAACTGATCTTCGACGTCACGAATGATATTGTCCAAATAAGTCGCAAGGCCGAATTGCTCGCCTGTGCTGAACTGGTTATCGATACTCATTCGTTTAATGACCGGGAAATCCGTCGTGAGCGCACCCATTTCACAAATACCGATGCAGCCGTAGTACAGCTCTTCGTTCTTCACTGTCAGGTTGTCGTGTGTGGCCATGTGGAACAGCGCTGCTGCGCCTTCAATGGAAACAACCGCACGTTTGATAATGACGCGAATCGAGCGGCCGCGCAGCTTCGGCGTGGAAAGGAAGGTAACCTCATGCTCGCCTACCAGGCGTTCCTCGAACGTTTTGTGAAAACCTGCATAGGTACGTACCGGCAAACCCGTTCCCACGATATACTCTACCGCTTGCGTCGTTTGTCCCTCTACCGGCTCATAGGTTTGACTGGTCAGCCCAGCATAAGCAAGTGCCGTCAGCGCCACGATCAACGCTTGATCGCTGGTCGCTTTGTTATCGGTCTCTTCGAGCTCCGAAATATCTTGATCTTCCATCGCCAGCAAGCCTACGAAGTAGCGTTGGTTGTTTTTCTTTAATTTAGGACTGTATACACGTACGTCTAGTGCTTTAAGCGGTGAATCCTCATCTTGAAAAATATGACGCTCATAGCCCGGGGAGAGAATACTTGGGACTACAATCGGCTCCGATGCACCATCAATCACCAGCTTCACACTATCGTTTCCTACGTCAATACCTGCAATTTTGATCACAAGAGTGCCTCCGTTCGTTGTCATAGCCTAATTCCGCTGTTAAGGAGTTTCAATTCGCTATATGGCGACAAAATCCTTTTTTGTTATTCTTTTTTCGCTACGTCTAAGTTTTCTGGTTCAATCTGCCGAAATAGTTCGGTATGTATGTTTTTTGCCATGACTATGGACACATAGAAACGTAAGCTCAAACACAAAACGTAGGAGGTAAGCATGAAACTTTTCCCAC
This sequence comes from Paenibacillus sp. J22FR21, assembly GCF_056269135.1. NCBI lineage: Bacteria > Bacillati > Bacillota > Bacilli > Caryophanales > Paenibacillaceae > Paenibacillus > Paenibacillus sp. J22FR21. Next base: position 127,072 of record NZ_JBWDNJ010000005.1, read on the forward strand.
GCAACACCCATTTCACCTTTCTTGTCTTACCAGACGGCAGCAAGCCAGCGCTGCGGTTTCGGGTTTCTGCCGCCCTATTACTGGTGATTCCGATCCTTATCTCCTTGTTGATCGTAATAGCATCAACGTTATACCTGCTTCATGAACGCAACAACCGTCAGCTGGAACGGCTTCATCTTCAGATCGCTTCGGACTCCGAGGCCCATCAAGTTCAGCTGGCAGACAAAGAGGCGCTTATTACTAAGCTGCAAACCGATCTGGTTCAACTGGCCCAGCAGGCCGATGCCGTAGATGCCCGAATGGAAGAACTGAACAAGCTGGAATCCGATATGAAATCGCTCGTCGGACTCTCTACTTCCAAGTCGGCTAAGGAAACGGACGGAGACGGCGTTGGAGGCGAGCAGTTGGACGCAACCGATGCAGATATCCGGGAGCTCGTAGATCAGACCAAATCGTTCTATACTTCTATCGGCGGCGAAATCAATGAATTGAAGAACAGACTGACCTCTACCTCTAAAGAGGTGCAAAAAAAGAAGCAAGTCCTTCGACTAACGCCTACTTATTGGCCAACGGAATCGGAGCGCATTACCTCTTTGTTCGGGGTCCGAATTGATCCTTTCACGAACCACCCCGGGGTACATAAAGGCATGGACATTGCCGGCAAAACAGGCGATTCCGTCTTCGCGGCGGCAGATGGCTACGTACAAGAAACCGGATATATGTCTGAACGCGGGAATTACATTGTCGTCTCTCACAAGAACGGCATTGCTACTAAATATATGCATTTGTACAAGGTACTGACGCAAAAAGGGGACCGCATCGAGCAAGGCGATCTTATTGGTTTGCTCGGTTCAACAGGCCGCAGCACAGGTCCTCATCTTCATTTTGAAGTGATGAAGTATGGGGTGTCTGTCGATCCAAAACCATATTTAAAAATGGGGATAAAGGGGATACCAACTGATGTTCAATTGGAAAAGAGACAAGATTAGCGCCAAGCTGACCGATACGTTCATCGGGGAAGGTACGATTGTTGAAGGCACGATCCGCTCTGCGGGCGGCGTCCGTTTGGAAGGTCAGCTGCGCGGAGATATTTCCTGTGACGGCGATGTCGTCGTCGGAGAAAGCGGTTTTGCCGTATCGAATATCACGGCTCGCAATGTCACTCTTGCCGGACAAGTCACCGGTAATGTGCATATTTTAGGGAAATTGACCATCACCTCCACAGGTAAGTTATATGGCGACATGACTGCAGCTACGTTGATGATTGAAGACGGTGGTCTTTTCCAGGGGAAAAGTACAATGGACCAGGACGAACCTGCAGTCAACCCTGCTGATCGCAGAACCGGAATTGAACGACGAAGCGGAAACAGCGGCAGCTACACGGGTGTAGAGCGCCGCAGTGGATATGACCGCAGAGATATGGTGGTTGGTGAAGACGGTGCTGTTGTATGGGCCGCTCCGAAGAAGATCAGTTACCGTGCAATTGAGAAACCAAGTGAAACCGATGAGACGACAGTCGGTAACGAAGGCAGCGAAGCTGAAGGTAAAGCAGGAGATCCGCTCCGGGAAAGCGGAAAAGCTTTTATCAGTAGTATCAGCGGAGGCGGCAAGCCGATTAGTGCAGCCGCTGGCGCTGCGTCGTCGGCAGATCTGGCGGGTAGAGGCGAAGACCGGGCTGAACGAGTTGCGAGTATTGGCAATGACCGAGCTGAACGAGATGCTAGTAAAGACAAAGAAGCGTTTAATCAAGTCGTGATTCGGATCAACCAAGGCATCAATGAGGCGGAGCGTGCTGCTTTGAGCGGCGTGATTTGGTCGGAAGCCGACGTCAGTGACAGTAACGTTGCCGCTGAAACCGCTGCAGGGTCGGAATTCGTCAGTGAGCACTCGGAGCTGATGGATGAGGACATGGTGAGTGCGGTGGATCTGGTGCTGGATACCGGCAGTTTCGAGAGTGATAATGTGGATGTAGGGAGTTCATTGGCTGGTGAGGCTAGTTCGGGGAGCTTAGGGGATGATGAGGCTCGTGCGGGGAGCTTCGGGGATGATACAGCAAGTTCGGAGAGCTTCGAGGTGAGCGAGATTCGTGTGGAGGATAGCGTTTATGCGAGCGTGGAACAACAAGACGGGGTCGGCACTGAGGCCGGCGTTGATGATGTAGTCGCACAAGCGGAAGCGGTGGTTGAATCTTCAGAAGTTGAAGAAGTTAGCGTAGTTCAGCTTACTGTCGACTCTCCGGAAGAGCACGTTATAAACGGGTCGGAACCTTTGAACCCTGCTGAGAACGTGTATAGCTACGGTTTCGAGGAGCTTGCCAATGGCAACGCTTCGACTAACGAGCCAGCGCAATCGGAGAAAGAGACATTTCAAAACCAATCCAACGCTCGCAGTGCTGCGGAAGCCGCGGCTCTGCTTAAGAACTGGTAAGCAGCGAATAGATGCATCTTGTGCAGTTTGGTGCGAAGTACCAGGATGTACAAGGGATATGCGCTAGATGAATCAGAATGTTGCGCAATCTGCAACATTTCCGAGGTAAACAGCCTGAATTGAGTAAAATGTTGCTTTGTTTGCAGCATTTTCAGCTCATTATGCCGTTTGGCAGTCTTATCTCCTATCGATGTTGCAGTTTGAGCAACAAATTACTGTTCGAAGCAGCGGGAAGAGTGATTTCCTGCATATTCTGCAACATTTTCTCGCGGGAATCAGCATATCGGGTCCCCTGTGAAAGAATAAACAAAAGGCTGTTTCAACCGTCGCATTTCGCGGACGTTTTGAAACAGCCTTTTTTAGGTTTGGCGCGCTTGTAAGCCCGCGACCAATACGGTCATTTGCTGAAGCGTTGGCTGATTGTGCCAATGCGCGTCATAGCGCGCCGCTTCATCCCAGCGCACAAATTCAGCGACCAGCTTCGCGGTTTCCGGCGGCAGGCCCGGCAGCGCCTCCGCTGCGAATTCGCGTGTGGTGCGGTGCAGCGGTTTCGCACCGCACCTGCTATACAGCTCGCGCCAGCAGGCATCCGCGAGCTGGAGGAAGTGCCCGCGGGCCGCGGTATGACGGCCCGCTTGAAGCGCGCTGCCATAGCGGCGCAGCGCGCTTCCGAACGCGAAGCGTTCGCTCTTGCGCCGCCGCGCGGCCGCCAGGGCGAGCCCGGCTGCGCCGACGGCGCTCGCGGCTAGCGCGGCCATGGCCCACGGCTTCGCCGCCATGGCGCCTTGCGCCGCTTGCGCGAGGGCATGCGCCCCGCGCTGCGCGGCATCGGCGGCATGCTGCGCCGCCGCCTGCAGCTGCGCTGCCAAGCGCCCCGCCAGCGCGCCGGCGGCGGTGCTTGCGGCTTCGCCGCCCGCCGCAGCCCCGGCTGCGCCATCGGCGCCTGCGGCAGCGCCTTGCTGCGCCCCATTGCCTGCTCCGGCAGGCAACAGGGCTTCGCCGGCGGCACCGCTGCCCGGTGCCGCAAAACCCGGCGTCGGCTCAAACGGCAGCCAGCCGACGCCCGGGAAAAACACCTCCACCCAAGCGTGCGCATCACTTGCACGCACGGTGTACAGTCCCGCTGCGCCGCCGGCTTTATTCTCGACAGCCTCGCCCGGCGCAAACCCCTTCACGTAACGCGCAGGAATCCCTTGCGTCCGCAGCATAACCGTCATCGCCGACGCAAAATGCACACAGTACCCTTGCTGCTGGCGGAACAAAAAATCATCGACAAAGTCGGTTCCCTCAGCCGGAACCGACGACTGCAGCGAGTACGCATAGCGGCTGCGCAAATACGCCGCAATGGCCTCCACTTGATCGTAGCGGCTCGCAGGATTCCCGGCATCCGCGACAATCTGCGAAGCCAGCTCCCCGACCCGCGCAGGCAGTTCCTTAGGCAGCTGCGTATATGCATCCTCTAGAGCTACCGTCTCAACAAAAGCGCGCCCGCCCGCCGATGCAACACTCGAACTCGTCATTGTCCCCGTACCTGTCTCCGTCCCTGCCCCTGTCCCTGTCCCTGTACCTGTCTCCGACTCTGCTTCCGTCCCATCCCCAACTCCACCAACCACCGGCTCCACGTTCGCCGACAGCTTCCTCAGCTCATCCAGTGCCAGCTCCGGCAGCTCCGCGGCCACCGTATAGCTGACCACCCGATCGTTTTCGTCAATCGGATAGAGCGCTCCTGTCGCCGAATCGCGCCTATAACCGGCCGTTTCGCCGTCCAGCATCCGGATAGCGGTAATCCTCGCCTCCGCACCGCCTGCCAGCAGCGGCCAGCCGGCTGTCGGATGCACGGCCGTTATCGTTTGCACCAACAGACGCGCGTCTTCCTCCGCTTCGTAGGTGGATACATTCAGCGTGAGCCAATCATGAACATTTTGCACCCAGCCTTTGCCGGTATAGTCGGATTTGCTTTCGGCGCGCAAGTAGGTCGCTTCTTTCGAAGCAACGGTGAATAAGACCGCATGGTTTTGCGTTAACGAACTCCCCAGCACCTGATCGTCGATCCCATAGCCGGTCATGCCCGAGTCACCGAATCCCGCAGCAGCCATCGCTTCCTCCGCAGTAGTAACTTGATCGTGACGCCCCGCTCCTCCATTCTGATGCTCAAGCAGCTTCTGCTGTCCCCAATCTACAGCTTCCGCAGCCCATGGGGCCGGCTCGTTCGGCGTTTGTCTGGCTAAGCTCCATACAGCTCCAATGCCTATTGCCAGTATGAGAACGACCATCCACGCCGACCCGTTCCACCAAGGGAGCGACCAGCCTGCCATCTGCTTGTTACCATCATCCCTCGTGCGGACGAACAGATTGAATCCGATTAATCTCTCCATACGAGGCACCGTGACCAGCGCACCGAGCAGCAGCCCTTCCGCCAGCGCACGCATCAGATTCGGAAACACCTGCAGACCAAGGAACCCATAAAGCATCAGCAAATACACGACCGTCAGCGCGGTAAGCCCCAGCCCCCACTGCCTAAGCCACACTAAGGACTGCAGTGCCAGCGCCATCATCCCAAGTCCGCTGACAAGCAGCATCGTTCGCATTTCTCCGCTCAGCACTATTTTTCCATGAAGCAATTGGCTCAGATCATGCGTAAACGCATGCACCAACCCCACCAGCGCATCCTGCACCGAAGGATACTGCCCCTGAAAGAGAATAAGGACCGTCCCAATCGTAATCACGCTATTGAGCACAATGGATAACCATGTCGGAGGGACAAACAGGCCGACAACGAGAAACAAACCGACAGTCGCGAGCAGCGGCTCCACCTGATACAGTTCCGTATATTCCTTCAGCTGTGCAAGCGGGAGAAGCCATTCCACGATCAGCCCAAACAGCAGCAAGCTCGTTACGAGCCGGCGCGATCCCATTTGAAAAAAATCCAGCCCCGTCCGCTCTCGCTGCCGCTTCGATAGCTGCGCACCACTGCCGCCGCTGTTAGCTGCTTGCTGTGCTGACATCCATGACGCCTCCTTCCCCGTTCGCAGTCATACTCAATTCCGCCATTACCGGCACTTGTTTCCGGTAGGACAGCGGTACAGGCAAAGCCTTCACGCTGCAGTCCGTGCCTTGAAGCCGTGCTCGCCAGTTCACTTCCGCCGGAGCCGCCTCGGTCTCTGCAAAAGATAACAGCAGTACCAGCTTCACGCCTCGCACACCTGCGAGTTTAGCGCCGTAGAACACATTTTCCGAGGCGCTTGATTCCCTCGCTACAGCACCGGCACCTTTCGTACCCGCAGTCAGACAAATCAGCGCCGAGCCGCGTGGCATTCCCGCCACTACATCAGAGAGACACTGCGACAGCGGCTTCCGAGGGGAAGTTTCCCACTGTAAGCGAGCAAGCTTCTCCTCCGCAGCTAACTGAGCACTTCTCTCTCCCGCGCGCACGACAAGCTCTAGTTCCTCCGTGGTTAGCAAAACAACGCTTTTGCCTTCCCTCACCGCCTGCCTCATCACAAGGACAGCACGCCCGACATGGGCATCGAAGAGCCTCGTGTCACCGCCATAGGCGGCTTTCGACGTATCCAGCAGCACGATGAGCTGGCCCGCCTCTTCCGCATTGCTGATTCGCGTCTGCATCCCAAGCCCCCTGGCCATCGCGCGCCAATCTACTCGCCTAGGCGAATCGCCGGGGATATAGCTTCGCACGTCCGGACCCGCTCCGCCTCGGCTTGCACGCGCAGCCGCCGTTATCATCTGGCCGCCGAGCGACGCGATAGGCTGACGTTCACTGCTCTTGGCACTTGGCCGGAAACCCGGCAAATCCGCAAAAGCTTCCCCAGCCGGCGCCATCGCATGAACAAGCAGACTGCCTGGACAGGCCACTTCAAATTTACGAACGGTCAAGCCCAGCATATCCCCAGCAGATACTTGCAGCGGGCTATAGTTGGACTCACCACGCCGCAAGCCGCGAACCGAATAATGAATATGGAATACACGCTTAAAACCAGGCAGAAAAGCACCCTGCACCTTCAGACTCTTCCCGGACTGCGCGGTAGCAGGAACGATGGCTTCGCTGATTCCCAGCCACATGAAAGGCACGGGTCTGCTAAGCCGAAGCGTTAGCTTGACCTGCATTTCTCCGCCGTCAACCAGCCTTTCGGCTTCCGCTATCGACCGCTCAACAGTAATTTTCCCTACCGCCATATACGGCAAAATAATGCAGCAAAACGCCACCGCCGCCGTAACCGTAGCAAGCAGCCACTCCACTGCGCCCCCTCGCGCATGCAGCGCCGCCATGCTGGCACCAAGCAGCAGAATCAACACTGCGCGCGCCACAAAGCGACTGCGCAGCCTCGACCCTTCGCCCCACACTTCAGGCGCCGCCTTCGCAAGCCCCGCCTCTCTTTGCCCCTGCCCCGCCAATCCTGCCTCTCCTCGTCCCTTCGAACTTTGCCCTTGCCCCGCAAGCCCGCTCCCTTGCCCTGTCTCCCCCGGCCCCGATTGCTCTGCCCGTTTCATCGCCGACGACCGCCATCGCCGGACGGAATCGGAATCGGCTGCGCAGACATAATAGCCCCAAGCACTGCGGCGGCTGTTTTCCCGCGCACCAGCGCTTCGTCGCGCACGAGCAGTCGATGCGCCAGCACATGCTCCGCCGTTTGCTTCAAATCATCCGGCACCACAAAACGCCGCCCTCCGATATACGCGGTTGCCTGAGCTGCTCGCACCCAGTCCAGCGTTGCCCGCGGACTTGCGCCAAGCAGCAGATCCTGCGAGGTCCGGGTCGCATTGACAATGTGAACCGCATAAGCCATCAGCGCCGGATGCACATGGACGGACAGTGCATCCCGCTGCATCCGCAGCCATTCCTCCGGTATGATGACCGGACGCAGTGATTCCGGATGCAGGCGCTGCGCTGTTTTTCCCTCCAGCATTGCAATCTCATCCTCCGCTGCCGGGTAGCCGATCGACAGCCGCATCATAAACCGGTCAAGCTGCGCTTCAGGCAGCGGATACGTGCCGTCGTCACGCAGCGGATTTTGCGTCGCGAGCAGCATAAAAGGCTGCGGCAGCAGTCTCGTCTCCCCATCTGCCGACACGCTCCGCTCTTCCATCGCTTCAAGCAGCGCGGACTGCGTACGCGGGGGCGTCCGGTTAATTTCGTCCGCAAGCACGACATTGGCCATCAGCGGCCCCTGCCGGAATACGAGCTCGCCTCGTTTGCCATCCCAAATCATCCCGCCTACCACATCGGCAGGCTGCATATCTGAAGTAAACTGAATGCGGCGGAACTCGCCTCCCATTACGCGTGCGATGGCCCGTACGAGCAGTGTTTTGCCGACTCCCGGTACATCCTCAAGCAGCACATGCCCACCTGCAAGCAATGCGCTGAACACCTGCGTGACAACTTCTTTCTTGCCAAGCAGCACGCTATTCACTCTAGCCATCATGAGCTGCAGCGATTGCTGCGCTGCCTCCGGCCATGCATCCTGCTGGATTTTACCCTCATGCTCCGCCACTCTGCTGCCATAAGACTGCTCCGACATTTGTTTGGGTATCATTTGAGCTTCATCTCCTACTCTTTCAACCTATGAATTCCTCTAGTTGATAGTTTCGCCAGACTGCGCTCTCTTTACACCTTCCTCTCAGACACGTTTCTATTTACATGAATCAGGGCAGGCTGTAGGATAATTTTTACAGACGTGACGCTTCCCGTAAGATGATGTAATGGAGGGTTTGCCATGGATCCCATAATGATTGATTTCCCCAATGAATTTACTACGGCGCGCTTGTTCATTCGCATGCCTTTGCCCGGAGACGGCAAGGCCGTTCTGGAAGCTGTGAATGCCTCGATTAACGAGCTAAAGCCATGGATGAAATGGGCACAAGAGGAGCATTCGGAGTATGACGCTGAACGAGGAATTCGCGAGGCTCATGTGAAGTTTTTGCAGCGGGAAAATCTTCGCCTGCATGTGTTCCTACGAGATTGTGGAACGTTCATCGCATCGGCTAGCTTGCATGGCTTGGACTGGGATGTGCGCAAGTTCGAAATCGGTTATTGGATCGATAGTCGCTACAGCGGGCAGGGTTATATGATCGAAGCTGTTGAGGGGATCTGCAGCTTTGCCTTCGAGCAGCTGCAAGCCCGTCGATTGGAGATACGCTGTGATACGCTCAACACCAGGAGCATGCTGATTCCGCAGCGCCTCGGCTTTGAGCTGGAAGGGATTATTCGCAACGAGGACCTCTCCGCCGATGGCAGCGAGTGGCGGGACACGTGTATATTTGCAAAGATCAGATAAACCAGTAAAAACTCAACCAGGCGATGCATTTACACGATATTACGTGCCGAACCGTAGCAGCCTTAGTCAGATTCATCCCTACCGATATGCTAACGAACCGTACGGGCCTTATTGGGCCGGATTTCTCCCCTTCGAAAAGCTAACGAACCATTCGGTTCGTCAGCTCCGACTAGTGGCTATGTGCCAACATCCCGACATACAACAAGGGGTTGTCCAGCAAGCCAATCGGCTTCCGGACAACCCCCTCCTGACAACCCTACCTCTACCTACAGCGCCTGCGCGGCTTCGAGCACCTCTTGCACATGCCCCTTCACGCGCAAATTGCGCCATTCCCGCACAAGCTTGCCTTTCTCATTGACGAGGAAGGTCGAGCGAACGAGTCCCATATACTCTCTGCCGTACAGCTTCTTCATCTGCCACACGCCATACAGCTCGCACACGCGATGCTCCGGGTCAGCCAGCAGCTCGTATGGCAGCTCGTATTTCTCCGCAAACCGTTCATGTGTCGCCACATCGTCGATGCTGATTCCAAGCACAACCGTATTACTATCGCCGAAGGCTGCATACGAATCCCGATAATCGCATGACTCCTGCGTACAAGCCGGCGTCAAATCCTTCGGATAGAAGAACAAGACAACCTTCTTGCCCGCAAATTGACTTAAGCTGACCTCACGGCCGCCTAAGGCAGGCAGCGTAAAGTCGGGTGCTTTTTTCCCTACAAATGCTTTTGCTTTAATCGCTCTGGCCATCGAACCTTCTCCCCCACTACTTAAGATCCCGCACCCCGGTAGCGCTTCACGCCATGATTCCAGATCGTCAGGCCAATCGCGAATGCGACAATTCCCACAACCGGCGTAAGGAGCGCAAGCGACGATAATCCTTCATGATCCTTCTCTAGGAAATAAGAAGCCGGGATGACGCCGACGAATGCAAAAGGCAGCAGCCACGTCAGCAGGAATCGAATGATTTTGTTATAAATGTTAACCGGATAACGGCCATAGTTCGAAATGTTGTACATCAGCGGCAGTATACCCGTTGGCGCATCCGAATAGAATGAGATGGCCGTCAGCGATGTGAATATTCCTGCGTAGATCATCACCGACCCGATTGTAAACACAGCAAGCATGAGAATATCGGTAAACGAAAACGCGAGCCCCAAATCTCCCCAGCCAAGCACCATAATTATAAGGCCGACAAGCGAACCGAACAAGGACGCCGGATCGAGATTCTCGAGCAGCACCTGATACAGATTATAGGCTGGCCGCGTCAGTATACGGTCCATTTCCCCTTTGACAATATACCGTTCGCTGAAGTTCCAGATGTTGAAGACGGCACCGAAGATGCCGGCAGGCACCATGAAATAACCATAGACGAAAATCACTTCCGCCTCCGACCAGCCTCCAAGCGAAGGCGTATGTTGAAACACAATCAGGATAAAGATCAAATTGACACCTTGGAACAACAGGTCAGATAAGAGCTCGATCCAGAAGTCCATCCGGTAGGTTAGCTTTGTTTTGGCATAGTTCTTGATATATTCCACTGCGAGCGACCAATAAAACATGTCCTCAACCTCCCTGCACGAACAATCGGGACCGCGCCTGACGCCACACCCATGCGATGGGAATGATCAAGACAACGAACCAGATCAATTGAATTCCGAATACTCGCAGCACATCATCGCCTGCCGTACGGCCGGTGAAGACGGAGCTTGGCAGGTAGGTGATCGCTTGGAAAGGCAGCCATTTCATCGTGACTGCAAGCCACCCCGGGAAGAAGGAAATCGGCACGATAACGCCGGAGAACAAGTCAACGACTACGCGCTTCATCCGCAGCATCCCCTCGTTATTCTCAACGAAGAAGGCAAACAAACCCACGAGCATATTGATTTGGGTATTGATTAAGAAACTGAACAGCAGCATGACCACATAGATGCCCCATACACCGGGATCCGTCGGCAGCTTCACGGGGAAGATGAGACAAACAATCGCAAGTCCCGGCCCCATGAACAGCAATAAGCGGAACAGCCCTTCACCAAAGCCCTGCATCAGCTTCACGAACAAATAGTTATAGGGTCGGATGAATTGAACCGCCACGCTGCCGTCACGGATTTCGTTTGCGATTTCACGATCAAGGTTATTGAAGTAGAAAGCCCTTGCCATCCAGGAAACCGCTACGTAGGTTGTCATTTGGGCCAGCGTGAAGCCGGCTAGCACCTTCTGTTCACCGAAGATCGCTTCCCACAAGAAATAGTAAGCGCCAATATTGATGGTGTAGATGACGATACCGCTGTAGTAATTAACGCGATAGGCCAGCATCATGAGAAACCGAATTCGGATGAGATCTAGATAGGCGCTGTTCATGATTGCGGCTCCTTCTCCCTATCCGAGGCAGCAGCAACCGGCACTTTGCCAGCCTCGTTGACGGCTTCAGCCGTTACCGAGCTTTGGCTCAGCTTCTCCGTCGCTTCCGTGGAAGCGGAGCCGGATTGATAAATCTCACGAACGATATCGTCCGTGTTCGTTTCCGTGATCTTAATATCGCGGATATCCGCCCTACTGCCAACTACGCGGGAAAGGGCATCCGACACATTGACTTCATGCGGCAGCCACATGGTTGCTGTCAGCTCGTTGTCGATCGTCCAGTGTACGCCTTCCAAACCTTCCGTCAGCTGCTTCAGCACATCATGCGGCGGCAGCTCGCCGAATTGGAATTGCAGCTCGCGCCCTTTGCTCCATCTCGACTTCAGCTCATCCAAGCTGCCGTCATAAATAATCCGGCCATCGTCAAGCATAATAACGCGTGAGCACAAGGCTTCAATATCTTGCAGGTCGTGAGTGGTAAGCAGAATGGTCGTGCCGTGCTCGCGGTTGATTTTTTTGAGAAACTCCCGAATTTCCGTTTTCACGACAATATCCAGTCCGATCGTAGGCTCATCGAGGAACACAATGGATGGGTTGTGCAGCAGCGAAGCAACAAGCTCACAGCGCATTCGTTGACCGAGGCTCAGCTTCCGTACAGGTCGGTTCAGCAGTTCGCCAAGGTGCAGCCGCTCCACGAGTTCATCAAGCCGCGCGCGGAATTCCGCTTCCGGTACACGGTACACTTTGCGAAGCAGCTGGAACGACTCGATGACGCCGATATCCCACCAGAGCTGACTGCGCTGACCGAAAACAACGCCGATTTCTCGCACAAACTTCTCCCGTTCCTTGTATGGAACGTAGCCGTTTACTTGCAGATGGCCGGATGTCGGCACAAGAATGCCTGTCAGCATCTTGATCGTCGTTGATTTGCCCGCCCCGTTCTCACCTATGTAACCGCAAATCTCCCCTTGGGGAATTTGAAAGGTGATGTCTTTGACAGCCGTTATATCGTTGTACTCCCGTTTAAACAGATCCTTCAGCGCACCGCCGAGCCCTTCACGGTTCTTCTGAACCTGGAACTGTTTTCGCAAATCCCTTACATCTATTGCCAGCATAGGATGCTAAGCTCCTCTCTTCTTCACCTTCGACATTTCCTGGGAAATATCTGGCTTTTTCGATTCTATCAGATAAAACTTGCTTCTCTACGACAAACCATTTTATAATTTTATGATATGTAATGCTATAGTGAATTTATCGGCACCGGACAATCAACCCTAAATTATAGCTATTCACTAGGACTCATTACCCCTGCTCCGCGTCGGCCTCGGATTCTCCATCCGTACACGGACCTATTACAAGGAGGAACAGATCTTTAATGTCACGCTCCCAGAAAAATAAGAAGAAGAAGCCCTGGAAATGGGCACTGTTTGGCGGACTGGTCGCAGTAGCTTTGGTGGTCGGATATTTCGTTTATCAAGGTGTCGGCGTCTACAACGGACTCGATGGCTTCAGCAAGCCTAAGGAAGAGTCCCGCTTCGGTCAATTTGAAGAGGTTGCCGAGGAGAAGCCTCCCGAATGGGAAGGCACTGAACGCGTCAACATTCTCATTATGGGCGGCGACAACCGCGGCTTGAAAAAAAGCGAAACTGCACGTTCCGACTCCATGATGGTCGTTTCGGTCGATCCGGTGACGAAGAAAGCGCATCTGTTCTCCGTGCTGCGTGATACGTATGTGGACATTGAAGGTCATGAAGATGGCCGGATTAATACGGCACTGGCGCTTGGCGGTCCTAACTTAGCTATGAAGACCATCGGCGGCTTGCTTGGTCTGGATATTCAATATTATGTGTATACGGACTTCGAAGGATTCAAATCTCTGATCGATGCGATCGGCGGCATTCAGAACTTCGAGGTTGAGAAGAATATGAACTACGTCGATAATGCCGACGGCAACCGGTATGACATTCATCTGAAGAAAGGCATTCAGGATCTGGATGGTACGACAGCGTTGCAATATGTTCGTTTCCGTCACGATGCCATGAGTGATTTCACTCGTACAGAACGTCAACGCAAGCTGCTGAACGCGGTTGCGGATAAGATGAAGAACGGTTGGAACCTGCTCAAGATGAAGAAGATCGTGGACAGCATTCAGCCTTATGTAGAATCCAACATTGAAGTTTCCGACATGATCAAGCTCGCACAGCTTGGCGTTCAAACTCACATTGCGGGTCAAGCCCAAGTGCCTCCTATGGAGCTCATCGGCGACAAGAAAGTCGGCGGCGCGTCCGTGCTGTCCGTACGTGATGATAGCGAGCTGCTTCAGTTCGTACAAGACGAGCTGACGAAGGATACAGCGGCAACTCCGCCGGCAGTTGCGGGCAGCGGTAACGCGACCGAAAGCAATGGAACAAACGGCAGCTCGAACGGAAATACGGCAAACGGAAGCAAATAATGCTTTATGCAGGGAGGGTGAATGGACCGGTGGCGGTCTGTTCACCTTCTCTTTGGTTGTACTACTGCAGATTCTGGGGTTACAATAAGATATTGTGTAGGTGGTACAAGCAGTATCCTTATCAGATATCGTTCACGTACTCGTAAACCATTTAGGAGGTTTCACCATGTCCATTCAACGACCGCGCTCGGAACAGCTTTATGCCGAAGCGCTTGAGCATATTGTCGGCGGCGTCAACAGTCCATCCCGCTCGTTTAAAGCGGTAGGCGGCGGTGCGCCTGTCTTCATGAAACGCGCGCAAGGCGCGCATTTCTGGGATGTCGACGACAATCGTTATATCGATTATTTGTGTGCCTACGGTCCGATTATTACCGGTCATGCACATCCGCATATCACGGAGGCAATCACTACTGCGGCCACTAACGGCACGCTCTACGGAACGCCGACAGAGCTGGAGATCCGACTGGCTCGCATGCTGAAGGATGCCATCCCTTCCATGGATAAAGTGAGATTCGTCAACTCCGGTACAGAGGCCGTTATGACGACCATCCGCGTCGCACGTGCTTACACCAAACGGAGCAAAATCATCAAATTCGCCGGCTGCTATCATGGCCATTCTGACCTGGTGCTCGTAGCAGCGGGCTCCGGTCCTTCGACGCTCGGTATTCCAGACAGCGCCGGTGTACCGACAAGCATTGCCAGCGAAGTCATCACGGTGCCGTTCAATGATCTTGACGGACTACGCGTCGCGCTGGATACTTTCGGTAATGAGGTCGCAGCCGTTATGGTCGAGCCGATTGTCGGCAACTTCGGCATGGTGATGCCGAAGCCGGGTTTCCTTGAGGGGTTGTGCCAGATGACCCGTGATGCCGGTGCGCTTGTCATCTATGACGAAGTCATCAGCGCCTTCCGCTTCCACTACGGCAGTGCGCAAACCTACAGCGCATTCCCTGATCATGCAGCTATTGAGCCTGACCTCACGGCGCTTGGCAAAATCATCGGCGGCGGCCTGCCGATCGGCGCCTACGGCGGCCGCAAGCATGTAATGGAGCAGGTCGCTCCGCTTGGACCTGCTTATCAGGCGGGTACGATGGCCGGCAATCCCGCGTCCATCTCCGCCGGGATCGCCTGCTTGGAAGTACTGCAGCAGCCCGGCGCCTATGAGCGCATGGATGCGCAGGCAGCTGAGCTTGCCGCTGCGCTGCAAGTGTCGGCCGAGAAGCATGGCATCGCGCTTACGATAAACCGTATTCGCGGCTCGTTCTCCGCTCATTTTTGCGATCATCCCGTTACGAATTACGATGAAGCGCAGGATACGGACGGCGAGAAGTTCGCTGAATTCTTCCGCCTCATGCTCGATCAAGGCATCTGCCTCGCACCGTCCAAGTATGAAGCGTGGTTCCTGACTACCGCCCATACGAGCGAAGATATTGCAGCGACGATCGCTGCGGCTGAGCATGCTTTTGCCGCGATGGCGAAGTAAATGAATAAGGCTGAATAGGAGTGGGACTCCTGTTCAGCCTTATTTTTGTAGTAGTGGTGATTTAGTTACCCGCAAATTCTAACGAACCGTACGGGCCTTATTTGGTCAATGAGCAGTGTTTTGAAATTCTAACGAACCCCACAGGCGCTATTCGGCCAACACTCGAGTATTTCAGCGAATATTGACTCAATAAGGCCCCTGTGGTTCGTGGAACCTTTTTCTCTCAAATAAGGCCTCCACGGTTCGTTAGAATAGCGAAGGTTGGCTTTCAGTTGCTGGCGCGGGGCAGCCATGACCCCACTACTCCATCAGCGCAATCACGCCGGCTATGAGAAACGGAATCGCGAACAACGTCGCGATCACCAGCCACCCCATCGGCCTCCCGAAATTCAATGTCCAACCAACGCCATATTTCTTAGGCACAAATATGGACGGATCCTGTGGATTATAATAAATACCGCCTGCCATCCAGCGCCCCTCTTCACCCAGATCACCTTCCACGTGCTGCGTTAGTCGCAACCTCCGGATATACATGATCAGAAAAGCCAAGCCGCCAATAATGAGTACAAACAAAGCTATGGTGCCAATGAGAAGAAGCGGCCTCGACCAGCCGTACAATGTAGTTGCTTGTACATAACTGAAATACAAGACGAGCAAGAGCGATAACCCATATAGAAAAACGCTGTTCGCATACCGAAAGTGAAAGCTTTTCTCATTCGTCATCCCTGTCCCTGCTTGCTGCGTGGCATGCTTAACAACGTAGTCAGCCCCCATCATGATGGCGAGTAGAAACAGCTGCACGATGTTAAACATGAACACCGGACCGAAACCCTTCGCAGCGTAGCGATCGGGTTGAAAAGTAATATTGTAGTGCACAGCGAGCTTATTGGGAATCTGATCCCACAGCAATACTGCGGATATGGCCGATACCGCAATTAGTGCCAGTTGCAGCAAATACCAGCCGGGCGCAACCGACTGTTTGTGATTCGTCTTCATTCCAGTGAATCTCCCATCCTCGTCAAATCACTTCGATAAATGTTCAGGCAAGCTTTGCTGAATTCAGCTTCTGTCATCCCTCTGGCCCGACCTTCCGCCGCCAATGCGCGCAGCTGCTTCGAAAGCCGATCCTTGTAGCCGTCCGTTACGCGCGGCATTTCGCCAAGTGCAGGGATGAGTACGCCTAATTTGCCATCATAACGCTCTTGCAGAAACCCTTCCGATAACAGCGTATGATAGGCTTTATGAACAATCGTTGATTTTATCCTCAGATCCGAAGCAAGCCGCCTTGCCGAAGGCAAGGTTTTGCCAGGCTTCAGTGCTCCGGAGGCAATGCCCGCTATGATTTGATGCGCAATTTGCTCCTGAAGCGGCACGTCTCCGTGCACATCGAGCTCGATAAACATCCTGCCCGCCTCCCCTCATGAAAGCTTCTTACGCTATCATATGCAAAAGAACGCCTCTTCTCCCGTCATACTTGACGGTTGCAGAGACGTTCTCTTCACTTAGATGCCTGATTCCGCTTGCTGGAGCGCTTGCACAAACTCGTCATGAATATGTCCGTTCGAAGCGGCCACATGGCGTACGCCTAAATCATATGGACTGCCTTTTACATCGGTTACCCGTCCGCCGGATTCTGTAATCAGCAGCGTGCCTGCCGCTAGATCCCATGAATTCAGACCGTATTCCCAGAAGCCGCTAAGCCGTCCGGATGCAACATAAGCCATATGCAGCGCAGCCGATCCGCCGGAACGAATATTACGAACTTGCGGTACCAGCGCTTGAAGCCCCTTCATATTGAGTGGAAGCGCATACTCTTGATCCGCCGGGAAGCCTGTCGCGATTAAGCTCTCACGCAGTGTGTCCTCCGCAGAAACACCCATACGGCGACCGCGCACATAAGCGCCTTTGCCCTTCTCGGCTACGAACAATTCGTCTCGTATCGGATCATACACCACGCCGACGATAATTTCTCCCTTATGCGCAAGCGCAATCGATACCGAGAAGAACGGGAAGCTATGTACGAAGTTCGTCGTCCCGTCCAGTGGATCTACGATCCATAGATACTCAGCATCTCTAACACTTTGCAGTGCCTTGGTCGATGCTTCCGGTCCCGGCTGTACGCCTTCCTCACCCAGAAAAGAATGCTGAGGGAAATGCGTCATAATTAGATTGCGAATCATTGCCTCCGCGCCTTTGTCCACTTCCGTGACTAAGTCTTGCGCGGAATATTTAAGCGAAAGGCTTGTATGGTTACCAAGCTTCGTCTTTATCCATTCTCCGGCTTTCGCTGCACAATTAATCGCAACAGCGGTAAAGCTCTTCCCTCCGATAACCTGTTCACTCATGGTTAAACCACGCTACTTTCCTATGAGTTCATAAATGTTTATGTACAATACGTTTTACGCTTGGCAAAGTTTCGCTCGGATACAACACTATACATCTTACCTATTTTACTCCAATTGGTATCCTAAATGCCAGCAGAGCCATTGCAAAAAACCTCGTACTGCAAATATTAGCAGTAAGGGGTTTTTATTGGACTTTAAATTATTGTACCATTTCTATCAGCTTCGCTGTGAGGATATACCTCTGTGGAGCAGGACCTATAAATTGGAAAGGATAGCAGGTTATCAGCGTGAGGATACGGTCTTGTGACTGTACTATTGCATTTCGTTCATTCTCATCTACAACTCGGCTACTGGCCATTTCATAAATGAATGTCCCATCTATTGTTGTGACCTCAATTTTATCTCCAAATTTTAAGCGACCTAATCTACGAAAAACCGTATCTCGGTGTCCCGCCAGCACACTATTCCCTACCGATCCGAGGCTGCTGCTGCCAATGAGATGTCCAACTCCTCTAGCGAGTTGGATGGAACCCGTGCCCTCAATTATGGCAAATCTCTTTTTAAACTTTGGGAAATATAGCTCACCTAAAATATCTCCTGACGTTCCGGATGGCGTACGATTCAGCGAACTTGCATCAGTTTGTGGAATAGATGAGCTGGCATATTGTTCTGAATCAACAAATCCGGTCGGAATGACAAGTTCTGCTGACTTAGAAGGCTGGGTGATTTTCAATTTTAGTTGATTCCACTCTTCTAGTGCCAGATTCTCTTGAATAGGAGCAGCAAATATATGATAGACCGCATACAGAAGTACGCTAATGGATAACAGGAGAATGGCCCTCGCGACAGTTATCGTTAGCTTTCTTTTCACCATCCGAGCTACTTCACTTCCGGCTTCGATTTCAGTTTCTTCAATAGAGTTGCAGAGACAAGGATCAATAACGAGCTTGCGATAGCTAGGTTGTACCAATTATTTGCTGTGCTTGGTAGTAACCCTTGAAGTGGTAACCTCATGCTTGGCAATTGTTGCTCATCTTTGGTAGTTATCAGTGCCCCAGAAGTACCGGGGGGCGGTAATGAATCCGATTCTGGAATCTGTTCAGTATTCGGCGAGTTTCCTTGTTGTGCATTAGTTTGAGGATCATCAAGTATTATGTCTGAAGATGTTTGCATCGGTTCCGATTCTGCTTTCGGACCTGGAGTCGTCGGTGTATTCGGGCCTTGAGACGTTGTTGGTTCATCCTCTAAAGCAGTGAAATCAAATGCTATTGTGACTTGCTTCCCCTGAAACTCATTCCCGGCTTCTGGTGGAAATATTACACTAAAATCCATAGTGTCTTCGGCGTTGATTGCTAGCTTACCGATTTTGATTTGGTTTATAAGCTGGCTCAATTTCCCGTTGTATACCACATTTTCATCTTCACTTATTTTTATTTCAAGAAGATCGTAAAAATTTCTGTCACCGGATACAAAGATTGAATTTATGAGGTACGAAAATTCTTCATCCCCAGCATTTTTTATTTTTAGTTTCGATGTAATTTGATCTCCAGGCTTTAAATTAGTCATACTTAAAAAGCTTACCTGATTCGTATCTATTTTTAGTTTTAATGTCTCTGCGTTGACTTGCCCTGCACTCCAGAACACGCTTACTAAGAAAATTAATACATATCCTAGAACAAATAGTGCTCGAAGTCTTTTCCAAAACTCCATCACTACCCACCTCCTCTTCTTTTGTCATTTTCCTTGGATAAAGGAGAGTTCTAGTTCTCTAATCAGAACTCTCTGTCGTTCGTCATTAGGGCATGCGGAAAACCATATTCTGTATACGCCTAATTTAAAAAACGGACGCCTGCGAAACTCACAGGTGCCCGTTTTTAATAAAGGGGAATTCAACATACTACTCTT
Organism: Paenibacillus sp. J22FR21; assembly: GCF_056269135.1. Taxonomy (NCBI): domain Bacteria; kingdom Bacillati; phylum Bacillota; class Bacilli; order Caryophanales; family Paenibacillaceae; genus Paenibacillus; species Paenibacillus sp. J22FR21. Next base: position 146,334 of record NZ_JBWDNJ010000005.1, read on the forward strand.
TTAGGAAGGATTAATGATCTGCCCTGCTCTTTGTAGCACATTAAAGGTAATTTTGTATTTAAGCGATTGACCTTGGTAAATATTTTGATCGCCTTCATTTTTAAATTTATACATTAGTTTAATAATTTGTGTCCCGCCAGCTGTCTTAATGCTGCTCATCAAAGCAGTTACGTCTTGGTTGACGTAGGCAAGATCAGCCAAAGTTCCAACAAGTACCGGACTGTTTTCATTGGTAGTTATGTCATATAATTCTATTTGACTAGCAAGTGCTGGGTTATCGACAATTGTAGTCGCTAGTACTTGGGATAAATCTATGCTGCCTGCGTTCTTCAAAGTAATTGTTCTTTTCATAGTGTCACCAGGAGCAATATTATTAAACGAGATTTCTTCAAAATCTACTGGATTTCCGCTCGAGAGTAGTTTTAAATCAACTGTTCCCGAATTGAGTACTGTATTGGCCCGCACTGCATCGCTAAAGTAAGCAAACGTTCCTCCACCAATTAAAGACAATCCAAGTGCTGCTGTTGCCAATCCCAATCCCAATTTAACTTTAATACTCATTCTTATTTCCTCCCCAGGTATCCTCTTTCGAGGTGATTAATATTATTGCATCCTTACTTTGCGTAAGGAGAACAACCACCATTAACTACTTGTTTCTGGATTAGATCTGGCTTGTTCTGATTTTTTCTTCTCCAACTCGGAGATCGCTTTCCAAGAAACCAGGATTGAATAAAGCAGGAGAAGTGCGCCGGGTACAACCATTAGGAGCAAGCTACCCATTTTCGAATTCGCGAAACTCATTCCATATCCGATGTACGGTACGGTAAAACCACTATACTCACCTTCGATCTTTGAGGATGGAACAGGTATCGAATCTGCAATACTGTTATTATCGCCCTTGGTTGTATACAGCTTCTGCCCTGCATTATCCACAACAGATGCGATTCTATGCGTTACGACATGATCTTCCTTATCCTTGAACGTGATGACATCGCCTTTCACAAATCGATTCATATCACCACCGGGCTTAATGGCAATAATGGAACCTGTATGAATACCTGGCTCCATGGAGCCGGATAATACAATCTTGATTTCATAACCGTAAAATGTCGGCTCACCGCCTGAAGCCTTGGAAATAACAACCGATGTGGCCACAACAAGGAATAAAATAAGGAGCACTGTCGTAAAGGTATTGCTGATAAAACGTCTTAACTTCATTCTGATCCACCACCTGATTCATCTGAATTTTGAGGCTCTGATACAGATTTTTTCGACTGACTCTGATCTTCCGGAGAATCTATTGGATTCATATCGTCTGGACTATCTTGCTGCATTTGATCTTGATCCTGGTCCTGTTTTGGAACTTGATCCTGCCCTTGATCTGGAACTTGAACTTGGTCTGAATTCGGATCCACCTGTTCACCAGTTTTATCTTCTGACTTCTCCGTAACCGGATCTGCCAATTTACTGATCTCTTCAGCCAAATTCCTGGCAACAATTTCATCATCAATCTGATTAAGCTGCGCAACCAATTTTGTTTTAAGCTCCATATAGGCCGATGCACCATTGCTATATTCTGTTTGTAGTGTGTTATACATATCAACAAATTCCGAATTGTGAGGATCTATCCAAGCATTGTCTGCGTATGACAGTGCCGGTACCTCCCCAGTTCTTATAGCTTGAAGCTCTTCATAAACATGTAACGCCTGTTCTTGGAGAGCGCTAGAATCCATAACGCTTTGATTTATTGCTTCATGGAAACGTTCAAGCGCCGTTTCAGCTTTAACAGTTAAGCAATTAGAAGCAACCGATTCCAAATATCCGGATAGCTGTACTATGACAGCCTCACCATCACTTAGCTCGCTTTGCACGTTTGTCCAAGCCTGTTCATTTGCAACCGCAAGTTCTTGAATGGATTGGAGCGCTGATGAAATAGTATTAATCTGCGAATTCAATGATTGCTGTAGTTCTTCCAATTGCTCATCCGTTGCCCCGGAAATATCAACCTCTGCCGGCACTTCAACTGGTGGAGAAGTATAAGGAACCAGACTGGCATAAGCAGCTTTGCTTTGGTTTATATCAACTGCGAAACTATCAAGCAGCTCTTGAATAACACTTGGAAACACCGGACAGGATGTAATTTGAGTGGTAACCTCAGCTGTCGATGTAAATAGGCCATAAGTGACTCCCACACGGTTGGATGTCATCACGAACAACAAACAACTGACAATGAGGATATTCAGTGAAATCAAGAGCCTTCTCTGTCGACGAACTCTACGTGCTTGTTTGGTTTTCTCGGATCTCGGTAGCAAGGACTCCCTCCTCGTCCTGTGTTCGTTCTTTATTGAGAACGTTTCATGTCTCAACTATATCCTATTATCTTCCATTATGAAAAGGTTGAATTAGCCCGTATTGTTCTTGTTTGAGAACAATATCCTCTCATAAGCCTATAATTCCTTCATTTTACTCACTAAGGATCTTTTTTTCTCCATATTACGTTCTTTATAGTGAACAACGATTCTTTTAACATCTTTCACCGACAACACAAAAAACCGATCCCAAGGACCGGTTTCACATTTTCATGGCAGATTACTTTACAATTCAATCTATTGACCTTAAGATATCAGTAGACGTGAAAGGAATTTGTAAGAATTTGTATCTTAACTCTACAAACATAAAAGGATGCATGCTCATGTTCGAGGAAATTGGAAAGAGAATTCAGCAGCTTCGGATCAGTAAAGAAATGTCTATCTCGGAGCTCGCCGAACGAGCCGATGTAGCCAAGTCCTATATCAGCAGCGTAGAACGCGGCTTACAATCCAATCCATCCATTCAGTTTCTTGAGAAAGTAGCTACTGCGCTCGACGTATCCATCCATGCCATTCTATATGGAGACAATGCCGAGCTGGCTCAGCAATTAGACCCAGACTGGCAACTGCTCCTTAAAGAAGCCATGGCTTCAGGGATCAGCAAGAGCCAATTCAAAGAGTTTCTAGAGTTTCAGAAGTGGAAGAAAAATAACGAGAGCAACTAATTAGCCTGCTTTTGGGTATCGTTCAACCTTTTGCAGCGTTCAATAAACTGCTTCACTTCTTCAACGGTCACGCCGAGAGCTTTGGCTTGCAGCAATAATTCTACCCATTCCATTTCTTTGGCTTCCTCTTTTGCAGGATATAACATAACCAATTGAACCCTCCAGCATGTCATTTGTTTTAACGACGACAAGAAACCTTAGGTCTAATTACCCAACTCCAGAACTTTCTTCTAACAACATGATACAAGTTGTATACAAAAAAGGCTGTCGAATGGTGCTTTTTGCGATAAAAATTTATCTTCTCCTATAAAACCGCATTTTCACTACTTATTCACCGAGTACACAAAACTTAGCATGTCGAAAAAACTCGACTAACAGGGATTAAATGTTAATTATTCCCTCTGATTCCACACTAAGTTTAAAATTCGTTTGAAAACTCTTAGTATCGAAACCCACAAAAAAAAGACGACCCCGGCTTAGAAGCCACAAACTCGACTTCTCACCGATAATCGCCCCTCTATTCATCCTGCTGACTTAACCCCGACAAACAGATAGCTTTCATGTATTCGGTTCTGCCAAAAACATGTTCAATCCTCTATAGAAACAAAAACACCTCGTAATGCCACCAAAGGGCAACACGAGGCATTGACGTTTTATTCAAATCAGCCATTTGCCTGTGTCTTAGAATCGATCCTACTATTGCATTTCTCCATACACTGCTTCACTTTCTCAATGGTCTCACCTTGAACTTGGGCTTGAAGCAATATGACGATCCAATCCATTTCTCTAGCTTCATCTTTTGCAGCGTATAACATAACCGTTCGACCCTCCAGCATGTCATTTATATTCACTACGGCAAGGAAGGTAGGTCTAATTACCCAATGTCCAAACCTTCTTCCTATCACAATAATACAAATTTCACACAAAAAAGGCTGTCGAACGATGTTTTGCGCAAAAATATTTTATAATGCCCTATAAAACCTCATATTTACCGCATTTCCATGGGAAAAACGTGACTTTCTATGTCGGTAAAGCGCGAAAATCAGGAATAATATGTTAATAATTACCTCCTATCCCACACTTAGTTATCACTCCCTGAAATACATTTTGTATCGCAATCCACACAAAAAAGACGACCCTGGAGTAGAAGCCTACTTGCTCGGCTTCACTCAAGAATCGCCTATATCCTCACGAGCCTACGTTATACTCCGACAATATTGTATCCATTATCCACATAAATGATCTCGCCTGTAATCCCGCGCGACAGATGACTGAGCAGGAACATCGCCGTATCGCCGACTTCCGCAGCTTCGGTCGTTTTGCGAAGCGGGGATTTCTCTTCCACTTGGCGCAGGATCGAGTTGAAATCCTTGATGCCTTTGGCAGCCAGTGTCCGGATCGGACCCGCCGACACAGCATTAACGCGAATATTATGCGGTCCCAGATCTGCAGCGAGATAGCGAACCGAAGCTTCCAAAGCCGCCTTCGCCACGCCCATGACATTGTAATTGCGAAGCGCACGCTCGGCACCGAGGTACGTCATCGTCATGATGCTGCCGCCTTCTGTCATCAGCGGATAGACGCGCTGCGCAACAGCTGCAAGCGAGTAAGCGCTAATATCGTGCGCCAGAGCGAAGCCGGCACGCGAAGTGTCGACGAACATGCCGTCAAGCTCTTCTGTCTTCGCAAATGCGATACTGTGAACAAGTCCGTGCAGCACGCCGAACGATTCTTTCAACTGAACCGCAAGCGACTCGATTTCTTCATCCACCGTGACATTGCACTGGAGGAATAAGGAGCCCGGAATCGTCTCCGCCAGCTTGCGTACCCGTTCCTCTACGCGCTCATTCTCGTATGTAAAAGCTAGGCGAGCCCCCTGTGCAGCAAGCGACTGGGCAATCGCCCAGGCAATACTGCGGTCATTCGCCACACCCATAACAAGCACATTTTTCCCTGCTAATAATCCATTCATCGTTTCACAATCCTCTCGAGAATATTTGTGAGCCCATGATGATTGACCAGGGTGTGATTGCACCTTAGGAATCCCCAGAAATGATAGCGCTTCCTTAACCAAAAATAACCTAAGGGACTGAAAAGATCAAGCTTTTCCTGTCCCTTAGGTTATCTCAATACTTCCTCCGTTGATGACGCGAATGCCGGCCCCTTCAGCTTCCAGCTGGCGCATATCTGCCATGAGCTGCAGCAATGCCGCATCCTTCTGCTTGGCTTCAATCATGACGTCCAGCTGATCGACCGAGCCCGCCGTTTCCCGCAGAAACCGCAGCAACGGACCTACGTCGACATTGTCGGCATGGCCGCGCGGATCGCGCTCGCTCTTCGGGCTGGATACATGCAGCTTCGGCGGCAGTGCCAAAGGCTGTCCGTCCGGCCCCGTCCATGTCCGCAGAATGCGCGGCCATAGCTCGCCGTACAGCGTACTGTCCGTTTCGCCTCCGTCATTAACCGCATGATGATGGATATCCAGCACCATCGGCGTCCCAACCGCTTCGGCTGCGCCGAGCGTTTCGCGCAAAGTGAACGTCTTATCGTCATTCTCAAGTGTGATCCGATTGCGAATTCGGTTATCCAACTGACCGAACTGCTGCACGAACCGCTCAGCAGACGCAGGCTTGTCCCCATACGCACCGCCGACATGGATGTTGCACTTGGCTGACTCATCAAGCCCCATATGCTCCAGCATCCGGACATGGTACTCCAGATCCTCCTTGGACTTCGCCAGCACCTCTGGCCTTGGCGTACTGAATACGCAGAAGTGGTCAGGATGAAACGAAAGCCGCATCCCCTTCTCCTTCGCATACTGCCCAATCTCGGCAAAAGCTTGCTCCAGCGGCGGATACGGATCCCAATCCTTCAGCGCATCATGGGTAGCAAGCGGAATAATCTTGGAGGTCATCCGATAAACAAACACGTCATGACCCACGCAGTGCTTCATTAAGCGAAGCGTGGTGCGGAGATTATCCTCCGCAATCCGCTCCAGTCTGCGAAGTGCAGCCTCACGATCATCCAGCTTGGAAAATGTCGCATACGTCATCGTCCTCGAGGGCGAAGCATTCTCCAGTAATACGCTCATGGCAACGAAGCCGAAGCGAACGATCATGCCTGATCCCCGAAGAACATTTCATAAGCCAGCGCCGTCTGCACGCGCGCTTCTTCCTCCGTCAGCTTACGAACAAGGTCCATTTCCACTTCGGTTACTTCCTCGCCTTGAAAATTAATTTCTGCAATAGAAACGCGGATTTTCACGATTGCAATCGCCTCGTTCTCCGGCGTGTAAGCAATCACCTTCTGACCGGTAGGGTATACCCGGAAGCCGCTCTTTACCATTTTGCCGCGGCCGTATTCCAGCAGCTCGTACAGCTCTTGCTTGGATTTAAATTTGCATACAGAGTTAAACTCGGTTTGGAATCCCATGAACAAACCTCCAGTAATCGTTAGTATAGGTATGTAAACTTTGCCAAAAACCTTAATGCTGCGCATCCCCTCTCGGACACAGCATGTCCGACAATTTGCCGTCTAGTTGGAACGTGCGCGGAGGAAATGTTGCACAATATGCAACACTTTTGCGCATTTAGCTAACTAGGAGAGGAATTGTTGCATCAATTGCAACATTTTTTCTGAGAAATGCACTTCTAGCCTCAAATGTCCGCAACATGTTGCACTTTATGCAACATTTACCCTTTATCAGCTAAAAACGAGCTAAAATGTTGCACAATATGCAACATTACCGCCGCGCGAACCGCCGCCCGGTACGCGGCCTCGCTCGCTCGAACCTACAAAAAAACGGGGAAAACCGGCCCTTAAGCCGGCGTTCCTCCGCTATAATCGATCAGCTGCTTTTCTGCGTGACGCTCGATCGCAAGCGCGATCAATGTATCGAGAAGTTCCGTATACGGAACGCCGCTTTCCTTCCACATCAGTGGATACATGCTGTACGGCGTGAAGCCGGGCATCGTATTCACTTCATTGATGAACAGCTGGCCATCTTCCTTGCGCATGAAGAAGTCGACACGCGACAAACCGGAGCCGTCAATCGCAAGGAACGCGCGAAGCGCCATTTCTCGAACGGAATCCGAGACTTCTGCCGGGATGTTGGCCGGAATATGCATCATCGATTTGCCATCGATGTATTTCGCCTTATAGTCGTAGAACTCGCTCGAAGATGTAATTTCGCCGACAACAGAAGTACGCGGCTCATCGTTGCCAAGCACGCTTACTTCGATTTCACGCGCGTCCACGAACTCCTCGACGATGACTTTACGGTCAAATCGAAGCGCATAATCCACAGCCGCGATGAGCTCTTCACGGTTGCGCGCTTTGGAGATCCCAACGCTCGAGCCAAGGTTCGCCGGTTTCACGAAGCAAGGATAGCCAAGTGCGGTTTCAATTTCCATGATATAAAAGTCGTCCGAATCCTTCTGCCACTGCGTGCGGTTGAAGTAGCGGAACACGCACTGGGGTAAGCCTTCTTGCGCGAAAACTTTCTTCATCGTGATTTTGTCCATGCCGACTGCCGAAGCCAGAACGCCTGCCCCAACATACGGGATGTTCGCCATCTCGAATAAGCCTTGAATCGTGCCGTCTTCACCGAATGTACCGTGCAGCAGCGGGAATACGACGTCAATTTGACCATCATCAGCCGCTTCGACCGCATCCACCTGTTGACCCACGGAAGAGATCGTCACAGCTCCGGGTACCGAAGAGATGTCAATAGACGCATCTTGAAGCTCCGACAATTGTCCTCCGAATACCGGCATTAACGCTCCGGTACCGATAATCGCATCGCTGCCGGCCAGCCGCAGCTGCTCCAGACCGCTTGGCGCAGCCAGCAGCGTATCCCCTGCGCGCCACTCGCCGTCTTTACCAATATAGAAAGGTTTAATTTCGTATTTGCTGTAATCAAAAGCTTTCATGACCGCAAGAGCGGTTTGTAGAGAGACCTCGTGCTCGCCTGAGCGTCCTCCGTAAACAAGTCCTACGCGCACTTTCTCCCCCATGATTCATCCTCCGGTTATGTTAAAATTCCCATACGTATGGGTTGTCATACTCACCTGGGTTAATGCGCAGCTAAAACTCATCCGCAATATGAAAAAAACGGTATTTCGTCTGCTCCGTCCATGCATAGGAATCCTGATAATCCCAATAACGATGACGGCTTGCAACCGTGTTGGCATTCACAAGCGGCATGCCCGCTGCATCGAATGCAGTGACAACCGTACTGTGCTGGAAGCGATTATCGCCGCTCCAGTCATACGTGATTACATCGCCAAGGGCAAGCTGATCGGCGGAATCGACAACAGTCGCTCGCAACGCCGAGCTGTTAGAAGACGACAACAAAGTCTTCAGTGCATTGGATACAGCCCAGCTGTAGCTCCAATTTTCTCGGCCGCCGCTGAAGCCGCGGTACCACCAGCCGGAATCCCTTTTACCAGTATAGTTCATCGGTGCGCTGCCTGCAAAGAGACATTGGGACACGTAATTCGTGCAATTCACCTCAAAATTTTCGTACCCGGGATTAGCTTCGTTCCACCAACGATCCGCATAAGCAGCCGCCAAATCCCTCCTATATCTGACACCTGCACGAGTATGTTTGAAAAACGGCAAAACATCATAATTTATATAGGGTATGGATTGCTGCTGACTGCCGGAAGAAGCTTCCCGCTCCTGCATCAGCTCGGCGGCAAGGATGGCATCGGACGAGCTGTAGCGCGGCCGCCGCTCCGAGACAATCGGCTCGATTCGGGAGATGAAGTAATCGTCTTCCTCTGCGCTCAGCCACAGCCGTTCGCGATCACAGCGTTCCTCCTGATACGTGCGTCCATTATGATCCATGGTTCGTTTGATGCGCAGCTCAATAAGCACCACCACTTCCGACCGCGAGCTGGACTCGCTGATTCGGATAAGCTCGGCGCTCGTCTCGCTGCGCGAAGGAAGAACGCCGCGAAGCAGCTCCTGCTCACGCAGACGGTCCAGCCGCTGTGTAAACCGGTGCAAGTGATCCTCATCTCGGATGATTTCTTCGAACGGCGGCGCATAGCGATCGATTTCGGCTTGATTGTACAGCTTTACGTAGCGATGGACAGCAGCTTTCCAGCCTTGAAGCTGTGTCTGCTGCGAGGACGTTGGCGACTCCGACTTAGGCTCGCGGCTGCGGCTCGGCTTGCCGCTGCTTCCCGGTTCCGCTCCCAGTAGAGTCGCCCGGCTCTGCACCGTACTTTTTTTCGGTGCTGAAGGTTTATTGGTTCCGACCCATATTCGAGTTCGCGGCACGCTGGTTCCCCTCCTTGTTTCTGGCATAAGGACAGCACGGAACCGAACACCAGTTGGGTGCATAAGCGACTCGTGCGTGACTATAGCCGTATTTTTCCTTGGACCGATAAAGTTGGTTCATTATATGTGCAGGCGGGCGAATTCATGTAAAAACGGGCGAAACATCTTCCCCGGAAGGTGATATTTGCACTTTCTAAATCGAATAAAAAACGCTATACTTAGGGTATCAAATGTTTTTTGAAATTGTGTTTCACACAGTGAAACCACAAAATGATTATGGATGCCAAGGAGGCGCGAATTGCAAATGACACATCAAAACGAATACTCCGTTCGCGAATCGCTTGAAGTCGGCGGTAAGCCCTTTGCTTACTACCGCTTGGGCGGTCTGGAAGAGCAAGGCCTGGGACAAATCTCGAAGCTCCCTTTCTCCATCAAGGTGCTTCTTGAAGCAGCTGTCCGTCAATTCGACGGTCGCGCAATTACGAAAGAACATGTCAAGCAGCTTGCAACTTGGGCTGATGGCCGCGAAGACAAAGAAATTCCATTCATCCCTGCACGTATCGTACTGCAGGACTTCACCGGCGTACCGGTTGTAGTCGATCTGGCAGCAATGCGCGATACCGTGAAGAAATCAGGCGGCGACCCTAAACAAATCAACCCGCTCGTTCCGGTTGACCTTGTAATCGACCACTCGATTATGGTGGATGCATTCGGTACACCTGAAGCACTTGAGTACAACACAGACATCGAATTCAAACGTAACGGAGAGCGTTACCGTTTCCTTCGTTGGGCGCAAACGGCATTCGAGAACTTCCGCGCAGTACCACCGGGAACAGGTATCGTTCACCAAGTTAACCTCGAGTACTTGGCTTCCGTTGCAGCAACGAAATCCATCGACGGCGAAACTGTCGTTTACCCGGATTCCCTTGTAGGTACGGATTCCCATACAACGATGATCAACGGTCTTGGCGTAGTCGGCTGGGGCGTTGGCGGTATCGAAGCAGAAGCAGGTATGCTTGGCCAACCGCTTTACTTCGTTACACCGGAAGTTATCGGCTTCCGCCTTACAGGCAGCTTGGCAGAAGGCTCAACAGCGACTGACCTTGCACTGACGGTTACACAAATCCTTCGTAAGAAAGGCGTAGTTGGCAAATTCGTCGAGTTCTTCGGCCCTGGTTTGTCCAACATCAGCCTTGCTGACCGTGCAACAGTTGCTAACATGGCTCCTGAGTATGGCGCTACGGTCGGGTTCTTCCCGGTTGACAGCGAAACAATCAACTTCCTGCGCGCTACCGGCCGCGAAGAAGAGCAAATTGCACTCGTTGAAGCTTATTACAAAGCACAAGACATGTTCCGTACAGATGATACGCCGGAGCCGACTTTCTCCGATATCGTAGAACTTGACTTGTCCACAATCGTACCTTCCCTTGCAGGTCCGAAGCGTCCGCAAGACCGCGTTGAGCTGACGAACATGAAAGAAGAGTTCAACAGCATCATTCGCACGCCGATCGACAAAGGCGGCTACGGTCTGAGCGACAACAAGATCGAAGAATTCGTAGAAGTGAAACACACGAACGGCCAAGTTAGCAAAATGGGTACCGGCGCAGTTGTAATCGCAGCTATCACAAGCTGTACGAATACGTCCAACCCAAGCGTAATGCTCGGCGCTGCACTCGTAGCGAAGAAAGCTGTTGAGCGCGGGTTGAAGAAACCGGCTTACGTGAAGAGCTCCCTAACACCGGGTTCCCTGGTTGTTACCGAATACTTGAAGAGAGCGAACCTGCTTGAGTCCCTTGAAGCACTTGGCTTCCACGTTGCCGGCTATGGCTGCGCAACTTGTATCGGTAACTCCGGTCCGCTTCCGGATGAAGTAAGCAAAGCAATCGCGGATAACGATATGACGGTTGCGGCTGTTCTTTCCGGTAACCGTAACTTTGAAGGCCGCGTTCACGCGCAAGTGAAAGCCAACTACCTGGCATCTCCGCCGCTGGTCGTTGCTTACGCGCTTGCAGGTACAGTGAACATCGACCTGTCCTCCGATCCAATCGGTTATGACAGCAAGAACGAGCCTGTATATTTGAAAGACATCTGGCCAACATCCAAAGAAATTGCGGATACAATTGCTGCGGCAATGGGTCCTGACATGTTCCGCGACAAATACGCTAACGTATTTACGCAGAACGAGCGTTGGAACGCAATCGATGTACCGACAGGTGAAAGCTATGAGTGGGATGACAAATCCACTTATATCCAGAACCCGCCGTTCTTCGAAGGCCTTGGCGCTGACATCGGCGACATCGCGGACATCAAAAGTTCGAGCGTACTCGCGCTTCTTGGCGATTCCGTTACGACTGACCATATTTCGCCGGCTGGTAACATCAAGGCTGACAGCCCTGCAGGCGAATACCTGATGAAACACGGCGTGGACAGAGTCGACTTCAACTCCTACGGTTCCCGTCGTGGTAACCATGAAGTTATGATGCGCGGCACATTCGCCAACATTCGTATTCGTAACCAAGTGGCTCCAGGCACAGAGGGCGGCGTAACGACTTACCTGCCAACTGAAGAAGTTATGTCGATCTACGATGCTTCCATGCTGTACCAAAAGAACAACAAGAACCTTGTCGTTATCGCTGGCAAAGAGTACGGAACAGGCAGCTCCCGTGACTGGGCGGCAAAAGGTACGTTCCTGCTCGGCGTAAAAGCCGTTATCGCAGAAAGCTTCGAGCGTATTCACCGCTCCAACTTGGTAGGCATGGGCGTACTGCCACTGCAATTCCAAGCAGGAACAAGCTGGAAGACGCTGAACATTACAGGCCGCGAAACATTCGATATCGTGGGACTTAGCAACGATGTTCAACCAAGCCAAACGGTTCAAGTCGTCGCTACTCGCGAAGACGGAACTACGTTCGAATTCCCGGCTATCGTTCGTCTTGATTCCATGGTTGATGTCGATTACTACCGGAACAGCGGTATTCTTCAAACCGTTCTCCGCCAAATGATCGCAGCAAACAACAACAACTAATTGCAACGCAAACAATTAAGCGGGTCCGCTCCTCATGGAGCGGACCCGCTTTTTCTGTTTATCTATATCAGACATGCCCAGACTTGGGTTTTAACTTCGATAAGCTCCTAAGCATGTTCATAAAGTTAGTGGTGTATTTCTCGGAAGAGAAATGCTGTTTAATATGCTTCTCGGCATTCTTGCGAATGTTGTTGCGAAGTGAAGTGTCCTTCATTAGTGATTCGCCTTGGATCACGGCTTGATTGACGTTGCCGCGCGCATACAGCTTCCCTGTTACATCATGAATCAGAAATCTCCGGATACCATCAGAATCCGTTGTCAGCACCGGACAACGGCAGAGCATCGCTTCCGCTACCGCATAGCCGAAGCCTTCCAGAATGGAGGTCGAGCAGAGAAATCCCCCCGAATCCCCAATGACCGAGAAATAGTCTGCAATTTGCTCATGCGGAATGTTCGAATAGGCAATGAGTTTATGCTGCAATTGCAGGCCGTTAACCCATCTGTCATAATGCTCCTTCTCCACCGGTTCGCCCAGTGTCGTATCGCCAAAGATCCACAGATAGCCTTCAGGATGTTTTTGCAGCATGCGGGATCCAATGAGAAGAAACTCCCGCCAGTTCTTATTGGCCTCAATTCGGCCGACCCAGCCAATGATCGGAAACGGCTTCGGCGGATAAGAGCTGTAGCCGAACCCCTCCGTATCCAGCGGATCGTCAAAGCAGAAATGAGGGATTCCTTGCAGATGCGCCGCCATCAGCTCCTGCAGATGACTCGTCTGCGGGTACAGCACGCCGTCTGCCGCCTGCAGCACGCGCGCCGATATATCGGTGAGCACCGCGCTAGCGGTTTGCAGCGTTCCCAGGCCCTGAATTTCAAAGATAAGATGTCCTTTAAAACCGGCCTTCTTGATGGTCAGCAGCATCATCACATCTGTACATACGACGATGGCATCGTAGTTTTGCCTTTGGATCAGCTTGGCGATGGAAGCCTCATCATTCATCACGAAAGTAGGAATGTCTTTAATGTTTTTGAGTCCCTCGCCATCCAAGGAATAGAGCAAGTGGCATTCCACGTCCATTTTCTTAAAGGCCTGACAGCGAATCCGATTGAGTGTTTCCATCCCGCCGCTGGGATTAAAGAAGGTAAATAAAAGTTTCATCCCGGATCACTCATTTGAGCAAAATTAGCTTTCACATACTCAACCAGACTTTGCCTGCGGAACAGCTCGTCGTACATCCCGGCTTTAGCACATTCAGTGCTGGAATGACGGTAACCAACCGCGCTGCCATCCTCGGTGTAGTAGTTGGACATGAGATCGGGAGCGGCTTTCTCCATCTCATTGTGCAGCACCGTAAGCTCCATTAAGTCATTAAAGAGACGCGGTCCAAGGATGTAGCTGTAAGGCGTTTGAATCATCTGAGTAGCGTGAAGCAGCGCCGTTGCCACATTGGCATTCGGGAACCATTTGAAATCCGTCGTCGGATGGGAAATGTGCGACAGATCAGCCGTTACCCGCATGTCCGGAGAGAGATCCAGGATATAGCATGTATAGTTACTGAAGGTTTGCTCGTAGAGGTTCTCGATTCGCGCGATCGCCTCTGGACTAGACTCCTTCACCGGAAATAGTATCGTCGTGTAGGGGGCAATCCCCCTGCGCATCCTGGCACGATGTCTGGCCAAATGATACGCGTACCGCCATATGCGGTGCTGGGCGGTCGATTGCAGCGTTGCTGATACACTAAACGTGGAGTTCACGCGATAATCGAGCAGCTCCACCGGAATATACTTGATTTTGCAATGCTCCGTAATACGCAGCCAGTAATCATAATCCTCTACCGGTACAAGCTCATAACCGTCAATCTGTTTGGCATAAATCGATTTATACATAAAAGAGACACCGATGAGAGAGGAATCCAGCAGCTTCTCAATGGGCTGCGATTGATACTGCCGCTGGACGGCGAGCAACTTCTCATCATAGATCGTATGCCCTTCGTTATCGACCGATTGGAATGAGCTATAGACAAGGCCCAGCTCCTGCGGTCCTTTCACTAAGGCGTTTCGAAGCGTCTCCAGAAATCTCGGATAGTAGACATTATCGCTGGACACCCACGTTAAATAGTCAATATTGGGCATGTCATGTAGATATTGAAAGCCGGTGTTCAGCGCTTTGGCGACTCCCTGATTATAAACATGGGAAACGATTTGCACTCGTTTATCGCCTTGAATGAGCATGCGGACGAGCGGCTCCATTTCTGGTGCCCCGTCAATGACAATAATTAGCTTGAACTGCTGGAACGTTTGCTTAAGCACGGATTCCAGCGCCGCTGCAAGGAACGCCGGTTTCTGCTTGTATAGTGGCATGACAACCCCTAAGTCGATCATACTGTCACTCCTTCCAATGCACCATCCTGTACTATTGTATTTATATGGCATCCGTTTGCTTGTGCGGCTATCCCTTGAGGCGTTAGCCTTTTCATAAAAAAAATGGGAATTCAGCGCCATTCGCTAAACTCCCATCTCTAATCTTGGACCTTATTACTATGGTGTTGTCGAGAAAGCAGTAATTTCCTGCCAATCCATCGCAAGCATCTGTTGGCCATCAACAGGTAAACCGTAATTATCCACCCCGAAAGCCGTAAAGGCAACCTCTGAAAGTACCCCTGATGCATTTACCTGAATTTCATAGGCAATGTCGCCTGCAATATTAAACTCACGAGAATCGCTCGATTTGCCGGGCAGATTATAGCCGGTTAGATAGATCAGCGTAAGCGTATTCGTCGTTGGAGGTACAACATAGACCTCAATCAACACCAAAGCCGTCGTGCTAGTGATGTTCCGTGCGTTTATAACAACACCTGTAGCGGGCGTCGGTAAATCGTTATGAATCAATCCGGATGTAAACGGCATGTCCTCACCTCCTATATGTCAATTAATTACATTTTATTCCTTTCATAGCATGAATGATTGGGAAATAATCCACCTCCAATCACACATTTTCAATCATTTCGTGATACTTTAACAAGCAATATTCGACAAACTCCGTACAATACATTATGAAAATATTAATTTGTAAAGGAGGATAAATATGACCAATTTTAACTTTCAGGTCACGCCGTCAGGGAATCCTAAATTCGAACCGAGTGTAGCTGTCAACTTACTCATTCCGGGCATCATGCTTTCGGTTGCCGTCGACGAGTCATCAGGTCCCCCTCTGATTGGTCTGTATCGTTCCTTAGACGGCGGATTCAGCTGGGCCAACAGCCTGCTTCCTTTGCCCCCGGGATTTAACGGCGCAGAAGCTCCTGTTGTGTCGTATGGATTCCCAAATATCTTTATTGTGACGGCTCACGTATTCCCTGGCGAAGAATATGGTACAACCGTCGTCTACAAGTCCCTCGACAATGGTGCGACATTCAGCGCACCCGTGATTGTCAACCCAGGCTTTGGATCGTATATTAACAACGATGAAACAAACTGCACGGTTGATGCCTCGCAAGCGAGTCCTTTTATCGGGAATATGTATGTTACGTATAACCGCCAATTCAACGTTGATAATGGCGGTAACTCGGTTGCCTTCTTCAATCGATCCAGAGATAACGGCACCACCTGGGATCAGCCTTTGCTGCTTTCGAACGAAGCCGATCAAGTTGAACGGCCCGATATTACAGTGGATCTGGTCGGTGTTGTCGATGTCGCTTATGTCACAGTTGACCCCAGTTTCAACTTCATCGTTCGTCAGTCGACTGACGGCGGTGCTTCCTTTCCAAACGCTGTCATCGTCTCGAACGTCGTCCCTGTCCCTTCCCCTCTGCCCGTTGTCGGATATAACTTCCGCGTACTCACCTTTGCCAATATTTCAACGGATCGTTCGGTAGGCCCCTTCACGAACCAGGCCTATGCCGTGTGGCAGGATAATCGGCTTGGTTATGCCGATATCTTTATGTCTAAGCGAGCACCCGACACGAACAACTGGACGATACCGGTCAGCATAACAGGCGCTCCGGCCAATTCGCAAAACTTCTTCCCAGCCATTGATGTCGATCCATTAACAGGGGTTGTCAATGTCATTTATTACAGCAACCAAATTAACGGCTTTGACCTCGACGTTTATGTGGCCCGGTCGATTAACGGCGGAGCTACTTTTACGAACACAAGGATCACCAACGTCTCGTTCAATCCGAATGCCAGCAGCCCTACACCGGTTCCGCTCATCGGCGATTATATCGACATTGTCAGCGTTCCGCCGGGCGGCTATATCGGCGTATGGATGGATACAACGCCAGGAACGTTCTGTATCTTCGCAGGCTATTCAGATGTCATTATTCCATAGGTTATTCGTACAAAAAAGAGTCGAGCTCGAAGGCAAATGCCTTTAGCTCGACTCTTATTCGTTTATTTCAACATGACGCCAAGCCGGCGCGCCGCCTCAATAACAGCAAGCGCTTGGCTGCGCATGATTTCCGTCGTCAGCCGATTCGCCGGACCGGACACGGACAATGCCGCGACCAGCTTGCCCGTGCGAGAGAAGACCGGCGCAGCAACCGCTGCCGCACCCTGCTCGCGCTCTTCCACGCTCATCGCGTAACCGAGCTTCTGCCACTCCGCCATCTGCTCCCGATACTGGTGCCGGTCGAAGGCTGCCGGCCACGAGGCGTCAGCAAGCAGCTCTTCGCGTTTGACAGACTCCTCGAAGGCGATAAGCACTTTGCTTGATGCACCGACATACAGCGGCAATCTTGCTCCAATCGGAGCCACCCTGCGTATGGCCTGGATGCTCTGGACCGCTTGAATGCGAATCCGCTCATTGCCGTCACGCAGATACAGGCTGACGGTTTCCCCCAGCATATCGCGCAGTCGCTCCATCTCCGGCAGCCCGATAACAGCAGGGTCATCCGCGCCTGACATATTCGCCGACAGTTCCCAGATGCGAAGCCCAAGCTTATAGCGATCCGATGCCGCATCGCGGGCTACGAAGCCTCGTTCCTCAAGCGTGGCGAGCATGCGATGCACGGTGCTTTTATGCAGCCCTACGTTATCGGCAAGCTCCGTCATCGCCCACTCCTTCTTCACCGTAAAGCAAAGCAATATATCCAGTGCTCGTTCGACAGCACGAACCGTTGATTTTCCATCCTCAGCCATAGTAAGTTGGCTCCTCGCTATAGTTTCACTCAGTGAAACTTGGTTACAGTCAGTATAACGTAAGGATGGCGGCTCGGTAAAGCTTTGCCCCCAGAATTGACTTATTTTACAGCCATGTTACAGGACGTTAACATTACGTCGACACGCATTGACAGGCCACGGCAGCGCGCCATACGATAGGAATATAGAACTAGTTAAGCGCTTTCATTATTCTACTGGCAATCGTTATCATAATTACTCTTCTTAAGGGGGCATCCACCATGAGCACAACGACACTGAGTCCTGCACTTCCCGCAGCCGGCGGCTTTACGCCCGGACTGCTCCCCCCGCTGCTCCCTTCGCCGCAAGTACCCGAACGGGCAAATGCCGGAACACGCACACGCCGCAAACATGCTGCACTTGCTGTACTGTCAGCCATGGCAGCCTTGCTGCTGTTCACTGCGCTCGCCTTCCACGGCTATGTCGCATGGGTAATCGCACATCCTTATGTACCTGCGTTATACTCGAACCCGAAGATTGCTCAAGGGCTGGATTACAGCGATGTCTCCTTCCCAAGCAAGAGCGGCCGCACGACCGTACACGGCTGGTATATCCCCGCAGTAGGAGCGGCAACACATTCCGACAGAACGGTTGTTTTCAGCCACGGCTATGGCGCGAACCGTGAGGAAACTTGGGTGCCTATGTACGAGCTGGCGGCACTCCTGAATCGGCTGCACTATAATGTATTCATGTTTGATTACGGCTACGCCTCCTCCGGCCAGCGTTCTCCGGCTACAGGCGGTAAGGAGGAATCGCAGCAATTGCTGGCGGCGGTCAATTATGCGCGGTCGCAAGGCGCTGACGAGGTAGTTGTCTGGGGCTTCTCGATGGGAGCCGGCACCGCGCTGCAGGCAGCGCTGCAGACAGATTCGACGGACAGCATCGATGCGATGATTCTCGACAGTACGTTTCTCCCAAGCTCTGATTCCTTATACAATAACGTACGCCAATATATGGATTTACCTAAATACCCATCCATCCCGATTATCGAATGGATGCTCCCGTTCTTCACCGGTGTAAAGTTTAATCAGCTGCCTGTGGAGCAGGTACTGCAAACGACCTATACTATGCCGCTCTTCATTATGCATGGCACCGCAGATGCGATAGCACCGGTGGCCACCGCAGAGCAGGTGTCTGCAAGCCAGTACAATTCCCTCTCTCGGGAGTGGATCGTGGAAGGCGGTATGCATGAGATGCTCTACCGTACCCATC
Organism: Paenibacillus sp. J22FR21; assembly: GCF_056269135.1. Lineage (NCBI taxonomy): Bacteria > Bacillati > Bacillota > Bacilli > Caryophanales > Paenibacillaceae > Paenibacillus > Paenibacillus sp. J22FR21. The sequence goes on from NZ_JBWDNJ010000005.1 coordinate 165,071, forward strand.
CGAAAGAATATATTCAGCGCGCTGCGCTGTTCCTTAGTCAAGTCGATGCCGCTCGCAAATCCACAGCAGCCGCTTAAAACAAAAGGCTCTTTCTTGTTCAGACCGCCGATGACCGGCAGCCTGCAAGAAAGAGCCTTTATAGTTATTATTGCTTAAGCAGCGAGAGAAACTCCGAACGGAGCGCCGCGCTTGTGCGGAAGTCACCGCGGACTGCCGACGTTACCGTCTTGCTGCCCGACTTCTTCACGCCGCGCGCGCACATGCACAAATGCTCGCCTTCGACGACTACCATAATGCCATGGGGCTGAAGCACTTCATCCATAATATCCGCGATTTGCGAAGTAATGCGCTCTTGCACTTGAAGACGGCGTGTCACCGCATCAACCAGACGCGCAAACTTGCTCAAACCTGCGATCTTGCCGCTTGGAATATACCCGATATGCGCTTTGCCGAAGAACGGAGCCATGTGATGCTCGCACTGGCTGTAGTACACAATGTCACGTACGATAACCAGCTCTTCATGCTGCTCGTCAAACGTAACACCCAGCACTTCGCGCGGATCAACCTCATAGCCTGCGAAAATTTCCTCATACATACGCGTTACGCGTGCCGGTGTTTCCAGCAAACCTTCGCGCTCCACATCTTCTCCGATGAGCTTCAATATTTCACGAACATGATGCTCTATCTGTTCCCGATTCGATGAAACGGCTGCATTGACGTAATCTTTCTTGCCCGCCATATCTGCAACGTCTCCTTTCCTGTGAACCAATCGCCCTTGCCTATTATTTCCGTCCGCCCGGCCGATTGTTCCCCTTCGTAAATTGCTGGTTCTTCATCATTTGCTGTGCTTTAGACATTTGTTGGTTATTCATATTGTAGCCCATTTGCTTTGCCATCTTTTTCAGCATTTCCGGATCGTTTTGCATCTTCTCCAGCTGCTTGCGCAAGTAGTATACGCCCGCGAAAAAGCCGCCAACAGCGCCGACTATGAGCGTAATGATCGAAATAATGACCGTCCACATTGTCATCTCACCTTGTCCTTATCTGTAAGTATATTGCAACTTATAATAGCATGTAGGACCATGCGTTCGCAAACAATCTGTAAAGGAAAGTAGGACCCCAGCTTGCAGAAGGGATCCTCCTATGTCCGAACGCTATAACTGCGCATGGCGGGCACTGTGTTGGAGCAAATTGGCACGAACGTTCATTAGAGAATCCCAGCTTAACCCAGCACTTGTTCAATAAACACCGTCGTATGCTTCGCCATATCAATCTCGCGGCTCTCCACGCTGTCATTCGACTCACGTTGAAGGACCCGTACGATTGGCCGCCCCGGCAGTCCGCGGTGCTGTCCAACGACAATGCCCGTCTCCTTCGTCGTAAGCCTGACCGACACACCGTTCGGGTAAATCGAAACAATCCGCATGAAATGAACAAGAATCTCGTGATCCAGGCGCGTTCCCGACATCGCCATCATCCGCTCACAGGCTTCATGCGGAAGCAGTCTTCCACTGCCTTCACCTCCGCTTGTGAGCAGGTTATCGAAAGTGTTAGCCACCGCCACAATGCGGGAATACAAGTGAATTTGATCCCCGATCAGTCCGCGCGGTTCGCCTGTCCCATCCACATGCTCATGATGCTGAAAGGCAACATGAGCGATAAGAAGGCTGAACTCGCGTTTGGCCTTCAGCAGCTCGAAACCTCTCCACGTATGGCGCTTAGGCTCGTCATTCTCCCCATCCGCCTCAAGGTCCGGCTTCCCGAGATCATGCAGCAGCGCACCGATTGCCAGCTCCTTCAGCTGCACTTGATTCAGCTGCAAGCTGACACCGAGCAGAGATGAGATCATGCAGACATTCATCGCATGAATATACTCCGCATTATCACGCGTTCGGATGTCGTTCAATTGAACGAGCACATCCTTATTGCGGATCACATCGAAGAGCAAATCTTCAATCGTTAGACTGATTGAGCGAGAGTTGAAATCCTTGCCGGAGCGAATCGAGTCCATCGTCTCGGACATCTGCTTAATGATGCCGACCTTCGTTTCCTCCGACAGAATCTCTTCTTGCTCCTCCATCTCCTGAATGCCGGCATCTTTAATATAGACATTGGTGACGCCAATGCGTCTTAAGGTGCTGATCATGAAGACCGTCAGCTGCACATTCGAGGAAAGCAGCACCGCCCCGTTGACGGCGTAGATCGTCTTGCCAAGAATATCGCCTGGTTCAACCGCTTCGATATCGACATATTTCATGATGTCTACCTCTTCCCCATATCTTTACGTCGAAGCTGTCATACTCATGAGCGCGTCCTTAATCGCTTTCTGTACCGTTTCATCCTGCTCGCGCAGCGCAGCCGATTGGAGCACTTCCACCGCGACCTCGCCGCCGATGCGGCCAAGCGACCATGCGGCAGTTGCTCGCAGCTCAAACCGCGCATCCGTGCGCAGCACATCCGCAAGCGCAGGAACCGCGCTTGCATCCTTGAAGTTGCCAAGCGCGATAACTGCGTTGCGCTGAATCGGTTTCCTCCCGCGCCAAGACGAGGAGCTGTTGCCGTACTGTTCCTTGAACGCCCGATTCCCTATTGTGAGCAGCGGTACCAGAAGCGGCTTTACTTTGTCGTGATCAGGAATAAGCTCCGGATGGTGAGTGGCATTCTTACCCTTATTCTCGGGACAAACGACCTGACAGGTATCGCAGCCATAGAGCCGATTGCCGATCTTGCGCATCAGCTCATCGGTCACGACGCCTTTGGTCTGCGTGACGAAGGAGATACAGCGCTGTGAATTCAGCTGTCCCGGTGCCACAAGCGCGTCCGTCGGACAGGCATCGATACAAGCTGTGCAGCTGCCGCAGCTCTCCGTGACAGGCGCATCCGGCGGAAGCGGCAAATTCGTAATCATCTCGCCGAGGTACACATAAGAGCCCCACTCCGGCGTAATAATCGAGCAGTTGCTGCCAATCCAGCCGATCCCGGCCCGCTCTGCTACTGCACGATCTGAGAGCGCTCCCGTGTCCACCATGCTTAAGAAGCGTCCTTCAGGCACGCGTTCCAGCAGCCAAGCTTCCAGCCGCCGCAGCCGCTCGCGCAGGACGCCGTGATAGTCATCGCCCCAAGAGGATCTCGAGAACAAACCGCGCCTTGCTCCCGGCTCGGACTTCGGCGGATCCACAAGCTTAGATGGATAAGCGATTGCAATCGCAATAATGGACTTCGGATCTTCGAAGAGCAGCGAAGGCTCCGTCCGTTTATCAAGGTCCGGCTCTTCGAAGCCGGACTCATAGCCAAGCTCCCGATGCCGCACCAGCCGCTGCTTCAGCTCCGTGAACGGCTCCGCGGAAGCGATTCCGATTTTGTCGATGCCAAGACTCGCCGCAGCGTCCTTCATCTCGGCTTTTAACTGTTGCCAGTTGATCTTGTTCATGCTGCTCCCGTCCAACTCGGAGTCTCCTTTAAACCTACAAATGGTTCAATTTACTGATCGGCCACAGAATGAAATCTGCACGGCCAAGAATCATATCGCGCGGTACAGCCTGAAACGACCGGCTGTCGCGACTCGCCTTATTGTGGCGGTTATCACCCATCACAAAATAATGATCGGCAGTAACCGTTTCCGGTCCATAATCCGAATCTTCAATTTCCGTGTCTGTATAAGACTCAACTACGAGCTTGCCATTGCGATACAGCTGACCCTCGCGTATTTCAATCGAGTCGCCCGGCATCCCAATAATTCGTTTAACCAAGTATTCTTTATGCTCCACACCGTTTGAAGGGTCCTTCAGAATGACCACATCGCCTTGCTTAGGTGCGCCCATTAAGTATGTAGCCTTATTCACAAACAGCCATTCCTTCTCATACAAGGTCGGCTCCATGGACTGCCCTTTGACCGTAGAGAGGTTAAACACGAATACATTCAAGCAAAGCACGATCACAGCGGCAATCGCCAGCGTAATGAACCAGCTGCGCAATTCAGCAACCCAAGGGGACAGCGGCTTCGACTCCTTGCGAGAAGCGGAAGAGGATGAAGCCCTTGCTGCCTTTGCTTTCACCTTGACCTTCGGGGAGCCTGACCGTTTGCGCGGCCCGAACTCCGCCTGCTGCGAAGACTCCGTATCCGAACCGGGATTGACGTTCATAGCTGCTACACCTCGCCCATATGTTTGTTCCACGCCTCAAAATAACCGAGAATAAGGTCATCATTGAAAGGGGCTTGTCCGTTCTCGATCCGCTTCAGCAGCGCACCTAGCCCCTCCATTACTTTTCGGTTAACTTCTTCCGAATAGTGATAGGCAATCTTATGGAGCTCATATTCTTCTTGATCGACGACTTGCGCTTTCCCTCCGCGGGGCACGATAACATCGAGGTCGTAATCGATGTAGGTAAGAACATCATGTTTGAAGAAGAGTGGGGAGGCTACATTGCAATAGTAGCGAACGCCGTGATCCTCGAGCAGGCCAACCACATTGAACCATTCGCCGGGGATAAAGAAGGATACTGCAGGCACTCGGCTGATCCACTGCTTGCCGTCTGCCTCTTGAATCGGTGTCTGTCTGTTGATGAACACATGCATCGATTCCGCCGCATGCTCGCTTGCCAGCAGCTCTGTCGGAACCTGCCAATTCTCCAGCCACATCCGGTGCAAATGGCCGTTGTTCTTGAAACTCTTGATGACACAAGGACGGTACGTAGTCATAAGCGTAATACTCCTAGTGAGGTACTTTCTTACTATAAGAAAAGCATATCTGTACGCCAAAATCAATGACGCACTAGATATGCTTGTCCATAATTGCTTATTTATAAGTGCCTCAAGCCGATTTGTTGCTTAACCGGCAACAATACTTAGTTTCTGAAAGGAACGGAAAAAGTCCGTTGCCGCATAACCCAATGATTCATAAAGCGAAAGAATCGGCTCGTTATGTTCGTCAGCCGTCACCATAATTTTCGTTACATTCCGCTGCTCGAATCGTCCGCGAAGGGAGCGAATCAGCTCTTTACCCAATCCTTGACGTTGGTAATTCGGATGTACGGCAATACGGTAATAATACCCTCTGCCCTTGTCTATCGTCCCGATAATGATACCTGCGATTTCTTCGTCAACTGCAGCGACGAGTACTAGCTCGCTGTCCCATGACAGCTGGCGGCCGAAAGCCTCCATCGTTTGTTCATAGCATTCTTCTGACAGCACAGTCTCCAGCAGTTCCGTAACGGGCCGATAATCAGCTAATTGGAAGGATCGAACGTCCATAACTTTAAGCTCCTCTTCAAACGCAGTATGGAAATAACGGCATTGCTAGGGAAGAAATGAACTTCGTTTCATGCAGACAACGACAGCCCTTCTTCTTTAGGTAAATTTAATAATACGACAAATTCGCTCGAATTCCTTCTAAAATCTTTAAAAAACCTTAAAAAATATAATAAATCTACATTATTCTATTGAAAACGCTTTAAATTAAGCGTTTTCATAACATTAACCCTATCAATCCATTCAAAAAAGTGCCGCATGGGCACTTTTCCTCACGGATGCTTCATATAATGCGCTAATGCTTCCCGCCATGGTCTTAGGTCTTGCAAGCCGGCCCCCCGGATTGCGGAGTGACTCATGACGGAATATGCCGGTCTCGCTGCAGGTCTCGGGAATTCCGCTGTTGTACAAGGTTCAATCGTGAAAGTCGAATCAGCCATGCCCTTGTTCTGTACGATCGCCTGTGCAAATTCAAACCACGAGCAGCTTCCGGTATTGGACGCATGATAGACGCCATAGTTGTCGGTCTGGACAAGCTCGATCAGAAATAACGCCAGATCAAGCGTATACGTAGGCGAGCCGATTTGATCATGGACGACCTTCAATCGATCTCGTTCACTCGCCAGCTTGAGAATGGTCCGGACAAAATTGCTGCCGTATTTCCCATACACCCATGACGTGCGAACGATGTAATAGCGATGAAGCAGCGCTACAACTTCCTGCTCGCCGGCGAGCTTTGATTGCCCATAGACCGTCTGCGGATTAGTCGGCTCCTCAATCTCGTAGGGTACACTCCCACTGCCATCGAACACATAGTCTGTGCTGATATAGCAAAGCTTGGCGCCGCATGCCTTCGCGGCCATTGCAATATTACGCGTGCCCAGGGCATTGATTCGATACGCTTCATCCGCGTCGGATTCCGCCTTGTCCACCGCAGTGTAGGCTGCGCAATGGATAATGACATCCGGGCGATAGGCGTTCACGACATCGGCACACTGCTCGGCGTTTGTAATATCAAGGTTATCTCGTCCGTACCCAAGGATGTGTATTTCCGGCCGGACATTCAGTTGTACGAGCTCTTGTCCCAATTGACCGTTAGCGCCTGTAACGAGAATCTTCAGTTGTTCCTGCTTGGCAGCTGTCATGAGCGACCTCCCAAGTAAGCGCCCGATTGAATGTGTTCGATCCAGGCTTGATTGTCCAGATACCACCGGATCGTGGATTTGATGCCTGATTGATAATCGTATTTGGGGGTCCACCCAAGCTCCTTACGGATCTTGTCCGCATCGATAGCATATCGGCGATCATGCCCTAAACGATCTTGGACGAATGTAAGAAGTGATTCCGGTTTGCCTAGCTCCGATAGGATCGTAGAAACCACTTGAAGATTGCTGCGTTCATTGTTTCCGCCCACGTTGTACACCTCACCGGGACGCCCCGCGTGCAGCACGCGGTCAATGGCACTGCAATGATCCTCGACATACAGCCAATCCCGCACATTGAGGCCATCACCGTAGACAGGCAAAGGCTGGTCGGCGAGCGCTCTTTGAATCATGAGCGGGATAAGCTTTTCCGGAAACTGATAAGGCCCGTAGTTGTTGGAGCACCTCGTAATATTCACGTTCATGCCGTACGTTTCATGATAGGCACGGACAAGCAGGTCACTCCCCGCTTTACTGGCTGAGTATGGACTGTTAGGCGCAAGCGGCGTAGACTCTGTGAATAGACCTGTGTCGCCAAGCGTCCCGTACACCTCGTCGGTGGATACATGCACGAACTTAGCCACATCGTATTGTTTGGCCAGATCCAGCAGCGTCTGTGTGCCGAGCACATTCGTTCTGATGAAAATATCCGGCTGCGCGATGCTGCGGTCCACATGGGATTCAGCGGCAAAATGAATGACGGCGTCAACACCTTCTTGTGCAAAAATGAGTTCCATGGCAGCGCGATCCGCGATGTCGGCTTGCGCAAACCGGTAGTTTGGGTGATTCGCAATCGACGTTAAATTCGCCGGATTGCCTGCGTAGGTCAGAGCATCGACGTTAATGAAGGTGTAGCTGGGATAGTTTGCGATCATGTACTGAAGATAATTGCTGCCGATAAATCCGGACCCGCCGGTTACAATCAGTTTCACAGGCTCACTCACCCTCCATAATAGAAATTTTTCTCCGCAGTGGACAGAGGGGGATGACCCCGATCCTTATCCGACAATATCGGATTCGCCAGCGGCCAATCAATGGCAAGCAGCGGGTCATTCCATGCAATGCCGCGATCATGCTCCGGTGAATACAGCGCATCCACTTTATATTGCACCTCGCAGTTCGGGACAAGCGTACAGAACCCATGGGCGAAGCCCTGTGGAACGAGAAGCTGTCTTTTGTTCGATGCGCTCAGAATGAACCCCTGCCAATGGCCGTATGTCGGCGACCCTGCACGTATATCCAAGACGACATCGTAAATCGCTCCCGCCGTAACGCGGACGAGCTTCGTTTGGGCTTTCGGATTCAATTGATAATGCAGTCCGCGAAGCACACCTGCTTCCGTAGACATGGAATGATTATCTTGCACGAAGATATGGGGAATGCCTTGCTTCACGAATAACTCCTGATTGTAGCTCTCTGTAAAAAAACCACGATGATCGCCATGTACCGCTGCCTCTATCAATTTGACATCTTTCAACCTTGTTTCGAATATTCTCATCGTTACCCCTCGTTTGAACGACATTACCCTCGGACTATATCAAGAAGTTCTACTATCTATAGATATATACAAAATCAGATGGCATTGCCCTTAGGCGTCCGTGGTTTTTCATGAAAATAGACAGCTTTATTTCATTTTCCATGAATTGCAAGGTCTGAATTTGATCATGCTAGAAGGTGTTCCAAGGGAGTTGTCAGCAGGTCGTACTTTACAAACATTTATGTTGATTTATTGCCCGAGAACGAGCATAATGGAAATGAAAAACGATACATATTATAGGAGGTTTTTGATTAATGGCACACCAATTGCCCGCTTTGCCTTATGCAAACAATGCGCTTGAGCCGCATATCGATGAAACAACGATGATGATTCACCACGACCGTCATCATAACGCTTATGTAACTAACCTTAACGCTGCACTGGAGTCCGCTCCTGAGCTTGCAAGCAAATCCATCGAGGATTTGATCGCTGATCTGAACAGCGTACCGGAAGCTATCCGCACTGCTGTTCGCAACAACGGCGGCGGCCACGCTAACCACTCCCTGTTCTGGGAAACAATCGGACCAGACGCCGGCGGCGCACCAACAGGCGCTATCGCTGATGCTATCGCAAGCGAACTGGGCGGCTTCGATCAATTCAAAGCTGACTTCGCGAAAGCGGCAACTACTCGTTTCGGCAGCGGCTGGGCTTGGCTTGCACTTAGCCAAGACGGCAAGCTGAAAGTATACAGCCTTCCGAACCAAGACAGCCCGATCATGGAAGGCGACACGCCTCTTCTTGGTCTGGACGTTTGGGAGCATGCTTACTACCTGAACTACCAAAACAAACGCCCTGACTACATTGCAGCGTTCTGGAACGTTGTAAATTGGTCCGAAGTTGGCAAACGTTACGACGCAGCGAAATAAGTTTTCGCTCGCATTCGAAGACCTTCGTGCTCTATGCACGGAGGTCTTTTTGCTGTTACTTCGTTAAACTGTGTCCAATTACCTAACATTAGTTTGCTTTTTTTAAAGAAAATCTATATTTTTAGACAATTCGAACTAATTACATGTTATAATTCCTCCCATATAGCTCAGTAGAGAGATGGGGATACCTAATGTTTAATTGGCTGGGATTTCGCAAAGGACTGCCTTTATGGTGGTCGTACAAGCTGAATGCGGGGTTGAAAGAAGATGTAGCGGATATTTTCGAAGGCATCGCCGATACGCGTATGGATATCCTCACCGCATGGACGACGGAATATTGGGATCATCTGGACCGATTGCACCACCAGCTGTCCTTCCGTCAGCCCGGAGCGGCAGAAGACGAAGCTTGGGACCCCTCTGCCTTGGAGCGCTTATTCGCAGGAACTCGGGCACGCGCATCGGATTTCTCCGAAATCTTCATGCTGGACGAAGATGGTCGCGTCGCTTTCTCAACAGATGGTCGTCATACCGGCGAGCATTATGGAACGGACAGTCTGCTTGAACCGGGTCTGGCATACTCGAAAGGTGGCGCGCCTGGCGGCCGCAACTGCTTATTCGGTCCCTATGCTGATCCTAGGACGCTGAAGATTGGGCCGAGCTCGTCTTCTTTTCACGATAAGATGACCCTTCTGTTTATTTCTCCAATTATACATGGCGGCAAGTGGAAAGGCGCACTCTGCGGCCGTGTTCCCAATGATGTCATCGGTGACCTCATCCAACGGGAATCCGGGCATGTGTATCCCGACTCCGGGGATAACTATTTGTTCATGGCGCGTCCCGGCTTGAATACTCATATCGCACCGGGAACTGCTTTATCGCGAAGCAGATTCGAAGACCGCACGTTTACGCATGGCGAGAATTTGATGGACGGTGTAACCACGGATTGGGGCATCGTTTCCGTTAAGGAACACACGGAGCTGGAGCTCGTATTCACGGATCCCGCTACAGGACAGCTGCACCCCGGCGTGGCGAACACGATTCGGAACGGCAGCAACTTGTTCGTGGAGTTCCCCGGTTATTCGGATTATCGGCACATCCCCGTTATCGGCAAGGGCGTAACTTTCCAGCTTCCCCATTGTCCGGATGTGTGGGGAATGATGTGCGAAGGTGATTTAGAGGAAGTGTACCGCATTCGGAGCATTCGCTTCACCCAGTTCCGGCATGCCTTGGGCTGGTTGGCTGGTCTGGGCGCGCTTGGAACTATTCTCGCGTACTATTTGTTCACGAATGCCCTGCCAGTTGCCGGTGCCATTCTTGTCGGTCTCTTTAATATAGTATTCGGACTGGCTATGGTGTGGTCCTTGGATCGTAAAGGCAACTTGGTGACTTCCCTCCAGATGCGTAGGCTGAACCAGTTTATCCGCATTAATGCCGAGGGGAAGGGCGACCTTACTCAGCGGCTCGATACGAGCTTGTTTCCGGCTAACGAAACCCGCGAGCTTGCCAAATGGATTAACAACATGATCGACTCTCTTGAAGGCGTCATGCTGCAGGTGAAGCTCGCCTCCGGCGATGTGTTGACCAACCAACGTGCGCTGCTTGAAACGACCGGAGCAACTGCGAGCACAACCGAGCGTGTCAGCGGCCGGATCGGGGATATGATTCTCAGCATTCGGAATCAGCTGAAGGATATCGACATCGCCAAGGATGTGGCCGGCGAGATGCGCGAGACGCTGCGACAGCTTGAAGATAAGGCCTCTGCCAACATCACTGTGGCACAAGGGGAGCTGCTCCGGATTGGCGATAAAATGGAGCAGATAGCCGGCCGCGTAACGGAAACGAACCGGTCGATCGAATCGTTCATGCAAACAACGAATGAAATTCGCAATGTCCTTGGTGTTATTGAGGAAATCTCGGCGCAAACGCATCTGCTTGCGTTGAATGCTTCTATTGAAGCGGCTCGAGTCGGCGAGCAAGGCAGAGGTTTCGCCGTCGTTGCAGGCGAAATCAGGAAGCTGGCCGCCCTCACCAAGAAGTCGACGGAAGAAGTTCACAGCATCGTTCAAGATATCTATCTCCATGCCAAGGACGCTACTACTACGATGGCTCAAGGCACGCAAGTCGTGTCTGAAGGAACGGCACTCGTCGCGGCTGCTTCGGAGCTGCTCAGCAGCACCCAGGAAGATGATTCGCTGAAATCGCAAATTATCGACGAGGTCGTCGTGATTATGGAGAAAATCGCGACGGTCAGCAAGCAGAACCGCCGCATTTCGACGGAGGTTGAGGGTAATGTGCAGGAGCTGCTTGGCGACTTCGTCAACGTCCGCCATACCTCCAATCATGTTGAAGCCATTACCGCGTTCCTGCAGCAGCTGGTTGGACAGTTCCAATTGAGCGAAGCTCGCAAGCGGTAGTGGAAGATGAGTGAAGTTCGCGAGCGGTAGCTGAATCGCGAGCCGCAATTGAAATTGAGCGAAGTTCGCGAACGGCAGCTGAAATTGAGCGAAGTTCGCGAGCGGCAATTGAATACGTTGAGCGGCTGGCTTAGCCCCTCCGATTGCAGGTGTTGCGATTGGCGGGGCTTTCTGGTTGTTTCAGCATCAATCGTAGATCGGGGTGTGGGGGCCGAGTTTACCTGTGAGTACACTCAGCAGTTCTCGGTTAAATTTCTCTCTCTCGTCGTAGAACAGCCCGTGCCCGCTTCCCTCGAAGGGGATGAATCTGGAGTTCCGGATGCCTTTATGCTGCAGTTCGCCGAGTGCGAACGGAACGATGCGGTCTTGCTTGCCGTGCAGGATGGTGGTCGGCACATGGACATGAGCCAAGTCTGCGCGAAGATCCTCGTCTCGCAGCGCCTTCATCCCTCCGATGGCACCATAAGGAGAAGCATCGAATCCAAGGCCGTTGAACCACGTGCGAAAGGGGTCGCTGATAGGTTTATGGAAGAATAGCTGGCCAAAGCCGTCAATCGTCTTTGGCCTGTCGGTCATGAGCCCGACAATCGTGGTGTCGAATTCGGAGGCCGGTTGGCCATAAGGGTAGCCGGGGCGCCGGGTCATCAACGGCGCAGCGGCAGCGGCGAGGACAAGCCCGCACATTCCGCGGGCTGCGTGCCGTGTGATGTAGCGGATGGTGATCGCACCGCCCATGGAGAAGCCGACAAGCGTCGCGTTCTGGATGCCGAGTGATTCCACCACCATGCGAATGTCGTCCGACATTCGGTTGTAATTGTACCCATGCCAAGGGGCATCCGACTTGCCGAAGCCCCGCATATCAATGCTGATGCAGCGAAAACCGTATTTCGGCACTACATTCAGCTGGTACTCCCACATTCGGCGGTCGACCGGCCAGCCGTGCACGAATACGACAGGTCTGCCGTATCCGACATCTTCGACGTACACTTTTACACCGCGCTCTACCTCCACATAGAACCCCATCAATCAGCCACCTTTCTCCCATCTCTATATGTATACCGAGAGGCGGGCGTATAGTATTGAAACCTGCCAAACTCAAACACCAGATAGGCGATAGCCGCATACACTGAACCGAGACAATTACCTATCCACGCTTATGGAAAAGGAGTTTGATTGCTACATGAATACCTACACGTATATTCCTGGTGCGCCTGCAGGCTACTCCAGTAAATATTCGGATTGTGGCTGCGGCGGACCACGCGCGTTTCCCGGCGGCGGGGGCGGCATGCTTCCCGGTGGCGGCATGTTCCCCGGCGGCGGCGGGGGCGGCATGTTCCCTGGCGGCGGCGGAGGCGGCATGTTCCCTGGCGGCGGAGGCGGCGGCTTCCCTGGTGGCGGCGGGGGTGGCGGCTTCCCTGGTGGCGGCGGGGGTGGCGGCTTCCCTGGCGGCGGCGGCTTCCCTGGCGGCGGGGGCGGCTTCCCTGGCGGCGGGGGCGGCGGCTTCCCTGGCGGCGGGGGCGGCGGCGGCTTCCCTGGCGGCGGCGGTGGCGGCGGCTTCCCTGGCGGCGGCGGAGGCGGCGGCTTCCCTGGCGGCGGGGGCGGCGGCTTCCCTGGCGGTGGCGGGGGCGGATTTCCGCCTGGGCCTGGGCCTGGACCAGGGCCTTTCCCACCTCCACCATTCCCTGGACCGGGGCCTTTCCCACCTCCACCGTTCCCTGGACCGGGACCATTCCCGATTCCAATTCCGATCCCTATTCCGATTCCGGGACCGGGGCCTTTCCCAGGACCGGGTCAGCGGTTTGTGCGAGTTGTTATTAACGGCGGAACGTTCTTCCCTTGGGTAACACAGGTGTATAACGTAAGACACTTCCCGGGGATGACCATTGCACAGGCGCTCGCAGGCACAGGTGTTGTTCGTTTTGGCAATAACGGCCGAATCATATCCGTCAATGGCGTTGCTACCGTTGGCAGCGTCGACACCATACTGCGTCTCAACGGTCGCCGTATTCCGGAGTCACTGCTGTACCTGCCGGTTCAATTCAACGACACCGTCGGACTTGAGCTCACCGTATCCCCATTTGGCGGCCCGCGTAGTGATGATGAGCATTTCGGTCTTCACCCCGACCAAATCGAGAATAACTACGAACAACTCCAGCGCTTGGAGGAGAACAACCAAGGCTAAACGACACAAAAAAACCGCCCGCAGTCAGTAACTGCGGGCGGGTTTTTGTAGTCTAGGAGCTGGCCACTTCGCAGCTCTCCTAACGGTTGAACCATTAAGGCCGACTACTACTTTCTCTTACCATTTCCCAACTGATATGCCGCTTTCGTTGTCGCTAACGCTACATATTTGATCCCTTCTCGCACCCCCGCTGTAAGCGGCTATTCCGCTTACAGTTACCGAATCTGGGCTAGTGTCAGCACAGGCGGAGTCAGATAGGTTAGTTTGACTGCTGAGAGTCGCATTTCCCGACTCTCAGCCTCTTTTCGGCGCAGTCTCGGTAGTGAGAGCGGCACATTCCCACCACCTCCTCCTCCTCCAAACACAAAACAAAAAAGCGGATGCGCAGCCTCCCCGGCTGCTCCATCCGCTCTTATAATTTAGTGCGTGCTGCTCGCTTCTTCTTTGATCGCTTTCAGGCGCTTCATGACGTCGTTCGCGCCGCGGCCGTAGTAGTCGTGCAGCAGGTTATACTCGGCGTACAGCTTCTCGTAGACGGCAACGTTCGCCGGGATCGGCTTGAACGTTTCCTCGCGAACGCGGGCCATTGCTGCCGCTGCGTCAACGACGCTGTCGTAGCCGCCTTTGCTCGCTCCGGCCGCGACTGCGCCGAACATCGCCGCGCCGAGCGCTGGCGTTTGCTTCGAAGCCGCGATCTTAATCTCGCGGTTGGTGACGTCTGCGTAGATTTGCATCAGCAGACGGTTCTTCTGCGGCAAGCCGCCGCAGGCGTACAGCTCGTGCACTTCCACGCCGTTGCTGTGGAAAGCGTCGATGATTTTGCGCGTGCCGAATGCGGTTGCTTCCAGCAAAGCACGGTAAATTTCCTGCGGCTTCGTCAGCAGCGTGAGCCCTACCAGCATGCCGGTCAAGTTCGTGTCGACAAGCACGGAGCGGTTGCCGTTCCACCAGTCGAGCGCAAGCACGCCGGATTCGCCGACATTCAGCTCGGCTGCCGCCTTCTCCAGCCATTCGTGGACGCTGATTCCTTCCCCTCGGGCCGCATCAACGACATAGGCCGGAACCGCCTCATCCACATACCAGGCAAAAATATCGCCAACCGCCGATTGCCCCGCCTCATAGCCAAAATAACCCGGAATGATGCCGTCTTCCACTACGCCGCACATGCCTTCCACTTGCTTCTCTTCCGATCCAAGCAGCATGTGGCAAATCGACGTGCCCATCGCCATGACAAGCTTGCCCGGTGTTACCACGCCAACCGCCGGAACGGCCGCATGTGCATCAACGTTTCCGACTGCAATAGCAGTGCCGGCAGCAAGCCCCATACGTGAAGCCATCTCAGCGGTAAGCTCGCCGGCCTTCGTACCGAGCGGAAGAACATCGCCGCGCAGCTTCGTTTCCGCCAAATCCTCGAGCCGCTCGTCAAGCGCTTTCAAGAAGGCGCGATTCGGATAGCCGTCTTGCTTATGCCAAACCGCTTTGTAGCCGGCCGTGCAGCTGTTGCGCACAATGTTGCCCGTCATTTGACCCACGACCCAGTCGGTCGCCTCAACGAATTGATCGGCTGTTTCATAGATATCCGGTGCTTCATTCAAGATTTGCCATACTTTCGCGAGCATCCACTCCGAGGAGATTTTGCCGCCGTAGCGAGGCAGGAACGCTTCTCCGCGTGCCGCTGCAATTTCATTAATGCGGTTCGCCTCATCCTGAGCTGCATGGTGCTTCCACAGCTTCACCCAGCTATGCGGGTTCTCCTTGTAAGCCGGATCGAAGCATAGCGGCTGGCCCGCTTCATTAATCGGCAGCATCGTGCACGCGGTGAAATCAATCCCCAGTCCGATTATATCGGCAGCATCAATACCGGATTCACGCACAACCGCGGGCACGGATTGCTCCAATACCTCAATGTAGTCGGCCGGGTGCTGCAGCGCCCAATCATGCTCCAATTTCAATCCGGTTTCTGGCAAACGCTCATCAATTACGTTGTGACGATAAGGCGTGACATGCTCGGCAATCTCGGCTCCATCGGACAATCGAACAAGCACCGCGCGGCCAGACTCCGTACCATAGTCAACACCAATTGCATATTTAAAATTCATGATTAGGCCTCCTAGAATAGTGTACACTGCGACTTCCGACGATTAAGTTGACGACGACTACCTAAGCCATACTCCCGACTTACTACTTCTGCCCGTAATACGCATTCTTGCCATGCTTCCGCAAGTAATGACGATCGAGCAGATGCTGATCCATCGGCTGGACCTGCGGGTTCAGCTGGAACGTATGCAGCGCCATCTTGGCCGCTTCCTCTACGACAACGGCGTTATGGACCGCATTATGCGCGTCCTTCCCCCAGCAGAAAGGCGCATGGCTGTACACAAGTGCTGCCGGTACCTGAACCGGATCGATGCCACCCTTCACGAAGGTCTCTATGATGACATTGCCCGTTTCAAGCTCGTAAGCCCCATCAATTTCAGCCTCCGTCATCGGACGCGTACAAGGGATTTCTCCGTAGAAATAATCCGCATGCGTCGTGCCCAGTGCCGGAATCGCGCGTCCCGCTTGTGCCCAGCTCGTAGCCCATGGCGAGTGGGTATGCACAATGCCGCCAATGCCTTCGAACGCCTTATATAACGCCACATGCGTCGGCGTATCTGAGGAGGGACGAAGATTGCCCTCCACAACATGGCCTTCCAAATCCACCAGAACAATCTGCTCGGCACGCAGCTCCTCATACGGCACTCCGCTCGGCTTAATGGCAACCAATCCGCTTTCGCGGTCAATGCCGCTCACATTTCCCCAAGTGAACGTCACAAGTCCGTAGCGGGGCAACTCCATGTTCGCTTCCCAAACCGCTTGCTTCAATGCTTCCAACATACGCCTTCAAACTCCCCTCACCAGGTCAATAGTAAGCCCATTATAACTTGTACGTACAAGTGTGTCACGACTTAATTTAGAGCCTGTACCGGAACAGGGCCGGTAGATTCACGAATAATCAGCTTTGGTTCATAGATCACATCGGCGATACGTTCCTGGCCGCCGCGCTGCTCGATCATAGACATCAATAGTGCTACAGCATCCTCACCCATCTTCGTCTTGGGATGCTCGAACGTCGTAAGCTTCACTTCCGTTGCTGTCGCAAGCGTGGCATCATCGAAGCCGATCATGGACAAATCGCTTGGGATACTTAGCCCGCTGCGTCGAATGACATCCAGCAGCCTCACGGCCAGCTCGTCGTTATAGCACACAATAGCCGTGGGACGCTCCGACGGGTCATGCAGCAGCAGCTCGGCCAGCATTGCAGCAGGCTTAACTAACTTCTCCTCAGTCGTATAACGGATGATATACTCAGGCTGAAGGGTAAGCTTCCTCTCCCTGAGCCCGCGCATAAAGCCCCGCATTCGGTGTACACCTTGGAAGTCGTCCGTCTTAAAAAATCCCGCAATGCGCTGATGCCCAAGTTTCACAAGATGCTCCACCGCGCGGAAGCCGCCAAGCTCATCATCCACCTTCAAGCAGACCGCATCCAGATCGCTGTATCGCTCATTCAGCATGACATAAGGGATATTCCGTGCCTCCAGCGCGAGAAAATAATCCAAATTCGGATTGCCCTCCGCACTCTTGGTAGGCTCAATGATCAGACCCCCAAGCTGCTGCTGAAGCAGCATAGACTCCAGATTCTCCCGCTCTCGCGTCTTCTCATTCTCGGTGCTGGAGAGCAGCAATCGGGCTCCCTGCTTCCGCAGCTCGGATTCCACGCCGCGCACGATCGTGGGGAAAATATAATCCGAAATATGCGTCGTCATCATCCCAATCGTCAGCTTCTGCTGAGGCTCGGTACGCGACTGGCCCCTCTCCGCATCCGAAACAAAAGTTCCTTTACCCTGAGCACGGTATAGCCAGCCCTCGGCCTCCAAATCGCCAAGCGCTTGACGAACGGTCTGCCGGCTGAAGCCGAACCGCGATGCGATTTCATTCTCAGATGGAAGCTTATCATGGGGCTTAAACTGAGCCATTGCGATCCATGAGACAATTTCCTCTTTGAGCTGTATGTATTTGGGTGGAAGCTGTTCCTTCATGGCCAAGCACCTCTATTTTCTGTTGTTTCCGCCAACTTGTATGGTTGTAGTATAGCATGCACGCAACTTGTACGTACATACAAGAAGGATGAGGACCATCGCTAGCTCCATGTGTACCAAAAACTAGACTACCGCACAATTTACAAACACGATCAGACAGCAGTAAAATGATAGCAGCACGGCCATTTTGAGAGGAGGGTTTGCATGCCCGAAGGCAATCGTTATTTGCGCTTGACGATCTTTTTGCTTGCGGTATTATTTGCAGCTTGTATTGTCATTCAAGTGTACATAGCCGGAATGGCTACTTTTATCGATGGCACGCATTGGTCCGATCATAAGAATTTCGTCCATATTATTGAACCGGTGCCGCTGGCAATATTCGTCCTGTCCTTCTTCGGCCGCGTGCGCGGAGCCGTTCGCTGGATTGGACTAGCCATGCTCGTTCTCGTTATGGCCCAGTATGCAACCGCTCATTTGAGCGAGAAGCTCCCGTACTTCTCCGCTACTCATCCTGTCATCGCCTTGATTCTGCTTTGGTTGTCCGTTTCCACGGTGAAGCGATCTTATCTGATTTGGCGCCGTACATGATAGCAAACAAAACCCGCATGTTCCGTTTAATGGACATGCGGGTTTATTATTTAAGCATCGCAAATAGCAGGCAAGCTGATCTTGACGACAGTTCCTCGATTCAGCTCACTCGTAATTTCAATCTCACCATGATGTTCATGAATGATTTTGAAGCTGGTCATTAATCCAAGTCCAATACCTTGTTCTTTCGTCCCATAGTAGGGCTGTCCCAAATATTGAATTCGTTCAGGTTCAATGCCGCGTCCCGTATCCGCTACCCGGATGATGACACGATTGCCTGTATCCACACAAGTCACTTTCACCACGCCGCCATCCGGCATGGCATCGATACCATTTTTGACAACATTGATAATGGCTCGTTTGAGCAGCTGCTCGTCGCAATAAAGGTAAGAGTTCCCCGGCCCTTCAACTTCCACCTCGATGGTAACTCCGTTCTGCAACGCTTCGGTCGCTAGCGTGGACTGTACCTGCCTGATAATATTATGCGGCTCGCGTTTCACAAACTGCACAGAAGGATAGGGCCTCGACAGCAAAATAAATTCTTTGGTGAGCGCCTCAATCTGGTTCAGCTCCTCCGTCATAATTTCGATATAGGATTGAAACTCAGAGCGCATGCCCATCAACTGCAGAAACCCTTTCACCGTTGTAAGCGGGTTCCGGATTTCATGCGCTAATCCAGCCGCCAGCTGCTGAGAGACATGCAATTTGCTGAAATGGTGTTTAAGTTCCTCTGTGCGAAGCTCATCCGCAATCCGTTTAAGCTCCAACTCGTCCATAACTACTTGGGCAAGCTTTTCAAGGATACTGACGTCTTCAACTGAAATATGCCGCGGCTTGTAATCCAGTACACAAAGTACGCCTAGATGCTGCCCATCACGACTGGTTAGCGGCACTCCCGCATAGAAGTGAATACCGCTATGTCCGTCGATAAAAGACTCCGTACTTGCACAATTATCAAGACATACATCCACTACAATATAAGGCTGACTACAATAGACAGCTGCACCACATAGACCGGAATCTCTTTCAATCTCCCGAAGATCAGTGCCATAACTCGATTTCACCCAAATTCGGTCTTCATCAATGAACATAATCATGCATATCGGGATGCCCAGCAGTTGTGCTGCCAGACTCGTAATTCTATTAAAAGCATCTACCGGTGTGTTGCCCTGGATCGGATAGGGTCGAAAAGCCTTTAAACGTGCATATTCGTTCTCGGATGAATTGGGCATGGATGCCTGCCTTTCAAGTCGTAGAATGCCGAATTTTTTCCATTAATATACTATTTATCATAATGTTAGTTCCGAATAAGTTCATCACATAATGGTTGCGCGATCACGCAATTAATTTTGCGCACTAATGAAAAAAGAATTGCACGTTCAGCATGACACTGAATATGCAATCCTTAGTTAGTTTGGTAAAATAATGGTTAAGTATAGAATGAGAGACTTATAACCAGTAATCTGCCGGCTTAACAACTTCAGATCTCATCGTACCGCTGAAGGCTCCGTTTACTGCAGCTGTTTCTTGCATCGTAAGTCCCTGCTTGCTAAGAAACGTGCTGACCGTCTCGCGCAAATCAACCTTTTTCATCTTGTAAACCGTGTTGTGAAGCTGGGAGCTTAACTGAATCGCTAGCATGGTGAACAACTCCTTATGTCGAATTTTGTCTTACAAACCTATTATAGCAAACTTTACTATCATATGGGAGAATTTGCGTGCGAAATAACTTCATGATCAAGCTTTGTGTTTTCACATTCGTCTTGCTGCAGTTGTGGTGTTCATTTATTACGTTTACGAACCCTTATACAGGCATTAATCTTGCCTATACACCCGACCAGCAATGGGTAATCTCGAAATTGGATCTTGAAGGGGCAAGCAGTCAGCTGGATGTAAGCGTTGGGGATATTATTATAGAGGTAGATGGGATGAATCCCAATGATTTTCATACCGTCAAGACCTGGCATGTCATCGAACAGGCGCATCAGATCTTACTCTCAAGAGCAGGACATGAGCATATAGTCCAAATAGAGATGACCAGACTCTCCGCTTTCACGATAATTCCATTCCTCGAGGGAATTTTTTGTCAATTTATGGCACTTTTTCTCCTTGTTAGAATGAGACATTCGTTATCGGCAAGACTCCTGCTGTTGTTCTTCTTAACTACAGCGATTATCTATATGAGTTTAGGCGCATCCATTAGAGGCGATGCCGTCGGCAAACTGCTGATAGCCAGTTTTATAGTAATTCTGCCTCTCGTTTTCTATCACTTTTTAGGTGACTTTTTCAGAGAAAAGGGAGAGATCCGATTACGGACAGGGTTCTTAAAGGCACTCTATGCGATAACAGCATTAGCCGCCGTTGTTCGTCTATATGTTTACTTCATTAACACGCGGTTCGCTTACACGTTGATTCACTTTGAGAATCCGGTCACCTTGTTGCTATTTATCGCCGGATTTCTATTCAACATGTACATCTTAACGGCACTTTACTTTAAGTTTCGCAAGCAGCAATCACCTACCTCCACCGTCGTGAAGACCGCATGGTGGTCAATGCTTGTCTCGTTCTCTCCTGTTATTGGTTTAACTTTTCTTCCTCAACTATTGACCGGTTCGCGGTTATTAGATGGTATCTATACCAGCTGGGCTATTTTATTGTTCCCCATTACATTGGCGTACCTCCTCATGTCCGATCAGGTTCATGATATCGCGCTGGTACTGCGCCGATTTCTATTTACCGGGCTCATTGCCGCTCTACCGGTCACCATGTTTACGGGAATCTATATGCTGTTCTTCCACAATTCGGTGGATATGAAGCAACTATTATTCATTCTCTTCGGAACACTTTCACTTGTAGCCGCGATGCTGTATGCTGCAGAATATTTAATGACGCGGTTCGAACCGTTTCTATTTCCTAGGAAATTCATCCTGCAGTCCGCACTTATGAATATCTCACGTCAACTCGGCAGCATCTCCAGCTTCCGCGAATTGAAGGAATTGTTCCTCGTCGATATCGTCAAGACGCTTCAGGTGACGGGAGGGGCGATCGTGTTCCAATATAATGGCGAAACGGAGATTATTCATGAAGGGGATTTGGATGCGGAGGATATCAAACGGCTGCTGGTATCGCAATCCCTTACCGGCAATCCGGACTACACGTGTTTGAAGATGAACAATCACGAGGATTATACCAGCTATTTGATCATGTCTCGGAAGAAAACGAATATGCGCCTTGGCAAAGAAGAGCTGCACTGGCTTGGATTAATTGCGAACTATCTGGAAATCAGCTTGGAGAATCTTCATCTGATCAATAAGCTGAAGGGCAGGCTGCAGGAGCTGGCCGCAAGGCTTCCCGATGAGAGCTCCGCCAAAGACATTCAATGGTTTCGCAAAATCATGTTCGATCTTCAAGAAGAAGAACGCATCCGCATATCCGCTGATCTTCACGATACAACGATGCAGGACCTCTTCTTCCTGAAACGAAGGCTGCTCCAGCTTGGCGAGAAGCTCGAACGAAGCCCAGAGAACCAGGAGCAGTTAAATAATACGGTTAATTTCGTAGACATGATTAATGCCAGCCTGCGTCAAAGCTGCTTTGATTTGAATCCGTATTTGCTGAGCGAAATCGGACTTGTGCAGACGGTAAGAACGTATCTCGATAAGGAAGCGTACACCGTGCCTTTCGCGCTTACCTTCAACGCAGAGCAGGTCCAATTTATTGAAACGAAGGATTTGCAGGTGCAGCGTCATATCTTTCGAATCGTTCAAGAGCTGCTCAACAATGCGAAGAAACATTCTGAAGCTTCTAAAGTCAGGTTCCGTTTCACCGAGTCCGATTCACAGTTTCATTTGAGTTATCAAGATGACGGGGTAGGTTTCCTGCATGAGGAACTTGCTCAAAGGCACATCGGGCAATCATCCGGCATTGGCATGGAACAGATTAGAAGCAGAGTACAGCATCTGGGCGGTAAACTGCAGATTGTTTCGATGAAAGGCAACGGCGTGAACATCAAGATTACCTTACAGAATGAAAAGGAGATTTCGGCATGAACGAAAGGGTCAAAACACTCATAGTAGACGATCACCCACTCTTCGCCAGCGCCACCAAAGCATTGCTCGAGCAAATCGAGGGCATTGAAGTCATCGGTATTGTCAGCAGTGCCGCGCAATGCCTTCAGCAAGTATCCTTGCTGAAGCCCGGACTCGTATTCTTGGATTATCATCTGCCCGATCAGCACGGCACTGAGGTAGCCGCGCAAATTAAAAGCCAGTTTCCGGATACGCATATCGTTATTTTCTCCGGTATTGAGCTTACTGACATCTACAACAAGCTCATCGATATCAAAGTTAGCGGAGTGCTCTCGAAGGAATCCAGCGAACGCACGATTAAGAATATGGTGAATTGCATTTTGGACAACCATACGATGATGCCGCTTGCCCTCTATCAACAATGTCAGCTGAACGGAACGCTTGCAAGCAAAGCAGCACTCTTGGAAGAAGAAGAAATACTCATGATGAATTTGCTTGTCAAAGGCTCCACCTTGGATCAGATCGCAGCCCGCATCCATATGAGCAAACGTACCGTCGATAATTATTTGCGCAAAATCTACGATAAATTAGGCGTGCGGACGAGAACGGAAGCGATTGAGTCTTTTATTAAAAGCAGCTATTATTCCTAAACAACGGAGCGTGCAGCTATGGAGTCGACAATCAAAGAGCATATGTACCGTATCGTGGATGACTATATAGATTCGGAGGATTTGAACGGTCTGCTGAAATCGTTTATTGACGACAAAGCAGAAGAAACGAGTGTTTGGTCGCAGATTACCATTCTGACGCACCGGATGCTAGGCGGCGATGATGCAGGAATAGACCGGCTCGCAGCAGCAGGGGAGCTGATGATTCTCAGTCTGGATATGATGGATGATCTGCAGGATCAAGACCAACCCGGCAAGCCCTGGATGCAATGTCCGCAAGGGTATGTCTTGAATGCCATTCTGGCTATGCAGATGGGATTCATCGGAGAGCTGGGCAAGCAGCAGCTAGCACCGCAAGCCTTCACTGAAGCAAGTCGAACCGTCGCAAGAGCAGTGAACGGACAGCAGAAGGATTTAAACCACTCCGCAGAAAGTGCGGAAGCGTACTTAACGATGGTGCAGGAGAAGTCCGGCTCGATCTTCCGTCTGGCCTGCTGCATCGGCTATGCTCCTCTTGCCGTCGATGAGGAAACAACATCGCAGCTTATGGATCTCGCTGACTGCATCGGCCTCATTCATCAAATTCAGAATGATTGTAGAGATGTGCTGCGCCTCGATGTGAAGAACGATTTGCTCGGCAAGAAACGCACGCTTCCCTTGCTCTATTTGTTGACCATCGAGGATCACGACTTCGCTCCTATCCAGGATTATTACAAGGGCAATGTATCTACCGACTTCATCCTGAGCAATAAGAATGAAATCATGCAGCTCATTCAAGATTCGGGATGCTTGGAATATGCTCGCGTCATTCAGTACATTTGCCTGCAACAAGCAGAGGAGCTGTTCGACCGTCTGCCGCTCAGCTCCCCGTGGAAAGATCAGTTCAAGACCCTTACGTTTGGATCATTCGTCTCGTAACGCTTACCCGCTTACTGCTCTATGGCCATAGGCGCTAATAATCGCTTGATGTTTCTCATCAGCCTGCTGCATGAGGAGACTGAATGCCTCCCGGTCTCCTCGCAGCAGCGCCATTTGGCCCTTCTCCATAATGGCCGCTAACGAGTTGGCGCCAATATCTAAGGCCACCCCTTTGAGCGTATGGACAAGCCGCTTCGCTGAGCTCAGGTCCCCATCGTGAACGGCTTGAACAATCTGCTCAATCGCATCCGAGTGATTGCTTATGAATAGTGCGAGTATCCGATTATAAAGTGCCGCATTTCCTCCAAGCCTCGTGATAACACCTTCGGAATCCAGCTTTTCAATCGATGCTTGCTCCTTGTTCTGACAGAACCGCAGCAGTACATTATAGAGATCTACGGGGTCAAACGGCTTCGTGAGATATCCGTTCATGCCAATCGACAGCACCTGATCCTCTACGCCCTTCATTACATCGGCGGTCATGGCAATGATCGGAACCGCTTGTCCCGCATCCTGCGCTCTTTCCTGTGCTCGGATTGCTTTGGCCGCCTCATAACCGTCCATTATCGGCATTTGCAGATCCATCAGAATGGCGTCATAGGCCTTAATCCCCGCGAGTTTAACAGCTTCTTCCCCATTGTGAGCAACATCAACATGGCGGACCACCTCACGAAGCAGCTCTTTGGCGACCAACTGATTAATTTCATTATCCTCTACCAGCAAGATTACAGCATCCTTCAGATCTGTAGGCTGAATCGGCTTCATCCCGCCATCCGGCAGGTTGTAGACACCATCTCGGTGAAGCAGCTCACCCAGTTCGTTATACAATTGAGACTGGCTGATCGGATACAGCAGCGCCTTCGAGATGAACGGTAATTGCCCCGCTTCTTCATACTCCGCTTCATGATAAGCGTTAATGAACAGGACAGACGGGCTTTTGCCATCGAAATCCCGGATAATCTCTTCAGCAAGCTTAGTCGCGGGTAACCCTCTCAGCTTCCAATCTATGAGAATAAGATCATAGGCATGGCCTGCCAGCAGCAGCGTCCTTGTCTCATCGGCATCCGAGCTTGTTTGGACTTTGAATTCCAGCTGCCCCAACTGCTGCTCAAGCACAGAACGCATTTCGTTATTCTCACAAACGAGTAACAGGCGAGGAATCTTCTTGCCGTAAACTTGTCTCTCATGGCTTTGTTTATCTGAAGTTAACGCCGATTGGAATGGCAGCGTGACAGTGAACAGGCTGCCTGCACCGAGCTTGCTTTCAACCGCGATACTTCCGCCCATCGTTTCGGTAAGCTTCTTGCTAATGACTAAACCAAGGCCTGTACCGCCGAATTTGCGCGTAGTTGTCATATCAGCCTGTGTAAACTCGAAGAACAGCTTGCTAAGCTGCTCCTCGCTCATGCCAATTCCGGTATCGCGGATTCCAAAGGACAGCGTAGTCGTCTGCTCCTCCTGCGAAACCAGATTTACGGCGATGGAAAGCTCGCCTTTAGGCGTGAATTTGACCGCATTATTCGTAATGTTCAGCAGCACCTGCTGCAAGCGGAACGGGTCGCCTATCAGCATCTGAGGAACATCATGACGGATGTCAAAATGGAACCTCAAGCCGGACTCATTCGCCTTGTAGCTGATGAGATTCGAAATATTGCGGAGCACCTCGTACAGGTCAAACCGCGTCGATTCCAAGATGATCTTATTGGCCTCGATTTTGGACAGATCAAGCACATCGTTGACCAAATTCAGCAGGCTCTTGGCAGCTGTAATGGACTTATCCACGTATTCCAGCTGTTTCGGATTCAAATTGGATTGCTGCAGAATATAATTGAGTCCGATAATCGCATTAATCGGCGTGCGGATTTCGTGACTCATATGAGCCAGAAATTGACTCTTCGCTTTGTTCGATTCATCCGCTGCCTTGCGCTTCATGATATCGCTAATGTCTACGGCGCTTCCGATGACATCAACGACCGCACCGTGATTCTTGATGGGATGCAGCGTAACGAGAATGCCGATACCATTTATTGTCGTTTCGTAGGATACCTTCTCCCCTTGCCAGGCCTTCTCATACTGGACTTGAAGAAATGCTGCAAAGTCTTCCGAGAATATGCGGACATCCTCTATCTTTTTCCCAATAAAATCAATCGGTTTCGCCCCCACTTGCTTCAAGAGCTGCCCTTCGATCAAGCTGTATATAAATTGACCGTTCTTCTTCTGGAAGCGAAACGTAAAGCCAGGCTGCATGCGAAGCAAATAGCTCATGTCACGTTCGGCCTGGAGCATTTTGGTCTTATAGCGATGATTGCGGATCAGATAGTACAGGAAGCAGGCGATTAATTGGGAGTAAATCATTTGAATGAGGATGTACAGCAGGATGGTTTTGAATGTCAACTGGCCGGCCAAACATAAGGCGCCATAGTAATAGATTAATAGAAACAGAGCGCCGATAGGCCACCTGACCCAATACGAGCGGATTCGGAAGAACAGATAACCCGTCCCGTATGCAGCCGTTATGCCAATAGCCATTTGTACCCAATTAATAGAGCCTTCTTTAATAAATCTTCCGATGTACACGACGAGCAGCTCTGCAAACGCCCCCGCCGGACCCCCGAAGAAGGCAGCCATCATGAGCGCGATTCCCCGCAAGTTCAAAGGCACTTCCGTACCTTGAATCAGTACGCCGAAGAACATCAGAATGACACCTAATAATCCGAATACGCCGCCTATGTACAAACGTTTAACTAATGTCGGCTTATCCTGATTCTCCTCTCGGATGAAGAACGGGGAGACAAAGAAAAGAAACACGCTGAGTATTGCAAAATTCAGGATTAAATCTTTAGGCACACCGTCACCGTCCAAGGGGCTTTTTATACTAATTTACAACATAAATCGACAATGCAATAGCCCTTGGACATAAATAAATTCGTTAATTGGAGCTGGCCATTTCTCCTTTATTTACTGACTCTAAATCTGACATGAAATGGAAAGTTTAACCCTAAATTGAATGGTAATATTAAACAGTAATGGATCTATTCCGCATGCCGAACGACGATATTCTCATGTACGAACCTGCAGCGTGTAGTTTACCGTAATGAGCCTGCCTTCTCTTGCGAATTGACCCCAAACTTTATAAATACCCGGAGCAGGGAAGATCGTATGAAAAACAGGTGCCGCCTCTTGGGATTTCGCATCATCAGGATGCACATGAATGTACTGCTCCGAATCGCCGCTAATAATGACGACATGCCCGGCAGCTCCCAGATAAGGTTCAAGGTTGTTTGCCGGCTTCTTCGTCTTGGCATCCGCAATATGGAAGGTTAGGTTCGTCTCCTTTCCTGCCGCCAATCGGTCATAAGTTAAAGTAATCAGCTCGTGCTCGGTAGACTTCGTGAGCGTCGTGTCCGGCAAGAGTGGCTTGGCCTCTGCTCTACCGCTTAGCATAATGGCTTGTCTCGATACGACTGAGTCGCCGCCCTCCGGCTGAAATTCCGCGAATAAACGGTACTCGCCCCCGAAAGGAAACGTCGTATCGATCGTAAACATACCTTCTCCGTCATATTCCGGATGGATATGGTTGAAATACGACAAATCCTTACTCACAACAATCAGGTGAAGCAGCTTTTCATGCATCACCGAGAACTGCGTAACGAGCTTCCCATCCGGGCCATGAGCCATAAATTGAATCCGCGTGTTCGACTTCGGTGTCGGTATCTCCGGATTTAATCGCCACATGCCTTGAATCGAGGAGCTCCCCCTCTCATGGTGCTCATGATGCCCACTGACAGGCGCGGAGTCTCCCTTCATGCTTGCCGCTCTGGAGCAAGCACTTATACTAAGCACGAGTAATGCCAAGCCAACTATTGCCGCGTTTCTATTCAAGCTTTCCACCTCTTCAATAAATCATCCTATCCTCCTCTATATTCCACAAATTGGCATTATCCATACCCTCGGCAGCAGTAAGCTCAATAGGACAATGCTACAGATTGGTTCACATAAGTCATATCCTTGAGCGTCCTGAGTAGAAAATGAGCCACGTCGGCACGGGAAATACGCCCTTTCCCGCTTGGCACACCATGTCTGGCTTCAAGGTATTCTCCTCTAGGCCTTCCATTCACGAGCTGCAGCGGACGAACAATTGTCCATTGTAGTCCGCTTGATTGAAGCGCATCTGCCGCCTTCCTATGATTGGCAAGCACCTGTCGCAGCAGCAGCTGCACCAGAAATCCGGTCATTCCCGGAATCTCGTTATAGATCCCCGCTGATGCAACGAAACTGATCCGCCCCACATCATGCTTCTGCATGCCGGCGATAAGATTAGCCGTCATTTCTGAAAGGCTCTCTCCCCGGCCGAACCCCTTTGTACCGAGACAAGAAACGACACTATCATGACCTTCAATGGCTCTGCTTACAGCTTCACGATCCAGTGCGTTGCCCTGCACATACCGTAACTTCGTATCGCCTCTGCTCGGCAGGTCTATATTCAGCTTCTGCGGCGAACGAACGAATGCGGTTACGGCTTGCCCCTGCTCCAATGCTTGCCTGACTACCTCTTGCCCCGTCCTTCCGCTTGCACCAAAGACGATGATCCTCATCGCGCTTCGACCTCCCGCCTGCTGCATTTTACTATTGACTTTCGACCTTATTTATAATAATTTTAATTTAGTAATAATTATTATCTAGATTCAATTGCAATCGCTTTGGTGTATAGATGGGAAAGGAGCACTCATTCATGGAAAACATCGTTATCGTAGGCACAGGGCCAGCCGGCTTAACGGCAGCCATCTATCTCGCGCGTGCCGGTTACAGTCCGCTCGTACTTGAGGGACCGCAGCCGGGCGGCCAATTGACCACCACAACAGAGGTGGAGAACTTCCCGGGATTCCCCGAAGGCATACTTGGCTCCGAACTCATGGCGAACATGCGCACTCAAGCTGAGCGCTTCGGCGCACGTTTTGAGACAGGCTGGGTGCAGCATGCTGACTTATCTGAGCGTCCTTTCAAGCTGTCCTTGGATGGCGGACGTGAATGGATTGCAGATGCCATGATTATTTCGACAGGTGCTTCGGCAAAATATATGGGTATCCCTGGTGAACGTGACAATATTGGGCGAGGTGTGAGCACCTGTGCAACTTGTGACGGTTTCTTCTTCCGAGGCAAGAAGATCATTGTTGTTGGCGGCGGCGATTCCGCAATGGAGGAAGCAGGCTTCCTGACCAGGTTCGCGACTGAGGTTCGCCTCGTGCACCGCCGGGAGGAGCTTCGCGCATCCAAGATTATGCAGGACCGGGCACGTGCCAATGACAAAATCAAATGGAGCCTCGGCGTCACTCCTATCGCAGTCGAAGCAGACGAGCACCGTGTGAAGGGTCTTCGTGTCCGCGATAACGCCACTGGCGAAGAAACGCTCCTTGAAGCAGATGGTGTATTCGTAGCCATCGGCCATACGCCGAATACCGCTTTCCTCGGCGGTCTAGTGACGACCGATGAGCTCGGTTACGTCGCAGTAACACCGGGCACCTCGAAGACGAACATTGAAGGCGTCTATGCCTGCGGCGACGTACAAGATCACCGTTACCGTCAAGCGATCACGGCGGCAGGAAGCGGCTGCATGGCTGCACTGGATTGCGAACATGATCTGGAAGCATGGAACAGGGCAGCAGGGTTTGTGACTGACACGGCAGTAGAAGTGTAATACCTATATCCTATTATGAAGGAGTTGTTCAAGATGACGACTAAACAGACGACTAAACTACAAAGCATTCTAAACAAACAAATCGCAACGTGGAGCGTAATGTATATCAAGCTTCATAATTACCATTGGTACGTGAAGGGCAACCAGTTCTTCACCCTGCACGTGAAGTTCCAGGAGCTGTACGAAGAAGCCACGCTGCATGTGGATGAAATCGCGGAACGCTTGCTCGCGATTGGCGGCGAACCGATTGCGACTATGGCAGAGTATCTCAAGCAATCCAGCGTGAAAGAAGCGACAGGCAGCGAGTCCGCCGTGCAAATGGTCGACTCCGTCGTAGCCGATTTCACCTTGATAGCTTCCGAGCTCAAGGAAGGTATGGAAGAAGCGCAGTCCGCCGGCGACGAGACAACCGGAGACATGCTGCTTGCGATCCACAGCGGACTTGAGAAACACATTTGGATGCTCAAAGCGTTTAACGGGAAACAAGTTTAAGTCAGCGATAGGGCGATAAGACGATATGGCGATAACCGCGATATTGTCCATATCGACGATAGCCACTATATCCGACTGCCATTCGCCGGCCGGCCTCCGAATGTTGCATAAATAGCAACATTTGACCATAACAAACACTCTCTACGATCTGAATGTTGCATGGAATGCAACTTTTGAGTCTACTATGAGGCACCGAGGGCAATTTTCAATAAAAATGTTGCATGCAATGCAGCATTTCCATATATTCCGGGAAAATCACACCAAAATGTTGCATGCTATGCAACAATTCACTCTCGCATACTGTCTCGCCAATGCACTTGCAGCAGCAGGCTATCAACTATTATGCGTGAGGTTTACTTATACAAAAGACACCTATTGCAGTCGGGAGCTTCCCGCTGTAATAGGTGTCTTTTGCGTATATCATTTATTTCTTCTTATTCGCCGCAATTTGCTCGGCAAGCTCGTTCAAGTACGCCCATCGGTCCATCAGCTGCTCGAGCTTTGTTTCGAGCTCCTGCTGTTCCTTCAGCAGGTCTTGCAGCGTAGCCGAATCGCTGCTGGATACTTCCATCTTCGTTTGAACGGCCGTAAGCGCAGCTTCGGCTTTCTCGATATCCGTGTCGATGGATTCAAATTCCTTCTGTTCTTTGTAGGTCATTTTGGTCGGAAGAACAGGTTCATTGCTGGACGCGTCCGGAGTCGGAGCCGTTTCCGCCTTGCGCTCCACTGCTGTCGCGCCGCCTGAGCCGGCGTTCGTTCCGGAACGACTGCCGTACTGCGCCGCATACTGCTGATAATCCGAGAAGTTGCCCACATGCTGCTCGATGACGCCATCGCCCTCGAAAGCGAAGATACGCTCGGATGTACGATCTAGGAAATAACGGTCATGGGATACGGTGAACACGACACCCGGGAAGTCGTCCAAGTAATCCTCCAGCACCGTTAGTGTTGTAATGTCCAAATCATTCGTCGGCTCATCGAGCAGCAGCACGTTTGGCGCTTCCATCAGCACACGCAGCAGCTGCAATCTGCGCTTCTCTCCGCCGGAGAGCTTCGCAATTGGCGTCCACTGCTGCGCCGGCGGAAACAGAAACCGCTCCAGCATTTGCCCAGCGGTTATGTTCGTTCCGTCGCCGGTCGTGATACGCTCCGCACTCTCGCGGATGTAATCAATGACGCGCAGCGTCTCGTCCATTTCTTCCCGCTCTTGCGAGAAGACTCCGAGCTTCACCGTCGGTCCAAGTCGAACCTCGCCTGCATCCGGCGTAAGCTTGCCGGCGATCAGCTTCAGCAGCGTCGACTTGCCGAGCCCGTTACGACCGACGATGCCTACCCGATCCTCCGGTACCGCAATATAGCTGAAATCACGGATGACCGTCCGCCCTTCGAAGGCTTTGGTCAACCCTTCCAGCTCGATAATTTTCTTGCCGAGCCGCGTAGAAGCTACGGAAACCTCAAGCTTCCCGTTCGCTTTCTCCGGAGCTGCGGCATTCAGTGCTTCAAACCGCTGAATACGCGCCTGCTGCTTGGTCGTCCGCGCCTTTGCGCCTTTACGCATCCATGCGAGCTCATTGCGAAGCAAGTTCTTGCGCTTCGCTTCCGACGATGCCTCGCGCTCCTCGCGATCCAGCTTCAATTCAATAAATGCACTGTAGTTCGCCGTATAGAAATAGGCTTTCCCTTTGTCCAGCTCCAGCGTCCGGTTGCTGACACGGTCCAGGAAATACCGATCATGCGTAATCATAAGCAGCGCGCCTTTGCGCTTCTGCAGCATGCCTTCCAACCACGCGACAGACTCGTTGTCGATGTGGTTGGTAGGCTCATCGAGCAGCAGCACGTCGGCCGGCTGAATCAGCGACGCAGCCATCGCGACACGCTTGCGCTGACCGCCCGAGAGCGTGCCCAGCTTGGCGCCATAGCTTGCGATGCCGAGCTTCGAGAGCGCGATCTTCGCTTCGCTCTCGATGCCCCAAGCATCCAGCTCCGCCATCCGCTGATTGGCGCGAACCAGCCGCTCCTGCAGCGCAGCGTCGCCGGGCAGCAGCTCCAGTGCTTGCAGCGCCTCTTCATAGGCGCGCACGGCAACCATCTGCGGCGAATCGCCGCCAAGCACATGCTCGAGCACAGTCTGCTCGGGATCGAACTGCGGATCCTGCGAGAGCATCCGCACCGTTACGCCCCCGGCAATAAGAATAGAGCCCGAATCAGGGGGCTCTATTCCTGCAACAACTTGAAGAAACGTCGATTTACCGGTGCCGTTGACGCCGATAATTCCGATTTTGTCGCCCGTTTCCACGCCGAACGACACGTCTTGAAACAATATTTTTTCACCGTAGGTCTTTGAAATATGATCAACCGTTAATACGTGCATCTTATTATTCCCGCCCAACGTTAGTAAATCGCCAAACGCACTGCGCTACGCGTGAATGGTTCGAACATAGCGACAGCCGTTAATCCGTATCTACTCACTTTAAACGATCTACTAAGCTTCAATCAAATCTTTCTTCGCAAAATCGCCTGCCGCTTGCTCCGCCTTGATCGCAATAGCTGCCATCGTACGAACCGCTTCAACCGGATAGTTACCCGAAGCTGTCTCGCCGGAGAGCATAACTGCATCTGTGCCATCCCATACCGCATTGGCAACATCGCATGCTTCTGCGCGCGTCGGACGCGGATTGCTTTGCATCGAATCCAGCATTTGCGTAGCGGTAATAACGAATTTGCCTGCGCGGTTGCATGCTGCAATCATGCGCTTCTGTGCCATTGGCACGTCTTCAATCGGAATTTCCACACCAAGATCGCCGCGAGCAACCATGATGCCTTCAGACGCTTCCACGATTGCAGCAAGCTCATCCAGACCTTCTTGGTTTTCGATTTTCGAAATAATTTGGATATGGCTTGCGCCCTTCTCTGCCAGCAGACGCTTCACTTCAAGGACATCCTCTGCGCGGCGGACGAACGACATTGCGATCATATCCACGCCTGTTTCGATACCGAAGGCGATATGCAGCTTGTCTTTTTCCGTTACGCCCGGAAGGCTTGTTTGAATACCCGGCAAGTTAACGCCTTTGCGAGATTTAATGATGCCGCCGTTTAGAATCACGCAAACGACATCGCTGCCTTCAATGCGCACAACTTGCAGTTCGATCAAACCGTCATCGATCATAATGCGCGAGCCGACCGTAACATCTTTGGCCAAGTCATAGGAGACCGAAATGCGCGTAGCCGTACCAGCGATCTGCTCGGTTGTCAGCGTTAGGAACTCTCCGCTTCTAAGCATATAAGAAGATTCTTGAAGGACCCCCGTCCGAATTTCCGGTCCTTTAATATCAAGCATAATGGAAACAGGTACGTTCAATTTGCTTGCTGCTGCCCGAACCGATAGAATCCGTCCGCGGTGGTCATCCAGCTCGCCATGTGCCAAATTCAGTCTTGCTATATTCATGCCTGCTTTCAGCATTTCTTCCAACATGTCAGCCGACATACAAGCAGGTCCCATAGTACATACAATCGCCGTCTTCTTCATGTCGATCACTCCCAAGTCTAATTTCGTTCTGTTGCCTTTATTGTAAAAGAACAATTGCACGAGTAGATAGGACTATAGTACAGTGGTTGTAAAATAGT
This sequence comes from Paenibacillus sp. J22FR21, assembly GCF_056269135.1. NCBI lineage: Bacteria > Bacillati > Bacillota > Bacilli > Caryophanales > Paenibacillaceae > Paenibacillus > Paenibacillus sp. J22FR21. The sequence goes on from NZ_JBWDNJ010000005.1 coordinate 198,612, forward strand.
ACGATCATTGTCTGAAAGTGAGCGTTGCCCCATGTTTCATATCTTCGATATCCGGCAAGAGCGCGGCATTCTGCAAGGGGAGCGGCGCGCCCTCGGTATGGACAGCTATACGCTGGTCTGGGTCCGTTTCGGCCAAACGAGCTACACCTACTCCGGGCAAACCATCAGCTGTCGCAAAAACGAGCTGCTGCTTATCCCCGCCGGCGTTCCCGCTGCGGAGCTGCATGGCGCCGGGAGCATCCGCGAGAGCGTCACGGTACGCTTCAGCCCGGCCGATATTTCGGCGATGCAGCTGCTGCCTATTCTGGCGAGAAGAACACCGCTGCGCTGGGTTACTCATATGCCTGAGCTGCTGCTAGAGAAGCTGCTCTATATCGTGGAGCAATGGAGCGCCCGCGACCGTTACTTCTCCGTCATGTGTTCGGCACTGCTGACCGAGCTGATCGTGACGATCAGCCGGGAGTACGACGAAGGCGAGAAGGCCCCATCCTCCATCCAGCACATTGAGCGGATGAAGCGCTACGTCGAAGACAATTACCGCAGCAAAATCACGAAGCTCGAGCTCGGCACCTGCATCAACGTCAGTCCGAACTACGCGGCATCGCTTTTTCGCAAAGTAACCGGCCTCACCATCAGTGAATACGTGCACCGCAGACGGATGAAGACGGCCCACTATATGCTGCGCCACTCCCAACTAACTGCGCAGGATATCTCCGAGCATCTCGGTTATAGCGATCCCTCGTATTTCAATCGTATCTTCAAACGCATCATCGGCAAGCTGCCCTCGGATTTGATCGCAGAGCGCACGGCGCGGGAGTGAGGTCGGCTCAGGCGAGAGAGAGTAATCGGTGACGCGGTGCGGGATGGTGCAGGATTGCGGGGGATGGCGCAGGAATGGCGCGGCAGGCGCGGGAATGGCGCGGGAGATATTGCTCCCTTTTTTGGGTCGTATCGTTCTTGTTCGATGAGAGCGGATATGCCTCTTATAGCATGCAAATGTGGCAGTTCGGCGCGGGATTGGCTCCGAAAAAAATCTAACGAACCGTGGAGGTCTTATTTGGCGGTGGATGGGCATTTGGGGGCGATTAACACCATAATAGCGCCTCTACGATCCGTTAGAAGTTCAAACCGTGGGAAATCGCACCAATAAGGCCTCTACGATCCGTTAGATTTTCAAACCGCAGAAAATCGCTCCAAAAACGCTTCTACGATCTGTTAGATTTAAAATTCACTCCAATCACTAGTCTCCACAGGTCGCCAGAACCACCAACCACCTCAATTTACTAGATGTTTTGGTAAATATGCCAATAAAAAAGTAAACGTAATGGATATTCATCCAACTAATAATGTGGTCACAGCACCGAATTACAGCACAAATCCACCAGTCTTGACCGGATCGCATCATGCAAGCGTCATACAACGCGCGCTAGGAGCCTCGCGCGTTGCGAAAACATACTTTTCTCCCCCACAAACCAACAAAAAAAGCCGCCAACATAACCTTGGCGGCCTTGCAAAACGTCAACCCATTCCTCTACCCCACTCCGTGCGCGGTGACTCGAAATCAACCATATCGTCGATGCTCGGAGACAGCGGAATGGCAACCATACGCAGCGCATCCATCGGGCGAAGCATCGAACGCAATTCGTACGGCGTCCGCTGCCCGCGTATCAGCCAATCGCTGATGTCCTCTTGCTCTAGGATCGCCGGCATCAGCGGCTGATACGGAGACACATGCGAGTTAGCCGGTGTCATCAACATTGTGCAAGTGCGCATCTCTTCCCCGGAAGCCGGACGAAACACATCATACAGCCCAGCAATAGCAAATGTCCCGCTTCGCATCGTAAGCTTCATCCGATGCACTTCCTTGCCAATCGTGCGCGTCACATAGAACCCCGTGCACGGAATGATGCAGCGCTGCTTATTCGCGATACGCTCATAAATGGGTTTATCAAACAATTCCGAGCTGTCCATCCGCACCGAATCGCGTGCCCAGTAAGGCACCATTCCCCACCTGAACTCATCCAATATCCTTCCGTTCTTCGTCTCAATAATCGCCGAAACCGAATCCGTTGGATTCACTTCATACCGGTTAGAAATATAGAACAGTACATTGTCGAGCTCGAACCGCTCCGTCAGCTCAGAAGCTTGAGCCGTTATCGATATTGACTGACACATGGTAAACACCTCCATCTATTTCGGCTATTATTTCCGGTTTAGCCAAAATCATGTGCGCCCATGGACAGTTCCGCTATAATATTACTCATCACACTCAACGAGAGGAGGGTATACGCGGCTAATGACCGATAACTCCATTCCACATTTCTCCAAAGGAGAACGGCTGCTGCCGTACGCCTCCCTATTCGAGACGGATCACGAATCGCAGCAGCTGCCTATTTTCGTCAACCGCGTCCAGGAGTCTTTCGACCTCGTCATGCATGCGCATGATTTTATCGAAATCTGCATGGTGACCGAAGGCGCCGGCTTCCACTATATCGGTGAAGACCAAATGCCTGTTTCTCGCGGCGATCTGTTCTTCATTCCGGTCGGCATCTCGCATGTATTCCGTCCCAGCTCCATGGCCAAAGGCCGCTCGCTCATTATGTACAACTGCATCTTCACCACGGAGCAGCTGGACAAGCTATTGCAAGCCGTCTACGCAGAACCCCAAATAACGAAATCGCTGAGCGAGCTGAATCATGCCGGGCAATGGCTACATGTCCGAGATCGCAACGAAGAAGGTCAGCAGCTCTTTCATAAGCTGCATGACGAGTTTACGTCTCGCAAACCAGGGTTCACCGCCAATCTATGCGCCGCAACCATCGAGCTGCTCATCATGGTCTATCGCAGATGGCTCGAGCAGTCGCAGCCACATACCACGCAGCAACAGCAGCCCAAGACCACAACCTCCGCTTCCATGCAGCAGATCGTGGAGCAGATTGACGCTAACTGCACCTCAGAGCTGCATGTCGCCGATATGGCGGCGCAGCTTGGAATCAGCGAGCGGCATTTTCAGCGCGGCTTTAAGAAAGCGACAGGCATGACGTTTCTGGACTATGTACAGAGTGCGCGAATTGATCTCAGCTGCAAGCTGCTGCTGCGAACAGATGCCAGGATCAGCGAAATTGCCGCCCAAGCCGGCTACCAGGACATGAAGTTTTTTAACGAGCTGTTTAAGAAGAAAACAGGCGTAACGCCGCGCCAATACCGACTCGCTCCCAAGTAACTGCGGGTAGCAGTTTCAAACTAAACCTGGGAGTCCGCCGACCGGGCGAACTCCCTCTTCCTCTACTAGCTCGTCAATATAAAAGCTTCTCCGTCCGTAATCGCCACCGTATGCTCATATTGCGCGCCGATGGTTCCATCCAGAGTCCGGGCCGTCCAGCCGTCCTGATCAATATTGATGTACGGCTTCCCCAGAACGAAGATCGGCTCGACGGTAATGACCATGCCCTTAGCGAGCTTCTTGCCCGTCCCCGCTTTCCCCTTGTGGTGAACCTGCGGTTCCTCATGCATGCTGCGTCCAATCCCGTGTCCGATAAACGCATCTACGATGGAGTACCCCTCCGATTCCGCCACACGCTGCACAGCATTCCCGATATCACCGATTCTTTTGCCCGCAGTCGCCTGTGCAATCCCTTGATACAGGGCATGCTTCGTCGCATTCATCAGCCGCTGCAGATCAGCACTTACGTGACCAACCGCATACGTCCATGCCGAATCCGCCATCCAGCCATCAAGCTCCGCGACCATATCGATGGTCACGATCTCCCCTTCGCGAAGCGGCACATCCTTCGGAAAACCATGGCAAACGACCTCACCGACAGAAGCACATGTCGCGTACGGATAACCTTTGTAGCCCTTCTGAGCAGGACGTGCACCATTTTGGCGCATATAGGCATCGACGAACCGGTCGATTTCAAGCGTGGTGACACCGGGCCGAAGCCGCTTGGCAATTTCGGCGTGACAGCCCGAAACAATTCGGCCTGCTTTGCGAATCAGGAGCAGCTGTTCATCAGTCTTGTAATGAATCATACGGCATCCCTCCAGAAGCATTAGCTGAGGTGCAGGAAGCAGAACACGACGTATAACAAAAAAACCTTGTCCCTATCGTGCCGGGCAAGGTTAATGGTTCAACGTATTTAGCTTACTGATGACCGAAGTCGTCCCATCTCATGTTCAACGAGCATCGTCAATTCTTCCTCATACCCGCCCATAATCCGATATTTGCGGATATAATCTCGGACAAACTTCCGTGAATCCTTCGGCTGAAAAATCCTTGTTAGTTCCTTGAGGCTTTCTTTGACTTCATTATGGCTGCGTTTCGCCATGAAATCCCCTCCTAGCATCGGCTTAGTGGTCCTAACAATAACTGCACGAGAACGCACACGGCGGAACTTGAACCGCGGCTGGTACTCCTCATAGGTGTCGAACGATCGGCTTAAATGAAGGTGGGTTAGGAGTTTAGGGAAATTGTTTCATTTATCAATCAATTATAACATTTTAAACTTAGATATAAAAGCGAACAGAATTAATTTTACAATTCCTTCAGATTTTGTCGTCTTCTATGGGTTCATCTCTGGTCGCAGCTGACTCTTCCGCGGACGGAATGAGATTGTCGCTTGGTTGATCGGTTCGGCGAGAGTTTGACGATGATGCGGCTGACCAGGCACTATTCTTATAGACCCGCAAATAGGCCACTACACCTACGATTGCGACAATGATGCCAAACAAGATAACTACGTTCGTCATCCATGGACTAACCACGATCATTCTCCCCTCTCCCCAGTTTGTTTTCCAGATATGCTAATTATAGGGGAAAGGGATAACGCTTTCAATGTCACGAACAACCCTCTGCGAAAATGTAACATGTTACAATTAAGTTACTCTGCGAAACGTTCCGCTCCCCCATGCAAGCAGCTCTTCATTATTATCGACAATACGCCCTTGCATTGTGAGTGTTCGTCGTGATTTATGAATAAGCAAAGCCTCACAACGGATAATCCCAATGCCTGCGCTCTGCAAATAATGGACATTCAGCTGCGTCGTCACCGTCTTCTCGCCCGGACACTCCAAGATCACGACAAGCCCCATTGCGTTATCCAGCAAGGAAGCCAGCACGCCGCCATGCACGATGCGGGCGAGATTGAGATGCTCCGGGCGCACATTCAGCGACACGACCGCCTTCCCTGGTTCTGCATGATCCAGCTCACAGCCAAGGTGTCCCCAGAAAGTCGGTTTGGCCGCCTCTGCCAACGCATCAAGCGAAGCTCTTGCATCATGGGGGCGTATCTGCTCCGATCCCTTTTCCTTCTCGCTCATTCGCTTCCTCCTCCTGCAGCTTGCGCCGCAGCACCTTCCCAATCATCGTCATGGGAAGCTCGGTTCGAAATTCATACAGATGCGGCACCTTAAACACAGCCAACCGGTCTCGGCACCACCGATCAAGCTGCATCGATGAGATGTTCACATCTTTGCGCAGTACGATAAACGCCTTCACCGTCTCCCCCCGATAAGGGTCCTTTACACCAATAACGGCAGCATCACGAACGCCCGGATGCTCGTAGAGCACTTCTTCCACCTCGCGCGGGTAGATATTAAAACCGCCTGCGATAATGATATCTTTGATCCGGTCCACGATAGCAAAGAAACCGTCACTGTCCATTTGGGCCAAGTCTCCGGTACGCAGCCAGCCGTCCTTGAATGTCGCAGCGGTAGCCTCCGGCCTCCCCCAATAACCGAGCATAACCTGGGGTCCACGTACGAGCAGCTCGCCTACTTCACCTTGCGGGAGATCTTCGCCTGTCGTCATATCGACGATTTTGGCATCTGTATTGGGGAAGGGCAGGCCGACAGTACCGATTTTGCGCTTCGTCCAGATTGGATTGACATGCGTCACCGGCGACGCTTCCGTGAGTCCATAACCTTCGATAATTTTGCCGCCGGTCAGCGCTTCGAACTGCGTCTGTACCTCCAGCGGCAACGGCGACGACCCGCTGACACATACTCGAATAGAGGATAAATCATACTTCTTCACATCGGGATGGTTTAAGAGGGCGATGTACATCGTAGGGGCACCCGGAAAAAGCGTTGGTTTCAGCTTCTTAATCGTCTCCAGTACCACACCAACCTCGAAGCGGGGAAGCAATATAATAGTGCCGCCGATCATCACGGACAAATTCATAATGACCGTCAATCCAAAAACATGAAAGAGCGGCAGCGCTGCAAGTAAACGTTCCTTGCCCTCCTCCATCCGGTAAAACCACGCCACGGACTGCTTGGCATTCGCGATTAAGTTTCGGTTTGTGAGCATGACGCCTTTCGCAATTCCCGTTGTACCGCCGGTGTATTGAATCAGCGCAACATCGTTGGCGGGATCAACGGCTACCTCAGACGGCAATTTAGGTGCCTTTGACATAAAGGAGGTATATCGTTTGACGCCGTGCTTCCCATACGTGACTTGTGGATTATTTCCGGAGCGTCTTTGTTTGATGGGGAAGAGCAGGTTCTTCGGAAAAGGGAGCGCGTCTTGGATGGAGGTGACAATTACAGTGTGCAGCTGAGGTACGGGGCCATCCTCAGGCGTCTTGCCCCGCACCCGCTCCAGACGGGGATACAACAAATCCAAGGTCACAATCGCTACCGCGCCGCTATCCTTGAGTTGGTGCTCAAGCTCCCGCTCTACATAGAGCGGGTTCGTCATGACGACAACAGCACCGGCAAGCATCACGCCGAAGTATGCAATGATCGTCTGCGGGCAGTTCGGCAGCATAATGGCGACACGGTCGCCTCTGACGATGCCGGCAGCCTGCAGCCCTGCAGCCATCCGCTGGGAAGCGGACAGCAGCTCGCGGTAGGTTGTTTTCTTGCCGTAGAAATGCAGCGCTTCATGGGTGGGGTATTTGGCGGTTGTTTGAAGCAGCATATCGCTTATGCTTATATTCGGAATTTCCACATCAGGCGCAATTTCACCGGGATAGCAGCGAAGCCAGGGCCTCTCTTGCGGTTCTTCCATCTCCAAAAGCCTCCCCCTACAACGTGTATTGCTGGCTGCGGATGACGCGCGCGGCTATGCCGCGTTTAAGCGAGATTGTATCGACAAGCGGGGAGCGAGTGAGCTTCTTCATGACGGCCAGCTGGGTTTGGAGCGCATCCCCTTCTTCCAGCGCGGCGAGCGTTGTTTTGGCGTACCGCTCGATCCGCTCCATCGCCTCTTGAACGAAGACGACGGTCATGTCGATTGCATTTTGCGTGGCTGCAGCTGATGCGCTGTCGCCGCGAAGCAGCATTTTGCGTGTACGCAGATTGGCGCTTTCCATGGCGAACACTTGAATCATCATGTCAGCCAACAGGCATAACACCTCTTGCTGCTGCTCCAGTGCAAGTCCGTACTTCTGTACCGCCATGCCGCCGACCGCGAGGAAGATTTTCTTCCCCTGCTGAATGCGGAACGTTTCCTTGCTAAGCGGCTCATCGAATGGTGGAAGCGGCATGGGCTGCAGCAGCTCCGCCTGCAAAGCGCGCGCTTTACGAAGGAGAGGCAGCTCGCCCTTGAGCGCTTTCTTCATCAAGGTGCCGGGGATGAGCATCCGATTGATCTCGTTCGTACCTTCGAAAATACGGTTGATTCGAGAATCGCGGTAGATTCGCTCTACCTTGTAATCCTTGATATAGCCGTAGCCCCCGTGGATTTGGACGCCTTCGTCCGCCACATAATCGAGCACTTCCGTTGCAAAAACTTTGTTAATGGAGCATTCCAGCGCATACTCGGAAATGGCTTTTGCCGCAATCGCCCCGGCGTCTGCACTATTATCTGAGCCTGCGGCTTCGCTCTCCTTGAGCATTTCGTCGATCCAGCCTGCTGTCCGGTAGACCATGCTCTCCAGCACATAGGTGGCAATGTTCATATCCGCCAGCTTCGCGCCAATCAGAGGGAACGACGCAATTGCCCGGCCGAACTGTTTGCGCGTATTCGCGTATTTGACGGCAAGCCCGATCGTTTCCTTCGCCCCTCCGACGCAGGCTGCCGCCAGCTTGAAGCGACCGATGTTCAGGATGTTAAAGGCGATGATATGTCCTTTGCCGACCTCGCCGAGCACATTTCCGGCCGGAACCGGCGTATCGTCGAAGAAGATTGGGCAGGTCGAGGAGCCTTTAATGCCCATCTTGTGCTCCTCCGGTCCAATGCTGAAGCCAGGCAAGCCGCGCTCCACGATAAAGGCGGTGAAGTGGTCCCCGTTCACCTTCGCGTATACGATGAATAAATCCGCAAAACCGGAGTTCGTAATATATAATTTCGATCCGTTTAGAATGTAGTGCTTCCCATCCGGCGTCAGCCTCGCCGTTGTGCGCGCACCAAGCGCGTCGGAACCTGAAGCAGGCTCTGTCAGGCAGTAAGCGGCGATTTTCTTGCCTATGGCCAGGTCAGGCAGATACTTTTCCTTCTGCGCCTGCGAGCCGAAGAAGACAATCGGCAATGTGCCGATGCCGACATGTGCCCCGACGGAGAGCGCGAAGGACGAAGCTTCGGCGAGCGTTTCGGCGAGAAGCGTCGAGCTCACCTTGTCGAGCCCGAGTCCGCCGTATGCCTCGGGTACGTCAGCGCCGAGCAAGCCGAGCTCGCCCGCCTTCTGCATCAGCTCCACCGTCAGCTTATAGTCGAGCGCCTCGATTTGGGCATCGCGGGGGCGAATTTCGCCCACCAGAAAAGCGCGCGCCGCATCAGCAATCATCCGCTGCTCATCGGTAAAATCCTCCGGGGTGACGATTGCGCTCGGCGACATATCCTCCACGACAAACCGGCCGCCCCATCGATTGTTTTGCGCCATCTGACGTTCACTCCTTTCTATCTGCTTGCGATCAAGACGCAGCCTGCTTGCTGCGATCGACTTGAGATCAAGCAACGTGCGCCTTAGCGGCGCATTGTGCTCGAATTCGTGGTGCGATTTCGCGCGGGGAGAGGGAGAGAAGGAAGAGGGAGGAAATGTTGCAAATACTGCAGCATTTCTCGTCTCCCGGTGAGAAAACGAGGGAAATGTTGCTGTTTATGCAACATTTTTGCCCGTTTTCAGCTAGATAGGCCTCTTGGCGGATCAAATGTTGCATTCCATGCAACATTCGATCATACCCGGCGGTAATTCAGCGGAAATGTTGTATTTTCAGCAACATTTCTAAAGAAAGACTCGGTTAGTTAGGCAGCTGGGAAGAGCATGGCGGATTTTAGTGCGTGTTGGTGAGTTTGGTTAGTATGGTGTGGTGTGTGTGGTGTGTGTGATGTGTGTGATGTGTGGTGTGTGTGTGTGTGTGGTGTGTGTGATGTGTGTGGTGTGTGAAAGTTGAAATCTTTAAGGTGACACCTCGAGCACGCCTGCTGCACCCATGCCGCCGCCGATGCACATCGAGACGACACCGATTCCGCCGCCGCGGCGCCGCAGCTCGTGGATGAGCGAGACGGTCAGCTTCGTTCCCGTACAGCCAAGCGGGTGACCAAGCGCGATGGCGCCGCCGTTTACATTGACGCGTTCCGGATCCAGGCCGAGCTGCTCAATAATAGGCAAGCACTGCGCGGCAAACGCCTCATTCAGCTCGAACACATCCACCTGCTCTTTCGTAATACCGGCGCGGTCCAGCACCTTCGGAATGGCTTCAATCGGGCCGATCCCCATCACCTCAGGAGCGACGCCCGCTACACTGTAGGCGCGGAAGACGGCAAGCGGCTTCGTAATCCCCAGTTTCTCGGCGCGCGCGCGGCTCATCACGATAACGGCCGCGGCACCGTCACTCATCTGCGAGGTATTGCCCGCCGTGACCGTCCCTTCGCGCGCGAAGGAAGGCTTCAGCTTCGCCAGCACCTCTGGGGTCGTATCTGCCCTGACCCCTTCATCTCGATCAAAGAGCAAGCTGCGCGCCCATGGCCGGCCGTTATCGTCTACCCCTTCCCGCTGCACTTGAAGGGGGACGATCTCGTCACTGAACCGGCCTTCCACTTGCGCCCTCGCCGCCTTGCGGTGGCTCTCCGCAGCGAAAGCATCCTGCGCCTCGCGGCTAACGCCATAGCGCCGGGCCACCTCCTCGGCGGTATGGCCCATGCCCATGTACACCTCCGGCATCGCATCGGCAATGCCGGGATGCGGCGAAAGCTTGAAGCCGGTCATCGGGACATGGCTCATGCTTTCAACCCCTCCGGCGAGCACGACCTCTGCCTCGCCAAGACGAATTCGCTCCGCCGCGTAAGCAATCGCCTGCAAGCCGGAGGCGCAGAAGCGATTCACGGTAACAGCCGGCGTCGTGACCGGATAGCCCGCATACAACGTCATAATGCGGGCGAAGTTCAGCCCCTGCTCGCCCTCGGGCATGGCGCACCCGATAATAACATCCTGCACATCGCCGTACGTCAGTCCGGGCACGCGATCAACCGCAGCACGGAGCACCGCACGCCCCAGATCCTCGGCTCTCGTATCCGCCAGACTGCCTTTCTTCGCTTTGCCTACAGCCGTCCGTACCGCCGACACAATGACAGCGTCGAGCGGATGGTTTGCTTTCAACATTGGCGGTCACCTCCTTGAGCTTATCGCTTCATGCTTTTTGCTAATCGCTCGCTAATTCCGCAGCGGCTTACCCGTTGCAAGCATATGCCGCATCCTCGCCTGCGTCAGCGGCTCGCCGCACAAGCTGAGGAACGCTTCGCGTTCCAAATCGAGCAAATACTGCTCGCTAACTTCCGCGCCAGGCGCGGCATCGCCTCCGGCGAGCACATGCGCGAGCTTGCGGCCGATGCGCACGTCATGCTCGCTCACTTGCCCGCCAAGGCGCATCGCGTCGACGGCCAGCTGCAGCACGGCACGGCCTTCGCGCCCCGCTACGCGGATGCGGCCTCCCGCAGGCTGCGGCGTGTAGCCCGCTTGATCAAGCTCAAGCACGCGCCGCTTCGCCTCGGCCACGCGACTCTCGCCGCGGATAATGACGCGATCCTGCGGCCGCATCAGGCCGATGCGCTGCACGTCATAGCCGCTGCCGGATGTCTTCGCCATCGCGATCGTCTCGAACAGCGCATTCACATGCGGCTGCAGATCGCCTCCCGCTCCTGCGCGCGAAGCCGCCATAGCCGCCGCTTCCTTACAGCCGCCTCCGGCAGGAATAAGCCCTACGCCGGTCTCGACGAGACCATAATACGTCTCTGCGGAGTAGATTATTTCATCTGCCGGCAAGCAGGCTTCCACGCCCCCGCCAAGCGTCATCCGATGAGGCGCAGCAACGACAGGTCGATCAAGCCGTTTGAGCAGCAGCATGCTGTCCTGGAATAAGCGGATGATATCGTCCACTTCATCGAAGTCACCGTTCTGCGCTTCCATCAGCAGCATCATCAGATTAGCGCCGACACAGAAGTGACGACCCTCATTCGCGACGACAAGTCCGCGCCAATTGCGGCTGACCTCGTCTGCACTCTGGCGAATCGCCGTCAGAATATCTCCGCCAATCGCATTGTTCGGGGAGTGGAAAGCCAAGCATGCCACTTCATCGCCCAGATCGAGCAGCGATGCGCCGGAATTGCCCAGGATCACTTTGCCCGCCCGTTTAAGGCCGGCCAGCGAAATAACATCCGTTTCTTCCGGCTGCAGCCGATATTCCTCGCGATTCACATAGAACCTTCGCTGTCCCTCTTCCTTGTAAAAGCTTGCGTTTCCCGACGCCAGCCACTCGGAGAGCCACGTCGGAATATCATCGCCCTCGGCGCGCATCCGCTGTACCGACCGTTCGAGCCCAATGGCATCCCACAGCTCAAAAGGTCCAAGTTCCCAGTTGAAGCCCCAGACGAGCGCGCGATCCACATCATGAACCGTATCCGCCACAACGCCGATCTGCCTTGCCGCATAGAGCAGCACCGTCTTGATCGACTGCCAAGCAAACTGCGCGTAGCGGTCGTTCGTATCCGTGAAGAGCAGCGCTTTCACCTTACCTGCTGCGCCTTTGGCCGACTTCGACGCTTCAATAATCGGCGAATTCACGTTCTTCTTCGGGGCGTACGTCATCGTATCCAGCTGCAAGGTTTCAATATCGCTGCCTCCGCCGGGTCGTTTGATTTTGCGATAGAATCCGGCTCCCGCCTTCTCCCCAATCCATCCGCGCGCAACCAGCGCTTCAAGCTCCGGAGGCCTCGTGAACGCTTCTTGATCAATCGCATCCTCACTGCGCTCCCGCACATTATCGACAACATGGAGCAACGTATCCAGTCCGACCAAATCAAGCATGCGGAACGTCGCCGTCTTCGGCCTCCCCATAGCAGGCCCTGTCAGGGCATCCACCTCATCGACGCTCAGTCCGAATTGCTTCATGGCCGCAATCGTAGTCAGCATGCCATACGTTCCGATCCGATTGGCGATGAAGTTCGGCGTGTCCTTCGCGATCACGACACCTTTGCCAAGCTGAAGCTCGCAGATGCGGGTCAGCCGACTCATGACAGCAGCATCCGTATCCGGTCCCGCCACAAGCTCAACCAACTTCATATGTCGAGGGGGATTGAAGAAATGTGCAGCTGCAAAATAATTCCGAAACGCTTCGCTCCGCCCCTCCGACATCGCGGCAACCGATAGCCCGGAGGTGTTCGTCGTAATGAGCGTCCCCGGCTTCAGCACCTTTTCCACTCGGGCAAACACATTGCGTTTCACGTCGAGCCGCTCCACTACAGCTTCAACAATCCACTCCACGCCGGCCAGCTTGGCGAGATCATCCTCCAGATTTCCTGCCGTAATCCGCTGTGCGAATGCCAAATCATACAGAGCAGGCGGCTGCTGGCCCGCCAGCTTCGCAATGCTTGCCGCCGCCAGCCTATTGCGGACACTTCGATCCTCCAGCGTCAATCCGGCACGGCTTTCCTGCTCGGTCAACGCGGCAGGCGGCACGTCGAGCAGCAGCACGCTAATGCCTGCATTGGCAAGATGAGCGGCGATGCCGGCTCCCATAACCCCCGACCCAATTACAGCCGCGCGGCGAATTGGTGTCGACCGTGAAGCTCGTACTCCCACATAGCTCCCCCCCTTTTAAGTAACAGTGCTTGTTTGCGATTTGCCGAAAACACTCTCAGCGAGCAGTTCCGCTACATCTCTTGCTCGTACCTTCTCCTCCACGCCAAGCTGCTTGATGCCATCCTCCATCATCGTGAGACAATACGGGCAAGCCGAACCGATGACCGTTGGCGAGGTCTCCAGTGCCTGTGAGGTTCTGGCCTCGTTAACCCGCAGACCGGTTCGTTCTTCCATCCACATCAGGCCGCCGCCGGCTCCGCAGCACATCCCGTTCTGCCGGCTTCGCTCCATCTCCACCAGGTTGACGCCGGGTATCGCGCTGAGCACCTGACGCGGCGCATCGTAGATGCCGTTATACCGACCCAAATAACAAGAATCGTGATACACAATCCGTTCCTTCACTTGATGTAGAGGCCGCAGCTTACCTTGTGCAACAAGCCGGGCAAGCATCGTAGTATGATGCTCGACGACGACCGAAGTGCTTAGGCCAAAGTCGGTATACTCATTTTTCAGAGAGTTAAAGGTATGCGGGCAAATCGTCACGATCCGCCGAATGCCATATCGCTGCAGCGTCTCGACATTATCGCGGCAAAGCGTCTGGAACAGCAGCTCGTTGCCCATCCGCCGCGCAGTATCCCCGGAATTTTTCTCTTCACCGCCTAGCACGGCGAACGGGATACCAGCCTCCTGCAACAGACGGACGAAAGCAAAAAGCACCTTACGGCTCCGCTGATCATAAGCCCCCATTGTGCCGGCCCACAACAGCAGCTCCGGCTGCTCGCCCTGCCGAATGGCTTCCTGCATCGTGCGTACGGGTTTTGCTGTTTGACTGCCACCGGCACCGCCGCCGACACCGGCGCCGCTTAGAACAGCTGCTTCTGCCTCGTATGCCTTCAGCCATGCTGCACGTTCGCCGCGCGGAAGCCCCCACGGATTGCCCTGCCGCTCGATATTGTTCATCGCGCGCTGGCCTTCTGCCGGAATGCGGCCTTCCATGAGGACGAGGTAGCGCCGCATGTCGATGATTTTGTCCACGTGCTCATTGCCTACGGGGCACTGTTCCTCGCAGCTGCGACACGTGGTGCAGGCCCACAGCTCCGACTCCGTCATCACCTCGCCGATCAGCGCCACTTCCGAAACCGTTGTGTCCTCGTGCACGTTCCATGCTTGCTGCTGCACGGTCATCGTGGGCTCGATCGTAGTCATCGTTGCCGCCGAATGGTGGACGTTGCCGCTGCGCTGCACCCATATCGGCGTTGCGCTTGTCATCACATGCGCACTCGTTTGCAGCTTATTGACTTGCCCGCCGAATGAAGGTACCCAAGGGGACTTGGAAGTAATCGCCGCCCCTTTCTCGGTCAAGTGGTCACGCAGCTTCACGATGAGATGCATCGGTGACAGCAGCTTGCCGGTGTTTGAAGCGGGACAAACGTTGGTACAGCGCCCGCATTCGACGCATGCGTAGAGATCCAGCAGCTGTTTGGACGTGAATTGCTCCACCGTGCCGACGCCGAAGGACTCCGCTTCCTCATCCTCCAGATCGAGCGGCACCAGTTTGCCTGGGGGCGTTTTGCGGTGAAGCCACAGATTAATGGGCGCTGTCATGATGTGAAAATGCTTCGACTGCGGCACATACACCAGAAAAGCGAGCAGCACCGCATAGTGCAGCCACCAAAATAACTCGTAGAATACCCTTCCCACAGCAGCTGTCATGCCGATGTCCCGCAGCGCTTCCGCTATGGTGGAGGAAACGGGAGCATGGCTCGTGAAGAGCGAATCAGCCCGAAGCAAATGCCCAGTCTCATGCAGTCTGTCGAACGATTGTGTAAGGAGAACCGTAACCATCAGTCCGCCAATAAACCAAAGCACGAGGGAGGGTTTCCAGCCCCTCTTGAGACGTCTAATCCGCTCCACGTAACGTCGAAAACCGCCGTACAGAATAGCCAGAAGGACGAGCAGCACGGTTATTTCCTGAGACTGGACAAAAGCATCATAAGCCGGCAGCGGCAGCGGCTTCCCGCTAATTCCTTTCCAGATAATATCGATCGCACCGAATTGCAGCATGATAAACCCGTAGAAGATGACGACATGCATAAGTCCGCTGCGAATATCCTTCAGCAGCTTCCGATGGCCGAACACCTGAAGCACCCAATCCCAGCCTCTGCGCGTACTTTCGTTTCCCGTTGCCGCCGATGCGAGCGCTGCGTTCGCCGCGAAGGAAGAGGTATGCAGCATCTCCTCGCGGTTATCATTTTCGGGATCGGACGTATCGTGGGAGGTAGTGGATGGCCGATTGGGACCACCGCTGCGGCCCATCCGAATGTAGCCGATCCGCCGCATCACAACGGTGTAGAAGCACCAGAGCGCCGTTCCCGTCATCCCTGCAAAAAGCAGCCATCGCAACAACGCCGCAAGCAGATGCGTACTTAAAAACCCCACAAGGATCCCTCCTTTTCTGGAATCGCGGAGTGATTCAGTATATGTCCTCTTAAGCGGTAACATGCGGAAAGGGCTCCATTGAAGGCGCCCGCTGCGGTCTATTTTAAGGGCCAAGTTCATAAGGTAACACTGGGCGAAGCATGTTTAGATGGCTTAGTTTAACGTATTCGGACACGGCGCGGCCGTATGACTGATACGAACGATCGGGAGGTGTTTGGTACCGATGCAAGTAGTGGTTTTGATAAAGCAAACCTTTGATACGGAGGAAAAAATCGAGCTCGTTGGCGGGGCTGTATCCGAGCATAGCGTGAAATACATCATTAATCCGTATGACGAATACGCGCTGGAGGAAGCGCTTCGGCTGCGCGAAACCCATGGCGGCAGCGTCACTGTCGTCAGCTGCGGACCGGAGCGCACCATTGAAGCGCTTCGCACCGGCCTTGCGATGGGCGCCGATGAAGCGGTGCATGTGAGCGAAGAGGGGCTGCAAGGAAACGACCGCGCCATTGCGGCGGCACTAGCCGCAGCCGTGAAGTCGCTGCAGCCAGACCTGCTGATGGCCGGGCTGTTTGCCGTTGACCGCGGAGCGGGAAGCATCGCCCTGCAGGCCGCGGAGCTGCTGGGTCTGCCGCATGCGTCTGCGGCGCTGAAGATCGAGGTGCGGGACGGCGGCGGTGGCGGTGGTGGACTGACTGCAGTAGTAGAAAGGGATACTGAGTGGGGCTTGGAAACGGTGGAAATCCCCCTCCCCGCGCTCATTACAGCGCAACAAGGGCTGAACGAGCCGCGCTACCCTTCGCTGCCGGGCATCATGAAAGCGAAGCGCAAGCCGCTTCGGCAAGTGACCGCAGCGGAGCTCGGACTCACCGCCGATGACCTGGCGCCGCGGACGGAGCGGGTCGCGCTGCTCGCGCCGCCGGTGCGCGCCGCAGGTCGCAAGCTCGCCGGCACGCCTGGCGAGCAAGCCGCAGCCCTAGCGGATTTGCTGCAGCGCGAAGCGAAGCTGTTCTAGCACGGCGAAAGCTTCAACGGAGCGAAAGCCGCTATGAATTGGCGGCCTACTCATCTTGATGTCTAAGTAAGTATATCCCTAGGTGAGCTACTTTCTCACAATTGCTTAATTTCTCGCCAATGTAGATGCCTGGGTATGCTACTCTCTCTCAGTTCCTTGATTTCTCGCTAATGTAGACCTCTGGGGCAGCTACTTATCTCATTTCCCTCATTTCTCGCTAATGTAGGCCTCTGGGTATGCTACTTTCTCTCATTTCCCTGATTTCTTGCTAATGTAGACCTCTGGGGCAGCTACTTTCTCTCAGTTCCTTGATTTCTCGCTAATGTAGCTCCCTGGGTGAGCTACTTAATAGCTTAACAACCACAGCGCCGCGGACGGAGCGGTCGCGGTACCTCTGTTCGCGCTGCCGATTCTCGCTAATGGCCGCAAGCTCGCCGGCACGACTGGCGAACAGGCAGCCGTGCTGCGGGGCGCGAAGCGAAGCTGTTCTGAGCACCACTATTTATTCTGTGGAGGTATACGAGCGATGAGCAATCAATTGAAACGAACGGCACTCGTGTATGCCGAGTGCGCGGAGGGCAAGCTGCGGCGCGTGGCGCTTGAAGCGCTTGGCGCCGCCAGGCTGCTGGCCGGAGACGGCGGCAGCGTGCATGCCGTCTTGGCCGGCGGCGGTTCGGCGGCAAGCTCGGCGGCGCTCGCTGCAGCTGCCGCCGAGCTTGCCGCCCGGGGGGCAGAGGTCGTCCATGTCGTTGACGACCCCGCCCTGGCGGGCTTTGCGCCCGAGGCGTTCGCCGCCGCCATCGGCGCAGCCGTTGCTGCGGTGCAGCCGAGCATCATTCTGCTCGGCCACACCGCGGCGGGGCGCGAGCTCGCGCCCCGCGTGGCCGCCGCCGTGCAAGGCGGCCACATCGCGGATGTGACTGCCGTCACCGTGCCGGGGGACGGCGATGTCGCAGACGCGATCTTCACTCGTCCGATCTACGCCGGCAAGGCGTTCGAGCAGCGGCGAATCGAGCGAGGCGCACCGTGCGTCATCACGGTGCGTCCGAACAACCTGCCCGTCGCGGAGCCGGTCGACGCCGGCAGCGAGGGCACAATAGCGGCGCTGCCTTACACCGCGCCACCTTTATGGACCATTGTCCGCGACGTCGTTCGCAAAGCCAGCGGACGGGTCGATCTTGCCGAGGCGGATATCATCATCGCCGGCGGCAGAGGTGTGCGCAGCGCGGACGGCTTCGCGCCTCTCGAAGCGCTGGCACAGGTGCTCGGCGGCGCAGTCGGCGCCTCGCGTGGTGCCTGCGATGCCGGCTACTGTGATTACGCGCTGCAGATCGGCCAGACCGGCAAAACGGTCACGCCAAAGCTCTACATCGCCTGCGGAATAAGCGGTGCCATTCAGCATCTCGCCGGCATGAGCCAATCCCGCGTCATCGTTGCGATCAACAAAGACCCCGACGCCCCCATCTTCGGCGTAGCCGATTACGGCATCGTCGGCGACTTGTTCGAGGTCGTACCGCTCCTCACCGCGGAGTTCGAGCGGATCCTATCGAATTCGAGCAACTAAATATGTGTAGCACCCAGAACCACACATCCACTCAAATCCGACGAATCTAGCCCATGTGTAACACCCAGAACCACACATCCACTCAAATCCAACGAATCTAGCCCATGTGTAGCACCCAGAAGCACACATCCACTCAAATCCAACGAATCTAGCCCATGTGTAGCACCCAGAACCACACATCCCCCCGATGATCTCACTAAATAAGCTAGTAGCTGCTCAAGTCCATCAACCTGAGCGGTACCCATTACCGCACGTTGGTCAGAAATGAGCATTTCTGCTCAAAGAGCGGTCCACCATAACGCTCACACAGCGAAAAGCAACATTTTCAGCTAAAGAAAGGTACCTGTTACCTCTCTTATACAAATCAAAAGGGGTTGCCCTCCATCCGCGAAATCCGGATGACGTGGCAACCCCTTTATCAACATACTAACCAAGCAACTTCCTCATCACATACCAGCTGTCCGTGCCCTCTGAGTAGAAGAGATGCTCCCTCACCTCATACTGCAATCCCGCGTAGAAATTTACATTTCCCGGAATGGAAAGCCTAACACCAACTTCGGTTTCCGAGTAGCCGCGTTCGCCTGCAAAAGCCTCCAAGTACGACATGATCTCGCGCCCAATGCCTTTGCCGCGCCAAGCCGGCTTCACGGAAACTCTGCCGATGTACATGTATGTATCCTTGAACGAGTAGACCGCCGTCCCAATCGGTTCAGCACCTTCCCAGACGATCACCGCGCCGCCGCCTGCCTCGATTTCACGGCGAATGCTCTCTTCCGTCTCCCTTAGCGCACCTGATTGCGGTAACAGCTTTCCTTCATACTCCATAAAAGATTCCCGTATCGTACGATGCACGATGCCAAGCTCATGCGGTTCAGCTTGTTTGATTATACGAGTCAATAGCACCACCGCTCCCACAGCCTTGTATCTGGTTCGAAAACCGATGTACAATCTCGTACTCCGCTCTGCCTCGAATGCTGCCTCGCATTGCTACTTGAACAGCTTCCTCACGAACCAATATCCCCAGATAACGATCGTAAACAGAAGCATCGCAAGCACCGCACAAGCCAGATAGCCGCCCCATCCCACATGCATCACCAGAAAATAGCTATCATGATAGGCAAAGTCCTGTTCAGCCCTATTTTTCAACGCGACAATAGCATACAGGATGACATATACGAGGCCCGGGAAAACCAATGATAGGACGGTGCCAACAACAGCTTGTCTCCTTGTCATTCCAGTATCCCCTTCCTCCCAATGCGGCGATAACCTATAGTTTCTTAAAATCAATTTCCAAGAATCGGTCAACCTCCGGAATCCATCTGTTCTCTACAAAATCAACATGGACCGGATGCGCATTGTAAGTCTCGTAATCCTCCTGGCTGCTGAACACCATGGAGAAGCCATAGTCGTAGTCGTTCTTGACGCTGACTTGCTTAAACACGCTGAACTCCTGCACAACCGGAATCGAGGTCAACAGACGCTCCCCATCCTTCAAGAACTGCTCCGCCGCAGCCGATCCTAGCTCGTGCTTCAAATTGAAAATAACCATGTGCTGAATGCTTGTTTGATTCATATTGTTGTGCCTCCCAATGTTTAGTGTGATTTATATTGGCCTTGCTTCAAACTACACTCGCCAATGCCGCCCCTAAGTATCCATCGAAAACAACGCAATACCCGATCGTCTAGTCCAGCCCGATCGCGCCCAGAAGCGATTGCCAATCTCGTTGTTCTCCTGGACGAACAGATGACATTTCTGAATACCGGCTTCACGCAGCTTGTCCAGACTCCGCTTCACCAGCTGCCCGCCAATTCCCTTACCACGATGATCCCGCGACACGGCCAAATGATAGATAAAGCCGCGCCTGCCATCATGCCCACCTAATATTGTACCAACCAATTGCCCGCCGCTATCCTCACAGACGAAGCTGCAGCCCGGATTACGCGCTAAGTAGCCTTCGATTTCTTCGCAGGAATCGGCTTCGCTCAGCACCATTCCTTCTGTCTTCAGCCACAATGCGTGAGATTCATCGTAGTCGGCTATTAACATTTCTCTGTAAGTCAGCTCCATAAACGCTCCACTCCAATCAGCTCATCCAGTCGAAACTCCAGTCGGTACACGTCCGGCATCGAGGTACTCTTCCAGAACTCCCAACCATAACGAGCATCAAACGCATGTAAAATCATACTCATCACATTGCCATGCGTACCGACAGCAATGGATCGACCTTGATAATCACGAAGCAGCTTTTTAATAACCGGCACCGCCCGTTGCTGCGCCTGCCTGAAGGATTCCCCGCCGGGAAGCACCGCGTCATGATCTGAGAAGGATCGCTTAATCGCCGCCTGAAACTCGCCCTCTGATAGTGGATAGTCGATGCCATGAAGCTGCCGTTCTCGCAGCTCTTCAAACGAAACAATCGGCAAGCCGCGCTGCTCGGCGATCCCCTGCACGGTTAGTGATGCTCTGGCATACGGACTGGAAACGACTGCATCGATAGGTAGGTCTCGCAGAAGCGCCGTTACTCGGTGAACATCCTCTTGGCCTCGTGCCGACAAGCCCCGCGTACGATCTTCCCTGAGCGAATAGGAGGATTCCGCATGTCTAACCATATAAAGCCGCGTATGCAACACGCACCACTTCCCCTCTGCTTCTCATACCCATGTCATCCATTATAATCCAAGCTGCCTGCCGGAAACACCCTCTTTTGCATACAAAAATAAGGCGCCACGCTCTCACTAGCCGGACACCTCTCTCGCCGATTCTATAGACAGAACTGTAGTTTCACTCTCATAAACATAGACAATAATAAAAGTACGTCTATTATATTCTAAATACCCTCGTGTTTGTACCTATAAATCCACACCCAAAGCATCGTAATTATCGCGCCGTAAAGTGTAACCTCCATATCGTGCTGAGCATCCCACTTGTCCCCCTGGGCACCAAGAAATAAGTTCCCTTTCTCCGGAGGCGCCACAAATACGACCCACATCTCACCAATTTCGTAAATCGCAGCAAAACCAAGAAGCAGCCACGGAACGAGCAGGTAGGACCAGCCTCTGCGCAAACCCGTGACGCCGGTTAATAACTCGACTGCCGGATAAGCAAGCAATAAGCCAAAAGCAAAATGAACTACACGGTCATACTGGTTCCGCTTGAAATCAAACACCTTATGCATGAAGCGATCCAAAGGAGTTACCCCGTATGCGTAATGCGCACCAACTGTATGCAGCAATAGGAAGACCATGATCAGCGTATAGGCGATGTTGTTGAATTTGAAATAGCGATATCCGATTACTAGTGTGATTACCGTCAGGAAGTTCAAAATATTTTCCATCCACCAATCAAAAATATTAACGGGGTAGAGCGCCAGCAGCCCCCACAGAATGACAAACACGATGATGTCGACTTGGAGCCACCGATTGCTTCGAAAAGGCATGTTCATTCCCTCCTCACTGGCATGTTCCCTCATCATTACCGAGCTGCTGGCGAAATATCCTAGGCAAATGCCCGTTGACAATTACCCGGCTTGGGAGTATAACAAGGATAATCGAAATGTTCAAATTCGTTGATGGGAACACGCACATCGCTATGGACAATCCTCAGAGAGTCGGCGCATCGCTGAAAGCCGACGTTTGCCGAGCTATGCTGCATCCTCCCGAAGAAGCCCTGCAGAACACGCCCGCTTCAAGCACGCTTGAAGTTTGGCAAGTAAGCATGGACGGTATCCGCCGTTACACGGAGCGCGTATGGTAGTACGTGACAAAGAGCCGTTTCAGCCTTCGATGATGAAGGTTTTAGCGGAAGTAGGGTGGTAACGCGAGATCAATCTCGTCCCTTGTGGGACGGGATTTTTTTGTTGTTTATACGTATCCGGGGAGGAATGGGCTGTCATGGGAAATGAATGGAATGTTAGCGCGACGATCTCAGTTGGCTTGACCGAAATTGCACAAGCGCAAATGCACGTAAAGGAAGTGGCGGCACGTACACCGCTGCAGCATAACCGCGTGTTGTCCGAGCGCTACGGCTGCAATGTTTATCTGAAACGGGAGGATCTGCAGGTCGTCCGTTCGTTCAAGCTGCGTGGCGCGTATCACTTGATCAAGTCGCTTCCCGAAGAGCGTGTAATGCGCGGCGTCGTATGCGCCAGTGCCGGCAATCACGCCCAAGGCGTCGCTTATTCCTGCCATACGCTCGGTATCCCCGGCAAAATCTATATGCCAAGCACAACGCCTAGGCAGAAGGTCAATCAAGTCGCTTTCTTCGGCGGCGCCGATGTCGAAATTATTCTAACCGGCGATACGTTCGACGATGCATTCAACGAGGCAATCGCAGCGAGCCGCAAGGACGATCTCGCCTTCATTCATCCCTTCGACGATCCGAAGATCATTGCAGGCAACGGAACGATTGGCAAAGAGATCATGGAAGCCATCGAATCTGCACCTGACTTCGTGTTCGTTACGATCGGCGGCGGCGGCCTCGCTGCGGGCGTTGGCGCTTATGTCAAAGCCGTCTCGCCTAGTACGAAGCTGATCGGGATTGAGCCGGAAGGCGCCGCATCCATGCGCGCCTCGCTCGATGCGGGCGAAGTACAGACGATGGATACGATCGATAAATTCGTCGACGGCGCTGCCGTTAAACGCGTAGGCGAACTCACCTTCCGCATGTGCCGGGATATGATCGACGACATTATTCTCGTACCGGAAGGCAAAGCTTGCACAGCGATGCTGGATCTGTACAACGAGAATGCCATCGTCGTCGAGCCGGCAGGTTCACTGCCGATTGCGGCACTCGATCTGTACCGGGATCAAATCGCCGGCAAAACAGTCGTTTGCGTCGTCAGCGGCGGCAATAACGATGTCGACCGCATGCAGGAAATCAAGGAGCGCTCGCTCGTATTTGAAGGGCTGAAGCATTACTTCATGGTTAACTTCCCGCAGCGGGCAGGCGCGTTGCGCGAATTCCTCGATGAGGTGCTCGGACCCGATGATGATATCACTCGGTTTGAATATACGAAGAAGCATAACAAAGACAACGGTCCTGCGCTTGTCGGCATCGAGCTCAAGAACCGTAACGATTATGAACCGCTCGTTGCGCGCATGCACAAGAAGGGACTTAATTTCCTGGAACTGAACAAGGACCCGGTGTTGTTCAATCTCCTGATTTAATGTTTTTGTAAAGCCTGGCCAGCTCCTCCCTTGGAGCGGTCAGGCTTTTTTACTATCTCCCGTTACAACAAGCAATGATCCGCAATTTTCTGGGGAATCCTATAGCGTACCTGCTGTGGAGGCGTCACTTGGATTTTTGTTCCAGCTTGCATATAATGAAGAAGACGTCTGCCCACCGGTGATTGAACTTATGATTAATCTGCCTAAAGGGGATGTGACACATCATGACTACTCGTCTATTCGGCCGTGAAATTGTATTGTTCTCGGTCATTTTATTTCTGGTTGAATTTATCCGCGGCGCTGCTTTAATCAGCTTCCTTCCGATCTTCGGCGAGAAGACGCTCGGCTTGTCTCTGGACATTATTGGCATTGCCATTACCGCTCACTACTTAACCGACACCGCACTCAAAATGGCCATCGGCTATTTGCTCGATCGCTTCTCCATCCGGTTTGTCGTACATACCGGCCTGTTTGCTTCGCTCGTCGGCATTTTCCTCCTGCAATTCGCTCAGCAGCCATGGCTGTTTATTACTGCTGCCGCCTTATATGGCGTTGGCATATCGCCGATTTGGATCGTTTGTCTGACGAAGGTTTCCGAGGATCGCCGCGCCATGCAGATGGGCTTTCTCTACACGATCTGGTTCATCGGCATCGGCTCCGGACCGATCGTGACGAATATTTTGCTCGATCACAGCACGGCTTGGACCTATTATTTGCTGCTTGGGCTGGCGCTTCTCTGTTGGCTGCTCTCCTTGTTCATCAGCAACCGGAAGTCATCCGGCGCAACTTCTTCGCTACCATTACGCGAACAGCTCGTAATACTAAAGGAACGTCTTCGGCATATGCGTCTGCTGCTGCCCGGAATGGTGCTTCAAACGATGGGCGCGGGCATGCTTGTGCCTATTCTGCCGAGCTTTGCCGAGAACAAACTCGGGATGAACGGCGCGCAATATTCGCTGCTCTTACTTGCAGGCGGCGCTTGCACCGTTGCAGGCCTCATCCCCCTTGGACGCTTATCGGACATCCTCGGCGGGAAGAAATGGTTCCTCGTCTTCGGCTTCGTTATGATCGGTGCAGCCCTTTACTTCCTATCGCTTGCTCCTCCAATGTGGCAATGCATCGTGCTGACCGCCGTTCTTGGCTTGTCGTACGCCACACTGCTGCCTGCTTGGAATGCGCTTCTGGCCAATTATGTGCCGCCTAAGCAGCAGGGGCTCGGATGGGGAATCTTCTCTACCGTCGAGGGCATTGGCGGGATGATCGGTCCTGTTGTCGGCGGCACATTGGCTACATGGCAGGGACAATCCGCCGTACTTTGGTACAGCGGAATCATGTATGCATTAATCGGTTTTTTCTACATTTGGTTCCCATTCCGTGCGTTTAAAGACAGCAGCCACGGCAAAACGTGATGAAGCAAGGAGAGAACACGGAATGAATGTTTTGCAAGAATTGATTGACTCCTTTAAGAAAATGGACCTTGAACACCTGCAGCGAACGCTGGAAAGCTACAAAGCATACGGACCGCTGCCGGGTATTCTGCTGCCCTTGGCAGAATCGTTTCTGCCGATTCTGCCGCTGCTCGTATTTGTTGCCGCGAATGCGAATATTTACGGGCTGTGGCTCGGTTCCTTCTATTCCTGGCTTGGCGTTTCCGTCGGATCGATTCTTGTGTTCTGGCTCGCTCGCAAGCTAGGCGGTCATTTCAGCGGCTGGCTTCGCCGCCGTTTCCCAAGAGCCTCGAAGCTGCTCACGTTCATTGAACGCCGCGGCTTTACACCGATCTTTCTATTCGCGTGTTTTCCATTCTCGCCTTCTGCCATCATTAACATCGTATCCGGTCTTAGCGGGATTTCCTTCGGTTCCTTCGTGCTTGCCATCTTGCTCGGTAAAGCGGTTATGATTTTCAGCGTATCGCTGCTGAGCTTCAATATCGGCGATCTGCTCGAAGAACCGTGGCGCATCATCATCACTCTTGTGCTGCTTGTCGTAATGTGGTTTGGCGGCAAGAAACTGGAGTCACGTTATCATCTGAAATAATCCTGGGGAGGGTCCGCTTATGATGAATGTATTTGCGACCAGCATTGTATTGCTGATAGCAGGCGGACTTGTCGCAGCCATGGTTTTCATGATTCGTTTGTCGACGGATGATTCGGACAAACATCCGGAAATCAAACAATTCGTGACAGCCTTGTTCGGGGGTACCGCTTCCCCTGTTCAAGCTGATCCTGCCACCAGCGGGCAACAAGAGAGTGCTGCAGCTCGGGATGCCTTATCTGAAGAATCCTTCACCGAGCCTTGCCCGGCTTGCGGTGATCCCGTCACTCATCAGCATGTGGAGTGCCCTTCTTGCGGGCTTCGACTGATATAACCGCTATTCGCAAACGTTCTTCACAGTCCGATTCGCACATAGTTTCCCTCTCCCTGTGGCAAACTGTTAAGGATGCCATTCATCAGGAGGAGAGCGTTATGAGCGAAGAAAAAGGCCATTTTGAAATGGATCCCATGTCCGGTGAACCGGTTGAAGTAGACGGCGTATATAAGAATGAGTGGGGCCGGGAGGAGAAGCTGAAACGCGGCGATGTGTTCCCGGCTGATCCTGCGCTTGGCGCCACCGAATGGGAGCTCACGCAGCTCGATATCAACACGCATGAGACCGGCGAGACCGATCCCCGTCTCTACCCGCAGAAGGATGCCACCGCGCACGAGGCGCATCTTCAGCATCCGAAGCGACATCCTGCTCAACCGAATAAGCTGCAGTAATGAATAACGCCCCTGTATCCGGCGCCAAGCGCCGGTACAAGGGCGTTAAATCGTTATAGACTATCGCTGCGCTGCTGGACTTGGTCCGACACACGTTCTAATCGGCGCAAATGGTAAGCGTACTCCAGCATGGCCGATGCGACGAAGACAAGCCGCTTATGCTCGTCCGGGTCCTCGCGCATGTAATCGTTCAGCTGCTTAATGAGCCTCGCTTCACGTTCTTCCTCGGGCTCGATTGCAGCGCTCGGCTTCATTTTTCCCTCAATCTTCAGCAAGATCTGCTCGTGGTACTTGGTCAGCTCTTCAATCTGGCGATCGAATTGCTTCGCCCACGCTTCTGCTCCTGCAGCTGCAAAATAATGCTCTTCCACCACTTCCAGCAAATCGACGCCTTGATGCAGCGCCTTGATGAGATGCTTGGACAGAATCAATTGCCGTGCACGAATCTGCCTGCGCTGCGGCCTCAGTGAGCGCTCTTCTTCAAATAGCAGGTAAGCCTCATCGAGCTTGCGAAGCGTTCCTTGCAGCTTCTCTTTCTCCTTGCGATGCACGTCCTCGCGCATCTCGTTCGAAATCGCCATGCGCAGCAGCAATGATAATTGCGTATAGGCTTCCTGTACCTGGACGGTGAACAGCTTTCGCGGACGCGGGGGAATGACGAGAATGTTGACCGCGAAGGCGGCACCCATTCCTGTCAGTACCATGAGGAAACGTTCAACGGCAAACAGCCAGCCTCCCTGATTCGCTTCCATCACCGCTACTACAGTTACGAGCGTCAGCCCGATCGTATTCTCCATCCGGAGCTTAATACTGATCAGGATGACGATAATACAAACCAAGCCAACCGCAATCGGGGTATGCCCGAATAACCTGACGGCTGCGAGTGCCACTATGGCCCCCAGCACATTCGTTTGCAGCTGATCCACAATCTGCTGCCAAGAGCGTGAGATGGAGGGCTGAATCGTAAATATGGAAGCAACCGCCGCAATGATCGGGGAAGGGAACTCCAGCAGGCTGCTCAGATAGACCGCCAGCGCTACCGCGAGGCCTGTTTTCAACACGCGTGCGCCAATGGTCATTCCACTCTGCTCCCCTTCTTGAGCTCATCAACCGAACCATAGATCATGACTGCTGTTTCAGCAACGGGTTCGCCATTCACGACAAGCTCAAGCCTGTGCAGTCCCGGATAATGCTTACGTGTCGTTAAGTCTCTGAAGTCCAGCTTCTTCCCGCCGGCTAATCTTGTTCCAGGCGCTGTACGCTTGTCGCTCAGCAGGAACCGTTTCTGCGATACCTTGCCTCCAGCCTTCACATAGCAAACACCAAGCTCGATACGAAGCTTGATCGGTTCGTTTGTCGAATCGCTCAGTCGCATCGCGTAATTGACCTGAACGATACCGCCGATCTCGACATTATCCGGCATAACCTCGATTTCAGCGGCATCCACGCAGCTTTGCGCAGCCCCTTCCTCATAACCGAACAACGCCATAATCTCCGGATCGGCAGCTTTAATCAGCGTACGACAGCCATGACGAACAATCCAGTCTGTGAGTGTATGCTGTCCCTTCCAGCGCGCAGCGATTGCTTTTACCACACCAGGGTGATCTTTGGCGATATCGTTCAGATTGTTCGCGACACTCTTGCGTACATAGAGCGATGGATCGCATTTGAGCAGCTCCAGCAGCGGGAGGATCGGAGACGGATCACGCTTGAACATCGTGAGTGCCTGTCCCCATGGCAATCGCGGTCTGCAGCCTTCGCTGGCCAGACGTCGTAAATGCTCGTTATCGCTCTGTGCCCATTCCATCATTCGGGCCATCGTCCGCTCCGTCTCTTGTATTAGAAATTGCCGAATCGCAAATTCCGCCGACGATTGAATCGTAAACTTCTCCAGTGCACGCATGGAACGTTCCCAATCGGAAAGCCCATATCGCTCTACAAAATCGGGGAAGAATAAATAAGGAAATCCGGCACACCGCTCATGAATCGCAAGCAGCACATCCAGTGCCTCCGGGTAAGTTGCGGGCAATACAGCCCCTAATGATTCCGTAATGCGGCGAATTCGGCCCTTGAGCTCTAGCGCCTCCCAGCCTTCGCCTGTGACCAATGCAATGAAGCGTTCGCGCTCGAAGGCCGGCCACTCGGATGCGGTTAGCTCCGCAAATTGCCGCAGGAACGGCATGTCATACATCAATTTCAACGGTTCTGCCATCTCTCTGTTCTCGCCTCCTTTCGCTATTATACTTGAGTCTTCCGATTTTTTTGCAACACTCAAGTATTATACTTGAGTCTTCCGATTTTTTTGCAACACTCAAGTATTATAGCCGATTCTTCAGCAAAAAGAAGTTTTCAACCCGCTGATCCACCTTTATAATGAGCACATCAGAGGAGGCGTCAAGCACATGTGGATTTTTGCCGTAAATGACAAGTCCGGCGGCGGCCGGGGCAAGAAAGTATGGACGCTCGTGGAGGCTGAGCTGCAACGCCGCAAGCTCCCCTACCAAGCGATCATGGCACAAACGCCGGAAGAAGCATGCACGGAAATCCGCAAGCAGCTTGCCATATACACGGGCAGCACTACGGACTTGCCGGCCGATGTGCCTGCTTCCGCGAATAGCAACGATTCGTACGGCAGCCCCGCAGCGCGGTCGTCCGTTCAGGCCGTCATAGTGATCGGCGGAGACGGTACGATCCACAGCATATTGCCTGCTTTATATGAGAGCGGCGTGCCGCTTGGCATCATCCCTTCCGGTTCAGGCAATGACACTGCGCGCGCCTTCGAGATTCCTGCGGAGCCGATCGAAGCGCTCAATCGCATCCTCCGTTGCGAAAGCGCTTTACCGGTAGATCTCATCCTGCTGCGCAGCAGTGCTCCGGGCGAACAATCGACGATGCGCCCTGTTCTCACCGCTCTTGCCGTCGGCTTCGATGCCGCAATTGCCGCAGCCGTTAACCGTTCCGCCTATAAGAAAATATGCAACCTGTTCGGGGCCGGCTCCTTCGCCTATGTCATCGGTCTCTTTCAAATGCTAATGTCCTATCGCCCACGGCCGATTATTGTGACGGTAGACGGTGCGGCACACGAATTCGAACGCGGTTGGATGGCAGCCGTATGCAGCGTTCCGGCTTATGGCGGAGGCTTGCGCATTTGCCCGGATGCTTCGCCGACTGACGGCCTGCTGGACGTGTGCGTGATCCATACCTGCACCGCGCTGCAGATGCTGCGCGTCTTCCCTACGCTCCTAAGCGGCAAACACGTTCACCTTCCCTACGTGAAGATGCTGCGGGGCAAGGTTGTGACCGTCGCAGCCCAGCAGAGGACCGGCGAAGAGCCGATTGGGATATATGGTGACGGCGAACCTGCCGGTGCCACCCCCTTATACGCAGAAGCAGCCGGCAACCGCATTCGCTTACTGCGGTAACCGGCTGCCATTTTGCAGCTTATAGCTGGCGCATCATGACAAGTTCATGATGCGCTTTCGTCTTCTTGGCGCAGCCGGTGGATCGGCGTGACCTTATTCCAAACCTCAACGTCCGTAACCTCTGCCGGAATCTGATAAGGCAATATAATATCAAACGTTGTTCCATCACCCACAGAGCTTTTCACTTCGATGCTGCCTTGATGATTGTCTACGATTTTGTAAGTCACCATCAGCCCGAGACCCGTGCCCTTCTCCTTCGTCGTATAGAAAGGTTGACCAATCTTCGCGAGCTGATCCTGCGGAATACCGGGACCCCGATCCGCGATGCGCGCGATAATACGATTGCCTTCGCGCAAGCATGTCACTGTGATATGGCCGCCGTCCATCATGACCTCGATCGCGTTCTTGAGCACATTGATAAACACTTGCTTGAGCTGATTCTCAACGCCTCTTACCCACAGCGCTTCCTCGCCCATATTGGATTCAATCTCTATATTGTGCAGGATCGCCTGTGCTTCCAGCAGCGTAATCGTATCCGCCATAATGGAGCGGATATCCTTGTAAGCCAGTTCGTAAATCTGAGGCTTGGACAGCATCAGCAGCTCGCTCACGATCGATTCGATCCGATTCAATTCCGATTTCATAATGTCGTAGTAGTTCTTACTGTTGTTGCGCCCGGATGCGATGAGCTGCAGGAATCCCTTCAAGGAGGTGAGCGGGTTGCGGATTTCATGCGCGATCCCTGCCGCCAGCTGACCGGCTACATAGAGCTTCTCGGAATTAATGAGCAGCTCTTCGTTCTTCTTGCGCTCCGAGATGTCGCGGATAATGATTTGAAACACCGGTTTACCCGACAGCTTCGTACTCGTCTCAATGACTTCCGTATGCAGCGGTTTACCTTGCACCGTATACCAATCCAACTCTATCGGGCTCTGTCGAACCCGCTGCTTCGTCACTTGAAGCATTCTCTTCAGCACCGTATGAAACTTGGGCTGCAGAAATTGGTAGACCGGCTTGCCGAGCATATCGGCTTCGCTGTCCGCCGCGAACATTTGGAGTCCGGAACGATTAATATATTCCCATTTCTCATCATGAATGATGGCGATCATATCAATGGACGTTTCAACCAGCAGCTTATACCGTTCATTCATCGAGGTATAACGGCGGTCTACATAACGGGCTACCAAGCTGAACACAAAGATGACCAGCGTAGCCAGACCAAGTACAACAGAGAGCAACTGCATGTAATCATTCAGTCGATCTGCGGTAAGCACAACCGAATAGATCACGGTAACCGTTTCAAGCCCTAACAGCTGCATAATAATGCCGACGAATCCGAGCATCAGGCCCGCAATCAGCATGGAGCCGTTCTTCCGCTCGAAGATATAGAACGAACACGCCGTCCCGAAGAAGCTAAACAGAAACGAGAAGCATGCTAAATTGTAATGAATGCTGTAGCCTTCCACCTGCATGCTAAGCAGCGTGGAATAAATCAAAGAGCTCGTTCCGAGTGCCATCAGCAAGCTGCAGCCCAGTAAACGGACCGTATGCGGTAATCTGGAACCTAGCAGCCGGAAGGACCCGTAAGCGCTTGCCATTATGCTGAATAGTTTAACAATGATCGTCCAGTCAATGAGAATCATGGTGTCTGATGTCAATAATATGATGAAATGGCTCACCCACAACCCGAGACCATAAACAAGCGCACCGCTAAGCAGCCAATATTGCCGCATGACACGGAGCATTTGGAGGTGACCAATCATGCTGTACATCGTGATGGAGGCAAATAAATTGATTGTGAGTGCCAGCATCAACAGCATCCACTTATCGCCAATCATAAGTTCACTCATTACGATTCTCCGATAACGATAGATTTTGGGAAGTCTACTCGCTGTGGAATTCGACATTTTCCCAAATTATCCTTTTTTCTTCGCCAGGAAAGTGTAGGAATATCCTTCCTATGACATCTGGACTGTTCCTAAACTGGGAGGTGCGCTATAATATTGCAAGTAAAGGAGTGAACTTATGGTTAAAATTTTAAAAGAGTTTAGAGAGTTTGCCGTCCGCGGCAACGTGCTGGATTTAGCAGTCGGTGTTATCATCGGCGGCGCCTTCGGTAAAATCGTAACCTCACTGGTCAATGACATTATTATGCCTCCGATCAGTAAGCTGCTTGGCAATGTAAATTTGGTCGATCAGTTTTTGATCTTATCCAAGATTAAAGAGAATCAAGAGACGCCAACAACATTGGCCAACGCGCAAAAAGCATCCATTTCCGTCATTGCATACGGTAATTTCCTCAACGTAGTGCTCGACTTTACCATCGTCGCATTCTGTATCTTCCTAATGGTTAAAGGCGCTAATACCTTGCGACGAATCGGGCAGCCCGAGCCTGTAGTGGCGCCTGCTGAACCGACGGATAAGACTTGCCCTTACTGCTTGTCCAAGATCCCTATCAAAGCTACTCGCTGCGGCCATTGCACGTCTCATCTGACTGATGAGCCTGCTGAGCTGCAAGAAGGCTTGTCCTAATCCGATGACCACTCTTGGGCACTTATCTGGCTCTGAAGAGGAGCACTTCGACATTTACGACGAAGCCGGCATATGGCTCGGAACGGCGCCTCGCAGCGAAGTGCATGCGCGAGGTCTGTGGCATCACTCCATTCACTGCTGGCTGGTGCGGCGCGAAGGCACGCGCAAGCTGGTCCTGTTTCAGCAGCGGAGCTCGGACAAGGATACCTATCCGGGTTACTACGATATTACGGCGGCCGGTCATCTGGCGGCCGGCGAGTCGATGCGCGATGCTGCTCGCGAAATTGAAGAGGAGCTCGGCGCATCTATCCCGTTCGAGGCGCTAATTCCGCTTTGCGAAGCCCGTAAAGAAGCTTCGGGCTTCGCCAAGGGTGCAGCGTTTATCGACCGCGAGGTCAGCGAGGTGTTCGGTTTCGTTTATGACGCGCCGCTCGGGTCGCTGACCCTGCAAGCCGAAGAAGTGGCCGGGGTGTACGAAGCCGACCTCGAAGAGATGATTGCCCTGTTTGAAGGATCGCGGGATCTTGCAGAGGCGGCCGGTTTCCGGCTTGGCCCCGATCACCAGCAGCTCCCTTCGACGGTACAAGTGAAGGCGGCCGACTTTGTAACACGGCCTTCAAGCTATTATTCAGGCGTATTCCGCGCTTTGCTGCTCCATTTGTGAGCAGCAGGGCGGAACTGCGCCTTTTTTTGCCTCTTCTGGACGGACTCATTGTTGAGCTGACCTGCCCTCGGTTCCCTGTAGAAGCCGACTTCCGGGTCTGACTCGCCCCTCTGCCGCCTCCTACGTTCTGCCCCGCCAACTGTTCCCACCTCTTATAAAACTGATCAAGCATGCCATGTATTTGATAGAAATACGTGCTCTGAGGTGCCAGATCGAAATCATTCAGAAAGTCTTCGCCAAAAATTCTAGACGCCTCTTGATGAATGCATCCATGCAAATTCGAGCCCTCGATAAACAACCCGAGCTGATCCAGCGTGCTGAACGACTGCAAGTTATTCATAAGGCGCGCTTCGGCGTTTCTGTTGTAACAGCTGGTGTTGCGGATCGCCTCAGGCACACTTTGCCACGGCGCGACCAGCTGCGGGTCATACCCTTGTTGATAATACCACTGCAGCGCTTTATTGATAAAATAACGATGGAATTGCATAAACTTTGCACCATATCCCGCCGGCAGCTGCGAAGGATCATCGTGATGATTGGCATGGTGCCATTGCACATGCTCCTGCAGAAGTGCTGACGGAAAATTCTGAATAAACGGCATACCTGTCCCCTCCTATGCCAAACGTCCATTTCCAGTTAGTCTATGCCGGTGTCCCGGGAGGGGTTCATCACAAATAAGGGCTGCCTCACCGAAGTGAAGACAGCCCTTACAGAGGAAGACGGTTCGCCAATCAAATTTAGAAGTTGTTACAATTTCCCATCGATACGCAAATGTCGAATGTAATGCGGACGTCGCAGCAATTACCAAACACACATGAAATGCGTACACAAGCCATACGGCCTTGGTGGAAGAAACAGACAACGTTACAGTTGGAGCCGATCAACTCTTCAATGACTTTACGATTTCTGCAGCGGATAGCACGCACAAGCTTAGCAGCTGCTACCGGCGAACGAAGCTGACAGAACAAATCGGATAGATCCGCACCTGCCTCTTGGATACCTTCAACAGCGCCATCACGTTGATTACAACAATGGCTGCCGCTTCTGTTTCCCATCACTTGCTCGTTGGAAACACGCGCACCGCGAGATTTGCGGGATTTTGAAGCCACCTTTTGAACACTCTTCACTTTCAATTTAATTGACACCTGATTTCCTCCTTTCAAACGAACTACAATACACTATGAAAGGAGCGGTGTTCTAGTATAAGACAAGATTCCCGCAGCAAACGCATAACCTGAAAGCCGCTGTTTCTGCGTAGTCGATCGCCTTCCCCTCTATCAGCCTACCTCTTATAGCCGATTTGGTGTCATGACGGTATAATGGCCTGCTATTCCAAGCGATTGGATGCCTATATGAACAGCAATTCTATGACTATCCGAACATCAAAATAAGCGCAGCCTCCGAAACCTCGGAAACCACGCCCTTATTGGATTGTTATGGTGCTGGTGAAGGGAATTGAACCCCCGGCCTACGCATTACGAGTGCGTTGCTCTGCCCCTGAGCTACACCAGCTTGACCTTACTTTTGCTGCACATAACGGCTACTTTTTTCAATATACTGCAACGCTTTCTCATCGTCAATCCTCTTAATAGCATCTATCTAGGACTGCTGCGAGTCTCCTATTGAGCAAGAATCCCCCGTGATTAATCACGGGGGATTCGCCTAATTCGCATCCACCCGTCTATTAGCTACCTAACCCCACAGCCTACTGCGACGTCAGAGGCAACTGGTTGTGAGGTTAGAGGCGGCCACCTGCGAGGTCAGAGTTAGTTTGGTCCGAGGCCAGAGGCCGCTCGCGCCACTCGTCAGGAACACGCCATCACATCACAGCGCAACGTCTACTCCTGCGCCACCGTCGGCACGCCATACGGCATAACCGGCAGCCGCAGCGTGAACTTGCTGCCCTCGCCCTTTCGACTCTCGAGCGACAACGTGCCGCCAAGCAGCCGGGCTAGCTGCAGGCTGATCGACAGGCCAAGCCCTGTCCCGCCATAATTGCGGTTAATGGAGCCGTCTTCCTGCTGGAACGCCTCAAAGATTAACTGCTGCTTCTCCGCCTCGATGCCGATGCCGGAATCGATGATGGAGAACAAAATTCGCTGCGGCGACACCATTCGCACGGCCGGGCGGCCCCACGACACCGGATTCCAGTTCCGAAGCGTCCGTTTCTTCAGCGCTGACGGCTCGATCGGCACGCCTCCCTCAACTTTGACAACGAGCTTAACAGAGCCCGATTCAGTAAATTTGAAGGCATTGACCAGCAAGTTTCGCAAGATCTGATTGACCCGCAGCGCATCGGATTGCATAGCCTCCGGTACAGCCGGGGAAATTTCGGTTTCAAAGAGCAGCTTCTTCTGTCCTGCGACTGGGAGAAACTGCTGATGCAGCGTTTGGACAAGCTCCTCGATCGACAGCGGCTCGATGTTGACGTCCATCTTCCCGGCTTCCACCTTGGAGAGATCGAGAATGTCATTGATCAGCTGCAGCAGATCGTTTCCTGCCCCGTTAATCAGCTCCGCATATCGGACATCCTCAGCACTATACCGACCCGTATCCTCTTCCTGCATTAACTGAGACAGCAGAATAATACTGTTCAGCGGCGTCTTCAACTCATGCGACATGTTTGCAAGAAACTCGGATTTGTATTTGCTCGCCAGCATCAGCTCGCGAGCCTTCTCTTCCACATCACGCTTAGCCTCCCGCAGCTCACGCGTCTGTCTGCGCAGCAGCATATTCATGGTTCGCAGCTCGTCAACGCGCTGCTGCTCCTTCTGGAAATCACGAATGATAAAGATTAGCAGCGCACATAACAAGAGCCGCAGCGGCAGCGCGTAGATGCCAAACTCCTGCCAATACGTACGCACACTCATAAGATCCAGATGGAGCAAGGTCAGGGTCACAATTAAAGCATACACGACATTTACTACAAGTAAGGTGGCTGTACTTTTCCAGATGAATCGCCACGGCTTCCATTTCAACCAATTGCTTAGCCAAGCACTGACGAGACCCACGATAACCATGTTTAAGAATCCTGCTATGGCCGCTTCATCGAAGTCGAGAAATAGCCGTCCGAAGCCGATACCCACGCCGATCAGAGCGATGACATAAGGGGATGGAAAGACGAGCACAGCAATAATGAGCGGCGCTATGCGCAGATCAAGCAGGTGCAAATCGCCCATCCGCGGCCCGAATGCCATCGCACACCAACCGCCGACTATGAACATCGCTATAGTCAGACCGTATTTGACACGATTCGACGCATATTGAAAAAGGTATCTGTACCCCAAATCAAACAAATAAGCAAGAGCGATGAGCAAACTGATATTGGCGAACAATGCTTTTGCATTAGTCAAAACGTGATCCCCCTGCCTTCCGATTGTTGGTTATTACCCTATATTTGGTGGAATGACACACGGGTGGATTAATATTGTACCACTTCGCAAATAATACCATTACCCCCCTGCTCAAATTGCCGAATTTTGTTGTAATTTGTTAGAAAAGGTTAAGTAAATCAAACAAAAGTCTCATTTCGATTTTATAAGTGACTAAAAGATTTTGTATACAATGTGGTTATTAAAGTAAACGGAGGCGCATTCCCAATGACAAAGGTCATTACCTTCAAAAATCGTTCCGTACCAGTCCACTACCCATCCGAGCAACTATCCTACATGGAGCTCCTGCACAATAAATTGTTGGAAATGGAATTCAACTTTGATTTCCGTAAGAAGTGGAAACGTATCAAGTCCGTTGAAATGATTCGTGACGTCGCTATTTTACAATACAGTGACGGTACAAAGCTATATCTGGAAGTGTGCTAACGGAATCCCCCTCCGCCTTGCATACACCGCAACGAAAAAGGCAGTCCGCAAGTTGGCGTACATTCGATGTGTCGAATGTGCGCTCGTGCAGACTGCCCTTTTATTTGATTACACGGACTGAAGCTGAAGGAGATGCGTACCGATGGCTTCTTCTTGCATCGGCATGCCGAGCAGGTACCCTTGATAGAAGTCGCAGCCCCATTGCTTCAACAGCTCCAGCTGTCCCTCGTACTCTACGCCTTCTGCGACCACCTCAAGACCAAGCTCATGCATAAGTGCGATTAATGCCTTCACAATCGCACTATCCGCGTCCTGGTCGCAAATATGCCTGATATACGAGGTTTCCAGCTTCAGCGTATGGAGCGGCAGAATCCTTAAATAAGTCAATGACGCATAACCGATACCGAAGTCATCCAGTGAAATGCGAATGCCTAAATCACTTAGCTGCTTCAGAACCGCGCACGCCTTCTCACCACAATCGATCATGCTTTTCTCGGTAATTTCGATTTCCAAGCCTTCTGCCGACGTCGCTGTTTCTTCCAGTATGCGCTGCAAAGATTGGACGAACTCCGGCAGAACAAGCTGGTTCGGCGATAGATTAACAGATATGATCATGTTCGCCAGCCCTCTGGCGCCGGTCCTGTTCAGCATCCCGCAAGCTTCACGGATGACCCACTCGCCGATTTCCACAATTTGACCGCTCTGCTCAGCAAGCGGAACAAATTCCTCCGGCAAGAGTAAGCCGAGCTGTGGGTGCTGCCAGCGCAGAAGCGCCTCAAAGCCTCTCAACCGCCCATTCACCTCGTATAGAGGTTGATAATAGAGCGACAGCTCCTCGCTCTGCAGAACGTTGCGCAGCGCGATTCTGATGGCTTCTGTCCGAAGAATCTGTGCAGCACCGTCTTCCGCATATACAACAACCTGGTTGCCGCCTGCTGCCTTCGCTTGCTGAAGTGCAGTTTCAGCATGACGAACGATCCGCTCTGCCGTCTCACCGTCTGCTGGATAGCTGCTTACACCGATACTGCATAAAGGCTGCAAATTCTGTCCGCGGACCTCCAGCCAATCCTCTGCGGTCTTCTTCAGCTCTTCGATGAGCTTGTTCGATTCTATAGGCGCATCGTCCATTTTCACAAGTCGGAATAAGAGGAATGTATTGCCGCTAAACCGGAATACCGAACCTGACCAATGCGTAAGCTCGCACAGTCGATTGGCCATCTGACGAAGTGCCTCGTCGCCGAATGCAGTTCCTCTGGTTTCATTGATGAGATAAAAGCGATCCATATCTACTAGCGCTGTAAGCACGCCTCTATTGCAGCTTCTTGCCAAGGAAACCGCTCTTGCAAGCATCGCAAACGCAGCCTTCCGCCCCGGCAAGCCTGTTAGTGAATCATATACCTGATCAGCAGGCACATTCCCACGACGCTGCGAAGCAGCCCGCTGAGAGAATGGATCCCTGACTTCCATCACCAATCACCGATCCTTTCGACCTAACCCCAACATAGCTACACTAGGTCAATTATCACATAAAAGCAGTAGGAATAAAGTAGGTATGTAAGGTTCCTGCATTAATTTTAGCTAAAAAAATGCGTAAAAAAGCTCTCTGCCGCATAAGTTTCGTGCCCCGGCACAGAGCTTCTGTTATTTCTGTCATTTTATGGTTTGTTTCATGAAAAAAGCAGCGCTTCAAAGATGCGCTGCTTTCGATCCGCTTTCATGCAAAGCAGCGCAATACTATCGCGCCGCATTTGCATGATCAATATACCGATTCCACCTCAGTAACATACTTATACCCGACTCCCCAGACGGTGCGGATATAGTGCGGCTCCTTCGGGTTCTTCTCTAGTTTGCGTCGTAGATTCACGATATGTACATCGATTGCTCGATCCGTAACAAAGGAGTCAAACCCTCGAATCGCATTAATTAGGTCTTCTCGGCTGAATACTTTACCGGGATGTGTAAGAAACAGCTTCATCAGTTCAAACTCGGAGAAGGTCGTTTCGACAAGCGTTCCGCGCACAAGCAGCAATCGCCGCTCCGAATCCAGCCTGATTGTCGTCTCGGCTTTCTCGTTGTCGTTCTCTGCTTGAAGGGCGCCTTCAGCGACCGACGTTTGCATCAGCTTCGCTCTGCGAATAAGCGCTTCTACACGGGCACTCAGCTCGTGCATGGAGAAGGGTTTGCATAAGTAATCGTCCGCGCCCGCACGCAGAGCTTGGACACGCTCAGATACTTCAGACTTCATAGATACAATCATAATGGGAACCGAGGAGTGCTGGCGTATTTGGAGGCACAGCTCTGTACCATCCCAGTCAGGTAGCATGAGATCGAGTAGAACGACATCCGGTTCGAACTGTTCCAGCAGCTTCAATCCTTGCCCGCCGGTAGCAGCCTGTTTAATTTCGTAGCCCTCTTCAGACATGTACATGGACAGCATATCGCTCATCATCACATCATCTTCGATAACCAGTATTTTGTACATGTTTCTCACCTCATGAAGGGATTCATGAATCGACTAA
Organism: Paenibacillus sp. J22FR21; assembly: GCF_056269135.1. NCBI lineage: Bacteria > Bacillati > Bacillota > Bacilli > Caryophanales > Paenibacillaceae > Paenibacillus > Paenibacillus sp. J22FR21. The sequence goes on from NZ_JBWDNJ010000005.1 coordinate 237,527, forward strand.
TCTTCTTACTACTAATATACAATAGGAAGATCAACCCAACAATAGATTGTTAGAAATTTGTTAGGATATATTGTCGAATTCTGTCAACTCTGACAAATGAGAAATAAGTTCTTTCAGAACCTCATTCACTTCCGCTGCGGCTGTATACACCGCGTCAATTTCCAGCCATTCTTCCGACGCCTTTAGCAGTTGCTCCAGATCCTGCGCGGTTCTGGCCAGCTTGACTGCAGACAAATTACCCGCAACCCCTTTGAGCGTATGTGCCATCCGGCGAGCCAGTGCAAAATCCCCGTTCGTCAGCGCTTCATGCAGCCGCTCATCAAAACTTACGTAATCCTTCACAAACAGCTTTAACATATGGTTCAAAATATCTCGCTTCCCATTCACCCGCTGCAGCGCCGCTTCCAGTTGCAAGCCGGGTATCCCCTTGTGCAGCCATTCGTCATCCAGCGATTGAACAGGCACATAGACAGCGCCTACGGCATCACGTTCTCTGGACTTCGTCTTGGCCGGCTCGACACGCAGTTCCCCTCCGTAACGAATCCACTTCGATATGATCTGCAGCAGTGTACTCGGAGAAATCGGCTTCGTCAGTACATCATTCATGCCCAGCTGCATATACCGATCATGGTCCTCCTGCATAATATTCGCCGTAAGTGCCACGATAGGCAGCCGATCATACTTCGAGTCTAGGCGAATAATTCGCGCTGCCTCATCGCCGTCCATCTCCGGCATATGGATGTCCATAAGAATGAGATCATAACGTCGTGTGGTTAGTTTCCGAAGTACTTCGGTGCCGGTCTCCGCCACATCCACGGTAAAACCCCATTCGCGCAGATGTTCCACGGCAACCAATTGATTGATATCGTTATCCTCAGCAAGCAGAATAGCGCCGCTTGGCCGTTTCGGCTTCTCTATAGCGGCAACAGCCACTTCGGCATTAGCCTCCGTCACAACCCGCTCCGTACGCTCACACAACGTCAATAACGATTGATAGAGACTGACCCGAGTGGCCGGCTTCACCAGAATCGCATCCGGACGTTTCTCCTCCGGCAGCTTCAGCAGCTCCTCGCGTCCGTAGGCTGTCGTCAGCGCAATCGTTTTAACCCCGGCATCCCTCGCCGTTTCATGCATATCATGCCAGGTCTCTTCCCCGTACATATCAGACATTTCAAAGTCGAGCAGCAGCGCGAATGGCCGTACACCTATGCCAGACCGAAGCAGCCTCTCTTGGGCTGTTTTCCATGAAGTGAGCGCAATTGGCGTCAATCCACTATCTTCGAGTCCAATGCAAAGCCGCTGACTAAGCAGCTCGTAATCCTCGACGACCCAGACGGAGTACTCTTCGCCTTGTCCCAGCACGAATCGGCCCTGCTGCCGTTCCTCCGCTATTGGAAGCTCAATCGTAAAGGTAAACTGACTGCCTTTGCCGATCTCGCTCTTCACTTGAATGGTGCCGCCCATCAGTTCGACTAGTCGCTTCACAATGACCAGCCCAAGACCTGTTCCGCCGTATTTACGATTCGTGGCAGCATCCGCTTGGACAAACGGCTTAAACAGCTTGGACAGCTGCTCTTCCGTCATGCCGATTCCGGTGTCCTCCACAAGGAAAGCAAGCCGCACATTCTTCTCTAAGCGCCCTCGCGATTGCAATTGGACCTGCAGCTTGACATGCCCGTGCTCCGTAAACTTAATCGCATTCACACATAGATTCAGCAGTACCTGCTCAATTCGCAGCCAGTCTCCGATCAATTGCTCCGGCAAATCATTCGGTGTATCAATAATAAATTGGAAGCGTTCCTTGCCGCCTACGAACATACTGAGCAGCTCGGTCAGCTTATGGATCATACTGTAAGGATCAAACGGCATTTCGTTCAGCTCGATTTTACCGGCCTCGACTTTAGCAAAGTCCAAAATATCGTTAATAATCGAGAGCAGCGCTTCGGAGGAATCTCGCGTCTTATGGAGATAATCCAGCTGCAGCGAAGTCAGCTCCGTCTTCTGCATCAGCCCGGTCAGACCGATGATACCGGCCAGCGGAGTTCTGATCTCATGGCTGATTTGCGCCAAGAAGTGGCTCTTGGCCAAGTTGGCACTTTCCGCCTCGCGCCTTGCATGCTCAAGCTCGAACTGCACCCGTTTATGCTCCGAGATATCACGGGCAATACAGGAATAGAAGGTTTCGCCAGTCTCATCATCACGGTGAACGACAAGGATCTTGGAAACCGGAATAAACTCCCCTTGAACCGTCCGCAGCAGCACCTCGTCCTCTTGGTAGCCGTAGGCTTGGGCATCCTCGATTCCTTGCAGCAGCTCGCCGATGGTGCGCATCGGCATTTCATCATTGTCATTATAGGATTTATGTATGCCAAGAAGCGCTCGACCCGCCGCATTAATGTAGAGCAGACGGCCTTGATCATCGAACATCGCGATAAGGTCCTTCGCAGCCCCCATAACCTTGAACTGTCTGTTGCGCGCCTTCTCTGCTTGCTTCTGCATCGTAATATCACGGGCAATCGCAGCTACACCGATAAAACGGCCCTCTCGGTCCCTCATCCCGTTCGAGCTGTGCGCAACCGGGAAGCTCGTCCCATCCTTACGAAGATAGTTCCACTCCCGTTCATAGGAGAACCGTTCCGATCGAAGCATTTCGAATACCGTAAGATCTGCAGGAACCGGGTAGCCATGACGTATAGAAAGCCGTTCAGACTCCCGCTGAATATCCGACGGATCAATAAACAGCAGTCCCGTTGCTTTATTGATGACCTCTTCTGCTTTGTACCCCAGCATCAGCTCTGCCGCTTTACTGAAGTAAGTGACGCGATATTGATCATCCAGCACTATGAAGGCGAATTGATTCTGGTTGATCATCGCATCCATGCGGCCGAACATGCCGCTCAGCTGCACCTTCATTTCATTGACCGAATGCGACAGCTGCGAGATCTCATCGCCGCTGTCATCCAGTACGTTATTCACGTCAAATCGACCGGCGGCGGCCGCTTCCGTTACATTGATTACGCGTTTAATCCGTCTGATGATATGATCGGAGAACAAGAAGAACAGAATCGTCAGCATAGCCTCCGCAATAACAATAGAGAGAACAGAACGCCACTTAATCGCTTCCAGCGGCTGCCTAATTTCAGATAGGGATACGTTTAATCCAATATGCCAGGACGTACCTTTTACAGCGGAGAAGAACAAGATGGAGGAGCCGGATTGCCCATCCAGCTCAAAATAACCCTTATCATTAACGAGCATATCCAGCGCGGCCGGCTGGAATGGCAGCTCTTCGGACAGTATCGATTTCGAGGACAAGTCAAGCAGCCCGCTATCCTTGGGCGCTTCGATAATTTCTGCCTTATCGTTATACATGAATAATCTGTCGGTTGTCCCCACCCGAATATTCAAATGTTCGCTGTACATACGCTCGGCGAGCAAGGAGGCATAGATAATGCCGATGACCTCGTTGGTCGTGCCGTATACCGGAACTTGGATCACAATGATTTTGCTCTTCGTGCTGCCATTTGTCATCGGATCTGTCACGACGACCCGACCGCTCATAGCTATGGGAAAGGAGGGGTCATTAGCTAATTCGATGATTCTTCCGTCGCTGAGCAGCGCTTTGCCGCTTGGATCGGCATAACCGATCGTCTCAAACGGCGAACCCGTTCTGCGCGTCTCATTCCAGAAATAAGCTTCTCGCTCAAAATTCGCACCGAAACGGACTTGATCGGTTCGGCTCATCACTTCTACCTCTGCTCGGCGGGTATCGATCCATGACGACAAATTGTTTGCTGTATTTTGAACCTTCGTATTCGCCTTCTCGATTAGCGCTTCCATTATGGTATGCTGGGCTGCTGAGTAATTGCCGTAGCCGACTATCGTCAGCGCTCCTGAGGTCACAACGAGGATAAGGACAAGAACTTTGGTTCGCAATGAGAAACTTCCCAATCTAAGCCCTCCAGTAAGAAACAATGGTAGTAATTCCCCTATTATACCTTGAGAGGAAATAGCTTCATAGATCATGCTGGAGTTTCACGTTCGATATCGCCCTAGGAATTTGTTTGCATTTGCTCAACCTGCAAGCGATGAATGTAATAATGTTTGGAGCAATAGCCTTTACTGATCGACGATTTCTGGCATTTCACCCACTTGCACAGCGTGGGCTCTGCGGATTGACGGACCTTGGTCACGACCGGATCCCCGTGTCTGCGCCAGCGCTGATGATGCATGGAGCACATGCTCTTCGCCTTCACCGGTTTGTCACATTCATTAACGGTACAATTTTGCATACAAATTCGCCCTCTCGATGTAAATACAATGATGCAGCTCTATGTATTATTATGAGTGAAAATGCTTCATTTGGAAAGTTGCCAATCTTGCATTTTTGCTGGCGAATGTAGCATTGCACGATCCGCTTGGATGATAATCGGAAGACCGAATAATAAAAATATTCATAAATAATCATAATTACTTATAAATAATCAGTTGATAATTCAGTTTTGCGCTCTTATACTGTTCTATAAACGACGAATGGATTGCGTTTACATTCGATAGATTGTACATGCACTCAACAGCCAAAGCCGATTGCGAGGGATAGCCAAAGTGACACTATTGACCGCTATATTTCATACCATACGAACGCCATTAGCTGTTGTTGTAGGACGGGGTGACGACATACGGTTTAACAGAGCAAACAAGGCCTTCTCCAATCTTGTGGGCTGCTCTGAAGCAGAACTGGCAGGCTTGCCGCCAAGCAGACTGTTCTCAGCCTGGAACAATAACAATCTGCTCACCTCCATTAGTTCTGAAACTGTGCTGTTAGATCGGCCGAAACCCGATGAGCCGCAGCGACTGCTCCTCACCTGGGAAGCCGTGAAGGATACGGAAGAGCCAGCCTATCTGCTCACAGCCGAAGATATTACAGCCAAGACCTGGATCGACACGATGAGCAGCTCGAAGAAAGTGATGTTCTCCGGCATATTAAACGATCGTTATGTCATAGAGCGGTATTATCAACATGATTCTGCACCTCTGTTTGGCCGCCTCTTCCGTATTCAGCAAGAGTCTCTGCATGTGTTCTTCAATAACCATGATCGCGACCGTCTGATCTATGCGCTTGAGCAAGCCTCTCTTCACAATCGAATGGACCGCATTGTCGTTCAAACCAAGCTGGCCGCCAATACCGCCCAGCTGGAGCTGCATATCACCTTCCGTCCATTCTACAGCGGCGATGGTGTACTGAAGCACTTCGGTTTCGTTGTGACCGATGTCCAGACGATTTCGGAGGCCGTCGACCCGTCGGTTACGTTAAAAGTGCTGATGGCGCGCAGTTATATGTCAGCTCAGCAGCTATCCATCGAAACCGGAATATCGCTGCAGACGATTTCGAAGCTTCGCAATGGCAAGATCGGCAAGCCGCAACGGCAGACCGCGATGCTCATTGCATCCAAGCTGAACGTGACGCCTCAAGATATTTGGCCGTAACCAAGATGCAGTTATCCTTATAATCACACAAAAGCGGAGATCCCAAGGATCTCCGCTTTTCTATGTTTTGAGCTTCCGTCGTGGCACTTTAATTCCCCGATAATAGTAGGCTGAGTCGCTTCCCAACTCTAACGGTTGTGACAGTGGTTATTTGGCTTATATAGACCCATTTCATTTTCTAAGGGTTGCCAACGAGCTTATTTGAACATTTCCCACTGGGAATCGACCAATCTGGTGCAAATAACGTCTGTCACAACCGTTAGCTTTTTACAAAGGCATATTTCCACGTAATAGCCACGCTGACAACCGTAAAAATTTTGTTCATCAAGTATAGACTACAATGAAGCAGCAGCCGAGACTTTCACGGGCAGCATGAAAGAGGAGATCCCTCCTAAGGATCTCCTCTTATTCGCATTATTGCGCTGCTTTATGTACGAGCTTCAAGCTGCGACTGTTCGCCGCGATCTCTTCGAAAAATTCCGCATCCGCAGCAGCCAAACGTCGCCAAGCTTTGACACAGGTAGGATCAAAGTGAGCTCCGCTGCCTTGAATGATAATATCCATCGCTTCCTCATGCGTCATCGCCTGGCGGTAAGAACGCGAAGAGGTTAGCGCATCATAGACGTCCGCGATCGCCGTTATACGAGCCAGCAGCGGAATACTCTCGCCGATCAGCCGATCCGGATACCCGGTTCCATCCCATTTCTCATGATGGGAACGGATAACCGACAGCTCGTCTTTCAGGAACCCGAGCCTCTTGCACATATCATAGCCGGAAACCGGATGACGTTCGATGACTAGCCGTTCTTCCGGCGTAAGCTTCCCTGCCTTGTTCAAGATCGCATCCGGCACCCTCAGCTTCCCGACGTCATGCACAACGCCGCCCTGCGCAATGGCGCGCAGCTGATGCTTGTTGAGTTCCATCTCCTCGCCAAGTCGAAGCGCATACAGCGCTACGCGATTGTTATGGCCAGCTGTATAGGCGTCGCGCGCCTCCGTTGCCATAATAAGCGCCTGAACGCTTGGCGTCTTGCAGGCTTCAAGCCAAGCACGCGGATCGGATTGAAACAATACTTTCAGCGAATTGCTGAAGGATCCTTGCGAGAAGTACTGCCGAAGCAGTCCAACTAACATGATGACCATAGAGAACAATAACAATAGGTGATAGAGCCACCAGCTTAATTTCCAGGCCGTGCCCATGACGATGATATATTGAGCCGCGATAATGAGTCCGACACTATGAACAATCGCGCGCTGCAGCGGGAACCCGGCACTTCGGTACGATTGCCAATACCGATACATCGTCCACACACAGGTTATACAGGTGATCGACGCGGCGATCCATTTGTATGGGTCAATATTAAGCGGAATATTGTCTATGAGATGCGGCTGCTGCAGGGCGAGCAAGAAGACGAAGCCGAGCAGCACCAGCCAAGCCGGGATGAGCCACGTTCGCATTTTGGAAAGCTGCCTAATAATGAATCGATCGGTCGATACGGAAGACAAGAAAAGCCACACGGAGGTAACCAATACGCTAAGCTGTGCCAACACACTCGGCAAATGCCCGGCATGAATGATGAATCCGGGCGTAGTCAGTCCATGCAACACGAATATACCGGCTAGCGACACATACGCAAGCGACATGAATCCAACCTTAATATTCCGCAGACGATGTCCGGCAATACCAACAGCGATGGCAGCCACAATTGCCAGCGCAGCCACAAGCGTTACAATTTGAAAATGCCGCTCCGGCGCTTCTACAGAAATATCGAGTGTCTTCAAGGAGCGCAGCCCTTCAAACAATAAAATCGGCAGGAAGACGCCCAGAATCGGTCCGATGGCGGATTTTTCTTTCATCTGCATGGGTTTAAGCTCCTTCTCATAGTTCTGCCTCTCCAAGTAACGCAAACGCCAAATTCAGTCGCCGACTTGAATGGTCGTAAACATCCCGCCGGCAGGCAGCGTGAAATTATTCGAGGCATGATGCGGGATATGGCAATGAAACGGCCAGCGGCCCGGGTTCCATGCATCGAATTGAATATCACGTGTCTCACCCGGTGCCACGAATACGGTGCTCTTCCGAAGTCGGTTCCAAGGCGGTACCTCATTGCCGTCATAAGCGGTTTCCAGCATCTGCACGCCATGCAGATGCATGGGATGCCCTTGCATCCCCAAATTAGCCAGCCGGATTCGAACGCAGTCCCTCACCCGCACATGAAGCGGCGACGTATTCGGGAAGCAGCGTCCATTCATGGTAAAGAAATTGAATCCATCCGATAAGGGGTCAACGTGATAGATCCCCGGGTGGAGTTCACCTTTCGGAAGGCCGTTCAAATGAAACTCCTGAAGCATATAGGCAAAGTCTCTGGTGACTAATTTCTCCTGTCGATTCGCAATGATTAGCAACCCGCCAAGCCCCATCATTTCCTGCCGTATGGATTCATAATGGCTGTGATACATATGTGTGCCGGGCGGATTCACAATCTGAAATCGGTAATCTAACCCGTACCCCGGCTGAATGAGAGGTGAAGGCTCAAACGGCGGCACACCATCCATCGCATTAGGCACGTCAAGCCCATGCCAATGAACACTCGTCGGCTCCGGCAAGTTGTTGATGACTCGAATTTGAACGAAATCCCCCGGCTCCACTACGATGGTCGGCCCGGGAATCGAACCGTTATATCCATAGCCTTGCATAAATACTCCTGGCAGAAGCTCCTGCTGAACCACACCGGCGAACAATTCAAAGCATTTCACCCCACCAATCACACGATAGGGCAGCAGCGGCAAATCCGGCGATTCTACCAAACACATCTCCCCCTATTCATAAACAACGAAGTTTATGCCGGGAAGTGCTAGAATATGACTTCTTCCTGATAGGTCTAATATCCTTCTTTCAGAATATCGGTATTTCGACAATAAAATTGTAGTTTCGCAGATAATTCCCAGAGATTTCGCAGACATAAAGAAAATAGGGCTCCGCTTGCTTGAATAAGCAATAGGAACCCTATAATTGTTCTACTTGGGGCCAACCGATAAATCGCCGGATCCTGTATGAATATGCACTGGAATGGATCCATTGCCGAAGAGCAGAACGTCGCGATCATCCTTGTCCGTCGACTGCTCACCACCATCCCAATCATTATCGAGGCTGCCAGAGCCGTGACTAAACGTTATGCGTGCCGATGTCGGCTGCTCATCTGTCTGAATCGAAACATCACCGCTGCCGGTCTCCAGATCCACAGGCTGTTCGAGTTCTTTCTGAATCAGATCGATATCGCCGCTGTTCGTTTCGATTTGAAGCTCTGCAGCACTATCCGTTAGTTCGACATCACCGCTGCCGACGTCAACCGTGAACTTCTTCGCCTTCAGGCCTTCCGTGGAAACATTACCTGAGCCTGCGTTCACCGCAATAAGATCCGTTGCCGTAACATCAGCGAAGCTTATGTTCCCGCTGCCGATCTCGGCTTCAATGGATTGCGCGTTCAACTGCTGGAGTGTCATATCCCCTGAACCGGTTTGCAGATTAATGCGGTCCACTTTCAACTGCGCCATATCAATATCTCCGCTGCCTCCATCAAACATCAGCTTCCGATACTGCTGCTCCGGCAGCTCTAACCGCAAATCCAGATTTAGAATGTTAATTCCTATTGTAAAGCCGACTCCATCCTGGACGGAAACCCGAAGGACATTGCCTTCTCTCTGAAGCTCCAGTTTTAATTTATCCCGATACTTCTTGCTGGCGCGGCCTGTCAGCTCTGCCTTCACTTCATTATTCGAGCTCGGGACGATGGTGATATCCAAGCTGCCGGTATCGATCTCAACCTCTTCAATGCCGTCACCGGCCACCGATTGCTCCTGAGTCACCTTCTCCGTTCCAAGGGAGAGCGCTCCGTCTTTGCGGAATGTGCCGAAGGCGCCGATCAAACCGACAACGAGCAGTATCAATGCGACAACGATCCAATTTCTCATCCTTTTTTCACCCTTATCACTCTGGAATTAAATTTCAAATAACTCAAGGTCATCTTGGCAAAAGCTCGTGTCAACCAATGCGCGCCTGCACCTATCAGCATCCCGAGCGCAATTAGCACCATGGAGAGGAAGGTTCCTTGCAGAAGCGTAATTCCGCCTCCAAATGCGCCTTCATAGATCGCCATTATGGAGGAGAGTCCGACTGCAATAGCTGTCGCCCATATCGCAACCAGTACGCCAAGCAGTCCGACGTAAGGGCCCAGCACGAAAACGAGATTGAAGAAACCTAAGCTGACTGCGGCGAGTACAGCTCGTGATACGAGCGTGATGCTTCCGCTCTTAATCGAAGCTTGATCGACGCGATAATTGAGCATCAGCTCCTTCGCAATCAGACGCGGATCGCCAAGCTCGTCGGCTGCTTCCGCTTCCGATCGACCATGCTCGGCTGCCATGCGAAAATGTTCTTCATAATCGTACATCCACTCCCTGCGAAGCGACTCCGGCACAGGTGACAGCAGCTCCCACAGCTGTCCCAAATACTGCTCTCTGATCATCGTTCGACACCCTCCTTAATCAATTCATCCACTGCGACGGAGAATGTCCGCCATTCACTGATTAGCCCCATGAGATGCGTATGCCCTTTAGGCGTGAGTTTGTAATATTTGCGCGGAGGACCTTCAGATGATTCTTTAAGATAGGTTGAAAAATAACCCTCCTGCGTCAAGCGGCTAAGCAGTGGATAAACACTGCCGACAGCGACCTCGAACTTCGCGGACATGGTGACCGCAAGCTCGTAACCATATCGGTCCTCCCAAGCGGTCAACGCAAGAACGCACAAATCGAGCACGCCTTTCTTAAACTGTACATTCATAGTCAACGCTCCTATACCATATCGTTAGGTATTCATTAATGTAGAATAGCTGATCAAAAAAAATGTTCCTGCTGCTATAGTATATCGTTGAGTATTCATTTATGCAATATAGCGTTTGAAAAATAGTTGTTTGCCCATGGAGAAGCTCTGTCGTTTTAGTACACCGCTGCAATATGGTATGCTTGTTCGCAAATAACCATACTTAGGAGGCTTCCACAATGAGTCAGAACCGCTATGAAGTACAATCACAACACGATGGAACATATACAATATACACGTTGACGGATTCCGTCACGAATTCTTCGGTTACGATCTGTCCTGAGCGAGGTGCGATTGCAACCAGCTGCATGCTGGGCGGCGAGGAGCTGTTCTATCTTGATAAAGCGACCTACCTTGATCCGGAGGCGAATATCCGCGGCGGTAATCCGATTCTTTTCCCGATCTGCGGTCAGCTGCCCGGCGGGCAATATGAATGGAATGGCACGGTTTATTCGATGCGTAATCACGGTGTTGCGCGGAATCGTGCTTGGGAAGTTGTTAGCGACTCCGATGCGGGCGAAGCCGCAGTGACGGTACGTTTGCGCAGCAGCGAGGCAACACTGACCGAGTATCCTTGGCAGTTTGAGCTGTTGTTCACTTATGCGCTCGTTGAAGGCGAGCTGCAAATCCGCCAGACGTACAGCAACCTGTCGGACTCTCCGATGCCGTTCTATGCGGGATTCCATCCGTACTTCCGTTCGGAGTCGAAGGATCTGGTGTATGGCACGGATGCGACGCGTTATTTGGATTATAACGACAATGAGGTTAAATCCATCGACGGCGTGATCTCACTTGATGGCTTGAAAGAATCCGTCGCTTTGCTTGATGCTGATGCGCGTTCCATTACCTTCCCCGGCCCCGATGGCCGTGGAACCGTTTCGTTAGCTTACAGTGATGCGTTCAAATACGTGGTGCTGTGGCAGGTGAACGGCTCCCCGTTCGTCTGCGTCGAGCCATGGATGGCACTGAACGGCGAGCTGGTGAGCAGAGATGAACTCCCGATGCTGGAGGCCGGCGGGAAGATGGAGCTGTTCGTGAAGATCGGGTACAGCGGGTAGGAAGCTGCTGATCTAAATCGGGTACAGCGATTAGGAACGTCATTAGCGAAGAAGGGCCAGACATCCTGCGGATGTCCGGCCCTTCTTCTTATTATTGGCTCGCCGACTGAGTGGCCCTTGCGCTGTCGGGCCATTTGGCGTAGGTGAGGCGCATGTATGAGCGGTACTGTGTACCTCTCTTCAGCCGATATCCACCATTCCCGGCGCATGAGAGGTACCACGTACCTCACTTGCCCGCAATAACCTCGATAGCTGCTCATGAGCGGTAACCGTTACCTCTCACACCCACCAAAAGTTACTCCAAACCGATCTTCAACTAATTATGCCGTATCTGCTTCATTCGTCGCTTTCCCACCATAGTGCTGCTATGAAAACAACTCTCCGGGCAGACTTCTGCACGAAAATTCGCTGCTTCCGCTTCCATGTAGACCTCTGGGTAGGCTTCTTCCTCGAAATTAGATGCTTTGGCTTCCATGTAGACCTCTGGGTATGCTTCTTATACTTAGGAGCTACTCTTGTGTTGTCCTGGGTTCTACTCTTTCGCCGAACTCACCATTTCACCACCAATGTGTTGTCCTGGGAGCCACTCTGAAAGTTAACTTCCACCACTCCGCATTATCTACTTTGCTCGACACCTCCAACCTTTGCACCGCCTGAGCTATTGCACGCGGCAGGCTATGACTTGCCGCTCGAACTTGCCCTTGCGGACGATGCAGCGGTCGGTGATGGTGAAGCCGACTTCCGCAATATCTTCGTCGATGTGCTCCGTCGTGACGATGATGACGCGCTTCGCCAAGCGGCCCGCGCTGCGGAGCATAGCCACCCGCTCCGCAGACGGCAGCTTCGAGCACAGATTGTAAGGCAGATCGATGATCGCCGAATCGAAGGCGCGTCGATTGCCGCCAGACCCTGTGCCACCTGACGCTGCGTCGCCAGCCCCCCGTGAGAGTAAATCACTCGGTTCTAGCGTCGTCATATCCGCGAGCTTGACCACGTCCGGCATGCCGAAGTGAGCCAGATTAATACGGGCTCCCTTCAACGCCAGCGGGTTATTGTCGAAGCCAACGATGGAGATGCCCATCGACAATGCCTCGATAATGACCGTGCCGATGCCGCAGCATGGGTCGACCACCTGCTCATCCGTCGTCGGCGCGGCAATATTCACGACTGCCCGTGCCACACGCGTACTAAGCGCAGTGGAATACGGCTGCGGTTTATCGTTGTACTTTAGCCACAGCGCCTCGCTTTTCTCATACTCCCCGAATAGGTAGCGTCCATCCGCGTAGGCTACGCCAAATAACCGATCGGGCCGCCGCATCTCCGCTTTGCCAACGATCTGCCAGCCGATCTCCTTCTCGATCGCCCGCTGGCGGTCGAAATCAAACGACACACGCTCATCGCCGCCCCCGACAAACACGACTTTGAACGTTCTTCCCTCAAGCCGAACGGCATCCGCAACCTGTGCTGCAATACCGGCAGAGTCGTCTGCTTCGAGCCCAATACTGAGTTTCCCGCGGATAAACGGACTTCTCCCCGGTTCTATGTTTTTATCGCTTATCACACAACCATTATCTGGATCGAAGCCGAATAACGAGCGAATTTCCATATCACATAAGTCCGACTCATCCTCATGAGACGTGACCGGATAATAAAACCGATCTCCGGGTAGCTCTTCAACCGCCCCTAAACCTTTTACCACTTTTTGCACATTTTCACCCTCATCACCTAGCTGCTAAACACCTTAATATTACTGTCCCAAACTGCGGTAGGTTCGAAATACGATCGATTGATTGTAGTTGCCGAAGCCTTCACCGTAGATGGTCAATCCGCCGACGTGCTCGGCACCTTCCGGTACAGCCAGTCGGAGCAGCCAATCATTACGCGTCATCACAATATCCTGCAGCGACACATTCGACAAGCGCTGACCATCGATGAACGTCCCGTGGTTCGTAACCCGAATCACTTTAAGCCAGCCATATTGATTGACACTCCACCAAGAAGGGGTCAAGCGGCCGCGCCCTTCGCCGGAATCGCCGGGACTGGTCCAGACGCCAAGCAGCGTATCGTTTAAATGAAAATGAATGTCTGATGGCCAGTCCACGCGGACACCCGGGTATTCCGAGCCGATCTCAACCGAGATCTCAATTTCCTCGAGTGCTTGCCCCTGCAGCACATAATTGGGGATGCGGTATTCCACATACCCTTTGCCAAACCACAAAATTTGCGCGTGCATCCGTTCCGGTTCCATGAAATAACGCGGATCATCGAATTGGCCGATGATGTGCTCGGAGGTTGCAAGACCACAGGTAGGATGCACCTCGAAAGCGGTATAGTGGCCTACCGGAATCGACACCTCATGATACTCCCGTTTCGGCTCAACAGTCTGCGGAATGGTAATTTCCACGTGGCCGGCAGCAAGCGAACAGATTTTGTGCGTACCGCCTCCTCGCCGAACAAGCTTGGTCTCGATGAGACCGCCTTTCTCCAGCTTCTTGGCGTGCATGGTCAAGATCGCGCTGCTTAAGCCGAGTGCAGCTGCAAGCTCCTTAATATTCATAGGCTGCACCGTAAGAAGCTCCAGGATGCGCAGTCGCACATCACTTGCAAGCGCTTCGTAAAGAGGGAGCCATTTGCGGTCCAGGTTCGCTTTGATCATCGTGTACGGTCCTTCCGTCTCGCTTTAGTTAACAGATATATTAATTCAATTCCTGCAAAAAGAAAAGCTTGCACGTGCCACCCGAATTGCGGTTTAATTAGCGGTAGATGGATCTATTATATATTAATTAATTAATTATTTCATTAATCCAATGCAATCCAATCCAATTCAATGATGAAGAGGTGAATCCCCGCATGTCACTGAAAGCGAAAATGATAGTCGATAAGGATTTTACGATTGGCGAGGTCGATCCACGGATATTCGGTTCGTTCGTCGAGCATCTGGGGCGCGCGGTATACGGGGGAATTTATGAGCCGGGTCATGCGACTGCGGATGAGCAAGGCTTTCGCGGCGATGTGCTGGAGCTGATCAAAGGCATCGATGTACCGGTCGTTCGGTACCCGGGAGGAAACTTCGTCTCCGGCTATAACTGGGAGGATGGCGTTGGACCGATCGAGCTGCGCCCAAGGCGCCTTGAACTCGCATGGCGGACCATTGAACCGAATTTGTTCGGGCTCAATGAGTTTGTGGACTGGTGCCGCAAAGCGAACACTGCGCCGATGATGGCCGTCAATCTGGGAACGCGCGGTCCCGATGAAGCACGTCAACTTGTCGAATATGCCAACCATCCCTCCGGTTCGCAATTAAGCGACCTGCGCATTGCACATGGTTATAAACAGCCGCACGGCATCAAAACCTGGTGTCTGGGCAACGAGATGGACGGACCTTGGCAAATCGGGGCCAAAACCGCCACAGAGTATGGCCGAATCGCCGCCGAGAGCGCGAAGGTAATGAAATGGGTGGACCCTTCCATAGAAGTGGTTGCCTGCGGCAGCTCCAACCTCGGCATGGCTACGTTCCCAGAGTGGGAGCGCACGGTGCTGGACCTTTGCTACAATGAGGTCGACTACATCTCCCTGCACCAATACTACGGCAACAGGGACAAAGATACGTCGAACTTCTTGGCCCAATCCATGGGTATGGATTCCTTCATCAATACCGTCATCTCCACCTGCGACTACGTACAAGCGACGAAACGAAGCAAGAAACGGATGAATCTCTCCTTCGATGAGTGGAACGTGTGGTATCACTCCAACGAGGCCGACTCCCGTATCGAGCCATGGTCCATTGCACCGCCGCAGCTCGAAGATGTTTATAATCACGAGGATGCGCTGCTTGTCGGAAGCATGCTGATCAGTATGTTAAAGCGAGCCGATCGCGTCAAAATGGCCTGCCTCGCGCAGCTCGTTAACGTTATCGCGCCAATTATGACGGCAAACGGCGGCGGAGCTTGGAAGCAGACCATCTATTATCCTTATATGCACGCTAGTATTTTCGGACGCGGTACGGTCCTTGTGCCCCTTACTTCTTCGCCGAAATATGATGCAAAAGATTACACCGACGTCCCGTACCTTGACGCGGTTGCCGTACACAATACGGAGGCCGGCGAAGTAACGGTGTTTGCCGTTAACCGCCACTTAAGCGAATCGCTGCCGCTCGAAATCGATCTGCGCAGCTTCGGCGAAGCTCGTATCCTTGAGCATATCGTGCTGGAAAGCGATGACTTGAAAGCCGCTAATACACTGGAAGCGCCAAACCGTGTCGCTCCTCATACCGGCGGCAATGCAGTTATTGAAGGCAGCGGCGTGGCAGCATCCCTCGGCAAAGCGTCATGGAATGTGATTCGACTTAAGCTGGCGTAAAGCGCAGCAGCAATAAACAAGAGCAGGCGGATACTTCTGACTACGAAGTACCCGTCTGCTCTTTCTTTTTCCTATAATCGACCGTCTGCAAAAGCTAAAATATACGTCCAATCCACCTCGGTCAAATCATGCTTGCCCGCGCGAATATGATAGCCGCAGCGCTCGGTATACAGCGGTGTATCCAGCTCCGGAAACGGCTCTGCCGCCAGTCCGTCAGCCTCGAACAACCGGTACGCGGGCTCTGCTTGCTGCAAGGATAGATACTCGGATGCCGGATCAGCCCACTCATCTTCCGCCGCGCTCGAAACATAGAGCAGCCGCGGTGCAATCAGCGCTAGCAGCATATGCTGATCAACCGGCAGCTCATCCTCGCGTTCATTGTAGCTTTTATAGTTCTCCGAGAACCAATGCGGGAAGTACGAGTTAATCTGATGAACGCGCTCCCCGACTTTCCCCCGCGAAATCGCCGCGCCGGTGCAGCCGGACTCATTGCTGACGACCATTGCAAAACGTTCGTCGAGCGCGCCGGCCCAGAGCGCGGTTTTGCCCCCGCGAGAATGGCCGATGACGGCAACCCGGGCCGAATCGACGTCCGGATCCGTCTCCAAATAGTCCATGGCGCGGCTAAGCCCCCACGCCCATGCGGAGATCGTGCCCCATGAATCCCCGGCGCGAGGGCGATCCTTCGGATCAAACAACCCGTGCACCCCGTTACGGAAGCCATCATGCTCGTCGGGATCGATGTCCTCGGCGGCAATCATCGCCGTGCCATACCCGCTGTCGATAATTTGCTCCACCGGCCAGAAAGGCGTGGAAGGCGATTCTCCTTCCCGCACCGCAGACAGCCTGCCGTGATCGAGCAGCAGAAACACGGGCCACCGCTTCTTCTCGGCTCCGCCAGAATCGGCAGGAACATACAAGGTTAAGCGAATGCGGCCTTGGCCGCCGCTTTCTCCTTCGCCATCCCCTACGAAATGTATATCGATGTTCTTGCGGACGGCCTTGCCATCTAAGCACGGCTCTTGCGCAGCAACGGCGAAGATCATCCATTGCGGCCGACTCACCGGCTGCCTGCCGTAAACATGCTCAGCGAATAGCTCAAGCAGCTCGGGCCTGCGCCGCTCCTTCCATTCCCCTGCCGAATCGATTTCTTTGCCATCAAGACTGACCAGAAGCTGCGGTATCGAACGTTCCACGGATTGTTCCTCCTTTGATAGCTGCATATGCCGTAATACATTCGACCCGGTGCATATTTTTCCTCCGCTTGGAAAAAAATACTTCGAGAGGTGTAGCTATGGAAGCCTATGTCGAAACGCTGCAAAAGCAAACAAAAACCCAGCACGACTTAAGAATCGATCAGCTCCAAGTGGGATCGATCACACTGTGGATGGCCGGCTACGAATCCCTTGTGAACTGGGAGGAAACCATTTCGTTTATCTCGAACTGCGGCATCGGCACGGATTCCGGCTTCGAGGAAATCTGCGCGCGCTTATTAGGGCAAGCTTGGACACCTGCTACTATGGATCTTTTGCTGCAGGGGAAGGTCGTCTTGATCGACGCGACGGCAAATCGCGCATTCAGTTTTCAAGGCAAGCTCAAGCAGCTCGAACGTGCCATTGATAAAGCGGAAAACGAGTTCCTCCCCTTCTCGTCAGCGATCGCCTTCATGGAGCCCTTAACCACCAACATGGGCATTCTGCGCAGAACGATTGATTCAACCGAGCTCCAGATCGAGATTCTTCACTTCCAAGGTGTTGCTCAGAAGCAAGCTGCCTTGGTGTATCTATCGGAAGACGTGGATCGAGATTTGCTCGAAACCGCCAAGAATGCCTTGAAGAAGGCTTCGAAGCAAGACGTCCGGAACGGACAGGACCTCATCCGCATCTTCGGCCAAAGCCGCTATCATTTGTTGTCTCCTTATCATAAAACGGAGCTGCCCGGACAAGCCGTCGCTTCCATGATGCAAGGCAGAGTCCTTCTGCTGATCGACGGCGAGCCGACCGCGTACGTGCTTCCATTGGTATTCAGTGATTTCATTGCATTGGAATGGGACAGACAATTCCCTATACCCATCATGCTGCTCCTGCGCGGCTTGCGCTTGCTCAGCATTCTGGTCGCACTGCTGATACCAGGGCTATATGTAGCTCTTGTATCCGTTAATCCCGAGACGCTGCGGATCGAGCTCGCCCTTTCAATCGCCGAAAGCCGGATCGGCATACCGCTGCCGACGTTTCTCGAGATGCTGCTGCTTCTAATAATCAGCGAAATCATCATCGAAGCGACGCAGCGTCTGCCCAAAACCATCGCATCGACGAACTGCTTGATCGGCGGCATTATTCTCGGCCAGGCCATCGTTGACGCCAAGCTCGTAAGCAACCTCGTCATCATCGTGCTTGCAGCCTCGGTGACGGCTCATTTTGCTTTTCCAAACTACTTGAATACGCTGATCGTGCGGATGCTGCGGTCAGGGGTCGTTATCCTTTCGGGCGTATTCGGGATCTTCGGCTTATTCGTCGCCTTTATCGCCATCTGCTACTACGTGTGCAGCCTGGAGCGGTTTGGCGTTCCGTTCATGGATTTTCTCTCTGCGAAAGAAGCAAGAACAATGACTCCAAGAAAGAAGTGTCGCAATTGATGCATCGATGGGTCGCCACTATGACTGCTCCTATATTCTTTATAGCCGCCCACTGCAGCATCCTGTTTGCCGCCTTTACGCGTTCGATGCTGGAAACGACCGAATACGGCCATTGGGAGCCTGTATGCTTGAGTATGGGGATCGAACTGTTACTCCTTCTGCTGCTGCTGCTGGGGTTCCGCAAAGCCGGGAACAAAGATTACGCCGACCTGTTTCTGCCCCTTGGCAAATGGATTAGCGCCGCGTTGATCGTGCCGCTGACCGGGTTCATCATGCTTATTCCGATTTTGGCGCTGCGTTATTTTGCCGAACTGATGATTATCGTTTTTATCTCGAGCTCACCGCTTCACGTCATCTTGGCTGTGCTCTGCCTGCTTATGTTCTTCGGAGCATCAATCGGACCGCAGGGCATTATGAGAGGCAGCACCCTACTCACGTTAATTAACTTTCCTGTGCTGTTATTCGCCATATTCGCATGCTTTCAAAATGCCAAATTCGTGCGCGTTTACCCGCTTATCAATCCGAGTATGGACTTTTTGTCGAATAGCACCTTTTTAATAACGCTGTTCTCGATCTGTCCGTTCCTGCTTCTAGGCATGCTGCCTCCCGTGTGCAAGGTGAAGATACGGCCAATCTTAATCAGCTTCGTCTTAATATCGTTGCTGCACGTTGTCGTCCTGTATATTCCAATCGTCATTTATGGCCTCAATGCGGCGAAGATTATGAATTTCCCGCTCATGACCAGCTTCGACTCCGTTAATATTACATGGACGGTGTTCAACCGGATTTCGCTGTTTTATGCCGTTGCGCTGCTTGCATTCGTCATGACGCTCAGTTCGTTCTCTCTGTGGTCTTCCGCGCTCCTGATTCGCAAGATGATTCCGGCTTGGCGCGAGACCTACATCCGGATTTCTCTTAGCCTCGTTGTCTTCATAATCAGCTTCGTCATTCCAAGCTGGAACGATTACATCCGGGTCTTTGCCGCCGATACGTGGTTCCGCCTGTTGATTTACGCGGTCATTCCGATCGCCGTCTTCTTACGGGGAAGATCGATTGCCGCTCAGGAGGGAAAGCGGGTTTTGACTGAATGATGCGCCGGGCACGTACAGCTGTGTTGTTGCTCCTCTGCATGCTCTCCTTAACCGCCTGCTGGGACATCAAAGATGTAAACCATCGCATGCTTCCTATCGTGATGGGCATCTCTTACGGGGAGGCAAAGAAATATCGGGTTTTTATTCAAGTTCCGCTTCCGTATGGCCGAAAGCTCATATCCAAGGTGCATTACGAGGAGGCCGACACGATCAGCAAAGCGCTGACCCAAATCGATACCAACATCGAAGCCGGCATCGACTTCATGCATCTGCAGCTGGTTTTGTTCGACCGCAAAGTCGCCGTAGACGGCATCCGGGACGAAATGGCTTATATGATACGAAGCCAGCATATGCCGACGAAAGCGCTTGTGGCCATCACCTCGCAAAATATAGAGCAATTTCTCAATCATACCGGAAAATCCATCCAGACTGACGGAAGCGCCTTAATGAATTTTTTCAATAAGAACGCCGGCTGGAGCCCCGAAATCAATCTTGCCTACCTCTGGGAAACCTTCGGCGCCATCCACTCGGATACGCAGGATGTCACGATTCCGATTCTGCAATCGGGCAAATCGACCATGATGGAATTCGTTGGTTCGGCCATCATGTCGAAGGAAAAAATGGTGGGCGAAATTTCGCAGGAGCAATCGCTGCTGGTGAACTTATACGACGAGCTGTTCCAAGGCTCCGTAGTCGAAACCGCCCATCAAGCCAGCGTGTCCATCGTCAATTGCGATAATCGTCTTCGCACGTCTTGGCGGGACGGAAAGCCCGTGCTGAATATGCGCTTGAAGCTGTCGCTGCATCTGCTCGAGAACAACGGCAACATGTCCGAGCAGCAAATCGAAAGCGCGTTATCGGAGGCGATGGAGAAACGGTACAAGCAATTATTCAAGAAGCTGCAAGCCAGCAAATCGGATTCGCTGGGGACGGGCGAAATTTTCCGGAACAAGTTGGCCTTCTCCAAGCTCAAGCTATGGCGCGAAACGTATTACCCCCGGCTCATACCGGAAATCAAGGTAAAATGTGTCATTACGAATACGGGCGACATCCAGGAAAATTAGCCGCTTTATGATCGGCTCTCTTAAGTAGAAAAAATGACGGCGCTAATATCTCTGCGCCGTCATTTTTTTTATTTGGATACCGCTACTTGTTGTTAGTTCGCTGCTTTCCCGCCAATGTGGGGTACCTGGTACCCAGCCTACAGCTGATAGCCGACGGCTCTCTTCCAGCCCCCGTATACTTCACCGCGCCACGCTTCATCAAGCTCCGGTTCGAAGGTGCGATCGAGCGCCCATAATCCGCGCAGCTCATCCATGCCGCTCCAGAACCCTACGCCGAGCCCGGCCAGATATGCGGCGCCAAGCGCAGTCGTTTCAAGCAGAACCGGCCTAATGACAGATACGCCGAGCAAATCGGCTTGGAATTGCATGAGCAGCCCATTCGCAACTGCCCCACCGTCTACCCGCAGCTCCGTCAGCGGCAATCCGGACTCCTCGGTCATCGTGTTCAGCACGTCCGCCGTCTGATACGCAATTGACTCGAGCGCCGCGCGCACCAGATGAGCCGAAGTCGCGCCGCGGGTAAGACCTGTGATCATGCCGCGCGCATCCGCGTTCCAATACGGCGTGCCAAGCCCGGTAAACGCGGGCACGAAGTAGACGCCAAGCGTATCCGCGACCGACGCGGCCAGCGCTTCGCTGTCTGATGCATGCGCAATCAGACCGAGCCCGTCGCGCAGCCACTGCATGACGGAGCCTGCCGTGAACACGCTGCCTTCGAGCGCGTAGGTAGTCCGGCCGTCAATCTGCCACGCAATCGTCGTGAGCAGCCCTTTCGCCGATGCAACCGGCGCGTCGCCGGTGTTCTTGAGCAGGAAGCAGCCCGTCCCGTACGTATTCTTCGCCATGCCGGTATCGAAGCAGCCCTGCCCGAACAGCGCGGCTTGCTGATCGCCTGCCACGCCTGCGATCGGAATCCCCGCTGCTTGCGAGCTCGAACCTGCTGCATCGCCGCCTGCTCCATCGCCAAGCGAACGCGTATACCCGAATATGCCGCTGGACGGCTTCACCTCCGGCAGCATGGCAGCCGGAATACCGAGCTTCGCCAAGATGTCGGCATCCCATTCCAGCGTATGAATGTTATACAGCATCGTCCGCGACGCATTGGAAACATCCGTAGCATGCACGGCACCTTCCGTCAGCTTCCAGATCAGCCAGCTGTCTATCGTTCCGGCCAGCGCTTGCCCCTGCTCCGCTTGCTCGCGAAGCCCCGGCACGGTATCCAGCAGCCACTTCAGCTTCGTGCCGGAGAAATACGGATCGAGCAGCAGGCCGGTTCGCGCGCGCACCTCATCCTCCCAGCCATCGGCTTTCAGCGCTTCGCATAGCGCGCTCGTCCGGCGGCACTGCCATACGATCGCAGGATGAAGCGGCTCGCCGGTTTGGGCGTCCCAGACCACAAGCGTTTCACGCTGATTCGTAATCCCGATCGCGCGAATCTGCTCCACGCCAACGCCGGCCGCCGCATCCCGCATCACTTGCAGCTGCTTCTGCCAAATCTCATTTGCATCCTGTTCCACCCAACCAGCCTGCGGGAATACAGAGGCAAACTCGTGCTGCGCGGATCCGGCAGCACGCCCTTGCTCATCAAACAGGATCGCCCGGCAGGAGGTCGTTCCCTCGTCCAAAGCTAATATATAGCGCTCCATTGTCTTCGCTCCCCGTTACAAGCCTTCACCTTCAACCTATTCTTGCACCAATTCGGGAAATTCCGTAACCGCCTTGAATTCCGCCTGCACGCGGGCCAATTCCGCCTTGCCCTGTGCATCATTCCAGCCAAAGCGCTGCCCCATCAATCGAAGGACAGGCTGTACCAGCGTTTCTGCCCGTTTGCGGTCAAACAATATCATACTCGTCCGCCGCAGCAGGAAATCAACCGCGCTGCAGGTCATCTCTTCCTCAATCGCGTAATCGAGCTCCGCTCGCAAGGTGCGATCCCAATTAATAGATGCTCCTCCGAACCCGGAGGAAGCCTGCCCCGCAGCCGCAGATCCAGCCGCTCCAGTCGCGCCAACCGCCACCGTAATACGTCCAGCCACCGCTTTGGTCGCTGCCGGAGCCGGCCCTTTTGCCGAAGCTCCCGCTCCTGCGCCAGCCGAGCCGCCGGCTCCGGTCGATCCTGCCATCGCCACAACGCCGGCAGCTCCCGCAGCAACACCGGAGTCCCCGCTGTCCGCTTCCCGAAGCGCGGAATAACGCGCCAATAAATGCGCGGCATTGCTGCCATATCGCGCAATCCAGATCTTCAAATCCTCCTGCGGCACACCTAGCTTCAATCCTTGGTTCAGCAATTCCGCACGAAGCTCGTCGAACGAACGATACCCGCCATAATCGCCGCCGGAGAGCATTTCATCCCCTGTCGTGCAGCGGCCGAACTTCCGTCCGGTACCGCGTTTAATCTCATCTGCGACGAGATCCACGACCTTCTCGGCCATTTTGCGGAAGCCTGTCAGCTTGCCGCCTGCGATTGTAATAAGCCCTTTCTCCGAAATGAACATTTCGTCCTTCCGGGAAATTTCCGAGGGGCTCTTTCCATCTTCGTGAATGAGCGGCCGAACTCCTGCCCAGCATGACTCTACATCCGCTTCCGTAAGCTTCGCCGTAGGAAAAGCGGCATTCGCCGCATGTAACAGATAACCGCGGTCCGCGCGCGTCGTCACAACGGAACCGGGTTCGCCGTGATAGAACGTATCCGTCGTCCCGATATAGGTTTTGCCGTCCCGCGGAATGATGAAGATCATCCGGCCATCCGGCACATCGATATAAACCGCCTGCTGCACCGGCAGTCGCTCACCGCCTACAACCAAATGCACGCCCTTGGTCAACAGCAGCCTTTTGCCCGTCACTTCGCCGTCCAGTCTGCGCACATGATCGACCCAAGGACCTGCCGCATTCACGATCTTCCGCGCATAGACGTCATAATGCTTGCCGCTGCGCACATCCGCAATTCGAGCGCCGCACACGACGCCGTCTCGATACAGCATCTCTTCCACTTTGGCATAGTTCACGATCTCCGCGCCATGCCGATGAGCGGTCTTCATCACCTCAAGCGTCAGCCTCGCATCGTCGGTCCGGTACTCATAATAGTAGCCCGAACCGCGCAGTCCCTCCCGCTTCAGCAGCGGCTCCAGCGCTTCCGTTTGCTCACGCCGATACATTTTACGCCGCTCCGCACGCTTAACGCCTGCAAGTCTGTCATAAATATACAAGCCAATGGAAGAAGCCAAATACCCGTAGGTGCCGCCTTTATAAACCGGCATCAGCATCGGTGTCGGCGTCACGACATGCGGCGCATGCTTGTGCAGCAGCGCCCGTTCGCGACCTACCTCGGCAACCAGCTTAACTTCACCTTGCTTCAAATATCGCAGTCCGCCATGCACCAGCTTGGTCGAGCGGCTGCTCGTACCTTGCGCAAAATCGCCCATCTCCACAAGACCTGTCCGAAGACCGCGCCGCGATGCATCCCACGCGATGCCGGCCCCCGTAATGCCGCCCCCGATGATAAGCACATCGAGCAGCTCCGATGACATTCGCTCTAGACGCGCCGCCCGGTGCTCCACCGAGAAAGATTCGCCCATGCCGTTCATTCCCCCTTTACCGTACATCCGAAATAAATGGAATCATTACCCCTTAACCGCCGAACCGACCGTAAGCGCATTTTCCACTTGCTCGCTAAAGAGCATATACATCAGCAATGTCGGCAAGCTGGCAATCGTCATCGCCGCGCCCATCGCACCCCAGTCCGTCGTGAATTGACCTTGGAAGAAGAGTAAGCCAAGCGGCAATGTTTTCAAAGACTCTTTAGTTATCAGTATAAGCGCAATAGGAAATTCATTCCACGCAGCCAGAAATACGAAAATGATCATCGTCGCAACCGCAGGTCGTATAATCGGCAACATAATGCTGAAGAACGCCCGATAGATCGATGCCCCGTCGATGCAAGCCGATTCTTCGAGTTCAACCGGAATACTGCGGAAGAAACCGTAGAACACCAAGGTGGCAAAAGAAAGATTGAACGCAATATAAGGAACAATCAGCGTGGCATAGGAATTCGCCAGATGAAAGTCGCGCATCAGAATCGCGAGCGGAATCATAATGACCTGCACCGGTACAAACATCCCGATCGTCATATAGACTCTGGCTGCTCCGCTAAGCCGCCATTTCATACGAGCGACCGCATACGCGAACAGCACCGCAAGCGATAGACTTCCGACAACCGTAGCTATCGATACAATAACGCTATTCGTAAAGTACTGCGGCACATTAAAGCTTCGCCAAGCGGTCACATAATTCTCGAAACGGAAATGCGTCGGCAATCCAAACGGATTGGTGACGAAGATCTCATTATTGTCTTTGAGCGAGTACGCGATCATCCAGAACAAAGGATAAATAGAGAGCAAGGCGTACAACCAAATCATCAGATTGGACACGGGGTGCTTCAGTTTGAACATTCTCATAGGTGACATCTCCTTCCTAGTATACGATGGGATCGCGCGCGATAAGCCGGTTAATCAGCAGCGTAATCACCAAACATTCAATAACGAGAAATGCTGCCGAGGCGCTGCCATAACCAAACTCGCCTACCCGGAACGCCGAACGATACATCATGTAAGTGAGCGTATACGTTGTTGTGCCCGGACCGCCGCCAGTCATAATGAACATGTTGGCAAAAGCATTCAAGCCGCCCGTAAGCGCCAGCACCAAGCAGAACTTATAGGTTTCAGAGAGCAGAGGAATCGTAATGCGGGCATGGGCCTGCAGCTTGTTGGCTCCATCGATCCGTGCCGCTTCCATGTAATGCTCCGGCACTGATTTG
The DNA here is from genome assembly GCF_056269135.1 of Paenibacillus sp. J22FR21. Lineage (NCBI taxonomy): Bacteria > Bacillati > Bacillota > Bacilli > Caryophanales > Paenibacillaceae > Paenibacillus > Paenibacillus sp. J22FR21. Next base: position 262,916 of record NZ_JBWDNJ010000005.1, read on the forward strand.
ACTGCCGCGAGCAGCAGCGCGAAGTGATACCCCATGTACTGCCAGGCATTAACGGCTGCAAGTGCAAAGATCGCTGTCTTCTCATTCGTCAGCCAATCCTGCCGATACGAGAGGCCAAGCGCCTCGAACAGCTTGTTCAGCAAACCATACTCACCGTTGTACATCGCAAGCCACAGCTGACACACGACCGTGATCGACAGCACGACGGGAATAAATACGCTGATCCGCACGAATTTACGGCCGCGCATCGCAATTTCCGCTACGGCGAAGGCAAGCAGCGTGCCGATAATAATCTGCACAACCGCAATAACTACCGCAAACATCGCACCGTTATACACGGATGTTCGGAATATGCGGTCATGGAACAATCGCTTATAGTTGTCGAGGAAGATGAACTTCCCTTGGGTCAAACCGTCCCAATCCAGCAAGCTTCGGTAGAAGACCTGCACGACAGGATAGAACACAACAACGGTATATAGTAAAAGGGCCGGTAAAATAAACAGTAGAATTGCCGTCTTGTTGCCCAGGTATTTTCTCATGCCGCCACTTCCTTTGTTATGAAATCATCCGTTTAGAGAAGAAAAACCCATACCGGGAAGCCGGCATGGGTTTTTCCGGTTAAAGCTTACGCGCCGCACCGCTATCGGACGGCGCTTCAAACCTCATGTTTCAAGCCGCTTCCTTACTTCGAAGCTTCAATTGCACTGTCAACGTCTTGCACGAACTGATCTGCCGTATAGTTGCCTGTCATCAAATTCTGCGAAGCATCCTCAATCGCCGCTTTAAACTTCGGATTGCTCAGACCCCATGCGAACGAGGTTGTTTTCATGTTCGGAATATCTGTAGCCAGCTGCTCCATGATCGTCGGGAATTTGTTGATGATCGCTTTATCGACCTTCGTTGCCACGAACGGCGTACCGCGCTCGGTGTATTTGTACTCCGCATACTTCTCTGCGATGAACGCTGCTACTTTCGCCGCAAGCTCTGGGTCTTTCGTTGCCGAGCTGACCGCGTAGCCGCCAGGACCGCCGCCGCCGCTGAAGTTCAATTTGGCACCATCATACGCCGCTGCATCCGCTGCCGGGATGTACATGTAGCCCAATTTGTCGCCAAGCGCTTTGGTCGAGGCATCGATTTCCCACTGACCGTTGACGAACATCGCCGCTTTTCCTTCATGGAACAGCGCTGCCGCTTGGTCGTAGTTGAGGTTCGTTGCGCCTTTCGGCAGCAAGCCTGCACGTACAAGCGTTACGATTTGCTCCGCTGCTTGCTTGAACGCCGGATCGCTTGCTTTTGCCTCGCCTTTGTCCAGCTTCGTAATGCCCGCCGGCTCCGTGCGAGTCGCGAACATATCGAACAGGGCAACGGTCGGCCATTTCTCTTTCGCAAATAGGGAGAGCGGTGTAATACCTTTCTCATTGAATGCTTTAACGGCCGTCATCAGCTCATCGTAGGTTGTCGGCACCTTCACGTTATTGGTCTCGAAGAGCTCCTTGTTGTAGAACATCAGCGCCAGCTCATTGCCGGCATACGGGAAGGCGTAGATATGGCCGTCTTCCGTGACGAGCGTATTCATGGCACTCGGCTGCATTTTGTCCTTGAAACCGAATTTGTCGGCATATTGGTCAAGCTCCAGAATGTTGCCTGATTTCTTCATCGTATTGATAATATCAAGACCCGCTTGGAAAATATCCGGCAAATTGCCTGTCGCTGCATACGTTTTGAGCTTCTGTCCATCATCTTGCGCCTGCACGTCAAGCTCCAGCTCCACATTCGGCATTTCCTTCTTCAGCTCAGCGACTGCATAATCGTAAGGCTTCTTCGTATCGTCATCCGCATATTGCGCGTAAATCCGCAGCTTAACCGGCTCTGTATTCTCGGCTGGCGCGTTTGTGCCTTCTTCTGCCGGCTTGTTGTTGCTGCCCGTATTCGTCGCATTCTTGTCTGTGTCGTTATTCGAGCCGCAGGCCGCCAAACTTGTTACCATCACAGCTGAAATAAGCATTAGTGTCCATTTTTTCATCTTTAATACCCTCCCCTAATACTGTGTGCATCCCTTACGTTTCTCATTATAAAATGCCCTTTCACCCCCGATAATGGAAAAAACGATGGCGTTTTGTATTATCCGCGCATCGTTTCATTCCCTTTTATCCGATTCTCGTATTCGCTCGGCGACCAACCGAAGAACTTCTTGAAGCTTTTGCTGAAGTAGCTGCCGTCGCTGTATCCGATACTCTCCGCGATATCCGACAGCTTGCGGTTGCCTGCTCCGAGCAGCTCCTTCGCTTTATTCATCCGAATATGCGTAATGTAATCCGTGACGGTCATCCCGTTCTCTTTCTTAAACACGGCGCGCAAGTAGCTGGCGTTGATGAACACATGCTGGGCAACCTTCTCTACGCCAAGCTCGGCATCGCCGTATTGCTCTTCGATGAAGGTTTTGGCCGCCTGGGCTATAATAGACGACCGTGTCTTCTTGTAACGCCTCGTATAGTGAACGGCCTTGGTGAACAGCTCCTTCATCCACCGCTCGGCTTCGTCTATGGAGGCCAGCTCGCGGATTTCGTGATACGGGAAGAAATGCTCACCGAAGCAATCCTCAATCGGCTGACCCGCTTCGCTGACATAACCGAGACAGACCGATACGAGGCTCATGCAGATTACGTAGGTATAGTCGATCGACAGCTTCTTCTCCCGGATCAGCCGGAACAGCTCGCTTAGCTTAGCCTCAATTCTCACATCATCTTGTGCACGCAGCAGCAGCTGCAGCTCATCGCCAAGCTCCGGCGGATATTGCACGCCTGTTCCTTCCTTCGAGATATGCTGCCCGAAGGCGATGACGCGGTCATTACCCAGCACAAACTTGTTCTGCAGCGCCGTTAGCGCCTCTTCGTAAGAGCAGCGTATGCCGCTAATTCCGCTATAGATTTGGCCAACGCCGATCGTAATCGTGAGTTTCAAATATCGCTTAATCAGCATGCACAGCTTCTCGAACGGCTCCAGCTTCGGAAGCTCCGGCTGCGGCGATTGCGAAGTAACTGCAGCAGCCCCAGCACCGTGCGCCAAGCCATACAGACAGATAATTCGCCCTTCCGGTCCATTGAAGATAACAGGCTTCCCGCCGGAATCCTCCATCGCTTCGGCAAGAATGTTGGTCACGGCATATTTCCATAGCAGCCGTTCGCTGACCTCGCCCCACTTGCGATCAATCTCATCGATCTCGATACAAGCGACCGCATAAGCTTTGGCATCCAGCCGCAGCTGATAGGAGCTGAGCTGCTGCAGAAGCACATCCTCATGTTCGGCTAATTCTCCGCTGACCAGCCGGTTCAGCACGCTCTCCTTCATCAGCTGCAAATTCTTCAGATGCGTCGACTGCTCTTCCCTCTGTTTGCGGTGATGCTCCTGCAGCTTCAGCAGCGTAAGCGTCAGCTCATCCTTGGAGAATGGCTTTAAGATATAGTCCTCGACACCGAGCTTCAGCGCACGCCTCGCATAGTCGAATTCATTATGTCCCGTGATCAGCACGATGCTGATGCCGGGGTAATCTTCCTTCAAACGCTGAGCCAGCTCCAGCCCATCCATGAATGGCATCGTAATATCGACAAGCGCGATATCCGGCGTTATCTTCCGGGCGATTTCGAGCGCTTCAAGCCCGTTCTTCGCTTCACCAATGATTCGATAGCCATATAACTCCCAGTCCAGCACCGTGCGCAAATACTCGCGGAAGATCGACTCATCATCTGCGATCAGTAAATTCAACATGTTTGCCGCCTCCCGTCTCTTCCTGCTGCTCCATTGGCAATCGTACTTGTATCTCTGTTCCCACGCCGGGTTCACTGATCAGCGTCAGTCCATACCCCTCGCCAAAATACAACTTAATCCGGCTGTCCACGCTGCGCATCCCGAACGAGCTCCCCGTATTTCCGGCAGCGGACAACGGCGCGACTGCCGATGTCTTGGCGGTATCCGCGCTTGGCTGCAGCAAGGTCTCCAGGCGGTGCTGCGGAATTCCGACTCCGTCGTCCTTCACGGTGAGCAGCAAATCCTGCCCTTCGATGCCGCCTGTCACGATGAGGTGGCCAAACTCCCCCTTCGTCTTCAGGCCATGATAGATGGCATTCTCCACGAGCGGCTGCAGCGTCAGTTTCAGCACCGTGCAGGAGAGCACTTCCGGCTGCACGTCGATTTGGTAATCAAACACATCGGCATACCGAATTCGCTGAATGGCCAAATAATCGCGCAGTCCCTGCAGCTCATCCTGAAGGGGAATCGCCTCTTTCCCCTGGCTTAAGACGATCCGGTAATAGTCGGCGAGCGATTTGGTTGTGCGCTGCACATCCTTGACCCGCCCGATCTCCGAGAGGGTATAAATGACATCGAGCGTATTGTATAAGAAATGAGGCTTTATTTGAGATTGAATCAGAGCAAGCTCATACTCCCGTTTCTTCTTCTGCTCGAACCGCACATTATCCAGTAACTGATTAATGCGAGTAAGCATCGTATTAAAGCCGGATGCGAGCAGCCCCAGCTCGTCATTCGATTTGACCGGCAGTTGGATGGTAAGATTCCCTTCTTTCACCAGCTTCATATACTTGGTCAGCAGCACGATAGGCCTGGCAATGAGTCGATTCAGAATGCCGGCACCCATCAGCGCGAACAAGAAGCAGAAGAAGCCGATCGTCATAATGAGCGCCGTGATTTTGCGATTATCTGCTGTCAACGCGTTAAACGGCTCCATGGAGATCAGCTTCCAGCCGAACTTCGGCATCTCCGAGCTGATCACAAGCAGCTTGTCCCCTTGGAACCGATCGATTGTCGAGCCGCTGTTCGTCTCATTGATCCACTGCCGCAGCGCCTGATCTTCAACGGGCTTCAGCAGCTGTTCCTTGTCTGTCGAGGAGACGATCGTTCCGGCTTGATCGGTCAGCATGTAGCTGCCGCTCTGGTCCGTACCGATGTTATTGTAAATCGCCGAGAGCGATTGTTCCTTCACATTAAGCACCAACAGACCGAGCTCCTGGCCGGTGTAGATGTTGTTGATTTTCTTACCCACCGTAAGCACCGGCTCATCTGCCCCGAGTGTAAGAAAGTTTCTCTTATCCATCGGAAACCAGATGTTCTGACCAGTCGTTTCCCGAATGCGCTTCAGCATTGCGGTTTGCAGAAGTGTCTCCGGCTGCGGCTCACCCGCGTTCTCAATCGCAGCCGAGGTGCCATAGATCGTGCCATAGGTATCAATGAATGCAGCGCTCTCGACATCCGGGAAGACGAGCAGCGCAAAACTAAGCTGATTGGTAATCAAGGTCGACAGCAGCAGCGAGCGCTCCCGGCTGATTTCCCCTTTGTTATGGTCTTGAATGACGCGGTTTAAGTTAATCGTCAAGATATTCGCGCAGCTCTCCGCATTCGTCATGATCCCATTCATTCGCGTGATGATCAGCGAGGAGTTGTCACTCACGTTACTGATCGTCTTATCGACGATCGCATTCGTATAAATGCTGTTGGACGCAAAACCCAGCACAAGCAGCGGCACAATGATAAGCGGAATATAAATGGCGATGATTTTGTTGCGAATCACTTGATTCCGCAGCCAATTGGGATAGAACCAGTTTATCAGCACAGTTGCTTTGCTCCTTTCGCATGTTCCCAATATCCAGCAACATTATAGCACAGCCCTGTTCAAAGACACCTCTGCATGCTACACTCTAGGAAAATAACGCTGCATGCAACTGGCGAAATCAGTGGAATGAACCACGAGGGAGCATGCGGATCGAAATACACCGTTCGCCTGGGGAGAAGTATTTGCGGCTGGCTATGTCTTGCGACGAGCCTGCCCGCGAATGCTTTTTTTCGTACATGCAGGTCACTCAATTCCAATTTGAGGGAGAAGATCTCTATGGCCATTGTCTTGAAAGCGAAAGAAGCGGCAGAGCTTATGTATTCGGAAATAGCGGCCCGCGTAGAGGAATGGAAGAAGAATGGAAACCAGCCTTCTCTGGCGACACTACTAGTCGAAGGAGATCCTGCTTCAGCTTATTATGCACGCTCCAAGCAGAAGATTGCCGAGAAGCTGGGCATATCGTTTCAGCTCCATACTTTCGGAACCGATGTCTCGGAAGAGGAATTGAAGCGCGTCATCACAGCGCTGAATGCGGATGAAGACATTCACGGCATCATGCTTGAGCTCCCTCTGCCCGCGCATCTATCGGCAGCTGCCATTGAGGCTTGCATTGCCCCTGCCAAGGATATCGACGGTGTTACACCGTCGAATAAGCTGGCGGTTTACACCGGTAGTGATAAAGGGTTGCAGCCCGCAACGCCGCAGGCTTGCATCGGACTTCTTAAGCATTACGGGTACCAGTTAGAAGGACGCAACGTGGCTTTAGTAGGCAGAGGGCAGACGGTCGGGCTGCCGTTGTTCCATCTCCTTCAACGCGAGAATGCTACCGTGACCGTTTGTCATTCCAGGACGCCTGATCTAGGCGCTCATTTGAAGCATGCGGAAATCGCCATCGTTGCGGTTGGCAAGCCGGAGGTGATTACGAAGGACATGGCGCATCCGGGCTTAACGGTCATCGACGCAGGTATTAACGAGCTTGCCGATGGTACGATCACCGGTGATGCAGCTGCAGATCTGGGAGATGCGGCAGCGGCTGTCTCGCCGGTTCCCGGTGGCGTTGGCACCTTAACGACGGCGATCCTGTATCGCAATCTGATGAGAGCTATCGATATCCAGATGTCTCTGAAAGGGGATGCGTAACGATGTCTACTGTAACGTGGGATGATTCCATTCGCCGCTTCCTAGAGAAGGCGGCCAGCTCCGACCCGACGCCGGGCGGCGGAAGCGCAGCCGCACTTGCCGCAGCGCTCGGCACAGCCATGACGGCAATGGCGGCACATCTCTCGCAAGGGGAGAAATACGCGGATGCTCGTCTCGAAATCAATGCGACCTTGAACGAGATGAGCCGACTATCCACTTCATGTGAAGCTATGCTCGCCTCCGACATGGCAGCCTTTGACGGTTATATGCTTGCACTGAAGCTGCCCAAGCAAAGCGAGGCTGAGAAATCGCTTCGTCAAGAGGCGCTCCATGACGCAACCATTGCCGCCATCGAAGCCCCGCTCCGACTGATGGAGGTATGCAGCGCGGCGCTGCAGTCGACGCTAAGCATTGCTTCCTGCACGAATGCGCATGTCATCTCAGACCTGGGAATCGGTGCTGTGCTGCTTGAAGCCGCCGCGCAAGCTGCGCTCTTAACGGTAGAGATCAATTTAGCGGCGCTGAAGGATGAAGGGATTAAGGCTCATTATGCAGCGAAACGGTCCGCCCTTATCGCTGAAATTGAACAACTCAAAAACCGGACATTAGCTGTCGTTCGCGACAGAATCTAATGTCCGGTTCCTGCTTCCCTTTACACCCTCAAGCCGCTCCCTGCACCCTTACGCTGAAGCGCACTCCTTCGGCCGTATTGGCAATGCTATATTCAGCGCCATGAGCATCCAGTACTTTGCTGACAATATAGAGACCAAGTCCGCTGCCGCCGGTTGAGCGGCTGCGTGACTGCTCTGCCCGGTAGAAAGGCTCGAACAATCGAGGCAGCTTCGATTCCTCTACCTGCACACCGGTGTTCAGCACTTCAAGTCTATACCAGGTACAAGGATCACGCTGCTCATTGGCAGCAGGCACCTCTTCCGATAGTCGAACAACGACCCGCTCCGCATCCCCGGAATATTGAACGGCATTCGTAATAATGTTCGATACCGCCTTCGACATGAGCCGCTCATCGGCCGTAATCATCGCTTCCTCCGGCAGCTCAACCTCCAGCTGCATATGTTTGACATCTGCCAAGTAGCTCATACTATTCATCGATTCCCGCACCAATTCAGTTAGATCCACCTTGCGCATCAGCGGACGGAAATCCCGGCTTTCCAGCTTGGACAGCTCCAGAATCTCGTGCACAAGCTTATCCATATCCTGCATGATCGTATACGATTGGCGCAAATATCTGTCCCGATCGCGGTAGGAGCCCACATTAGCAATCATCGCCTCCAATTGACCGCTGACCGCCGTTATCGGCGTCTTGAGTTCATGGGAAATCGTCGCCACGAATTCCCGCCGTTTCGCTTCCTGCTCACGTTCCTGCTCGATATCGCTCTTGAGCTGGGCGTTCGCATCCTGCAGCTCCCCCATCGTCAGCTGCAAATTAACCGCTAATTTGCTGAGGCTAAACGACAGCTCACCCAGCTCGTCCTTCGTGTTCAGCGCAGGCTTCGTAACGGAGAAGTCGAGTTTGGCCAACCGTTTGGCCACTCGATTAAGCGAGAGAAGCGGCCGTGCGATTAGCCGGGAATAGATAAGCGCTCCGCCAACCGCAATCAATAGAATCGGGATCAGCATATACGGCAGGAATAGCAATATCACATCGGCCGCTTCCCCGATTGGCTGCAGCGGGGCATCCACTGACAGGGTGTAAGGATCGTCGCTTTCTGCGAATTTAATCGTCTTATCGACGCTCAGCATTTGCATGTTCGGGCCGCCGCCATTACCGTCGCCGGGCCCTTTCGTAATCTCACGGCCATCGATCACCCGACCCGCTTCAAGCTGCTTTCGCATACCAAGGTAACTCGCATTACGGGACAGCCAGCCGTTCATTCCCCGATAACTCGGCGGGATATAATACCCCTGCCCCTCCTTATCACGAATCATGAGCGCCGCATTATGCTCTTGACCAAACTTCGCCATCAGCGGAATGGCATCAGCCGCACTCACGCCGTCGATCTGTTTCACCAGTTCGCTGAAGCTGCTCTCCAGACGGGATTGCTTGATGTTCTTGTAATAACCCGGCAGCATGAAGTAGAGGGTTAAATAGATAAGTAAGGCCGATACGACCAGCAGCGCCGCCGTAACCATGAAGATCTTAAACCGTATTCCCTTGCGCCGGATCATCCTTCCACCAACGCCAGCTCAGACTCCAGCGAGTAGCCGACCCCTTTTACCGTACGAATGACGGAGATGCCGAGCTTCTTGCGGATATTCTTAATATGAGCATCGACGATACGGGAATCGCCGTAGAAGTCGTAGCCCCATACTTTGTCCAGCAGCATGTCACGTGTCATAATCCGTCCGGCGTTATGTACGAGCGTATGCAGAATATCGAATTCCTTCGTCGTCGTGTCTATGAGCTTGCCGTCGACGTAGATTTTGTAAGCATCGGCATCCAGCCTCAGTCTACCGTCGAACAGCTGCTCCCCGGAAAGCCCGCTGCGCGTGCGCCTAAGGACGGCCTCCACCCGTTTCATCAATACATGGAACGAGAATGGTTTCGTCACATAATCATCCGCTTCTTCCTCGAACGCGCGCAGCTGATCCTTCTCCTCGCCCAGTGCCGTCAGTACGATGACCGGCGTATCGGAACGCTCGCGAATGCTGCGGCATATCTCGTAGCCATGCATGGAAGGCAGCATCAAATCTAAGATGACGAGGTCGTACGACGATTGCTGAAATTTCTCCCAGCCTTCCAATCCGTCCCCTGCTACATCCACCTCATATTGTTGTGCCCGAAGAAACTCAGCAATGAGCTCTTGTATATAATAATCGTCTTCGATAACCAATATCGCGGCAGGCATCGTCCAATCCCCCATCCTACTTAAGCATGTTACCTCCAGCTTAACCGATGAAGATGAAAACAGTATGAATCGTTTCTGAAAAAATACTGAAAACCGTTAGTGACATGCAAAAAACCACCAGCTTCCTGCTGATGGTTTCGTTAAGCACGTTTATCATTGATGGCCTTCATTAATGTTCCGTGTTCTGGCGTGCCAGCTTCTCCTGCGCCATCCGCACCAGCTCTTTGACCATCGCTCCGCCGATCTGACCGCCGATTTGACCTGCTGATTCCGTCGATAACTGGCCGTTGTAACCGTGCTCCAGCGGAATGCCGAGCGATTTCGCCACTTCATATTTCACATCATCAGGCCTGCTCGCATTTACGACATAGCCTTCACGGCGCATCACTTCCGCCTTAAATGCACTCATCTGAGCTTCTGCGCCCGGTACCAGGTGCTTCCTCCGACTTCTTCTTGCCATTATTTCTGCCGCCTCCTTAAGGGTGAGTCGTATAACTTACCGTTCCCTAAGGATAATTTCTCTATTCAATTTCAATCATCATTGATCTATTCAATCATCATTGATCTATTCAAACCAACCCTTGAACTTAAACCAAGCAAACATGCCCAACGCAAGCAGCACCATAAACACAAGCACGATATAGTAGCCTGCATGCCAGCCGAGCTCGGGCATATTGGAGAAATTCATGCCATAAATACCGGCAATAAACGTCAGCGGCATGAAGATGACGGTAATGACCGTCAATGTTTTCATGATGGTATTCATCCGATTGGAATTAAGCGACATATAGTGATCCCGCAGATCCGAGGTCATATCGCGATTGGAATCGACCATCTCCGCCAGCTTCAGCAGATGATCGTAGATATCGGTGAAGAAGTGATGATAATGCTTTAAAGCCTCGATTCTTTGCGTATTGAGGATCCGATACAGTAAGTCTCGCATAGGGACGATTGTTTTGCGCAGCCGGAGCAGCTTGTTTCGAATTTCGAACACATGGCTGAGGTCCGTTCGGAATCCTTGATCGGAGCCGCCTAATTCCAGCAGCTGATCCTCGATTGCCTGCAGCGCCGGAAAATATTGATCCACCAGCTCATCCATCACGGTATAAGCGGCATGCAGACTGCCATGGGCTTCCGTGTGCGGTTTGCGGATGATTTTCTCCCAGGCCCGGTCGACCTCCTGTAGCTGCAGTTGATGGTAAGTCACCAAGAAATTCGGACCGACAAACAGATCCACTTCAGACGCCTCCAGCGTCTGCTCGTGAATCGCATGAAGCACGAAGAAATGTACATCGTCGTAATGGTCCATTTTGGGACGCTGCAAGTAAAGCAGACAATCCTCTATAGCCAGCGGGTGAAAATGAAAATAATCCTCCAACAGCTTCGCTTCTTCTCCTGTTGGCTCGCAGAAATCGACCCAGTACCATCTAAGATGCGTTACGCTGCTTAAGTCTTCCAGTTTGTTCAACTGCCGGATATGGTGATCGTTCGTAATGGCAAGAATTCGAATCATGGATCAAGAGACTCCGTCCGTTTTTTTGTCCTTATTGTATCATTAACGGTACTTAAACTTGAAGCTCACAACACCGCTATTATCCATCGTGTAGGAATAAGATGCGAGAACTTCGCCATAGTTCTTCAGCAGAGCTTCCCAGCCGCTTGGCCCTTGCTCGTCCTTATAGGTGCGTTTGATGGTGATGGACGACAAACGCGCTTCAACAGCGCTGCTGATTCTCGCTTCGAACTCTGCTTGATTGTTCACGGTGAGGCCGTTGATTACGTAGTAATTGAACGTATTGGCGGCAGCTTCCGGAAGATTGTCCTTCCAAGCATGATCCTCTCGAAGCGCTTCATCTGTCACGTTGAAATAGCCGTAGTTCAATCTCCCCGCCACATCCGGAACAGGATCGTCCCACGTGACATCGAGGTTGTAATACGCTCCATCAATCTTCACTTTGTTCCACGCATGGCTGCCGCCGTCTGCCGTGCCGATTACGATATGAGATTCAATTCCCGCCATGCTTAGCAGTAGATCAGCGGTTCCCGCATAACCTTGGCATACCGCGACGCCATTCACCAGCACCCCGTACACGGAGTACGATTCCGGCGGAACGGTGTCATTCTTGTAATTCTCGTAATCATAGGCGGTATGCTGCAAAATATAATCATGAATAGCCAGCTCGCGTTCATATTCGGTCATACCCGGTCGGATGATCTCTGCAAGCACCGCTCTCGCTCGGGTGTCGATTTCTTGGAGCTGCTCATCCTTGATGACGACGGGAAGCGATTGTTTGGCCGCCCCCAGCAGATCTTCCTCATCGTTCACAAAATAAGTCCCGAACCGCGAGAAAATCCGGTACACCAGCACGATGGCCTGCTCCCGTGTCGTCGTCACGCGCGGCTGAAATCGCAGCTGGTTGCCGCTCACATTGCCTTTCATGATGCCGTTACCGGACAGCATGCTGATCGCATCGCGCGACCACTTGGCGAGCTGCTTGTCGTCCGCGAACTTCGCCGGCGTTCCTTTGCCCTCTTGGAGCTTCGTTTGGAAGCCCGCTTTGGTCAGCGTGTTATAGAGCATCAGCGCGAGCTGCTCACGCGTCACATTCGCCTTGGGCGAGAAGGTGTTCGGGCTTGTCCCTTTAATAATGCCGAGCTCGTAAGCTTGGCCGATTCGATAATTCGTCGTATCCCGGAACGGATTCTGCTTCGGCTCCGCCGGTTTCGTATTCGTCAGCACTTCGTAGAGCTGAACGGCCATCTCGCAAAACTCCTGACGCGTCAATGCCAATCGATAGCTATTCGTTAACCCATAGGGGATAAGTCCGCTCGTAATCGCGTCTTGAATTTCTTGCTTCGCCCACTCGCTCGGTGATCCGGTTACTGCTGCTACTGCTGCATTCGCTCGTTTCGGCGCCGTCTCCAGCTGACTCGCTGCTGTTAGGCCGACGGCGGCAATGAGTGCGATTTTGATCCACTTCGTTCTCATGTTTCTCGTGATCCCCCTGCTATTGGCAAATCTATCCACGTAGTTCCTACTAGCTTAGCATAAAATTTGTCTATCATTTACAATTATTTGGATATTAGTCGTTTTTACTATATTAATAACCTCTGAGCGAGAGTTGTGAAACTTGGGGGGATGCTGAGTGGTGGGTGCTGAGAGTCGGGTTTTCCGTCTCTCAGGCGCTGGGGCAGCAGGTTTCCCGAGTGTGGAGTATAAGCGGATATTCCGCTTATCGAGTCGGTCTCCGATCCGAAATGAGCTCATTAGACGATATTCACGAGAAACTAAGAAAACACCTTCGGAAAGCAGCCGCAGCCGCTTTCCGAAGGTGTTTCCCCCACTATTCGTTCAAATAAATCGTTGCCCGATTCTGCAGCTGCTTCGCCGCTTCGTCCGCCGACTTTCGGCCCTCGAAGAACGCCGCTGCCTCTTCCTTCACCATATCCATTATGGCGCTGTCGTCGCCGCTGAACCGCTTGATCCGAGGAATCGTATCGACGATCGCTTTGACATCTTCCTCCGTCACCGTCGGCGGCGTAATTTCCCCCTCCGGTCCCGCTATCTTGATATTGCCGCTCTCCAGCATGTTCATCGACTCTTCCACCTGTTTCGCCGTCATATCCTTGCGCACGGAGAAGCCCATAATGCCAGGCGTTCCCTGAGCCTCGGCGGACAACAAGTATTTCATGAATGACCATGCTTCCTTCTTGGCGCCTGACTTCTCATTCAGTGCAAGCATCAGATCGCTGTCGTAGGTCATGCCTTTCGCCTCGCCGCCGGACGGCGTCTGGAATACCTGACCTTTGCCCTGGAACATCATCTCCGGAAGCATAACCAGATCCATCGGCATCATCAGATTCATATGACCGAACGACTGTTGACCGGGACCCGGCATCCCATCGCTGACCAAGCCATCGTCGTAGAGTCCCTTCAAGTTTTCCAGCATCGCCGCGAAATCACCTTGGTCAAAGCTCGCCTTCTTCGCCGCCGCATCCACATAGTGCTCATAGCTGGACTCCACCATCAACCGCAGCATCTGATCCTTCGACATCCCGCTCATCGTATACTTGTCCGGCTTGCCGTCGCCATCCTCGTCCTTCATAAGCTTATGGGCAATATCCGTAAAATCCTTCCATGTCCATTTGCCATCGTCGACAGTAACACCTGCCCCAGCCAGCTCCTCCGTATTAGCGAGCATCACATCAAGCGAGAATCGAAGCGGCAGCGCTGCCTGCTTGCCTTCGACCGTCACCCCATCCATAATGCCCTCATAGTAATCTTGAATGTTAAAATCTTTATCGTCCTTCATCAGCGACCGAAGATCCGTAAGCAGTCCTTTCTCCGCATACTTGTTGAACGGCAGATCCTGCACCGCTATAAGATCCGCGCCTTTGCCCGACATCAGCTCCGTGTTGACGGTACTCAGAAACTTCTCCTTGTCCGCCGAATTCTCGTCCCCGCCGCCCGCTCTTCTGGTCACCTTCTTGCCCATTTCCGGCGTTGCAATCGCAGCAGTGATCTGGATATCGATGTCCGGATGCGCCTTCTCGAAATTCGCTTCCGCCGTTTGCAAGAAACGGTCATTCTCCAGAACGGATACGGTGACTACCGTCTTGCCATCCTTCGTTTTGGCCGGCGGCTGCTCTCCCGTATTTGCGTTCCCGCCGTTGCCGCCTCCACTTGAGCACGCTGTTATCGCCGTCATGAGCGCCAGGCTGACACAACCGGTTGTAATCGCAGTTTTCGCTTTCTTCTTCATTCTGAACACACTCCCTGGGATCATCTAAACTATTATTTCAAACGCACGCGCTGGTCCTCGCTTAGCGGCTCGCTCATCTCATCAACGACCTTCTCATCCGGCATAATCCCGTCCACAATCTCCGTATTCGTCGCATCCGAATCACCGATCGTAACCGCTGCTTTCACTGCCGTATAGATATTGCCGAGCGGTCCTTTCTTCTCCTTCACAACCCAAACGTAGTACCCTTCGGTACCTTGCTGTACCGTATCGCTGGCTAGAATGATACCGCCGATCCGCCCGGTCTTCTTCACGGAAAGCTTCACTTGGTCGCCAAGCTGCAGCTCCTGACCGGTGAGCTTCACTGTAATTTTCTTCTGTTCGTCATCGGCATCGCCCGAGCCGCCACCGCCGAGTGCTCCGCTGTCTTCTACGTCCTCGATATCGTCGACCGCGCCTTTCACCATCTTCCGCTTATCGCCGATATAGGCCGACAACGACACCGTTTCACCGATGCGCAGCTTATCCGCATCGTCTGCGTCGTCGGTAAAGCTGAAGATAAGTCCCTCGCTTACATCCGCCAGTTCAGCCACAGCCTGCCCACGCGAGGAAGGCAGCCCCTCCGTCGCTTGCAGCTTAGTTACGATGCCGTCGAACGGCGCACGAACAGCGCTGCTGCTCACAATGTCTTCGCGCATCGTTTCGAGCTTTCGGCGCTGAATGTCCAGATCGTACTCGGCAATTTTCAAGTCACGTTTAAGATCACGCACCGACGACTCGTTGCCCTGCCGCAGCGCATCGATGATCTGTTCCCGCTGCTTCTCCATCCGCAGCTTCGCCTGCGCATATCGCGTCTCTTCATCCGTGAGATCCCGCTTGGCGTCCGTTGTATCATAGGAAATCAACGTCTGCCCTTTCTTGACGGCGTCGCCTTCTTCTACATGGATCTTCGTCACATCACCGTCGCCTTCGGCGTACAGCTCCTCCGATTTCTCCGCCTCCAGCTCGCCTTCACCGGAAACGGTACGTTCCAGCTGTCCGAAATCAGGCTTCGTCACCGTCACTTTCGGCAGCGCCATGCCCGCAATCGTGTTCGAGAAGAACGTGAGCACGGCAAGCGCGCCGAAGAAAAAAATCAGCACTGTGCCCATGAGCCGTTTGCGTCGCTTCAAGCGATTATCGTCCAGCATCGTGGACATTCTCTTCACTCCTAAACTGTTGTGTACTTTTGTTTGCCACCAACCTAGCCCCGGCTACCCCTTCAGCCCGGACAGCTGAATGCCGGCTATGAGATCGTTCTCGCCATAGAGAAAAATAAACAACATCGGCGCCATATAGAGCACCGAAACGGCAAAAGCGATGCCCTGCTCCCCTTCCCGAATCCGGGACAAATAGACCGACAGCGGCTGCTTCACCGCATCGGTCAGCATGATGAGCGGCTGCTCGACCATGTTCCAGTTGTCGATGAAGAGCAGAATCACCAGCGCGGCAAGTCCCGGCCTGCACATCGGCAGTACAATGCGCAGGAACAGCTGCGTATGGCCTGCACCGTCCATTTTGCCTGCTTCCACGTAAGCCGTTGGAATCTGCAGCATAAACTGTCGCAATAAGAAGACGCCGAATGCCGCGAAGATGCCGGGCCATATGATTGCACCGAAGCTATTCAGCAATCCAAGCCGGTCAGCCATGATGTAATTCGGCACAAGCGTGACTTGGAACGGCATGAGCATTGTAATGAGGTACAGGAAGAACAGCTTGTCTCGTCCCGCAAATTGCAGCTTGCCAAGCGCATAAGCCGCCAGTGCCGCAACGAGGGTCTGCCCGGCAATAATCGGCACCGTCATCACAACCGCATTCCAGAACATCGCCAGAAACTGCGGTTTTCGGAAGAGCGCCTCCCCGTACTGCTCGAGCGTCACCTTGTCCGGAATCAGCTTGAGCACGGCGAACTGATCTGCTTTTGAATCGGATGAGCTCCCGGAATCCCCTTCCGCACTAGGCGACAAAATACCATAGGCTGCCGTAATTTCATCCTCCGACATGAAGGAATTGCTGATCGTGAATACAAGTGGAAACAGCATACCTGCAGCGAATAGGGCGAGCATGAAAGTAAGCATGATTTTGGCAAAAGTTCGCGGCTTTTCCCTCATTCCATCCGCCTCCTCAGCGCCCGCTCCAGCCTGAACACCACGGCAACAAACAACGTAATGACAAGCGCCATCACATACGCGGCCGAGGTCAGCTTCTGGTAATCCAAGGACAGAAACATATTGTTCATATAATGCTGCAGCATGTAGATGCTCTCATCGGGATATTCCCCTGCAATCAGATACGTCTCGCGGAACACTTTGAACGAACCGATAACCGACATGACGAAGACGAAGAACGCCGTCGGTGTCAAGTAAACAAGCGTAATATGGCGCAGCTTCCACCACCAGCCTGCACCTTCCACAGATGCGGCTTCGTAATAGTCCTCCGGGATATTTTGCAAACCTGCCAGATAAAGCACCATGTTATAGCCCGTGTTCTTCCACAGAAAGACCAGCAATACAACGGCTCTTGCCGTTCCCGAGCCCATCCAGTCCTTCGTTGCCAGCCCATGCTCTTGCAGGAAAGCATTCAGAAAACCGTTGCCGTCGAATAATATCTGCCACAGCATCACGATCGAAGCGACCGGAACGACCAGCGGCATGACATAGAACGTGCGCAGCCAGTTTCGGGCATACACATCACGCGTGAGCAGAAGCGCCAGTAGTAACGAAATGACCATCAGCAGCGGAACGCTTACGGCCGTGAACAATGCGGTGTTCGATGCCGCCTTGCGAAATGAGCTGCTCTCCAGCAGCTCCACATAATTGGAGAGGCCGACGAAGCTGCCGTTCACCGGACTGTCCACCAGCGAATAGTAGCATCCTGCCGCAAACGGAATCAGGAAGAACAGCCCGAAGCCGATCAGACTCGGCAGAAGGAACACGACCGCCGCACTGCTGTCTCGCTGCAGCAAGCGATTGAATTTCATAACAACCTCCTATACGATAGTGAGAGCGAATGCTTTTGCTTCGGGCGTGCAGCAAATCGATTTTGGGGATCCTTCTCTGCAACGCGCCCAGCTAAAGAACGGCATGAACCGTTTCTTCTCACTTGTAACTGTAAAAGCGCGATGTGACAGCTGTGTGACAATGAAGGAGGAAACGGTATTGTGAGCGGACATGTACTACTTGTCGAGGATGAGCCCCTTATGCGGCAGCTCATTGTCGATTACTTGCATGGGGAAAATATTACGGTTATCGAGGCAGCCAACGGCGAAGAAGCGCTGCTCCGGTTCGCGGCAGAACCGGTCGCACTCGTCATCTTGGATATTATGATGCCGAAGCTGGACGGCTACAGCGTCTGCCGTTCGATTCGAGAACGGTCCGATGTGATGATTATTATGCTGACGGCTCGGTCAGCCGAGGACGACAAGCTTCTTGGCTATGATCTCGGCGCGGATGATTACATGACGAAGCCGTTCAGCCCGAAGGAGCTGACCGCGAAGGTGAAGGCGCTGTTGAAACGAGTAGAACTCTTGGCCGCAGCTGCTGCTTCGACCTCGGTTTCTAAGGCCGGAGACGACCAAGACGGCAGCTTGATCACGCTCGATGGGCTGACGATCAAAGAGGCTTCGCACGAGGTGAAGGTCGATGGCGAGGAGCTGACGCTGTCGCCGAAGGAATATGATTTGCTGCTGTATATGTACCGCAACCGGAATATCGTATTAACGCGGGACATGCTGCTCAATCATGTATGGGGCTTCGATTATTTCGGCGATGCGCGAACGGTCGATACCCATATTAAGCGTCTGCGGCAGAAGCTCGGCAGCAAGGCGGAGCTGATCTGCACCGTGCGCGGCAACGGCTATCAGCTCAAGGTGAAACGATGAAGCGCGGGCGGAGCGTTGCGTTTAAGCTGTTTACCGTCACGACCATCGTGTTCATCGTGTTTATCACCCTCATTATGGTGCTGCAGCTGTTCTTCTTCGAGAGCTATTATGAACGGCAGAAAATCAAGGCCATCAAGCGTGAATTTACGGAACTTCGGAACAAGTATGTCGTGGTGGGCGACACGCCTCCCTCGGGAACCGACGCGGGGACGCCGGGGACGAATACAGCAGTGCCTGCCCCTGACTCGGAGACGGGGACCGATGGAGATGCGGGAGATCCGGGGACAAGTACAAATGCAAGACGTACCACTGCCCCTGCAAGCGGGCTAACAAGTCCCGGTGTAAGCTTCAAAGTCAAATCAGAGTCAAGGGCCGAGTCGGACTCAGCGTCTGAGTCCGCTCCTGCCGAAGGTGGTAACGGATCGACTTTCGAGCGGTTTTTCGGGGATTTCCGCATGCCGCTCCCTGCAGGATTATCGGGAGAAATGACCTCCGGGGGAACGGGATTACCGCTGTACTTCTCCCCCTTCGAGAACAGATACTTCGCGCTGACGGCCAAGTTTGAATTTGATGAAGAGGGAATTAAGGCCATTGCGATCGGTGCGGGTCAGCAGCAAAGACGTATCTTTATTAGCATTGATCAGCTAAACGGCGATGTGATGCGGATGATTCAAAATCCGGTCTCGCAGGAGCAAGTAGACAATTTGATGACAGGTGTCGTCCAATGGCTGCAAGATCCGGAGAAGGTGAACCGGGTGTTCGACCGAGGCGAAACCGTCGTGTATCGCAGTAAAGGCTTTGGCCCGATGAATATTGGCAACAACCAGCTCATTGCAGCCGCTGCGTTGCCTCCTGTAGACGGCACTCGCCAAGTGCTGTTTGCAGTCTCATCGCTGCAGCCGGTCAGCGATGCGGGGACGGTTATCAAAGACTTCTATCTGTATTTCTATGGACTCGCCATCGTGCTCATCCTGCTGCTGTCCTTCCTCTACTCCGGCATGATTACGAAGCCGCTGCGCAAGCTGAATCAGGTTGCGCTTCGTCTCTCGAAGCTGGATTTCTCGGTGAAGAGCGGCATCAAGCGTAATGATGAGATTGGGAGTCTGTCGCAGACGTTTGATTTTCTGTCGGATAATCTTCAGCATGCGCTTGGCGAGCTACAGGCAGCGAATGTACAGCTCAAGGAAGAATTCGAGAAAGAAAAGCAGCTGGAAGCGATGCGGCGTGAATTCGTTGCAGGTGTTTCGCATGAGCTCAAGACGCCGATCAGTCTCATTAGCGGGTATGCCGAAGGCTTGCGCGATGGGATCGGAGGCGCCGAGAAACGCGAGCAGTATCTCGGTGTTATCATGGACGAGACCAGCCGAATGTCGGGTCTCGTTAACGATATGCTGGATTTGGCGCAGCTGGAATCCGGCAAATATCGGCTCGTCAGCGGCAGCTTCGATCTGCGCGCATGTGCGAATGCTTTCTTGCAGCGTCACGCGGAGCCGCTGGAGCGCAAGGCGATCGCATTGAACGCAATACTTCCGGAGGAGAAGGCCGAGATGCCGGCGTACGGTGACCGTTTCCGGCTGGAGCAGGTGCTGGCGAACCTCATGAGCAACGCCATCCGCCACACCGTACAAGCCGGAGCCATCGAGCTGCGAATTGCCGAGGAGCCCGATCAGTGGCTGCTCTCACTCTGGAATGAAGGCGAAGCGATTCCGGAAGCCGAGCTAAAGCGCATCTGGGAGCAATTCTACCGCACCGACCATTCCCGCAGCCGCGAGCTGGGCGGAACCGGCATCGGGCTCGCCATCGTGAAGCATATTCTGCTGCTGCACGGCAGCACCTTCGGCGTGCGCAACCACGGCAGCGGCGTGGAATTCTACTTTACCGTCGCGAAAGCGGAGCATGACATAATCGAAGCCTAGAAAGACCGGAGTAACGATACACAGATGATGTTACTGAGGGGTTGTTTTTGTCATCGCTAAGATGATGGGGGCAGCCTTTTTAATATTTGGTCAATGTGGGGTACTGGGTACCTCTCTTCAGCGTGCAATGTTAGTTTTTAGACAATGTGGGGTACTGAGTACCTCTCTTCAGCGCGAAACGGTGGTTTCTGGTCAATGTGGGGTACTGGGTACCTCTCAGCGAGTAAAGTAGCATACGTAGAGAGATCCACATCGATGGATCTTCGGGGAATAGGAGATTGTAGATCACGCAGGGAACTAAGTTAGAAGGAATTCAAGGATAATAAAACAGTAGATTACCTAGGGATCTACTTTAACGGGAAATCGGGGTAATGGGTGATCTAAACCTAGATCCACCCATTCTTCTCCGCGATCCCAATCGCGTCGATACGGTTCTTCGCCTCCAGCTTCTGGATCGCTTCGGACAAGTAATTGCGGACCGTCCCCGCTGAGAGGAATAACCGCCCCGCGATGTCGCTTGCGGTCAGACCCGCAGCCGCGAGCCGGAGCACTTCCTGCTCCCGTTCGGTGAGCGGATTCTCCGCTTCCCAGAACGATAGCGCCAGCTCCGGACTAACCGCGCGGCCGCCTTGCGACACGGTGCGAAGTGCTGCGCCAAGCTCGTCGATCGGCGAATCTTTGAGCAGGAATCCGCGCGCGCCAGCCTTCATCGCCCGCTGGAAATACCCCGAGCGAGAGAAGGTCGTCAGGATGACCACCCGGCACGGATGGGCCAGCTCCTTCAGCTTCTCCGCTACATCGAGGCCGCTCATCTCCGGCATCTCAATGTCCATGACGCAGAGATCGGGAGACAGCTCGCGGATCATATCCAGCGCTTGTTTGCCATTCTCCGCTTGACCGATCACTTCGATGTCATCCTCCATGTCCAGCAACGCACTCAGCGCGCCGCGCAGCATGCCTTGATCTTCAGCTACCACAATTTTCACCGCTCATCCTCCTCCCTTGCCGCCCGATTTCTCCACCAGTGGAACCGTAAACGTCAGCACAGTGCCTCTTCCTACTGACTCCAAGACAAGATCGCCATCGATTAATTTAAGACGCTCTCTCATGCCCCGCAAACCATTGCCGCCAAGTAATCCACCGCCTATATCGAGCGGCCGCTGACCTGCAGCCTCACTGCTCTTGCTCACTCCGATTCCGTCATCCGCCACGATCAGCTTCAGCTTGCCCGGTTCCCATTCCAGTCGAAGCGTACATACCCGCGCACGACTGTGCTTGACGATGTTTGTCACGGATTCCCGCAGGCACATCCCCAGAATATTATCAAGCAGCGGCGATGGCAGCTCCCGTTCAAAGTCGCTCTCCCCGCGCTCCAATACGATACCCGCAGCAGCCAAGATGCGCTTCGCCTGATCGACCTCGTCACGCAGCTTCACCGCGTTCATCCCGGACACCAGCTCCCGTACCTGACGAAGCGCAGCACGCGAGGTCGCCTGAATATCGCGCACCTCCTGCACGGCCCGCTCAGGCTGCTTAAGAATAAGCTTCTCCGCGAGCTCACTCTTCAGCGTTATAAGCGACAACGTATGACCGAGCGTATCATGCAAATCCCTTGAGATACGCTGCCGCTCCTCATTCTTGGACAATCGCGAAATTTCTTCGTTTGCCAGGCCCAGCTTCTTCCGAAGCTCCTTCGACCTCCGGCCTAACACCAGAGCGAAGGGAACAACGATGATGACAATCATCGCCGGAACAAACTGCAACAGCGCATCTGTGTGGTTATACATCTTCCAATACCACATCGTCGACGCAAACAGAGCCACAAGCCCGCCCATAGCAAGGGTAAGTTGCTTGCGATTGGTCAGCATTCCAATAACCGGCGCTGGGTAGAAAGCCATATACAAAGCACCTTCACTGCTGAAACAGAACGCTCCGACGATCAAGAGCATCCCGAGTATGCACAAGAGACGCCCCCGTTCAAAACAGTAGCTATAAATGTACATCGCTATAAAAATAACGACTGCCGTCAACCCCAACGCAACCCTGACTGGCGGCTGATTGAATAAATGATAAAGCGGGAACACAAGATAGACTAACCATATCATTGCAAATAACACAGGTGGTCCGACTTGTGGCCGCTTCATCATGTTCCGCATTCCGTTACACCGCTTCCTGCTTTTTCATTATCCATGATGATACCACCATCAGAACGACTACGTAAATTGCCAGAATGCCGATTCCCGACCAATCCAAGGAATGGCCGCCGATAATGTTCCAAGCCCCTTGCCCGAGTCGGTACGTGGGTGTTACCTCGGCTACCTTCTGCATGGTGGAGGACATCGTTTCAACCGGCATCCACAGACCGCCCACAACAGACAGACCCATATAAGCGACCGTACTCAATACCTGTACGGCATCCGGATTGCGCATTGTGCCGAACAAGGTGCCAAGCGTCATAAACGACAACCCGCCGAGCCAAATCCATGCTCCGCTTGCAATCCAGGTCGAAGCAGGCAAGTCGATACCCTTAGCGATACCGCCAATCAGGAACATCATAACAACGATGAAGAGATTGATGATGGCTTGTGATGCGATTTTCGATACGATATAAGCCCATGATGGAAGCGGGGTAATGCGCAGCATGCGAATCCATCCTTGCGAGCGTTCACGTGCTAAGCGGATACTGTAGGTCGAGAAGCTGGCTCCGATAATGCCATAGCAAGTCATCGACATGAGGTAATAAGCCGACCAGTCCACGCCACCGACAACCTTATTGTCGCCAACGATATTGGAGAACAGGAAGTAGAAAATAATCGGCATGACAATAGAGAAGATAAAGAATCGTTTATTGCGGACCGTACGCAGCAGCTCCGCCTTGCACTGGGCGAGAGTCGCCCTAACCATAGTTCCATTCATTATTTTCACTCCCACTAGTTTATCCCGATCACTCAGGGGTTATTTGACTAATTCGTTGACTGCTGCACGAGCGCTTGGAACGCATCCTCTAGCCCGCCGGTTTGAATTTCGATGTCGCGCATATCAAAGCGTTTCTCAACTAACGCGATAATGAGTCGGTCCGTGTCAGAGCTGTACAGCTTCACTTTGCGACCGCTCCATTCCACATCCGTCACATCCGGCAGTGCAAGCAGCGATTCGGTCGTTACACTGTCACCTGCGATGAACGAGATTACGCGTCCTGTCGTCTCGGCTTTAATCTCGCTTGGCGTGCCATCGGCGATCAGCTTACCGTTATTGATTACGATAATGCGGTCAGCAACGCTGTCGGCTTCGTCTAGATAATGCGTCGTCAACACAATCGTTTTGCCCTTGCCTGCCATCGCTTTGACCGTATCCCAGAACAGCTGGCGCGAAGTGACGTCCATCCCCACAGTCGGTTCATCGAGAAAAATAACATCCGGATCGCCGGCAAGCGCCAGCGCAAAACCAAGCCTTCTCTGCTGCCCGCCCGACAACGCGGTTGCGAACTTGTTCTTCTCTTCTGTCAGGTTGGAAACCTTCAATAGGTATTCGAGCGGCAGCGGCTTCTTGTAGTAGCTGCGGAACAATTCGATGCTCTCGCCTACCTTCAGTCCATCAATTACGCTGACATCCTGGAGCATCGCACCGATTCGATCACGCACTTGCTGATCACGGGGATCGCCGCCAAGCAGCTTCACTGTCCCTTTCGTCGGCTTGTGCATGCCAAGGATCATGGATACGGTTGTTGTTTTGCCGGCACCGTTCGGACCGAGCAGTGCCACAACGGTTCCCTCCGCAATGGATAACGTCAAATCGCTTACGGCCGTTTTGTCTTTATACACCTTGCTGACACCGGTTAGCTGTATTGCAGCTTTCATGATCGTTCACTCCTCATATCGCTTTCTCTGATGTCCTTAGTGTACCGAATGGAGTACCTGCCTGACATCCATGAATGTAATCTGTTTCGCATGACAAATGTCATATCGCTGTAGTTTCCAAAGAAAAGAAATGAATGGAACTTGATTTCCAGCCTAGTTGTGTGTATAATTAGGAGTTGTATCAAGTGTAACCTCTGGTTTTTTCCTCGTATTCGTTGTGATTACCCTTCAAATCACCACACATTCAAATTCCTTTTATTCACGGCTGCTTTAAGGAACACGGATTCACACTGGCGCGGTCGAGGAACCGCAAGGACGTTAGAGAGGTTAGGGCTTTCGTTGCTTTCGTGCACGTTTTTTATTGAAAGTAGGAAGACATTGGCGGTTACGCTTATCATATATTGCGGCGCAAGTTACGACGCCTGCACATAGTGAACATACAAGAAGGAACGAATGACGACGCATTTGGCGCGTTGTACGTCTCTTCAAACCACAAGACCCTCGCTTCTATATGAAGCGAGGGTCGTCCAATTTCTACGGGCTATCTTAATTTATCGGGACCGTATTCCCTTTCTTCTCCAAGCTAATCCACACCAGTCCGGCAATCATGAACACCGTACCGCCCAGCTGCCAGCCGCTGATTTGCTCATTGAAGAAGAAGTAACCTACCGCAACCGCCGAAGCCGGGACGACATAACGGAAGAAATTCGCCCGTGTGGCGCCGATTTTGAACATGCTCGCATTCCACACCATGAACGAGAATATCGTGCAAATCAGCACGTTAAACGCGATAGCCGTATACGAGCTGGACGTTAGCGAGCCCCATTCTACCTTACTCCACGAGCCTAACGTGAACGGGAACATAAACAGCATGCCGAAGGTGATGTACCAGGTGCTGACACGCAAGGCCGAATACGTCTTCATCAGCGGCATACACGCGAGGTTATACAAAGCACCGATGACGCTAACCCCAAGAGCCAGCATATTGCCTACCATATTATCCGAGGAGAGATCAAAGCCCTCCGATCCGCCCAGAATAACTAAGCAAACCCCCGCCATAGCCGCCACACCGCCAACAATCAGACGAGCCGACATCCGCTCCCGCATAAATAACGGTCCAAGCAATGCTGCGAAAATCGGCCACGGTGCCACATTCAACAGCGATGCGTTAGCGAGCGTCGTTAATTTAATCGAGTACATCACCGCGATTTCCAGCCCCGTTACGCCTACCAAGCCGATTGCCGCCAGCTGTAACGCTGCCTTGATCGGTACTCGAACGCTGCCTTCCTTCAGGTAGAGCAAGAGGAAGAAGAATGGCGTAGCGATGGAGAAACGCAGAAAAGCGAACAGAATCGGATCAAAGGTCTCCATCGCTTTACGTGATACGCCGAAATTAGCTCCCCAAATCGCCGAAACCAACACCAAACCAAAGTAATACATCCATTTGCGATCTTGCTTCATTTGGTTATTCGAGCCCCATTCCCGTAAGTTTCCATTGCCAACAGTTTGACGGATTTATGGTTGAAATACAACAAAAAAAATAATCGGCGCTCCGCGTTTGGAGCACCGATCAGGATACCATAAGGTGAGCCGTCCGCCGCCGTCCTCTTCCGAAAGCCGCTCGTAGGCGCAGCTTTAATAAAACGGCTTCAGCACCATGAAAATGAAAAGCAGGGTCCCCATCGCCGTAGCTCCGTAATAGAGCTTGTTAGCTTTGTTCAGCAATCGAACCTGACTGTCGGGAACCACTTGATCTGCGCTTAGCGACTTCGAATTCTCGATCTCCACGCCGAGCTGCTTCGTCACCGGCGCGGCAAAGCCGATTACCAGCACTTGAATCGCGATATAGAGCGCAAGCGAGGCCAGAATCCAGAAGCTGACGAACTCCCATCCGTCCGCGAAAACGAGAATTAGGCCCGTAATGACGGCGAGCGAGCCGCCAATCTTCGGAAACAACTCCAGTTTACTGCCGAGTTTAAACGCTGAGCGCAATTCCCCGACACTGTCTTTCTTGCCAAACAGCGTGTGGATGAAGAACGTTGGGCCTACCCCAATGATGGCTGACATGACGTGGATGAGTACAAGCCATTTCAATTTAACTCACCTCTTCGTGTAATTATTTGGAAAAACCGTCCTATGTATGGAACAAGATGTATATTACCACGTGTTCACTTACAGCTATCTTACGTGCAACTTACACTAAATAATTCCAAATTTACTGACTGCCTTTGTCAGTCATGTAACGTATACTAGAGACTGTGACAACGGCATTATGAGAAGAGCGGGAGGAACGCGAATTGGATAAACTCGACTTAACGAAAGCAGACAAAACCTATTACGGCGCCCGTAAGAAGCCTGAGCTGATTACTTTGCCTAACTTGCCTTATTTGCAAATTACAGGCTCCGGCGCTCCTGAAAGCGAGTCTTTTAAGGCAGCGATCGAGGCGATGTATACAGCGGCTTACAGCATTAAAGCGCTGTGCAAGCAAGCCGAGCAGGACTTCACCGTTGCTAAGCTGGAAGGACAATGGTGGGTAGAGGACATGAGTCTGGATCCGCTCGAAACGCCGCGCGAGCTGTGGCAGTGGACGCTGCTTATCCGTCAGCCGGACTATGTAACCGCCGCTATTGCGGAAGAGGGCTTGCAGATTGCCGTGAAGAAGAAGCCGCTTATACCGGTGAGCAGCGTCAGCTTCGGCCAGCTCTCAGAAGGAACATGCGTGCAAATGCTGCATGTCGGCCCGTTCAGCACGGAGCCGGAAACACTGGCAATCATGTATGCGTACATAGAGCAGCAAGGACTCGCAATTAGCGGGAAGCATCATGAGATTTATTTGTCTGACTTCCGGAAGACGGCGGCGGAGTCGCTTCGGACGATTTTGCGATATCCGGTTGCTAAATGATGAAACAAAAAAACGTTCCTCAGCCGCGCATGTACGGTGAAGAAACGTTTTTGATAGGGGCTGCATTCGTTTTCGTTTAGGAGACTTTCATAATGCTGCTTAGGGGTGAATCACTACTTGATTCGAGATTGCGGGAGGCAATTTGGAACAGCATATCCTGTGCCATCGTCTCCAGCGTGTAGCGTGGCTTGAAGCCCCACTCGTTCCGGGCTGCAGACGTATCGAGGGAGTTCGGCCAGCTCTGGGCGATTCCCTCTCTTATCGGATCAATCTGATAAGTAAGCTTGAACGAGGGCAGCAGCTTTCTGATTTCGGCAGCCAACTGCTCCGGATCTATGCTCATCGCGGAAACATTGTAGGCGTTACGGTGGATCAGCTTAGCGGAATCGGCCTCCATCAGTTGGATGATGGCGTCGATGGCATCAGGCATG
Organism: Paenibacillus sp. J22FR21; assembly: GCF_056269135.1. NCBI lineage: Bacteria > Bacillati > Bacillota > Bacilli > Caryophanales > Paenibacillaceae > Paenibacillus > Paenibacillus sp. J22FR21. The sequence continues at coordinate 290,314 of NZ_JBWDNJ010000005.1, forward strand.
TACATCATATCCATGAATGTTCCCTTATTAATATATGAGCTATATTCGCCGCCGCGGATCGCTTCGAAGAACATCGCTACTGCATAATCGGTCGTCCCTCCGCCAGGAGGCGTGAGGTACGAAATCAGACCAGGGAAACGCAAGCCTCGCGTATCAACGCCGAACTTACGATAATAATAGTCGCACAGCAGCTCGCCCGCTACTTTGTTAATGCCATACATGGTGATCGGACGCTGAATGGTCACTTGCGGCGTGAGATCCTTTGGCGAATCCGGCCCGAACACGCCGATCGAGCTCGGAGTAAAGAACTGACATTTCAGTTCTCTGGCTACTTCAAGCGCATTCAAGAGTCCACCCATGTTCAGCTCCCAGGCGAACAGCGGGTTTGCTTCGGCAGTCGCTGACAGAAGTGCGGCGAGGTGGATCACGGTATCTATGTTATATTTGCGCGCGATATCAAGGAAGGCTTGCCGATTGTTCACATCAAGCAGTTCGAAAGGTCCGGCTGCCGCTGCAGGTGCATGGCTTGGTTTAATATCGGTCGCAATGACTTGATCTTCTCCATAACGGGCGCGCAGCGCGGTGACAAGCTCACTGCCGATTTGGCCCGATGAACCGGTTACTAGTATCTTCTTCATATCCGTTTCGCCTCCGAATCCTAAGGTGAGCTTTCCCTACACGCCGATTTGCTTCTTCACATTCTCATAGATGGCGAGCGCCTGATCGAGCATCTCAGTCGTATGTGCTGCCGTTGGCATGTTGCGTACACGGCCTGCGCCCTTCGCAACGGTCGGGAATACGATCGCTTTGGCATATACACCTGCTTCGAACAGTGCCTTGCTGAACTGCTGAGTTTTCACTTCGTCTCCAATAATACACGGAATGATCGGCGTTTCGGTGTGTCCGGTATCGAAGCCGAGCTGCTGCAAGCCATTGCGGAAATACGCGGCATTGCTCCATAGCTTCTCCTGTAGTTCTGCGCTATCGGACAAAATATCCAGTGCAGCGCTGCATGCGGCGGCAATTGCCGGCGGTGTTGCCGTCGAGAATAAGAACGGACGGCTTCTTACTTTCAGCCATTCGATCAGCTCGCGTTTGCCGGCCACATATCCGCCAACGACGCCGATCGCTTTGGACAACGTACCGATTTGAAAATCAACCCGATCGGACAACCCGAAATGTTTAACCGTGCCTGCCCCTTTGCCAAGTACGCCTGAGCCGTGCGCATCATCGACATAGGTGATGAGGTCATAGCGTTCCGCAATCTCCACGATTTCCGGTAGCTTCGCAATGTCTCCATCCATCGAGAACACGCCATCCGTGATGACCATGATTTTGTTATATTGACCGGACGCTCTCGCTTCCTTCGCCTGCTTCTCCAGGTCTTCCATATCCGAATGCTTAAAACGAATGACCTTCGCTTTGGTCAACCGGCAGCCGTCAATAATAGAAGCATGGTTAAGCTCATCAGAGAGAATCGCATCCCCTGCCTCCATTACCGCTGAAATCGCTGCCATATTACAGTTGAAACCGGATTGGTACGCTATAGCGGCCTCCGTTTGCTTGAAATGCGCTAATTTCGTCTCTAATTCCTCGTGAATGTCCATCGTTCCGTTGATCGTACGTACGGCACCGGCACCTACTCCATATTTGCGAAGAGCACGCTCTGCGGCTTGAATGAGTCTTTCATCGCCTGCCAAACCTAAGTAGTTATTGGAGGAAAGATTGATCAGTTCTCGGTTGTTAATATGAATAAGCGGACCGTTGCCGCCTTGCAGGACGTTAATCTCGTTAAATAACCCGTTCTTCTTCATTTCTTCCAAGTTACGCTGCAGATAAGCGGTCAATGATGAACTAGACATAGTCGGCATCCCCATCTCAATTGGTTTAAACATCCATTGGCTTATATTATACATATGTATGTTATGACGCACAATAGTTTTGTATGCTATAACGCACGCAGTGTCTTCGACTTTTGTTCGCGCTTGGGCTACAATAGGTTAAATAGGAGAGCGAAGCAGGAGGCTTTATATGGAGCAGATTCACATCAAACTGGGGCGGAATTTGAAGATGATCCGTCAAACGAGAGGACTCAGCCTGGACAAGGTTGCCGAGCTGACCGGCGTCAGCAAAGCGATGCTCGGTCAGATTGAACGCGGTGAGACAAGCCCGACGATCTCGATTATTTGGAAGATTGCCAATGGGCTTCGGCTTTCTTTTACCACGTTAATTGAGGAGCCTCCTTCTGAGGTTGCGGTTATTACGAAGGAAGATTTGGAACCGCTGCTCGAAGCAGACGGACACTATCGCGTCTATCCGATGTTTCCGTTCGAGCCCACGAAGAAATTCGAGGTCTATTCGGTCGAAATGGATGCCGGCTGCACGCATGAATCCGAGGCGCACAGCCCCGGCGTGGAAGAATATATTCTCGTCTCTTCAGGGACGCTCATCGTCGAGATCCAGAACACTTCCTATACCGTAGGAGCAGGCAGCGCTGTTCGCTACGCGGCGGATCAGCCGCATTTGTACCATAATCCCGGTGAAGAGATCGTGCGTTATGATGCGATTATCTACTATCCTTAAATGCTAAAAGACGAAATAGATGAAGAAAGGACGATTCATGTTATGAATAATCGTATTGAGCAGCTGGTTGCCTATATGGAGCAGCATGCCATTGACGCCGTACTTATCACCATGCCGAAGCATGTCTATTACTTGACCGGTTTTGCGACCGACCCGCATGAGCGGTTTCTCGGACTCTTGATTCCTCGGCAAGCGGAGCCGCTGTTGATCGTGCCGGCTCTTGATCTGGAAGCCGCGCAGGCTGCATCCTCTGTGACAACCATCCATACGCATACAGACACCGACAATCCATATGAGGTGTTAACTAAGCTTATGCCCGCAGGCGTTCAGTCGCTTGGGCTGGAGAAGGACTATATGACGGTCAGTCGTTTCGAGGCGATCAGCCGTGCCGTTGGTGCGAGCGTCTATGCGGATATCGACGAGCCGCTCCGTGAAATGCGCGTCATTAAGACGCCGGACGAAGTCGTGCGCATGAAGCATGCCGTCCTCATTATCGAGGACGTGCTGCGTGCCGGTATCGCGCAAGTGAAGCCGGGCGTCAGCGAAATCGAGCTCGTCGCCGAGCTGGAGTACCAGATGAAGAAGCTCGGTGCGAGCGGTCCTTCCTTCTCGACGATGGTGCTGGCCGGCGAGAATTCTGCTCTGCCGCATGGCGTGCCGGGTTCGCGGGTGGTGCGCGAAGGTGAGCTGCTGTTGTTTGATCTTGGCGTCTATGCGGATGGGTATGCATCCGATATAACGCGGACTTTCGCGGTTGGCGACATCTCGGAGGAGCAAACGAAGATCTATAACACGGTGCTGGCGGCGAACCTGCGCGGGATCGAAGCCACGCGCCCCGGCGCTACGCTTGCGAGTCTCGACCGCGCGGCCCGCGAGCATATTGAGTCGGCCGGCTACGGCCCGTACTTCATGCACCGGCTCGGCCATGGCCTTGGGATGGACGTGCACGAGTACCCATCCGTGCATGGTCAGAACCAGGACGTGCTGCGCAGCGGCATGGTCTTCACGATCGAGCCGGGCATCTACGTGCCAGGCATCGGCGGGGTGCGGATTGAGGACGACGTCCTCGTCACGGATGGCGGCGCCCTGGTGCTGACGACGTTCCCGAAGGAACTTACGGTGATCGGGTAGGGTCGGCAGCGGACGGGTTGGTTCGGTCAAGGGCTGAGAGTCGGGTTTTCCTACTCTCAGCTTCTCGTGTGGGTTCGGATTGGTTAGTTTAAAGGCTGAGAGTCGGATTTCTCGACTCTCAGCCTTTTTTCGAGGTGGTTTTGGCGGTGAAAGTCGGGTTTTCCTACTCTCACTTTCTCGGGAAGGTCTGGATTGGCTACTTTGGAGACTGAAAGTCGGATTTCTCGACTCTCAGTCTTTATTAGAGTGGTTTTGGCGGTGAGAGCCCCTGAAGGACAGATTGGTTAGTTGTGAGAGCCCTGTATCTGTTATTTCGGCAGTTTCGACACTCTTTTAGCGGATATGCCGCTTACGCTTCCCTTTTCGCCTCCGATTTGCATCTGTAAGCGAAATATCCGCTTACACCTTCCGCGGCGAGCCCTTGTCCGCTTACAGCAAGGCTCCACCGCGAGCCCTATCCCTGCTCACCTTCCGCATTCACGTTAATTAGAGGAATCACCCATTCAATCCAGGACAATTCTTCTTTCAATAAGCCTACCTTGCGCCGGTACAGCAGGTAACGGCCGAATTGCTTGGAGGTTGGATCCTTCACAATTGCGGGGTCGGCCTCCATGATCTCGAGTTCCGCCTCCACTCGCTGCAATCGCTCCATGAGCGCCGCCGTCCGTTCTTTAAACAACCGGAGCGCAATAGCAGGTTCCACCAGTCCGATCGCATACACTTTGAGCAGAAATTCATCGCGCTCGATGCTCTCCCCGGCCGGTGCGTCGTCGATCCAGTTTCGCAGCACTGCAGCGCCATCCTCGGTGATGGTGTACAGCTTCTTGTCCGGCTTCCCCGTCTGCCCGATCAATTCGCAGGTTACCATCTTCTCTTGCTCCAGCATCGCGAGCAGCGGATAGATCTGGCTATGCTTGGCCTGCCAGAACAATTTGAGCATTTTTGTCAACTCATACCCCGTGCACGACTTGCGTGCCAGCATGCCGAGCAGTCCGTATGATAATGTATTCATGAAACCTTTTCCCCCTTAGTGCGCTCTATATGAGAAAAGAGTACCATAACTGCCGCCGAAACGCATGCAAAGCCACAACGTCATTGCCATGAGTGCGCTTTCTTGCTAAGATGATAGCAGAAGCAACAGCCGTTTCACCTTGTTCCGCTCGGTACGGAGCAGCGATCCTGCCACCGATTTTGCGGGTAAAAGAGGGGTAAGTAACTATGAATCAAACGGAAGCGGAATTCAGCAATTTGGTCAAAGCGTTCCGCAAACGGCATATGGGCAAAGGCCCCGGCCGCATTTCGACGACTTTCTGCAAGCACTGGGCCATTTGCGAAATGGAAGGCAATCTATCGCCGGTCGAGAAGTTTATTGCCACCGCGAGCGACGGCAAACAGATGCTGCGCGAAGCGCGAACACAGTGGGTAAAGGACATTTACCGCAACCATCCCCCAACGGAGATGGAGCAGCTGCTAGGCGCACGATTCCTGGAGTTATATGTAGATATCGATATTGACAAAGATTTCGGCATGTCCGTGTTCGTGTTCGATCAAGACATTGAACGCAAATTCGGCAGCAGCCGTTAACGATACGTGTTGGCGCTTGGCAGCGAACCTGCAAGAGACTAACCGCGAAGAGACGATTTTTCTTGGAAAAGAAAATGTCGGACTCGGCGCGGTTTTTTTATTTCGAAGGAGGCACCACTAATGGGTAATACCAAACACACCGGGCCAATCAAACTCCCCGGCAAACCCGATCCGAAGCTATGGGTAAGCAAAGTCCCCTTCGGGCTCGGCAAAGTAAAACCGAAGCATATTCGAGACACGATCAAAGTAATGGCCGATAACCGGGACAATCTGCCGTATGCGATGCGGATCTTGACGCAGGGCGTGTGCGATGGCTGCGCGCTTGGCGTTTCCGGTCTCTACGATCAGACGCTCGCAGGTCCGCATGTGTGCACCACCAGACTCAATCTTCTGCGGCTCAACACCATGCCGGCGATCAAGCCTAATGTGCTGCATGCCGACATCGACGAGCTGCGCAAGATGGACAGCACCGAGCTGCGCAAGCTAGGTCGGCTGCCTTATCCGCTCATCAGGCGTAAAGGCGAGCGCAAGTTCAGCCGTTTGTCCTGGGATGCGGCACTCGACATGATCGCGGCGCGAATCCGCCAAATCGATCCGAAACAATTGGCGCTCTACTTAACGGCGCGCGGCATTACGAACGAGTCTTATTATGCTGCAGCCAAGGTCGCTCGCTTCCTCGGAACGAATAACATCGACAATGCCTCGCGCATCTGCCACTCCCCTTCCAAGACGGCGCTTAAGCGTTCCGTCGGCATAGGCGCATCGAGCTGCAACTACAAGGATTGGATCGGCACCGATGTGCTCGTCTTCTGGGGCAGCGTTGCCGCTAATAATCAACCGGTATCGACCAAATATATGTATGCGGCCAAACGCAAAGGGACGAAAATTATCGTCATTAATCCTTATCGCGAGCCGGCCATGGACGGGTACTGGGTCCCTTCCATCGCAGAGTCTGCGCTGTTTGGCACCAAGCTCGCCGACGACTTCTATCAAGTGAACATTGGCGGCGATATCGCCTTCATGCACGGCATCATGAAGCATTGGTTCGCTATGGAAATGGAGAAGCCCGGCTCAGCCATCGACCGCAAATTCGTCCGTGAGCATGTGAACGGCTACGAGGAGCTGCGGCTGCATGTCAAGAGCCAAGACTGGGCGCAGTTGGAGCGTTCCTCCGGTATCTCGCGTCAGCGGATGGAGGAATTCGCGGAGCTGCTCGCTGCTTCGAAGTCCGGAGTATTCGTCTGGAGCATGGGACTCACGCAGCACCGCTTCGGCACCGACAACATTTCGCAGGTAGCCAATCTTGCGCTGCTGCGCGGTTTTCTGGGCCGCGAATATTGCGGCCTGATGCCGATTCGCGGGCATAGCGGCGTACAGGGCTCCGGTGAAATGGGGGCCGATCCCTTCAGCTTGCCGGGCGGCGAATTCAAGGGCGACGACATCCCTCGTGTCGAGAATGTATGGGGCTTTAAGCTGCCAACGTGGCAAGGCGACATCGTCGGTGTTACGCTGGAGAACGCGCTGCTTCCCGAGGATCATGAGCGGAAGCTGAAGCTGTTCTATACGTCCGGCGGCAACTTCCTGGAAACGATGCCGGAGCCGGATTTTGTCCGTGAATGTTTGGAGTCCATTCAGATCCGCGTCCATCAGGATATCGTGCTCAACACCTCCACGCTGGCTGATGCGAAGGAAGCCGTCATCGTGCTTCCGGCGATGACACGCTATGAGCAGCCTGGCGGCGGCACCTCCACCTCGACCGAGCGTATGGTGTATTTCTCGCCGGAGATCGCCGGTCCTCGCATCGAGGAAGCGCGCACGGAATGGCAGATCTATTGCGATCTCGCTGCGCGCGTAGATCCGGAGCGCGCTGCGCTTGTGCAATTCAAGGACGCGCATGCCCTGCGCGCCGAAATCGCCAAAGCTTCCCCCAATTACGACGGCGTCCAGCATCTGAAGAACAAGGGCGACGTGTTCCAGTGGGGCGGCGCTTGGCTGTGCGAGGACGGTGTCTGCCCGACCAAGGACGGACGCGGACGACTCATCCCGGTTGAACTGCCGGAGCTGCGCAAGCCGGAAGGACATTTCTATATCACGTCGCGCCGCGGCAAGCAGTTCAACTCCATGATCTACAGCAACAAAGACCCGTTCAATGCTGCAGATCGGTATGATGTCCTGCTGAGCAAGAACGATGCGGCGAAGCACGGAATTACGGAAGGCGAGGCCGTTGTCCTCTACAACAGCAGCGGCAGCTTCCATGGCAGAGCCAAATTCGCCGACATCGCCTCCGGCAATCTGGAGTTGTACTGGCCGGAATGCAATGCGCTGCTGCCGAAGAAAGTATATGAACCTTATGCCGGGATACCGGAGTACAATACAGCAGTCGTGATGGAGCGAGCGGAAACGTATCATGCGTTGAAGGATACGAGATATGTAGAGAAACGCATCGCGGAACTGGATCAGGAAATTGCGGACGAGGATTAACATCGGTTCGAAGAAGTCTCTTACGATAGGGAGGAACCATACATGCTGCCAAGCATCACAGCCAAGTGGCGCATTCGCAAATACAGCGGCGGCGCAGTCTCCCTGCAGGAGGACGACATCGCGACGGAGTATCCGCTGACGGTGCGACTGAATGGCGAGGAATTTGCCACCATCGTCTGTTCACCAACCGATCTGGAGGAAATGATCATCGGCTTCTTGGCCTCCGAAGGGGTCATCAGACAAGCGGCCGAGATTGAATCGCTTCGTATCGACGAGGAGCGAGGCTTCGTCTACGTCGAGCTCTTTAACAAACACTCAACTAGCAAAGACGAGGTTTCCAAACGATTCATCGGCTCCTGCTGCGGGAAGAGCCGCCAGTTTTATTTTCACAACGATGCCCGTACCGCACGTACGTCGATGAGCCGAATGACGATCTCGCCGGCCCAGTGCAGCGCACTTATTCGATTACTACAAAATAGCTCCGGAGAATTCAAGCTGACCGGCGGCGTACACAATGCAGCCCTCTGCACCGCTACGGAGCTGCTTGCCGTACGAACCGACATCGGCCGCCACAATGCGCTCGATAAGCTGTTCGGCTATTCGCTTCAGCAGCGCGTTGCGATAAGCGATAAAATCATCGCCTTCAGCGGTCGACTGTCTTCCGAGGTCGTACTGAAGGCGGCCAAAATCGGCGTCGGCATTCTGCTCTCGAAGTCCGCACCGACGGACCTCGCGCTCAAGCTCGCCGAGGATCTGGGCATCACATGCGTCGGGTTTATCCGAGGCCATGAAATGAATGTGTATACACATGGTCATCGAATCGTGGATGAACAAAACGAAAGCGAGGGGCGCTAGTGCGCCCCTCGCTTTTTTTGCAGCATGATTAGTGATGAACCGGAGTCTTCGCCTTCTCCAGCAGCTTCTTAATATTCGCCTCAAACTTCAGCGGTTTGGTCGTCGGCGAGTAACGCTTCACGACGCGCCCTTGCGCATCCACCAGAAACTTCGTGAAATTCCACTTGATCCCCGAGCCGAACAATCCGGATGCTTCACTCTTCAGATACTTATATAACGGGTCGGCGTTTGGCCCGTTCACGTCGATTTTGCCAAGCAGCGGGAACGTGACGCCAAAATTAATTTGGCAGGTCTCTTCCATGTCGTCATTCTTTACAGGCTCTTGATTCTGGAATTGATTACACGGGAAACCCAGCACGGTCAGTCCCGTATCCTTATACGTTTCGTGCAGTCGCTGCAGCTCTTTGAACTGAGGCGCCAGTCCGCATTTGGTCGCTGTATTTACGATAAGCAGCACTTGGCCGCGGTAATCGGACAATGATTTCTCCTCGCCCTTAACCGTTTGCACCTTAAAGTCGTACACGTTCATGCCACGTCACCTCGTTTATATTTTATACAATATTATTGTAAACAATTTATTAGGGTTTGAAAAGCATGTTTTTCCATCATTATTAATATTGCACAAATCGTTCTTAATTCTGCATATCCTCAGCACACTTTCTAATCCATACAATGAAAACAGAGCACGAACCCATTGAAGGAGGCGTCACACTTGGTTGCCATGAGACAGCAAATCTTGTTTCTGAATTTGACTACACCTGATTTAAAATCCCCCACGATTGCCTGGTCCCTGTACGACGGCGCTGCGCCTGAAGATGCACTGCCCATGAATACCGGAGACTCCAACGAGCCGCCATACAAATCGGTTCTTCATGCCATGCGAGATGGCTGGAATGTCATTCAGGTCCCTTCGCTGCCGCACTATCCCGCAGGTCAGGAGCATGATACCGGCCATCTGCCTTACGAATATGTACTTGAGAGGAAGGTGCCTCTACATGAGTAGCTTGAACATGACACCCGCAGATCCGAAACATCTGCTCACTTCTGCGCAAATGGCGAAGTTCGTCACCGACGGATTCCTGCTGCTGGATGCCTTCATCCCCCAGCATCTGAATGAGTTGGTTTATAAAGAGCAAATTCAGCACAGCCAGGGCCATAAGTTCTGGAACGAATCCGAGCATATCCGCAGCGTGTTCGAATTACCCGAGGTGCAAGGAATCATTCAGAGCTTGGTCGGTCTCGAGCCCGTGTACGACCATTCTTTTCAGCATATCGTTCCTGCAAACTACCTGATCTCGCAGGATTGGCATGGCGATTCCATTATCGATGTTCGCCCGCACGCCTTCGATATCCAGCTGTTCTACTTCTCCCACGACGCTCCGCCGGAGATGGGGCCGACCCTCATTCTGCCAGGCTCCCATTTGCGCAAGATTAATACCTTCAGTCTCGCAAGGTACAAAAATATTACCGGTCAACGGCAGCTCGCAGGCAAAGCCGGTTCGCTCGCCATTCTTCATCACGGCATCTGGCACTGCGCGCAGCCGAACTATACGGACAAGACCCGCTACGTCTTCAAGCTCCGCTTGCGTCCGGGCCAGGAGCAGCGCGGTCTGTTCAATCTCGAAGGCTATCGCGAGCCGGAAGTCGCCCGTATTATCCAGCAGGGCTACCAACGCTGGCAGGGCAACGAAGACCGCCTCGATCATATGCAGCGGGCCAAATTGTGGCGTTATGTAACCGGAGACGACACTGTCGATGTGTCCTTCGAAGGTGCGCTGACTCGGATGGGCATCTAGCTCGCATCTGGCATCCAACTGCCAGCTAAGCAGTTCTCCAACAACGAATAGAGCCCTCTACTTCCGCGGATGAGAGGGCTTTTTATCATACCATCGATTCTTGCGTGACCAGGCTCTTCGTCCGCCTCCGATATACGACTGGCTGTACGCCTGTCAGCTCCCTGAACAGTCTGCTAAACTGCGACGTTGTAGAGAAGCCGCAGTCCATCGCAATCACGGCCAGCTTCTTGTCCGTGTTGGCGAGCTCCAGCTTCGCTTGATTGACACGCCGCTGTATCAAATATTGCACCGGCGAGAGCCCCGTGCTGCGCTTGAACAAATGCCGGAAATAATCGTAGCTGTAGCCGGAGATTTGTGCCAATTGCGGCATATTCAGCTTCTGGCTGTAATTCTCGTCGATGTACAGCCTTGAATGCAGCAGCTTCTCGCTGTCCGGCAGTGCAGATACTCTTTTGCCCGTACGCTCTAATTCGATAATGACAAGCTGCGTGAGGACATCCAGTTTGACGCTGAACAGCGGCTTCTTCTCCATCATTTCATGTTTCATCTGAAGCAGCAGCGTTAATAGCGTCTTGTGTTCATCATCCATATAAATACCGTTGGCAAGCGGAACCGGATAGTCGTCATACGTGAATCCGATAAAAATCACTTCCGTCTCCGTATCATGCCGCTCATCATGCAGATGATCCGGTCTCGTTAACGTAATCGTGTTGGCGCTGTACGGGTACCATTCGCCGTTCAAATTCATCATTCCGGAGCCGCTTACATAATAAACGAGCTCATAGCAATTATGCTTATGCAAGTCCACGTAAGTGCCCTGCTTATGTGTGGAATAGAACAAAAAGTCGAATTGACAATGCATGCTCGGCCCACCTCTCCAAATAACCATTTCGTGCTAGAAAAGAACCGTTTGATTATCGCTGTGGTTGCGTATTCCGTTTACATTTAATGTATTCGAAGCTCATTATACATCCACATAATAGTATTGAGAAGGAGTGCAGCGGACATGAGTGCTTGGCGTGACGGACTTACTGAAGATGAGGTTCAGCGATATTGGGAAGATGGGTTTCTCGTGTATGACGATGCGCTTACAGCAGAAGAGGTCGAGCTCTACCGGACGATTTGTGCAAGTGAAGCCGTGATATCCAATCGCTCGCAAGCGATGTATAAGCAAGAAACGGTTCATCTGCTTGGCTTAACGACGATGCATCCGGCGCTGCTGGATTTGGCGAGACACCCTGCCATCGTATCCAAAATCATCCCATTGCTCGGACCGGACATTCAAATTCAGCATTCGAAGCTGGCTACGAAGCCGCCGGCCAAGGGGCTCGGCGAATTCCCGTGGCATCAGGATTTCGCTTTCTACCCGCATACCAACACGGATCTGCTGTCGGTCATGATCATGCTGGATGATGCGACGCCGGAGAACGGATGCATGCAAATGGTCAAAGGAAGCCATAAGCTCGGGCTGCTCGATCATTCGATGGATGGTTATTTTGTCGCTGGCTGCCAGGAACCGCAATATTGGGAGAATGCAGAGGAGCAGACCGTGCAGATTACGCCGAAGGCGGGAGGCATCAGCATTCATCATTGCCTGACGCTGCACGGATCCCCTGTGAATCTGTCCGGTAAGGAGCGAAGAGGCATCGTGATTTCATACCGGGCCGATGATGCTTATCAGCTGGCGGATAACTTGTTCAACGACACGGGCCTCATGGTATGCGGCGAGCGCAAGGAGTTGGTACGGTGCGAGCCTGCGACTTATCGTTTGCCGAAGCGCCATCAGCCGCTCTCGAAGTCCGGAACGTATAGACCTTTCGGAACGGCGTGGAATCAAGTTGGCAGTGAAGTGACCGATTATTCATAGGAACAATAAGCCCTCCACATTCGCCAACCCGGCGATCGTAGAGGGCTTTTATACTCGATTACTGTTGCTGAGGTGATTGCTCGCGCATCACTTTGCGGTAGTCGCTGGGGCTGACGCCGGTGTGCTGCTTGAACATTTTGGAGAATTGATATAACGAGCTGCCAATCCGCTCTGCCGCTTCGGAGACGGACATGTCCGTCGACTGCATCCACTGCTTCGCCTTCTCCATCCGCCGCTGGTTCAAATACTGAATCGGCGAGCAGCCGGTTACCGACTTAAACACGCGAATGAAGTAATTCGGGTGAAAATGGACAAGCTCCGCCAGCTGATCCAGCCTCACGTCATCGGCCAAATGATGATCCAAATAAGCGAGCACCTGACTAACCTTATCCAGAGACCCGCCAGCCTCGGATTGCCGCAGACGCGCTTCGCCTCCCTGCTCCAGAAACTCACACAGTATCTCCTGCAGCAGTAGCTTGGCCCGAAGCATCGAGGTCAGTCCATTCTCACGATAGTGGCGCACAAGCTCGCCGAACCGCTCCGACGTCGCCGCTTGATCCGGAACATCGACGCAGCTTGGTGCCTCCAGTAGTTGAAAGAGCTCCTGATCGCCGACCTTGGCATTGAAATGGCAGAAGAACTTGCTGAACACCCGATCCTCCAATGTTCGTACCGACAGCATAGTTCCGGCAGGTAAAATGACCAGCTGCCCGCGCTTCGGGTACAACTCCTCATCCCCAATTCGAACATGTCCCCCATCCCCCAGAAAATAATAGAGTCGATTGAAATCCGATAATACATCCATATGGTACCAGCTTGAGGTGCAAGTGAAGAATGCCGCCTCTGATATATGCATGTGCAGGTTCGATATATAGCTGCCCAGCGCTTCTCTTTGCAAGCTCAACAAACCCCGTTCCCATTCATTCGTGTATTTAGCTCATTCTCCTAATCTACTACAATTTAGTAAAAATTGAATAGGCAACCTGCTAGAGTCATGCTAGAATTTTATACGTTACAGTTTGTATATATATGTTTGCGAAGGAGAGACGCTATTTGTCATTAAAGAGACTGATCAAAACGACCTCAGTCAGCTTATGTTCAACACTTCTCGCCACTCTACTCTTACAACAGGTCGCATCTGCACAATCGGTAACGCCCTCATCCATCAACCCTAATCTCATCCACTTCAACAGCCAGTCAAGCATCCTGCCCGCCTCCCTCTCACCTAAGTCAACTGCCCGCAAACCTGCCTTTATCTCACCTCATTTGCATACCGAATCATCCGCAGTCACTCGCGTCATCGTTCAACTTAGCAGCCAACCCATAGCTGCAGGTCAATTTGCTGCAAAATCAGGCATCAGCTCGCTTGCAGCCGAATCGTCGGAGAGCTCGCTTCGTACGGAACAAACCGGTTTTATCAACACAGCGCTTACGAAAGGCATCAATCTCAAGGTTAACTACCGCTTCAATACGGTATTGAACGGTCTCGAGGTATCCGTGCCTGCTAATCAAATTCCACAGCTAGCCAAGCTGCCGGGCGTGCTTTCCATTTACGAGAACCGTACGTATACAAGCATTCCGGTGATGGAGCCTACAGTGAATGAAGACGAAATCCCTTATGACATCGACCCAATTCATCAGATCGGCGCTGATGCCGCTTGGGCGAAAGAGCTTACCGGTGAAGGTCTCAAAGTCGGCGTCATCGACACCGGCGTTGACTATTTACATCCGGATTTAGCCGGAGCTTATAAAGGCGGGTATGATTCCGCCAATGGGGACGATGATCCTTATGAGGACTATGGTCCAGGACTAGCCGTATCGGCGCATGGGACGCATGTGTCCGGTACAATTGTTGGCAGAGCCGAGAATACAACCTCCAGCGTAGTTCAGAAAGGTATTGCATACAAATCTGATTTGTATGTCTATAAAGTACTGTCTGCCGATGCTAACGGCGACGCCACGGGAACCACTGCTACTGTCATCGATGGTATTGAAAGAGCTGTTAAGGACGGCATGGATGTCATTAACTTGTCACTAGGGTCTAGTGGCGATTTGGATCCGAACTCGCCGGATGCCATTGCGGTAAACAATGCCGTACTGGCCGGAACTGTTGTTGTTATTGCAAACGGCAACGCCGGTGAATATGGCTATTACACGATGGGAACGCCGGCAAGCTCGCAGCTGGGCATCTCCGTCGGTGCTGCGGACAGCCCTGGAATCCGGTTTGCTGCAGACGCTGTAAGCTCGCTAAGCAGTACTTCCTATGAGCTGCATGCCATGGGCTGGCGGACAGCCGAAGAGAATTTTGAAGAGACCCTTGGCGCGGCGCCGCTGGATGCGGTGTATGTCGGCCTTGGTGCTGAAGCTGATTATACGGACTTGAACGTAACCGGCAAAGTAGTTCTGATTTCCCGAGGCACGCTTGCGTTCGTGGAAAAAATCGCAAACGCCAAGAAACACGGTGCTATAGCGGCTATCATTTTCAATGGCAGAGCTAAGGGCGATGATAAAAATAAAGCAGACCTCTCGGATTCCATTTCAGAAGCTCTTGACGGCTATATCGGAGAGAATGCCTTCCTTGGAGACAGCTTCGATTTCATCCCGACCTACGATATGTCCGGGACTGAGGGCCGCGCACTTGCCCGTGCCATTGTTGCAGACAACGGAGTTACTCCGCTTACGCTGACATTCAGTGGGTTCGAAAGTGCTATGTCCAGCGGTGACCATATGGTTTATTTTAGCTCCAGAGGTCCGAATTCGGACGGCATGTACGGCATAAAGCCGGACTTTGCTGCTCCGGGCAACAGTATTAGGTCAACCTGGCCTGAATATGCCAAGTATGACCCCGAAGCTTCCTATGAGGAAGCCTACAACCGCATCTCCGGGACAAGTATGGCAACACCTCATGTTGCTGGCCTCTCGTTGTTGTTACTGCAGGAACATCCGGATTGGACTCCTTTCGACGTACGTGCTGCACTAGCTAATACGTCAGATACCCTCTACGATCCGAATGGCGTGCAATATGATGTATACACGCAAGGCGCGGGTCGCGTTAATATGGCGAATGCGATTGAAACGCCTGCTTTGCTGCAGACGATTGACGAGCTGACGATCTACGACAAGAACCTGCAGCCGGTTCAAGTGACTAACTACGGCGACTCTGCCAGCTTCGGTTTGATGATGGCAGGTGCTGAAGCCGCAACTGAACAGCTGCAGTTGAAAAACACCTCGGATGAAGAAGTGACTTACCACGCTAAAGTTAATCCGTCTAATCCAAGTGCTATCAATGTTCAGCTAACGGGTTTGGAGGGCGAAAATGTAACGGCGTCTGCTCATTCTGCGTCACCTTTTGCTCTCACGCTTGCACCTCTTGCGGATGCTGCCGAGGGAATATATGAAGGCGAAGTGGTGCTTGAGAGCGACGGGCATCCTGCCTTGCATCTTCCTTTTGTGGTGCATGTCGGCGAGCAAAAACCTGATAATGGATATGGCGTGCAGGATTTGATGCTATCACCTAATGTAATTTCCCCTCCCTTTGAGGGCATTGATGGTGTGCCGGAGTCGATGAATCTAAACTTTGATTTACGCGCAGATGATGCTTTTGCATTAGGTGCAAAAGTATATAATCTCGATGATCAATTTATAGGCTATTTGAAGTTGGACATCAATACTGACAGGGAAGGGAATCTGATTCCTATCGAGCCGGGCATCAAAAAATATGAAGACCTGAACACCACTTACATGACTGTCGACGACGAGGGCAACATCCTATTTGATGCGAACGACGAACCAATCTGGGGTGAGCTTTCTGACGGCACGTACCGTTTGGAAGTATTTGCACCTTTGCTTGATAAGGTAAGCGGAGAGCCGCTCTACGATGAAGAAGGCAGGCTTTACGCCTACTCCTCTATCACCACTTTTGCCGTTCACTCCTACGGAGCTCTCGTTCAAGAGGCTGATAAGGATTTCGCAGCTACGATCTCCAACCGGACCGTCCTTAATCAAGCTGTACTGACGTTTCCGGAAAACGAAGGTATTACCTACCATGTTACAAAGAGCAGTGATACTACGCTCATTGATGATAACGGTGTACTCAAAGCACAGCCTAGGTCCACTAGAACAGTAGATCTTACCGTCACGATTGCCTCAGCAATCATGCCTAGTGTTAAGACTAGCGAGGTAGTATCTGTAGATCTAGCAGGTATTGGTGGAGGTAGTGGGTTCTACATTCCATACACGCCAACGATCCCAAATGATAATCCAACAATCACGAAGTTGCTTGAGCAAGGCCAACATGCATCCTTTCTCAATTCCTCTACTTCACCAACAGGAACAACGGTGAAAGTAACCATTACGGAAGATGAGCTGAAGAAAGCGTTGCAAGAAGCTTCTCCTGCACCTGCCGCACTCATCCTGAAAGTGAATGTGGATGAGAAGCAGCAGGCGGTATTGGAGCTGACACCTGCACAATTGAAGCTGCTAGCCGGCGCAGCTGCCGGTAGCACGGTTATTCTGACAACAGGGTCATCGTCGATTTCACTTCCTACATCCCTGTTCGCGAATCTCCCTGCGGATGAATCTGTTCGCGTGACTATCGCAGCCGACGGAACTGCCGCAGATGCCTTCAAGGCGGAGAACTCTGGTGCCGTTGTGGTAGGAACGCCGATTTCCTTCGAAGTGGATGCCGTGACGGATAAAGGAGCAACACCGCTATCGGTACCGATTACGACGATAATTAAACGCAGCTTTACCGTGACCGGCAGCAGTGCCGTCAATCGACTCGGCGTATTATTCGAAGAGAATGGCAGTTTCTTCCCTGCTCCGGCCGCCTCTGAAACTCATACAGACGGCACGGTTACGGTTGTAGTAAGCCGCCCTGGTCTTTCCACTTACGCTGCGGCTTACCGGAACACAGCCTTTGCAGATATTAAGTTCTCATGGGCCCAATCCGCCATTCAAGCACTTGCGGATACGTTCTTGCTCAACGGTACATCGCCTACAACCTTCGCGCCGAAGCAGCAAGTGACGCGAGCCGAATTTGCCGTCATGCTCGCTCGTGCGCTTGGCTTGCAATCTTCTGACGCGAAGGCTGCTTTTGCCGATGTGGCTCAGAATACTTGGTATGCCAATGGAGTAGCCGCCGCCGTTGAGGCTGGACTGGTTAAAGGCGACAGTCAAGGACTGTTCAAGCCGAATGCTCCAATAAGCAGACAGGATTTATCGGTCATCTTGGCTCGCGCGTTGAAGCTGCTGCAAGTATCTGCGCCAACACTTCCACCGCATGTTGCGTATCACGATGTAGCCGATATCGCTCCGTATGCAACGGATAGCATCGAACTCGTGACCAACAGCGGCCTGATGAAGGGCATCGACCTGAATGGCGCGGCTAACTTCCAGCCAACTGTTTCTGTCACTCGCGAAACCGCGGCAAGCGTTATTTACAACCTGCTGCGTGAGGCAAAGCTGATCAACTAATGGAATGGTAAAGAAGCCGTAATCCCCGCAGAGCTGTTGAACTGCGCGGGGGTTGCGGCTTTTTTATATGCGCTGATATGGAGTGGCAACAATAAGCAGGTATAGAGCGTCAAAGGGATAGAGGTGAGTGTGATGAAGAAAACGCGGGGCTTGCTCGTCGTTTGCCTGCTGATTATGTCCATGTTTATTATCGGCTGCTCAACAGGAGGTGGAGCATCGATTTCGGAAGAGAACTCGACTGAACCGCCTAATGCTGTCATGGTTGTTGATCGAATGGAGATTCCACTTATTAAGGGCTCCTACCAATGGAAGAATGCCATCGCAGACGCTCCAGCTCCCGACATGCTGGTGCGGGATTCGAAGGTTTATACTGTTAAATCTCGTGCAGCGTTAACGATTTCTTTTCTAAGTGGACCAGAGCCTACCGAAACATGGGGCGGTCTTTGGGTCAATCAGAATTTCACGCCATTAACGAAACAAGATGGCAAGATCATCCTTCCATCTGAACCGGGCCAATACATTCTCCTCGCAGGCGGAAAATGGTCGGAAGGCGATTGCAGCTACGCCGCGATTATTGATGTCGTTGAATAGTTCCATATGGGTTGAGTAGCAGTGGTGTGCGACCAACAACAACAAAACTCCGGGCCACCATGCACAACCACGCATGGTAACCCGGAGTCCTATTCTACTTCGCAGCTGCAGCTGCAGCTGCGACAGCCTGCGACAGCTTCTCTACCGCTCTGGCTGTGCCGCTCTTCTGCTCTTCCAGACCTTCGTACTCGACGCTCATCCAGCCGTCGTAGCCTACGCCAGCAAGATTGCCGACGATTGAGGCAACTCCTACGTCGCCTTCGGTCGGCACGGAGCCGACAAACGGCAGACCGCTAAGCGCGCGATACACGCCATCCTTCTGATCTTCGCCCACGCGCGCGAAGTCTTTGGCATGCACGTGACGGATCAACGGATGCAGCGCTTCGAATGCTTGCGCAGGCACATCGTCTACGAGCAAGAAATTGCCCATGTCGAAGGTGCTGCGCAGTGCCGGCGAACCGACCAGGGTGATGATATCCTGCACCTGCTCCGATTTACCAGCGAAGATGCCGTGGTTCTCCAAGCAGAGCACAACGCCTTTGCTCTCTGCATAAGCAGCTCCTTGCGCCAGCCCTTCCACGATCCAGCCTTTCGCCTGCTCGTAGCTGATGCCTTCTTTGCGATCGCCCGCGAACACGCGAACAACCTCAGCGCCGAACTCGACTGCCATATCAACAGCCAAGATGATATCCTGCAGCTGCACTTCACGCTCTTCAGCCGTCGTTTTCACAAAATCATTGCAAGCCCCGAAACACGCCAGCTTAATGCCCGTACGAGCCAAAGCCTCGTGAACCGCAGGCACGTCGCTCTCCTTATTCCAGAACACGCTGAGCAGCTCGACTCCTTGCGCGCCTACCGAAGCAGCGTAATCGATAAAGTCCGCATTTTGCCAAGAACCATCGTACAAATATTTATGGCAGCTCCATACACTAATCGCGATTTTCATCCTAAAATATCCTCCAATCAGCACCCTATCGGTACTGTTTAATAAACTCCACCGCTCTGCGAATATCCAGCTCCGGCTTCGCGCCGACCTCACGTTCGATCGTTAGATAACCTGTATAGCCAATGGACTGCAGGGCAGCGAAATAAGCGTCAAAATCAACAGTTCCCTCACCAAGCGGAACTTCTTCAAAATCCAATCCGCCGGCAGCCATCTCTGCAATATGCTCATGCGTCATTTTCTGATAACCAAGGAACCCGTAGACCTGGCGCGGATCAACGACACGCAGTCTCCGGCCATCCTTCACATGGGTATGCACGATGTAATCCTTCAACGTAATCACGCCTTGTACCGGATCATCACCTGTTACCATGACCATATTGGCCGGGTCGAAGTTGACGGAAACGCCGTTCGTGCTCAGCGTATCGAGGAAGCTCTTCAAATGCGCAGCCGGTTCCGGACCTGTCTCAATCGCAAAATAAGCATTCAAACTCTTCGCATACTGGCCAAGCTCTTCGCACGCCTGCTGCATCGCCGCATAGATCGCACCGTTCTTATCGTCAGGCACAATACCGATATGAGTCGTCACGATGTTGGTGCCGAGCTCGACAGCCAGATCAAGAATCCGCTTGGACTGCTCGACCTTCTCCGCATTGGCAGCCCCATCCTGGAAGCCATGTCCACCCAAATCGCCGCATAGCGCAGAGATATCCAGCCCTAGTCCGTCGATATACGAACGCATTTCACGTCTTGCAGATGCATCCATATTCGCAGGGTCCATTTCACCGGATACCGCATAGATTTGTACGCCTTCTGCGCCGACTTCTTTGGCCTTCAACAATCCTTCGCGGACGCCAATACCGAAGCTGTCCACAATAACGCCTATTTTATTGGATAAATGAATCGTCATCGTATGTGTCAACCCTTCTGATTAAAAATGAATTTCGGTTCCTTTTGCAGCCGACTCATAGATTGCGCACAGCATGCGTGTCACTTCTACGCCATCTTGCACAGGGCTCAGCGTCTCTGTACGACCGAGGCAGCTGTTGATGAAATGTCCGATTTCACGCCCGAACGCATCGTTGAAATCAAACGTAGTGTGATCCACCTGCGGCGTCGTATTCACGATCGTGTTGTGTTTCTCGCCCATGATAACAAGCGCCGGCTCCACTTCTGCTCCGCCTTGGTCGCCATATAACTTCACAGACAGCTCATCCTTCTGCGCATGCAGCGTGAAGCTGACATCCACCATCAAGGAAGCGCCGTTCTCGAAGCGGATAATTGCATTTGCCAAATCCTCTACATCGTTCTTCTCTGCATCATAATCCGCGGCTTGATAGAAGCCCAGATTCTTAATATGCGAACGGTTGCCAAGCTTACGGTACGTATTGCCGCTTACGGACTTCACCTTCGGTTTGCCCATGAGGTACCAGCAAATATCAATAATATGAACGCCAAGATCGATCAGCGGACCGCCGCCGGAGCGTTCAATATCGGAGAACCAGCCGCCCGGATTGCCGAGCCTGCGCAGGCATGTTGCTTTTGCATAATAGATTTCGCCAAGATCGCCGGCATCGATAAATCGTTTCAGAACCTCAATGCTCGAAGCATATCGACGTACAAAACCAACCTGCAGCAATTTACCTGTTGCTTCGACTGCCGCTTGAACACGTTCTGCTTCCGCGACTGTTTTGCAAAGGGGCTTCTCGCACAACACATGCTTGCCCGCTTCCAGCGCAGCAATCGTAATTTCAGCATGCGTGTTATTCCATGTACAGATACTTACCGCATCAATGCCGGGATCAGCAAGCAGCTCATGATAATCCGTGTAAATTTTGGAAGCCCCATACTTATCTGCCGCCGCTTGAGCGCGCGCTTCGTTCTTATCGCAAATCGCTACAAGGACAGCATCGCTATTGGAAGCGTAAGCCCCCAGATGGGCACCGGAAATCGAACCCGCACCAATTACTCCTATGTTTAACTTCTTCGCCGTCGTTGTCATGATTTGATCAACCTTTCGCTTCTGTAATCGTTTCCGTTTATAATGAGTTTACCTTGTGATGAAGGATGGGAGAATGCACACCATGCCAACCTACATGGACAATATGATCAGTCCGCTTCCAATGCGCCTGTTCGACTGCATGGTTGATGTGAAGAAGCTGCGGGTGAAATCGCTGATGATCACGAATGCCGGTCATTTGCCCGGACGCACTTCCAGGCGGGAAAACGCTGAATTTGATCGTTGGTCATTCGTATATATCGGAGCAGGTCGAGGATACTACCAAACGGACGCTGAGGATCGGCAAGTTGTCGAGGCCGGATCGCTCTTCTGCTTGTACCCCGGCGCCGTGTTTCAATACGGACCGGAGACGGATGGCTGCTGGGACGAGTATTATTTTGCACTCGAGGGCGAACGTGTCGAAGAATGGCTTGCGAACTGGTACGAGCATCCCGAGCTCGTGAAATTCGTCGGTACGGACGAGAGCTTCCTAAGTAAAATCGAGCTCATCTTCCAGCTCATGGACAGCGCCGTTCCCGCCAATCAAGATCGTGCCGCACTCGCGCTGGAATCGCTGCTCTTCGATATGTCGCTGCGCTTCAATCAGACGCAGACGAGCAGCCGTGCCTTATTCGTGCATAACCTGCTGGACGACTTGGCCGGCACGGTCTACCAGCCGCTCGACAGCACGGCACTCGCTGCACGACATCATATCTCGATTCCGACGTTAAGACGAATCGTGCACGACTATACGGGTTATCCGCTTGGCGAATTTGTTCACCGGCTCAAAGTAGCGGAGGCCAAGAAGCTGCTCCTGAACACCGACAAAACCGTCATGGAAATCTCGTCGCTCCTGGGCTATACCGATACGTTCTACTTTTCTCGCCTGTTCAAGAAACTTACGGATACGGCGCCAACGACTTATCGCTCCCGGATGGGGTAACGAAACGAACGAAAACCCGCCCTTTCAAGGGGCGGGTTTATTTAGGTATCATCCTTAGTCGCGCTCTTCCAAATTCCGCTCCAGATAACTCTCGAGCGCATTGGAGATTTCAAATACGGTATGCGCGAGGTCATAATTCTCGAAAGCGTGCTCGCACCGTGATTGATAGCGGATAGCCGTTTCATATTGATCCAAATTAGATTTTATAATATCGGGGTCTATTCCCTCTTGGGTTTGCCTTTCCTGAACGGTACGCCGATCTGCATAAATGAACAGCCGCACTACCTGTTCCCCGTACATATCCTTAAGCGCATGAGCACCTTCATGATTCAGAATCAGATAGATGCTGCCGCCTTTCTTCAAACTATACGCAATGTCTTTGCCCCGTAACCCGTAGCGATTCCCATTGACGGTAACGCTTTCAATAAAATCGCCGTCGGCATCGAACTGATCATACAGCTCAGGGGTGATGAAGTGGTAATCCTGACCGTTCACTTCACCCGGACGCGGTCTGCGTGTCGCATACGAGATTACTTTGGTAATACCGAGCGTTGTGCCTACACTATCTGCTACTGTCTTGCGTCCGGAGCCATCCGGTCCCGTAAATACGAAAATCAGCTCACGATCCTTCTGTTCACTCATCGTCACAGCCTCCTGAACTCTTGGATTGGTCTATCCGTTCGGGTCTAGCAGGGCGAAAACTTCAGGCTTTGAATCTGTTATTCCATTATAGCTTAAACCAGTAAAATCCAGCAATCGTCGACTGTACAATCCCATTGACTTTTTTTGGCGGATAGGATACATTTTACAAAATAAACAAAATAAGTTCTCTTACGTTGGAAGCACCCGTAAGCAAAGGCAATCTTGCCTTTCTTGCGGGTGTTTTTGCGTTTACAAGGGGAACCCGTCCAAGGAGGAGCTTATCACTATGCTACATTCTATGATGAGAAAGCCGATTTCAGCCGTATTACTTGCTCTGCTCGCACTATTGATCTCCATGCCTTCCGCCGTCTCCGCGTCATCCGTGAAGCTGACCGAATCTGCCCAAACCAAGCTATCCAAGCAAATATCCACCGCCAATTATGCCATGAGGCAGAATCTCACCGCTCAATTGCTGAGCCTAACGACTCTCCAGCAGAGGGAGGACACACTCGATACAGCAATCGCTTCCCTTCACTATTACAATGGCAATGCAATGACCGCGCTGCGCGCGCGAATCACCCAGATCGATGCAGCGAAGATCACCAAGCTTACGCAGGACGTAGCTCAGACCAAAGAACGATATAAACCGCTCTTCGCAATGTACACGTCGTTAAATACGCAAATTAAAGACGCCAAATTCCTCAAACTGAAGAGTTTGGCTGCCTTACTCCAAATTCAAGCGGATCTGCTGAAGCCCTCCACCCAACTGGCCCGCACTGAAATTCGTATCAAAGAAGAACTGCTTAAGAATGCAAAGGCTGCCACTTCTGCCACGATCAAGCATTTGCGTGCGAAACTCGCCGAAACAGACCCGCTGCGCAGCCAGATTACATCGGTCCAATCGGTTATTTCCGGCATGAAGAAGAACATATCACCCGTCGTCAAAACCATGAACGAGACGATAAAAGCAAACTCCTATGAAGGTACGCTGCAATCGCTGACCACGCTCGTATCCATTTCTCGCACCATTGTGGAGCAGAAACAGCGAGTCAGTACTTTTGAAAATCGCATTTCCGAAATCATCCGCGCAACGAACACCGAAATTCCGGCCAAATAACGACTGCACTCCTGACATGCGCGGCATTAGAATGGAATAGCATTGTAAGAGGAGAGTTCCGGCATCTGCTTTCTTAGCGTTGAACTTGAGGAGGGGAAACAATGCAAATTCATGTCGTGCAGGCGGGACAAACACTTTACCGACTGTCACAGGCGTACGGGATACCCGTTTCTGATATCACTTCCGCTAATGAGATTTCGCCTAACGATACGCTGGTTATCGGACAGGCACTTGTCATTCCGATTGTCGGGCAATATTATTGGGTGCTTCCGGGGGACACACTAACTACAATCGCGAGTAAATTCGGTACTACGGCGGCCACGCTCGCTTCAATTAACGATATCGGGATCAATAGTCCATTAAAGGTAGGCCATCGCCTCTATATCCCGCCAATTCCAAGACGCAACGCCGTTATCAACGCTTACATTGATCCACGAGGGACCACGGTCTCCCCTGCATTGACAGAGGCAGCCAGAAGTGCGTCTCCGCATCTTACCTATCTGGCACCATCAAGCTTCCGCATCCAACGTGACGGTACAATCGCCCTGCCTCCGCTCGGTGATCTCGAATCCATTGCCCGGCGTCATCGAACAGCGATGATGATGACGATCACCAACTTGGAAGGCGATCAGTTCAGCGCTGAGCTCGGCGAGCTCATTCTAAACGATAAAGCGCTGCAGGATAAACTGATTGCCAACATTTTGGACACAGCGAAACGCCTGAATTTCAAGGACATCCACTTCGATCTGGAGCATCTCCGCCCGGAAGATAAGGAAGCCTATAACCGATTTCTGCGCAAAGCTGTCGTCCCGATCCACAAGGCAGGACTCACCATGTCCACA
The DNA here is from genome assembly GCF_056269135.1 of Paenibacillus sp. J22FR21. Classification (NCBI taxonomy): domain Bacteria; kingdom Bacillati; phylum Bacillota; class Bacilli; order Caryophanales; family Paenibacillaceae; genus Paenibacillus; species Paenibacillus sp. J22FR21. Next base: position 315,163 of record NZ_JBWDNJ010000005.1, read on the forward strand.
GCGCTCGCTCCCAAAACAAGCGCTACCCAGCAAGGCGCATGGTATTCCGCCCATGATTATAAAGCTCACGGGGAGATCGCCGATTTTGTCATTATCATGACCTATGAGTGGGGCTACAGCGGTGGACCGCCAATGCCCGTCTCACCGATCGGCCCGGTTCGAACGGTGCTGGAGTACGCCCTCACGGAAATTCCGGCGAACAAAATCGTCATGGGGCAAAATTTGTACGGCTATGACTGGACACTGCCTTATGTGGCAGGCGGCGCCTATGCCAGGGCCATCAGTCCGCAAGCGGCTATCGCTCTCGCGCGACAATACAATGCTGAAATCTTATACGACAACACCGCTCAGGCGCCGAATTTCTCTTATTGGGATGCGAATGGCAAGGAGCATAAGGTATGGTTTGAGGATGCCCGTTCTATTCAAGCGAAATTCAACCTGCTGAAACAACTTAATCTGCGCGGCATTAGTTATTGGAAGCTCGGTCTTAGCTTCCCGCAGAACTGGTTGTTAATCGAAGATAATTTTAATGTCGTTAAACTGCTGCCTTAGCATCGCCGATGCTGTAATGGCGGCATTAAGATGATGATTAGCACTCTGATTGCAGTTTCGGCCTTGCGCCGAGCTGGATGAGGAGTGCTTATTTGTCGTCTCAGCAGTCTAAGGTCGGAGGCGTCCCCCGCCTTAAGGCCAGCATCAAGAACAGCCGCCAGACGGTTTCGAGGAAGGCCGTCCTCTTTTAAACTAAGGATATCAGTTAAACGACATCACCACACGCCAGCACAACACATCACTTCACAATAGACGGCAATCACTTCACCACTATAACAAACACAAACCTAAAGGAGATGTTTCGCATGAAGAAGCTTTACCGTTCCACTTTGAACCGCAAATTAACGGGGCTATCCGGTGGGATTGGCGATTGGCTCGGCGTTGACCCGACCATCATCCGACTTGTTCTGATCGTATCCGGCGTGTTTAGCCTCGGTACCACACTGCTTGTGTATATTATCGCAAGTTTGCTTGTACCGAAAGCGCCATTCGAGGTATTGTCCCCGGACAGCCACTTCCGTTTTCACGCCTAATTCATAAAAAACCAAAACTAGGAGATGTTCAACAATGGGATTGTTAAACCGAATTTTCAACATTACACAGGCAGCTGCCAACGAATTGCTCGACAAGCTGGAAGATCCGTCCATGATGCTCAACCAATATGTACGCGGCATGCAGGATGAGATCGCCAATGCACAGCAAGAGTTGTTTAAACAAGAAGCCATGATTAAAGGGCTGCAGCAGCAAGCGAGCGAAGCTGCTGTAATGGCAGAACACAGCGAAACCAAAGCGCTGGATGCCATGAGAGCCGGCAATGAAGCAACGGCGCGCGAGGCACTAACCGCGAAGCTGCATTACACCGATAAGGTACAGGAATATTCGCAGTGGATCGAGAAGGCGAAGCTAACAATCGCTGAGCTGACACAGCGGCTGGAGAAAGCCCGTGCAGAGCTCCCTCTGCTGCTCAAGAAACGTGAAGAGCTGCTTGCACGCATTCAACAAACAGCAGCGAAGTCCCGCTCCGGTATGCCGAGCTTCAGCGTTGGCCGTGCCAGCCTGGAAGGCGGATCCGCTTCACGCGGCTTCCAACGGATTGAAGAGAAAATCGCGCAATGGGAAGCCCATGTGGCCATGTCCCGCCAACCATACGGCGCGGGCTACAGCGATTCTTACGGTGCATCACCTGCTGCGGGTACAACAGGCATACCTGCTAAGGATGCGCTGATCAATGAGCAAATGGAACAGCTGCGCAGAAAACTGCCAACGGAATAAGCTGCACTTAAACGAAATAAACAACCTGATTTCGGCACATGCCGTGATCAGGTTGTTTGCATTTATACCTATTTAGGCTTCTCTACCAGCCGTATTTAGCTGGACCCCATTCTTTGCGCACGAGGTCCTGCTTCACATAGAGCAAGCTGCGATTCGGCACATCTTCCTCTAGAATGACGCCTGATCCGACAACGCTATAGATCCCGACCTTCACACCCGGCATCAGAATCGCATTCACGCCGGTGCGGACAAAGTCGCCTAAATAAATCGCATTGCTGTGCTCGCGAGGTGTTTCTCTGCGACCTTTGATACGATGCGAGGTGTTCCCATCGTCGAAACGCAGCGTGCCGCAGACGGTAGCCGCACCAAGATCAGTAGAGGTGCCGATTACACCGTAGAACTCCATGTAATGATACAAGTACACCGTATCGAAGATAACGCCGTCGAGCTCTGCGCAATGATTAACCACGCAGTGATTGCCCACTGTCGTACCCTCGGAGAGAAAGCAATAATTGCCGATGTACGTATCATTACCGATCATATGGCTGCCTTTCAGTATCGCGCCATTCTCGATTGTCGTATGATCCCCGACAATCACGTTGCCTTCGATAATGACATTACGGCCGATTTTGCTGCCTACGCCAAGCTTTACGAAACCTTCGATCGAAGCGCTCGGATCAATCGAAGCGCCTTCGGCGAGCACATGGCCGGTCAGCTTCGCACACTCACGGCGAGCCACGATTTCATTGGCAAGCAGAATATGCCATGGTTTGTCCAGATCGACGAATTCACCGATTGTCTCCACCGCACGAACCGCATAACCGTCATTCATGCAATCCAGCAACGACATTTCCAAATGTCCCTCAAGCGGCGGCATCATGCCGACCTGTACGCTTGTAAACAAACCGGAGCTGGCGCTGGCATAAGCCCAGAAATCCTTGCTGAATGCAAATGCACAGAAGCGGTGGCTGTAGTCGTCGCGCGGATGCCCCATAATATGGTCAACGCTGTCGTTCTTCAGTCTGCAGCAGATCCAGTCCGAGGAAGGCTGTTGCCCCAGCGGATGCACCAGCGCAGCGGCTATCTCGTTTCCGGATCGCTGTTCGAACGAGGCGGCAAGTCGGCCAAGATCCGCTTGATCCACCAGTGTATCACCGTACATGACGAGGATATCCTCATCCCCGCATGCGCTGCGAGCAGCACATAGTGAGAACGCCGTTCCTTGCGCCTTCTCATCGTTAACGACGATAATGTCCATTCCTTCGTTTGCACACGAGCTGGGACCATGCTCCCGGAAGTAGTTGCGGATCTGGCCGTGCAGCTTGCCTCCGACGATGATGACTTTGCTATAACCAAGCGCCTTGAGTGACTCCACTTGATGCGCGATGAGCGGCTTCGTTGCAACCGGGATCATCGCCTTTGGCCGAATTTCGGCGTAGGGCCACATTTTCGTACCCGCTCCGGCGGCCAGAATTATCGCTGTTCTCATGCAGGCTTTGTTCCCTTCACTCTTATAGATTGTCAATCCAGCGATCTCTAACGGCAATCGCCGCTCCGACGAGCGTACTCTTCTCCTCATAATTCGAGAAAGTCAATTTCAAATTATCGTATATGTCTTTATGCAGCCGATCCTTAAGCCGCTCCGAGATTAACGCAATAAACGGTTCGCCGAACGCATTGTACTGTCCTGCGATAATAATCATATGTGGATCGAACAGCCATGCGATATTGTTGAAAGCTGTAGCCAAGCAGTCTGCAACACGGATTAATTCCTTGGCAACAATGGGATCTCCCCCTTGAAACCGCTCCACATAGCTCTTCGAACGTGTAGCGCCCGCAAGCTCATCCTGCTCTTCAATGCGGCGAACAAATTCATTCCACGAAATCATTTGCTCCAGGTTCTGTCCGCTTCCATGCGCAATGACGATCTGTCCGATTTCACCGGCAAGGTGGTTGGCACCCTCCGAGATTTCGTTCCAAGCCGCACTCGCCCCACCGACGCCTTCACCCAAATAAATAAAGAAAATCGATTTAGAAGCAGGGTCCGGCACCCGCTGCAGCTCGGCCATCGCGGCCAGCTTCACATCGTGGTCGATAATAATCGGAAACTCCGGCAGAAATTTCGTGAGCACGTGATGCAGGTTCACTTCTCCAAATGCCGGGATGAGACAGTTCACAACCAAATCCTTCTCTTGGTTGTACGGTCCGGGAGTGGAGACTCCTATGCCAATCAGCTCATTCTCCTTCTGCAGCTGCTCAATCGTGCCAAGTATGTCTTTGCAAAACTGCTCAATATTTTGAATATACGTCAGCTCATTCTGATACGTGTACGAATAAGAGCTTAAGGTAACAAGCGATAAATCCTTAATCACATAATGAAAATGAATCGATGTGAAGTCGATGACGAGCATCTGCTTCTGACCGGGCAAGAACCGAAGCAGGTTCGGTTTCCTGCCGACTGTGCTTTTCTCATCCTTCGTTTCATCGGTTATACCGACGTTCACGAAATCCTCCACAATCGAAGAAACCGTAGCGGCGCTTAGGTTTGTTTTACGAGCAAGCTCCAGACGAGTTGTAAGATCGCTATGAATTAATTCCTCGAATACCAGCTTACGGTTCTGAATTTTGACCGAGTTAATATTAACCAACTGCTTCTTCAATAGGACCACACTCTCTATCGGTTAAATAATCAATGTTTATACTCCTATATTCTACCACTACATTCTACTTGAGTGAACCTTCCGTTAAACCGCTTACGATGTGACGGTGGAACAGCACATAGACCAGAATCATCGGGATCGTCACGATCGAAAGCGCGGAGAACAGCAAGTGATAGTTCGTAATGTAACGGCTGGAGAAGGCGAGCAAGCCTGTCGGGATGGTCTTCAGTTTATCGTTCTGAATATACAAGAGCGCAAGCAGAAACTCGTTCCAGGAATTGAGCGCCGAGAAGATCGCTACGCTGGACAAGCCCGGCATCATGAGCGGTACCATGACACGCGAGAAGATCGTAAAATCGGTTGCGCCATCCATGCGCGAGGACTCTAACAGCTCTTTCGGAAGCGAGTCGTTGTGCGCCTTGAGCAGAAATACCGCAAGCGGCAAGCCCATCGCAATGTATGGAATAATGAGGGCAAAGCGGGTATCCTTCAGGTTCAAATATTCGAAAATATAGTTTTGCGCGATAAAATAGGATTGCAGCGGCATGAACAACCCGAGTACGAACATCGCCAATAACAATTTGCTGCCCTTAAACTCCAGCTTGCTGAATGCGAAAGCAGCCAGCGCGGCGAGGACAAGAATGAAGACGACGGTTACGGATGTCGTAATCAGGCTGTTGAGCGCGTACACGTTCATCTTGCCGACCTTCCAAGCTTGCACCCAGTTGTTCAAATCAATCTTCTCCGGGAACGAGAATGGTGAGGAGAAAATCTGTCTGTTGGACTTGAAGGACGAAATAATCATCCAGTACATCGGATAGAAGAATAGGAGCGACAACAAGGACATGCCGATATAATAGCCGGCGGATGATAGTTTATTCACAAAGCTTGGTTTGCTTTTGTATACGGTAGCACTCATGGGACAATCTCCTTTTCACGCCTAATATTCCAGCTTCCCTGCATCCTTCGGCTTTAGTTTGTTGAACAGAATCCCAATCAGTGTAATGACAATCGTCATCAGGACAGCAAGCGCGGAGCCATAACCGACATCGCCGTTCTTGAACACCACTTTGACTAGGTAGGTCGTTACGATTTCGGTTTTGTTGTTTGGTCCGCCGTTTGTCATGACGTAGAACAAGTCAAAGGCTTGGAAGCCGCCTAAGATACAAAGCAGGAGACCTACTTCAATCAGATCCATGATCATTGGAATCTTGATACGGAAGAAGACCTGCCATTCCGTTGCTCCATCCAAATGCGCAGCCTCGTACACTTCCTTCGGAATACGCTGGATCCCGGCATAGAAGATCGTCATGTAGAAGCCTGCGGAGACCCATCCGGAGACGACTGATACCGCGATCATAGCCGTCTTGCTCTCGCCCAGCCACACATGCTGCAGGCTGTCCAGCCCCAGGGAGTGAAGCAGCGAGTTGATCAATCCGAAATCGGCGTTATACACGAACGCCCAGAGGTACGAAACGATAACCATCGGGAGCATCATCGGCGTGAAGAAAGCAACGCGGAACAATCCGGTACCGCGGAAATTCATCGTAATCAGCCCGGCCAGCGCCAGTCCAACCACAATTTCCAGCACAATGGTCAATAAGATATATTCGAAAATGTGCACGTACGACATCACGTAGATCTGATCTTTAATAGCACGAATGTAGTTATCAAAGCCGGCAAAGCTCATCTCGCCGTATCCCTTCCACTTGAAGAAGCTGAAGGAGAAGGTCATGACGATCGGGATCAGCACCGCAAAGGCGAACATCAGAACAGCCGGGGCGACAAACAAATACGGGGCAATACGCCATTTCTTATTCAAGTTCCGCGACCTCATTTCGAGTTTCGTTTGTTTAAAGGGATGCACCGAGCATCGCTTAACGCGAATTCCGAGTGCATCCCACATTTTGGCGAAGTGTATTAAAGTTACTTCTTGTCCGTCTTTAAATGTGCAATTTTCTTATCCACTTCCGCCAGCGCGGCTTCAGGTGTATTGTCTCCACCCAGCACTTGGGAGGTCGCGGAGTTCAGTGCATCCGCGATTTCCAGGTTGTAGCCCGTATCCGGCGGCGATACAAGCGCGCTCGCGTTCTTCAGCATGTCGTTCAGCTTTACAGTAAGCGCATCGGTCTTCGAAGGATCTACTGAGCCTTTCGCCATCGGCGTAATGCCGTTCTCAAGCAGCTTCGCAGATGCTTCAGGGGATACATAGAGCTTCATGAAATCAATCGCAGCTTGCAGATGCTCGGTTTTCTTGTTGATCATGTAGCCTGTTGCTACGCCCAGCACGCTGGACTGATCCCCTGCGCCGCCCGGCATGGAAGGCAGATTGAAGAAGTCATATTCGAAATCCGGCGCCTCTTCCATCGCAGTCGATACAAACCAGCTGCCGATCGGGTGCATAGCAGCTTGTCCGTTCATAAACAGCGTATCCGCTTCGTTATCCGCAATCGCGTTCGCGCTCTTGTTCACAAGCTCGTTATCACGCAGTTCCTTAATATAGGTAAGCGCCTTAACGAATTCAGGCGAATTGAATGGCTTGTTCAGTGTCAGTGCGTCCGCATATGCCTGCTCGCCTACTACGCGGGAGATCATATGCGCCATCCAGTTGCCGCCTGCCCACAGATCTTTGTTGCCTACGGCAATTGGCGTAATGTCGGCTGCTTTGATTTTCTTCGACACGTCGATAAACTCGTCCCATGTTTTCGGCGGGGTTAGCTTCAAGTTGTTGAAGATTTCTTTGTTATACCAAACGACGTTCGTCACGTCTGCATTGCTTGGAATCATGTATACCTTGTCATCGATCTTCATGCCGTTGTAATCCGAATCCACGAAACGATCCTTCAAGCCTTCTTGCTGAACCGCTTCCGTCAAATCTGCCGCGTAGCCTTCGTCATTGCGCATCTTCAGACGCTGACCGGCCCATTCAAAATAAATATCCGGCGCATTATCGCTGTTCAGCAGGTTCGGAAGTCCAATCGTTTGGTACATATCATCGTCTTGGAAGTTCAGATCAACCGTGACATTCGGATGCGCCGCCTCATACTCGTCTTTAAGCTCGTTCCAGACCGCAATCAGCTTCTCGCCCGGAGAACCCATTGCAATGCGAAGCGTAAACTCTTCCGTACTTGCTGCTTGATTGCCTTCATTGCCATTGGCAGCCTTGTTATCCGCATTCCCGCAGCCTGCCGCACCGGATAGAACCAGCATTGCCGCACTTAACGTCATCATCATTTTTTTCATCGTAAGAGACCCCCTATATGATAGTTAAACACGGACTTCTTCAAACACTTTGTTAGCAAAAATATCAATGATATCGCCGAATACATACGTCCGATCCGCCTTGAATGCAGCGTACTGACTTTTAAACGATGACATGCAAACCTGGTTCGGCGTCTTCAAACAATCAAGACCCAGTTGCAGCATTTGGCTGCCATTTGCAAATTTCAGAATCCAACGATCCATCTCATCGTGGGCCGCCTCGTTATCCATGCCGCGCAGCAGATGCGCCGCAGCCTCTCCCAGCTCCGCAACAAAGGCATCTATTTGCTCAAACGCCTCTTCGCGACTGCCAAAATCATGCGTGAATAAAAACTGCTCGATTGCTTCGTTCAGCCTCGGCGCATTTCGCAAGTTCAAGCAGGAGTAGAGCACATTGTCGGCAAATACGAGAAAAGGCTTATAATCCTTCTCGCCCACAATCTGCAGTACCGCACGCTTCCAACTACTCTCCGGGTCGTAACTCACAGGATTCCACAGATAATCCGCGATCGTTGCAATTGCAAATTTACTGCTTTCGGCATACTCCATGCAGTTAGCGATAATCCCTCTTGTAAAACGATACAAATGCGGATCGCGCTCACGGTAAGGTCCGATGTGCATTTCATTGGTCATTTCGACATCGTTGACCGGATAGTTGTCCCAGTAGAGCGGCTTATGGTAGGTGTTCTGCACGAACGTCGCAGCTTCAAGCAGCGTTATTTCCCGGGAGCAAATGTACCGTCCGGTCCAGAACATATCGATGCCCGGATCCAAATTCCGGCCAAGCTTCGATACGTAATACTCATTGCCTTTGCCGTGATACTGAGTCGGGCAGACGACCAGTTGGATCGAAGGATCGAAAGCTTTGAGTTCCGCGTACACCTGCTGCGTCACCTCAATATGCGCAGCTACGAGATCCTCGTAGACTTCCCGATCCTCCGCGTGCTGCAGCTCGCTTGGAATATCATCGAAGAGCAGGCCGAACTTCCGGATACCGATACCGTGAATATGTTTGATTTTGGAGATGAGCTGCGCACGGTCTTCACTGCTGGAATACCGCATCGACAAGCCGGGTCCAATGCAATAATAGAAATCAAGATATAGCGAACTCGCTTCCGCGAATATCAGTTTCAGCCGCTCGTAGGATGCTGCGTCATACATCTCCCGCCACTTAGCACGATGATAGATATCATCCTTCGGTCCGTAGAAATAAGTATTCATGCCGGATAATGAGATAAACCGCAGCATTCGGCGCTGCTCCTCTTGCCCCCATGGCTCGCCATAGAAACCTTCAATAATGCCGCGCAGCGGGAACAAGGGATACTCATAGATAACGCCGTTTGTCAACGTATCGCCCTGCATGAGCACACGCAGTTTGTTGAGCGCAAACCATAGGGAGCGTTCCCCCGAATGGGTAATGACGACATTCTTTCCATCGCCGTCGCCCTCAGAGCGAATGTCCAGCTGAAAAATTTCATCCGACAACGTGCTCGTCTCTCGGATATAAGTGAACCGTTCGTTATGCACAGAGATGGTCGCGATACGGAGCTCTCCTGCCGCAGCCGGCTCTTCGGTGACCCGGCATTCGCTCTCATGCAGCTCGCACCACTTCTGGATCACACGGCCTGCCGTACTAACCGCAGTCGCTTCTTGTATCGTGATGGTCCTTGGCAGAGTCCGTTTCATAACGCTCGAATCACCCCTCTGTACTTGTGCACTAGGCTTTGATTGATGCTGTCTCCGCCATCCGCGTTGCTGCTCGCAAACACCTCGGGCATCGAGCCACCCTCCACCATAAGCTCAACCGTCTCAGCCACGATCGCATTGACAATCGCAGCGCCAATTGCTGTCGACGTTGGCGCAACCCTGCGCGGGAAGCCGTCGATCGCAACGCTTGCATCACCGATTGAGCCGTGATTATCAATGACGGTATCGCATACTTGGTAAAGCAGTTTACCGCTGCTGTGTCTGGACGTTGCCGATTCGGAGTGCTTCAGACTAGTCAAAGCCACAACATGCAGCCCCCGTTCACGGGCAATCAGAGCCATTTCGATATTGACCGCATTGCGTCCCGAATTGGATGCAATAAGCAGTACATCGCCATCGCAGGTTTGCTGTTGGTCGAATATGATTTGCGCAAGTCCCGGCAGTCGTTCAAGCTCCGTACTCTGCAGTGCATTGGAGTGAAGCATGAGCCCCTCCAGAAAGATCGGGTTCACGTTGGCCAAACCGCCGGCACGGTAAAACATCTCCTCCGCCATCATATGCGAATGCCCCGTACCGAATAGATGCAGCCGGCCCCCGTTCGTGAAGGCATGAGCGATTTTCCCGGCCGCCTCACGTATCGCATGGATTTCTTTATCCATGACCGAAGCAAGGAGCTCTTCTAGCTGTGCTAAATATCGTAATGCTGCCGTCACCGTAATTCCCCTCTCTCTGATTTATGCCGATTCGGTAGAACGCCGCGGATAAGTAGTGCCTAATTGCTGTAAAATATCTTCCGTGAGCATCGTTCCCGTTCGCTGAAAGCAGCAGATAATCGCTCCAATCTCCGGGGGGAAGCCTAGCAGGTCAACCTTCACATGGCTATGCTTCAACTCGATTTTGCCTTTAAGCTGTTCATATATATAGCGGTTGTGTTGAAAAACGCCACCGTACACACCGATCTTGACACCTTCGAAGTTACCGAGCTTTTTCACCAACATGTCCGCATGCTTCTCTAAGTCATAAACGGCTTGATCAATCACTTGCCTCGCAACCTTATCGCCTTGCTCCGCGCATTTGGCCACTTCTGTTGCAAACCCTGCTATCAGATGGCGTTCCATGCGGGGATTATAATACACGTCGATTAATTCGCGCATATGCGCGATTGAAAAATAATCCAATACCTGTTGAGATAAGTATGTCTCTTCGCCGAGTTGCTCATAACTCGCAATGGCTGCTTTAATGCCGTTCATGGCAATATCATGGGCGCTGCCTTCATCGCCAAGTCGATAACCCCAGCCTCCGACAATGCTTAACTCGCCGCTTGACAGCATCGCAACTGCCATTGAGCCGGTGCCGCTGATAATCAGCCCTCCCGGGTTGCCGAGTGTTAACGCCATAAGTGCGATATACGAATCGCTGTGCATGTATATCGATTGTGCTTGAATAATCGGTGATGCAAATGCTAACGTCGCTTCCTCGCTTGCTTCTTGATCGAGTGCCGACATGCCTATAAAAGCAGTATCGTATTCCGCAAATCCATACTCAGCTTGCAATTGCTTCATGATTGCCGCACAGTTCGTACGGGCTTGTTCCATACCAACCGAATAATAATTGATGGAATGTCCGGTAGCGCCAGCCAGAATCCGGCCCGAATCATCGGACACGATCGCCGTCGTACGCGTTCCGCCACCATCAATGCCCAGAAATAGCTTCCGATTCTCCATCCCATTTCTCTCCTGCCATAGCCATGGAGAAGGGGATCAAGTTGATCCCCTTCTATGGCCGGTCATTCTAGCTTGTCTTAGTTTTGAGCTTCTTTGATCATGCCGTAGTAGCGGCCGAGCCAGTATGGAAGGGTGAACGGTGTACCGTCTTCCATGTTATTCTTCTTGTAATTGAAGTTTTCATTAGCTGCATAAGGTGTTTCAACAAAGAATGGGTTGCTGTTGTCCTTCGTAATTCTGCGCTCATCCGTAGGAAGTGCATAGTTCGTCTGATTGTTCGCTTTCGTTTCACGATTACCAGGTTCAATGAAGAACACATCCTGACGGTCATACCGCGCGGTAAACACGAATCGGTATTCCGGCATACGGTAGAGGAATCTAACCGCAGAGTCCAGATCCACGTCCGATTTCTCCGGATGCGCAAGCTGATACAAGAATGTGTAGAATGGATTCTCTTCACGCTTCTCGTTCTCGAACCATTGATCGAAGGCAGCTACGATTAGGTCATATCTGGTTTTATCTTTCTCAAGAACAACCAGCTGATAAACCGGGAACCAGCCAAGCTCCTCGTCGGAATAGTTGATGTATTGCGTCCAGTCATTGTGAATAGTCGCATTGATATTGGAGTATTCATCTGAGCTTTCAGCATCACCGTAACCATCTTCTGGGGCTACTTGTTCTCTTGTTGCCACCTTCTGACCAAGAATGTCATAAGCGGTGGTCGCTTGACGTACAACGCGACGCTTGATGTAATCCAATGCCATAGCGATATAGCCTTTACCGTTCTCAAATTCATCTTCTTTGCTGTAATCGCCATCAAAGGCTTTCTCGTATGCGGCTTCGAATTTCGCTGCATCTTCCGGGTAGTTCTCTTTTGTAACGTAAGCAGCGGTTTTGAAGGCAGCCATAACTTCAAGCGCGTTCAACGGACCATCTTCATAGCCGTACGAAAGTGCATCGTTACCTTTGTCGTCTACGCCTACGTTTGCGTTCCATAGCTGCTGACCTTCCATAACCGAAAGGCTGTCATTAAAGTATTTGGACGACCATCTCGACCATTGCGTCGATTTGCCTGTTGCATCTTTAATGTAGTAGTTTTCGTTCTCGATGATTAGGTTCGTCATACGGTCCGTAGCTTCGGCAATATAATCTTTCAATTCAGCCAGGTCCGCATCGCTCTCATCGTCACACAAATATTTGTATGCGGTCATAAACAGAGCATAGTGACCGTCTACTTCATCGGAAGAAGTATCAGCTTTATACACGATCTGGTTCTGATCGATATAGCCGTCTTTGATTACTGATTCCGGGAATAGGTCGTTAAAGAATTGCGGGATTTTCTCATAAATCGGTACTGTCAATTGGAACAACGGTTTATCAGCTGCAGATGTGCTTTGATCCCCATCCTTATACTTCTTGTCTACCGTGTTGCCGAGATCAGTTTCCTCTTTTATCTTTTGTGTGATAACGGGCATGACTTGATACACCGGTGCTTCGTAATCGCCATCTTCAAAGGTATCAACGAGAGTTTTCAGATCTGTACCGAGCTTCGGAAGACCTGTTCTGCCTGCGTTTAACGCTTGGATAGAATCCGGGCTCAAACCGACACCATTATAATTGAGTACGCCATGACCACCAGATGGGAATAATGTGTCGCCCTTCTTGACCATCGCATCCTTCGTCACGCGAACGATGGAATAGCCAATTGGCTCTTTACCTTCTTGAATCATACTAGGAACAATGGCATTCGGATTCGGGGAGCCATCCATAATGGAATGGAACCAGAAGCCATTCGTGTTTTGGAAGCCATAATCTGTATTGTCAGAAGTCTTCGCGCCTGCTTCGCTTGTCAGCATGTACGAACGAGCAGGGAATCCATTGCCGCGTCCCGATACATAATCCAGCAGAAGTACGGCTTTCGTAGCTTTCAGCGCTGCCGCTTTAGCGACATCGATTTCCGCTTGCTGCTCTAAAGTCGGATTCGCATATTCCGTTTTCAACGTTTGATAACGGAATATTTCACCCATGGCATACATAGCTGTCCACAGGCCGTCATTGTCGCTAGTTGACGGTGTGGAAGTAAACTTACCTGTCGGGGAGTTATAGTCCACATAGTTCTTTCCTTCATCCGTGAACGTAACCGTTGTGCCAGTGACCATGCCGCGTCTGGTATGAACGTCACTGGTAATTTTCTCGTAAATCGCCGATTTCTCTTGCAGCGTCTTCTTCGGCATTGTGATATGGGTAGCACCAATAGCATTTCGCACCCAAACTCCGCCTGCGCCATCGCTTGCAAGACCCGTAACGTTATCGTCTGCGCCGTAGAGGTAACGAGCGCCCGCCATGTATTGCACAACGTCACGTGCATCTTTTTCAGTGAAATCAACACGCTGAAGACCATTTTGCGTACCGATCCAGAATACGCCGTCTGCATCCTTGATCGCGACATTGACATCAGCCTGATTGCCGGAAGGAATGAACACCAGATCTGTTTTGGTAGTTACCCAAGTAAGGCCGCTAGGAATATTGGCAGTTGTGTAGTACACCACTTGTTTAGTCGGATAAGCTTGCAGCTGAACCGGTGAATAGTTAACTGCCGATGCAGGAGCATCTGCTGCGAAGACATTGGTAACCGGCAGCGATAACAACATCGATGCGGCGAGTACGCCGGAAAGAACTTTAGAACGTTTCTTAAGTTTGGACATGTCTAATTTCCCCCTCTTCTATTCCATGATGTGTGATACGCCGTCTACCGTAACTGCATAAACACCTGTTTTGCCATCGTCAACCAATAGCAGTACTTTGTTATCCGCCAGATCACCGCTGTCCTTCGTGTAGGTAACCATTTCATTGGTCGCCAGGTCCACACGGGTAACACCGGAATCCGTTCCGAGCCACAAGTAATCTCTTGCTTCTTTCAGAACCGAAGTATTAACACCGCGAAGCGCCGCAAAAATCGATGGCTTAATATCCAGATCCGCGTTTACGTAGTTACCGGCATTCACCAAGTTCGGAAGCGCATTGGCTGCCGGATTGGCCGTTTTATCATACGTCGGGTCCTGCATTAGCTGAAGATAAAGCTTCACATATCCGCGTGCTCCGTTATCAGCGAATTTCGTTGTCACGTAGTCGTAGGTAAATTGCTTTACGTCCGCGTCGTTAGTGCCGCCTCCGCCGCCAATTACGCCACCTCCGCCTTCAATTGGCGCCGTGCCGCCTTTAACTTCTTTGCCGCCAATTGTAGCGCTGTCCGCTTTAACCGTAACTTTCTCCGGAGCAGTCTCAAGCTTTACGCCGTTTGCGTTAATCGTTGCGTCAGCAATCTTACCTGTACCCTTCACTTCGGCAGCACCGTCAACGCTCAGCTTCTCAACCTTCGTGCCGGCATCGAGTGTTACTGTGCTCCCTGCCGCCGTGTTCGCGATGGAGAAGTTGGTTACCGTTGCCGATTCCATACCCACATTGGTATCCGAAATGACCGTTACATCGCCAAATTTACCAACCAGTGTAACGTTGTTGTTTGTGCCTGCGGCAACCGTAACATTAGCTGCTGTGCCCGTTGTATTCTCAACACGACCATCGGAGAGAATACTAATGCCATTAGTCGATGATGAAGTACCGTTCAATACGACGCGAACCGCTGCGTCTTCTTTATTAATCACAATGCTTCCTGCCTGCGTGTTGTTAAGCTCGACGCTATGCACGCCGCCGCCAAGTACGTAAATCGTGCCCGCAATCTTGGCATTCTCGATGGTGAGGTTACCTTCGCCAACGCCTGGCGTGATGTACAAATTGCCGGATAGCGTAACTCCTGACAAGGTGCCGCCAGCTGTGTTTACAACAAGGTTCTTCCCTGTAATGTCCGAATGCTTGTCCGCATCCGCTACCAATGTACCCATGATATTGTTAATCATCTTAATCGCTTCTGCGCGTGTAAGCTGTTTAGTCGGTTGGAAGAGTCCTTCCGGAGTACCTGCAATGTAGCCTGCGGCTTTCATTGCATGGACAGCATCCTTCGCCCATTGCGATACTTGATTGTCATCTTTAAACCCGGCAGCGCCGGCTGTAGCCGAAACCTCGAATAAGCGGCTTAGAATAAGTGCTGCTTTCTCTCTGGAGAGATTCTCTAGCGGAGCCATCTTGCCGCTTGGATCACCGGTAATGATGCCCGCTGCGTGAGCTTTGGCAATTTCGGATGCGTACCAAGCAGAAGCAGGAACATCACTGAATGTTTGGTTGCTTTGTTTGGAGAAGTTGAACACCCGGTTCAGCATGGTAACGAACTCCGATTTCGTAACTGCACGGTTAGGACTAATTGTGCCGTCATCATTCCCTTTGATCAGCCCAAGCGTCTTCCATGTGCTAATTTCAGATGATGCCCATGCCGGGATCGCTTCTGTAGAAGACTTGTCCGCTGATGCAAATTGCGCGCATGCAATTGTCGTCGCGATTGAAAGTGATACAACCAAGCCTTGCTTCAACTTTCTTTTCATATTGTTACCCCCCTGTGTGATGTCTGCTGCTTGAAACCAAATGGCCCCATGTGATCATCAATTCTTGTTAGAAAGCGCTATCAACTTCTTCATTATAGATTGGGTTATTACATATTTCAATAATTATTTTAATACATATTTTAATTGTTATATAATATGCATTCTCGCTGGTTTTAAAGAGAAAATAAAAGAGCCTTCCCTGATTGGGAAGGCTCTGTTTCAATCTTGTGCATTTATTCAGTTTGCTGCTGCTTGGAGCTGTGCCAGAAGGCCCGCCAATGTCTCATTCTCATAGCCTGTAATCTGAATATCCGCCTGGGATAAATCCATGTGCGAGGTGATCGGATTCGGAACCGCGATGGCCTTCAGCCCTGCAGCTTTTGCTGCCTTCAGTCCGTTCAGGGAATCCTCCACCGCTACAGCTTCAAACGGCTGTACGCCAAGCGCCACAACGGCCAACCGGTAAAGCGCCGGATCAGGCTTCACAAGCTCGACATCGTCTCTTGTATAAATCGCCTCGAAATAATCAGCGATGCCCTGCTCCCTCAGATGCCTGTCGATCCATCTCCGATCGGAGCTCGAAGCAAGACCGATCCGCAGCCCGAGCTGCTTCGCTTCCTCCAGGAGCTCCAGAACACCTTGGCGGAGTTTCACTTCGCGAAGCGATTCGTCATGCAGAACTTTGAAGCGCTCCTTAAGCGCAGTCTTATCAAGCGCCTTCCCCGTAAGCTCCTGCAAATCATCATATGGATTGAATGGTCCACCTATTGTTCCTACGCAGAGTGCCCATTTCTCCAGCTCGAGCACCTGCCCGTGCTCCTCATAAATCTTGCAAAACGCGTCATACTCGCAGGATTCCGTATCCACCAGCGTACCGTCGAAATCAAATACAATTGCACGTATTGTCGATGACGACATAGAATCTCCCCCATTTCCATTACCCTGATCGTAGTCGAATGGCTTCCTTTATGTAAATAGCGAAGGACCACTTCACAAAAATAAAACGATCGCACGCCGCTACCTCGCACGCCAAATTCTGCATCGCCATCCGGTTGCTCATGCCCCCAATACGCCTCCCCTTCGGATCAGGCGTATCGCCGAAATTCCGCATGCCGCGCCGCGAGCTGCGTCGCTCATAGTCAGCGCGCGCAATAAAAATTAAAAACCGTCAGCCTCCACAGCTGACGGTTCTCATTGCGACAATTATAGCAGGAAGAAGCCTTCTTCCTGTAGATATTGTTCAGCCTCTTCATAGGTTTCGAGCACCATTTCGAGGTTCGGTCCGGCATACACGTACCACAGGTCATCCTCATGCTTCAGAATCAGCGACTGCTTCTCGGGTCCGAACCACGTCGAGGCATGTACCTCACCGCGCGGGGCAGCAGCTGCCTTGGCGCTCTTCGATGTCGGCTCCGGCGCACGGTAGGATAGAGAGCGAATCGACTCCTCTACCAACTGACGGAACGCATCGGCTTCATAGCCGCGGACGTTCACAAACCCCTTCTCATCCGTATCATAGCCACGCAAATGTCCGGCATACACGAACCCATTTCCATTCGGGTGCAGGTGGAACGCCACATTTTTCTTATCGAACAGGCTTTCATCATACTGATAATTCACACGGCCGAGTGACACGTCCTTCCGCTTGAGCTCAGGAAAGGACTCCAAAATCGAAAGCTTCTGGTCAAAACTGAGCATAATCGCCTCCGGGGAACGGTAATATTTGCTGTGATTATACCACAGCAGCTACGCAAGACAAAACTTACATCACGGACTGATACGACATTTTATGTCGTAACAGCTATTTTATACTTAATCCTGTATTCACTTCAGCTTTCGAAAGAGGGTCATTACCAATGGCAAAAACGAAACGCGGGCGTGCACTGTGGAGCCTTCCATCTCGCGGCCGCGGCACTTGTCCGGTCTGCAGCAGAACACGTACCAAACTGCTCTATCCTCGGGCTAAAACAGACGGATCTACGGTCAAAGTATGTAAACGATGCATCCACTCTCCGCAGGATTCCGTAGATCGCATTACCGGTTAGACAGCTGCCCGTTCTCCATCAGGGGGGCGGGCGCCTATTTCGGACTCAAACTTTGCTTGTCAGTCGAAGGCTTCGGATGATGTAATACATACAGATGCATCATGCGAACGTTTGATTAAAGGAGGGTACGACTTGAGCAACATGCACCGAATCAGGTGGTTCGATAGTCAGATCAGAGAAGGCAAGTACCCGAGCAGCACGCAGCTGGCTCAGCAATTCGAAATCTCGAAGCGCCAGGCGCAGCGCGATATCGAGTATTTGACCTACTCGCTCTCAGCCCCCTTGCTTTATGTCGCTAAATACCGCGGATATTGCTACGAGAATAAAACATACGCGCTTCCCTTGCTCTATATGACCGACGAGGAGAAGAAGGTGTTAAAATATTTAGCCTACCGCTACCGACAGTACAATTATGATAATGCGGCATCGGTCAACCGTGTCGCGCATTTGCTTGAACGCTTCTCGGAAGAGGAGACCGAAGAGCTGGAGCAGCGACTGCCCATCTTTGAAACGAATCCGCAGCTCATTCACATCTTTGAGCGGCTTTCTTATGCGATTTCGCAGCATTTGGTCGTAAGGATCACCTATCGGGATGAATCGGGGCTGCTGCAGTTATCCATACGCCCGCTCAAGCTGATGAGTCAATACAACAGCGATTATGTCATTGCCTATTGCGAAGAAGCTGACAAGCAGCGCTTATTGAGGCTGGATGGCATCAGCAGTGTGGATGTGACGACTGCGAGGTTCGAGCCCATGGATGCAGAGTCGCTGGAATGGGGCGCAGGCGGTACTTCTGCGGGATCACCGCAGCGCAAGCCTTACACCGCCCAAGTAAAGCTGGCTCAGCCAATCGCCTCGGATTCTTGGCACGGGTATCGGATACGAACCTCTACGCCTGAACAGGCCTTATACACCGTTGAATTTCATGAAATTGAATCATTCCTCCATCATTTGATGGTGTCCGCTTGGGAGGCGCTGCTCGCACCAAGGTGGCTTCGAGAACAGCTCGATGCTCTGTGCAGACGTACGCTGGAACGATTAGGAGAAGGAGGCGCAGCGAAAACATGACACGTGTATTGCTGGAAACTATCAACATGAAACGGCAATCCAAGTCGTACATCGACAGCCTGCATGCGATATTATCGGCAGCGAGGTTGTTCGAAGGCCCTAAATATATGCTTGCCGGCCTCACCGGAATGGCCTTCAAATTTACGGTCCATGAGCGGCTGCTGCCATTCTCGGTATCCGCATATGGACAATGGGGCGACGAGCATTCCCCGGCTATTCGCAATCTAGGTCTCTATACCGTTTGGGATGCAGGTCGCACTCGCCACCCCACCTTCGCTTATTATCAGCAGGATGCTGTCAAATGGATCAAACAATCGCTTGATGATGGGCTTGGGGTCATCTACTGGATTCCGGAGTTTGGCGTCATCTGCGGTTACGATGATGAGGATGCCGTATTCTATATCCAAGACGGACACTCCTCCGACTATACAATCGTGCTATACGATAATCTCGGCTTAAACTTCACCGGCTTCTGGTACTGTCAGATTTTCGGTGAGCGGCTTGAGCCTCCGATTCCGGATATGGTGCTGGAATCGCTTCGGCTCGCCATTCACGACTGGGATACCCCTTATAAGACCTTACCGAATACCGATATCGCTTCCGGTAAATTCGCTTACACCTTCTTGCGGAATGGACTGCAAAGCGGAGATTACGATGAAGGCGGCGCCGTCTATATCATGGATGACTATATGTACACGCGCGAAGAAATCGCCTCTTATCTGCGTGATGTCTCGGGGGAGTTTAGCGGGCTGGAGGAGGCTTCCGCCGCTTACGAGGCGTTACTCCTGCTGGTTCCCGGCATGAAGTCCTGCATCATGGAGAATGGCATCAAAGGCAGACATATTGATCCTTTGAGCCGTGATGTCTTATGCGATCTGCTGCATCAAGCTGAGGAGCTTGAGGAGCGTGCAATTACAGTATTCCGAGCCATCTCCGAGCGCTATCCGGATTTGAGCCGTTCAACGATTCGCAGGTGGGGCGTTGCCACGCCGCGCTAATTAAGGGAGGAGGTGTCGCCGCACATGACGCCGACAAGACAACTTGCACATTTACAGCTCACTAGGCAGTCGCTTTCCTATATGGATGCGATGCACGCTGTACTCGTCCATCAAGGTTTTTTTGCACAATCCAAGTCGATGCTGGCAGGAATGACCTCGATGGGATTTCGGTTTACGGTCCATCGCAGGCTGGCCGCTCCATCCACTTCCGCTTACAACTGGCTCGCGGAGCATTTTCTCGCTGCCGATTTCATTGGCATGACCAGCTCCCAGCACGCGGGCTTCAACTTTGACCATGCCTTCCCTCTCTATCAGAAGCATACACTCCGGGCTATTAAAGAGAGCATTAACCGCGGCGCAGGTGTGATCTTCTGGAAGGATGCCTTCGTCATCGCCGCCGGGTACGATGATGATGCCCAGGTTCTGCTGTATGCCGATGGATCAGAAGCAGACGGGGAGCTTAGTCGGCTGCCTTATGCGGATTTCGGTCGCAGCGGTCACTCCCCTTACTGGTACTATCAACTCATCGAAAATCACATCGCGCTCGATTCGCATGAGGTGTACCGGGAGTCGCTCATGCAAGCGATACACTACTGGGAGTCGCATGATGCCCTGCTTCCGGCAAGCGAATACGCCTGCGGTGAGCAGGCTTACCTCGCGCTGATCGAAGTGCTGGGGCATGGTGAATACGACTCGGCCGAAGCAGTGGCGGTGATCCGCACGTATGCCGCAGCCAAGCAAGATATCGCTGCGTATACGGACGCGCTCGGACTTATCTGGCCCGGCTGTCAGCCGATCGCCGCTTGTTATGTTAAGGTGAGTGAAATTTTCGGGCAGCTGTCGGAGACGTTGGCAGGTACAATCGACGGGGATGATGGCGGCGTGAACGGGGATGAAGCTCGTGCTGATGGTGAGGTAGGCGGTGATGTTATTAATGCTGATGCTGGCGGTGGCGCCAGCCCCGGTGCAGACGCCGCCTTACATGCGAACCGTCTAGTCTCTCTGCTTCGGGAAGCACGAGACCACGAACAAGAAGCGATAACGCTCATCAAGCAGTTCATGCGGGAAACGGTCCATAACCGATTTCATGACATTGCTCTGCGGTAATTGGAACTTGTTTCTTATTTTGGTTGTATCCAGGAATCGCGGGGCACAATAGGAGTGATTTGTGACATGTATACTCCAAGCAAAGGTGGGCCTAAGCAATGCGTAACCGGGAGCAGTACCAAGACAGAGAAGCATACAACGAAACCTCTAACACGGCGGCAGGCATCAATACGCCGTTAGACCATCAAGACACCAGTCCTCTGGACATGATCAGCCATGCCATTGAAGAAATCGTCGACAAAGTCCAGCATGCCTTCGATGGCGCGGATAATGACGATGAGCAGCGTTATTCCAGTCATTCAGACGGACATTCGTTCTAACCTGAGATTTGGCAAGCTGCTGCTGCAGGTGCAGTTGCAGTTGCAGTTGCAGTTGCAGTTGCAGTTGCAGTTGCAGTTGCAGTTGGCAGATTGTTGAAATGCTGCATTTTCTGCAACATTTCTTTGGGAAAAGAGCCTTCGCCGAGGAAATGTTGCTGTTAATGCAACAATCTCTGCTCCAATTGCGAATCAGCGGCCATTCCTCGAGCAAATGTTGCCTACTATGCAACAACTGGTCACATCCACACCTCTCAGTGGGGTAAATGCTGCATTTGCTGCAACATTTCTAACGGCGGCAGCCCCTATTGGAACGCTCACTCAACATGCCAGACAAATAGACAAAGGGGCATCCGCCAACCAAACGGATGCCCCTCTATTGTTTACAACGGCAGTACGCGTACCGCAGCTTGTTTGCCACTCAGCTGAATGCCCGTTTCCTTCTTCCCGCTTCCGGAAAGGTCCTTTAACAGCTGCTCAAGCAGCTCCTTCGCCTTGGGTCCTTCCTTCCCTTGAACGCGGACAACAAGATCAACAGCGTTGCCGGAAGCGAGCAGCTTCTCGCACTGGCGCAGCTTCGTGTCGTAATCATGCTCTTCGATATGCGGCGTCAGGCGGATTTCCTTCGCTTTAAGCGGCTGATCCTTCTTCCGCTCTTCACGTTTCGCCGCAGCCGCTGATTCCTTGGCTGCGCCGCGGCTAATCAGCGTGCAAGGCGGAGGGCTGCTCATCAGCGATGTGCAGACCAAATCAACCTTATACTCTCTTGCAAGCGCCAGCGCCTCCTCACGAGAGACAACGCCCAGCGACTCGCCGTTTAACCCCGTTAACAGAACCTCGGATGCTTTAATTTGCTCATTTACGATCATAACCGATGACCATTCCTCTCTATCAGAACTAGATAGTACAAATTCTGTTCTATTGAATAATCACTATATGTTTCAAACCAGTAACTAACTCTTCAACAAATAATCACACCGCTCTGATGAGCGTGTGCTTATTGACATGCCAACGCTAACGGTTGTGACAGTGGTTATTTAGCCTAAAAAAGCCCTATGTATTTTCTAACGGTTGCCAGCGAGCTTATTTGCACGTTTTCCACTAGGAATCGACCCATTTGCTGCCAATAACGTCTGTCACAACCGTTAGCGTTTCAAACAGGCTAATTTACATGAAATAGCCACTCTGACAACCGTTACACCTATTATTCATGGTTTATAGACAATAAAATTGGCTGTCGAGATGACTTTCTCGGGCAGCCTGAACACCCTATACAGGTGTTCCCCGTTAAACATAGTATTATTCAAGATCAGGCTTCCTCAACCGACAATGTCGCCTTCTCCTCACTGCGGAACGTCCAGTAATAATTCAGGACAAAGTTAAACAGAGGGATGACAACCGTGACCAGCAGCTGGCCGACGGTATAGCGGAAGTGCAATGCCTCAACCGAGACATACATGATGCCGGTATTTAACATTAATCCGCTTACGGACACGACCGTATACTTGACGATCGAGCGTAATCCGGTAGTCCGGGCGGAGGAGAACGTCCAAGTTCGATTCAAATAATAAGATACTACTAATACCGCAATAAAGCCGATTGCCGATGCCAGCGCCGGATGGAGTTGAAAACGTTCGACCAATGCAATAAGCAGCATAAAGTGAAGCGCCGTTCCGATAACGCCGACAACACCATACTTGATCATGATCTTAAGTTTCATGTTTCCTCAATGCTCGCGGCCACTTCCGCACGATAGTCTAACGACTCTTTCGAGGAGGCCGCTCCATATGCTGCTTCACGGATGAAATAGCGAGGCCTTCCCTTGACTTCCATATAGATCGACGCCATGTACTCTCCTATTATACCAAGCGAGATTAAGATGAGACTACCCGTAAAGAGAAGGAGCAGAATAACGGTCGTAAATCCGCTTACGGCGGTACCCGTGAAATAACGAACCAACGTTTGAATACCCAAGAGGGCGGAACCGATCAAGAAAATAACACCGAATAAGTTTACGATTCGCAGCGGGATGGAGGAGAAAGCAACGATTGCTTGCACTCCAAGTTTAATGAGGCTAAATAGGCTCCACTGGCTGTTGCCCCCGACCCGCTCCGGCACCTCGAAAGGAATTTGCGCGCGTTCGAAACCGACCCATGCGGTCATCCCTCGGAAGAACGTGTTTCGTTCGGGCATCAGCCTCCACGCATCTACGATCCTGCGATCCAATAGTTTAAAATCGGAGGCGCCGCGCAGGTCGAGTCCGGATAATCGATTCAATAAACGGTAAAAGATAGAGGCGCCAAGCGCTTTGTCGAATCGTTCTTTGCCGCGATTTACTTTGACGCACTCCACGATTTGTTTGCCCTCATGCCTCCAAAGATGGATCATCTGGGCTAGCAGGCTCGGGGGATGCTGCATGTCAGAGTCCATAATAATGACGGCTCTTCCTCTCGCTTGATCCAAGCCGGCACAAAGCGCGTATTCTTTGCCAAAGTTGCGGCTTAGCCGGTAGGAGTACAACTCGGGCAATTGCTGACTAAGCGCCGACAGCTCGTGCCAAGTCCCGTCCCGGGAGCCATCATCAATGACGATGATTTCGAATGAGGATGTCGTTTTCTGCAATTGTTCCGTTACGGTTCGGAGCGAATCGGCAATATGAACCGCTTCGTTATAGACGGGGATCACGACTGAGATTTCAATGTTCTTCAATTGGTTGTTCCCCCTTTACCACCTTGTATAATCGCCATTCATAACGTTGCATCGGATCTTCAAAACTTTTGTAGAACGTGGCAAACTCGCTGCCATGCTCGAATAAATTCGGATAGGTTTTATTAATCGTACTATACACGGGCAACCGAGGAATTAAGATATAATCGACCCCATTTCCCTTCGGATCCGTAACGGCATCTCGAAAATCATAATCGCTCGTAATCATGAACCGTTTCGGATATTTGCTGTTCACGATGATCATGAACGATGCGGCGCTGTCGGTTAGGATCGTATCGTTCTTCAGGTTCTCGTCCAGCCATTTGGCTACCGAACGATCCAATTGAATGCTCTTGATATGCCTGCCCTGCTTATACGTGAGGAACGTATTCTCATCCGGCGCAATGAGCGGATTCGTCAAGGCATAGGTGAGCAGCCCTACCGTCACGACAAGGCTGGTCAGCACAACGGCGCAATTCCGGAAGTTGATCTTCACTTTGCTTAATTCATAAGGCAACCAGGCTACCGTTATCGGATACACGTACATGAAGTAACGGAACCAGGCAAAGGAAGAAGAGTTTAGCAGCAGCAAAAACTGCAAAGCAGGGATCGAGCAAAAGACGAGAACAAGAACCACGATGTCCCACTTGAAGAGTCGCTTGTTCATCAATCTAAGTAAGATTACACCAATAAGCGGGGCAGAGAACCACGCTGTTTTCTTGATGCAGAGCCATAGCGCTAGGATTGGGCTATTGAATATTTTCTCGAAGTTAGCGTCTGCCTTGAGTGAATCGGATTGCGCGACATTCGAATATTCCGAGTTCAAGAAATAGAGCGGATTGTGCATGATCGTATAGTTAAAGAAAATCCAAATGAGTCCCGAGAATACGGCTGGAAGCAGCAGGAGAATCCACGTCGCTTCGATATGATGATACTTCTGCTTATATCGAAGTTTCCTCGATTCCTCCGGATGGGCATGACCGAAAATAAACCAGATGACCACGAATACCGCGCACGCCATCGCGAACCCGACCGGTACCGCTTCATATCTCGTCCAGAATGCGAGCGCTAAAGCAAAACCCGCTTTCACCAACCCGGTCGAGTCCCGCCGCTCCATCCAATCCGTAAACTGAATCATGGCATACAGCAGGAACAATAAATAAGGAGAATCGCTTAAGCCATTGACGCCGAATAAGAAGATAAACGGGTTCAGGGAATACAGGATCACGATGCTCAGCGTTAACCAACGTGGCAAACCGAACCGAATTCCCGTCTTGTAGATCAACATGGCAGCGAGTCCCGAGAAGATGCTGCTGACAACGACGGCAGCAAGCGCGTGAGACGCAAGAGCCGGAAACAAGGGATAGAGCAGCAGAACGACAAGATCCAACAAGCTTGGCAGCGGCGTCCAGACGAAGCCGATCGCGCCAAGATGGGGATCCCGACTATAGAGAACATAGAAAGCATTAGCGACCCGACTGACAGAATCGGAATGCATGTACCCCTGCGTATAGCTGATATAGAATCCTACCGCGAACGCGGTCAGGCTTATGAATACGAACAACATCCAAGCTAGCAGCTTGTCCGACTTACTTTGCTGATGCGGAGGAGATTGACTAATCATTATCCTTTGCGAGCCTCCATTAATAAGGTAAGCAGCGACTATGCACCGATCTTCTCACTTGCGCTCGCAGGTGCGTGTCCATGCGTGGTTTTCTCCCAATAGAAGGGGTTCGTAATAAGCTGAATGCCCGCTTTGACGGCTGCTATACTAATTAGAATCCAATAGATCGGCGTAAGCAGCGTGTATTTGATGTTGCCAAACGAGAATACCGATTTGTTCTTGTTGTGCAGCTGTTCGGTAATGCGATAGACGCCCATCGTGTTGCTGTAAACGAACAGGAAGTTCCCGCAGAATAGCTCAATTGCGGCCAGGTAATAAATCGGACCCGGGAAGAACAACGAAATCGCGTCTACTTTACCCAAGTACCACACCACAAGCATCAGCCAGAAAATAGGATTCAATAACGGAAGCAGCGGTGTCGCCAAGATCATGACTTGGAATCCGATGAATCCTTTCGTACCGATTTCTCTCCATAACTTGATCGGGTTTCGCATATGAACAAGCCAGGTTTGCATATAGCCCTTAATCCATCTGGAGCGTTGACGAATCCAGTTGCCTAAACGGCTGTTGGCTTCTTCCCACGTGTGGGAATCAACGATAGCCGTCTTATAGCCTTCCTTGTACAGCCGTACTCCCAAATCCGCGTCCTCGGTAACGTTGTACGGATCCCAAGCATTTAACTTCTTAAGTACACTCATCTTAAAATGATTCGAGGTTCCACCAAGCGGAATCGGAATGTCCAATTGCATAACGCCCGGCAGCAATAATTCGAACCACATGCTGTATTCATGGGTAAACCATCTGGTCAAAATGTTCTGTTCACTGTTGAAATAGTTCAGCTTCGCCTGAATACAGCAGCAGTTCTCGGACTCTTGCTGGAAAGCCAGATGGACTTTCTTGAGCTGGTCGGGATCGGGTCGATCTTCCGCATCGTAGATGACTACATATTCTCCGTATGCCCGAATCAGTCCGTAGTTGCAGGCCTTCGGTTTGGTTTTGGGAAGGCTGTGCGGCACGACAAGAACCGTATAATAAGCCGGTAAATTCATCGCTTTAAGCATGTCCTGCGCTTCCGTATCGTCTTCCTCGATCAGAAGCCTCACGTCGAGCTTGGATTTCGGATAATCCAAGCCCTCTATATTGTTCAGCAATTGCGGGATAACGGCGCTCTCCTTGTACATCGGAACTAATATCGTATAGACGGGAAGCGTTCGTTCATCGATCTCAGCGATCTGCTGCGGAGTAAAGCGAAGCTGAGAGGACTCCTTCATGCCGAATAAGATAATGGTGTATTTGAAGACGGACATCCCGATATAAGCAATCTGAATGATGATATTCGCAATGATCAGCGTCCAAAGCCAATTCCATACCAACCCGCCGACCAGAATCGCCGCGGCAAGTCCGATCATCAACCATTGAGATAACATAATCGTAATATGGGCTGAATTCTCGGGCTGCGCGAGCATAAGCTTCGTGGTGCTTTCATCCATAAGCTCCTGCTCGTAAGCCGCCTTGTAGAAAAACTCCATTTCTTCGCGGGTAGCCAGCACTTGCTCAACCGCTTGTCCGAGATGCTGTTCGAGCTCGGCTAACTGTTCTGCCGTCAGAATCGAACCTACGGCTACTAACAGACGTTTCTTATCGCTATTTATAATAATGGCGTTATAGGCTCTGGCCGTCGCCTCGGGAAGCTTCAACTCTTGCTCGATGGAAAACTCGCTCCCGATGCGCCCTACTTGGTTCTGCGTCGCGATGGCTCTGTACAGCCGATCCGGCTCAATAAACCGCAAAGACAACAGAATATCGCCCAGAACACCGCCGCTTTTCTGCTGGAAAGCAAGAGCCTCGCGCAACTGCTCCTGCGTAATTTCACCAGTCTGCACGAGCATCTCCCCGAGACGCCCTTTGGAAGCGACCTTCTTGGTTGCCCATTGAATAAGCTCGCGATCAAGATGGAATAACTCCGCAATAATATCGCCGATCCGACCACCGAATTTAGCTTGGTAGTCTACGGCTTCCTTTAATTCGGCTTCTGTAATTAAGCCTTCCTTCAGGAGGGCATCCCCAATCCTTATCACCTGCATGCTTGCGGTCATCCTCCTTTCCTTGCCTACTTCCGTTCTTCCCAATCGTATTCGCAGCGACGTATATCGGAATCGCTTATAGGGTCTCCGATTTGAACCTCGATGAGGTTAATGGGATCTATCGCTTTGATCGCATGTTTGGTACCGGAAGGAATGTGGATCACATCTCCGGCCTTCGCATGGAATCTCCGTTCGTTTACCAGAACCTCCGCCGTCCCGCTGATGAACGTCCATATTTCATCCCGGAACTCGTGATCATGATAAGGAATCGCTTTGCCTGCCCAAATATGAACGCGTTTCGTCACGACCTGGCGGCTCGCGGACGGATTCTCCTCGTCGATGATGCGATACCAGCCATATTCGGTTTCTTCGTACATGGGGCGTGTCGTAATGGACTGTACGAGATCCTTCAGCCTTGGACTGGCTTCCCGGTCAATGACCAGGATTCCGTCCGGACTTGCGGCAACGATTGCGTCCGTTATCCCCATCACGACGACCGGAATTTGCAGCTCGTTAATAATGTAGGTGTTTACGCTATCGTCACTGATGATGCCTTTCCCATTGAGATGACGGGGCATCGTTTCGGTCCACTCATCCCATGTCCCCAAGTCGTTCCATCGCCCGGCATACGGATACACGAGAATGCTGCGTTCCCGTTCTACAACCTGATAATCGAAGCTAATGGAGGGCAGGCTAGCATAGTGAAGCTGAAGACGCTCGTAATCGATCGGCCACGATCCCTCCTGAAGCAAATCCAACATATACTGCAACCGGAAAGCAAATACGCCGCAATTCCAAAGCGCTCCTTGATTAATTAAAGCGGAAGCCTCTTCGATGGATGGTTTTTCTACAAATCTATCAATCTGAAGCAGCTTGGATTGTTCGTGCACAGCGCCAGCGAGAATATAACCGAATTTCTCGGAGGGATGCGTTGGTTTTAACCCCATTAATCCAAGATTACCCACTGTATCGTTAAATTGAATAGCTAATTGCTTAATGGAGGAGAAGAAGCTGTCATCCGCATCAACATCGACAGGCATCACGACAACGACTTCGTCGGCATTGACCTTTAATTCGCTGCTAAGAAAGCTGGATGCCAAGCAAATAGCAGGGAATGTATCCTTTCGGCTAGGCTCAAGAACAAGCGGGACCTCGTTCCCGATTTGAGCTTGTATGATTTCCTGTTGATCTTTACTGGCAGCTATGACTGAATATGCCGCAAGGCCATGTTCCTCCAGCTTCGCCCAAACACGCTGTATCATCGAGGTTTGAACATCTTCCGAGGGATCCTGGGCAGCCATGACCCGCATAAATTGTTTCGAGCGGTAATCATTAGACAGGGGCCACAATCTTTTCCCTGACCCCCCGGATAAAAGGATGATTCGCATATTGTTCTCCTCTATCGTTAAAAAATCGAATGAAATTATAGGACTTAAGTAACACAACTTTTACATACACACTACTACTATAATCGTAGATACCCGAAAATCATTCATTTAGTTTCTTCCAGTTTCTATTTAAATTATGGGAGGAATGTTATTTATTTTACGTAAAGGAAGAAGTACGTAAACTAAGTTTGCACATACGAAATAGCCTCAAAGTCAAAAACATTGATTTCGGGGCTATCTCGCTTGCATTGCATTACACTATTTACCACTAAATTTCAGCACTGAATTCCAATTCCATTGTTCATAGTAATTAGTACCGATATCGATGTTCGCGATCCATTGCACCGCCTTGTTCTCACCTTGACCGAGAGGTGCAACGAGTACATTGGCCATGCTCCGATTCGATCTCACCCAGGCAAGCCCATCTGCTCCAAGCGATACCGGGCCATAATCCCCGTATCCGCCTGCGCTCTTCGTGATTCGTTTCTGCTGTCCCCCATCCAAACTCACGCTCGCCAGATACGGGTAAGGTCGATTTCCCGAGCTGCCTGCTCCTTCGCTCGCCTTTGCCCGTGATACGACGATATTCACCGGACTCCGCCAAGCGAAATCTTGATCGACAAAGCCTGCCGGCGTCAGGTCATTCCTCGGCTGAATATCCGGAACGCCTGTCACGCGCAGCTGTTTATTAGACGTCGCTTCTCTGCCAATCCCACCGATATAAGCCAGCTCGTCGCGTTGCAGTGACCATTGTATCCAACCGGCATGGTTCACCATCTGATCAACCGGCTTGAATACGGAGCCGTCGGCCGCCAGCACGCATAACGTGTTGCTGTCTGCTGAGAGGGAAGCCGTCGGAATCGCGAGGAACGCCATCCATTTGCCGTTTACCGACCACTTGAACACGCTTGTTCCAACGACAGGCAATTCATTCAGCTGCGAAGGCAGCACGTACAGCTGCTTCGCTTGAACGGAGCCTGCCCCAGTCATATCCGGCTGCATCGCAAGCTGCATGATGCGAACAGGCGTCTGACCGTTAAATGTCCCTTGCGTCGAAACCACGAAGCCGGCACCGTCCGGCAGCCAGCCATAATTGCTGATATTTCCAATCGCCGAGCTCACCTCCACCGGCTTCGTCGCTTCCTGCGTGTCAACAACATAGAGCCGCTGCTCCTCATCGAAAGCGAGCAGCAGTCGATTCGGCGACCATTTATAATTGCGGCCGCCGTTCACGGCAACCAGATGTTTCGCTCCTGTCGATACATCCAGCATCCATAGCTCATTGGATTGTTCCCCGGCTGCATAGGCAAGCCATTGTCCGTCGTTAGACCACTTCGGCGAAAGGACGTGCTCCGCTTGCGTGAGCTGTTTCTCATCGCCGCCCACCTTCACCCACAGAGCACCGCCACGCACAAACGCAGCCGTTAGAGGTTTCTTCTGTTCTTGCGCCGACGGCGCTGGTGCCTGCATTTGCTCCTGCACCTGTGCCTGCATCTGCTCCTGTGCCTGCATCTGCTCCTGTGCCTCTACCTGCGATGGCTCCTGCTTGGTCTCCGCCGCCCGCACGATCGTCCCATTCATCCCGATTAGTGAAGCACCAATAACAATTGTGAACAGAGCAGCGAGCAGCCGGCTCCCGGTATGTGTCATTCGACTCTTTTTCATATACCCTCCATCTATTCCTTCGTGTTCCGAAGTAGTATGGGCGGTTTTCCCAATTAATATGAGCGGCTACTCCCCTACATAAAGAGAAAAGCTGCCGAACATCGCAATTCTGCGACACCCGGCAGCTATTCCAGCTTACTTCTTCTCTTGTACGATACGCTCAATCAGCGGCAGCATCCAATCATTCAGCTCGCGGAACTCGTAGCCGGCTGCTTCAGCTTTGGCCGTATCCATGTACCACGGCTCCGGCACGCCAAACGGCGAGCTGTGCTGCTCATCGGTTTCAATCGCCACGTAGGCTTGCTTCCCCGTCGCCTTCTCAATCCATGCCACAATGCCGCCCGGCGAAATCTCCCCGCGTGAGCAGGCATTGAACGGACCGGTCTCCGCGTTGCGACCCAGCCAGTCCAGGAACGCTGCCGCTTCATCCGCATCGATGAAGGACATCACCGCATCGGCATTCGGAATGCCCAGCGGCAGCTCTTGCTGCACATGCTCCACATGGAAGTGCAGCCGCCTTGTGTAATCATCGTCTCCGAGCACAATGGGGAAACGGACTGCCGCAACGGGGAACGGAGCCTTTTGGAAGAAAACCGCTTCTACTAATCGCTTGCCTTCTCCATAGTTGATTTCCGCCGGATAAGGCTGCGGAATGGGGTACGTCACCGCATCAAAGAACGACTCCGACTTACGCGGCTCCCCGAATGGATACACGCTTAGCGTCGAGGTCACGATATATTTGCCCGTGCGGCCGGCGAACAGCTTAACCGCCTCTTCGGCCTCTTTCGGGTTATAGCAGATGTTATCGTAAACGACGTCATAACGACCCTCGCCGATCGCGGACTCCAGCGCCTCCGCATCCGTCCGATCTACCTGCAAATGCTGCACGCGATCGCCGAATGGATGCTCCTGTGCTCCCCTGGTTACGATCGTCACCCGATCTCCCGCTTCCAACAGACGTTCCACCAGCTTCTTGCCAAAAAAACGCGTACCGCCCAACACCAGCACATGACGCATATCTTCCACTCCTTCTATTGCCGTATGTTTCTATCTTGCCATATTTGGCAGTTCCTTCGCAAAAGCCGCCCTCTCAAACAAAAAAACCACCCGCTCTTGACGAACGGATGGCTGCATGCTCATTAATGATGCGGTTTTAACTCAATTACCTTGACAGCCTCCGTGATCTCGCGCAATACATCGGACTGCTGCTGCGGGTTCAAATAATGAGCTTTAATATAAGCCTCACCCTGTTGAGAAGAAGTGTAATGAGTGGGAAGATGGTTAAGTGTTAAGAGCAGAATATCCAGCTTGCATCGGTCACAGCCGCACTTGAGGATACCCGTCTTGACATAATGCTCCTCCATTACAGCCGCCACAATAGGTTCCATGACATTCAATACAGGCAAACTCCCGGAATAATTCATGCGCACGCTCCCATGCAAGTCTTTGAAGTCCATTATACTGGATTTCGTTTCCTAGCACAGCGGCACTTTGGACCTATAGCCAGCTGCCTATATAGCCTTGTTGATTACAGCCTCACTTATGCCTGTTTGCTCCAAGACAGCCAACTGCTCCAAGAGCATGATTCCGCTAAGCTGCGTACTCAGCGTAACGCGTTCCACGGGCTTCGAGCTCCAGTCCGTATTGAACACGCAGCGGCTCTCATCTCGGCCATGCTCCCAGAGCGATGCAGCGTTGTACATCAGCAGTGGCAAGGCGGCACTAAAAGATGAAGGAACTTCCTGCGCAAGCTCGCCTAAGTAGCGTACGAGAATGCCTTTGAACAACCCGCCATCTCCATCTTGCTCATCCGGAAGAAGCCCGCTGCTCGGATGAATCAGTTCCTTCTCAGAAGCAATCGCAGTACGCATCGCATCCTCTAGGTAAGCTTGCTCTCCCGTGATCCGGAACAGCTCCACGGCTGCGCCGATAAACACGCCTTGGCAGTACGTAAACTTCCATTCCTTATCGATCGCACCGTCGCCTTCCCGATTCATCCCATCCCACACGAAGCCGTTGTCCGGGTTTACGAGCTTGTGCTTCAGCCAGCCGTAAATCTTCTCAGCCCACTGCAGATCCTCCGCGCGTCCGAATTGCTTAAACAAGCGTGCCGCAAGGATTGCCGCAGGCCCATTCGCAGGCGTATTCTTGTAATCGAGCTGCGACTTCTGCCAGGCGATTCCGCCGCCCATATGGTCGTTCCAGCCGGTCTGAATATCCTCCCATAGCAGCAGTGCCGCCGCTTTGTACTTCTCCGCACCAAGCGCCTTATACGCGCGAAGCCATGCGATCGCCATCCACTCCATGTCGTCGTACAGCTCATTGGGGAATGCACCGCCATTGCGCGTCAGCAGCCCCTCATAGATTTCCTCGAGCAGCAGCGCATACTTCGCATCCTTCGTCCGCTCATAGCCGTCTACCAGCGCATCGACCGCATGCGCCATCCACCAATAATGAAAGATTGTATTACAAGCCCCATCGGGGCAAGGAATTTCAATATCGAACAACCGAATAGCAGGGTTCCAAAATAATTCTGACAGCGCCTGCTGCGCCTCTTCCGCACGACTATCCCATGTCATGGCCATCACTCTCCCGCTAATCCGAAGTTATTGTCTCTCTATCTGCGCCGCCTGCTCGAGCAGCATGACCGCACTCAACTGTGTACTGAGCTGAACGACCGTGTCCGGCGTTTGAGCCCAGGAGTTGCTGAACAGTGCGTTGTCTTTCCCTTTGCCGTATTCCCATAAGCTGTCTGCATTCGTGAGCAGCATGTCGCTGAGTTCCTTCTTCGAAGGGTCCAGCTTGATTAGTTCACCGATGTATCGGACGAGCACGCCTTTGAATAACCCGCCATCCCCATCGCCCTCAGAGGGCAGCATCCCGGTTGCCGGAGACAAGAAGTCCTGCTTCAAATTAGCTGCCGTCTGACGCGCATCGTCTAAGTACGACTTCTCCTTCGTCACGCGATACAACTCAACCCCTGCGCCAATATAGACACCTTGGCCGTAAGTGAATTTCCAATCCTTATCCACGGCGCCGTCGCCTTGACGGTTAATGCCATCCCAGACCAGCCCTGTTGCCGGATCAACAAGCGTCTGCTTCTGCCAGTCGTACAATTTCTTCGCCCAAGCCAGATCAGCCGCATCTTGCGTATGTTCGTATATACGTGCCGCCAATATGACTGCAGGTGCATTCGCCGGCGTGTTCTTATAATCCAGCTGCTCCTTGCGCCAAGCAATCCCGCCGCCCATTTCATCATTCCAGCCGGTCTGAATTTCCTGCCACAGTGCGAGCGCTGCCTGTTTGTATCGTTCGTCCTCTGTCGCATCGAAGGCTCGCAGCCAAGCGAGTGCCATCCATTCCATGTCGTCATAATAATCGTTAACGAATACTCCGGCATTGCGATCAAGAATACCCTGGTACAGCTTGCCCAGCTGCTCCGCATATTTCTTGTCCTCCGTCCGTTCATATCCATCCACCAGAACATCCACGGCATGCGCAAGCCACCAATAGTTAAACGGATCCGAGCATAGCTGTGCGATGCATGGGGCCGCATTATTGAACAAGCCCCGTTTCTCATCCCAGAAGGATTCCTCCAGCTCTTGCTGAGCTAAGTCAGCCCGCTCGCTCCATACGGAAGCAGAGCTGCCTCCCGCTCCCGTCAAAGCGGTTCCTGCTCCGAGCCGCCACGCTATCGCCAGGCCGACAATGACAAGGATCGCTGCTGTGATGATAAGGAGTGCGCTAGGTTTCATACGATTCATTCGGTTCACTCCCCTAACCTTTAACGCCGCTAAAGGCAATCCCTTGGACAAAATATTTCTGCAGCAGCAAGAACAGCACCAGAATCGGCAGCACGGCAATGAGCGCACCGGCCATCATCGGCCCGAAATCGGTCTGATGGTTGTAAGAGAACGCTTGAAGCCCCATCTGCACCGTCGCTTTCTCCGGATCATTCAGAATGATCATCGGCCATAAGAAGCTGTTCCAGCCGGCTTGGAAGGTGAAGATCGACAGCGTCGCGAGCGCCGGCTTCGTCAGCGGCAGATAGATGTTCCAGAAGATGCGGAACTCTTTGCAGCCTTCGATCCGCGCCATCTCCATCATGTCCGAAGGCAAGGTAAGGAAGAACTGCCGCATGAAGAATACCGCAAACGACCCCGAAGCGCCCGGCAAAATAATGCCCCAAAACGAGTTCAGAAACCCGTTGCCGCCTCCTCCGAGCAGGTCATTGCCGCCCATGAGCGGAAAATGCTTCAGCACGTAGAAGCTTGGAATCATGGTGACAATGCCCGGAATCATCATCGCTGCCAGCAATACTCGGAAGAGCGGCTTGCTTAGCTTGAAGTTCAGCTTCGCAAAGGCGTATCCGCTGATGGAGCCGAAGAACAAGTTGGCCAGCACTCCGGCAGCGGCCAGAAGAAACGAATTCCAGAAATACAATCCGAACGGAACGGTCGTAAACGCGCTCCTGTAATGTTCCAGCGTAAGCGTGGATGGAATCCACTTGATCGGCATGGAGAAGATCTCGTCGCTCGGTTTAAACGAGGTGATGAGACTCCAGAAAAATGGCAGAAACATCATGACAGAGATCGTAATGGTCACGATGTAGAACAACACCGTCCCTACCGCTTTGCGAACGGAATAGGAGTTGAATGTGCCCGTCCCATGATTCGGGGCGAGGCGATTGATTACTTGCTGCTGCGCCATACGTGCGCCCCTCCTTACACGATCGACTCTTCGGATTTGTTAACACGCATATTGATGAACGAGAAGATAAGAATGGCGATTGCCAGAATGAAGGCTTGCGCGGAGGCATAGCCCATTTGCAATTGGTTAAAGCCCTGCTGATAGATCAGGTAAACCGGTGTCTTGGTCACGTTGCCCGGACCGCCTTGCGTAAGCACGAAAGCTTGATCGAACAGCTGCAGCGCCCCGATGATGGACATGGTGCTGACGAGGAACGTGGTCGGACGCAGCTGAGGCCATGTGATATAGCGGAAGCGGTCAAACGCCGTTGCGCCGTCCAGCTTCGCCGATTCATACAAGTAATCCGGCACGCCTTGCAGACCCGCGATATAGATGACCATATTGGAGCCGACGCTCTGCCACAGCGTAACCATGATGATCGAGAACATCGCCGTCTCAGTCTGCGCCAGCCAAGCCGGTCCAAGGATGCCGAAGTAGCTGAGAATATTGTTAATGAGGCCGAACTCCGGGTGGAGCAGCCAGATCCAGACCGTAGCCGCAGCCACTGCGGACGTTAAGGTTGGCAAATAGTTCATCGTACGGAACAGCTTCACGCCAAGCCGTTTGAAGTTCAGAAGCAGCGCGAGCAGCAAGGAAATCATAATATTTAAGGGGATAAAAATAACGGCGTAATAACACACGTTCTTGAACGTCTGCCAGAACAGCACATCGTCCACAAGACGCTTATAATTGTCGATGCCGACAAAGTCCATCCGGCTGACAACGTCATAGTTCGTAAAGCTCAAATAAAGGGCCATTACGACCGGAATGACCGTAAATGCCAGAAACAACAGCATCGTGGGGGTAATGAAGAGGTAAGCCGTTCTCGCCTGATGCCGATTTAATTTGCCTATGGAAGCCATGATTGCCGGTTCCTCCTTCCGCTTGCAGCGCTTAATGACAGCTTAAGGTACAGAGAAGGGAGGTATCTCCCCTCCCTTCTCGTATGACCTATAGGCGTGCTTATTTTACAACAGCATTATCCGTTAGCAGTTGGTCACCGCGCTGCTGTGCTTTCTTGAGCGTATCCTCGAGACTTTGCTTCGATTGCTGGAACAGCTGCAGGTTCGGTGTCAGTGCATCGCCTTCCATGACCGAGTAGCCTGGGTGTGTCGGACGAATCTTCGCGAATTCAAGCGTATCCAGGAACGGCTTCCAGAACGGATCGTCCTTGAAGAACGGATCTTCGAGCGCCGGCTTGAAGCCCGGAATGTTCAAACTTGTTTTGGCCCACAGCAGTGCGTTGTCTTTGTTTGCCGTCCACCATTTAATGAATTCCCATGCTTCTGCTTGATGCTTCGAGCCCTCCGGAATGACAAGGCCGAAACCGCCCATTACGCTGCCTTTGTCCCCATTCGGTCCTGTCGGCGGAGGCGCGATACCGAAGTCGAGGTCTTTGCCGTATTTCTTATACGTGCTCAGCATCCATGGACCTGTATATTGCATCGCCAGCTTGCCTGTTACAAATGCGTCTGTCCCTTCGCCAAGACCTTGCTCGAAGCCGACTTTATATACTTTATCCGTGTTTAGCAGGCGATCCCAATATTGCAGAACGGCTTTGCCTTGATCGTTATTGAAGTTTGTTTTCGTACCGTCTTCGCTCAGCATCTGTCCGCCTGCTTGCTGCAGGTACATGTTGAACAATCCGTTGTCGCCAAGGGAGAAGCCCGCTACTTCCAGCTTATTGCCGTTCCACTTGGTTGTTTTAATCGCAGCCTGCTCCAGCTCATCCCATGTGGTCGGCGGTTGGTTGATTCCCGCATCGGTAAGCAGCTTCTTGTTATAGAAGAGTGCGCGTGCATCTACAGTGAGCGGCAGTCCGTATAATTTATCTTGGTAGGAGAGCTCATTCAGTGCTTCACCGTAGAAATCATCCTTGCTAAGGCCATCCTTCGCCATAAACTCATCAACCGGGTGAAGGACGTTCTTCGGTGCATATAGGGAGGTTCTCCATCTGTCCCAGAACAGAATATCCGGTGATCCGCCAGAAGTGGCTGCCGTGAGGAATTTCGTAATCATATCTTGCTGCAGGACGTACTTGACGCGAATCTTGTCTTGCGCTTTGTTGAAGGCATCTACCATGGTTTCAAACTGCTTCTGACCTTCGCCGCCCCAATCGCCCCAAAATGTAAGTTCAACCGGTTCCGAAGATGTAGAATTCGAGCTGTTGTTAATCGATGCGTTGTTATTGGCTGTCTTATTGTCGTTGCCATTGCTTCCGCATCCGGTTGCCGCCACGACAACTACCGCTGCAAGTGCTGTTAAAGAGATCCACTTTTTCACTATAACTGCCTCCCTTTATGTATTTGTTATTGCTTCCCGCAGGCCTCTGCGCTCGAAACCGCGGTTGGTATTCCGTTTGTTAACCGCTTACATTTTTCATTATATTGGCATGTAACTAGTATGTCAATATAAATATGTATAACATTTAATTAATATTGTTATACTATATAATTTAGTTGATATATTAATAGAGAAATCCACAACCCGCGAGACTCTCATGTCCTCCTATGCCCGTTTCCGGGTCATGAGCGGTTCCTGGTACCTCTCTTACTCTCAAAACCGTCGCTTTCAGGCCATGAGCGGTACCCAGTACCTCTCTCTTGTAACAAAACAAGTCCATGAACGGCACTGCCGCTCATGGACTTGCTCTCTTCATGATGAAGCTGGTATATTATCTGGCTCGCATCGGGCCTGTCGAATTCCCCAGAATTAGCGTGGCCTCCAGCAATGTTCGGTTAGGAGTCGTGTGGCCCTCGCGCAGCTTAAGCACATTCTCGTAGGCGGTTTTCCCCATTCCGAACTGATTCTGCTGCAGATGGGTCAGCGGGAAGCCGCCGTTGATCTCAGGGCTGTCGAAGCAAATGACCGAGATATCGCCGGGGACGGACAGTCCCATCTCACTGGCAGCACGAAGCGCTAGTTGTGCGATGTTATACTCGGTTGCGAAGATCGCCGTAATTTGCGGGTATTCGCGCAGGCGAGCAATGATTTTCTCAATATCCCGAATGCGGTTCTCTTCTGCGTTGCCCTGCGGCAGCGCCGACGTAATATCATCGATCCACAGCTCGCGGTCAACCATAATGCCCTTCTCCGCATGCGCTTGAATGAAGCCTTCAATGCGATCCTCAATTGCCGTCGTATCCCTCGGCGGAGGCGTCAGGAACGCAATGGATTTGTGGCCGAGCTCGAAGAGATAATTCGTGCCTGTGATGGCTGCCTTCACGTTATCGGTGCTGATCGAGCCGGCAGAGATCCCTTTCAAATGACGATCTATGAGCACGAACGGAAACTTCATAATAGCAAGCTTCAGTATCTCCGCATTGAAATATTCCCCTTGCGCCGGGAAAATAATAAGCCCGTCTACGCCAAGCTCCAGCAAGCCTTGAATGGCTTCTTCTTCATAGGAAGGGATACCGAAGGAACGGCGCAGCACCAAGTAGCTGTCATTCTCGCGGGATGCTTCTTCCATTCCATAGATAAGCCCCGTTCCGTAGCTGTCTGCAAAGTCTGTAATAACAAGCCCGATAAGCAGCTTGCCCCCCGCATTGCGCGGCGCCTGCTGTTGATGGGAAGCGCCAATTGCCGGCTTAACGGCCGCCTTCTCCTGCGCCTCCGCTACGAAGGAGCCGCGCCCGGGCTGGCGAATAATATAGCCTTCGTTAGCCAGCAGCTCCAGCGCCTTCTTGCTTGTGATGCGGCTGACGCCGTGTTCATCGCCAAGCTCCTTCTCCGAAGGCACCCGGTCGCCAACCTCGTACTTCCGTTCTATAATTTGATCGCGAAGTGCTTCGAATATCTTTTCGTACATAGGTTTGGATGCAGACTCGTTAGACATAGTTGAACCTCCATGAGATCGCAATTGCTCCACCGTCTCAGCTGACGGCTCGTTCCGAGCTTATTTTATACCAATATATCATGATATATGCGATTTGCCAAGATGAATTGATATATCGGCCTTGCGGAAATGTGAGCAGACACAAAGAACTCCCTGCCAGTAGACGACGCTCTACTTAACAGGGAGACTGTTTATCTATTATCTATGCGATCGATTAGGTTGCAGCAACCACTAATTCTTGTTTGAGGAAAGCGATAAACCGTTTGGATTCTTCCAGCGACAATTGTTGACCACACTGCGTGAATTGAAATTTCTCTGCGATTTCATTGTCTGACAGATGAAGTTGATTAACAAGTGACTGTACTTCCTTACTGATTGGTGTCATCTAATCCTCTCCCTCTATTAATACCTAACCCCATCATAGCAGTAGAGTTTCAGATAACTATTAGATTTGTATAAGCCAATTATTAGATTCGGAAAAGCGCTTACAAAATAACACTTGCAAAAAATGGATGGCCCATGATATAACGAAATCAAGAAATCTAAACGTTTAGATAACTGAACGTGAAGGGTGGATCGGAGGTCCTGCCAATGACCAAAATCGGCATTAAAGAAATTGCCGCGATGGCTGATGTATCCACGGCCACCGTATCTTACGTACTCAACGGCACCCGGAACGTCAAGCTGAAGACTCGTGAGCGCGTATTGAAGGTGATTGAGGAGCTGAACTATAAGCCCAATGATATCGCCAAGAGCCTCAAGATTAAACGCACGAACACCATCGGCGTCATCGCTGAGGATGTGACCGTATTCAATGTGCCGGAAATCATCGATGGCATTAACGATTTTGCCGACCAGCATGACATG
This sequence comes from Paenibacillus sp. J22FR21, assembly GCF_056269135.1. Taxonomy (NCBI): domain Bacteria; kingdom Bacillati; phylum Bacillota; class Bacilli; order Caryophanales; family Paenibacillaceae; genus Paenibacillus; species Paenibacillus sp. J22FR21. Next base: position 355,288 of record NZ_JBWDNJ010000005.1, read on the forward strand.
CATATCTTGCTAACGAATCTACGGCTTCACAAGCGAATCGGACGTAACTTTGAGCACACCGAGAACTACCGTAAATATGCGGTCAACGCGGTTTCCGAGCTGCTCAGCAAGCAGGTCGAAGGCATTATTTATATCGGCGTGCACCCCCGCGAGCTAACGGGACTGATTGACACCGCAGGCAAACCCATCGTATACACCTACTGTTACACGCAGAATGATCTCTCCATCCAATACAACGACGAGCTAGCCTCCTATGAAGCCATGTGCCACTTAATCAAGAAAGGCCATACCCGAGTTGCCATCATCAGTGGCATAATGAACTCCCTTCCGTCGCAGCGCCGATTTAACGGTTATTACAAAGCCATCACCGAACACCAGCTTCCATTTGATCCTCAATTAGTCAAGATGGGCGACTGGGAAGCGGAATCCGGCTATCGACTAACCCAAGAACTGCTTGCCCTGTCTGATCGACCAACTGCCATTCTCTCCATGAACGACGTCATGGCTGTCGGCGTATTGCGGGCCGCTTCCGAGGCAGACGTACATATTCCCAGAGACTTGTCCGTTGTCGGCTTCGACAATCGTGAATTCAGCAGCTACCTTATCCCTCGTATTACCACTATGGATCTTCCACTTCACGAAATGGGCTTTCAAGCCATGGACTCGCTCACACGTATTATCCGCGGAGAAGTTCTCGATCTGAACCCGCTGCCTTCATGCACACTCATCGAACGGGATTCCGTAGCTCCGCCAAAAGGGTGACGCTCCCCCTTTCCCTGCTTCTGAGAAGTAACTCGCCGCACCTGCATGGGACGGCGACTGGCGTTTCTTCTATTTTCACAAAGTTAAACGTTTAGATTTCGACTTAAAACCTGCAAAGGTTTAAGTATATTGACTACATTGGAGGCGTTTGTATGGGGTCAGCCAGTAAATTCGTGAAATTGGCTTCGCTCGTCCTTCTTACTGTCGCACTTATCGCGGGCTGCAGCTCGAATTCCAACAACAACGACAACAAAGCAACGAATCAGAATGCTGCAACAAACGACAAGGACACGAGCACGGATACGTCCAAGAACGTGGATACCTCGAAGGAAACGGTGACGATTACGTACACGGACTGGGCTAACAGCGAGGAAGCCAAGTCTTACCGCAAAGTGCTCGACAAGTTCGAAGAGCTGCATCCGAACATCAAGATCGACTACCAGAACATTCCCTACAACGACTATGGTGCGAAGCTCACAGCCATGGCCGCCTCGGACACCCTCCCTGACATTGGCAACCTGCTCGAAGCCGATGCGCTTAAGTGGAATGAATCCGGCAAGCTGCTCGACCTCACTGCTTTCTATGAGAACGGCACCGTAACACCGAAGATCGAGAGCAACAAGTTCGTCTCCCCAGATGGCAAACTGCTAGGCTACAGCATCGCCAATGAAATTATCCTCCTCCACTACAACAAGCAGCTGTTCGACGATGCAAGTCTCCCTTACCCGCCTGCCGAAACCGAGAAAGCCTGGACCTGGGATCAAATGCTGGATACAGCACGCAAGCTGACACTGGACAAAAACGGCAAGCACCCGAATGATGAAGGCTTCGATAAAGACAACATCATCCAATACGGCATCCAAATCACAACGGCGGCTGACTTCTTCTGGACTCCCTTCGCGATCAGCAATGGCGGCGGCGAAGTAAGCCAAGACGGCAAAGAACTGCTGCTCGATAAACCGGAAACGATTGAAGCCATTCAGAAGGTTGCCGATCTCGCGCTGAAGGAGCATGTCGCACCGCTGCCTGCTCAAGCTGCCAATCTCGGCGATGTCGGTCAACGTCTCCTCACGAAGAAGGTTGCCATGGTCACCTCCGGCCAATGGGAGCTCGTCAATATCAATCCGCAGCTTAGCCAAGGCCTCAAGAACGGTATCGGCGTCCTGCCGATCTTCAAGAAACCGGCGACGACCAATACCGGTACCCCTGTAGTCATCTTCAACACGACCAAGCATAAGGATGAAGTAGTCGAGCTCTACAAATATATTATGGATCCCAACAACAGCCAGGCCAACTTCGACAGCGGCGTCTGGATGCCTACGGAAGCCAACTGGTACACGGATGATGCCCTTATCAAGAAATGGACAGCAAGCCCGGTTCATCCGCCGGAGTACAGAACAGCGGTTATCGATTATGCACTCAAAGCGACTTATCCGACACCATGGTTCTTCCTCCCAACCTACAGCCGCATCGGCGAAGTGCTGAATCCGGGCCTCGATCCGGTATGGCTGGGCACGAAGACCGCGCAGCAGGCAATCACCGAGATGATGCCTAAAATTCAAGCGATATTCGACAGCGGCAAAGCAATCGAGTAATTACGATCACGTATCTGCGTGTGAGGAGACCATGAGTCATGAGCTGCAATCATGGCCTCCTCCACGTTCCGGCCGGAGGAGGAACGAACCGTGGCGATTCGGAAGACAACAAGCTATAGGAATCATACCCGGCAGCGGGTTTTGTTTGCCTATTTGACCATATTGCCTGCCATACTGGGCGTGCTGCTGTTCACTGTCCTGCCGCTGCTGTACAGCTTCTATTTGAGCTTTACGAAGTGGGATATTTTTCACTCGGAGCAGTGGGTGGGGTTCGACAATTATCACAAGATTTTCACAGAGGATCTCTTCTTCACGAAGTCCCTTCGAGTGACTGCCTATTACTCCATCGGGAATGTACTCGCTTGTATCGTCTTCTGTTTCGTTGTCGCGCTGCTCCTTAATCAGAACATCCGCGGCCGAGCTTTCTTTCGTTCCGTGTTCTACTTGCCTTCTGTCATTCCGATTCTCGCAACGAGCTTAATTTGGTATTGGCTCTACGACATTGATTTCGGCGTCATTAACCACATCCTCAGCTGGTTTCACATTCCGAAGCAAATGTGGGTCAGCAGTCCGGGCACTGTTATACCGTCGATTATTATTATGTCCGTGTGGGCTTCAGGCAATATCATCGTCATCTTCCTCGCCGGGCTGCAGGATGTCCCCCGTCATCTGTTAGAAGCGGTGGAAATCGACGGCGGCAACTGGTGGAGCAAGCTTCGCTCCGTCACGATTCCGCTGATGTCACCGGTTATTTTCTATAACATCATTCTGGCCTTCGTCAATTCCGTGACTACCTTCACGCAGACCTATACGCTGGGCACGCAAGGCGGCGGCCCCAATGATTCTGCGTTATTCTATGCCTTTCTTATCTATCGCGAAGCGTTCAAGCATATGAATATGGGCTATGCCTGTGCCCTTGCGATGGTGCTGTTCGTCATTGTCTCGCTCTTCACGCTGCTGCTGTTTAGAATTTCTCGATTCTGGGTCCACTACGAAGGGGGCAGAAGCTGATGGCCAAGCGTTTACCAAGCCGGCTGCTCACTTACTTCGTGCTCCTTCTGTTGACAGCCATCGTGCTGCTTCCGATGTACTGGATCGTTCGCACCTCACTGATGAACCTGATCGAAACGATGCAGTTTCCGCCAAAGTGGATTCCATCCGCCTTTCGGATCAGCAACTACACAGATGTCATGGACCGCGTCCACTTCGGGCGGGATTTTAAGAATACCTTTATCATCGTCATCCCCGTCCTCATCGGCGTTGCGTTTACGAGCAGTATCGCTGCCTTCTCGTTCGCCAGAGTCGAGTTTCCGCTGCGAAATTTCTGGTTTGCGCTTGTCATCATGACCATTCTGCTTCCCGGCATCATTACGCTCGTTCCCCTCTATGTAGGCTGGTCCAAAATTGGGCTGACCAATACGTTCTGGCCGCTTATTCTGCCTGCGTTCTTCGGAGGAGGGTCCTTTAATATCTTTCTGTTCCGGCAGTTTCTGCTGACGATTCCGCGGGAGCTGGATGAATCGGCCATTATCGATGGGGCCAGCTATTTCATGGTCTATCGCAAAATCATTCTGCCACTCATTCGGCCGGCTATGGTCGTCGTTCTCCTGTTTACCTTTATCGGCGTATGGAATGACTTTCTCGGACAGCTCATTTATTTGGGCCGGGAGCAGCTCTACACGGTCGCACTTGGCTTGTCCTCTCTTCGCGGCGCACTGAATACTCCCTACAACCTCCTGATGGCCGCAACCACGATCGTTGTTAGTCCCGCCATCATCGTATTTCTAATCGGTCAACGCTACTTTATCGAGGGTATTGCAACGACCGGGATTAAGGGGTAAAGGAATGAGACCTATGGATCAGATGGAGAAAGACTCCGTTTCCGTTTCAGCATTGAATCGTTCACGTCCGCTGCCGCTAAGCAGTGTTCGTATTCAAGATAGCTTCTGGTCCGAGTACATTCGTCTTGTACGTGATGTTGTCGTTCCTTATCAATGGGAGGCGCTTAATGACCGCGTTCCCGGTGCCGAACCGAGCCATGCCATTCACAACTTCAAAATTGCCGCAGGCGACGAACAGGGTTCCTTCTACGGCATGGTGTTTCAGGACAGCGATGTTGCCAAATGGCTGGAGGCCGTCGGCTATTTGCTCGCCTCCGAGCACGACCCCGAGCTCGTGAAATTGGCCGACGAGGTGATCGATGTGCTCGCGCGAGCACAGCAGCCGGATGGATATCTCAATACGTATTTCACGTTAAGAGAACCCGGCAAACGATGGACGAACCTGAGCGAATGCCATGAATTATATTGCGCGGGACATCTCATTGAAGCGGCCACCGCCTATCATGCTGCTACCGGCAATCTGCAAGTACTCGACATTGCCTGCCGATTCGCGGATTATATCGATACGATATTTGGCCCTGAGCCAGCCAAGCTGCAAGGGTATGACGGCCACCCCGAGATCGAGCTCGCGCTGGTAATGTTATACCGGGTAACAGGTGAACGCAGGTATCTGTCGCTTAGCCAATTCTTCCTTGATCAGCGCGGCTCGCAGCCGCATTTCTATAAGCAGGAATGGGAGAAACGAGGCGGAACGGTCCATTTTCCGGGGCTTCTAATGTCTCATGATTATGCCTATAGTCAAGCTCACTTGCCTGTCCGCCAGCAGGAAGCAGCCGACGGCCATGCCGTTCGACTCGTCTATCTGTGTGCCGGAATGGCCGACGTAGCGGCGGAAACCGGAGATCTGGAGCTGCTGGCAGCTTGCCGGAGGTTATGGTCGAACATGGTGACCAAGCGCATGTACATCACCGGCGGCATCGGCTCCATGGCGCATGGAGAATCGTTCACCTACGATTACGACTTGCCCAGTGATACGGCCTATGCGGAGACTTGCGCATCCATCGGGCTGATCTTCTTCGCATCGCGTATGCTGCAGATTGAGCCTGCGGAAGGCTGCTACGCCGATGTGCTTGAACGCGCGCTGTACAATACCGTAGTCAGCGGCATGTCTCGAGATGGGAAGCATTTCTTCTATGTGAACCCGCTTGAAGTGCATCCGGAGGCCTGTAGTCACAATCATAATTACAAGCACATTAATCCCGAACGCCAAGGCTGGTTCGGCTGTGCCTGCTGCCCGCCTAATATCGCGAGGCTGCTCGCATCCCTCGGCCAATATATCTACACGACGCGTGATCGGACGCTGTACACCCATCTCTACATAGGTGGGCAAGCCGAATGGGAGCTTGACGGTAACGTTATCAGCCTTGTGCAAGAGTCGGATTACGCATGGAATGGCGCCGTTCGGATACGGATTGAGCATGCCGCTGCGGCGCCTGTGGCATTCACGCTTTCCCTGCGAATTCCGAGCTGGAGCGCCGGCGGATACAGCATCCATATTAACGGACAATTGGCCAAGTCCTCCTCCTCGGATTCGGATTCGAGTGAAGCAGTGCGCGGTAGCGGGTATGTAGAATTAAACCGAGTATGGCAAAGCGGCGATACAGTCGATATTACATTCGATATGCCGATCCTGCGTATGAAGGGCCATCCTCTCATTCGGCATACTTTCGGCAAAACAGCCCTGCAGCGAGGTCCTTTCGTTTATTGTTTGGAGGAAGCGGACAACGGTGCCCATTTACATCAGGTTGCGCTTCTGCACGATGGTGATCTTGCGGTGCAGTTTGACCCGCGGCTGCTTGGCGGTCTATGCACGATCACTGCAGATGCAGAGCGGCAAGGCTCTCCCGCAGACTGGCAGGGGTCGCTGTACGCCAGCGATATGAAATGGGAAAACACCCCCATGAAAGCGACCTTCATCCCCTACTACGCCTGGGCCAATCGCGGCATTGGCGAAATGGCGGTTTGGATTGAGGATAGGTTATAGCGAAAAAGCTGACCCAAAGTGCGCCTTATGGCGGCTTAGGGTCAGCTTTTTGACTGGAATGCCATTCATCGAGCTCGCAGCAGGTTAGTGATTGGATGTTCCTGCACGCTAACAAATCCTAGTGGTCTTATTTCAACAGAATAATAGGGATTGAAATTCTAACGAATCCTACATACTGGCCTTATTCGGAGTCAATCGGCCCTAATGCTGCCGATTTTGCCAAAATAGTCCCTCTACGATTCGTTAGAATTATTTTCGCGCTAATTTCGTACAAATAAGACCTGCTGGATTCGTTAGCGCGAATCCATGGCTATAACAGCCCAAATTGCTGTCTCTGGCTTAGCAGGCATTGAGTCTAGATCCACAATCCTAGGTGAATCGTCGCCGATTACCGCGTGATGGCGAGCAGCCACAGCGAATTCACCCCAACCTGTCACCTCCTTCTCCACCGAACAAATGGCAAATACATGAGCGTGAAAATAAGCAGCGCGATGACTTCTTCTACGATTAAGTAGTACGGATAGGGCCCTAGCAAGTCGAGCAAAGAAGCGCCTTCCGGCTTGTGCCGGAGGAACATATAGTTGGCATCTAACAAGAGGTCTGTCCCTCCCACAACGACGAGGAGGACATTCAGAAAAATCATCGTAATCCCAATCGATCTCCAAGTAGGCCGGTAGTTATCAATCCAGGTCATATACAGCGCGGCCAGAATAATAGCGATATGCACAATAAAGAAGTGAAAGTAGCGGAAATGCGGGAACGGATAATCCAGATCCGGCGTCAGCATCGCCTGCAGCGCTCCGCCAATTCCGGCGAAGAAGACGATTTGATACAAGAGTCGGTTTCGAGTGAGCAGCATGATTACAGCGAGCAATTGCGATATACTGCATAGTTCGAGCGGCAGCGTATACTGGATATCCCACAGTCCCTGGTCAGCATACCAGTAATAGAGGACAACCTGAGGGACAAGCAGTCCCAGCAGAATAACATATCGGATAATCGTTCTGGAAGATTCATGCAGCCTTATACTGAATTTATACCCGTACATCAGAAGAGCCAACACTACCATTACAGCGAGCACTGCTATGTGCGAGTTAGAGTACGCGATGAAATGCTCTGTCGTATGACGCGAGAAAAATGAAGGTATATCGCCCATCCCCCTTTGATGTTAACTGTTATGTCGCTCTACTAAGGCAGCCTGTAATCACTCTATATAGCTTGCGGCGATGATTATAAACGAAACCAGAAAGACTCCAATGTAGAACAATAGAGTCGGTATGCGTGAGCCGACTTCGAATTCGTTTTGCGAGTTTATGCTCGGATTACCTGGTAGGTACTCAAGTATCGTATTATCCTCTTCGTCATAAAAGACATTTGCCCTCTCGAGCCCATCCGTACTTGTAGAAAGTACACTTGCCTCTTTCTTCTTCCGCCTCATATCCACGTAGCTGTAGCACAGGAAAACTAAAGTACCGTTATTATAGATCATAAACGAATTCTTCCATTCTTTGAACGTACCTATTGATTGATGCCCGCTCTCAAGGAGTTTGATTTTTCTACTAGCCCTTACTTGGCTGACACAAACAAGTACGCAGCCCAAGAAAAGCAGTGCTGCGGATAATGCTACACCCTCCGGATTCCCGGGGATATTATACACGATGAGATAGATGCCCAAAAGACACATGATGAAACTGCTCTTCATCATTTTCGCTCCAAAACGTACAGTAAACTTCAAAGAATCCGGTATGTTTCTCATGCTTGCCGCTCCCGCTACAGTGTCAAATACACGCTCAAACTCTAGCATAATATGGAAGTTGGTTTTTCACAATCATACATATGTCTATCGGGAGGGAGCTGAACCTGCCATGGGGCTGCTCGTGATCTACTGGCTCGGACCAGCCCGCCTAGCCTTAAGGAACCCACGTCTATCAGGGGCTGAACCTGCCATGGCTGCTGCTCGTGCTCTACGAAAATGTTGCCTATTATGCAACAAAAGTGGACTCTCGAGGGTGGTCGGGGAGTGTGGCTCAGCGGCATAATAAAAAGACGATCTCAAAAGTAGCTCTGCACACTTTTGAGACCGCCCCACAATTATTCCTTCACGCTTCCAAGCACAATCCCTTTCATGAAGAACCGTTGCAGAAACGGATACACCATCAAGATCGGCAGCGCGCCGAGGAAGATCTGCGCCGCCTTCGCGGTGCGGTCGTTCACCTCGGTGAGCGACTTCATGTCCGCCGAGGACATCAGCGTCAAATCCCGGTTGATGACCACCGTCTGCAGGTAACTTTGCAGCGGATAGTGATCCGGCGAGTTCATGAAGATCAGCCCGTCAAACCAGGAGTTCCAATGGTTAACCGTAGCGAATAAGGTGATCGTTGCCAGCGCCGGCAGCGACAGCGGAAGGAAGATCCGCCACAGCGTCGTCCAATGTCCCGCGCCATCCATGAACGCGGCTTCCTCCAGCTCCTTCGGCAGCCCGCGGAAGAAGTTCAGCAGCAGAATAACGTTGAACACCGGTACTGCACCTGGAAGCACCATCGCCCAGATACTATCCATAATGCCGGTGTATTTGATTGTCATATAGAGCGGAATCAATCCGCCGCTGAATAGAATCGTAATGACGAACACCCAGGCATAGAACGTCCGCATCGGAAATTTCTTGGCTTCTTTAGCAAGCGGATATGCAATTAGCACGGTAAGCAGCATGTTGACCGGAATACCGAGGGCGACCCTCTTCAAGGTTACGAGAATGGATTTGAAGAAGGCCGGTTTATGTAATACATATTCATAGGAGCTCAGTGAGAATTGCACCGGCCAAAGCTTGACGTAACCGGCCTGAGCGGCCGCGCTTGAGCTGAACGATATGGCAAGGACGTGTATGATCGGCAAAATACATAGCAGACCGAGACAGGCAAGAAAAACGTAGTTAAAGGATAGAAACAATCTGCGACCAACCGTGTAATACTCCAGCACTCCCGCCCTCTCCTCTCATCAGAAAATACGATAATTGGCGAATCGATAAGCCAAATAATAGGACAATGATATGCTGAACAGCGAGACAACGGATCTAAAAATACCTACTGCCGTTGCCACCCCATACTGCGCATCAATCAGACCGATTCGATAGACGAAGGTATCAATGATATCGCCTGTCTCGTACACCTGCGGACTATATAAATTAAACACCTGGTCAAACCCGGCGTTCAGCACATTTCCTAAGCTTAAGGTCATTAACAAGATAATAATCGGCATCATTCCCGGCAGCGTCACATGCAGCGTCTGTTTCCATCGGCCTGCTCCATCGACGATAGCCGCTTCGTACAGTGTCGGATTAATGCTCGTTAATGCCGCTAAATAAACGATCGTATTGAAACCAAACTCCTTCCACGTGTCCGTGATTACCAGCACATAGCGGAACCAGTTATTATCCCCCAGAAAATAAATCGGCTCAATGCCGACCCACCCCAGCACTTGATTGACAATCCCGCTCGTCGGCGACAAAATATCGATCAGAATGCCCCCGAGAATGATCCACGACAGAAAGTGAGGCAAATATACAACCGTCTGAACACCGCGTTTGAAAACTTCCTTCCGCACCTCGTTCAGCAGCAGTGCAGTGACGATCGGCGCCACCAGGCCGGCAACGATTTTCATAATGGCGATCAAGATCGTATTCCATACGATCTGCCTGGACTCCGGCATTTCCATCACGTAACGAAAATTATCGAGCCCCACCCATTTGGATTCAAACACGCCTATTGCGGGTTTAAACTTCTCGAAAGCAATGATAAAGCCTAACATTGGACCGTAGCTGTAAATCAGAATGAGGATGAGACCCGGCAAAATCATCAAGTGCAGCGGAAGCGTTCCGCTCCAATTTCTCCGTAACAAAGCGTTCCCTCCCTGCCCTGTTTAGTCAAAAGACGGGGGAAGACGTCGCTTCCCCCGCCTGCATCGTACTACGCATGCACTGCATGATCGAGCTTACTTGCTCTTCGCCCAATCATTCACTTCTTGCGTAATTTCATCGCCGCCAAGTTTCTTCCACTCTTCAACGAATTTATCGAACGTATCCAGCGAGTCGCCCATAATGATCTTCGTGAACGTCTCAAGCTCTCTCTTCTGCAGGTTCGATTCTTTCTCGACCATGGCAGGCGTCGGAGCACCGTAGAACTCAGTCAGCTTGAGCGCTTTGCCGCTGACATATTGATCGATGACTTTGAACGAGCCTTCTTTGCCGAAGATGCGCTCATACGCCCAGTTCAGCGGTTCTTTGCTGCTGCCATCCATCCAGGAAAGGGTTTTGTCGTACATATCCTTTTCTTCCGGATTGAGTGCCGACAAGTCTTTGCTGTCTAGTGCGGACGTGACGTGAAGGTAGATATCTAGGTTTTTGCGTGCCGGCCATGCTTGGAACGGCATGTTCTTGAACTTCTCGAACCCTTCGCTCGTGAAGTATTTCGCATAGTTCTCAGAAGTTGTTGTTTCGCCCCAGCCGGTTTCCACGAACAGGTTGATCATCTTCAGCAGCGCTTCAGGATGTTCAGCACCCTTCTTCACGACAAAATATTGTCCGACCGAGAAGCCGACCTGCGGCGTAACCGGTTGATCGTCTGCCGAAACGAGCGGGTACGACTGCCACTGCGCGTTCGGGTCGTTCTTCTTGTTATCTACGAGCGGCCACAGCGGATTCCACATCTGGCCGAACTGCATGCCGATTTTGTTCGAAGTCGTCAATTCCGCTTCTTTACCGCCATCTTTGACGCCGAACTCTTTGTCGATTTGACCCTTCTTATACAGCTCTTGCAGAACGCCGAGCGCTGTCTTCATCTCAGGCTGAATGCTGCCGTAGACAATATTGCCGCTTGCGTCTTTGATCCATGATTTCGGATAAGCGTGGTAGCTGTTCATAAGTCCCGTAATATCGGCGAAGCCGCCGTATAAGTCTTTGTTCATCGCGATGCCGTAGGAGTTGGGCTTGCCGTCGCCGTCCGGGTCTTGCTTCGTGAACGCATCCGAGATGGCAAGCACGTCAGCCATCGATTGCGGCGGCTGCAGGCCAAGCTTATCGAGCCAATCCTTACGAATCCAGATCATCCCCGCTCCATCCATGGAGGAGCCGGTGTTCGGGATCGCCATCAGCTTACCGCCGAACGTAGCCGAGGATAGCGCTGCCGGACCGTCTTGATTGAGAATTTCTTTCAGGAAAGGAGAAGCGTATTTCTCATAAACAGCGGTCAAATCTTCAAGCTCATCCGCTTCCTGCAGCTGCTTGAGCTGCTTGGCGTTAACCGGGATGAATGCCGGTAAATCGCCCGAGGCGATGGAAACGTTCATCTTCTGCTCACCTTGGCCGCCCGGCTGATCGCCGCTGACAACCCAGTCATACTTCACTGTAATGCCAAGCTTCTCTTGGAGCTGCTGCGTCCACATGTTGTTGTCGATCGTCTGACCTTCCATGAACTTGAACGTATCGTTGATGATTCGCACACTCGTGATGTTGATCGGCGGATCATACTTGCCGAAGTACGGATCAGGCTCTGCCGCAGGTGCAGGCTCGTTCGTATTCGCATTGGTGCTGTTACCGGTATCCGCCGTATTCGTCGATGTATTGGTTTTGTCATTCCCTGTGGAATTGGAAGTATTCTTGTTGTTGTTGTTATTCCCCGAGCTGCAAGCGGTTACAAAAACAAAAATAAAAGTCATAAGCAGAACCGCAGTCCATTTGTATGGCTTTCGCATTCCCCTAACCTCCCTTTTATTTTGCAAGCTTCCTACTCCTCCAGTATAGAATGATGGCACTTTGCTCCACTATGGAACAATCTATAGATTCGTGGTCTCCTGTATAGGTATTCTCGCAGACAACTATTCCCTTGCCCGATATTCCTGCGGAGTCAGCTGAATCCGTTTCTTGAAGAAGCGGATAAAATAACCCGATGTCTCAAACCCGACCTTGTCGGCAATCTCATGGATTTTGAGCGGCGTGGCTGTAAGCAGCTCTTTCGCTTTCTCCAGGCGCAGCTCGGCGATGTATTCCGATAAATTCATGCCTGTCTGCTGTTTATAGAGAACGGACAAGTACGCAGGATTTAAGTAGACGATCTCGGATAAGCTCGTGAGCGACAGATCGCCGCCCAGATTGTTCCGTATATACTGATGCAGCCGTGCAATCAGCTGATGCGTCCGTTCATGCTGAATCGATTTGCGCCTTGCATAAATCGTGGACGTCGTCTGAAGCAGATAGTTAAGCGCAGCCTCGCTCGATGGATGGGCGGAGAGGTTCATCAATCCATCCCTGACAGCGGCATCGCCTTCGCCGGCGCGTCCCTCCCCTCCCTGCGTCAGTTGACTGAGCAGGAGATTGGCAATGGCATAATAGACAAGCGTATATTCGGCATATTGAGTAGGCAGCGAGGTATAGCTCTTAATCGCCCCAGCGAAAGCCTCCTCGGTACCATCCTCCAGCAAATGCTCCAGCTGCAGCATCAGTGTTCGCAGGGGCGGCAGGGCAGCCTCAGGAGCGACTCCCTCTTCACGCCGGTCTAAGATCAGCAGCATGCAATCCCGCGTCCCCAGTCCGACGATCAACCTTTTCTTCATCTGCTCGTATACGCGAGGCAGCTGCTCCCACTCCGCGGGCTGTGCACCGCAAATCAGCGAGACAGGCAGCTTCAGCAGCTTGTCACAGGTTTGCTGAATCGATTCCATCGTACCCTGTACGAAGCTGACGGTGTCCCGCCATGTATCACTTTGCTCGCTAGCTTGCGCTGCCGGCTGCAGGAGGCAAATAAAATGGTGCATATCCAAACTCGCAGTAAACACGACTAACGGCGCATAGTATTCTGAGGCAATATTTTGGACGGCATAGAGCATCAATGCTCTGTCGTGATAGCTTCCTTCTCCCCAGCGGTCGATGCGTCCGATGAGCGGAATAACCGGCGCATCACTGCGCAGCGGAATGTGCAGCTCCTGCAGCTTCTCTTCCGTCGCAACGGAATGAGCCTCGCTCGACTCCAACACCGCCATTAACCAGTCTCGGTGCAGCAAGGGCAGCGCACGGCTCAATCGGTCCTTGGCCTGCAGCATAAACTGCTGGCTCTGCGACTCCGCAGCCAGACTATCAATCGCTTTGCGAATGCTGCGAATGATCGCTTCGTCGCCTTCGGTTTTGAGAATATAGTCAATGGAACCTGTCCGAATGGCAAGCTGCGCGGTTTCCAGGTTATGAATGCCGGTGAGAAAAATAATCTTGCAGCGCGGCCACTGCGCCACAATCCGCTGCTGGAGCTCAAGTCCGGTCATGCCCGGCATACGTACATCGCTAAGCACAATGTCAATCTTCGTCCGCGTCAGCCACTCGAGCGCTTCCTCCGGGGAGTAGGCCCGATAGATGTCCAGCTCCAAACCCGGCGTATCCTCGATCATTTCATACAGGCCGTCTACCGTGAATCTCTCGTCATCCACAATCAATAAGCGGTTCATCCTCCGTACCCACCTCCCTCGGAATCGTCATCGTCACTTTGAGGCCTCGTTCCTCGCCCAAGCTGAGCGTCAGACCGCCGCCCCCGTACTTGATAATAATGCGCCGGTGGACGTTAAGCAGACCGGTATGCTCTGTCGGCTGCGCTTTGTCGAGTAAACTCAACTGCAGCTCGCGCAATTTCTCCTCATCCATGTTCTCCCCGTTGTCGGTAATGGAAATCTCGATCGCCCCGGGTTTCGTGCGGAATGCGACTGTAATTAAACCATTCCTTCGCTTATGCTCCAGGCCATGGTTGTAGGCGTTCTCGATAATCGGCTGGACGATGAGACGAGGAACCGGGAAGGCGCGCAGTTCCTCAGGTACCTCCTCGAACTCCACCATGATCCGCTCGGAGAATCGGATCGATTGGATTTCCGCATACGTGCGGGCATGGTGAATCTCGTTTGCCAGCGGTACTTCATCCGAGCCGTCGCGTGTGATGTATTGAAAATATTCACCCAAATGCTTCGTGAAATAAATAACATTATCATGGTCCCTCTGCTGAGCCATTCGGTACAGAATAAAGTAGCTGTTGTACAGAAAGTGCGGATTGATCTGCGACTGCAGATGGCGCAGCTCTGCCAGTCGGGCAAGATACTGCTGCTCATATACTTCATGGACAAGCACATCAAGCCGCTTCACCATGCCGTTAAACTGTCCGTACAAATATCCGAATTCATCCTGCAGCGGGTAATGGACCTCCAGATTGAACTGTCCCTGCTCGATGCGCCGAAAGGAGCGAACGAGCCGTTTGAGCGGTTGATGAATAATGAGATAAATACTGTAGGAGAACAATAGAACCAGGAAGACGGACATCGCAGACAGCACATAGAACCAGAACCGATAGACTTGCAGCGACGCGTTAACTTTGTTCGCGGGGACATACATAAGCAAGGTCATGTCGAGCCGCGAAGAATGGTTGGAGACCACCAGATAAGACTGGTCTTGCCATTCCACCGACTGCAGTTTGCCTTCCTCCGTCGCATCTTCTTCGTGCTGAAAATCATGAATGAGCTCCTCATCCACCGCGTCCGAACCGCCGCTAATGAGAAAAGGCTGTTTGTTCCCGATCAGCGCCGTATGTCCGCCTTCATTCGTAAACTCCTGCAGCACTTTGCTTAATTCAGAACGCGAAATCTCAATGGCAAGAAGGAAGACAGGACTTCTTCGGCTAGAGATCGCAGGGTCGGGATATGGAATACTAATGAAGAGCCGTTCTTTCCACAATAGAAAGGGAGACTCAAACCGATTCGTCGACTTGCTCAGCGCGTGGAATTGCTCTTCATCAAAGTTACCGATGACGTTGGCATTGGCAGACACGGTTCGGTTCATGGCAGGGATAAAGGCGATGGCATTATCCACGAATTTGCTGGATTTCTGAAGGGCATCGAGGCGGCTCTTCAGACGAAGCTGCGCTTGCATCTTCTCGATTTCCGTCATCACCTCAGAGGAGGAGGACAGTTTAAGCAAATCGTCATCATTGACATATTCCTGGAGCTGCCGAATGGCACTGTCGATATCGAATTCCAGCATGTTCATATAGAGAGAGGTCCGCGATACAAGGGAGTCTGTGATTTCTTTCTGGACGTGGGAGGAGCCGGTTTCGTTCATTTTCCAGCTGATGATGTAAAGCGGTGCGAGTGTAACAAGGAAAGTGAGGACAAGCTTGGGCAATATAGATACAGAAGCGATGCGTTTCAGGATATTCAGCAGCATTTGCCACCCCCGGCATAGTAGTTGCTTCTATCACGCAGGAAACGCTCCACCTGTGATGGGAAAGCACAGATGCACGGATGCACGAGCCAGGAGGAGTATCCTACATAATTCTCCACATATCGCCAATTCCCTCCCCGGCCCATTAATGTATAATGGTTATTTACTTGTAATTAGTTAGCAGCTTGAAATAACTCTGAGGGTGTTCCATAATAAAGATATCAATGGCGCACTACCGCATACCAACTACCAAAGATACAGGAGGTCATGTTAACAATGACTGATTCCATAAAAGTACCGCTGTCCGTATTAGACTTAGCATCCGTTATCGATGTCGGGACGCCGGCGGACTCGTTCCGTAATACACTGGACCTCGCGCGCCACGCTGAGCGGCTTGGCTATAACCGCTACTGGCTCGCCGAGCATCATAACATGGCAGGCATCGCAAGCTCGGCTACCTCAGTCGTCATCGGCTATGTAGCCGGCGGCACGAAACGCATTCGCGTCGGCTCCGGCGGCATTATGCTGCCGAATCATTCTCCGCTTGTCATTGCCGAGCAGTTTGGCACGCTGGAGTCGATGTACCCGGGCCGAATCGATCTTGGCCTTGGCCGCGCACCGGGCTCTGACCAGACGACGGCTCGCGCGCTTCGCCGCGATCTGGCTTCGAACGGGCAGGAGTTCCCGGAGCTGCTGTCCGAGCTGCGCGCTTACTTCCATCCGCCGGCGGATTCCGTTAGGCCGGTGCGCGCCACACCCGGCGAAGGCTTGGATGTGCCGATCTGGCTGCTCGGCTCAAGCGGCTTCAGCGCGAAGCTGGCTGGCGAGCTAGGCTTGCCATTCTCGTTCGCGAGCCACTTTGCTCCGGAGTATCTCATGCCGGCGATCCATCTCTACCGCAGCAGCTTCCGCCCGTCCGAAGCACTCGCGAAGCCTTATGTCATGATCGGCATCAATATTGTCGCCGCGGACACTGATGAGGAAGCAAGCTTCCTCGCGACTTCGCAGCAGCAGCAATTCCTCAGCCTCATCCGCGGCCGTCCGGGCAAGCTGAAGCCGCCGATCGACGACATGGATGAGCTGTGGATGGCGCATGAGCGCGATGCGCTGCAGTCCAAATTCAAGTATGCGATCACCGGAAACAAGGCAACCGTAGCTGCTCGCCTGCGTGAAATTCTAAGTGAGACGATGGTCGACGAACTAATCGTCACCTCCCAGATTTACGATCATACCGCGCGTCTGCGGTCTTATGAGATCGTGGCTGAAGCAGCCGGGCTGGAAAGCTCTGCGGCGGACTAATTAAGCATGGTATCAAGAAACGCCCTTTACTCGGCCCGCTTCATAGCGGAACCTCGTAAAGGGCGTTTCTTTATTGTTCATCCATCGCCAGAACCTTGCTCATGTTCACCTGCTCCAGCATATGCCCGATGTTGCCTTCACCGGCATAGAGCGACATGTCGAAGAAATCATGATGCAGCTCCGACCAATAGAGCTCGTTCTCATCACCAGCTACCTCCACATCGCGTTTCAACTTACCGGCGTAAACCTCCACATAACAGTCCTGCAGATAATAGGTGAAGTCCATGACATGATGCAAAGTGACATCCACTTGCGAAATGCCGGTTTCTTCCGCCAGCTCACGATAAGCTGCATCGATCCCTGACTCGCCGGGTTCGATTTTGCCGCCAACCAAATTGCTTAATCCTTTATACGGCTCCTTCAGTCGCGTGCACATGAGCAGCCTTTCCTCGTTCTTGCTGTAAATCATCAGCACATTATATCCCTGCAAGTTCAGGCGCCCTCCCGCGAGTTATTAATAAGAAACCTTCTTCGTCGCTATAGCCTTACCATCCTGACCGACAGCTTCCATTGTAAGTTCTCGATCCGTAATCCGCTCATCCGCCAGTACATACCAGAGTCTTATTGGCTTGGTGTCTACGAGGGTCGCCTTCGTCCGGACCTGTTTATCTCCATCTTGGAACATCACGTTTATGGAACGAATGTGATCATCGCTTATAACCCCGTAGAGCATAGTCGGTACCAGTGCGATTTCGCCGGCAAACCCGTCATCCGCGAGATAAGCCTTGATGCTGCCATATTCCGCCGACTGCTTCGTTACCCATTTGCCGAAAATATTC
The DNA here is from genome assembly GCF_056269135.1 of Paenibacillus sp. J22FR21. Taxonomy (NCBI): domain Bacteria; kingdom Bacillati; phylum Bacillota; class Bacilli; order Caryophanales; family Paenibacillaceae; genus Paenibacillus; species Paenibacillus sp. J22FR21. The sequence continues at coordinate 372,906 of NZ_JBWDNJ010000005.1, forward strand.
TTTTTCAATAATCCATAGCCCAGATCCGTTACCGCAAGGTCCTTGGCTGCACTTACCGCCTGTTCCTCCGGTACGCTCAAGTAGAACGCTAGCGTATCTCCCTGATCCACTTTCGTTTGATACAGGAGCTGCACCTTCTTCATATGGCCTTTATTGAGCACTTCCTCCACGGTGGAGCTGTTCCGCGTGCCCATGAAAGTATTGAGCAGCAGCAGCACGAGCACTGCGCCCAGCACATAGTAGATTCTCTTGCCTTTAAGTATCACTGCCTATCCCTACCTTCCGAAGCTCCTAACACCGAATGTTCGGTAGCTTCCCCACTGCTCAGCCTGCTATACAAAAGATTGCTTAACCGTCCCTTTGCCCGCTTCCACTTCAATCTCCGCATAAGCTCCATTAATCAAAGTGATCTGCGGCGGAACATGTCCGCAATCGACATCCACGACAATAGGCAGCCCAAGCTCTGCAGCCAAATCGGTGTACACATCTTCAATGGTGTAATTCTCAACCGGTCTGTCAGCGGGACTGCGGCCGAACAAAATGCCGGAGCAGTTCTCGAACCAGCCTGCCAGCTTCATCTGAACCAGCGATCGGCGTACATCCGCCGTGTTCAACTCGCAATTCTCGAGCACCCATACTACCGGTTCCCCGGGAATGTATTGCTCTCTGAACCGCCGAACATCGCCGTACGGCGTGCCGATTAAATGCCGAACGACATCGATGCAGCCCGCGAGCAATCTTCCTTTCATTATTGTTTTGCCGCTGAACCGCTCATCGTTCTCTCCGCTGGGTGATTCAATCTCGCCGCTAGGCAGCACTTTGCGCCAATAGGTGGGTTCCGTCAGGTTGAACACGTTCGGATTGTCGCTCACCCAGTCCTTCTGATAATGAAGCGAGGACCGCTGCTCGCAGGATTCGCCGGCTTGGGTCGAGAGAACGGTCTGCCACATGGCAGTCGTCTCATCAGGCACTTCTCCTCTGAGGTCCACAATATTCGTACCATGCGCCGTGGCGATTCCCGTCCTGAGTGTGATGGCAAGCAGCAGTACGCTTAGATCGGAATACCCGAGCACCCATTTGGCTGGCAGATGAGCATAGTCTACCTGATCCACCATCTCAATTAACAATTCGCCGCCCCAAGGGGGAATGATCAGATCGACTCCGGCATCCTGCATCATCGCATTAAACTCTTGTGCGCGCACTGCAGCGGGAGCGGATTTCGCTTTATTTTGCGTATAGGTTGTAGCTCCATATTTAATGGCAAACCCTCTCGTTCCTAGTCGCTCACTAACCTGTTCCAGCAGTCCGTGCGCCACCGGATCTACTCCGGACGAAGGTGCAGTAACCCCAATTGTCGCTCCCTCAGTCATCCAAGGGTATTGAATCGTTCCCATCTTCGCGCTCCCCTTTTGTTAAATGGAATAGGTGAACCTCGTCGCTTGCTCGCTCCACGCCCAGAATCGGTTAGCCTCTTCCGCGGATGCCGCCAGCTTCGAAACCGCAAGTGGCTTCAGCTTGTAGAAATAATCGCCGGACTTGCCGCCAATCTTAGACTCGGCCGCACTCGCCAGAAACACAGCTGTCGCCGAGCCCTGCTCCGCCGTCTGGAAGAATGGACGCATCAGCTTATGGACGAGCGCACCGAACCCCGTGTTCCGATTCACCCCGATGTCGGTCGACACTACGCCGGGATGCAGCGCATAGACCGGGATGCCGGCTCCACTTAATTTGCGTGCAAGCTCCTTCGTGAACCAAATATTTGCGATCTTCGAGCGGCTGTAAGCGCGCCAGACCGTGAAGCTCTTGGACATTCCCGGATCTGCGTAGTCCATTGTGCCAATCTTATGTGCACCGGAGGATACGTTTACAATCCGCGCCGATTGACTCTGACGCAGAAGCGGCAGCAGCAAACCCGTCAGCAGATAATGCCCCAGATGGTTCACGCCAAGCTGACGCTCGAACCCATCCGCCGTTTCTTCCCGCTTCAGCGTAATAACGCCCGCATTGTTGACCAGCACATCGAGATGGCTTGTCCGGCTCGCCAGCTCCGTCGCAGCTTCTCGGATGCTCGCGAAGGAAGCGAGGTCGCAGAGCAGCAGCTCTGCATCTCCGCGACCGGACTTGCGGTTCGCGTAGTCTACAGCCGCCTGCCCCTTCTCCCGATTTCGCGCAAGCATGAATACCTTCATACCGTGCTCCGCTGCAAGCATCGCGGCCGTTGCCCGTCCCATACCACCGCTTGCTCCGGTTACTAGGGCGATTCGCTGTGAATGATCACTGTTCGTCATTGACGAGTCACTCCTTTAGAGGGATTATGATTGCGCGGATAACCTGGCGACACATTGCTCGAGGTTGTCCAGCGTTTCCTTCAACTGCTCCTGCAGCTGCTTTATGGACCACTTGCCGTCAACTCCGTTGAGACGCCGCAGATCACCTGCGATTAGAAGCACCATCCATAACGAGAACAGCGCGGTGAATAAGTAATAGCCCTGCTTGAATGCGTTCGCTTCGAGTTTGATCCCGTGGCTGGCACTTTGAAGGATGTATCGATTCAGCAGTTCTTCGCGGAGCTCAGGCGTCATCGCCTTCGGGAACACGGGATGCGTCGAATCGATCAAGTGATACAGATCCCAGTAGCGGCTGTTCAGATGTGCATGCTCCCAATCGAGCACGCTGACGGCGCCCTTCACCCGCGCGTAGTTGCCGAGGTGCAGGTCACCATGCGAGATCACGTTTCTCTGCCACTGCTGGGTGGAGGCTGCTGATTGCATCATTAGTGACTCCAGATGCCGGAGGACTGACTCTGCATTCGTGAACCTTGTCGCGAGCGGTTCCAGCAGCTCATTACGGCGACGGAGATCCATCACCTGCTTCGCAATATCCTCGATGAACGGCTTCGGCCCAAGCAGCTGTTGCTGCTGCAAGTGTTCCACAGGCAAGGCATGCCACCACGCCACATGCGCGATGAGTTCAAGCGCAGCGTTCTCTTCGAATTTGTGTTCAAGAGGTCCCAAGTCCTCGAACAGCTGCCAGCTGTTCTCGCTGGTCGCAACCTCCGAGCCAGCCAGCAGCTGCGGATAAACGGCGGGAAAAGACATCCCCTTCAATATATGCTCATACACCCAGGCCTCTTGCCCAAGCTGACTCTCATTCGTTAACGGCTTGAATATGTAACTTTCCTCGGGCGACACATAGACGCGCTCCACACACTTCCCGTTCGTACCCGTGTAGAGAATATCTCTTCTCCAGATTCGACGATCATCCAGCGTCCCATCCGGCCGTACGATTTCCTTCAACGCGCGTCACCTCCTACTCCACTGAAAACATTCCCATATAACGCCTATTGTACATGTAAAATGAGGCAGATGAAACGGCCATCCGCACGATATCGCGGGAATCCCGCTGCCACGCCGAAGGGTGGGAGGTGATTGGTTGGTGGCAATATAGTTGGTAGGTGGTCGATGTGCTCGTTTGGTGGCAGTCGGCGCATCACTTCCCCCTCCTAAGTAGTATGGCCACCGGAAATGTTTCGCTTTCTGCAACATTACAAGGCAATATCGAGCCTTTTCTAATAGATATTGCACAACATGCAACATTTTCGGCTCAAAACGCTCTTTAGGCGCTCATCTGCTCAGAAATGTTGCATTTTCTGCATAATTAGCGACTGAGGCACCCTTAAGACAGCCGATTTGTTGCACTTTATGCAACAATCGCTCACTCCTCTCACTATCGGACACCACTGCCACGTACACCCCCCCCGCTCCTCTCTCCCATCCCGCTCAACAAAAAAAGAACTGTTCCAAAAGTCACCTAGCACACTTTTGAAACAGTCCTTCACTATTACAAACCCTTGCTCGACGCAGCTGCCGCGGCAGCATCCATTCCGGCTGGAGCATCAGCCGAAGCGGTCGCCTGCTCGCCCGTTTGCAGCTGATACATCTTGAAGTACCGGCCCTGCAGCGCCATCAGCTCGCGGTGATTGCCTCGCTCCACGATCTCGCCGCGATGCAGCACGAGGATCTGATCCGCCTCGCGGATCGTCGAGAGACGGTGCGCGATGACTAGCGTCGTGCGTCCTTCGCTGACGACCTTCAGCGCCTGCTGTATCAAGCCTTCCGTTTCACTGTCGATGCTGGCCGTCGCCTCGTCCAGGATGAGAATGGAAGGGTCGAACGCCAGCGCCCGAGCAAACGAGATCAACTGTCGCTGCCCGGAAGACAGCGTGCTCCCGCGTTCCACTACCTGCTCATCATAGCCGCCGGGCAGCTGCTCGATGAACGGTGCGGCACCAACTTCACGCAGCGCATTCTTCACGCGGTCAATGCTAATGTCCTTGTTGTACAAGCTGACATTGAACTTGATATCGCCTGCGAACAAGAACGGATCCTGCAGCACGATGCCCATATGCTTGCGCAAAGCCTGCTTCGAGAAGCTGCTAATATCGCGCCCATCGATGGTGATGACACCTTCCTGCGGCTCATAGAAGCCGAGCAGCAGGTTCATGATGGAGCTTTTGCCAGAGCCGGTATGGCCGACAAGCGCAACCGTCTCGCCTCTATGCGCCTCAAACGAGATGCCTTTCAGCACATTCTCGCCTTCCTTATAAGCGAAGGTCACGTTGTCGAATTTCACAACGCCTTCTGGGCGGTTAACGCCTGCAGTATCTTCAACTTCCTTGCCTTCGATGTCCATAATCGCGAACACCTTCTCAGCCGAAACGAAAGCCCGCTGTGCATTGGTCAACTGATCGAATATCCCGATAATCGGCTGGAAGATCCGGCCCATATAATCGATAAACGCATAAAACACCCCGAAGGAAATGGCCGTCTGCAGCGACTCTCTTCCGAAATACCACACCACATAAGCTGTAACCAAACTGCCGATGGTGCCTACGATATTACGCGAGGACAGAGAGAACACCCGGAACTGCTTTACTTGATTCACATAACGATCCTCGTTCAGCACCTCGAACTCCTCGATCGTTACTTTTTCCCTGCGAAAAGCTTGAATGATCGGCATGACGACTATCGATTCATTGATCATCGCGTTCATGTCGCTTAACCGAGCGCGCATGATGGTGATGAAGACCTTTGAGTATTTTAAATGCACATACATGATGATCACGAACAGCGGCGGCAGCAGCAGCGCGTACAGCGCAAGCCGTGCATCCAAGATAAACAGCGCCGTGTAAATCCCCGCCAGCTGTACAAGACTGACCACGAAGGTCGCCATGAAGCTCATAAACAGATCACGCACAGCTTCCGTATCGTTCGCGATACGCGAGACGACCTGTCCAATCGGAGTGTTGTCAAAATACTTCAGCGGAATTCGCCCGATATGCCGCATCAAGTCGATCCGCATGTTCTTAATGATGCGAAGTGCCGTGGCTTGCAGCAGGTACGATTGTGAAAAGTTACATATGCTGGCTGTGAGCAGCAGCCCCATGTAGAGGCCCAGTAGCTTAAGCACTGCGCCGATGTCTCGTTCATCGATCGATAGATGCTTGTCGATGATGGTTTTGGTAATATACGGTCCGCCGAGCTCAGCGCCGACCGCAATGCAAAGGATGAGCAGCGCCGCGATAATACGGTATTTGTAGACGAGTGCATAGCCGAGAAGCCTTCTCGTCGTCGATGGATTCATAGCTACCTCCTGAATTCGGATGCCCGTAAGCGGGCTAATTTGTTGGCTTGCGCCTATTTCCGATATACCTAGCTCACTAACGCCGCTAATCGCGCCTAGTTTAGACAGACCTATCTCACTAAGGCCGCTAATCGAGCCTAGTGTAGCTAGTCTTCCAAACTAGCTTCCATCTGCTGGCGGTCCCATTGCTGCCTGTACCAGCCGCCGAAATGCATCAGCTCTTCGTGTGTGCCTTCTTCAACAATGCGCCCATCATCGAGCACCAGAATCCAATCCGCGTGGCTGACGGCAGATAAGCGGTGCGTGGCGATGAAGGTCGTCTTGCCTGCCCGCTCCAGGCGGATATGATGCAGGATGCGGCTTTCCGTTCTGGCATCCACCGCCGACAAAGCGTCATCCAGCAGCAGAATCTCTGAATCGATAAGCAGCGCCCTCGCGATGGCAAGCCGCTGCTTCTGACCGCCGGAGAGCATGACGCCGTTCTCGCCGACGATCGTGCCAAGCCCTTCCGGCATCGCGGCGATATCCGAGGTGAAGGAAGCCATCTCGACTGCTTTTGCAATCTCGGCTTCCGTAGCCTGAGGTTTGCCGAGCGCGATATTGTCGCTGATGGACTTCGAGAGCAGCAGATGCTCCTGCGGCACATAGGCGATCCAGCGTTTCACTTGGTCGATGGCGATCTGTTCAACAGGCACCCCCGAGATAAACAGCTTGTCCGAATCAACGGGGTATTGTCTTAGAAGCTGCTTCAGCAGCGTACTCTTCCCGCTTCCCGTACGGCCAACGATGCCAAGCGTCTGCCCACGCTCAAGCGTGAACGATACCTCGCGCAAACTAGGCTGATTGGCTGTTGGGTAGGTGAACGTCAGCTCCTTCATCTCAATCGTCGTCGGAGTGGCCACCTCTACCGGTGATGCTATATCCGCAAGATCCGGCTCTTGCTTGAACGCTTGCTCCAACCGATCCGCAGAGGCACTACCCCGCTGCAGGACGTTGATAAACTCACCGAAAGAAATCATCGGCCAAATTAACATCCCTAAATAAATATTAAAGGAGATTAACTGTCCCAGCGTAATCTCATCGTGAAATACCAGATAACTGCCATAGCCGATGCCGATGGAGTAGCTGACACCCACAATAAGCGAGATAAGCGGCTGAAACAGTGCATTAAGAATAGAAACTTCACGGTTGCGATCCATAACCTCCGTCGTCACCCGGTCAAATGCAGTCAGATCATGCTCTTCCTGCACGTAGGAACGAACAACTCGTATACCCGAGATGGACTCCAGTGCATGGTTGTTCATTTTGCCAAAAGCATCCTGAGCCGCCATGAACCGAACCCGGACTCGTTTCCCCAGCTTGTTGATGACGATGGCCAGCAGCGGCAGCGGAATTAATGCGGCGATCATAAGCTTGTAGTCGATCAGCGAAATCATCGTGATGATGACGACCGATGCGCCCACGAGCGTATTCACAAGCGTCATCACCCCGTACCCCGCCGTATTGCCTATGGCCAGAATATCGTTGGTAGCCAGCGCCATCAGCTGACCGGTATTGTTCCGTTGGAAGAACGAAGGCGTCATACGAGTCATATGAGCCAGAAACCGTCCGCGCAGCAGCTTCTCGATCAGCACCGAGTTGCCGAACAGCGTTGTAATCCAAATATATACGAGCACATATAAGAGCAAAGAGAGACTAACCAGCAGCAGCACGGTGCTGCTCAGCTGAGAAGCCGTCAGCGTGTGCTCGCGAATGCGGTCAATGGTGTTCCCGATCATTTTCGGCGGAACCGTCGTTAACAGGCTCACCACCGTCATCAAGCTGATGGCAAGCGTGTAATGCATCCATCTGAGTTTAAAGAACCACTGAAGCCGTGTCACGAAAGACAAGATATTGCCCCCTTTATTCATTCTGCCAAAAGTTACTACCTTAATTGTACCTCTTGCTGCAATGTACCAACATCTCACCTTGTATCCTTATAGTAATTTGCCCAAAACTGGATATTTCCTCCTACCTGCTGTAAACGAACATCGCTTTACTGCCGCAAGCAAACCCGCCTTCGAGCTGCATGCAAAATGACAGCCAAAAACGGGTCCATCGTTTGAACATATCTTCGCGATACTTCTTGTTCAATGAACGCTTCGCGGCTTCAACGCTGCCTCTCGTCTTGGCTTCCGGCTTGCCAGGAAGACGCCGAAGAGGATAATAACGAGCCCTGCGAGCATGTTCCATTTGATCGCTTCGTCTAGAAGAACCGAGCCCCAAATCAGCGCGGTAGAAGGCACCAAATACGTGACCATGGAGGCGAATTCTGCGCTGCCCTTCTCGACCATATAGTAGAACAAGATATAGGCGAAGCCCGAGCCGAAAATCCCAAGCCCGATAATATGCGGCACATTGCTCATATCGCTCACATGCCCCCACGTTATCGACTCCGTAGAAAATGCCAGCGTGCCGCTGACGATCGCACTGCTAAGCAGCGTGCCGTATGTAATTTGGTACATGGAGCAGCCTCGCACGGACAGCCTTTTGGACAATTGCGAGCCCACAGCATAACAGAACGTAGCCGTCAGCATGCCGATTAGTCCAATGCCGTTGACCGACAGCAGCGCGCCGGGACGAATGCCGAGCAGAATCACCAGGCCGATTGTCGCTACACCGATGCCTACCCACTGCATGTAATGCGACTTGCTCTTGAAGAACAGAATGCCCACGATGATCGTCCACACCGGTGTCATCGCATTCAAGATCGAAGCCATGCTGCTCGTCAGATGCTGCTCGCTGAATCCGATCAAGGTCCAAGGCAGCGCCGTATTGATCAGTGCCATGATAAACATCGCCGGCCAGGGCAGGCTGCGGAAAGCAAAAGGCTTCTTGAAGATCAGCATAATGAACAGCACAACAACCAGTCCGCAGAATGATCGCAGAAACGCAATCGACCACGGGCCAAAGTCATGCAGCAATAGTTTGATAAAATAAAACGAACCGCCCCAAATGAGGCTTAACAGCAGAAGTGCAGCATAGATGAGTCTGGGCAACCTGTAATCCTTCTTTCTATTCCTTAATAATTCGGTTCAGGCTCGTAGCGGAATTCCCCCAAATCGATCGTGCCGGCGGGACTCACGTAGACTCCTTCACCCTCAAGCAACACACGCTGCATGTAGCGCCCGTCACCGTCGCCGATGGCGATCTCGCCTTTTCCGTTAATGACGCGGTGCCATGGCAGTCCATGCTTCTCGCTCATGGAATGAAGAATACGCACCACCTGCCGCGCCCCTCTTGGGCTGCCGGCCTGTGCCGCGATCTGACCGTACGTCATGACCGTGCCTGATGGGATTTTCGCGATAACTGCTATTACTTGTTGCGTAAATGGCGTCATGACGCACCTCCTATAATCTCTATTAGTATACACCCTATACTGCCTGCCCCTGCAACCAAAGTTGAATGATCGACCCCTGCTGCCCTCCGAGAAATTCCCCCCTTAGGGAAAAAGTAGGGTTATATGTTAGAATAAATTTATTCTGCCTTGTAGGAGTGAGTCCATTGCCTAATTTTCAAGAAAAACTCGAGCGTTACGCAGCTCTTGCCGTTGAGGTCGGCGTAAATGTTCAGCCTGGCCAAACCTTAGTGATTTCTACATCCCTGTCATGCGCGCCTTTCGTGCGTCTTGTCGTGAAGAAAGCTTATGAAGTCGGCGCCAAAAACGTTCATGTAGAGTGGAATGACGATGTCGTCACTCGCACCAAATACGAGCTTGCCCCAGATGAAGCTTTCACAGAATATCCGGAATGGCGTGCAAAAGGCTGGGAGCAGATGGCTGCTGATAACGCGGCATTCCTCAGCATCATCGCACCTAACCCGGATCTGCTGAAAGGCACGAAGCCTGAGCGCATCGCCAATGCGAACAAAGCGGCAGGCATCGCGCTGAAGACATGGAGAAGCTACACCATGTCCGACAAAGTCAGCTGGTCCATCGTCGCCGTTCCATCCCCGGATTGGGCGGCTAAAGTGTTCCCGGATGTGGAGCCAAGCGGTCAAGAGGATGCGCTATGGGATGCCATCTTCGCAGCAACTCGCATGAACGAAGAAGATCCTGTCGCTGCTTGGAAGTCGCACATTGAAGTGCTGGATACGAAAGCTTCGCACTTGAACGAGAAGAAATTCCGCAAGCTGCACTATACAGCGCCGGGAACCGATCTCACGATTGAGCTGGCACCGGGCCATATCTGGATCAGCGCAGGCAGCGAGAACGCGAAGGGCGATATCTTCGTCGCGAACATGCCGACAGAGGAAGTGTTCACTGCCCCGCTTAGAGGCGGCGTGAATGGAACTGTGTCCAGCACGAAACCGCTTAGCTACGGCGGCAACCTGATCAAGGATTTCTCGCTGACGTTTAAGGACGGTCAAATCATTGACGTGCAAGCCGAAGAAGGACTTGAAGTCCTTAAGAACCTTGTCGCCACAGACGAAGGCGCCGCTTACCTCGGCGAAGTCGCGCTTGTTCCCCATCGTTCCCCAATCTCGGATACGAACCTCGTGTTCTACAACACGCTGTTTGACGAGAATGCTTCCTGTCACTTGGCAATCGGCAAAGCCTATGCTTTCTGTATTGAAGGCGGCAAAACGATGAACGAGGAAGAACAAGTCGCGAACGGCCTCAACAACAGCCTCGTGCACGTGGACTTCATGATCGGCTCCGCAGAGCTGAACATCGAAGGCGAGCGCGTCGACGGCACGACGGAAACGATCTTCCGCAACGGCAACTGGGCGTTCTAGAAAGCTAGACGTACGAAAACACCAATCTGAACAGCCTTATTGGCTGCAGATTGGTGTTTTTCAGTGTGTCGAGAAATTCACGTTGATAATACGTCGGTTGAATACCTTCCGGCACGGCAAGAAGGCAATCTTCTTTATGTCCTGTCCTACGCGATGAGCGCATGCTTCTTCGCATTCCAACTTTAACGGTTGTGACAGTGGTTATTCGGTATAAATCCAGCATTTTTAAATGCTAACGGTTGCCAGTAAGCTTATTTGAACGTTCTCCTCTGGAATTCGACCCATTTATTGCAAATAAGTTCTCTCACAACCTTTAGATTGTCAAAAAGGCTTATTTACATAAAATAGCCACTCTGACAACCGTTAAAGTTTGTTCAATCATATATAGACCAAAAAGTGCTGCCGAGACTTCCTCTGGCAAACTGAAAAGCACCAATCCAATGCCGCATATGGCATTGAGATTGGTGCTTTTTCTAGTTAAGTTCCTTAAAGCACCTTCGACAAGAACGCCTTCGTCCGCTCCTGCTGCGGATGCTCGAAGATCTGTGCCGGCGTGCCTTGCTCGACGATGTAGCCCTGCTCCATGAAGATGACGCGGTCGCCTACTTCGCGGGCGAAGCCCATTTCATGCGTGACGACAACCATCGTCATGCCTTCCTTCGCGAGCTGCTTCATAACCGCAAGCACCTCGCCTACCATCTCCGGATCGAGCGCCGATGTCGGCTCGTCGAAGAGCATGATCTTCGGCTCCATCGCAAGCGCACGCGCAATCGCGACGCGCTGGGATTGACCGCCGGACAGCGAAGCCGGATAAGCATTCGCTTTGTCGGACAAGCCTACCTTCTCGAGCAGCTCCAACGCTTTGGCGCGTGCTTTCTGAGCCGGCCATTTGCGAATTTGAATCGGACCAATCGTAATATTGTCCAGCACCTTCAGATGCGGGAACAAATTAAACTGCTGAAACACCATACCCACTTCGGTACGGATGCTTGTGATGCTCGTATTCTTATCCATCAGCGACTGGCCTTCGATCACAATGTTGCCGCCTGTCGGTTCTTCCAATAGGTTAAGGCAGCGCAGAAACGTCGATTTGCCTGATCCGGAAGGACCGATGACAACGACAACTTCTTGGTTGCTGATATCTACGTTAATATCTTTAAGTACGACATTCGTGCCGAACGCTTTGGACAACCCGGTTACTTGAATGATTGGACTCATGTGCATTACACTTTCCTTTCCAACGCATTGAGCAGCTTACTTAATGAGTAAGTAAGAATGAAGTAAATGAGCGCAGCTGTCAGGTACGGCTCCCATACACGAATGTACTGCCCCTTCATGACGTTGCTCCAATACATAATCTCAGGCGCCGTAATAAGCGCAACCAGCGAGGAGTCCTTCACAAGGACGATAAATTCGTTACCGAAAGCCGGAATCATCCGTTTGATCGCCTGCGGGAGCACGATGAAACGCATCGTTTGAGCATGCGTCATACCAAGCGATTTCGCCGCTTCTGTCTGACCTTTGTCGATGGACTGAATACCAGCCCTGTATATTTCAGCCGTGTAGGCTGCAGCATTCAAAGATAAAGCGGTGATAGCCGCAACAATCGCATTCGTTTTACCGTAAACGAACGGAATAAGACCGAAGTGCACGATATAAATCTGCACAAGCAGCGGAGTTCCGCGGAAGAAATTGATGTAAGACTGCATCGGCCACCGAAGAAACCAGCGAGTCGACATTTTGCCGAAGCTAACGAGTAATCCCAAGATCGAACCGATCAAAATCCCCGATAAGGAAATCCCGATGGTATACAGCGTCCCCTTCAGTAGAAGCGGCGCATAATCCATAATGATATCAAATCTAAATCTTAAATCCATCCCAATTCGCCCTTTCGTCTTCTTTACATCGATGATAGGCTAAGCGAACAAAAGGGCATGCGCAATCACGCATGCCCTTGGCGCTTTCTTACTTCAACAGATTAGCCGTATTCGGCTCTTCGCCAAACCATTTCTTATACAGTTCTGCATATTTGCCGTTCTGGATGATTGTCTTAATCGCCGGGTCCAGCTTCGCTTTCAATTCGCTGCCTTTCGGATACAGAATGCCGTAATACTCCGGCGTGAAGTTTGTTGTATCCGAAATTTCTTGGTATTTCTTATCCGGGTTATTCTTGATGTAATCACGAACGATCGCAATATCGGCCACAACCGCATCTGCGCCGCCTTGATCCAGCTCAAGCAAAGCAACGGCATTGCTGTCGAATTTCTTCAAATCCGTGTTGCTGTTACCCATGATCTCCGTCATCAAGATGTCAGCTGTAGTACCGGTTTGAACAGCAACCTTCTTATCTTTCAAGTCAAGCGCACTCTTAATGTCGCTGCCTTCTTTAACCATAATGACGTTAATGGATTCAAAATACGGCATAGAGTAGTCGTAAGTTTGTTTGCGCTCGTCTGTGATCGAGATACTCGAGATTCCTGCTTGGAACTCTGTAGCTTTCTCTACGCCAACCAGCATGCCATCCCAGCCCGTGTTCTTCACTTCATGCTTTAGGCCGGCTTCATCCATAACGGCGTCAAGGAATTCGATGTCGAAGCCCGTGATTTTGTCTTTGTCCATATATTCCATTGGAGCATAAGCCGCATCTGTTGCAAACATGTACGTTGTATCATCACTGCTGTTGCCTGCTTCGCTGCCTGTGTTGTTATTGTTACTGTTCTTCGCACCACAACCAGAGAGAATTACCGCTGTCACTAATGTAAGAATAGCTATAATATACCACTTTTTCATTCTGTTTCCCCCTAAAGTCATCTTTAATACACTAAAGATTCTATCAAGAAAAAAGTCTTGTTTCAATTTAAATTTTTAAATTGTCAGGTAATCTCACATATTACCAAGTTTAATGGATATCCATGCTTGTGAATAAATGTGTACCTAAACCCCAGTATCTATTCTTCTCCAATTTCGATGTTTGGATTAAAATCCGCTACAACAAGCACATCCATATGCCGTCCATCACGCAGAATGGTGTCGACCACGCATTTATTCCGCAGCTTGCTCCAGAAGCCTTGACCGGATTGACCGAGCACCATTTGGGAGCTCTTCAACACGTTCGCCTTCGCCAGCAAAGCAGCAGGTACATCGTTACGCGAGACATTGTGCTCGACCTCGAACGTACCGCCAAGTCGCGCCGTTAACTCTTGCAGCTCTGCAATCCGCTCCTCTTCACCAGGCACCGCATCCGTCTGCACGTAATGAACATGCCAATCCGCTTTGAGCCTATGCGCAATTCGGAAGCCGCGGCGAATGAGTCGCTCCGCTTTCTTGTTCACCGTTACCGCAACGAAGATTGATTCGTGACGACGCCATGGACCGCGAAGCGAACCGTTGCGTTCCCATGATTCCAGTCGCTCATCGACATCGTCCGCGATTTCCCGCAAAGCAAGCTCGCGCAGCGCAATTAGATTACCTGTCTTGAAGAAGCCGCAGAGCGCGTCCTCAACGTCGCACATTTTATAAATATGACCTTCCCGCATCCGTTGCTGCAGCGTGTCAGGCGCCACATCGATCAGCTCAACCTCATCGGCAACGCGCAGCATCAGGTCCGGAACCGTCTCTTTTACAGCAGTCCCTGTAATTTGCTCCACCGCATCCTTCAAGCTTTCCAGATGGTGAATGTTCATTGTCGCAATAACGGATATGCCGGCGTCCAGGATCTCCTGAACATCCTCGTACCTCCGTTTGTTGCGGCAGCTCGGTGCGTTGTTATAGGCCAGCTCATCAATCAGCACAACCTCCGGATTGCGCGCAATAATCGCGTCCACATCCATCTCCGAGTAAACCTGGCCATCGCATTCAACTGTCCGACGAGGCACAACCTCAAGCCGTCCGGCCTGATCCTGCGTTTCCGCGCGGTCATGCGTCTCCATAAGTCCAACTACAACATCGATTTCTTTGCGCAGCAAATCATTGCCCTCGCGAAGCATCATATAGGACTTGCCCACTCCCGGTGCTGCGCCGACATAGACCTTGAATTTACCGCGGCGAATCCGCTCGATCTTCTTCTCGACCTCTTGCGCACTCAGCCTCCGGTACGGCTCGGCTGTCATCTTCGGGGTTGCCCGTTTCGTCGGCAGTACTCGCTCCCCCTCATGATCGGCTCTGTCCGCCATGAAGAAAACGTCAATGTTGCGCATTTGTTTCAGCACGCTTCCCGCGATAGAACCCTGTGCAATCTCCTGTGCACGCGTCTGCTTGGAATGCCCCATAACAATACGGGTGGCATTAATCAGCATCGCGTATTTAATGAGTGCACGCGGGATTTGTCTTCTATTATTAACCAGAATCTCTCTAAAGCCGGCATCCACCTTCTCGGTCAGCTTCAGAATGGAGCGCTTGAAGTCATCTCTCTCCTTCGTGGGCTCCTGGCTGGAATCGACGAAGACTACAACCTCCAAGTCGCCGCCAAGACGTTTGGCGATTTGTTGCCCGCGCCGGATATAGATCGAACCATTCCAGTGATACTGCGCCGCTACCAAGATGCGCTCCGTCGCGCCGGACGGCCCGATGAAGCCCTGCTCTTCGCGGTATTTCTCCAGCGACTCGTTCACGCCCTCCGCCATCAGCCGAAGCGCAATCTCTCTGAGCTTGCCGAGGTTCCCACGCTTGAGCAGCCCGGGATCTTTAATATTATTTAAACGCCCTTCATTTAGGCGTGACAGAATCGTTTCCGGTGAAGCATCGATTAACCGCACCTCATCTGCCAATTCCAGCAGATCCGCGGACACCGTACATTCCGCTGTGATGCCTGTCAATTTCTGCGCAAGCTCGGTTACTCCTTCGAGTTCGTATACATTCACGGTCGTGATGATGCTGATACCATGACTCAGAAGAAATTGGATGTCCTCCAAACGGTTCGGGAATTTCGCTTCCGGACGGTTCTCGTGCGCCAGCCCGTCAACGAGCAGCACCTCCGGATTCCGTTCCAGAATGGCATCCAAATTAAGATCCTTCTTCTCCACGTCCCCCTTGTACCAATGAATACTCGGAATCCGCTCCAAATCAGCAAGCTGCTCCACCGTTTCAGGTCGGCGCATCGTCGAAACTGCGCAGATCACAACCTCAATGCCTTGCTGCATAAGCGCTTGGCCTTCGCGCAGCATATGATAGGTTTTGCCTGAGCCGCTCACGGCACCAACATAAATTTTAAGACGGCCGCGATGAATTTTGGAGATGGATAAGAGCATTTCTTCAGGGGTTTTGCGGCGGTAACCAGCCATGACAACTTCGCCTTCCTTTCTACACCTTTAAACTTACATAATCTTCGCAAACTTATTCTTCTTTGTGACCATCCTTACCTTATAAAACGCACAAAAAAGAAGCCTGCAGGGGGATTGCCTCTTTAACACAGAGGAACGCCTCTCGCGGCTTCTAGGCACAAGTTATCATCAAAGTGTCTATTGCACGAACATTCGTTGCCTCTCTTATACGCTTTCGAGGTTAGCTGACGGATTCGGGCGTGAGAGTCGCCCTACTTGAAGCGTCGACCATGCGGTCTGTTCTTCAAGATTCACCCCAGATGAGTGGTTCCCCCGATTTCTATTCAGAAATTCAGCGCTATAGCAGAAGATTAAGCATGAATCGTATGTTACGCCTGCGCATGTCTTTTGTAAAGGAATGCCGCAAACGGTTTCGTTCTCATTTCCAGCCAACTGACGCGAATATAACGCTTACAATGGAGTAGATCGCAAGCACTCTCCTTCTACCTCACTAATTTGCCGTTTCTCACAAATAAGGCGAAATAGAAGAGACAGCCTGCTGCTTCGCGCTAGTTATAACCGAAGCCCATTTCAATTAACCGGAGCAGCAGACCAATCAGGAAGCCGCAAACGGCACCGTTCACCCTAATCCATTGCAGGTCCTGCCCCACTTTATCTTCAATTAACTCCACCAGCTGATCATTGTCGAGACGATCGAGGTTCTCCTTGACGAACGAGCCGATCTTCGCGTGATTGCGTTCAATGAGTCCGGCGATCTGCCCTTTCAACCAATGCTCGGCATCCTGAACCAAGCCGTGGTTCTCCTCCAGGCGATCAAGCAGCCCCTCCAGCATCGGCCAAACCTTAGCTGCAAAATCCTCCGAATGAAGGAACGTAATGCCCCTCTCGCGCAGCGATTCGAACAACCGTGTCATCTCGCCATCCAGATCGAAGGAAGCAAGCAATTCATCGCGCAGCGCGTTCAACTGTCCGGTCTCGGCCAAACGTGAGATTAACATCTCCAGCCCTTGATGCAGATGCTTCATAATAACTGCACGACGATCCGTGCCTTGAACCTTCAGTTCATTAATCTTCGTTAGGATAAAGGATTGCAGCATCGTGCCCAGCCGATCCTCATCCAGATAGCCGATAAACGCGTTGACCGCAAATTGCATCAGGCCGCCCAGATTCAGCCCTTTCACGAGCTGCATCGCCGCATTGCCCAGCTCGCGGCGCATCCCTTCGGTGCTCGCCCATTCTTCCGCACGCTCCAGCAGCAGATCGAGCAGACGCTCGTCTACGCCATTCTCCACGGCGTTGCGCAAGAAGCCGCGCAGCGCTGCTTCCAAATCAATTCGCTCCACCGCGGAGCGAATTTCCCCCGAGAGAATAGGGACTAGCTTCTCCATCTCGATCGTACGCAGCGCTCCCTCAAGCAGATGAGGCAGACGCTCGCTGTGTACCGCCGAATGAGCCGCCTGGCGTAGAGCAGGCAACAGCTGCTTCGCCAGCTCAATCTGCCGCAGCTTCTCGATCATGCTCTCCTTCGCAAGCAGCCGATCCTCGAGCACGCGCACGATACCGTCCGACATCTTCTTGCGATTGCGCGGCAGCAGCGCCGTATGCGGAATCGGAATTCTCAGCGGGTGGCGAAACAGCGCCGTAACGGCAAACCAGTCCGCGAGCCCCCCGATGACACCGGCCTCGAAGCCGACATGCAGCAAGCTAAGCCCCGTGCCGCCGAAAGGCAGCGTAGCCGCGAAACCCGTTGCCATAATACCAAGCGATATATTAGCAATATGTTTGTTTTTTCTCGAATCGTTCGCCATGTTCTTCCTCCTACTAGTGCTTCTTTACACCATACCACTTCATACGAATCAGTTGCAAAAACAGCCCTAAAAGCAAGAAAAAAGAGACAAGACCCGGGGTCTGTCTCTTCCTCCGCCTTCAGTCGCCATTGCGCTCGTCAGTTCTTCCGGCGCTCTAGCTTATGAATACGGGTAATTTTGGATTTATTATATGCTTTTTGCGATAGCTTGTATAGGAAGGAACAGAAATTATGCTTGATAAACAGAGAGGCCTCCACTACAATAGGGAAAGAAACAAAAGTTAAAGCACTTTAACTTTGAATTCGAACAAGTTAATTATCATCGGGATTAGATCCTATATTTTTTTGAATTAAAGTATAACCGCTTTAACTTTACTCGCCGGAGGAGAATGCATACGCATGAAGGTTAGTATTTTCGATGTCGCCAAGAAGTCGGGCCTCTCTGTTGTCACGGTATCCCGCGTGCTTAACGGTGCAGGTTCTGTGCGCGAGAAGAATCGACAGAAGGTGCTTGAGGTGATGAAGGAGCTCGATTATCGCCCAAGTGCGGCCGCTCGCAGCCTCGCAAGGGGCAAGACCGGTATTATCGGCCTCATCATGACCACCATGCAGGATTCTTTCTTCGATGAAATCGTCAATGAGATTAACGGTATTCTGGCTGAGCAGGGATACTTCCTCGCTGTAGCTGTGACGAAGAGCATCAGCCGGGAGGACAGTCACTATCTGATCCAAGAGGACCGCGTGGATGGTATTATTCTGCTCTCACCGATTGAAGAAGACCATTATATTATTGAAATGAAACGACGGAATATTCCTTACGTCCTGATCGATAATCAGAAACCGGAGAATGATGTCTACTCCATTACCGTGAACAATTTCAAAGGTGGTTATACCGCGGCGCAACATCTGATTGAGCTTGGACATACATCCATTGCGCATCTTAGCGGCAGTGAAATGTTTAGAAGTACTCGGGAACGCCGCAATGGCTTCCTGGAGGCGCTTCAGGAAGCCGGCATCCAGCCGTTCGAGCTCGTTTCCGGCGAATATTCGGCTGAGTTCGGCTATCAATCGGCTAGGCGATGGATCGAAGCGCAGCAGCTTCCGGGCGCGGTTTTCGCCGGCGATGATTATATCGCGATCGGCGTTATTAATGCCTTTATGGAGGCCGGCATTCGCGTTCCGGATGAAGTTGCCGTAATCGGCTATGACGATCAGCAGGTCGCTACGTTGCTGCGCCCCCTCTTGACGACGATACGGCAGCCGGCTGACCGCATCGGAGCGGCCGCTACAGAAGTGCTGCTTAAGCGAATCGACGGATCGATGAAACGTGCAGCCAATCTGCGGATTGACCCTGAGCTCGTGCTCCGCCAATCAACAGGAACTGTCATGAAGCACAATCAGCTGGAAAATACTTAATGGATCGACCTTTTGGAAACAAGCATTACTAGGGGTAGCCTACGGAGACAGGAGTGGCAATAATGGCTTATTATTTGGGCATAGACGGCGGCGGCACGAAAACGCACGCCCTGCTCACAGACGAACACGGCAATGTGCTTGGCAAAGGACACAGCGGGAACGGCAATCATCAGCTTGATGCAGAAGGCGCTGCTCGGCACTTGGCGGAAGCCGTATCCGCGGCACTGACACAAGCGGGAATCAACCACGAGGATGTACAGCATGCCTATTTCGGTCTGGCAGGTGCTGACCGGGAAGCGGATTATCGGATCCTGCATCCCATCGTGAGCGCGATCGGCCTACCTCGCTACTCGATTACTTGCGACACCATGATCGGACTGCGCGCCGGAACAGATCGTTCCTATGGAATTTCGGTCATTTGCGGTACCGGCACCAACTGCGCCGGCCGCAACAGGGAAGGCGTCCATATCCAATGCGGCGGCTTCGAATATATGCATGGCGATTTCGGCGGAGGCGCTTCGCTGAACATTGAGGCATTCCGTACCGTAATTCGCGCCTGGGATGGTCGAGAGAAGCCAACGCTGCTCACTGATTTGCTGCTTCGTTTCCTGGGATATCCCGATGTTGAAACGATGTTTCACGATTTCCTCGATCATGACAAGAAGGTGCCGGTAGACGTCACGAAGCTGCTGTTTGAAGCAGCGGCGCTTGGCGATGAAGCTGCGATTGCTATCCTTCACCATCAAGGGACGGAGCTCGGCAAGTCAGTGGCCGCCGTTGCGCGGCGCCTAGGGATGGCCGGCGAGACTTTCGATGTTGTGCTGGCAGGCAGCCTGCTGACACGCGGTGACCGCGGCGGCTGGATTCGGGGGCCGGTTGAAGAGCTTGTATCGGCCGCCGCACCATCGGCAACACTTGTCACATTGACGGTCGATCCGGTCTTCGGCGCTGTCTGGTCTGCTATGGAAGCAGATGGCTTAACGATTGAGCAAGATGTTTATACCCGTATGCGAGCACTTGGCGAATTCGATGATATCAAACTATAACGCATAACTAACGATATGGAATGGGATGTGACTGGGATGGCAGACGGATTGAAGGTTGTTGTTATTGGGGGAGGTTCCTCCTATACCCCGGAGCTGGTTGAAGGATTTATTCGATTTCATCATGAGCTTCCGGTACGCGAGCTATGGCTCGTCGATATTGAGGCAGGTCTTCATAAGCTAAACATTGTCGGTAATTTAGCCAAACGTATGGTGGAACGCTCCGGCCTTCCGATCGAAGTGCACCTGACGACAGACCGCCGAACGGCGATCAAAGGCGCTGATTTCATCAGCACCCAGATGCGTGTCGGCATGCTCGAAGCGCGCGGCAGAGACGAGTCCATTCCGCTGAAATACGGCGTAATCGGGCAGGAAACGACCGGCCCAGGCGGCATGATGAAAGCATTGAGGACGATTCCGGTATTGCTGGACATCTGCCGAGATATCGAGGAGCTGGCGCCTCAAGCATGGCTGCTTAACTTCACGAACCCGGCAGGTATCGTTACCGAGGCCATCCACACCCATTCCAACGTACGCAGCGTCGGTCTGTGCAATGCTCCGATCGGACTGACCAAATGGCTGACTACCACATACGAAACAGCGCCGGAGCATATCTACACCGAGTTCGTTGGCTTGAATCACCTGCACTGGGTGACACGCGTAGACGTTAACGGCGTAGATAAGCTTCCTGAGCTGCTAAACAATACGGAAGGCTTCAGCGGCAAGAACGTGCCGCAGACAGGCTGGAATCCGGATTTCCTCCGCTCGCTCGGTGCACTGCCTTCTTATTATCTAAAGTATTTCTATATGACCGATGAGATGCTGGCCGAACAGCAGGAATCCTTCAAGCGAGACGGCAACCGCGCAGCAGTCGTGAAACGTGTAGAAGATGAATTGTTCCAGCTGTACGCTGACCCTGATCTGAGCGAGAAACCCAAGCAGCTTGAGCAGCGCGGCGGGGCTTACTATTCCGAGGCTGCCGTTAATCTCATGAAGTCGCTTTACAACGGCAAGAACGACATCCAAACGCTTAATGTCGCTAATAATGGCACGATTGACTTCTTGCCCGACAACGCGTCAATTGAAGTGAACTGTGTCGTGACGAAGAGCGGCCCGCTGCCCCTTCCTCTGACGAATGTGCCTCTGCATGTCAAAGGTTTAATTCATGCCGTTAAAACCTACGAGCAGCTCACAATAGAAGCAGCCGTCTCCGGCAGTCGTGATATCGCGCTCCAAGCGATGGTTCACCATCCGTTGGTACCGAGCGTAGAAATCGCGATTAAACTGCTGGATGAGATGCTGGAAGCGAACAGAGACTATTTGCCGCAGTTTTTCCCACAATCGTAATTGCAACAGTATAGACCGAGCAGAGAGTCATGGGACTCACTGCTCGGTCTTTTGTATTTATAAATTAACATTTTGTTCATTTTCTTTCTCCTACTTTCGTTGTATGATGATTATTGTGATAATGATTCTCAGTATCAGCGAATTTATTTCATGGGCTTTCATTTATATGAACCATTAATCATTACGTTTCGAGCAGCGGCGGAAACCAACTTAAATAGAGTAGAAGAAAGTAGGCACATACGTGAACAATCAACTGGAATTATTCGATGTTACCATAATCGGGGGCGGCCCGGCCGGCCTCTACTCCGCTTTCTATAGCGGCATGCGGGAGATGAAGACGAAGCTGATCGAAGCACGTGAAGAGCTAGGCGGACGCATTCTCATCTACCCGGAGAAAATGATATGGGATGTTGGCGGCCTCACCCCTACGCTTGGCGCCAAGTTAATCGAGCAGCTAGTGACGCAAGCGATGACGTTCGAGCCGACTGTCGTGCTCGGTCAGCATATTATCGGCCTCGAGCGGCAAGCAGACGATACGATAATACTTACTGCTGCATCCGGAGAGAAGCACTGGACGCGCTCGGTCGTGCTCGCGATCGGCTACGGCATTCTGGAGCTGGCAAAGCTTGAGATCGAAGGTGCGGATCGTTTCGAGGTGACGAACCTGCATTATACCGTGCAGTCGCTGGAGGAGTTCCGAGGCAAACATGTGCTCATCTCCGGCGGCGGGGACTCCGCGGTCGACTGGGCCAATATGATCGAGCCGATTGCGGCAAGCCTGACCGTCGTGCATCGACGGGATAAGTTCGGCGGCCATGAGCGCAACGTGACGCAGATGAGGCAATCGTCCGCATCCGTTCGTACGCCGTACGCTGTGCAAGCGCTGCACAGCAGCAACGGGAGCGCCATCGACCGCGTGTCGATTACCCATATGGAAACCGGCGAAGTAGAGCAGCTTAGTGTGGATGCGGTCATCGTCAACCATGGGCTGCGGTACAACTTCGGCGCGATTCGCGATTGGGGCGTCGAGATGGGAGAATGGAACGCCCATGTCAGCAGCAAAATGGAGACGAACCTCCCGGGCGTCTTCGCAGCAGGCGATTTCGTCGTGCACGATAGCAAGGTGCATCTGATCGCAGGCACGTTCACCGATGCCGTGAACGCGACGAACAGCGTCAAAACCTATCTTGACCCTGCCGCCGACAAGACGGCCTATGTCTCCTCGCACAACTCGCGCTTCAAGGAGAAGAATCGCCAGCTTGGCGTTGCCGTGGACGATGAGGAGGAGCATTAAGGGGGGCCGCCTCCTTCGTGCGACTCTCGTCGGTGAAATGTTGATTATTGAGCAACATATCACCGACGAGAGGCACCGAAATCACCAAATATTGCGATAAATGCAATATTCCAGGTCTATCCGTGCCAGATATGGCGAAAATCAATACGAATGTTGCATTTGAGCAGCATATTCGATATAAAGGCTGCTGCTAGGAGAGAATGCTGCATGTTGCGCAACATATTCACTGCGAGTTTAACTCCGAGATGCAAAAAGGGCTGAGAGATCGCCTACGATCACTCAGCCCTGAACTGTTACTACTTTTCACCGGGAATGTAGGACACCTGGAGGTCTAGATGAGAGAAACTTCGGCGAATTGAGCCCATGTAGCGAACCAGGAGGTCTACATGGGAGCAACTTCGGCGAAATCAGACCATGTAGCGCACCAGGAGGTCTACTTCTTGGAAGCAACTTCAGCGAATTGAGCCCATGTAGCGCACCAGGAGGTCTACTTGGGAGCAACTTCGGTGATTTGAGCCCATGTAGACCTCCAGGAAATCTACTTATGAGCAACTGCGGCTAGCTCAGCCACGCTACCTCTCCGCCAGAAGCTGCTGGCGGTATTCCGTCGGCGTTACGTTCATCTTCCTGCGGAACACCTGCGTGAAATGGCGTACATCCGAGTAGCCGATTCGCTCGGCGATTTCGGCCAGCTTGAGGCCCGGCTGCAGCAGCAGCTCCCTTGCCTGCTCGATGCGCAGACTGATGACGTAGTCTTTGTACCCTTGCCCTGTCTTCTGCTTGAACAACTGGCTGAAATAGATCGGATTCAAGAACACGACCGACGCCACCTTCTCGAGCGACAGCTCCTCGTTATAATGCGCCTTCAAATATTGCAAAGCCACCTCGATTGCCTTGTCCCCGCCCTCTTGACGATCGCCTGCAGTCGTCACCGACGACTGGCGCAAACGCCTTACCTCGTCCGGAATGTGAGTAAACTCACGAATCATATCCGAAGATGTAATATGAAACGGCACCTTGAGATAGTGGCTGAGATGCGTGCGCAGCTCCTGCAGCAGTTCGCCCTCGGTCCGATTATCCTCCAGTTGAACAAGCCCAAGCAAGCTCTGGCGGTCGAAGTTGACGACAACCCCTTGTCCATGCCGATCAATCAGCTCAGACATTACATTTTCGATAATAAAATGCTCCAGCTGTACGTTCTTAACCGCCTCTTCTATCCGCACCATGATCAAACGGAATTCCGGGTATCGGTCGATCAGCTCGCCGATGTCCAAGTTGCCGATATCGAGTCCCGACGCCAGCCGCTGGAAGACGGCTTCCCGCAAGTACTTCAGGTTCGTCTTCAGCAGCTCGCTTTCCCTCGTAATCGCGGACTCCTGCTTCGCTTCATCGGCCAGCTGCGCCATCAGCTCGACAAGACGTGTTTTGCCAATCGGCTTAAGCAGGTAGTCGCGCGCACCTAGCCGCACTGCCTTCTGAGCGTACGAGAACTCGGAATGCGCGGAGATGACGACCCATTTGGCATGGGGATACTTACGGCGGGACATCTTCATAAACTCCAAGCCATCGATGCCGGGCATCAATATATCCGTCAACACAATATCAATCGGCTGACTGTCCATCAGTTTAACCGCTTCCTCCGCCGAAGCTGCCAAATGAATGGAATAGTCGGGAAAAGCCCGCTTGATCGTCCGTTTCACGCCTTCACGAATGACGCCTTCATCATCCGCGATGAGAATATTCACTGCCATGGACAGTCGCTCCTTCCTTGGTCGGCGGCAGAAGAAGCGGCACCGTAATGATTGCGGTTGTCCCTTCGTTCAGCACACTCCTAAGTTCCACACCGTATGCATCGCCATACATATGCCGAATCCGCCGCTGCAGGTTCACCAGACCGATGCCGCCTTCATGCCGGACTGCCTCATGCTCCTCCAGTTCAGCCTCATCCTCCGGATTCAGCAGCGATGCATTCAACTTTGCCAGCGCAGCCTCATCCATCCCCGCACCGTTATCCTGCACGATGATTCGCAATTGACGTTCATCCGCTTCCGTGTAGACGCGCAGCGAGCCGCACCGATCAACGAGCGGCTCCAAGCCGTATTTCACCGCGTTTTCGATAATGGGCTGCAGGGTCATTTTGGGCAATGGGATGTTCAGCCACGGTTCTCCTACATCTATGTCCACGGTTAGGCGTCCTTCCAAGCGTGTCACAATAATCGTCAGATAATGCTCGGTCTGTTCGATTTCCTCCCGCATACTGACCGCATGATCTTCCCAATAACTGCTGTAACGGAACAGCCGCGATAGAGACAGCACCACTTCGCCCAGCCGGTCATGGCCTTTCTCATCGAGCATCCAGTAGATCATATCAAGCGTGTTATAGAGAAAATGGGGATTCACCTGCGACTGCAGCGCCTTCAGCTCCGCATTCTTCTCACTGACAGAGGAGATCTTCACCCGTTCAATAAGCTCTGCGATCTGATTCACCATCTGATTAAACGAAGCGACCAATATGTTGATTTCCTGATAAGAGGTGACATTCAGCGAGCCGCGGAAATTACCGATTTCGACCTGCTTCATCTCGGAGATCAACCGCTTAAGCGGCGAAGATATCGTCCGCGAGAAAATCGTCGCAATGAGCGTCGCAACCAGAACGAGCGCTGAGCCTACCAGAAGCAGAAACCGCTGCGTCTCCGCCAGCTCTACATTCAGATCCTTATCCGGCGTCACGCTGAGTACCGTCCAATCTGCATAAGGAAGCTTCGAAGATACGATTAACTGATCATCTTTCTCCATCACAACCGGAATCCCATCAATCGGGCGCTCTAAGCTCGCAAGCCAGGGTTCATCCCAAGTGATAGAGGTCGTGGAGACGACTTTTCCCTCACCGGACATCAAAAAAACCTGGCTATGCGCGCCAAGCTTCAAATTCTCCATAGCCGCAATAATCGCCCTCGGACTTGTTTCGAACAGCTCGATACCAACCTGCTTATGATTGTTCAGATCATAGATCGGCCGGCCAAAAGCAAACACAGAGCGGTTCTCCACCTGATCGATAATGGAGCGTTCAAACACACCAAGCCATACCATACTGCCGGTAGATGCTTTGATTTGCTTATACCAATCGGTTTTCGCATAGTCCGGGTCCACTACATTGGCGTAGTTTCCGTAGTTATACACTTTCCCTTTGTCCGTTAATACATGAATCCCGATGATATCCTCCTGCGACAGGAAGGCTGCGCCAAGGATATTCGTAATGTTCCGCTCATTAAAATAATCGACAGCAGGGCTGTCGACTACAGGATTGCTCAGAATCCGAGCTAAATCGTTATTGCCGATGACGGACTTGGACAGACTGTCATAGCTTTTCAGAAGAAGGTCAAACAAACCTACCGTCTGCGATACGTTCTGCTTGGATAAGCCGCTGACCTTCTCATGAAATTGCACCGTCGTTCGGTTATAGTACAGAATGCTGACGATCAGTAAGATTGCAGCCATACTGATGAGGAACAGCACGAATAATCGGTATTGAATGGAGTGAAATCCGCGTGCCACTGGCCTTTCCGCCTCTCATGAACCCATTCCTTACCCTTTCACCGCTCCGGCTACCATACCCTTCGTGATTTTCTCGGAGAGTACGAAGTAAACGAGCATAACAGGCAAGGCGCCAAGTACAAGGTATGCACCGATTGCACCAAAATTGGCGTTGTACTGACTAACGAAATTATATATGCCGAAAGGAAGAGTTTTCAACTTCTCTGCAGAGATAAATGTCGCAGCCATGATGTACTCGTTCCAAATCGTGATGAACGTCAGGATTACTACTGTCATAATCGGCGGTACCGATATCGGCAGGATGATGCTGCGGAAGATCCGGTATACGCTAGCTCCGTCCATAAAGGCCGACTCTTCGATCTCGGCTGGGATGCCGCGCATAAATCCGCTGAGGATAAAGACGGCAATCGGCGTCGAGAACGCGATATACGGCAGAATGAGCGACAAACGAGTATTCAGAATATCCAAGTTACT
Organism: Paenibacillus sp. J22FR21; assembly: GCF_056269135.1. Taxonomy (NCBI): domain Bacteria; kingdom Bacillati; phylum Bacillota; class Bacilli; order Caryophanales; family Paenibacillaceae; genus Paenibacillus; species Paenibacillus sp. J22FR21. Next base: position 399,540 of record NZ_JBWDNJ010000005.1, read on the forward strand.
GAAAATAACCATAAGCGGCAGAAGCGTTGCTTGCATCGGAATCATCATCCCAAGCAGAAAGATCAATGTTACAAGCGGTCCATACTTCCATTTGAATCGCGAAATCGCATATGCCACCATGGAGCTCAGCACGATAACGCAAACCAATGTAATCGAGGTAACAATCAAGCTGTTGCTCAAGTATTTCAAGTAATGACCGCTCGTATAAGCGGCTTTATAGTTACCCCATTGCGGCGAGGTCGGCAGAGAAAAGAAATGACCGCCGAGAATTTGCTCGTTTGTTTTGAGCGAGTACATCACAAGCCAGAGCAATGGGTAAATTTGCGTGACGACAAGGATCGAGAGAAGTAGATACACGAGCCCTTTTTTAATACCTGCCATGTTCTTTGTTCTCCCTTCTTAGCTGTATTTCGCTTCGACTTTTTTGAAGACGAAATTGATGACGACTGTAAAAATCAAGCAAATCATGACAAGGATTGTAGCGAGTGCACTTCCGTATCCGTATTTAAGCGATAGGAACGACATGTTGTACATATGCATCGAAATGGTATCCGTCGCATGTGCAGGACCGCCGCCTGTCATTACCCAAACAAGGTCGAAGGCTTGCAAGGAGCCGATAAACGCAAGAATGATTGAGATTTTGAAGATCGGAATCGCCATCGGATACGTAATGTACCAGTCGGATTTGAAGCCTTCCGCGCCGTCGATTTTGGCCGCTTCATAAATTTCACTCGAAATGTTCTGCACACCTGTGTATTGAATGAGCAGATGGTAACCGAAGTATTGCCATAGCGATACAAAATACAAACAGTACATGGCAACTTTCGGCTCTGTCAGCCAGCTGCGTGTCCAGCTTTCCAGTCCAATCGCGTTCAGAACGCCATTGAGCATACCGCCCATTTCAGTTGGGTTGTAGATCGTTTTCCAAAGTTGACCAATAATAACGACTGACAAGATAACAGGTACAAAATAGAGCGAAACCAGCGTGTTTGCTTTACGTACGTAACGATTCATCAGTGCTGCGATAAATAGACAGATCGGAATTTCCGCCATGGAAAATACCGAGTACATTAACGTGCGGCGAACGGATGGCCAGAAGTTTGTATCTTCAGTCAGGATCGTTTTAAAGTTATCGAGCCCGATAAATTTCGCCTTGTTGATGCTGTCCCAATCCAGCAAGCTGTCGTATACCGAAACGACGATCGGAACGAACACGAGGCAGATATAGAGAAGCAGACACGGCAGGACGAAAACTGCAATAGTGCGGGCCGGGACTTTTAAAACATTCACTGGGGTTGCCTCCTGATCGTAATAGATTGAAAATAAAGCCGTAAACGGATGGAAGCCGCTAAGTATGCCTCCACCCGCAAACGACTAGCTATTTAGTACTTCTTATTTATTCGCGTCAAATGCTGCTTGGTGCTCCTGAGCTACTGCTGCAGGGTCAACCTTTTGAACGAACATGTTTTGGATGCTGCTAAGGTGAGCTTGTGCGATAGCTGGTTTCATTGTGTTATCGAACGCCAGGTCTCCGCCTTTAACGCCTTTGAACAGATCAAGTACGCTGATTGCAAGATCGGAGTAGCCAGCTGCTTTGAAGTCACCTTCAATGATTTGACCGCTGCCTACTGCGTTTTTCAGCTCGAACTGTTTCTTAGGCATGTTCAGCATGAAGTAGTTCAGGAAATCTTTTGTAGCTTGCAGATGTTTGCTGTTAGCCGAGATTGCGAATGCGGAACCCGGAGCAAGCATGAATTGGTCTGGATCGCCTTTGCCGCCTACAGTAGGGAATTTGAATGCGCCCACTTTGCCGCCAACGGAGGAAGCATCGATTGCGCCTGTTTCCCAAGTACCCATGATCATCATAGCTGCTTTACCTGTTTTGAATAGGTTGCCGCCTGTGTTGTAGTCAACGGATGTTGCGCCTTCGTTGAATGCTTTGGCTTGGATCAGATCTTGCATTTTGGATACTGCGTCTACGAATGCAGGATCATTAAATGTTTTCTTGCCGTCTTGCACGTCTTGCAGGAAGCCAGGGCCGCCGTTTGTGCGAAGCAATACGTTCATGAACAAGAACGAACCTGTCCAAGAATCCTTCTCACCGATTGCGATTGGCGTGATGTTTTTGGCTTTCAATTTCTTCACGTCATCGATGAACTGCTCGTAAGTCGTAGGTACTTCAGTAATACCTGCTTGTGTGAACAGATCTTTGTTGTAGTAAACAACTTCGATATTGTTGCCGTCTGGCAATGCGTATACGTTGTTGTCGAAGCTGTAGTAGTCGAGAAGACCTTTTTGGAATGTATCTTTCAGGCCGTTCTGATCCAGCATATCGTTCAATGGAGCGAAGAGGCCAGCGTCTACGAAAGGCTTCATTTGTGCGGATGGGTTCACGATCGTGATGTCCGGCACTTCTTTGGAAGCGGCTTGCGTTTTAAGCTTCAGCTTCTGTTGGTCTGTGTTAAGCGTATCCAGCTCGATCGTTACGTTCGGGTGATCCTTCGTGTATTGATCTACGATCGAGTGAAGCATTTTGTACGAAGGCGTTTCAGGATCCGGGTAGATGTTCTGGAACGTGATCGTTACTTTCTCGTCGCTTGCGTTGCCGCCTGCATTTGTGCCTGCGTTTGTACCTGTATTCGTATTATCTGCTGTGTTATTGTCTTTGTTACCACATGCTGTTGCTCCAAGCAGCAATGCTGCTGCCGTCAACGCAACTGCAGTTGTTTTCATCGTTTTGCTTGCCATGTTCTCTATTCCCCCTCGGGTTGATATACGCTTATTATCATGCACAGAGGCATCAGCAACAATGCGCGAAATCAAGGAGTGAGGTTTGCTTTTTCAAGGTTGTGTGAAGAAAACAGACTTCTTCTGCACCAATAAGAAGAGCGGAATGCGCGCCTGCGGTGGCTGAATTCAAACAAATATGTAAAGGATTACAAGCATATGCCGGTGAGTTATGTGCGGGAAGGCGAGCGGTTTGCAACTTTCGAAACAACTTTCGGAACAGCTTTCGAAACAATTCGAAACTTAAATAATGTACCTCCGTCGTGCTATGATGGTAGAAGCGTTAGAACATTGATGTACTCACTATCCCCCATAAGCGAAAGGACGTTTATTCATGGAATCAATCCGTAATATTTATTGCGTCGGACGCAATTATGCGCTGCATGCCAAAGAGCTCGGCAACGATGTGCCGGAGGAGCCGATGATCTTCTCCAAGCCTACGCATGCGCTTCATCCCGCAGTGGGCAAGCTTGAACTTCCCGGCACCATCGGCGAAATTCATTATGAACTGGAGGTTGTGGTGCGCATCGGAGCGAGTTATCTGCCGGGCATGAAGGCTGAAGAACTCGTGGACGGCATTGCGCTCGGCATCGACCTGACGGCGCGCGATGTACAGTCGAAGCTGAAGGAGAAGCGCCATCCTTGGCTGCTGGCGAAAGGCTTCGTCGGCTCTGCGGTGCTGAGTCCGTTCACACCGTTTACAAGCGTGGAGGATTTCACGCAATTAACGTTTAGCCTGCTTAAGAACGAGGAGACGGTGCAAACCGGCTGTCCGCAGGACATGATCTTCCCGCTGCAGCAGTTGGTCGACTTCATCGGCACCAACATGGGACTCGGCGCAGGCGATGTCATCTACACCGGCACACCGGCCGGCGTTGGTCCTCTGGCCGATGGGGACATGCTGGAGATGAAGCTGATCGCCGGCGGCAAGGAAGAGACCTATGGTCCACTTTATGTGGACATGATTTGATTGATGGGCCGCCCCGGGTTATGTGGGGCGGTTTTTTTGTGTTGGCCGCGGGGGCGCCGGGGTTGGCCGTGGGGCGAGGGCATTCCCGTGGCGTGGCCTATGGCCCTAGGGGAGGCGCGGGTGACTGCGCGGTAGACTTCTAGGTAAGCTTCTTGGCACCAAATTCGCTGCTATCGCCACCATGTAGACCTCTAGGTAAGCTTCTTGGTACCAGATTCACTGCTTTCTCCATCATGTAGACTTCCTGATTAGCTTCTTTGCACCAAATTCGCTTCCATCTCCATCATGTAGACTTCCTGATTAGCTTCTTGGCACAAATTCGTTGATTCCTCCACCATGTAGACCTCCTAGTCAGCTTCTTACTCCAGATTCGCTCGCTCCCGCTACAGCCGTGCCTCTTGTGTTGCAACTATTGTAATTGGAGCTGAGAGTCCGTTTTGGGGACTTTCAGCGTTATTCCGGCATGGTTTTCGCGCTGAGAGTTCAATTTTTGCACTCTCAGCCAACTTTCACAGGGGGGACAGGTTAGTTTGTTTGATGAGAGTCCGTTTTGGGGACTCTCATCTTCATACCGTTGTGGTTTTGATGATGAGAGTTCAATTTCCGCACTCTCAGCCATCTTTCGAAGGGGACTGGTTAGTTGAGGTGCTGAGAGTCCGTTTTGAGAACTCTCAGCTTCTTTTCGCCGTGGTTTTCGAGATGAGAGTTCAGTTTCCGCACTCTCAGCCATCTTTCGCGGGGAGACTTAGCGGCGCGCCAACGAACAACAAAGGACAGCTCCACAAACCCGAGCTGTCCTTCCCGTTACTCATACATCGCAAGTGCCGACACCGAGATTGCTGCGATTCGGTCGTCCTTTAACTCGAACTCCAGCGCCAACCGATTCTCTTTGTCGATGTAGCCAAATGCATTTCCACGCGTATAGTAGTTTTCCCCGTACAGCTTCTGCGCGCTTTCCCGGGTATCGCCCAGTTTCACGCCCTTCGAGGTAGCGACCTTGGGGCTGAGCGAGTAGGCCAGCACGACATTACTGAGCGAGGTGTACTGATATTCCTCGTACATGAATAGAAAAGTTCTGCCGTTATTAAGCGTACGCTGCGGCTTACCTAACTTGGTAACGAGCTCCTGCTCGGTAAGGCCCAGCTTCACCTTATCCCCGCTTTTCTCGGTACTCAAGTCAGTCGAGCCAATTTTGTCGATGAACGTTAGCGGCGTTTCACTCTTGCCACCGCATGCTGCAAGCAGTATAGCTAAGCCACTTAATAAGATGATGAATTGCATGATGCGTTTCACTGCAAACCTTCACTCCCTCATACACTTAAACGGCGCGAAACGCCGACTTCCGGCTTTCGCATCCCGTTTTCCAATCTCAAGCATTCAGCTTCTCAGGTTCCAACGTCATTCCAGCCATTCAGGCCTCTGCTATCCTGACTACTCCGATTTCTGACTTTCACTTACAGCTTACAGCATCCCGCGAAGCCTGTCCGCAAGCACCTGCATCATGCTGCGCAATACGCCAATGTTCTGGAAGCAAAGCATGAACACTTGGTCGCGGTGCAATTGAAGCAGTACAGTCGGGCTCGCTGCTGTGCAATCTGCGGAACGAAGTCCGCTGTCGATGACGGCCATTTCGCCGAAGCATTCGCCTTCCGCGAGCGTCGCGAATGTTTGGCTGCCCTTATGTACGCGAACGCTTCCCTCTATAATACCGTACAACGTATCGCCGTAATCATCAACCCGGCAGATCGATTCACCCGCCGCGTACTCCACTTCCTCAACAAGCTGCGCGAGAGCGATGACATCCTCTTGGGATAAACGGGCAAACAGATCGATCTTTTGCAGAATGAGCACCCGCCGCAAAATAATATCGTTCGCCATGCCGTGCCCCTCTTGTGAAGACTCCGTGACCGCCCCTCCTGCATCAGCAGCCGAAGCCGCTGCAACTTCCGCTTGATGCTCCTCCGCAGGAATCGAACGAACCGACGATTGCTGTGCCAGCTTCGAGCGCAGACGCCTCGAGAGCAGCTTCATCATTTCAAGCGCAATGCCGGTACGGTCAAAGATCACATCATAGAAGCCCGACGAATCGAGCCGCCACAATACAAGATCCTCTTCGGCCATAACCGTAGCTGTCCGCAATCGACGCGTCAAAATCGCGGTCTGTCCGAAGCACTCTCCGGCATTACGTTCATTGATTTTCTCAGCGCCACGATAAATACCGGTTCGCCCGCTTTGAATGAGATAGAGCGCATCTCCGGGATCATTCACCTGAAACACGGTAGCCCCTTTCGAATAGGTCACCCGCTCCATGCGCATCGCAATCATCGAAAGCTCCCGTGCCGACAACCCATCGAACAAGGAGACCTTCTTCAACATGGAAATCCGTTCCATCTGTTCGCTTAGCCATGTCTCATCTACGGAATGTCGGCCAGGTACCGCCTCTTCCGCCTTGCTCCTTGAAGCAAACTGAATAACTTGGCAGAGCCACTCATCGCCTTGATCATTCATCCAGTCTAATTCAAGCGACGCCTCGTTCTTCACGACATTCGCTGTCACCGTACGGGAAGCCGACATCAGCTTCGCCAGCTCCATTCGCAGGTTCCCCTGCACCAGCTGGTCGATAATTTCTGCCGCATTCGCTTGTTGGCGTGCCGCGCCTTCGGTCCAGTTCACGTACACCGCTTGAATGGTTTTGGCTTCATAGATAAAACCGAGCAGCAGGAATATCCGCTTAATCATCGCAGAACGAACCTGCTCGACCGCTTCCGCCACTTCCTCATAGCCTTCAACTGCAATGAGATCACCTTGGTACGAAGTAAACCGTCCGTACAGCTCCAGCTCGAGCAATATATTCGCCTCGAACCCTTTGGCATCCACCTGCTGGATGCCTTTACGCATCCGGGTCATCGCTTCCAACAGCTTATCTCGCATTTCGAAATTCGCCGGTTCATATCGCTGGAACAACAAGTCGAAAGCCTGCTGCCCGCCGATTCGCTCAAACACTTTCGGCAAATGTAAAGTTACCGATTCCACATCAAAATAGGCTGCGAGCAGCTTCAGAATCTCCCGCTCATCATAAGCAGCCAGCGTTTCGACAGCCGCCTCCCGTGTCTCGTTATGCTGCAGCATCGGCACAATATGCGGCACAAGCTCCGGCACTTGCAGCACAGCAGCGGACTGCACAGCGAATTTACGAACTTGCGGCGCCTCATCCCGAAGCAGCGGAATCAGCGGTTTGTAGAACTCCCGAATGCCGATCTGACCGAATAGAATTGCCATTGAAGTACGCTCATCCTCACGAGAGCTCTCCATGAGTTCCTTCAACGTGCCCACGGCGCGGAACATTCCCTCGATGCCGTAATATTTGATCAAACCCGCAATGGCAGCCGACTTCACGTCCATGTCCTCTTCGCTAAGCCGCGCCGTAATATCATCCAAATGCTCATCCTTCGCATACGCCGCCAAAGCAAGGATGGCAGCAGCCCGAACTCGGCTATGCCCTTCCCCAATAAGCGCCAGCAGCGATTCTTCTTGCCCTGCAGGCTGCTTCCGTTCCATGTAACGAAGCGCCTCTTCGCAAACCTCTTGCGAGGGGTGACGAAGCAATCCTTCCAGATGCGGCATAAGGTCAAATCCATCAATATCCTGCAAAATCTTCAGCGCATACAGCACCTGCACCTTATCGGGCTGCACAAGTGTATCCGTCAGCACCCGCAAGCTGGCAGGGTCCATCAGATCGAGCTGACCCTCATGCAGGTCATGTCCCCTGGTTTTCAAAGTAGACAGAAGCGCCTCCAGGTAAGCCCCTTTCACCTTCACGGCTGCTACGATACAGACGCAAAGCAGCGTCAAAATCACATAGCTAAACTGCTGCGTCGTCAACAGCTGAGACAGCAGAATTAAACTGACAGCGGCGATCCCTTTGGCACCGTTACGAACGATACCGTCAAGGAAGCTCTTCGCCGAATTACGCCACTCCGGCGGAATCGGGAACATGACGAGCTGGCTGACCGATGAATAAATCGTATCGCCAAGCACCTTGTCGCTCCCTTTTACAATCACAACCATCGCCAGCACAGGCATCATCAATACGCCGAGGCTTCCGGTGAACAGGGCAATCGGGAATACCAAGATCGCAGTCATGACACCGAACCTTGTAAGCAGCTTACCCGCGACGAATAGCTGAATAAACAATGCCAGCAACCCGGAGAATCCATAGAAGCTCCCCATAAATCCGGCCAATGCCTCATCCTGAAGCGTCCCCCGCAAAATAACCTTAAACTGATAGTCGATCAACGTCAGGGTAATAACGAGCGCCGCTGACATGATTGCAATATATTTGAGATGGGGGACATTGCGGAATAAGCCGCCGCTTTCCTTCTTCTTCGCACCGCTGCCGCCAGCCTGTTTACGTTGAGGCTTAACGGAGGTGAACAGGTCTGACCCTTTCCCTGCGAGCTTCAATAACCGAATAACCGCTACAAGCGCAAGCAGTTGAAGCGCGGCATAGAAGCAAATCAGGTTCGCTGTCCCTACTAGAGGAACAACAAGCTTCAGACCGAAACCACTTATTATTCCGCCCATAAGTCCGCCGCTGCCGACAAGTCCGATGGTCCGTTTGACCTTGCGCTGATCCAGAATGGACGCTGCAAACTGCCAGAAACAGACGATCATAAGGAAATTGAACACATCATAACCAACGTAGATTACCGGATATACCCAGCTGAAATCCATGCCCACGCCAAGCCGCGAGATCAACACCAGCGCAGAAATAAGCGGAATGAGCAGCTTCAGCAAATGATCCATCCGAAACCGCGGACTGAATCGTTGGAACAGCAGCCCGATTAACAGAAGCGCTGCCGACTGCGGCACATACATAAAGGAAAGCTGCGAGGCGCCGAAACGGGACAGAAACAGCGCATCCGCCGCAGTTCTGCCAACCGTCGAAGCCGATGAAACCGCAAACAAATAAATAAAGAGGAAAAGCACCTTCGTATACTCTTCCTTGTCTTCGCCAAATTTGCGAAAGGTTTGCCCAAACGCGTTTCCCGAAATTAATTTCATTACCGGCCGCTCCTACCCGAACACTTTAGTGACATCTTTTAGTAATTTTCGACAGAGGGAATCCGATGTCCTCCAAAAGTCGCAATCATTTTACAGGAAAAAAGTCCCATTACGATGAGGGGTGGAGAACAACGCAAAAAGAGCACAGACCAGATGGGTCCGTGCTCTTTGCTCTCAGGCTACTCGAGAAAGACTGGGGCAGCCACTTTCATGTTTAACGGTTGCCAGCGTGGCTATTTCATGGAAATAAGCCTGTTTGAAACTCTAGCGGTTGTGACAGGCGTTATTTGCAGCAAATGGGGCGATTTCCAGTGGGAAACACTCAAATAAGCTCGTTGGCAACCGTTAGAAAATAAAAAGGGCCAATTTAGGCCAAATAACCACTCTCACAACCGTTAGCGTTGGCATGCGAAAAAACATACGCTCATCGCAAATTTTGCGGAGCCATTAATGGGCAGATAAGCGCTCAGCCGCCCAACCCAGCAAGCCCCTTCGGTGCTACTCAGACTATCGAGACTTTCACGGAGGGAGACAACGAGAGCACAGACCCGATAGGCCTGTGCTCTCCTCACTTGCTTCAATCGCTTACTTCCCGCCTGCTGCCGCTCCGTTATCCGATTCCTCGCCGGTAGTTTGATAGGCGATTAATACGATATTGCTGGCTGTTTGCTTACGCAAATCCGATTCGAATTGCTGCAGCTGCGCCAATAGCTGTCCGTCTAGTTGAGCCGGTTTATAATTCACGAGAGTCCCTCCATTGCTAGATTTCAGGTTTACTCTCATTGTTAACTGCAATAGCCCTGCTTATGCGTCGACCGGACAGAATTATGGCAAATCGATCAGCATGAATTGCCCGCCATTCTTGCTGGCAATAACGAGCTCCTCCAGATCGGTAATTCGCGCGGAATCGCTTCGGCTCAACTGATGCTCACCGTTTAACGTGACTTCACCTTCCATGACGAACAGGAAGATTTTGCGTGCGGCATCCTGCTCGAACGAAACGCTGTTACCTGCTTCAAGGCGAGAAAGGTAAATGGTAAGATCCTGATGAATCGATGTGATCGTTTCGCTTTGAAGACGCTGCGACACAATGGGAAGCAGTGCATTCTTCATCGCAGCAGAATCGAACGCCTTTTGCTCGTAAGACGGTGTTAGCCCCTTCGCCTCTGGGAGGAACCACATCTGCAGCAGGTTAGCTACTTCGGTGTCTGACGAATTGACTTCGGAATGCAGAATCCCCGTTCCCGCTGTCATGCGCTGAACCTCGCCTGCTCTTAAAACCTCTTTGCCGCCCGTGTTGTCCTCATGCGCGAGCTCGCCCCGCATCACGACCGTAACGATCTCCATATCCCGGTGCGGATGCGTGCCGAATCCTTTGCTTGGTTGAATATAATCCTCATTAAATACGCGCAGCGGACCAAAATTCAAGTTGTCCGGATCGTAATAATCTGCAAACGAAAAACTAAAATTAAACTGTAGCCATCCCAAGTCCCCAGAATGTCTCGATGCTGCCGGATATATTGCGATCATGGTCCAGAACACTCCTCATGATTTCATTTTTACTCACTTACTTTATGTAAGTATGTGTGCTATAGTTAGCTTTGTCAAGGAGGGATTCCATTGGATCATTTGTACATTCGCCACACCGTTGGCGGCCGATTATTTCTCGATTCGAAGAAGCATGAACTAACGTTCTCCATCGCACCCGCAGAGGGCCGAGAAGGCTGGAAGCTCTGTATTGATGCCGTGGAAGAATCCATCGGCGCACCGATTTGCCGGCATCATGACGAGCTGAATATCTTTGTCGTCGCCGATGGCGCTGTTGATCAGAAGACTTGGTATTATTCTACACATGGCCTCGTCGAATATGACGCAGCAGCCAATCAGCTCATCATCTGGGCCGATGGCAGAATCGACTACACCGTCTAGCTTGTGTAAGCTCGCTTCACCTTTATACCCAACCCCAGAAAAACCCGTCCCGCTCCCAAGCTGCGCGCCCGCCGTGCAGCTTTTTGAATGCTTTCTTGACTTCCTTGTCGATGGACTCGTTGCCATTCTCATTGACATAAATAAACTGCTCCCCGAAATGCGCCTTGATATGCGCAACCGCCTGCTCCTGACGCAGCATGCCTGCCGACTTCAGCTCCTGTACCATCCACTCTGCTGCTTCTTGCGCTGTATGTTCCATTTTACCCATCGCCTCTTCCCGCTTGCATTTGTTGAACCATTTGTTCGCCAACTCCGTATGTATCGATTAAGTACGCATACCTATTTATTAGGAGGGGTTGCCATTATGCATGTTGTGGAACCGAATACGAAGAAGGTCAATTTGAAGCCCTATATTCTGTATGCCCTATTGATCGTGGTCGGTGTCATCGTCGCCTTTAACGGGTTCCAGACCGTCCAGTACGGCAATGTCGGTTTGTACAAAACGTTCGGTAAATTGAATGATAACATACTGTCGCCCGGCATTCATATGAAAATCCCATTCGTGCAGAGCATCATTCAGGTGAATGTGCAGGTGACCAAGGCGGAGACCGATACGAGTGCGTCCTCTATGGACTTGCAGCCTGTTTCCACGCATGTGGCCGTCAACTACTCCGTCGACAAAGCGGCCGCGTATAAGCTGATGAACAACGTCGGCGGCTCGTTCGACAATGTGATCGTGAACCCGGCTATTCAGGAAATCGTAAAAGAAGTGACTGCCCGCTACCCGGCGGAGGACTTGATTGCGAAGCGCGACGTCGTTGCCGCCGAAATCCGGGAGCACCTGACGACGCGGCTCGCCAAGTATAATTTGATCGTGGCAGACATTAACATCGTGAACTTCAAGTTTTCCGATGCGTTCAACGCGTCGATCGAAGCGAAGCAGGTTGCGCAGCAGCAGGCGTTGAAGGCCGAGAACGACCTCAAACGGGTACAAATCGAGGCGAAGCAGAAGATCGCTCAGGCACAGGCGGAAGCGGAATCGCTGAAGCTGAAGAAGCAAGAGGTAACGCCGGAGCTAATCCAGCTGAAGCAAATCGAGGTGCAGGAGATGGCCGTGGAGAAATGGAACGGCAGCCTGCCTAACGTGACCGGCGGAGCGACACCGTTTATCGATGTGAGCAGCTTTGGGAGCGGCGGGAAGTAGGTCGAGTGGTTGAGAGTTGGTTGAACGGTTGATAAAGGGCAAGTTAGAAGGCTGGAGCCGGGGGTTGAGGCTCTCGGCCTTTTGTGTTTTATAGCCGGTTGGTCAAAGGGGCGCGCTTTCTAAAGTGGTTTCGCACGGGGATCTTCTTTCGTCTAAAACTCGCACTTGTGCGGTATCTGCTACCTCTCTTTTACTCTTCTTGCTGAAATACCACCAATGTGCGGTGCCTGCTACCTCTCTTTCATTCTTATCTTGCGCTCGTTTCACCGCTATCTGGCCAATCTGAGTCTCTTTTCGTCGAATTTAAATTTATGTAGTTTCGGGATCCTCTTTAATGGGGTTCGTTAATTTGCTGAGAGTTCGTTTTTCGCACTCTCAGCACCTTTTGCAGGGAGAGGGGGGGTAGTTTATTTACTGAGAGTTCGCTCCTCGCATTCTCAGCTTCGGCGCTGCGTGGTTTCGCCGCCGGGCTCCATCTTCAAAGCTTCGCATCCGGTGTGAATCGGCCGAAAGCAACGAGAAACTTGACGAACAGCACCTGCCGCGAGAGCGCGAGATGCGCGTAAAACCACTTTGTTTAGCGAATGAGCACTTCCTTTGTCACCCTTGCAGGGAGTGGTTGCGAGAGCGCGAATTACCTATGCATTCCACCCGAACGGAGTGATAGGATTGGAACTTGTCAAAAGCAAGGACGCAGCTGAGTCGTTGAACGTCAGCCAAACCACGGTCAAACGCTGGGCTTCCCACTTCCCTCATTATTTTCAAAAGGATCGATTCGGCCATTATGTATTCTCGCGCAGTGACCTGTCGATGCTCGCTTATATCAAAGATTCGCTCGAACGCGGAGAAACGATGGATATGATCGTGTTACCTGAGCCCGAGCTGCAGCCGGAACACCATGCCGACGAACGGGCAAACCATTCCGATTCGCATCCCCTGCTGTCCGGCTACAACGAGCAGGTGGCCGCCGCATCAGAATCGCACGACTCCGAGCTTCACTGCCGCTTGGTGCTGGTTGAGCGCAGACTCGAACAGAAGGCCGACGAGGTTGTCGCAGCGCAAATATTGCAGCATCGCTCCGAGCTGGAGGAGCTGCGCAAGATGATTGATCACCTAAGCGCAGCCATCGAATATGCCAAGCAGCCTATTCCGCCCTTGAGCATACCCCCATACGCCGCCGAGACCGCGGCAGCCTTAGAATCGCCTGTTTCCGTCCCATCGCCCGCACGCAAACGCGGCTTGTTTCGCTCCTTATTTGTCTGGTTTTGATTTCCCCGGAAATAGGATTGCAAAGGGGAGAATAATGACCGTCACGACCGCGAGTGCTCCGATAGCCAGAACGCGTTCATCCAGCAGCAGCTGTACGAGCAGTGACAGCACAATGCCGCCTAAATTGCCGAACAAGAGCAGCAGCCCCGTAACAGCTCCGGCAGTGCGCGGCTCCGCTTTGGCCTCGGCAAACGAAAGCACTATAGGCAAGTCGGCGAGCAGCAGCAGTCCGGCCAAAGCCAGCAATGTCATAAACAGCCAGGTAGGCATCCCTGCCGCAAGGAACACAAGCAATACCGCGCTAACCGCGAGTGACAGCACAAGCACGTTTCGTGCACGATTCCCGCGCATTGCGAAGTCCGGCAGCACCGCCGCCCCGATAATACCAGCCGCCGTCATGAGTCCAAGGCCAGTTCCGACCTGCACCGAATCATAGCCGATGGCATCTGCCAATACTTCGAGCCATGTCGCCAGCGTAATGAAAATGCCGAAGCCCGCAAACAGGAGCAAACTGAACAAACGAACCCACTGCTGCGACCAAAGTGCCCGCAAGGCGCGAAGCGCCGGCGCAGGCTCTGCATCAGTCGCCCCTTCATACAAGGGAGGCTTGCGAAGAGTAACCAGCAGCGCAAGGCAAGCAGCTGCACTAATAATGGCCTGCGTCCACAGAACGGCAGGCATTCCGCCCCATTCCAGCAAGAATAGCACCGTCACATTGGATATCATGATGCCGACAAACAAGCTGGCCGTACCGGCTGCAATGGCAATTGGACGTTTGGGCGGTGCTGCATAGAGCACCGCCATTTTGTTCACCGCATTGAGCACAAGCGGCTGACCGACGGCGATGATGAACTGTCCGGCAAGCGCATACTCATATCCGGGCACAACCCGGATCAATGCGCCGGCGACAGTAAGTCCCGCTCCCCATGTGAGCGCGCCACGGAAACTGCGATCGGATGCGAAACCAAACGGGATAGACAGCAGCACATAGATAAGCGGGAAAACGAGCGACAGCCACCCGACAGCATCGACAGATACGCCCCACTGCTCGGAGGCATCCGTCGTAATCGGCGTAAAAGTCACCCATAGCAGCTGAGTGACAGCCACCAATCCTGCATAAGCAGCGATAACGGACCAGCGCGAAGCTCCTTGCTCTTGCTCTTGATTCAAGCGATTATTATCCCCCGTCATAGCGACAACTCCGGAACCCCGAACAGCTTCTCCAAGTAAGGGTTCAACAGAACGCGATCCGGATCATACTGTTCCCGCAGATTGACGAATGAGTTCCACATCGGATACAGCTCCTGCAGCTGCGATGCGCGAAGAGAGTGCATTTTGCCCCAATGCGGCCGCCCTCCATAACGCAGGAAGATCTTCTCCATCGCCGCAAAATAAGCCCCGTACGGCATCCCTTTATACATATGTACGGCAATATAAGCAGAATCCCGGCCATAGGCAGGGCTCAGCCAGATGTCATCGCCCTTGGCATAACGGCACTCAATCGGAAAATGAACCGCAAATTGCTCTTCTTCCATTACCGCACGCATCTCTGCGATGACAGCGGGCATCGCCTCCGCGGGCAGATTGTATTCCATCTCATTGAAACGCACGAGCCGCTTCGTCGCGAACAGACGATGGCTGTACGACACCTTGCTAAACAGAGGGAACTGCGCCGCAGAGAATCGGCTTACGGGCCTGCATAGCTTCGGAACCTGTCGGCACATTCCGGATAACAAACCGAATACGCCATTCTCCAGCACCACGTCGCTGATATAATCGCCTACCCGCCTCGGAGTGACGGGCTCGGTCGTTTCATTCATGATTTTGAGCTGACACGATTCCGCGTAGGGAAACCAATACATCTCGAAGTGACGGTGCGAGTCCGCAAGCGTTGTCAGCTGCGTCAAACTTTCCGTGAGCTTCGTCCGCTTGCTCTCGTAGCGCATTCTGAATGCAGATCGGAGTCTCAGCTTCACCTGTACCAATACGCCGAGTGCGCCTAGCGATACTTGCATGCCTCGAAACGTCTCCGGATGAGAATCCAACGAGCACTCGACTACCTCACCGCTCCCGGTTACAAACGTCAGTCCAATCACCTGTGTCGCAATATTGCCGAACTCCCGGCCTGTGCCGTGCGTGCCGGTGCTTATTGCACCCGCAATGGACTGGACGTCAATATCACCGAGATTCTCCTGCGCTAACCCTTGCTGAAACAGCAACTCCCCTAGCAGCTTCAGCTTCGTACCGGCCCAGACCGTGGCGGTTTCTGCTTCGGCATCGACTTCAACCAAACCTTGCATGCGGTCAAGGGAGACAAGCACATCACCGGAAGCCGCGATTGGCGTAAACGAATGCCCCGTTCCGACAACCCGGAGTTTCCTCCCCTCTCGACTGCACATCCGTACAATTTCGACGACTTCTTCTATGGATTCGGGATATAGAACCATACTCGGTGTGGCCTGTACGGAGCCTGACCAATTCGACCACGCTACCCGCATTGCCGCATGTCCATTCATACAAAACAAGCCCCCATTCCGCGATAGGTTGCATATTCACCGATGATTTGCCCATTGGATACGGCAACCAGCTGCAAGAAGCGCTCGCACAGCTCTCCTGCTTTGGCGTGGCGGAAGAAGACCGGATCGCCTAGCGACAGCGTCAGTCCCCTCTTCACACGCAGAGGTGTCTGCACCTCGCCTGCCCCCTCCAGCGGTAACAGCTCCAACCCTTCCGGGAGATACACCTGCGCCTGTTTCTCGATCCCTACCGCCCCGGAGGCTGTATAACCGCCGCCCATACAGGTGACGATATCCGGCCTTGGGCAGCGGACAATCTCCACCGCATACCCTGCCGCAGGCTCATAGCGAAACCCGCTGTAAGCGTCAAACAAGCCCGGCGCATAGAACCCGGAGCCTGCCGTTATCTCCGTCACGCAAACTTCCAGACGCGAGCTGTCCATGCTGCCCGTGCCCCCGGCATTCACGAAACGAAGCCCCGCAACGCCGATCGCTTCGAGGCCCTCCACGACTTCGCGTCGCCGTTTCGCCACTTCGGCGATCGAGCGTTTCTTCAGCCAGCGGATCACGCTGTTCTTCAGAGGCTTGCCTGGCACATTATCGCCAAGACCGGCAACCTGCGCCTCGTAGCCCATAATGCCGTCCAGCTTAAGCCACGGTGATGCGACGATAAGCTCCGCAACGGGGCGCACTTGCTCCCAGCTCGATAATGGCGAACGCCAGACGCCAAAATGCAATCCCGGATAATCGGCCGACATATCGATATCCACACATAACGGCACGACAATTGCCTGTTCTGCGGCAATGCGCTCCAAGTGCTGCACATGTTCGGCACAGTCGACCATGAATGTAATGGAGCGCCCTTCCCCGATGGACCTAACCAGCTCGGCAATCCGATCCGGCTGCCACTGCGGGTAGCCAAGCAGCAGATCATCGAATCCTTCGCGAATGAGCATCGCTGCTTCGTCGGCGGTATAACACATGATCCCTTGATATACCGGACTGCTGGCCAGAATGCGCCGCATGACCTCCGGGCAGCGGATCGATTTGCTCGCGATCCGTACCTTCTTGCTTCCCGCAGCCTGCGCAATGGCCGCGATGTTGCGGTCCAGCCTATCCAAATCCACGAATGCAAACGGCATCGGCAGACCCTCAAAAACCGTTTTGTAATACGCATAGGTATCCATCATAGTCGTCTGCACATCCTCTTTCGGCTACGGCTTCATTAGCATGCGAATAAACTTGAGTCCATTCTTGGCAGACGGGTAACGGAATGGAAAATCAAACAACGTGGTCTGCTTCAGCACACTCTTCTTATGGGAGAACGTGAGGAAGCTTTGTTCGCCGTGATAGCTGCCCGTTCCACTGTGACCTACCCCGCCAAACGGCAAATACGGAGTTCCGATATGCAGCAGCGTATCGTTAATACAGCCGCCCCCGAAGGAGACAGTTTCCGTAAACAGCTGCTGCACCGCTTGATCCTTGCTGAAAATATACAAGGCCAGCGGCTTGGGCCGCGCATTCACAATCGCTACCACCTCGCGCGGGTCCTCATAAGTGAACACCGGCAGGATCGGACCGAAGATCTCTTCCTGCATAATAGGGGAGTCCCACGACACGTCTTCAAGCACAGTCGGTGCGATGCGCAGCTTCTCGTCGTCCGCTCCTCCACCGATGGCAGCCGTGCCATCTTTCAGAAACCCGCGAAGACGATCATAGTGGCGGCGAGAGACGATCGCGCCATAGTCCGGGTGCTCCAAAGGCGTCTCGCCATAGAATGCCGTCACCGATTGGTGGATGGCGGCAAGCAGCTCATCTTTGACGCTGTGATGCACAAGCAGATAATCAGGCGCGAGGCAGGTTTGCCCGCTATTGAGAAATTTGCCGAAGGCAATCCGTCTGGCCGCAAGCGCAATTGACGCATCATGATGGACGATGCACGGCGACTTGCCTCCGAGCTCTAACGTGACGGCAGTCAGATGCTTCGCTGCCGCAGCCATCACGGACTTGCCAACCTCTACCCCGCCGGTGAAGAAGATATGATCGAAAGGCAGCTCCAGCAATGCCTGACTCGTCTCTACCCCGCCTTGGATGACGGCAATATACTCGGGCCGGAAGCTGCCTGCAATTATAGAAGCGATGACGTCCGTCGTTGCCAGTGATAATTCGGATGGTTTCAACACAGCTGTATTACCAGCGGCGATTGCGCCGATTAGCGGAACTAACGTGAGATTGAAGGGATAATTCCAGGGGGCTATGATGAGTGATGAACCAAGCGGCTCCGGCATCACGTAACCTCGGCTGCCAAGATGCGTAGACGGCGTCTTGACCCGCTTCGGCTTCATCCATTTCTTCAGATGTTTAATCGCGAAGTTGATCTCGGTGTAGAAGGGGCCGATCTCCAGTGTGTACGCTTCATGCTCGCTCTTATTTAGATCCGTGTGGAGCGCCGCGATAATCGCGGCCTCACGCTCCACCACGGCTTCTTTCAATTTCCGCAGCTGCTCTATTCGAAACGCATAACCTCGGCTTTCGCCCGTCTGAAACCAGACGTGCTGCCGTTTCAACAATTCCTCGAAGGAAGCCATGATATCCCTGCTCTCCCGGTGAGCCGGACGAAGCCGGCCCTCCGAATGTAAGTGCTTACACAAATTCGTAACAAAGAAGCCTATGCCTCCGATTAGCGTACCTGGGCAATGACCGCATTGTGCGCCTTGATATAGCCATGGCGAATGATGTCGAAGCCATTTTTGTAAATATATAAGCCCATCTGCTCCACCGTCATCAGCTCGCGATACGTGTGATTCATGATATCGGCCATAATGACGTAGAACAGCCTGCTCTTCCACTGATTGCGTGGTGTCGTGAAGATCGCATAGCCGCCGTCCTTGAGGAATCTGCGATGCCAATCGACAACCTCCGGTTTGTAGGTGTCCGGGAAATGCTCCAGCAAGCCGACCGAGAGCACAATATCAAACGTCTTGCCAAACGATAGATGACGAACATCATCGACCACGTATTCGATATTGAAGTCGGGCTTATAATACACCTTCGGCCCGCCTGTAGATGAGCTTGAGCCCAGAAACGGATACGAATCGGGAAACTCTCCGTGACGTACGGTTTTGCAATACGCGTCATAGTCGACCAGCACAACCTCGGCACCCGGATACAGCGCCGCAAGCTGCATCGCCTCATAGCCTTCCGCAGCACCAAGAAACAGAATGCGCGGACGCACCACATTCAGACCTTCAAACAAGGATCGTTTACCGCGTGGGTCCCATACACCGTCTTGCACACGGTGCACATAATTCCAAAAATGAATGCGGGCCACATCGCCAAGCGCAGCACGAATTTCGGAGGGCTTGAACGTTGCGAGACTCTTCATGAACGCAGACTGCTCGCTGCTGATTTCCTTCGGGATGTCCTTGTCGAACCACTCATGAAAGGCTTTGTTAAAATAGGTCCACGATGTCTTCGCATCCATCGCCTTCTCATGCTCCTGCTCCCACTGCTTACGGGTTTCCGACATTGTCCGCACCTCGTAAGGCTTGCCTACCCGCTCCCAGGTCAGCTGCGACCAATCCTGCACCGTATTCACTCGAATAAACTTCTCGTATGCCTTGTCTTTGTGCGAACGAAGGTCAACCCGGTAGGAAGGCGTAAGCTCCGTCAAGCCAAGCTGCTGCTCCGAGTAGGGCTGCGCTAAGCGGGAAGCATTCTTTGCTACATTCATTCCTTACTCACCTCGCTCCGTGTAATGACCAGCTATACAACAAATTATATCATCCGCAACCAATCTGTAGTGGTGAATTATTCCCGGTTTCCGCACCCTGCTAGGCTATTCTCTGCAAAGATTGCAGCAGCACCGTGTAAATCAGAGCCGGATCAAACGGTTTGGTCAAATAATAGTCCATACCCGCTTCGAGTACTTCTTCCTGCACACCTTTCATCGCATCCGCGGTCATCGCAATAATTGGCGTTTGCTTCGCATGCTCGATCTGGCGGATCAGTTTGGTTGCCTCGTACCCATCCATAATCGGCATCTGCAAATCCATCAGAATAACGTCGTATCGCTTGCCGTGTACGCTGTTCACCGCTTCCTCACCGTTATCTACAACATCGATGAGCATGCCCATTCCCTTGAGCAGCTCCATCGCTACAAGCTGATTAATCGCATTATCCTCCACAAGCAGCACGGAAGCACCGCGAAGCAGCGCGTATTTCTCAGCATTCTCCGCATTATCCGTCTCGAGGGGCTTAACGCCGGCTTGCGGCTTCATCAGCGAAATGACTTCATCGAACAGATGCGACTGGCTAATCGGATAGAAGAACACCTTCTCGATTGCCGGAGAAGGTACGCCTCTTTGCAGCTCCATTTCGTGATAGGCGCTCGTAAGCACAATAGACTGCGATTTGTCCGGCAGATCTCGTTTGATCCGCTCCGCAAGCTGCACCGCATCTCCGGCCTGCAGCTTCCAATCCACCATAATTAAGTCATACCGGTTATGCATCGAGATGTTATAGATCGCTTCTTGCTCCGATGCCGCCAAGCTGACAATAAACTTAAACTGCTCCAGCTGATTGCGCAGCACCTGCTGCATCTCCGGATTATCGCAAATGAGCAGCACGCGCAGAAACTTCATGTCCAGCTCCAGTCCCTGCCGCATGACCGGTGCATCCGTGCTTCTGAATTCCGCCATGAAGGAGAAGCAGCTGCCTACGCCGGGCGTGCTTTCCACCTCAAGCTTACCGTTCATTAACTCCACGAATTTCTGACTGATAACGAGCCCTAATCCTGTCCCGCCGTATCGCCGCGTCGTCGACATGTCTGCCTGCGTGAAGTTATGGAACAGCTTCTTCTGCTCCTCGGCGCTGATGCCGATGCCGGTATCTCTCACTGCAAAATGAAGCGTGACATCGTGCTCATCGCTCTTCACATAATCGATGGCAATCGCAATTTCCCCTTGATGCGTGAATTTCACCGCATTGTTAACGAGGTTAAGCAGGACCTGCTTGAGGCGCAGCGGATCGCCGCTCAGCATTTGCGGTACACGGTGATCAATCGCGAAATGCAGCTTGAGCTCCTTCTCGTACGCTTTAACCGCCACAATATTGGAGAGATCATGAATGACCTCGTACAGGTCAAAAGCAATCTGCTCAAGCATAATTTTGTTCGCTTCGATTTTCGAGAAATCCAGAATGTCGTCAATGATATTGAGCAAGCTTCTCGTCGATAGAATCGATTTGTTGACATAGTCCTTCTGTCTGTCCGAGAGCTCCGTCTTCTGCAGTAAATAATTAAGTCCCAGAATCGCATTGATCGGCGTTCGTATCTCATGGCTCATCTGCGCCAGGAACTGGCTCTTCGCTTTGTTCGCCCCATCGGCTTCGCGTTTGAGCTTCCAGTCGGTCAAGTCATGGAAGGTGACCTTGATCCGCAGCTTCCCTTTCACAGTCATAGGCAGAATCGTGACGGAGAAGCTTCTGGGGGATTGGCCCTCGAAGTAAAGATCCAGCTCGAAGCGGTGCATCTCTTTCGTTTCTACGCCTTCACGGAAATACCGCTCCCACTCTTCCTCTTTGCCGATGCGCACCAAATCCGTCAGCCGTTTGCCCTCGATTCCTTCCATATTCAGATCCAGCATCTGTGCCAGCTTCGCGTTAACCGACAGAATCGTCCCATCGCTATTGAACGCAATGAAGATATCGTTCGAATTCTCTACGATGGTCCGGTATCGTTCCTCGCTCTCGAGCAGATCATCTTCCGCTTGCTTCCAATTCGTAATATCAGTGCTGGAGAGAATGATCTCCGTGACTTGTCCCTCCTTAAAGATCGGCTGCACGATGTTAAACGTCCGAAACTCGTTAAAGCCGGACTCATATCTGACTTCCTCGCCTCTAAACGCACGATCGTAAATGGCTGAGACCAGTTCAACATGCTCTTGGGTCAACCCTTCCAAATCATTTGGCCGTTTGCCCGTTATCTCGCTGCTATTCCAGCCTTGTTTGAGCAGCAGCTGTCCTTCAATTAAGGAATAGCGGTAATCGCCGTGACTGTCCCGAATGATCTTCGCCGTCATCCCGGATTGGAGGTGCAGCAGCCGATGCAGCTCTTCGCTTGCGCGGAGATTCTTCTGCTCGAGCTCACTCGCACGGATGATGTAGGATCGGAAATAAATCATCGCGTAACAGCCCAGTGTATTCGTCGTGCTGAGAATCAACAGGATCTTAACCGGAATATGAATCATCTGCGTTCCGATGATCAGGAAAGCAATTCCGCTGAACAGCGTGACATACACCCACTGACGGAAGTGGCCTTTGACGCGCAGCATGATGAATCCGGCCCCGCCTACATAAACCAGCATCGTCACGATTGCCGTAATGGTGCCGATCCCGAACGGTGATACCGTCATCCGATATAACATGACTAATGCTCCCGCTATCGCCGCAGCCCAGAACCCTCCGAAATATGTCGCCATCAACACCGGAACATAACGTAAATCGATGACAATGCTATCGCTTAGCCGGACGCCGTAGTAGACCAGAATACAGCCAAGAACCCCTTGCACGAGGCCTAATTTAAGGATTTCTTTCCACTTGCTATATTTTCTGTTAGTTGCAAACAGCCTGCTGGAGAAGAAAGTGATCATGGTCATGAATGCTGCGTTAACAACCAAATCTTTTATCATTAATGCTCACCTTCCCGCTGTGAATGTCATAGGTATCGTTATCCATTATTCGACATAATTCGCCAATTTCCTCTGCTTGTCGACAAATAAAAGAGAGATGCCGGATCAGCACCTCTCTTCATATTCGCCTCTTGTATACAGTTAATAAGTCTTGGTTTCCAGCTCATTAAGCGGTTTAAAGGTGTAGCCTTGCTGCCTTGCCGCATCGATGATTTGAGGGAGCGCCTCAGTATTGTCTTTGGACACGCTGTGCAGCAGGATGACCGCTCCCGGGTGAAGCTGCTTCATTACATTGTCGTAGGCGTAACGCCAGCCGCGCTGAGCATTAGGCTCCCAATCCCTGTAGGCGACCGACCAGAACACACTCGTATACCCTTGCTCCTTGCTGACGGCAAGTACCCGACTATTGAAAATCCCCCGAGGCGGACGAAGGAACTGCATCTCCTGCTGTCCGGTCAGCTCCGTTACGGCCGTCTTCACTTTCGCGAGCTCCGTTTGAATCTGCGTGCTTGGAATGACACTCATATCCGGGTGGCTCCAGGAGTGGTTGCCAATCAGATGGCCCTCTGCGGCCATCCGTTTTACCAGTTCGGGCTTGTCCTTGACGTAATGACCGGTTACGAAAAAGATGGCCGGTACGCCCTTCTCCTTCAACACATCCAGAATGCGGCTTGTGAAGCCATTCTCGTAGCCGTTATCGAAGGTCAGATACAGCTCTCTTTGTTTCGTATCGCCAAGGAAGATCGCTCCATGCTGCTCCAGAATCTGCTGAAAGCCTTCTTCTCTGATCGAGGGCAGCGTGCCGCCGACGCTCTTCTTAAATCCAAAATGATAGGGCCCTCCCGGCGCACCAATCGTTTCCGATGCCATCGCTGTTCCTGCAACGGATAACATAAGGACAAGCGACGCCAACAGAGAAAGCCAAGCTTGTGGGCGAAGACGGTTTGGTTTGTACATGATGTTCGATGCTCACCACTTTCTTCTCGCATGTTGCCTGCTGCATGTTGGAATTGGAACCATACAGAAGTTACTGTATCCTGTAATGCTGGAAGTTATGTGAATTTTTCGGACAAGCTGCAAGGTCTTGGTCATATCTATGCTAAAATAAGCGGAGTAAATGCCGACTGTGAGGAGAAATCGACAATGACTGCTGCAATTGTGAAAATAAGAGGAAGTGTATTTATCGGCGGCTTGCAGTGGCTCCCTGCCATGACCGACCCCGAAACCGGGCTGATCCATGAATATGCTGGCGATGCGCGGGAATTCACGCCTCATGCTGTGAATACAGGGCGATCTCGCGTGGAGCAAGAGGTGGTCGTTGATTTCGTGAAGCGCAAGCTGTTCACGTTCGCGAATACGGGCTCGACTACGCTGCGAGTGACTAAGCCGGGCGGGATATCGGAGTTTAAGCAAGGCAAGGCATCTGCCGATGGCGTAATCGTTTCGAATGAAACATGGGACGCTTCCTCGGTTTCCTTCATCATGAGCGCGACTGCCGCCAATCCGCTGCGTCCAGCTGCTCCGGCTGTAGATTATGAGCTCCAAGTGACCGTTCATGAAGAATCCGGTCACGTCGAAGTGAAGGGCAGACATGACGGTTTCCCTTGCTTCGAGTTTTATAAGCAGGTTGATTTTGGCGATTTCGAGCTGCTCTACAGCCACGATTTCCGCGTTACGGGCGATACCCCTGCCGCAATGGCCGGAGACATGGAATATCAGTTCGAGCGCATGCTCACTAGCACGGAAAGCTAAGGAAGGAAGGAGGGACTTTCATGGCCTTGTACCGCCGTCTCCAGACGGATGCCGATTTCACTGAGGCGATGGAGCGCCAGTTCAAGCTTCGCGTCTATAAGGACGACCATATCGTCGACTCCGGCGGCATCATTATCCGCTTCGATGACACGATCGTCGTCAGTCAATCCAGCGTCAGCGACGTCGCTTACCACGACCGCAACGCATGCGAGTTCTTCGAAATTCGCAGAAGGTAGCCCAGTCGTCGCTAGTAGGAGTGCGTACGCTCACACGGGAAGAAAAGCTTCATTGCCTTGTTGGCAGTACTCGAATCGGTCGGGTTCGACCTGTTGAGTTGAAATGTTGCCTTTTGTGAGCAACATTCGGTTAGGTACGACCTCTTGAGTTGAAATGTTGCCTTTCGTGCAACACTTCTTCTGTAAATGAGCTCGATTAGCGGAATAGGTTCGACCTCTGGAGGCTTCAAACACAAAGAGCTGTCCCCTAAGTGACAAGTCGCACTTTGGGGACAGCTCTTCTTTGCCCTATTCGAATCGAATCGTTTGGATCTCGTATGGCTTAAACGACAATGTCAGTACGCCGTCTGCACCGATGCTGCATGGTTCCAGCTCATCCTCAAGCAGATTCACGATGCTCGCCCGCTTCGTACCTGCCGGCAGCTGCACTTTCACTTGATCACGGCTTCCCGTCGATTCATAGAAGCGGAGAATGGTTCCTTCGCCGCGTTCTGCCGGTTTGACGGTATCCAGCAAGACCGTGCGGCTGTCCAGCTTCAGCATCGAGTGGGATGCCGGCAAGGCATTTGCCGATGCGCTGCTCTCCGGAAGACGGAGGGCAATCGCCGGATGGTTCAATTCCGCTGCCCTGCGCACAACCTCAGCCTGACGCCAGTCCTGCTCGTGCGGGAACAAGGAATACGTGAACTCATGCTCGCCCAGATCAGCCGTATTATCCGGCCATTTCGGAGCGCGCAGCAAGGATAGACGCAGCACACCGTCTTTCACGTCGTAGCCGTATTTGCAATCGTTCAGCAGGCTGACGCCGTAGCCGCCTTCCGATAAATCCGCCCAGCGATGGCCGCAGACTTCGAATTGCGCCTGCTCCCAGCTCGTATTGCGGTGTGTCGGACGCTCCATAGCGCCAAACGGAATTTCATAAGTTGCCTTCGTGCTCAAGACATCCACCGGGAATGCAACCTTCAGCAATTTATGGCTCTCATTCCACCGCACGCGCGTCTTGAAATCAACACGCTTCTGATGATGGTACAGCATGAGATCCTGCTCAATCACCGATTCGCCCAATCGCCACTCGAAACGAATGACGTCAAGCGCTTCGCCGGAGAGCACAAGCCGCTTCGAAATCAGCTCCGCTTCGCCCGCTCTGTATTGCTCAAACTTTGGATCGATGTCCCACGCGTCCCAGTATAACGGTCTGTCGTGGAAGAACTGCAGCTCATTCGCTTTCGCACCTTTTGGCAATAGCTCACGATTCGCCGCTTTGTCGAGCCAGCGGACGATTTCCCCGCGCTCATTAAATGCCAGCTTATAGTGAACGGTTTCCCACTCGTCCAGGGAACCGCCTTCGGCAGCTGCGGCTCGGCTCACCCGACGCTGCTTCGCCTCATCCCCTTTGGGCTCCCGCAGCCAGATCGTTGTGTAGCCGAAAGCCGGGATAGCGGAGACGGCAATCGACAACGCAAATTTGCCGCAATCCAGCTCAATCCGATCGCACGGCAGGCGATTGCCTTCGCCATCAAATGCACAAACGCCTACTTGATGCGCGCCGACTTCGAGAACGACCGTTTCATCGCGCTCCCAACCGAGACTATTAAACACGGCGTATGGCGTGCCTTCGCCGACAGCGCCAATCTCTCCGGCGACGGTAAGCATCGCTTGCGAGAGCCCTTGGTTGCCCAGCTCAAAGATTCGCTCGTATTCCGCAGCTGACGTGACATACGTTTCCGTAATCGCGGTACCCGGAATAATGTCATGGAACTGGTTAAGCATCATCAGTTTCCAGCCCTCGGCAAGCGCCTCCGTATCACCGCCGACTCCCGTATATGCACGAGCCAGCGAGCTCCAAATCTCCGCTTCGCGGTACAGCACTTCCGCTTTACGGTTGCTTCTCTTATTGCGGCCATGCGTCGTCAAGGTGCCGCGATGCAGCTCCAGATACAAGTCCCCATGCCACTCCGGCAAGGTGTGCGAGACTTCCTCCACGGATTCGAAGAAGGCAGCCGCCGTGCTGAAGCTGCTTGTCGGAAGACCCGGCATCAACGAGCCGCGCTTCGCGAACTCAATCATTTCGCGCGTTACCCCGCCGCCTCCGTCACCATGTCCGTACAGCAGCATCAGCTCGTTCAGCTTGTCCTTCTGACGATACTCTCTCCAGTGTTCCTCAACGTCTTTGGGTCTCGTGTGCTCATTAATGCCATGGTTCAAGTAAGAGACAATGGCAGTCCCGTCGATGCCGACCCATTGGAACAGCTCATGCGGGAACTTATTCGTATCGTTCCAATTCAGCTTCGTCGTCATGAAATAATCGACGCCTGCCAGCTTCAGCAGCTGAGGCAGCGACGCGCAATAACCGAACGTGTCCGGCAGCCATTCAATCGCCGAGCTCTTGTTAAACTCATCGCGGTAGAAGAGCTGACCATACAGCATTTGGCGAACGAGCGACTCCCCGCTTGGGATGTTAAGATCCGGTTCGACCCACATACCCCCGACGAGCTCCCAGCGGTCGTCTGCTATGGCTTGTTTGATTTTGGCATAGAGGGCCGGATCATGCTCCTTCACAAACGCATACAGGAGCGGCTGGCTCTGGGAGTAGATGAACTCCGGGTATTCCTCCATCAGCGACGTCATTGTCGAGAACGTACGGCTCGCTTTGCGCACCGTCTCCCGAACAGGCCACAGCCACGCGATATCGATATGGGATTGTCCGACCAGATGCATCTTGCCCTGCGACGCGTTCGCCGGGAATTGCTCACCGATAAGGTCGCGAAGTCCCTTCTCAATGGCAGCAAGCAGCTCCGGGCTATGCCAGCTATCCTCCGGCAATTGCTCCGCTTCTTTCATGGTCCCATACAGCGCGTCAAGCATCTGCTGGCGGCTGTAGTCCTGCTCCGGCAGCATGCGCATCGTCTCGTAGACGGCTTGAACACTGTAGAGCAAGCTCTGCGCCGCCTTATTCACGCGAACCAGCTTCACCTCATAATTCGTTACCGGCGATACCACAGGAGCTTGGTTGTTCAGTGGATCAACCGGCTCCGGAATGGGATCAAACAATTCAATCTCAAGGAGCGGCTCACGGCCCGCACCTTTGAGGTAGAGTGGAACGAAATCATGATTGCGATCCAGACCCTGATAAGACGCACCGTTCACGCGCAGCAGTCCCTCGCCGCCACCGCTCATCGTCAAACCGGCCGTTCCATTCTCCCAATGATCAGGAATCGAGATCTGCTTCTTCAGAAAATAAGTAATGCCATGCTTCCCGTCCAGACGTGTGTCCTTCAGGATACTTGGCTCCCCGCCGGGAAGCGTCTCATATTCGCCCGGCAAGCCGTAGCGAACCTTTCTGATCTCCCAATCCAGCAAAGTCGTCGCCTCTGCCCATTGACGCTCCGACAGGTTACGAATAAAACGATGAATGCGATACATTCCCTACACCTCACTTCGCACATGCAAAGATGTGCTGATTACGTCTTCTGCGTGTCTTCCGATCATCATCAGGAATTCCCCTGCTTCTACAAACGGCTTCAGGTTGACATCCAGCATTTGCAGATGCTCCTTACTTACGATGAAGCTGACGGTCTTGGTTTCTCCCGGCTCAAGCGCCACACGCTCGAAGCCTTTCAGTTCTTTCCCCGGACGGGTAATGGAGCTCACTTTATCGGAGATATAGAATTGAACGACCTCTGTACCTGCAACCTTACCGGTATTGGATACCTTTACGGAAACGACGGCCTTCCCATCCGGTGCGATCACTTCCGGGAATACAGCAAGCTCGCTGTATTCGAACCTAGTATAGCTCAGTCCGAAGCCAAACGGATAACGCGGCTTGGCATCCATTTCCAAATACCGCTTGCCTCGGGAGCGTTTGCCGTTATAGTAGACCGGAAGCTGGCCGACATGCTTCGGAACCGATATCGTCAGTCTGCCTGACGGATTGACGTCGCCGAACAGAATATCGGCAAGCGCGGCACCGCCTTCTTGCCCCGGATACCAGGCCTCAAGAATGGCATCGGCATGCTCGTCGATCCATGGCTCTACGATCGGGCGCCCGTTAATATAGACTACGATGAGCTTCTTGCCTAATTTATGAATTTCCTGCGCCAGCATAAGCTGTACGCCCATCAAATGAAGTCCGGTGCGGTCGATCCCTTCACCGCATTCCATATCGCTCCAAGCAAGCTCCGATACGACGGATGCGCCTGTGCGCAAATCGATCGTGCCTTCGCCAAAGTCTCGCGCGCTCGAACCGCCAAGCGCCAGTATGACCACATCGGCCTGCTCCGCGCAAGCCAAAGCGGAAGCGAAACCTTCCTTGGAATCGCCTTGAATTCTGCAGCCCGGGGCGTAGAGCACACGGTCCTGCGCTTGCTTGCCAAGCGCTGCCTTAATGCCGTCAAGCAGCGTAACGATTTGCTCGCGCGGCTGCGGCGACGTGTAATCGCCAAGCTGGTTGTAGATGTTATCGGCATTGGGACCGATCACGGCGATTCGGCAACTGCCGGCCGCTTTGGACAGAGGCAGTGCCGCGCTTTCGTTCTTCAGCATGATAATGCCTTGACGAGCGACCTCGCGCGCCAGCTCAGCATGCTCCCGGCAGCCGATAATCTTCCCGGCCGCAGTCGGATCAACATACGCACGATCGAACAATCCGAGCTCGAACTTGGCTCTAAGAATCCGCTCGACGGCCACATCGAGATCCGCTTCCTCAATCAAGCCGTTACGCAGCGCATCATGTAGATGTCCGGCGAACATCGCCCCCGACATCTCCATATCGATGCCTGCCTTGAGCGAGATCGCCGAGGCTTCTTCGCCATCCTTGGCGACATCATGTCCCCAAGCCAGCATGTTAATCGCTCCGCAATCGGTAATGACGAACCCGTCAAAACCCCAATCTTCGCGAAGCACTTGCTCCAGCAGCTCGGCATTCGACGTGCAAGGAACGCCGTCGATCTCGTTATAGGCCGGCATGATCGACTTTGCACCCGCCTCGACGCCTTTACGAAACGGAAGCAGGTCGACTTCATGCAGCTCCCGTTTGCCCATATGGGCAGGACCGGCATTGCGTCCTCCCTCTGAGGCGCCATAGCCGACAAAATGCTTCAGCGTAGCAATCACGCTTCCTTCTCCATCAAGCCGTTCCCCTTGCAATCCCTGTACGGCAGCAACCGCCAGCTCCCCGATCATGAACGGGTCTTCCCCGAAGCACTCCTCGGTTCTGCCCCAGCGCGGATCCCGTACGACGTCAAGCACCGGCGAATAAGTAGCGGCCCCGCCTTGGCTGCGGGTTTCGAGCGCAACAGCACGGCACATCTCGCGGTATAGATCCACATTCCATGCGCTTCCGATCAGAAGCGGAACCGGAAATACGGTAGCGCCAATCGCCATATGACCATGCGAGCACTCTTCACCAAACAGAATCGGAATACCGAGTCTGGACTGTTCCATGGCGAAACGCTGAATTTCATTCACCGCGCGTGCGCCTTCCTCTGGCGATAGCCCGTTCTCCAGCGTCACTTCTGTCCACGGATCGGCACGAAGCGTGCCATAGAGTGAACCGATGCCGCCTTTCTTCATCTGCTCTTGAAAGTCAGCGTCCAGCTCGATCGTACCATCAGCCCTCTTATGATACATTTTCCACCCGAATGGCTGGGTCATCTGACCGATCTTCTCTTCGACTGTCATGTGTGCCAGCAAATCACTTACCCGTTCAGAGATTGTAAGCGAAGCGTCTTTGTAACGCATAATACCTTCCTCCTTCATTCCTAACAAGAAAACACAAGGAAGTATGCCCGAAGGAATACTTCCTTGTTGTTTGATTTATTTCTTCTCAATTGCGGATTGATAAATTTGGATGTATTGCGGCAGGTTCAAACCATCGAACCCTTTCACGTAACCATCCCAATCTTTTTCAATGTCCTTGTCGCCGATGATGAACTGAGCCATGTTCGAATTGACATAATCCTTGATGGAAGTCGCCAATTGAGCGATTGTATCCGTATCTTCTGCTTTCACATAAGCGCCGGATGGGTAAGTTTCCTTCGGTGCATAGGCATCATATGCTGCTGTTGCATCTGCAAGGCGTTTCTCGTAACCCGCAGCTGTCAGCGGATCTTGAGCTGTCGCGAACAAATCGCGGAATTCCTTGGACAAGTCTTTAGGTCCAAGAAGCGACCAGCTATCATTGCGCACAACATTTTCGTCTAGCGGCTGCAGTCCGGAGAAGCTGTACTTCGCAGGTTGTCCGGAAATGTTAAGCTCGCCTGCTTCTGCTTTCTTCCAGCCAATGCCTTCTTTGACGCCATATTCGCTGAACAACGAGCCTTCTTCGCTATACGCATAGTCCATGATTTTGATTGCGGCGATTTGCTGCGCTTCAGACGCTTTGTTCGTAATGGCCATCGGGAACTCGCTGATCCCTTGGGATGTGCCTGCAAGTTGAACGCCGCCTGGGCCTTTTACCGGCGGTACGATAACCCAGTGCTTCTGACGCTCATCTTTATCTTCGTAAGCTTTAACCAGGTAGCTGACAAGAGCAGTCGTAATGGAACCTACGATTTCATCGCCCTCACGTTGGCCGAGTTGACCAACCGCTTGGTCGTTCTGTGTAAAGGATGCTTTGTCGATCAAACCTTCGGAGTACAGCTTGTGCATATAGGCCAAGCCTTCTTTCCACTCCGGCTTGTTCGCTGCAAAGTCTACTTTACCATCTGTTACCGTTAAATACTTATCATTATCGTTATAAATAAATGAATTCATTAGATAGGAGTCGATATTACCGTTCCAAACCGATTTGTTCGGAGCACCTGTCAATGGAATTTCATCTGCCTTGCCATTGCCGTTCGGATCTTGCGTTTTGAAAGCTTTCAGAACCGTATACAGCTCGTCAGTCGTTGTAGGAACAGCAAGTCCTACCTTGTCGAGCCATTCTTTGTTCATCCAGAACTTCTGTGCATGTGTACAGTGGTAACATTCATTCGTACGTGCAATGCCGTAAATATTGCCGTCTGGCGCTGTCATCGCTTCTTTCAGATAAGGCTTCTTCTCAAACATCGCTTTCAAGTTCGGCGCATATTTGTCAATGAGATCGTTAAGCGGAATAAGCACGCCTTGCTTGCCGTAAGTCATCAAGTCACCGGTCGTAAATTTCGCTTCCAGGAACACTTCCGGATAGTCGCCGCTTGCAAGCAGCAGCTGTCTACGGTCTACGAGTGCGTCAGTAGGAGCGACATCCCACTTGATTTTAACGTTGAATTTCTCTTCCACGAGTTTCGTGTAATCATTGTCCTCAAGCGGCGCTTTGCCTTGTGGTGCAAAAAATCCGATATCGATAGGACCAGAAGCCTCTTCAGTAGCTGCATTGTTTCCAGTTGTTTCATTGCCTGCACCGGCATTCTCTTTGTTGTTGCTGCCACATGCGGAAAGAACGATACTGCTGATCAATACGATCATGAGTGATACCCAGATGGACTTTTTCAAAACGAACTCCTCCTAGAATGAATAGTTTCGTTGCAGCTGCTCGAACTTCCCGAGCAGTTCCCCCTGATTGCCTGATTGCCGACGCGCTTCTGACTGATCGATGATGTCGTTGCCCCACCTCCACAATTAGTTCACACTATTGTTGAAGTTAGCCCTTTAAGGAACCAACCATAACACCTTTGACGAAATGCTTTTGTACGAAAGGATACATGATGAGAACAGGTACGCAGGCTACGACGATCAGCGCATATTTCAGCACCTGCTCGAAGCCTTTATCACGAAGACTCTGTGCGGTATTCGCCAGCATCGCCGGGTCAGCTGCATTAAGAATCAGCATGTTGCGAAGGACATATTGCAGCGGGAAAAGATGTTCCGATCTCAAGTAGATCAGGGCATCAAAGTAAGCATTCCAGTGGCCTACGGCGTACATCAGCGTCATTACGGCCAAGACCGGTTTGGACAATGGCAATACGATGCTGAGCAGATACCGTATATCTCGGCAACCATCCATTTGCGAAGCTTCTTGGAGCTCCTGCGGAATCGAGGATTGGAAGAAGGTTCGGGCGATAATGACTTGAAAAATGGAGAACGCTCCGGGGAGCCACAGCGCCCAGCGTGTATCCAGCATGTGTAAATTTTTTACCAACAAGTACGTTGGTATGAGTCCGCCGCTAAAGAATAATGTCACCATCATGAGAATCATGATGTATTTGCGGCCCGGCATCGTACGCTGCGACAGCGGGAAAGCCATGAGGACCGTAAAAGCGACGTTAATCAGTGTTCCGAAAATCGTATAAATAAAGCTGTTATAATAACCTGTCATGAGCTGCGAGCTCTGGAAGATCGACTTATAAGCTCTAAAGGAGAAGTCGACCGGATAAAGCCACACTTTGCCCGAAACAACGGCATCCGGCGAGCTGAGCGATGAGCTGAAAATATAAAGCAACGGATAAAGTACTGTCAGCGTAATTGCTGCAAGCAAGAGATAAAGACTTATCAGCAAGACACGGTCGCCGAAAGGTTCCCTGATTTTTTGTTTGATTGTCATAGACGGCCGCCTTTCTACCATAAGCTGTTTTGTGAAACTCTGCGTGCAACTGCGTTTACACCGACAAGCAGGATCAAGTTAATGACGGAGTTGAACAGTCCAACCGCAGAAGAGAAGCTGAAGTTCGCTCCAAGCAAACCAACCTTGTACACATAAGTCGAGATAACCTCGGACGTACTCAAGTTCAACGAATTTTGCATCAAGAAGATTTTCTCAAAGCCGACTGCCATGACATTGCCCAGACTTAGAATAAGCAGCGTAATGGTAATCGGGAGCAGGGAAGGCAAATCGATATGAATGATTTTCTTATACCGCGATGCGCCATCCATCCGTGCAGCTTCATAGAGCGAAGGATCGACGCTGGCCAATGCCGCGATATAGATGATGGATGCATAGCCCATTTCCTGCCACACGCCGGACCAGACATAAATGGATTTAAATAGCTTCGGCTCACCCATGAAGTTAACGGACTCCCATCCTAAGAAGGACATGACCCTGTCAATTACCCCGACATGCGGTGAAAGCATCAATATAATAATCGATACCATGATAACCGTCGAAATAAAGTGAGGCGCGTAAGTGATCATTTGAACCGACCGTTTAAAGAAGCCTGTCCGTATTTCGTTTAACGCCAGCGCCAGCAGAATCGGTATCGGGAATCCTGCCAAGAGCGAGTAGAAGCTGATGATCAGCGTATTTTTAATAAGGATTGGGAAGTTCGGCGAGCTAAACAAATTATCAAAGTGTTTAAACCCTACCCATGGGCTGCCCAAGATTCCTTTAATGACATTAAAATCTTTAAACGCGATAATTACTCCAAACATCGGTATATATTTGAAGATGATAAGATAGAGTACCGGTAGAAGGACAAGCAGGTATAGCTCCCAACTCCGCTTCATTTTGCCCCATGTCTGCGCCATCCGCATTACCCCTTTATTCAGTGTCGTATTCGATAGCTCGATTCTAGCCCGCCGAGGACAACACCAGCAATTCGTAAGATTCCGCGATACCACCTTTTTCGCACAGTGCACTGTTGACGGTTAGTAGCACGAGGAAATAAGGGTACTCCTCATTTTTCTACAGATGGACTTTTTCGCCCCCGTAAAGCGCCGAATTTCGTGTAGACACGGCCTTATACCAGGCTCTTAAGCGCAAAAAAACCTTGGTATCCGCCACTGTTGCTGGCATGACCCAAGGTTATAGAATGCCCATCACTTCTGCTGCTTGCGGTAATCACTTGGTGAAAGTCCCGCAACGTTCTTGAAGGCACGATTGAAGGAGTTGTAATTAAAATAGCCGACCTGCACGCTTATTTCCTGTAAAGATGTATCGGTAGTGAGCAGCAGCTGTTTGGCTTTATCCATTCGCAGTCCGATTAAGAAATCCACAAAGTTCCCGCCGGACTCTTCTTTGAACAGCTTGCTGATGTTCTTCGCATGAATGTTGAATTTGTCGCTAAGATGGTCAAGCGAGAGCTCCGGATTGGCATAATGCTCTTCAATATAGGCCCGAATATCGCTGATTACAGCCCGCGTCCGTTGGGAATCCTTAAGCGCCTGTAAGCGATCTGTAGCCGTTTCGAAGATTTCTGTGCAGCCCTGCTTCAATTCCGCTGCCGTTTCCCAACTTCTCCCAAGCTCAACCAGCTCAGCGCCTGCATCCTTCCACACATTCCGATAATCCTTGGACAGCTCCACAAACACGCGGCTAAGCTGCTGGTGCAGGAACTGCAGGAAGCTCTCGATTTCCTTCCGCGATGAGATGGAATCTTGGATTTGTTCGAACAGCTCGTCCAGATGTTTCTTCCAACCACTTTCAGCAAGCCTGATCGCCTGAGATAGGGAGTGAATGGTGCCAAAATAATCATGCACACGGAACTTAGACGCATCTAGCTCTGATGGCTGAAGCAATCTCCCCGTCCCGAGCACGGCTTTATATTGCAGTAAATTGCCTGCGAGCTCGTAGGAGCTCCGAATTCCTTCGAGACTGTGCGCCACAGCTCCTGAGCCGATCGTAACCGTGAAGCTCAAATTGCTGTGAACCCATTCCACGATTTGTCCGCCGATGTGTACGCTTAGTAGAGCTGCATCCGCTTCATCCGGTACCCATACGACAGCGGCCAGCTTACTATCTACAATCCACTCCGCCCAAACGCTTGCCCCGCTAAGCGCAGACATTTCCTGCGTAACGCTGGATACGACGAATTTGAGAATGGATTGATCCTGATGATGATAGTTCTCGATAAACTGCTGATAACGGTCAATTTCCAGAACAAGCACGAAAGCCTGTAAACCCGCCGGATTAATATGATAAGTAAGCAAATCCGCCTGCCATTCTGTCTCGCGAATAGGCACCCGTCCTTCCATGGCCTCATGAAAGCGATGCTTCTTCTTCAGAATAACTGTTTCTTTGTTCTGCTCCCTTGTCTTCGTCGTTTCCTCCATCAGATGCTCCAGCGCACCGCGGATAAACCCGAATTCATTGTCTCCGGTTTTGCCATCCTCCGGTTTAATTAACGCACTTGTGCGAATCAGGGAAACTAACTGACTGATCGGTTTATAATTGCGCCTCGTCACGTGGACGACCCAGATAACGCCCAGGAGAACCGCAACGATGGCAATGATGACCCAAATGCTATAGAAATTGAGGGCAAGCCGCGACAAAACCGAATCAACCGGCCCGCTCTCCACTTCCCATCCCGTATAAGGAGAAACGTAATGGGAAAGCACACTTCTGCTTCCTTGGCTTGCCGCGCTGTTATCCACTAAGCTGCTGCCAAGCTTGTCGCTGATGTGAACAAAAGTGAGATTCTGATTGTACATCGGCGTAATGGAGGCTTTCAATTTGGACAAGCTGACATTCACGACGATATAACCCTTCTTCTCCGTCGTAAAATGCGGATAATCCTGCACAAGCGTAATGACATCCTTCAGTTTCTCAGCCGTATAGGGTTTATAGCTTCTTTTTCCTGTCCATTTCCCCGGCGGCAGTCTCTGCTCTATGTAAGGTTGTATAAATGGCTTGTCCACGAAGTCTGCGGTGATGCCGGATCCGTCGCCAACGACGAAATCATCCTTTAACCGGATGAGATACGCGGAATCTATGATCGGATAATTAAGCTTCCAGTCATCCATGAGCGTATTCGCTTGCATCGTGATGTACACATCTTCGCTCTTCGCATTAAAGAACTTCCTTAGCTCCGCAGTCGAAAGCGTGTCCCGCAGGATGCGGTAATCCAGCGTTTTGAGCGAATTGTCTGTGAACCGTACAACCTGCTGGGCAAGAAATTCATTGGCCTTAATCGCTTCTTTGCGGTTCTGTTCATTCAGCGTTTGGAAGAAAACCACGAATAGTATGGTTACCACGACAAAAAACACGGGAAGATAAGATAATAGTAATTTACGGAACCAATTGCTGTTCATGTTCATCCCCCATTATCTTATGTTCCCGCGCTACCGGTTAAAAATACACTTTATTCTACACTAATCAATCGCTTATTTCCAATCCCCCAAGTAAAACGATTCTATCATTTACTTCGTAGCCATGCGGAAAACATGTGCAATCGGAGCTGCTCCGACAAGCTGACTCTTCGGAAGATGTACGATTATGCCTTCTTGATCCAGCGTGTAGAACACATTTTCTTCCGTTCCCACGAGCTCGATGCCCGTAATCGCTTCTGTATACGGAATTCGGATCTGTTCGGAAACCGGCGAATCTTCGCTTGCATACAGATACGTGCAGTATACGGTGTCACCTTTGCGCGTAAATGCACAATCACTAGTATAGTAAGGCGCGCAAATGCGCGTGCCATAGACCGCTTCGCCATACACTTTCATCCAAGCTCCGAGATCCTTCATGCTCTTCACTGCGCCTTTAGGCAATCTGCCGTCAGGCTGTGGTCCGACATTGAGCGCCAGGTTGCCGCCTTTAGCTACAACCTCCATCAAGATATGAACCAATTGGCGCGCCGACTTGTACTTGTCCTCGAAGCCGAACGAGAACGACGTACCAATCGTGATGCAGCTTTCCCATGGCACATGCAGCGGACGATCCGGGATCGTTTGCTCCGGTGTGACGTAGTTCTCATACGCGCCGCCAACTGTACGGTCAGCCGACAGCAGCCATGGCTGCGATGTCTGACGTGCACGCTCGACCACTTCTCCCAAACGAATATCTTGATTCACTTTACCGCCATCTCGTACCCAACCGGCATCCAGCCATAGAATGTCGATACGGCCGTAGCGAGTCATCAGCTCCATAATTTGCTCATGCGTGAACTGGACAAATTTCTCCCACATGGAAGGATGCTCCGCCGGATTGTAAGAAGGTCCGCGCCACATATGGCGGCCTCTCTCCATTCCCGGTGCCCAGTAATAAGGGGTATTCCAGTCCGCTTTAGAGAAATACGTCGCGATCGCAAGCCCTTTATCACGGAAGGCATCGAATACATTCTTGCAAATGTCCGCGTAACGGTGCGCATGGAAAGGCGTTTCCTTGCCAGTAATGCGGTAATCCGTCGTATGCGTGTCCCACATGCAGAAGCCATCGTGATGCTTAGTCGTGAAGATCAAATATTTGAAACCGCCCTCGGCAGCTACTTCAGCCCACTTCTCCGGTTCGAAGCGAATCGGATTGAACGTCTTGTTCAGCGCGAAATACTCGCGTTTCATTTCTTCATAGTCATTCGTCCAATCGACGTCGTTTCGTGCCCAGTCGCCGTCTTCGTCACTAAGTGTCCACGATTCCACCATGCCGATTTGGGAATAGGGACCCCAGTGCATCATCAAGGCGAGCTTCTGATCCTGGAACCATTCCAGACGCTCCAAGGTTATAGGGTCTGTCGGTTTGACCCATTCAGATTCACTGCTATAATTATGAACGCCATTTTCCACTTCATGTACGGTTTCACTCATGTATTTAGCCTCCTTAATAGTTAACGATGCTTCGCTTAGGCGAGCATGGCTCCAATCTTCTTCTCATTCATCAGCTTCAGAATCAGCTCGCCGAACAACGTGTTTGCCCAAGCAAACCACGATCTTGTGAATTGCGCCGGATCATCCACGCTGAAGCCTTCATGCATGAAGCCGGTATTGCCATCTGTCGCGATCAGCAGCTTCACCAGCTCCGCGATCTCCTGATCGTCGGTCGAGGTGAGTGCTTGCATGACCAAGCTGATATGCCAGATATAACGCGGCGGTGTATGCGGGCTTCCGATGCCTTTCGCACAGCTGCCTTCGTAGTAATAAGGGTTGTCCTTGCTTAGGATGAATCGGCGCGTATTCAGGTAAATCGGATCGTCCTTGGCTGCATAGCCCAGGTAAGGAATAGACAACAGGCTTGGCACGTTTGCATCGTCCATCAGCGTGTAATTGCCCTGCCCATCGGTTTCATAGGCGTACATATCGCCGTACACCGGATGCTTGTAGATGCCGAAATCGCGAATGCCAAGGTCAATCTCTTCCTGCAGCGCCAGCGCTTCGCTCTGCAGAGATGCATCGCCCAGCACCTCGTTTGCGATTTCAGCCAAATAACCCAGCACCACGCTCGCGAACATGTTAGCCGGAACCAGATATCCATAGGCGCACGCATCATCACTTGGCCGGAAGCCGGACCATGTCATGCCTGTGTAGCTGACCGGTGCGCCCATTCCGTTGTTGTGGATCGTATCGCTCGGCGGGCCGGACAGACGAGTGAAGCGGTAAGGCGACTCCTCTACATGCTTCTGCTCCGTGCGCCATAGCTGTAGAATTCGTACCGCCGCCTGCTTGAAATCGTCATCGAAAGCAGCTGTGCTGCCTGTTTGTTTCCAGTACAGGTAGCTGATCTGGAGCGGATAACAGAGGGAATCAATCTCGTATTTGCGCTCCCATACCCATGGGCTTGGTGCAGGCAATTCGGTCACATCGTTCTCGTAGCGCATGTCGTTGGCCTCTTCATTGAAGGCATTCGCATAGGGATCGATGAGGATGCAGCGGAATTGGCGTTTCAACAGCCCTTCAATAATGCCGCGAAGCTCCGGATCTTCCGAAGCCAGCTGAATATAGGGCCTGACCTGTGCACTGGAATCTCGCAGCCACATCGCCGGGATGTCGCCGGTAAATACGAAGGATGTTCCGTCTTCCAGCTGGCGTGTAGTTGTTTCCAATGTGTTCGGGAAGCATTGCTTAAACATATGAAGCAGCTTCGGGTGCAAGGCTAGCTCGGCCTCCGCCATAGCTAGGATGTTTTCGATGGATTGCGGCAGTTTCGGTTTCAATTCAGTAGTCAGAGGATTCACCTTCTTATGTGTATTTTTCTTATTTCTTACGTTTAGTTGGCTGCTTGCTGCGGCTGGTGATTTAGCACCGGCGTATCCGTAAGCATAACCGTCGATGCTTGCGACGCATCATGCAGCTCGAATACGATGATTTCATTGCTGCCTTCGCGGAGAAGAGGGGCTGGCACATACAGCGTTTGCTGAGGGCCTTTGCTCCAGTAACGCCCCAGGTTGAAGCCATTTATGAAGACGACACCTTTCGTCCAGCCCTGCATGTCCAGGAACGTATCTGCGCCGGCCTCCGAAACGTGGAAAGTTCCTTTATAGAACCGAGGTCTATCCGTATTCGAGCTGTTCGCGGCCCAAGCCAGCTTCGATAAGTCTTCAAGCGGAATCGGCCGAATGGTCCAATTGAAGAGAAATTGGAACCCCAGTCGAACCCCTTCCGTGATCCCTTTGCGGTCTCTTAGGTAAGGGCCATAGTTGATTCTGCCCATATTCTCAACGAGAATATCCAGCCTCGCGCCTCCGGCCGGCACTTCAATCGCCAGCGATTGCGGTGTCTGCGATCGTTCGATTACGCCTCTGAATTCGCCATCCACATAAACCAATGCCCGGTCGCGTACCTCTTGCAGATAGAGCTGCTCTGAAGGCCGCGGTCCGGAAATGTGCGTTGAATACAAAATAAAACCATAATTCTGTCCAACCTTCTCCATCGGAAGCGGTGTAACGGATTGGAACGGTGCCGACAGAACGTCGAGCTGCTCCCATAATGCTGCCTGCTCAGTTAATTCGACTTGCCCGTAGGCACGGCGAGGGATAACAGGAGGTAACTCCAACGGACCGAGCTCCTCATACCGTGCAATGACTTCTCGGACCGCATAATACTTGGCTGTTGGCACACCAGTCTCATCCAACGGAGAATCGTAGTCATAGCTCGTAATCGTGGGCTCGAAGAGATTAGGCTCCTGGCAGTTTGCGCCATTATAGAAGCCGAAATTTGTACCGCCATGGAACATGTAGAAGTTGACGGAAGCGCCGGCAGCCAGCATTTCGTCCAGCACTGCTGCCGCGTCTGCAGCATCGCGTGTATGATGCGGTTTGCCCCAATGGTCAAACCACCCATTCCAATACTCCATGCACATAAGCGGCGAATCCGGCTGATATTCCTTCAGCTTATCGAAGGAAGAGGTCGGATTGGAGCCAAAGTTGACCGTTGACAGCACGCCTTGGACAGATCCGCCCTGCAGCAGCGCATCAGTGGGTCCATCGGAGGTGAACAGCGTTACATCAATACCGCGTTTAATAAGCGCCTGTTGCAAATAGTCCAGGTACACGGCGTCGTTGCCATAGCTGCCATATTCGTTCTCGATTTGTACGGCGATAATCGGTCCGCCATTTGTACAAAGCAGCGGTTTCAACCGCGGAATGAGTACATCATAATAAGCATCAACCTTGCTCAGATAAGCGGGATAGCTGCATCTCAGCTGCATATCGGAATCAGCCAGCAGCCATGCAGGCAGACCGCCAAATTCCCATTCCGCACAAATATATGGACTCGGACGAACAATGACATGCAAGCCGAGGCTGCCCGCAAGCTCGATATAAGCAAACACATCGGCAAGTCCATCGAAACAGAACTGCCCTTCGTACGGCTCATGTACATTCCAGGGAATGTAAGTCTCCACCGTGTTTAGTCCGCAAGCTTTCAACTTCATTAAACGGTCTTGCCAGTACTGAGGGACAATCCGGAAATAATGCATAGCGCCGGACAGAAGGCGGACAGGCTTGCCTTCATACACAAACGCACTTCCTTCTATCGAAAAATGGGTCAACATGCTCGCTCCTTACCTCTGTCTTGTAGACATAGGATAAACGCGGTACTTCCTGCGCTCAACGGGATTTTTTCGGGAAGTTCCCCTTTTTCCACCCTAAACAGGGTACTACACGATTTTCCCAAGCCCCTTCTACGTTGAAAAAGGAGAAGTCGGCGAAACTTGCATCCTCCATGACGCAAAATTCGCCTGCCGGCAGCAATAAGAAAAGGCGCATCCGATTATCGGCTGCGCCTCTTCTTAGCAGACCTATAGGTTAAAGCTTACGCTTCTTTGCGTTTCACAGGGAGATAAATGTCCATCTCCACGAGCTCTCGGCCCGGATGGCAGCGATAATCATACAGCTCGAACTCCGCGGAGCCGGCATGCTCATAACCGGAATGCGGGAACCACTCGCCGAAGATCGCTCCCCATGTGCTTTGGATCGTGTTAGAGAACTGCTCGGTCGGCACCTTCGGTGTCGTAAACACCGCATATTCAGCAGCTCCGAACTCGCGGCAGACGAGACCCTCCGGCACATTGTCGAAGTTCTCGGCTTCCATGCCAATCAGGTACTTGAAGCTTCCGGTCGCCATGTCGAAGCCGTGGCAGATGCCGAGCTCGATCGGGCTTTCCTTATGAACGCGGTTCGGAATACGGCCCGCCCAGCCGTTCTTCAGATACTCCTGCCAGTATGCCGGAATCTGGCGTTGATTCTCGCCATCGTTCGTGGATGTTGTAAGCTCGTAGCCGATGACCTTGTAAGCGGGTTTCGTTTCAATCCGATAATCCATGCGAATGCCTCCCAAATAAGGATTGTATTTGCGCTGCAGCACGTTTAGCTTCGAGTAAGCCGGCGGCTTGATCCCTTGCTTGCGGTAGTCAGCCGGCGTCATCTCGAACATGCGCTTGAAGGCGCGGGTGAACGTTTCATGATTCTGAAAGCCGTAGTTCAGCGCAATGTCGAGCAGCCTTGTATCCGAATAGGCAACCTGCCAAGCCGATAACGCCAGACGACGCTTACGCACGTATTCCATTACGGTATCTCCCGCCATGGACAGAAAGACCCGGTGGAAATGAAAGTCGGACAGCCTCGCGACTTGCGCCAGCCGCGATAAGGACAGCTCCTCCGCTACATGTGCTTCTACGTAATCAATAGTCGTTTGGATCTGCAGCAGGTAATCCTCCCTCATTCGAATGCATGACCTCCTCTTCCTTGCTGTACTCGTACTCCTTGTATTGTAACGTGGCTCCATGCTAATTTCTTGATGATTCTTGCTGAATCCTGCTCGCAGCATAAAAAAAGACCACCGTACTTTCCCGGCGGCCACTTCGTGCAATTTAAGCTACTTATTTGAACTTATCAGGAAACTGAGCAACGATCCCCTGTGCGAGAATATCCGCAAACATCAGCATGTGTGCCAGTCCTTCATCGAAAGCAAGAATATCGCCATTCCAGTCCTTCTTCAGCCTCGCGGTCACCGCAACCGTAATGAGCTGCAAATGCCTATCCATCATGCTCTTGATTTCTTTGTGCGTCCAATTCGGGTTAGCGCCGCTTAGAAATTTGGCAATATCGTCGGCATTGCGGTACCACGCTTTATTGTGCTTCTCCAAGTCCGCCTGATTCCCAGCCTTCGCCGCTTCAAGCACTTGTCCGGCAATCAGGATATGCTCCCGCAGCAGCTCAGCCAGCTTGTTGCCTGCGTTCTCGCCATAGTAGGGCTTAATGGCGTTGCCGAGATCCTGCTGATTGCGAAGCAGGCGCTCCAGCACCTTATCGCGGTCCGCAAGTCCCTCGGTCGCACTCACAATGTAGGATCTTGTCCAGTAGACATGGTCGCCCCACAGCTTCCGGAGCTCTTTGTTCAGGTTTACCATCGACTGCGTATAGCGAAGTTGATGGGCATGATGATCTTGCCTTGACGCTGAGGCATGTATTGGAGTAACTCCCAGCCCAAGCAGCACGCATACGAGCGTTAGGCTTAGCCATTGTTTTCTCATCCGCATTGTTGTTCTTCTCCTTTTGTGAGGCCGGTATAGTCGGTATGGTTAGCTCCTTTATTGTGGACATTTCCATTCATTTCATACACACAAGGTGAAACGGCCCGTGTTTGGCGGCGCAGCGCGTTTCATTCCGGTGAAATAGAAGCATTGTAGAAGGTGAAACTTATACTTTCTTCTATGTAGAGGCAGAAACCCGTACCCTTTGGCCACTCTCGGCATCTATTAACAGGAGTATAGCAACTAGCAGCGACATGAATGAGAGAGTAGGAGATAAGAGAATGTCGATGAGGAGAAACAGCAGTAGAGTCGTCACAAGCAGCAGCAAAACACGAGGAAATACCGTCAAAAACAGCCGAAAAGTTCGAAGCAGCAGCACGTCATGCACCGGGAGCGGCTACAGTAGAGCCGTTTATTCCACGGGAATAATTCGGCGAAATCCCGGTACCAACTTCGCCCTCGTTGACCTCGTCAACCTTGGCTATAGAAATGCCTTACGAATGAGTTTTCGAGTATTCGACTGGTCGAGCGGCCTGCCTGTCGCACTCACGTTGGCGCCGTGTAACACGACCAACTGCTTCGTATCCCTGGCCCCAGGCACGTCGAATTTCGTGTACGCGGACGTATCGAGCGTGAAGTATAAGTACGAAGTGCGCATCAGCCGCAGCACAGCGAATCGCAACGTAATCCTCAACGTGTTCGGCCTTAGCCAAGAGCCTGTCACGCCGCAGATTGGCAACAACGTGCTGCAGCATGCGCTTGTCCGCATTAGATGAGATTGCATAGATTCATCTCTCTACCGTCACGATAAAGAACGACAAAAAGTGGCTGAACTGAGTCCCCTCGGTTCAGCCACTTCGTTTACACATCCAGCTTCGCTTATACCCGCTTCTTCCACGCCTTCTCGCGTTCCCCGATCAGCGGGAATTCGCCAATCCGCAGGCGCGCGCTGCCGTAAGGGACAAGCGTCAATTCCGCGATCTCCTGACCTTCGGTCTTCGGATAGATCGGCGGCGTCCCCGCGTTGTTGCCCTCCATCTTCCACTCCCGCACCAGCTGACCGATTGCCTTCAACCGAACAGGCGCATGCTCGGCATCGAATGGTTGATACGGCACTTCACTCTCGCTAACCGCATAGTCGTTGTCTGCCAACAGGCCGTATTTCCAAGGCGTGCCCGGGTAAACCTCCCAGTCGTGAAACTTCGCCCGCTTCGTGAGCAGCTGCCAGTTCTCTTGAATCGGCAGGGCATAGACAAGCGGTCCGCGCTCAACGCTAATCGCATACAGATTGCGGGATGTCGTCGTAACGACCATCGGCAAACCAAGCGTCAGCACGTCTCCGTTCTTCCACTCGCGCTCCACGCGCGCATAACCATTAACGACGTTTAGCGAAACGTTAGCGCCGTTAACCGACAAGCTTGGCGAACCGCACCAGGCCGGAATGCGCAGCGAAATGGAGAAGGCTTCACTCGGACGATCCAGCGCCACAGCTATGTTAACCGTATCACGAAACGGATACTCACCGCTCACCGTTACCG
The DNA here is from genome assembly GCF_056269135.1 of Paenibacillus sp. J22FR21. Classification (NCBI taxonomy): domain Bacteria; kingdom Bacillati; phylum Bacillota; class Bacilli; order Caryophanales; family Paenibacillaceae; genus Paenibacillus; species Paenibacillus sp. J22FR21. The sequence continues at coordinate 444,089 of NZ_JBWDNJ010000005.1, forward strand.
TTGCCGTCGCACCGCTTCCAACCGACGCGTTCACCACGCTAGGCGCATACGACACAGCCGCCAAGCCGCCGTTCCCGTCACCCATCCACAGATGGGACGTAAACTTAGGCCAGCCCTGATGCATATTCGACGTGCAGCAGCCGAAATGCGGTTCCAGACCAAACAAGTTCGCATCGGGGCCGTTGCTCCAAGTCCGCGGAGCCACGTTGCACACGATTTGATTGACCTGCTGATCATATTGATGCGAAGTCCAGTCCTTAGAGATTGCGGCCGGGAGCGCGTTGAAAGCCACCTTTTCCAAAATATCCCCAAACCGTCCTTCGCCGAACACGCGCGTCAGATGCTCCATGGAATACATATACTCGACCACGGCGCACAGCTCGACGCCTTGACTTGGGCTCGTCCCCGATAACCACTCGTCTCCGGAGAACATGCCATGCGCTTGACCATGGTACGTCATCAAGCTGTCGATTCCGCGATGAACGGCAGCAAGCTCAACCTCTTCACCGCTTAGCTCATACCGGATCGCCGGGGTTTTGATGCCCATTGCCACATTGACGACATGCGTGCTCCAATCCCACTCCTCCACTTTGCGCCAGTACGGGAAGTCGTGAAACACATCGGTCCAATCGAGCGTCTGCTCGGCTACCGTCGCTGCCAGCTCCAGCAAGAACGCATCCCCTGTCTCTTTGTACAGCCATTGCACGCACAGTACCATCTCTGCGCCGCGTGCCTTGGCCCATCCCTCAAGCGGGTTAGCTGCAATATGACTGTGCACGTAACGGAAATATCGGGTCAAGAACGGAACAATACGCTCATCCCCCGTCACTTCCGCATATTGGGTCATCACCTTGAGCATGATCATGTAATGCCACCAGTCGTGCTTCTTGTTGATGTCATTATTGACCGATTGAATCGTTCCGCGCGGACCGAAATTGCCATCCTCCCCTTGGCTTGCGAGCGACCATTCCACCCAGCGCTGCGCTTTGGCAATCAGCCCCTCGTCCTCCAGCAAATAAGCAAGCGGCAGCAGTCCGTCCAAATAATAAGGCCCGCGCTCCCAGCTCTCCCCTTGACCGCCAATCCAACCGTTATCCGGCCCAACATCGCTCCAATGCTCTTCCAAATGTCCGGTTAATCCATCTGCCTGAATACGCAGCTGATTGCGGAGCCAGCCTGCAGGCTTAATCGCCCCTAGCGGTAATGCTTGAAATGCTGTGGCGATCAGCTTATTTATCGTCGTCTCCATATAAGTCGTCTCCTTCAGATCCTCATAGTAAGATTGCTATGAAGCGAATATAGCATGGTTACGTGTATACAGCCGATAGCCGATGACAACCCTTTTTTATCTAATCACAACATGAATTCAAATTCGCCCATATGGCACAATTCCTGATAAACACTTATGATAAAAGCAAAACCCTCCGAAAGGAGCGACTCTCGAATGTTCCGATTTACTTCTCCGCCCATGCCGCACTATATCACTTCGGGTGAGGATACCTATGCAGCAGGCGGCAAGCATCCGGGCCGTGCAAGCATCGGTGTATTCGATCTGCTCGCCGTAACACGCGGCACGCTCTATCTGGAAGAGGATGGTGTGCCGCTCACCGTTAGTGCCAATCAGTTTGCCATTCTGCGTCCGGATCGCGCGCACAAGACCGTGATTCCCTGCCAAGAGGAGACGCATTTCTACTGGCTTCATTTTCAAACGCTTGGCAGCTGGAGTGTTGTAGCGGAACGCGAACCGCATATGCCCCCGCCTATTACCGATCCCTACCCACAGATCGAAACCTTCGCGTTTCATGTGCCGAGATTCGGTGAGCTGCTCGCAAGGGAGGGCGTCTATGAACGGCTGCAAAATCTGCTGCTGCTCCATGCCGACTTCCATGCTGCAGCCCGTTTCCGCCAGCAAACCCTGCTGCTCGAGCTGCTGCTTCAGCTGCAAGAGGAGGGCAGCCATACCGCTGCTGCCAAGGACACGCAGCTTGCGCTCGCGGATGAAGCGGCTGCTTTCTTGCGCCGCAATTACCGGGAACAGCTCAGCTACAAGGAGCTGTCGGATCAGCTGCATTTTCACGCCAACTACATCGCGCTCTGCATGAAGAAAGCATTCGGCTGCACGCCGCAGGACTACCTCACACGCTACCGCATCGAGCAGGCGAAGCAGCTGCTCATTCATACCAGTGAGCCCATCGGTAAGATTGCCGAAGAAACCGGCTTCCAGACCTTCCCCTACTTCGTCCGCTGCTTCAGCAAGCACACGGGCGCTCGCCCGAAGGAGTTCCGGCTTCGATATCGATGATCAGCGAATGACAAAAGGCAGCTCAGCTTAGGACAACTTGCTTTCGTCCTGAGCCGAACTGCCTTTGCTAAACGGATTTATTTGACAATTCCCGTCCGGAGCTGCGTCACGCCGAACTCCAAGTACCCTTTCAAGCACGTCAGCACAAACACCCAGCCTTCTTTGTTGTCCACGATTTTACTCAGCAGCTCGGGATCATGATCTTGAAAGCCCTCTTCATTAATGGCAATAATCGTACACTCGTCAGGCTGCTCTTCCAAGGTAATGGTGACAATATGATCCTCGCCGGCCCATTGAAACACGATCTTCTTATCTGCCTCAACCTCAAGCAGCGTTATGCCCACTTCGGCATTGTACTCTTTGTAAATCAGCGTAACGCTCTTGCCTTTCTCCCATCGCTCCGAGCTGGTAGAGAACCAGAAGTTACCGATCTTAGCAGGGTCTACGAAGGCTTCGAACAGGTCGTGTGCCGGTCTGGCGATTCGAAATTTGGTTAGGTTATTCATAGGTATGTATCTCCTTTTGTCGCTCGGATTCATGGGAATGCGTGTGCCGGTGGCCCCGCTTCCTATTCTAGGATCTTCTGATAACTGGCAATGTCGAGCCACCTGCCAAACTTATGACCCACTTCTTTGAATAGTGCCGCTCGCTCGTAACCTAGTCGCTCAAACATTCGAATACTTCGCTCATTCTCCGTGCACACCGTGGCAACAAGCACATGAAACTCGCTCGCCCGCGCTTTCGTCTCCAGAAAAGCAACCATCTCTGCGCCAATTCGCTTGCCGAGATGCCCCGGAGCCAGATAAATCGTGACCTCCGCCGTCGTATTGTAGGCCTGCTTGTTCTTATGCTGCGTAAGCAATCCGTAGCCTATTATCGCACCTTCTTCTTCACACACATAGGTGCTGTACAGCGGATTGGCAGGCAGTACATTCGGCCGAATTTCGTCCATCGTCAGGGGAAGCGTGTGAAAAGAAACCGTCGTATGCACGACATAATGATTGTAAATCTCCAACACCTGCGGCAGATAACGTTCTTCCATCCGGGCAAATCGCATGATATTCGTCCCTTTCAGCAGTAGGTTCGACTCCCAATCCGCAATCCACTTTAACTCTACTCACCATACCATATTTTAGCGCGCAAAACGTAACCTATCGCGCCACCTGCAACAAACTAACCATGCTTATTCTAACGAACCATGGGGGCCTTATTTGGTCTCAAATGACGGCCAAAAAATTCTAACGAACCCACAGGGCCTTATTCAGTGAATTTCAGGTCCGTTGGGGCATGTTTTCTCCGAATAAGACCTCCTGGATTCGTTAGAGTATCGAGCTTCGAGCGGCGAGCGCAAAAAAGCCTCCCCATCGTCTCATCAGACAACGGAGAGGCTCCCTTCCACTTTTACGCCGATTGGCGTGCTTCCACGGCAGCAACCTTCTGCTGCTTCGCTTTGCCGACGAACAGCGCAAGCGGGAATGCAACAGCAGCGATTAAGGTTGCCAGCAGATATACATCGTTGACACTCATCGTGAACGCCATGTTCGCGATGTGCAGCTCATTCGTATCGCCGGCCATCGCGAGATCAGTACCGTGTTGAACGGAACGCGACGCAAGCAAGGTGGTGAAGATCGCAATCGCGAAGGAACCGAATACGTTACGCGTCCAGTTGGAGATCGAGGAAGCATGACCAACCAAGTGACGCGGAATTTGCTCCATCGCCGCGTTGCTCGCAGGCATCATAACCATCGCGATGCCGAGGTTACGAACCGTCATCCACCAGAGGATGTAGGAATGAGAAACGTCGATACTGAGCCAGCTAAGCGTCAGCGTACCGAGCGCAAGCAGCGGGATGCCCATCGCCATCAGCCAGCGCGGTCCGATTTTGCCATATAATTTGCCGACAACAGGCATAATAAGAGCCATAGCCAGCGAAGCCGGAAGAAGAATCAGCCCCGTGTCCATCGCAGACACATGCTGAATGCGCTGCAGGAAGATCGGCGTCAGGAATGTACCGGAGTACAAGCTGATCGTGAGAACAATCGTAATGATTAAGTTCAGCGTATAACGTCCGTTCTTAAACACATGCAAATTAAGCAGCGGAGTATCGGTCGTAAGCTCCCGCCAAATGAAGAGTACCAGCATCACAACACCTACGACGAGAAGCGAAATAATCCGGCCCGAATCCCAGCCCCAGTTGTGACCTTGACCAAGCGCAAGCAGCAACGAAGAACTGCTGACAAGGACGGTAATAAACCCGATGCCATCGAAGCTCTTCGGCACACTGAGACGATAGAATGGAATAAAGGCAAACACCAGCACGATCGAAATCAAGCCGATTGGAATGTTCATCAAGAACAGCCACTGCCAAGCGAAATTCTCCAGCAGCCAGCCGCTGAACGTCGGTCCGATTGCCGGAGCCATCATCGCAGCAAGCGACCAGAGCGCAATCGCCATCGCTTGTTTCTCACGCGGAACCACTTGATAGATAATGGCCATCGATGCCGGCAAGATCAAGCCGCTGAATGCGCCCTGCATAACACGGAATGCGATAAGCGAATACTCATCCCAAGATGCGGCACAAAGCACAGATGCAACAACGAAGCCGATAAGCGCGAATAAATAAAGCCGCTTATAGCTGAATTTCTCTCCCAAGTATCCAACGATCGGAGCCAGTGTGCCCATCGCCAGCATAAAGCCCGTCAGCGTCCATTGAATGGAGCCGAGCGTGGTATGAAAATGGTCCTGCAAAATCGGCAGCGCAATATTAATCGTACTCGATGCCAAAACACACAAAAAAGAGCCGACAAAAATCGCCGTCATAATCGGCCAAAACTTTACTTTGTCCTGCTGCTCCTGTTCAGTCAACTTCATTTCCCCCTCAATACCAGAGCATCTTCTCAAACAGGCACCTCTCCCGGCACCGTTGCATATATGTCGGTATTTACATATAATCAAAACCAATGACAATCATATACCACTACCAATAATATGTCAAAACTAACATATGGGAAGGACATCCTATGAACACCCTTGCTTATGGGCTCCTTAGTCTACTCTCTTATTCTCCTGATTCAGGTTATGACCTGATGTTGAAAATCCAGTCCTGTTGGCCCGCCAAGCACAGCCAAATCTATCCGCTCCTCTCCCAGATGGAGAGCGAGGGCTATGTTCGGCACGTACTCGTCACCCAAACCGATAAGCCGGATAAGAAGGTTTATTCGATAACCGATAAGGGTCGCGACGCCCTTCGCGCCTGGCTGACTGTACCTGCCAACGACCCCGTAATACGTGATGAGCTTATACTCAAAGTATTTGCCATGGATCAAGGTGACCCGGACGATATGAAGCGTCAGCTGGAGCTTCGCATCAATTACTGCCGCGACAGGGTACACTGGCTGGATCGCAGAATCGAATTCTATTCCTCGAAGGAGCCGCCTCCTTCACGGGGCATGCGGCTGCTGCTGGAGAGAGGACGGTTCGCCACGCAGTCCGATCTGAACTGGGCGGAATGGGCGCTTGAACAGCTGGAAGACGAATCGTAAACAAGAAGAGCTGAGATCCGGCGGACAATGCCAGGGACTCAGCTCTTTTATCTTATAGAGATGCAATAAGCTGGTGCAGCCATGATCAAAACGGTTATGATGCTGATAGAGCTTCACGAGCAGACCTTGCCCGATAGGGCACAAAGGAAAGGAATACCGCACATGAGCTACCATCTGACGCAGTCCGCTATTCTTTCGATGTGCGGGCAGCTTTCCTATAAGAAAGGGGAATCCGCTTTCCGCAGCCGGAAAGTAGCGATTACCTATTATGATCCGGACGCCGCTCGATGCGAGGCGACAGTCAAGCTGCAGGAAACGTTCGAAGTCAGCATCCGTTTCGATGACGATGGCGATGTTGCCGCCAAATGCAACTGCCCCTCCTTATCTTCCTACGACAAATATTGCTCCCATGTCGCGGCCGTCCTCTTGCTCTTGTACGATGCGCAGCAGAGCGGCCGAGCTCCGATGGGAGGGGGTAGCCAAACCGCACAAACCGCACATGCCGGCAACAGCCCTACTTCCGGTTCTGCCTCCCTAGAGTCGAGCGGCGAGCTCGCCCGCGAGCTGCTCTCCATGTTCGCTCCGGCGAGCTCGCGGAAGTCCATTCGCAGCGCTCAGACTCGGTTCGATACCCGCGAACCGCTTGCCGTCACCTTCGTCTGCAAGCCGTTTACTTACAGCGGCGGCAAGCTGCTGCTTGGCATCGAGCTGAAGGTCGGAACGAAGCGGCCGATCATCGTACAGCAGATTCGCGAGTTTCTCCGTCACATTGAACTCGGCGAGCCGTTTACGATTGCGAAATCCTTTCACTATGATCCGCAGCTGCACAGCTTCCTGCCGGAAGACTTCGAGGTGATCCGGCAGCTGATTGCGGTGCTGCAGCAGGAACGCTTATACCAAGAAACATCGAGCATCTATGCCATACATGCGGCTCCGCTCAGCGGCCAGCGTATGCTGCCGATCCCGCCCGGTGCTTGGAAGCCTCTGCTCGCCACGTTGATCAGCGCGCCTTCGACGATGCTCGAGCAAGGCAATACCGCTTATCCAACCATTGCGATATCCGAAGAGCGGATTCCGCCACTAACCTTCGATCTCCGGCAGCTTCATGAAAGCGGCGCTCCAATTCGCGACCGAGGCAGCTATCACGTTCAAGCGCAAGGCTTGGACCAACTGGTCATCATTGAAGCCTACGGTCTTATTCTCGTGGATGGCAGATTTATCGAGCTGCCGCCAGCCGCTTGCCGCCGACTGGCAGTGCTGCAGCAGCTGCAAGAACGGTCCTCCTTGCCTTATATTCCGATCCTTCCGGAACAAATCGAGCCCTTCATGGAGCGCGTAGTGCCGGAGCTGCTGAAGCTGGGCACTGTCCATATCGCGGAAGACGTGTCGCGCCGCATCACGCATCGGCCGCTCAAGGCTAAGCTGTTCCTCGACCGCGTCCGGGACAGACTTCTCGCTGCGCTGGAATTCCACTATGGCGACCTGGTCATCAATCCGCTGGAAGCCGAGAGCGAGGTCCGTACGAACGGACCGATTCTCGTGCGTGATGGCGAGCAGGAACGCCAGATTCTCACGCTTATGGAAGAGGCTTCTTTCGCCAAAACGGAGGCCGGCTACTTCTTAGGTGACGAGGACAGTGAATATCACTTCCTCTACCATGTCGTGCCGCAGCTGGAGAAGCTGCTGACGGTGCATGCCACTTCGGCCGTACGTACACGCATCCATACGGGAAGCGTACCGCCGATTGTGAAAGTCCAGTTTAACGAACGAACGAATTGGCTGGATTTCAAATTCGATATCGATGGCATACCTGAGGCCGAAATTCGCAAGCTGCTTAAGTCCATTGAGGAGAAGCGCAAATTTCACCGCTTGGCAACCGGCGCTCTAATGCCGCTTGAGACGGAAGCGATGCAGGAAATTATTCGCATGATTAACGAGGCTCGGTTCACGCTGAAGGATCTGCGCGATTCCGGCATTTCCATCCCGCTCTTCCGTGGTCTGCATCTGATGGATACGCCGAGGCAAGGCAGCTCGGTCAAGCTCGATAAACCGCTCAGACAGCTGCTCGAGAATCTCCGAAATCCGGATAATCTGGATTTCGAACTGCCGGAAGGCATGTCCGGCGTGCTGCGGGACTATCAAAGCTATGGTTATCAGTGGATGCGGACGCTGGCCCGATATGGCTTCGGCGGAATTCTTGCAGATGATATGGGGCTTGGCAAGACGTTGCAGGCCATCGCGTTCCTACAATCGTTCCTACCGGATATTCGCGAAGAACGACTGCCCGCACTAATCGTCGCCCCCGCTTCCATCACCTACAACTGGCGAAATGAGCTGCGTAAATTCGCGCCAAGCCTTCGCGTCGCGATTGTCGATGGGACGAAGCAAGAGCGAGACGCAATACTGAGAAGAAGCTCGACCCTTGATGTCTTAATTACATCTTATCCGCTGTTGCGGCGGGACATCGAAGCTTATGCCGGCATGTCCTTTCACACCTTGATTCTGGATGAAGCGCAAGCATTCAAGAATTACACCACTCAGACTGCGCAAAGCGTAAAGCTGCTGAAGGCGCGTCATCATTTCGCTCTGACAGGAACGCCTGTAGAGAATCGATTGGAGGATCTGTGGTCGATCTTCGATGCGGTGTGCCCCGAGCTCTTCCCGGCAAGACGCGCCTTCGGCGATCTGCCGCGCGAAGTCGTCGCGAAGCGCTCGCGTCCGTTCTTGCTGCGCCGCGTGAAGACCGACGTTCTGAAGGAGCTGCCGGAGAAGATCGAGTCCACGCAGGTGTCGAAGCTGCTGCCGGAGCAGAAGAAGCTGTATGCCGCCTATCTCGCCAAGCTTCGCGAGGAGACGCTGAAGCATCTGAACAAGGATACGCTGCATAAGAATCGGATCCGCATCTTAGCAGGCCTTACCCGTCTGCGCCAGCTATGCTGCCATCCCGCCCTCTTCATCGAGGACTATGCGGGCAGTTCAGCCAAGCTGGAGCAGCTGCTGGAGCTGATCGACGAATGCCGCGAAGCAGGCAAGCGGCTGCTCGTATTCTCGCAGTTCGTGGAGATGCTGAAGATCATCAAGCTGGAAATGCAGCGGCGCGAAATCCCCCATTTCTACTTGGATGGCAGTACGCCGTCCTCGGAACGAGCTGAGCTAAGCACAAGGTTCAACGATGGCGAGCGGGATTTATTCCTCATCTCGCTGAAAGCCGGCGGTACGGGACTTAACCTCACGGGTGCAGACACCGTCATTCTCTATGACCTCTGGTGGAACCCTGCCGTAGAGCAGCAGGCCGCCGACCGCGCGCATCGCATCGGACAGAAGAAGGTCGTCCAAGTCATCCGACTCGTCTCCGAAGGCACAGTCGAGGACAAAATGTACGAGCTGCAGCAGCGCAAGAAGAACCTCATCGACGAGGTGATTCAGCCCGGTCAAGAGGCGCTCTCTGCCCTCACCGCCGAGGAAATACAGGAGCTGCTTATGATCGAAGGATAGCTCCGCAGCACAAAAAAGACCGACTCCCCCGCGTAACGGCTACGCGTTCGGAATCGGTCTTTTTTCTACTTAGGAATCGTGCCGGGCGGCATTGAGCTCAATCACATTACGATCGGGATCGAGCAGGAAAATCTGAGAGAAACCCGTGATACTGTTACGGTTGTGACGATGCGGGATGCCGCACTCATTCAGCCAATCGATTGTTTCGTCAAAGTCGGCCACGCGAATCGCAAAATGTCCGTCCCTCGTATCAATGCCACTGGTGCGCTTCGTCTCGCCGTCATGTACGAGCAAATGCAGCTGCTGACCACCGCCGCCAACGGCATACCAAGCCCCTTCAAAATCAAACGCCGGCCGCTGAATCTCCTGTAAGCCGATCACATCTCGATAAAATGCCTTCGCCCGCTCGATATCTGTAACGATCAAGCTCACATGATGAATGCCCTCGTGGTGAATCATCGCGCTCGTTCACCGCCTTTTTCCCACCATTATAGCATCATTTACTGAGGCTCTGGCAGCGAAAATCGTTTCGCCCACGTCTTCCCGCCGTCAACGGTCCGGTAGACGCCGGACTTCGACAGGCTCGTTACCGCCAGATAGCCGGTAGTCGGCGACACGAACGAAAGCTTCCCTTCATACCCGGGCACAGCTATCGGCAAATTGCTCCATGTCTTGCCATCATCCAGCGATCGGCCGAATTGCAGATTATCCAGCGCTCCGCTGCCGGCTGCCAGGAATGCCCCTTGGCGCCCAAGCACCGCCATATCTGTCGGCCTTCCCGCCGGTCCTTCAAGTGTACCCGCAGGAGCAACCGGTCCCGGCGCCGGTCCGCCACCCGCAGTAGGATGCGAGATCACTTGCTTCCAGTGCGCGCCTGCATCCGCGGTATGGAACAACGAGTAGGACGTCTGCGACATCCCGGAATCGCCAACCAGCAGCACCCATATATCAGAGCTGTCCGTGCCATAGATGGCTCCGCCATAGTTGACGGATGCTTTGACCTTAAGGGAATCGGTCCAGTGGCGACCGCCGTCAGTCGTGCGCTTCACCTCATACCCGCCGGCAGCCAGCACCGTAATGACCCAGCCTTTATTTTCCGTTACGAAATGAACGTAGCGGGAGTTCGGCGGTGTCGTCAATTTGGTCCATGTTTGGCCGCCATTCGTCGTCTTGAAGGTGAATGCACGCGTAAACCCGTAACCCACTTGCTCGTTCAGAAAATCAATCCGCTCAAAACCATACTGCCCTGTAGGCACCCATGTATAGTCGGCGCCGCCATTTGTCGTTTTGAGCAGCGTATTCTGCTTCGTTGCACTCGTCTTTGCCAGCACATAGCCAACCGAATTGGTCAAGAACTCCATCTGGCTGAAGCTCAGTTTGCCTGTGTTATAGATGGCTTGCCAGTGGCAGCCCCCGTCTGATGTGCCGATCATGAAGCCGTTCCCGGCCGCGCGTCCGATAGTGGCGCCTAAGAACTGAATCGCCTGTATATGCGGAGCGTTCGTATCCGTCATCGCCTGTAAGTTCAATCCATGATTATCGGTTCTGCAGGCTGCGGAAGCCTCCGGTTCCGGCGCTGCCGCCTGTGCAGAAGCGTTATACCTCGCCGGCACCCATAAAGATGTCCCAAGCAGCACGGCCATCACCCACATCGCAACTCTTCTTCCTCTTCTCATCAACATCACCTCATATTCGTAAATTACCCAACGTTCCCCATTCTCTATCTCTTCTTCCTCTGACGAGTGAACGAAGCGGCCGGTTGCAGGACACGGAACCAAAATCTAACACTGCTTTTACAATTCTCACATCTTCCTCTAATCATTCGTTGCTATACTGGGTTCAACTAAACCACGAAGGAGCTGCACCAAATCCATGTCCACGTCTACGTCTACGAATTCCAGCATCATCTACACCACCAGGTTGAGCGAAAGTGACACCATGACCAACAAACTGATTTACCAAGTGAAACAGAATCAACTGTCAGATCAAGAGCTAAACAGACTTCAAACCCGCTGCAGTAAAGAACTAAGCGACCTGCGTAACGAACTGAACGTCTTGCTTCAAGAGCTTCGCATGATCGCAGATCGCAATACGGACAAGCCCCTTTCCCCTTCGAAAGCTGCCTAATCCTCGTTTTCATTCTTATCTACATGTTCATCGACCTATCCTCTACACCTACAACCAAACCCTGACTAAGCCAAAACAAGCCCGCGGTCACATAATCAAGTGCCGGGGCTTGTTTGCTTCTATTATTCACCTGCGATATTCCAGCGATGACGATATTGTTCCAGCTTAGGATGCAGCGATTGCGATGGTTTAGATGCCAGCAGCAATCTTAATTTGACGATCCACTCCTCGAACGAAGAGTAAGAGGCGAACAAATTAGCCGTCTCCGGCGTGATATACAAGAAGTAGGGGGATGGGTAGGACTCTGCCAGATGGCGCAGTGCCGCTTCGATCGGCGTATATTTCTTCCGCTTGCCTTCCAGCCCCTCTATGACAATGGTTAGCCCTCCGCTGTCTCTTCCGCCGACCTCATGCTGAGCTTCAAGCTCACGTTTCCAATCATGCAGTCGATCCAGCCTTTTATAATAAGGCAGCACGGTTTCCTTCGTCATCCGTCTGATTGTCTCTTCATGCAGCGGGTACAGCACCAGCTTGGCAAAACGATGCTTTACCGCCGTTTCCACGGCAAAAGCAAGACTCTCGTTTGACATCCGCTGGAAGGAATCATACACAATCATGGTTCCTTTTAGCTGCTCCTTAGGCGGCTCATAGCCATATGGAACGGTCTGGCCAATTTGATTCAAATCCGATCTCCTCCCTCCCAAGGTACTCTTTACCTGCTTGCTGTACTGAGTATACCCCGGCATTTGTGAATTGATGTCGTACTTGCGAAGGTTAAAACGTTTTAATTGTGAGTCTAGCGACAAAGTTGCATAGCCCACTCCCACTTATTCTAACGAATCGTAGAAGTCTTATTTGCCCGAAAATAACCCCTTCTCAGATGTAACGAATCGTGGGGGTCTTATTTCGGGACCCCTTACTTATCATAACAAATTCCATATATTGACGCTCTCAAATCGGTGTGCTACGTTAGCCGTATAAAACGTTTTTAGAGGGTGCGAGCGATGAGAAAGTCAGACCGCAGCGTCACGATCAAAGATATTGCGCGAGAAGCCGGCGTATCGATTTCTACGGTTTCTTTCGCCTTTAATGGCACCGCACCTGTCGCGCCTGATACGAAAGACCGCATATTCGAGGTTATCAAACGGCTGAACTATCAGCCGAACTCTGCAGCCCGCGGCCTTGTCACACGCAAGACGAACAATATTTGTTTGTTTACGCCTCAGCCTGCTTCTAATTTCTTCTCCTTTGCAGGCAACAGCGTGTTTCCCCATCTGCTGCAAGGCATAGGCGAGATACTGGATCAGAAGGATTATAATCTGCTGATTTCCTGGGATAATCAAGGCCATAAAGCCAAAACACCGAAGCTCATCAAGCTGATGCGCGAGCGTGCGATGGACGGTGTGCTGATCTGCTTGCCTAGCCACGATTCCTCGGTCATCGAAGAGCTGCTGGGCCATCATTTTCCCGTCGTCATCATTGGCAGCAACGGTCTGAAGAACCAGGTCAATTCCGTCGACGTCGATAATTACGATATCGCCTACCGCAACGTGCAGCATCTACTGGCGCTCGGGCATACGCGAATCGCATTCATCAGCCCGGGACCACTCGAATTTCTCGTATGTGAGGATCGGCTTGAAGGCTATCGTGGCGCCCTTGAAGAGGCAGGAATTCGGTACCGCGATGAGTACCTGTTTATCGGTGATGAGCTTGAAGGAAGCGGCTACCGCGCTGCGAATGCTTTGCTTAGCTTGAAGGAGCCGCCGACTGCCATCGTATCCGGACGGGATACACAAGCTGTCGGGGTGTACGAATATGCGAGGGAGCATCGCATATCCATCCCGGATGACCTCGCACTCATCAGCTTCGAGAACTCCGAGCTCGCCGAGAAATACGGTATTTCATCGGCGACAACAGATCTGCATGAGATCGGCAAGGAAGGCGCGAGGCTCCTCTATAAACTGCTCACCCGCAAGAAAGAACGCAGCGCTCAGAATATCGTCATCCCGTCGGAGCTTATTATTAGGTCCAGCTGTGGCGGCGCGAATCAGAAGATAGATAAGATAACCCATTCCCGGAGGTAGAACTCGCTATGTTTAAACATGCACGCCCCATCTGGCCGGAAGGGCTAGAGCAGGAAATGAATTGCACCGGCGGCTTTAGAGCTCAGTTTCAAGAGATTGGGACGGAACGCCGGATTGTAAGAATCACGGCTTCCTCCCGTTATCGCGTTTATGTGAATGGGCATTTCTGCGGGCATGGCCCGGCGGCAGGACCGCACGGCCATTACCGCGTCGATGAATGGGAGCTTTCGCCGAGTGTGGTGCAGGAAGGTCTGAACATCGTCGCCATTGAAGTCGCGGGCTATAATGTGAACAGCTTTTACACGCTTGACCAGCCTTCTTTTGTCCAGGCAGAGGTTGAGCTTGATGGCGTTGTCGCAGCTGCGACAGGTGATTCGGCTCGAGTCTTCGACGTGTTCGTGCTTCCGGAACGCGTGCAGAAGGTGCAGCGTTACAGCTTCCAGCGTGCTTTTATCGAGGCGTATCAGTTGGATGCGCATGTTCATGAGTGGCGCACAAACGCGGATTCGATCCCCGCTTCTCCGGCGGCTTCGAGTGCTATTATGGAAGAGAAACAGCTTCTGCCGCGGCGGGTAAGTTATTCGGACTTTGCGGTCAAAGCTCCGGCCGCCATCGTTGCCTCCGGCACGGTTGCGAAACGCGCCGATGGCGGGGCTGACGCAACTTCCCCATGGCGGGACCGTGCGTTAACCGGAATTGGCCCCTTGTTCAAAGGCTTCGAGATCAGCGAGCTGGCGCTCCTTCCTACGGATGAGTTGGGGGAGCTCGAGACGAGCCTGCCCAGCGATGCGGCAGCCGTTGCGTATGATGGGCAACCACTTCAATTGGGCACACAGGATACTTCGATACTGGCTTTTGACCGCAATCTATCCGGGTTTATTGGCATTCAGTTCACATGTGAGCGTGCTTCGCGCATTGCGATTACATTCGATGAGATTCTCTTGCATGGCGATGTCGATCATCTGCGGCTGGAATGCTCGAACGTCATCCATCTCGCCTGCGAGCCTGGTGCTTATGCCTTCGAATCGATTGAACCCTATACGCTGAAATATATGAAAATCATCGTTCTCGAAGGTGACTGCCTTCTCTCCGGCTGCACCTTACGGGAATATGCGAATCCGGATGCGGATCGCGCGAATTTCAGCAGCTCTGATGAGGCACTAGGGAAAATCTTCGAAGCAGCGAGGGAATCGTTCCGTCAGAATGCGGTTGATATTTTCATGGACTGCCCTTCTCGTGAACGTGCCGGCTGGTTATGCGACAGCTTCTTCACAGCTCGTGTTGAGGCCGATTTGACCGGACGCTCCGTCATTGAGCACAATTTCCTTGAGAATTTCGCGCTGCCGGAGCACTTCGCTCATCTGCCTGAGGGCATGCTGCCCATGTGTTATCCCGCGGATCATTACAGCGGCGAGTTCATTCCCAATTGGTCGCTGTGGTTCATTATTCAGCTGGAGGAATTCCGTTCGCGCGGCGGGGATGAGGAGCTGATCCGTTCCCTGCAGCCGCGAGTGGATGCGCTGCTGCGTTATTTTGAAGGCTTCCATAATGAGTTTGGGCTGCTGGAGAACTTGGAGAGCTGGGTGTTTATCGAATGGTCGAAGGCGAACAGCTTTGTTAGCGGCATTAACTTCCCTTCCAACATGCTCTACGCCGGGGCACTGGAAGCAGCAGGCCGGCTTTACCATAACGACGATTACTTGGCGCAAGGGGTCGCACTGAAGCAGGTCATTCGGGAATTTTCGTTCGATGGGAAGTTCTTCGTCGATCAGGCGATTGAGAATGCGGATGGCGAAATCGAAATGACCGACAACCGCACCGAAGTGTGCCAATACTACGCTGCCTTCTTCGGGATTGCGGATGCCGAGACGCAGCACGATTGGTACGCGAGCCTCGTTCACGATTTCAGCCCGAGCCGCGGCGCGGAGGAACCAACCATCGCCGATATTAGCGAGATCCATCCAGCAAACGCGTTTATCGGCTATTATTTACGCATGGAGCTGTTATCGCAATTAGGCGCCTCCGCACAGCTGCTGGAGGAGATCAAAGCTTTCTTCGGCTTAATGGCTGAGCAAACCGGTACGCTCTGGGAGCATAACCGTACGACTGCCAGCTGCAACCACGGCTTTGCCTCCCATGTCGTACGCAGTCTGTACCGCGATGCGCTTGGCATCGAATCGCTCGATCTGAAGCGGAATAAGCTGTCGATCGTCTTCACGAACACGTCGCTGCAATGGTGCAGCGGGAAGCTGCCGACACCGGAGGGGCTTGTCGAACTGGAATGGCGCATCGAGGATGGCGAGCTTCGTTACCGGATATCGGCACCGCCGCAGCTTACGGTTGAGGTGCGTAATTTCAGCGGGAAGCCGCTTGTTCGTGAGGAGTAGGAGGAACGAGTATGTCGCACTATGAGCACCTGTACAACGAAATCGGCGATCAGCTGGTCGTAAGCGATGAAGTCGTGAAGGGCAGCATGTTCGGCGCAAAATGTTTGAAAATCAACAAGAAAGCTTTTGCCATGTTCCACCGTGGCAACATGGTCTTCAAGCTGCCTGCGGACAACAGCGCCGCAGCTCTTGACGGCGCGGGGACATTCGAGCCGTCCCCGGGCAAAGCGATGAAGGGCTGGATCCAGGTCCCGCCTAACCACGCGGATCAGTGGGAAGAGCTCTCGAGCACGGCACTGCGCTATGTGCGCTCGCTGAGCGAGTAGCGATACTCCGCTTCTCTAACGCAGCTTCTCCCGGTGCGCGATTTATGTCTTAGCATCACGCATCATCACGACCATCACACCTCGCACGTGATTGAGAAAATGCTGCCTTTCATGCAACATTTATCGGGAAATGGTGGCCTCACGGAGGAAATGTTGCGCTAACTACAACATTTTCATCTCATCAAGCCATATATGGGCCATTCTTCATTGAAATGCTGCCATTTGTGCTACATTGGGCTCCATTTACCCACCGATGAGGGTGAAATGTTGCATTTCCGGCATCATTTCCGCCTCCAACAGCCCGGTCCGCTCGCATAAAACAAAAAGCTGCTCCAAAAGTCGCCTAATCGCAACTATTGGAGCAGCTTTTATTCATTACTTCGCGCTAAGCGCTCGCAGGCCAAGTGCCAACGCACCGCTCAAGCCGGCGTTGTCGCCAAGACCCGGAGGCACGATGTACTCGTCGATGCCGCCAAGCAACGCTTCCGCGCTGACGTAACCGTTCAGGTTCTTGCGAACCTCTTCACGGATGAGCGGGAAGAGATGCTCCTGATGCATAACGCCGCCGCCCAGAATAATACGCTTCGGCGACATGAGCAGAACCGCACTCGATACGGCCTGTCCAATATAGAAAGCCTCCATCGCCCAAGCCGGATGATCCACACCTAGCTCGCTGCCCTTCACTTTCCATCTGCCCTCAAGCGCCGGACCTGCAGCCATGCCTTCCAAGCAATCGCCATGATACGGGCAGAAGCCTTCATACGTATCCTCCGGATGACGACGCGTCAACACGTGTCCGCCCTCCGGATGAACCAATCCATGAACGAGCTTGCCTTCTGCATATACGCCGACACCGACACCGGTACCGATCGTGTAATAGAGACAGCTGTCCAGTCCGGCAGCCGCGCCCCAAGTTGCTTCACCGAGTGCAGCCGCGTTTACATCCGTATCCCAGCCAAAAGGAACGTCAAACACCTTGCGCAGCTCCGGCAGGAATGGATAGTTGCCCCAGCCCGGCTTCGGCGTTGTCGTAACATAGCCGTATAACGGACTATTCGGATCAATATTAATCGGACCGAACGAGCCGATCCCGATAGCTTCTACTTCTTTCTCACGGAAATACGCAATCACGTTCGCCAGCGTTTTCTCCGGCTGCTCGGTCGGGAAGCTCACCCGATCCAGAATTTCGCCTTTCTCATTACCGATCCCACAAACAAACTTCGTACCGCCGGCTTCCACCGCTCCAATAAGCATTATCCCCAGTTCCTCCCAGTCATAGTGTCACCATAATTAGTTTGTATACTATGCAAAATAGCAAAATTACCAGAGAACAGCAAGACTTTGTTCTAGATGATTCCGCTAAGCCAGCCCCATACCGCCTGCAGCGTCAGCCACTGGTTCGACAAGCCCATCCGATTCGTATACGGTGCATGCTCTCGAAAATAATCCGCATGTTTGCCAATAATCGGTACGCCGCATGCTCCGGCCGGCCCATGCTTATCCGGCTGCCATACAGGCAGGAAGCCGCGCTGCCCGCGAGCCCAGCCGCCGAATGTGCCCAGCCGGCTTATCTTATCAATCGCTCGGTCGCCAACAGACTCCGGCGACTCTGCGGTAGCATGAACAAACAGCACCGACTGCCGCAGCTCCTGCGCAATGCGGCATCGCGGCGAGCCAATCATCACTACCGGGCTCGGTGCCCCGCCCTCTTGCTCATGCAGAAGCTTCGCCGCTTGCACGGCTGCTACGCCGCCGCCGCTGTGGCCGATCAGAATCGTCCGGCCTCCCTGCAGCCCTCGGCGAAGTCGTCCAGCCTGAATCTCAGCGACCACGCGCTTCCCTCCAATGGAGCGAGCAGCATGCCGCGAACTAAGCCGCATATCACGCCCGATTTCCCAAAGCTGCGGGATGACGTTCCGGCTCCAATCCCCATAGGGGAAGAGCAGCTGCGAAGCACCTACCTCGTAGCCTTCTCGAGTCAGTATAGCATGCAGCGCAGCTCGAAAGCTCTCCATGAATTGCGGAGCGGTCGCCAGACCGCTCAGCAGATAAAGCGAGACCTCGCCTTTGGCAGGAGAATTACTCATGCGTTCCTTCCCCTTTATGCTCACGTTCGAATGTCATAGCCGCCGCAATCCGCTCCAGATCGCTGGGATGCGTATCCCGGAACCAGCGCACCAGCAGCGGCGGGTTAATATCGCTCAGCGTAATAACCGCAGTCTTCTGCTGCATCGAGATAGAGCCGTCCGCACTGCCGAGCAAATCCATCGCATAGGCATCAGCCGCGGATTCCGCGCCTCGCGACACGAGATTGCTAACCGGCAGCGACGCGAAAGACAGCACAGCGATAATCAGCAGCAAGAACGGCAGTGCCGTCATATCGGAGCGACTGCGAATGCCGAAGCGATCCCCGTAGCGGCGAATGCTCCATGTATAGATCCAGCCGCCAACAACAATAACCACAAGGGACGAACCGACAGCGCCTAGTGCGCTCCACTCTAAGTGGTGCATCACATAGTGCCCCATCTCATGCGCCATAATGAGCAGAATCTCCTGCTCGGTCAGCTGTTTCAGCGTCGTGTCCCACAGCACGATGCGCAGAGAAGAACCAATCCCAGTCACATAAGCGTTGATCGCATTGGTCTTGATGGACATATCCGCCTCATACACACGATCAGCCGGTATATCTGCTTTGGCAGCGAGCTCCAGAATTCTTGCTTCCAGCTGCGGATTAGACAGCTCCGTAAAATGATTGTACAGCGGATCAATGACGACCGGCTGCACATACATCATGAACACCGTGAACGGCACCGAGATCAGCCACAGCTTCAGCCACCATCGGCCCTTGCGAGAGAGAATCCAGAATGCTACCGCAGAAACAGCCAGCAGCGTCACATACCCCACGCCAAAGGCAACCAGTTTATCCCGAATCCACCCCGGTACAGGCTGCGTCGTAATGCCATACGACTTCGACAAGCTATAGCCAAACACGCGAAGCGGCAAATATAACAGAAACGAAGCCGCGTCAACTAGCAGCACGAATAGCGGAAACCGCACAACAAGCGGCAGCCCCCGGCGCTCCAATGCATCCCGCCAATAACGAGCGAGACCGCCGAAGAGCAGAAACAGATAAATCAGCCATTCCCATGGCCCGCTAATGAAGAATATCCAATTACGCAGCGCATTCAACACCGCACTGTCCTTCAGCTGCTCCGCGCTGAAGAATGTCGCCGGATCGGCGGCGGTCCCGACATACGCAGCCGGTACGTTATTCGGCGAGGTAAACCAGACATATACAGCCATCAAGACCGCATAGCCGGCCGTTAGTGCGATCCATTTCCATAACCCGGCGAACTTTCGCGAAGGCATAGAGTTACCACCTGCTTTTCCAATGTTTGGGATGAGATTATCATAGCACAGAAAAGAAGCCGACTCATCTTGAGCCGGCTTCCATCCACAAACACGAATTAAATAACTTCCCGCTCGTCATTGCCCGGCAAAGCTGGGAATGGCGCATGCGGTTCCGCTTGATACCAGAAGGTCGTAGAAGCGATATCGCTTTGCTGAGGCAGGTAGCGGCCGCCGGAACGCCAGCCCAGATCTTGAATCGTCACGCGCAGCTCGGATTCGAAACGAATCGGATCCTGAACATGCCAACGATACATTCCGAAACGTTGTTGGCTGCGGTACAGGCCATCCGGCTTAATGACTTGGTGCATACCGAGGAATGGCGTGGAGTAAACCCCATATTGTCCCTGCGGATGCTCCCAGTTCCATGCACCGCCGAAATAATCCTCCGTACCCGTTCCGCAGATCGTCGGGAACTCGCTGTCGCCGTCCATGAAGAACTTGATTTCGCCTTCGCCCCACCAGCCGGTGTTATTGACTTGCCAAGCGAGATAAGTACCCACGTAATGGCCTTTACCTTTAACGCCGTCAATTAACGTATGAACATCCTTGTAAGCGACCGGATTGCTTCTTCTCCACTGGGCGTGGAAATAAGCCATATCCTCCGGCACTTCCGTAAGGGTGTAATCGATTTGATAGTACAGGACAGCCTTGTCCGACTTTGACGTATTCTCCATTGTGAGGCGCGCCGAGCCGCGGAAAGGCATTTGCCAGTAGCTGTTCATGCCTCCGGCCGGATTAACCGCAACCGGGAACGAATTCACGTTGCAGCGCTCTTGCCAGCCGTTACAGAAGAAGTCGCCGACAGGTACTTCTACGGAAGGCGTCTCCTCATTGTCCCAATAAATGCGGAAGATCATATTTCTCCACGAACCGGGATGGCAGGTCAACCAAATATGTTGAATCGCACCGGGTCCGGTAATTTCGCCCATCGTTAATGTTTCTCCCGCCGCGATTTCGACGGATGGCGATACTTTCCAGCCGACTCCCAAATCACGTGCGCAGTTTGCGCCTGTACCCTCAGCAGCCATGGCGCCCTTGCCTGGCTCACCCGTAAAGTTCTCCGGGCTGATCGATCTCGTCTTCGCATTCGACAGTCTTGCTAGGTTTCCAATTCCCAAATCCAAACCATTAAAGTTATACAAGTCGCTGTACACTCCTCACGATAGAATGAAAACGGTTTACTTTTGTAACATGGCACCTATGCTACTCCCGCTTGGGACAAACTGTCAACGTTTTTTTGTAAAAAAAAGCAAGTCCACCCAACCGGCGGACTTGCTTCTTACTAACGCTGCATGAGCTCCTTCTGTTCCTTCCAGAAGGTATCCCAAGCCGTCAACGTTTCCTTCAACGTTGCTTCCCCGAGGAGCATCTGCTGTTCTGCTTTGGTCGAGCGTCTCTCCCATTCGGAATAGCTGGGGTATTGAATCGGGAGTCGATAGTACATGTATTTATCCGGGTTATTGTTCATTTCAATCAATGGTTTATAGGGACCTGTCATAAAAAACGGATCTGCAGCCGCAGTCGTGTGAATCGGCACCAATCCGTATCGTTTGCCCATAGAGATGTTCTGCTCAGGGCTCGACAGATACGCAATCAGCTTCCATGCCTCTTCCTTATGCAGCGATTGCGTGGGAATTCCCCAGCCTGCCGCTCCGACTGTAATTAACGCCTTGCCATTCGGTCCTGCTGGCATCGGGGCTGTGGCCCATGTGCCATGCGGCATCTTAGCCTGAAGCGTCTGAATGACATCGGAATCCTGGAGCAGCATAGCAGTCTGACCCGAGGTGAACGCATTGACCTGCTCTTCAAACCCAAAATACAACGACTCCTCCGGCGAGGCGTTCTTATAGAGCAATTCAAATAACGAAAGTGCTTGCTCCGCTTCAGGCGACGAATACGCACTCGTGCCGTCTTTGCGGAAGGCGCCGTCATCCACATTCATCCCATCGCCATTGTACGTCCGGACCATCGTATCAAAGATCGAATTGGCTCCCTTCGCGCCGCGGAAGGAGAATCCGTAGCGGTTCTTGCTGCGATCGGTCAGCTTCACGGCCGTCTCATACAGCTCCTGCCACGTTGCCGGCGGCATCAGCTTCTGACTGTCGAACCAATCCTTGCGATAATAGAGCTGCCGTTCATACAGGCCGTTGGCCAGAAAATAAAGCTGTCCCTGCACACTGCCCACATTCAGCGGAATTTCCGCCACGGTCGAGAAATCCTTCCAGCTCGCAGCATACGTATCCAGGGGATCGATGTACTGTTTACTTACATAGTCCGCAATATTAACATCCCGTACCTCGATCACGTCCAGATCTTGTTTAGCGGCAAGCATCGTTCGAATCGTCTCGTCCGCTTGGTCGAATGGAGGCGAAATCAGCTCCACATGAATCATCGGGTTCTGCGCCTCGAACTCCGCAATTTGTTCTTTCAAGATGCCCGTTCGCTGAGGGTTCGTCAAACTTTCCATCATCTTAAGAGTAACCTTCTCCGATGGTGCATTCGCCTGCACCGGCTCGCTCATTAGACTACCATTCTCCGAACTCGAATTATTCTTTGCGCTGCAGCCTGTTACCACGGTCAACATTATCAATGCGTAAACAAACGGGCGCAGCTTTCTAGTAGGATGAACTCCCATAGCTATAGCCTCCTGCCTGCATAACTGACATTTTCGACTAAACGATTCGCGCATTCCTCTGGTAAGAGAGGACGACTGAATATGTATCCCTGAACATCGTCACAGTTCAATTCGCTCAGTAGCTTCACTTGTTCCATCGTCTCGACGCCTTCGGCCGTTACGCATAAATTCAAACTGTGCGACATGACGATGATCGCTCCGACAATCGCACGCTCCTTCGGGTTCTGGATCATATCGTCCAAGAAGGACTTGTCCACCTTCAGTCGATGAATGGGGAAGTTCTTCAAGTAGCTGAGCGAAGAGTATCCTGTTCCAAAGTCATCGATGGAAATTTTGACACCCAGCTCAGAAAGGCCTTGCAGCGTAAGAATAACCTTCTCGACATCCTGCATCGCAATCGATTCCGTAATTTCAAGCTCCAGATATTGTGGTGAAAGTCCTGTCTGTTGCAAAATATTCGATACCGTTTCAATAATGCCGTTGCTCTGAAATTGATGAATGGATAAGTTGACGGAAACTTGCACCGCGGGTAATCCGGCGTCTTGCCATGCTTTATTCTGCTTGCATGCTGTATATAGAATCCATTCCCCTATCGGAATGATGAGACGGGAATCCTCGGCGATCGGGATAAATTCAGCCGGCGAAATGAGTCCATGCTCGTGATGTCTCCACCTGACCAGCGCCTCGACACCGGCGATTCGTCCGGTTGCGAGCTCGTATTGCGGCTGATACATCAGCAGCAGCTGCTCCCGCTCCAGCGCCTTGCGCAAATCCCGCTCCAGCGACAGGTTGCCGTAGGACTTCTTATCCATCGCTGCATCGTAAAACCTGTGACTGCTTCGTCCGCTTTCTTTGACGCTGTACATCGCCATATCGGCATTCTTAATGAGCGACTGTCCATCCTCGCCGTGGTGCGGATAAATACTGACACCGATGCTGGCGGAAACAAACAATTCTTTATCCTGATAATAAATAGGCTGTTGGATGAGTGCTGCAATTTCATAAATAACCGTTTCAACCTCGTCATACTCACTGATTTGAGGCATTAATACAAGAAACTCATCCCCGCCAAATCGTGCAATGGTGAAGGCTTTATTGAGGTGCCGCTTCAGCTTATCCGAAATATCAACGAGCAGCTTGTCACCCGCACCATGTCCGAAGGTATCGTTAATGATCTTGAGTCGATCCAAGTCAATAAACAGGACGGCAAAACGCTGCCCATGCTGCTTGGCAATGACGATCTCCTTCTCCAAGAGTTCGTTAAACAGCTTGCGGTTGGCCAAATCGGTCAAATGGTCATGATACGCCATATAGCGGATCCTGGCATCACTTCGCCTGCGCTGGTACAAATAATTGAGCAAATACGTCACAATCGCAATGGTAAGCACGCTTGCGAGTGTTGTATTGCGAATTTTACGTGTATCCTTCACAAGCTCCGAGACCGGAATCACCGCCTCAACCTTCCAACCCGCGGTGGACAGCTTGCCGGCCACAATCAACTGCTGCGTGCCGTTCACCTTGATCGTAGCGGTATCGATCGTCGACAAGGAGGCATCCTTGTCTATATCGGTCCGGTTCAGTGCAGGAACCGCGTAAACCTCTCCTTCACCGGCACCACGCGCCGCGCTTAGCAGATGGTTGCTCCCATCTAACATGACAATTTCGCCGCTGTCCCCAAGCTGTCTATCGGAGAGCGTATCATTCAACACACGAGTACTAATCTCGACCATGAGAAGATATCGTCGGCCGGAGCTCAGTGTCAAATTGCGGCTGATCGCAAACGACGACAAGCCGGACATGTAACCCTCGCTCTTCGTTTCATGCCATACGATCCTGCCTCCGGCCAAAGCTTGTTTATACCAATCGGTATGGGTGTAATCGATACTAGGTACATCAGGAGGGGTGGTCGTGATGACCTTCAAATCGGAATCCCGAGGCAAGAGGTGGACGGCCGTGATTTCGCCTTTGCTGAAGAAACGGACGGCAATGGTTGTTTTGATCGCATTCGAAGCGGTGTAACGTTCCAGCTGTCCGCTGCTGGTGCTGCTGTAATCGGCCAAATTGCTTAAGATCACGCCGTCTGTAATAAAGTTGTACGTCAGGTCCTCATAACTCCGTAACGTGAGGTTCAATTTATCGACAGACTGCATAACCATCTGCTGCGTCGAGAGCGTCATCTTCTCTTTCAGTATGGACTTGGACTGTGAGTAAGAGAAGAAGCTGATTCCGGCGACCAGCAAGGTAGAGCATAATAATATAAATAGAAAGGGCTTGAAATTCGCCTTCACAAACTCCGCCTCCTCAATCAGCATCTATATGTAGTAAAGCGGCATTTTCGACAAATTCCACCAAAAATCGTGCTTTTGGACTAATCTGATACTAATGTACCACACAGTCGTTAGTAAAGTTATTTAGTAACTGTTAGATTTCTATTTTTTCTCAAAAAAAATAGAAAAAAAACGTTCCGATCTGTGAGGAAAGGAACGTTACTTAAGCAGTCGATAGAGGTCATCAACAGACCTCATCGCGTATTCGAACCGGACCGGCTCTCCATCCTCCAGAAGGACGAGACAAGGTACACTGGCGATTCGCCATTCATCTCGCAGGGTCGGTGAGAAATTGATATTCATCGTCCGAATCGGTGTCGTGCTGCCGGCTGCTTCTACGATTTCGAGCATGCGCAGCCCCAGCTTGCATGTCCCGCATAGCGGCGTGAAGAAGTAGATCGCTTCCCGCCCCTTCTTCGCTTTGGGCTGTCCCAGCCATTCCTGTTCGGTCATCTCTTGAAAAGCCATATGCATACTCCAATCATCTGCCTGTATTCGGCGTAGAACGGACGCTTACTTGCGCCCGTAATCCGCTTTAATCTCGCCCCACTGCTTCGTCTGCCACTTGAGTACTTTATTCGAATACGTATTGGTTTGCAGCCACTTGACGGCACGGTCTACCATGCCCCAAATTTCTGCCGTTGACGCATCCCTGACAAGCGTAGAGGATACTTCCTTCTGTCTCACCCATTTGAGTGCATTCATCGAATCGCTGTATACCGTCTTATTACTGCCAAGTTTCTTCAAATAAGCCAGCCCATGTACAATGGCGAGAAACTCTCCGAGGTTATTCGTGCCTTTGGATACCGGGCCTACGGCGAAGATCACTTCGCCCGTTTGCGTATCCACGCCTTTATATTCCACGGGTCCGGGATTACCGTTTGTGCCAACGTCTACGGAGATGCTGTTATAATCTATCTCTTCGCTGCCTGCTTCCGCTGCGGAGCTCTTCCGTTTAAAGTTCTGCCCGGAACTGCTCGAGGCGCTGCTGCTGCCTTGTCCCCAATGCTTCTTCCATCCGCCTTGATAGGCTTCGTCGGCTGCTGCCTTTGTTTCATAGGACTTGAATTTCGCATCGTCAAATCCGCTCGTTTGAGCCTGACACTCACTCCAATTGCTGTATACGCCTGGCTTTCTTCCTACCCAAACGACATAAAACTTCTGCTTGGCCACCTGCCTACACACCTTCTTTAATCAAAGATTCACTGCCATAGACCTTCATTTGATTCCGACCCTGCTGCTTGGCCTCATAGAGTGCCTTGTCCGCATGCCGAACGAGCATCTCTTTGTCGATCAAGACCGTCGGCCTTAAGGCTGCTACACCTACACTAATTGTAACCGAGCTGCTAACGTGCGAAGCACGATGCGGGATACCCAGCTTCTTGATTTGATTGCCCAGCATGCTGCCAAACACCGCTGCATCTTCAATGTTCGTTTCCGGAAGCAGCACGATGAATTCCTCACCGCCGTATCGCGCAACAAATCCGCCGTTCGGCAGCGGTAAACTGCTTAGTACGCCGGCGACCTGCCGCAAGCAGGAATCCCCTTCTTGATGTCCATAGCTATCATT
Source organism: Paenibacillus sp. J22FR21 (assembly GCF_056269135.1). Lineage (NCBI taxonomy): Bacteria > Bacillati > Bacillota > Bacilli > Caryophanales > Paenibacillaceae > Paenibacillus > Paenibacillus sp. J22FR21. Next base: position 470,295 of record NZ_JBWDNJ010000005.1, read on the forward strand.
ATACGCTTTAAAATAGTCGATGTCGCAAAGGATAACCGACAACGAAAGCGCCCCCTGAACAGCCAGCTCCCACTCTTTGTCGAACATTTCATCAAAATGTCGGCGGTTAGCGATGCCCGTCAGTCCGTCGACATGGGCTAGTTGAGAAAGCAGCTTATTCGTTTCCTGCAATTGCTGTTTCTCAAGCTTACGCTGCGTGATATCTCGGAAAATGACCATAACGGCGGGCTCGCCATTATATTGCATCCAAGATGCTGTCACTTCCACATCGATCGACTGCCCATCCATGCGCAAATATACGCTCTCGAAAGGCCGCAGGACGTCCCTGTTCTCAAGCACTTGCTGGACATGCTTGCTTGCTCTCGCCAAATAATCCGGATGCACCATATCCCGAAGCGGACGCTCCATTAACTGCTCCAGACTGCCATCACCCAGAAATTGAACGGCCTTCTGATTGGCGAGTACAACTTTACTGTCGATGACGACCAGAATGGCATCCGGTGACAACTCCACCAAGCGACGATAGCGGTCTTCACTTTCTTGTATGTCCTGCTCCGCTTTCTTCCGCCCGGTGATGTCGCTGCCAACTATGATGACTTCCACCGTTTCTCCGTCTTTCCTAATCGGCATGACACTGTTCAGATAGGTATATCCCTTTAGCTCGGACTCGTATTGAAACTGTTCCCCTGCCCATGCTCGGTCGTACACACTTCTAATATAAGCATGCATACCCTCCGGCATGATATCTTCCATGGTCTTGCCGATGTCCGCTTGCGTCAGCCCGATCCTATAGAACAGTTGGCCGTCAGCCATCGTGTAATGATAGCGGCCATCTACCTTCTTAATCTTAAACGTAATCCCCTGCTGCTCTCGCAGCAAGGTCGCATATTCCAACTGAAGCGCCTTGAACTGCGCCACCGCTCTGCTCATCCGAACGTAATAGAAGCGGCTCCCTAAGAGAGCCGCTGAAATTGCACCTATAATTGTGGTTGTACTTATCCAAGTCGTCATGTCTGTGCACCTGCTTGATAGGTTTATCAGTCATCATTCGACAACAATGGTGAATTTTCCTCTAAATGTAAGATCGCCGATTGTCTACTCAACTTACGAACTGAGAGGTAACGTGGAGAGCTTAATCTCGCCTGTCTTCACACTCATAATAAGCGTACGGCTTACTTGGCCGCCGACTTCAGCCTTAATGGGCTCTATGTTCATGTGCTGCAGCATGAGCTGCACTTGCTCCAGGTTGCGGCTTCCGATCCGGAAGTAATCACGCTTCTTCGGCTGTGCGCCTCCGAACAGCTGGATAATCAGGTTGTGCTTGCGGCAGCCAAACTGCTCCACCATCTTGCGAATAAGTAATGGAACGCCTGTTGTGGCAAAATGGCCCGGTCGATTGAGCTCGTCCTTCACGGAAAGCGGCTGCGGAAGCACAATATGAATTAAGCCCGCTACTTTCTTAACCGGGCAGTAAGCTGTAACCGCCACACAGGTGGACAGGGAGAAGGTTGTGATAGTCTCTACTTGGTTGCCTGAACAAACCCATTCTCCCAATCCAACGACTCTATTCATGCTGACTGACTCCTATCCCCTGTGGCGGTTACATTTGTTTGCTGCTCTGTCAGTATAGCAAGCAAATGTTAGAATTCTTCTAGAGTACAAGTTGTATGCAAGAAAATTTCGCTCATACTTTTCAAACTTTTTTTAATGATTGAAAAATGCGAGCTGGATGAAAAATAAGACCGCGAACAAATAGAAGATCGGGTGGACGTCTTTGCTTCTGCCGCGTACCAGCTTCAGAACCGGATAGACGATAAATCCTACACCGATGCCTGTCGCTATGCTATACGTTAATGGCATGAGGACAACGATGAGGAATGCAGGGAAGGCTTCCTCGATATCATGCCACTCGATTTTGCGCAGCACATTCAGCATTAAGAAACCGACGATAATAAGTGCAGGCGCCGTAATTGCCGGAATGCCTGCCAGTATGGATACCACAGGTGAGAAGAATAAGGTTACCGCGAGAAGGATACTAACGACTACAGCTGTAAGCCCTGTTCTGCCGCCGATCGCAACGCCTGCACTGGATTCAATATAAGCGGAAGTCGGACTTGTTCCAAGCAGCGCACCAACCGTTGTACCGGCAGCATCAGCCAGCAGCGCTCCTTGCGAACGCGGGAATTTATTGTCTTGTAACAGATTGGCCTGCTCGGCCACCCCCAGCATGGTTCCTGTTGTATCAAACAAGGTGATCAGCAGGAAGGTGAAAATGACCGAATAGAGCCCTTTCGTAAACACGCTGCCAATATCCAGCTGGAAGGCTGTTGCAGACAGTCCGCTGGGCATGGAAACAATGGCATCGGGAAAGTGCATCTGCCCGGTTATCGACGCAATAATGGCTGTAATGATCATGCCTATAAATAGAAACCCACGTACACGGTAAGCCATTAATATAAGAGAAATAACAAGGCCTACTATAGTAAGCAGCGTCATCGGCGCAGAGAGATCGCCCAGTGTCAGCAGTGTTGCCGGAGAGTCGACGATGATCTTTGCATTTTGCAAGCCGATGAAGGTAATGAACAACCCGATCCCTGCCGTGATGGCATGTTTCAGACTTGTAGGAATCGCATCGAGCAGCGCGTAGCGGAACGAAGTGAGTGACAGCAGCACGAACAGAATTCCCGCAACAAACACGGCTCCAAGCGCCACCTGCCACGATATCCCGCTTCCACCTACGACACTGAAGGCAAAATAGGCGTTTAACCCCATCCCGGGCGCAATAACGATCGGATAGTTTGCGAATAAACCCATAATTAGCGTTGCGACTATGCTGGCCAGCACCGTTGCGATGAATACGCCGTGAAAATCCATGCCCGCTTCGCTCAGAATGCCCGGGTTTACGATGACGATATAAACCATGGTTAGAAACGTCGTGATCCCTGCCATGATTTCGGTTGACACCGTAGTGCCACGTTCTTGCAGCTTAAATAGGTTGTCCATGTCTTGCAGCGCCTCCTGTAAACCTTGTTGACCTAGCTTCCCCCAAATCAAAAAACCTAACCTGCAAGCATAGGGAAAGTCATAGATACACGTATTCTATGGGCTGCCGATGAATTTTACAGGAATATTGTCTCTGTTCGCCTTTGTGTGAATCGAAACCTGATATAATAGAATGCAGTTTATGAGAATTCAATTGCAGGAGACGATTATGACGATATCACTCCCTTTTTCCATTAATGACACCGAGTGGACCGCGCTCGTTATGCAGGTGGGTACCCATTTCGACGACCTCACGATCAAACGAGGCTTCCAATACTATAAACAGGACCGGGTCCATTCGGCCATCATGACCGAACCTACAGTAATAGAAGCTTCGGTGGACGGCTCAGAGATGTACGATGTAAGTTTGTACTTGGATGATCTTCCGGAAAGCACGTGCACTTGTCCTGTCAAATCGAAAGGCTGCAAGCATATTATCGCAGTCTTGCTCTATTACGCCGCCTCGCAAGGGCGTTCCGTGCATGCCATTGTGAATGCTCGCTCCGCGGCAGCTGCTCATGCAAATGCCGCAGCTAAAGGCACTATAGGGACCGGAAAGGCTCAACCGCCCGTTCGCCCCGCAGCACTTCGTGCGGATGAGCTCGCAGCACTGAGCATTGCCGAGTGGCATGCGCGGTTTGGCAAGACGTTAGGCCCTTTCAATCACAGCCCTCGCTTCTTGCAGGAAGCGAAGGAAATGCTCTCGGGCATCCACAGCATGAAGCCGCCTCTCACACTGGTGCCGGAGCAGCTGTTTAATCTGCATGCTTACTTGTTCGTGCTGGAGAAGCTGGTGAAGCCGGCCCAGGAGGACTGGCGCCATTCCGGCCATTTCATGGGGTATCATACCCAGCTTGCGATGGATGAGCTGCTCGAAGCTGCGCTTCGCTGTTTGACCGAACCGCTGCCTATTGGTTCAGAGTCCGATTATTGGCCGCGCCTGAAGGAAACGCTGGCTTATTTGCGAGCGCATATGCTGAGGGAAGATCGCAGCTTGAACTGTTTTGCCAAGCTGTATCAGCTGTTCTGGATGAAGTGGATCCGGCCAAACTTGGATGGCAGCGAAGAGCTGGTGCAAGACGAATTGCGCGAGCTCCAGCAGGCCGAAGACGTACATGGGCAGCATCTGTCCCGTGTGCCTTGGATGCTGGCGCAATGCTTGCTGTTCTTCGAACTGCACCAAGACGAGGACGCTTGGGCGCTGCTTCAAGCAGAAGGTAAACGAGCCTCTCTGCAGCCGAGCCAAGTAGACCCTTTATTAGAAGCGCTCGTGCAGGCTGAGGCATGGCCAAGGCTCGTGAACTGGCTGGAACAGGTCGGTCCGATGCTCAGCCGTTATCGCAGCGATGACTTCAATTCCTATGGCGGCTATTGGGAGACTGCCCTCGCGCATGTTCAAGATGCGGAGCCGCGGATGTGGGCGACGCTTGGCGCCATGCTCCCCTATTCCCGCAGTCTCTACGAAGAGGCGCTGCTGACCTACGGCAGATGGCAGCAGTGGATGGATTATCAAATCAGCTCTGGTAAAGAACCCCTTGAGTTTAAGGTCGGTGTGCTGAAGCCGATCGAGAAAGAAGCGCCGGAGCTGCTGCTTCCTTTCTACCATCAAGCTGTTGAGCGTTACGTGCTGCTGAAGAATAGAGACAGCTATAAGGCTGCCGTGAAGCTGTTGAAACGTCTGAACAAGCTGTATAAGAAAACCAAGCAGGACGAGCGCTGGGAAGTCTTCATCGGCGGTTTTGTTGCCCGCCACAGCCGCCTTCGGGCCTTGCAAGAAGAGCTTCGGAAAGGAGGATTGCTGTCATGAGCACGTACACGGAGACGATCTCGGTTCAAGTCAGCCTGACTTCGCATGGGGATGCACTCATTCACGGCACGATACCGGGCCTCCTCGTAACGGGCGTATACGTGAAGCATCGGCTATTCGCATGGCACGCGCCTTCCTTCTACGGAACGGAGCTGGAGATCGAGAAGGTCCAGGACATGGAACTTGTGCTGCTCCCCTCAGAGCATGTCATTTCCTTCTTTGGCGAGCGCCGGCTGCTGGAGCATATGGAGTGGAATTGGGAAAATGATGCCGAGGCGCTGGTAAAGCTGGCACCTGTTCTCTCCGCATGTCTAGAGGAACGGAAGTATGCGCCAAGCTTCGCGGCTTACCGGAGCGGCAAGCTGCAGTGGATCTGGGACGAGGCGCAGCTGGATGCCGAGGCTATTGGGCTGCTTCGGCAATATGGATTGCAGGCCGAAGCCGGTGTTGATGACGGTGGGGAAAGCGAAGATGATGCTTTCTTCGCCGGTTTGCGCGCCGCGTTCTCGGCGGCTGTGTACGCGCGCTATTATGGAACGGAAGAGACAGCGGCAGATTTGCGCCGCGACTTCCCGATGCTCTTCGCGAAGGATCGTGCATCGGCAGTAGCCGGCATGGATGCACAGGCCTGGCTTGTCGCAGCCGGCTGGAAGGCCGATATGTCGCCGTTCCGGCCCTTGCTGCAGCTGCTTGAGCCGTCGGATGAAGGCGAGGATGAGTGGCAGCTTGCGCTCGTGCTGCAAGATAAGCGCGAGCCTTCGCTGCTCGTTCCGCTGCGGCTGACGAGGGATGGCTCGGCGCTAGGCTCGTGGCCGACTTCTTGGACGCCGCATGTGCGCGAGCGTTCGGCCGCTTGGCTGACGCATCTGCAGGCAAGCTTGCCTGCAGAACAGCTTGAGGGCGGCGACGACGATGTCTTGAATTGCCCGCTGACCGACGCTGATGCATGGCAATTCTTGACCGAGGGCAGCCAGCGGCTGCTCGCAGCGGGTTGGCAAGTGCTGCTTCCCGCCTGGTGGGAAGCAGCCAGTCGCAAGAAACCTCGGCTGCGGGCCAAGGTTCGTCCGGGCGCAGGCGGCGATCGCACAAGCGGCGGCGGTTCGCTGTTCGGTCTTGATTCGCTCGTGGATTTCGACTGGCGGATTGCAATCGGGGATACCGATCTGACCGAGGAGGAATTCATGGAGCTTGTTGCCCGCGGCGAACGTCTCGTTCGTTTCCGGGGCCGCTGGGTGCCGCTGGATCCGGTGCTTCTCGCGCAAATTCGCAAAGCGATGGCTAGTGTGGATCGCAGCAGCGGCTTGTCTTTTCAAGATATTATGCAGCTGCATTTGCTTGGGAACGGTGCGGATGGTGCGGTTGACGGTGCCGCAGATAGCGGCGGCGCTATCGGTGGCGAGGCAGATCCGGGCCGTGTTCAGCTTGAAGTGGAGCTTAATGAGCATCTGACGAAGCTCATGGCGCAGCTGACGCAGCAGACAGAATGGCCTTCGGTCCCTATTCCTGCGGGTTTGCAGGCGGAGCTGCGCAGCTATCAACGGGATGGCTTTGCATGGCTCGCCTTCCTGCGCCGCTTCGGGCTCGGCGCTTGTCTCGCCGACGACATGGGGCTTGGCAAAACCGTTCAGTTTATTACCTACCTCCTCCATGTGAAGGAGATGACTGAGCTTAACGGCGGTGGTCGTGGTGATGGCGGCGGTGATACGGTGCCGTCCCTGCTTATTTGTCCGACCTCCGTGCTCGGCAATTGGCAGAAGGAACTCAAGCGATTTGCCCCCTCGCTGCGCATCATGCTTCATTACGGAAGCAGGCGGCAGAGCGGCGAAGCTTTCCTCGCAGAGGCGAAGGAAGCGGATCTTGTGCTCACTTCGTTTGCTACTGCTGCGCTGGATCAGGATACAATCAGCAGCTTTAACTGGTCTTCGGTCTGCCTGGATGAGGCGCAGAACATTAAGAACGCCGGGACCAAACAATCTGTGGCCGTCCGCAGCTTCCCTGCTCGGCACCGCATTGCGCTGACCGGTACTCCCATTGAGAATCGACTTTCCGAGCTATGGTCGATCTATGATTTTATCAATCCGGGGTATCTCGGCAGCTCTCGCGCCTTCAATGAGCAATTCAGCCAAGCCATCGAGAAGGCGCGTGATGAGGAACGTACGCAGGATTTGCAGAAGCTGGTGAAGCCGTTCATGCTTCGCCGCAAGAAGAAGGATCCCGCGATTCAGCTCGATCTGCCGGATAAGAATGAGATGAAAACCTACATTAATCTCACCGCAGAGCAAGGCGCGCTCTACGATCAGACAGTTAATCAGCTGATGGAGAAGATGCAGTCGCTGGAGGGCATTGAGCGCAAAGGCGCCATTCTCGCTGCGCTTACCCAGCTCAAGCAGCTATGTGATCATCCGATGCTGCTCACGAAGGAACCGATTCCGGAACCGGATGAGGAAGGGTTGCTGGCTACGGAGCCCTTGATCGGCCGATCGGCTAAGCTGGAGCGACTGCTGGCGATGGTAAGGGAGTTGCGCGAGGAAGGCGAGCGCTGTTTGATTTTCACGCAGTATATTGGGATGGGGCAGATGCTGCAGCGGGTGCTGGGGCAGGAATTGCAGGAGCCGGTGCTCTATTTGCACGGCGGAACGTCCAAGACGGGCCGCGACCGGATGATCGAGCAGTTCCAGTCACAGTCTCTTCCGGCTGCGGAACAGCCGAACGTGTTTGTGCTGTCCATTAAGGCCGGAGGAGTCGGGCTGAATTTGACAGCGGCGAACCATGTCTTCCACTTTGATAGGTGGTGGAACCCGGCTGTAGAGAACCAAGCCACCGACCGGGCATACCGGATGGGCCAGACTCGCGATGTGCAGGTGCACAAGTTCATCTCGCTCGGCACGCTGGAGGAACGCATCGACGAAATGCTGGAGAGCAAGCAGCAACTGAGCGACAACGTCATCACTAGCTCCGAAGGCTGGATCACCGAACTGTCGACCGAAGCGCTGAAGGACATGTTCACCCTGCGCCGCGATTGGATGGTAGGTTAGCCGGTTTGATAATAATGCTTTCTCAAAATTGCCGCATTAGGGCGGCTTTTTGAGAAAGCTTTTTTTGTGTCGTGCTGCGCAAGCACCAGAGGCCTCGTTCGCCGCTCCTGCAAACTAAGCAGTTTGTTCCTGAACGATCCACCCGTTGTCATTTTGCGATTCGAAAATTCTAACGAACCGTAGAGGTCTTATTCGGTGAAATTCGAACAATATAAGGCTGTAAATTCAATAATAAGACCTGTAGGATCCGTTAGATTTTCAAAAGCACTCTTTTTCCCAAAATAAGCCCTCAGTGGTTCGTTAGCGTGTAAGTCTGCTGAGAAACTGTTGCGATAGCATCGACAATCGAGCGAGGACAGCGGACAGCCCCCAGTTGAAGGGCATTGGAGTCAACAACAAAGGCGACCCATCCTAGGTCGCCTCTATTCCGATCTATTTCACCTCAACCGCAAAATAAAACTCTGCCTGCCCTTGGTCAAGGAACCACTCGCAATGAATGTGGTACAAGTAAACACCTTTCTCGGCGGGGACGTAGTAGGGATCACCCTGATAATCCTTGCTTGTATGGGTCAGCGTGAACTCTTTAATCCCCGGCGGCGGGACTTGCTCTATTAGAGCACCACCTCCGACGACGACGGATTCCACTTCCGGTATAGATGCATCCACACTTGTGCAGGTTGCAGAATCCCGAGCGGATGAGCCGCACCACGAGTAGGCGCTTAGTTTCACGGGAATCGTTTCCCCATCGATAACGATCTTCGGTAATGGAGGTTTATCCCCTTTGATCCATCTTGAAGCGATTGCTTCCTGGACCGCCCCTTCCCCTGCCTTGTTCTGATGCGAGCCGAGGAGGAATCCTCCATAGAATGCACATGCGAGCGCAATCAGTGCGATCAATATGATGTTAGTTCTATTCATGCCAGCTCCCCCCTTTACCTCACCAGACGGCCGCTCTACATAGAAGGTTGCACGCACAGCACACTCACAGCTCCGTTTCAAGCAAAGAGCCCAGCCACTAACCGGCTGAGCTCTCTCTCCGTTCATGCTGCAAAAACCACTGGTACAACTCCGTATTCCGGTACGTCTCACTCATGATGGGGTGCTTCAGCCCCGGGTAGCTCGTGAAGGCGATATTGCCGCCGATCGCTTGGAGCGCCTGCACCATATCGCGCGTGCCGCTCACTGGCACAACATCGTCGTCTTCGCCGTGGAACGCCCAGATCGGGACGTCCTTCAGCAAGGCCGCTGCCTCGGGCTGGTACCAACCGGAGAGCGGAGCCACCGCCGCGAAGCGCTCCGGATAACGAGCCGCCAGATCCCATGCCCCGTTGCCGCCCATACTAAACCCGGTTAAATAAAGACGCCGCTCATCAATCCGGCAGGTCGCAACGAGATGATCGATCATCGCCATCACGCCATCGCGCTCGATCGGCCAGAACGAATGTGTCCTACACTGCGGAGCCGCGACGACAAATTTGAAAATGCCGCGGCTCTCCGCAATTGCCGGCAGCCCGTATCCGTCAAGCGCGCTCAGGTCGTCGCCGCGACGATTAATGCCGTGAAGAAACACGATCAGCGGCCAATTCTTCTCTTCGTGCTCGTCATAGCCCGATGGCAGAAAGAGCTGATAGCCAATCGAGATCGGCTTCCTGATTTCGGTCTGCAAGCTTTGCTTATACAATGCCATTCACAGCGTCCTCCCGCCAATTAACTTGGTAAAATAATACATCCACCAAGTCCGAATGACAACAATAAAATAGGACACCTACAAAGGTGCCCTGCTACAACTAAGATGAGACCGGATAATTCACTTGAAATTGCGCGCCTTCCACCCATTCGCCTCGTTCAAAGTCCCTGCCGATCACGAGCACACGATCGGGATACACTTCTACATAATAGCCTTGACTGCCGTCCTTATGCTCATCCTCATCGGTCCATAGGTAAGCCGTCGAAGCGGCATTAAACATCGCCGGCAGCTGCCCGCCCCCGTCGAAGAAATTATGCGGTGCATCCAGCTCCCAGTGCGTGTGACCGGTGAATAGAATCGCTTGGCGATGTTTGGCCAGCACGGCTTTGAGCTCCGCATCCTGCGTGACGCCATACCAGTTCTGCGCTTCCAGCGAGCCTGCAACCGTATCCTTCAGCGGCTGATGCAAGAAGACAAACACCGGCTTATCGGGCGAGGCCTCTTCGCCAAGCTTCGCATCCAGCCAAGCAAGCTGCGTCTCCGATAAGGTGCAGTACAGACCGATCCCCTCCTCCGTTCCGAGGAAGATAAAATGATACCCTTCAATCCAATGGTCATGATACATGCCGCTCATGCCGGTTTGCGCTAAGAATAGCTCCATGTGATGCTGCCATTCATCACCAATATCATGATTGCCGCTCGTCACGTACAACTTCGGGAGCGCCTCTCGGCTCGCATTCCAAATCCGGTTAAATTCCTCATACTCCTCGATAAACCCGTTATCCGTCAAATCGCCGGCATGCATGATACCGCAGCTTCCTTCACCATTCGCCGCAATATCGGCCAGCGCCCGCTCCAAATTCCGATTATGCTCATGCGCCGGATCATTGTTAATATGCGTGTCCGTTATGACTTGGAAGGAGAGCAAAGGCCGCTCCGAGAGCTCTTGATTAATTTTGATTTCCATAGAATGCAAATATCCCCCTTTAAAGTCGGTTTCAATGCCCCTTACTGCTCACTTGCAATCCGATAACACCAACAAGGATCAAACCAATCCATAAGAAGGAGACCGGAGGCAGTTTCTCGTCGAAAATAAAATACCCGGCAATCGTAATCAGCACGATTCCGACACCTGACCAAACGGCATAGACAACGCTAACCTGCAAATAACCAAGCGCGTAATTAATTAATGTGAAGCTTGCTGCATAGCAGACAAACATGATAATCGAAGGAATCAGCTTCGTGAAGCTTGCGGACAATTTCATCGAAATCGTACCGGTTAGCTCGAAGGCGATAGCAATCGCTAATAGAATCCAACCCACGGTGCTCTCACCTTTCATCATAGCTGCTTACGCAGTTCTAATTGAGACATAGAGACGATAACGGCATCCGCATCGGGCAGCTTCGCCCTAGCGCCATCACTAGCGTCGGCCGCAAGACCGATGGCAACTGCCGCTCCGGCGAATCGGGCCATCTTCATATCGCCATTGGTATCCCCGATGACAGCCACCCGCGAAGGAGAAAGCGACAGCCTCGAGCAGGCCAGCTCCACCATATCCGGGAACGGCTTGCCCCGCTCCACCTGATCCGTACCGATACAGGCTGCAAAATAGGACGTAAGCCCAAGCCATTCCAATTGCTTGACGGCTGCCTCGGTCTCATCCGCAGTTACGACAGCAAGGGTAAGCCCGTTCTCGCGGCATTGCTCCAGGAAAGGAATGACGCCGGGAAGCGCTTTGGCTGCTCGCGCCACGTTAAGCTGCTCATCCGCATATTGCCGGCATTGCTGCACGGCGAGCTTCGCCTCGGCCCATGATAGGCCCGCGAGATAACCTTGCCAGGCGAGCACGGCAACCAGATCATCGATCGTGCCCATCGCAAGGGGACCATTGCGATCGTAGTCGATGATCTCCCCATTCGAGGCATGACGCGTCCCCCATAGGGTTGCGATATCAAGCTGCATCGGCGGCAATTGGTTTGCCTCGAGCTGGTTAGCGAACGCGTCCAGCATATGCTCGCTCCATTTGCCCCAAGTGAAGATAAAATCGATTAACGTGCCGTCCTTATCAAATAAAATAGCATCAATCGGATAACTAACACCTGCTGCCGTCAATTGATTCAAGTCTTCATCCCCCTCATTACCACTATACTCATATCATACGCCTTCATCAATCGCAATTTGTTCAATAAATATTTAATTTTTGTCCAATAACAGCATATTCACGTATTTAATGATTTAAATTCAATAATTATTGAACTAAATAAACAAGGTTATTTCGTTTCTCCCATCGGTTTGGTATAATTTCTCGGAACCCTTGTACATTCGGAGGCGGAGGCGTAGAACGTGAAGAAAGTCACTTCGGGGAAACTAAAAGAACCGGTGTCGCCGCGCGAGCAGTTTCGCATGAAGGTCATCGATGCCATTGCAAAAACAATGGACTTGTACGGCGTTAATTATTCCTTTGGCCAGCTCTACGGCATTATGCTCTTCGAGGATCGGCCGATGACCCAAGAAGAGATGCAGGCCAGCATGAACATGAGCAAGAGCAATATGAGCTACGCCGTCCGCGCATTAATCGATTCCAAAATGATGGTCAAACTCGAAGAGAAGGCTGACCGTAAAGAGCTCTATGAAGTCGAAACAGATTTCTTCAAAGCGTTCCAACAATTCTTCGCAGCGAAGCTGCAGCGGGAAATCGATGTCATGCGCAGCGCTATTGACGAAGTGTTCCCTTCCTTATCGGAGATGATCCTCGAGCTGGACACCTCGGAGGAAGAGCGGATGTTATGTCTTAAGGACCTCCATAAATTAAAACACGCCGTACGTTATTATGAATGGCTGCAGCAATTCGTCAACCAGCTGGAGAGCGGACAATTCTTTCAGGGCTACTCAACTGAATAACACGTATATGCAAAAGAACCTTCAAACCCACTATTGCAGTGGCGTTGAAGGTTCTTTTTTCATAAAGCGATTAGCTTTCACCTTGTGGCTCCATCTTCTGCTCAAACGCAGGCAGATCCAGCTCACCGGAGATGAACAGCCGCTTTAGAAGATATGGATTCTGCAACGAGGTTGTCATGCCATCATCGAACGTAAATGCATAATCATACCCGCTGTCCTTCACGATCTTCATGGTCTCAAAGCTGCGCAGTCCATACGGATAAGCGATGACACGAACCGGTTTGGAGAAATGCTTCTCAAGTGCGGCCTTGGAACCGGCAATTTCATCAACCTGGCCTTTCGCCGTGTGGAGGGGCAAATACGGATGCGTCCGCGTGTGTGACATCAGATCCCATCCGCTGCTGCCAAGCTGATCAACTTCGCTCCAATTCATATAGTCCGGTCCGCCAACCCAGTTGGTCACCAGAAACTCCACAGCCACATAACCATACTTGTTCAAGATCGGATAGGCATTCGTATAGTTGTCCTTATAGCCGTCATCGAACGTGATCAGCACATTTCGTCCATCGTTCGGCATTTTTCCTTTCATTAATAGCTCGAATTGATCCAAGTTAATGCTCCGATAGCCTTGTTCGTGCAGCCACTGCATCTGTTCCTCGAGGTGAGCCGGACTGACCACATACTCCCCTGATTTCTTATCCGTAATCGAATGATAGCAGAGCACCGGAATCTGAACCTCTGACTCCCTGCCCGAGGCGAATACAACCACCGCTTTCTTGTAAGTAAGCAGCTGATTGACGCCAATAGTGAAGGATAGAATTGCAAAAATAAAACCAACGCACAGAATAAGAAGCTTGCGCTTGTAACGTCTATTCACTATGATCTTTTCTCCCGATTTTGCAGATTAGTTTTCACACTAGTTATTACTAAACCATACTAAATAGATCTAAATATAAAATAGAGATTCAATTCAGTAGGCTACTATGTTACGATACATCACATACATGATTTCATAGACGATGAAATGGAGTGTTCTTACTTATGATGAAACGCACTGCTGTGAAGATGCTGAGCATCGCCTTGCTAGTGGCTCTTCTTGCTGCAACGGCACAACCTGCAATCGCTGCTTCGAAGAAAACAGAGCTGCTTGTTTCGGCTGCCGCAAGCTTGAAGGACAGCCTTGCTGAAATCGAGAAAGGCTATGAAGCCAGCCATCCTACGATTGACTTGGTGTTTAACCTTGGTTCATCCGGTACCTTGCAGAAGCAAATCGAGCAAGGCGCTCCTGCTGACTTGTTCCTCTCTGCAGGTCAGAAACAAATGGACGCACTTAGTGATGCGAAGCTAATTGACCGCAGCTCGCTGCTGCTGAAGAATGAGCTCGTCATGGTCGTACCAACCGACAGCAAGAAAGCATTTACTACCGTTAAGCAAATGGCGGATAAAGATATCGAAACGATTGCGATCGGTCAACCGGAATCCGTTCCGGCCGGTCAATATGCGAAAGAAACGTTAACTACTCGCAAGGTATGGGATTCTGTTACATCCAAACTGGTCTACGCTAAAGACGTTCGCCAAGTGCTGACTTACGTAGAGACCGGGAATGTAGATGCAGGTTTCGTCTATAGGACAGATGCGCTCACTTCCAAGAAAGTAAAAGTGGCTCTTCGTATTATTCCGGGCGTTCATAAGCCGATTCTTTATCCGGCCGGTATCGTGAAAGACACGAAACATCTGAAAGAGGCTGCTGATTTCTATACGTATTTACAAGGCAGCAAGGCTGATGCTATATTCGTCAAATACGGTTTTATGCTGCCATAAGTCATAAGTCAGGATGATGAACAATGGATTGGCCAACCTTTCTTGAACCCATATCACTTTCCATCCAAGTATCGCTGATCGCCAGTGTCATCATGCTGGTGTTATCCGTCTTCATCGCTTGGCGGATGGCCCGAATGCGATTCTTCGGCAAAAGCATTGTCGATGCGATTCTGATGCTCCCGCTCGTGCTTCCGCCAACGGTCATCGGGTTCATCCTGCTCGTTACCTTCGGTCGGCGAAGCTGGGCCGGCAAGCTCTATGAGCAGCTGTTCGGCGGTCCGATTATTTTCACTTGGGAAGCTGCCGTCATCGCTGCTGTAGTCGTCGCGTTTCCGCTAGCTTATCGTACAATGAAAGCCGGCTTTGAGGGAATAGACCGCTCACTGGAAAATTCGGCAAGGGTGTACGGAGCGTCCGAATGGCAGGTGTTTCGATATATTACGCTTCCTCTCGCTTTTCGCTCGGTGACGACCGGCTATATTCTGGGCTTCGCACGCGGGCTCGGCGAATTCGGAGCAACGCTCATGATCGCCGGGAATATTCCGGGCAGAACGCAGACGATTCCTACCGCCATCTATGTTGCGATGGACGGAGGCAGCATGCGGATGGCATGGGCGTGGGCCGGATCCATGGTGGTGCTCTCCTTTATCATGCTCCTGATCGTCAATCGAATAACCAAAGAAGATCACTAATTGGAGAATCCCCTTTGCCTCGCATGCTGCGTGGCGAAGGGGATTTCATGCATAAGAGCCCCTCGCCGTGCACATCGAAGTGAAGTGCTCGCCGAGGGGCTCTCTTTGTCATTTTACATATCGAGCAGAATCCGTCCGCTCTCCCGTAAATCATAACCGCGAATGCTCCGCAGTTCACTTTGATAAGTATCGGATTGAATAATCTGCACGATGGCTTCGATCCACCGCAGATTATCCGGCCGCTTCAGCATGACCAGATCGTAACGCTCCTGAATAAGCGGCACGAATTCGACGCCTCCGACGATGTTTGCTGCCTGCTCGATCCCAACGCCAACATCGGCTTCACCCGAGGCGATTTTGCCGGCGATAGCCAGATGGCTATGTTCTTCATCCCGGTAACCGTCCAGCTGCTGCGCTGAAATCTGATGCAGCCTCAGCTGTTCATCGAGCAGCACGCGCGCACCCGAACCTTGCTCGCGGTTTACGATTCTTAGCCCCGGCTGACTCAAATCCGCCCATGTCCGCACCTGCTTCGGATTCCCTTGTTTGACATAGAAGCCAGCCGAACGCGCGAGCAGATGAACGACAATGACCGGCTTGCCGACAAGTAACTTTCGAATATAGGGCAAATTATATGTACCTGTATCGCCGTCAAGCAAATGGGTGCTTACGATGTCGGATTCGCCCTTGTACATGGAGATCAAACTGTCCGTGCTGCCGACGAATGAACGCAGCGGCCGATAGCCTGGCAATTGCTTCTCCATATGCTTGCTCAGCATGTCGAGGCTACTATCATGGCCGGTGATGACAAGCGAGCGTTCTGAAGCAGTACCCGGCTGCGGTGCAAACGGAAAAGTCGAGGCCGACGACGATGTGAGTCCCTGCGACTGCGAGTGTGACTGTAATTGCTGGTGCGCGGCTCCTTGACCGGAGGCTCCGGTTCCTTGTGCCCGATGCTTGTACACGTCAAGAGCGGAAGCATCCACCCGGATCTGCTTCCCGACCCGGTAAGAAGGGAGCTCGCCTTTCTTGATCAGATCATACACGGTGAGCTTGGATATTTTGAGCAGCTTGGCTATTTCTTCGGTCGTATAAGACGTATCGCTGGACATAGACACCTCTTTGTCATTTGTACTGTTCGTTCAATTATGACAGCCATTTCTTGTTGTTTCAATATGAATAGAAGGTGTATGATGGTTAAACACTTAGAACCAGAGGGATTTGCACAACATGAAAATCAGAGATTGGGATTCAAATTTAAAAATCCGCCTTGGCGGGGAAGCTGCTTTTAACGTTATTTTCTGGACCTTCTTTCCTTTCCTCTCCATCTATTTCACCCGCGAGTTCGGCAAAGGCTGGACCGGTGTCCTCCTCGTATTGTCTCAGCTGTTATCCGTATTTGCGAATTTGCTCGGTGGCTACTGCGCGGACCGTTTCGGACGCAAGCGCATGATGGTGTTTGCCGCATATGGACAAGCCATCGGTTATGGACTGTTCGCCCTTGCCGCATCTCCGTGGCTGTCGATGCCGATTCTCGGTTTCACCGGCTTCACCATGGCGAGCTTCTTCGGTGCCTTGTACTGGCCTGCCAGCCAAGCGATGGTCGCCGATGTGGTCGAGGAGAAAGACCAGGCGAGTGTCTTCGCCATCTTCTATACCGCGGCCAACGTAGCCGTTGTTGTCGGACCGTTGCTCGGGTCGCTATTATATGAGGATAATCCATATTCGGTATTGATGGGAGCCGCCATTATCTGTATGCTGCTCGCGCTCTTCATGAACTACCGCCTGCAGGAGACGCTTCCGGAGAAACTCGCCGAACGCAAACGCTCGAATGCCGGCGATCCTTGGTACCGTGCAGTCGCTGTGCAACTGCGGGACTACAAGGTTATCGCGTCGGACCGCGTCTTTCTGCTCTTCACCATAGCGGGCGTTCTGCTCTCGCAAACGTTCATGCAGCTCGACCTCTTGTTCCCGGTCTTCTTGAAGGAAACCATTCAGCAAGCCACGATCTTCTCGTTCAAGGACTGGCATCTGGAAGTCACCGGACAACAGTTGTTTGGCCTGATCGTATCCGAGAACGGACTGCTCGTCGCTCTCTTCACCGTCCTTGTGACCAAGTGGATTGTCGGCTTCCGCGATCGGTACATCTTCATCGGAGGCGCCTTACTCTATGCCGTAGGCATTCAGATGTTCGGCCTCATGTCCACCTTCTGGGGCTTCACGCTCGCGATTGCCATCTTCACCTTAGCTGAGCTGATGTCCGCAGGACCGCAGCAGGCCTTCATTGCAAGGCTTGCGCCGGAAGAGATGCGCGGGCAATATTTTGCCGCCGCCAGCTTGCGCTACACTCTCGGACGGACACTCTCGCCGCTCACCATTCCGCTAACCAGCTGGATTGGCTTCACATGGACGTTTACGTTGCTGGCCGTCCTCGCCGCATTCTCTGCGGTCATTTATAACAGCATGTTTAACTTATTCGATAAGCAGTCGGCATAAGCGGAAAGTCAGCGCTAGAGTGCGTCGAGAAAACCGACGTTTGATACAACGTCGGTTTTGTAGCTCCCGGCACACGGCACGATCTGACCTCCGACCGCCGCGATGAGCGCATGCTTGGTCGTCGCATTTCAGCGCTAACGGTTGTCACAGTGGTTATTTGGCCCCAATTTCCCCTTTTTATTTTCTAACGGTTGCCAGCGAGCTTATTTGAACGATTTCCACTGGGAATCGACCCATTTGCCGCAAATAACGTCTGCCACAACCGTAGATTTTCAAAATAGCTGATTTGCATGAAATAGTTACGCTGACAACCGTTAGGACAAACTCAGCCTGCTCCAGTTGTCGGCCTCATAAAGATGTAAGTGCATACAGAAATACAGAAAAACCTTATCCTGCATGGGCGGCTCGCAACGTTCGCGGTACCTCCAAGCTAGGTAAGGTTTATTCATGTTATGCAGCTGCCTACTCTCGGCCCATATAGAACAGCTCTTCCATCACACACCAAAGTCGCTCCGCTTCCGGTTTATCCGTCCACGGCTCGAAATGCGGCTCCATCGCTACGCCCCAATCAGGCGGTGTTTCGTTCGTTGAGAGCAGTCCCTTTCGAGGTGCCTCCACAATTGCGGGGAGCTCCTGATAGGAGAAGATATATTCGCCCAGACTGCCGATTATATAATATTTGTTGAACAATCTCGGCTTCTCTTCCTGCAGCTGATAATGCAAGAATACATAACTGGCGTACTGATCCGGCTTCAGCCTCGACAGACTGCCGACCCGCTGCGTTGGCCGGTAGTCCGGATGCCGCCAAGGTACGTCAGAGTGCGGAAGGTCATCGTGAAAAATATCATTCATCCGCAGCTCGAGGCTGCCCCCATCTCCGCCGATATTCGGCCATGTTTCCAGCAGTGCTGACAGCTTCTCATCGGCAGCCCATAAGCGAGCCCGCTCGACCTGATTGCTGGTGCCGTCGCTATTGCCGCCTTGCAACTGCTCCAAATAAGTAAACAGGTACCGCCCTTCGCGAAATACGCTGCATGTTTCTACGCCGCACTGCTTCAGCCGCGCCTTTAATGAAGCATCCGCTCCAGCCAGCTCGGTCAGGAATGCCTCCTCCATACCCGGCTTAATGGCAGAAATCCAGATGATCCGTTCGATCTCATTAGACATGTTATTCACTCCAAGGCTCCTGATAGGATGGATCGTTTGCGAACCGGGCCATGCCGAGTTCAAGCGTCGTATGGCTGCCTGGCTCAATCGTCACTTGCAGCCACTTATCGTTTACCTCTGCAGCAGCTGTTGCCGATTGCGGATTGAACAAGCCGCTTGGCAGCTTCTCCATCGTCGTGGACGCGCTAAGCTGGCTGCCATCGTTCACAGCAGCGCCAAACACCGTATACGCCACATTCGTGAATTGATGCTCGCCGAATGCGCCTGCTTGCAAGATTACGCTGCGGGACTCTGTCGGGTGAAGATTGACCAGCTTCACCGTCGTCCGTTCCGCTTCCAGCTTCTCAACCAGCGCCGCCACATCGGCAGGCAATCCCGGTCGCTTCGCATCGGCATCGTAATAACGGAGCCTCGCCTGCAGCAGACCACCGTTATACAGCGGAGACGGCGCACCGAGTGTAAGCTGCAGCAACCCTTCCAGCGTTACCGTATTGCGAATTTGCAAGTAATCGTCCCGGTAGCCGGCCGGATCTTCCGTATCCGTCCTCATGAAGCTGAGACGTTGATAAATCTGCGTCAAATTATAGTTCAGAATCTCTTCCGGATAGCTCGGATATTCCCCTTCCAAATAGGAAACCCAGCAATAATCATGCCCGGCTTGGTCCTTGTTCCGGAAATAACGGATTTGATTGTAATCCGGCTTAGCATAATTGCGAAGCGATTTCAGAAGCGTATGGTCGGCTTCCTCCATCGACATGTACCAGAGATGCGTCGGATAGAACGGCTCGATGGTCGTGAACTCGAACGCATGATCCTTCCACGTCACCGTCTTCCCATCGTCATCGAGAATAATATTGGAGGTCGTATACTGATACCAACCCGGATCGCCGAATTTATTAGGCAAATAGCGGGTGCCATCTTCCCCAACAATCGCCTTGTCGTTCATGATGGTCAGCTGTGAGCGCAGAAACTCCATGTATACCGGATCCCGTTCGAGCAGCAGTGCATTTTGCGCAGCTACACCAACGCCTTGACCAATACTTACCCAGCCATGCGGCCAAGTCCAGCCATACCAACCGCCGTACCACTTGCCGCCGTTATGCTCCCCGATGATCCCGTTCAAGCCGACATTATCCGGAATCAGGCCGCCGTTCTGTTTTGCCCTGTCGATCCAAGCATCAACGTACTCCTTCACCCATGTTTTGTACTTCGGATCGCCCGTGTGCAAATACGCATTCGTCACCATGCTGGTGGCGAGCAAATTCAGCGGAATATCGCCGCGCGAGGCACGTTCGACAATCGCCTTGCCCATCGCCAGCGCGCCTTCGTCATGCTTCAAATCATCCAGCGTTGCCACGCCCGGCACATCCTGGAAGTGCAGTCCGTAGTGCTTCATCCAATCGATATAGTACCAGCCGCTAAAATGAGTCGTGAAATTGCGGTCAGTCGCACCTTTGCTGCCTGAATGCGGATAAGGTATGATGCGATGCTCCGGGTCATAATTGATCGCTTCCGGGTCTTCGTTTAGGAATAGTCCGGCAAAACGCTTCGCCCGCTCTTTGATAACCGGATCATTCGGGTCCATCAAACCCATATGGTAGAACATCGTATACCCTTCGCCTTGGTGGAACCAGTCATAGCCCTGCTCATATTCCTTCTCGACCATTTTGTGGCCGGTACCGGAATCGTAACGCGCGAATTGCGTCGTAATCGCGTCGAATTCCTTCTTGGACAACGTCTTAAACTTCTCATGACCGCCTAAGATATAGAACAACGGCCAATTGAAAAAGCTCTCGTACATATCGTCCAACGCATCGATGCCGGTATGAGTATCCGTGGTTGGCCACAGAATCGTGCCGTCCGGACGAATATACCGTTCCAATAACGGCTCTACCGCGTCGTTCATCAGATTGATGAGCTGACGCTCCAGCAGCGCCCACTTCGGCGGCTCATAGAAAGCAAGATTAGCATGCAGTTTAAGCATAGCCATGCTCCTTCTTCCAGTTCTCGAATTCAATCTTCGCTTCTGCGTTTGGCGGGTAATGCGTGTGCAGAGACGCGCCTTCGTCCAGCTTCATCTTAATCCAGCGCTCCTCCAGCTCATCATGCGCTCTGGCAATCTTGACGATATCCTCCACGCATTGCGGCGGAATCGCTACAGCCCCATCACGGTCTACCAAAATAATATCGCCCGGCACGACAGACACCCCGCCGCAGCGAATCGGTTCATTAAAACCAACGGACATCAACGACCGCGGAATCGCGCCGCCGTGAACGCCTCTGGCCAGCACCGGGAAATTCACTGCTTTTACCCGCTGCAAGTCGCGGATACAGCCATCCACGATAATGGCTTGACCACCAAGGTAACGCAGACGACGTGTAAAAATATCACCGATTACGCCGGTTTCCATATGGCTGCCGGTATCAATCACGAGCACATCATTCGGCGTAATCGACTCCAGCGCAACCCGGTGCGGCGATTCCGGAAGGGTGTCATACTGCTGCTTCACGAGATCCTCACGAAGTGGGACGAAACGCAAGGTTACCGCGCGGCCTACCGCACTTTCCTGACCTTCGGGGAAGCTTAGCGGCATAATGCCTTGCATATAGGCGTTGCGGTACCCCATCTCAACAAGGGTATGGGAAGCTGTGCTTACACTGACCAGTTTCAATTCCTCCAGCAATTCATCGCTGATCGTATGGGTGTTTTTCACAATATAGGTCATGGTCGCAAACGCTCCTTTAGATGGTTAATTAGTTGGATCATGAATGGGATTAATAGGATTAGGCAAATAAGGACGGGCTGTCGGCGAACAAACTCATCACTCGGCTGTGATCTTCCGGCGCCAAGCCTTGGCCGTCGCAATAGGAGATGTTGGCACGCAATGAGCGGCTTGAAGCGGTGCCGGTCAGCGTGACATGAATATCCGGATTTTGCAGGCTAAAACGCATCCCCGGCTCAACCAGCCCTTTGGGCTCCGTGCGCCGCAGGAACGCTAAACTCTCCATACGTCTGGCTGCTTCGCTGGTCAGTTCTTCATTCAGGAACTTCGCAGGCGCATCCGCAAGAAGCCCCATGCCGAGAACGCTGCCGTTAATCACCGCGATGTTCTTCTCCTTGGCGAGCGGAATGATCTCCTTGGCAGCTGAATAATCGAGCAGCATATAACGTGCGTAGAATTGAATGGAATCGAACAAATCGGTCTCCATATAACGTTTCAGCAAATCTAGGTTGCGAGTCGTTACACCGAGATAACGAATCTTGCCTTCTTCCCGCAGCTTCTGCATCGCCGGAATCGCTTCGTTGATAATGACGTCATACGGTTTCTTCTCCACATCATGGAGCTGAAGCAGATCGATATAATCCGTCTGTAAGCGCTTTAGACTTTCTTCGACGGAGTTCATGATGCCCGCGTAATCGTAATCCTTATCGAAACGCGCGGCTTTCGTGGCGAGTACAATCTTCTCGCGTCTTCCACCGACGAGTGCCCGGCCGAAGCGCTCTTCCGATAAGCCGCCTCCGTATAACGGAGCCGTGTCGATGAAATTAACGCCCAGATCCAGCGACTCGTGAATGACGCGCTCGATTTCCGCTTCATTGACATCCTTGAAGTCGCCTCCGATTGGTGCTCCTCCCAGGCCAAGCTTGGATACCTTAAGTCCCGTTCGTCCAAATGTCGTATACTCCATGCCTCAGCGTCCTTCCACTTAAGAAGTATATTGATTTTGTTATTTCGTCTTCCATAAACTCAATATATACTATTATTATCGCGAATCGGATGCCTGTTTTTTGCGATTTATATACCAACTTTTTGCGGAGCTGATGAAGATGTACGATGCCCACTTTTTAGCCAAACCCGATTTTAACCGTTTCCCGGCATACCCAATTGGCGTTGGCCATATCTTCGATGAGCCCAATCACTTCGTTAATGGCATGCGTTATGCACAGAATTTCTACAATATTCACTTTGTCGTACGAGGCAGCGGGTGGCTCCGAACGAGTGTCGGATCCGTTGAGCTGAAGCCCGGCATGGGCTTCGTCTATGCGGAGGATCAGCATCAGCACTTCGGGACCTACGCGGATGACCCGTGGGAAGTGTGGTGGATTTACTTGAGCGGGGAAGGGATCCGGGATTTGATCGGCGATAAGCGGATCGGAGATGTCTGGGCTTTCTCGTATGAAAGCAATACGCGGCTGATCGCGCTTATGGAAGAGCTTTGGGACGCGGCAAGCAAGAACGATATGGCCTGCGTACCACGGTATGCCGCCTTATCGTATGAGATCCTGCTCGAAATTCTGCTCCATTCCGCTGACTTGAACGCGCCAAGCGAGCCCGGCTTGGTGCATGCCATCAGGCGCGCCGCCGAATTCATGCGCATGAACTGCGCCAAGGATTTGCCGCTGCAGAAGCTGGCCGATCAATGCGGAATAAGCCCGGCTTATTTCAGCCGGACTTTCCACATGCAGATGGGGATGCCGCCGCTAACCTATCTGAATATGCAGCGCATTGAGCTTTCGAAGCAAATGCTGATTACGACGTCCAAACCCGTGAAACAGATCGCCATTGAGGTCGGCTTCTCGAAGCCGAGCTACTACATCGAGCGCTTCCGCCTCGCCGAAGGCGTAACGCCCTCTATGTTCCGTGACCAGTACATGAGGCCGGAGGCGCTGCCTTAGTAAAGAGGAGAGACGCCGCGCAAGCAATACTACGCAATAGAGGCGCCAATACTGCAACACAAAAAAGCTGCCCCCAAGTCACAAGATGCACTTGGGGAACAGCTATTCATGGAGCTACTTTATGCCGTTAAGCCTGCGGCTGCGGTACGATCCGATACACCGCCGCACCTGTGCCAGCACCGGCCTCCGCTTCACTCTCGTCGCCGAGAATTGTCCAGCCATGCGACAAGACCCCCGACAGGCGCGCCTTCTCCGCCGGCGTCAGCGTAGTGACAACCGCTTCGCGGCCTTCCTCGAGCACAAGCTCAGGCTCCTGAACGAATGCAATGGCAATCCAGCTGCGAATGCCGCGAATGGTATTGTATTTGATCTGATACCCGGAGCGAACCGCCGCTTCGAACGTTGCCGGTTCTTTGGCAGCGAAAGCCGCCAGCTCCTCGTAGTTGAACTCATAAATGCTGGTGTCATCCTTCGGCAGGTCGCCTTGCTGAGTACGACGAATCAGTTCATCGTCCGACCAGCCCAGTACACGCAGCGATTCAATCAGCATTGCGTCCCATTGGGATAATTTCACCCGTTCCGTTCCTTCTGCTGCCATCATGATTTCCTCCCTACTGTATCAATCCATTCTACTCCAGCGCTACAAAATGACCCGGGCTGACTTCCCGCAAATCCGGCATTATTGCCCCGGCATCCTTCGTCCAGATCACGCGCTCGCTTACTGCACGCGGGTCCGGTACCGGGATCGAGGATAACAGCGCCTTCGTATAAGGATGCAGCGGATTCTCGTACAACTCCTCGCTTGATGCTACCTCGACCAACCGGCCGCCGTACATGACGCCAATCCGGTCCGAAATATGCCGTACCATCGACAAGTCATGCGCAATGAAGAGATACGTTAAGCCAAACTCCTGCTGCAAATCTTCCAGCATGTTAATGACCTGCGCCTGAACGGATACGTCGAGTGCCGAGATCGGCTCGTCGCATACGACAAAATCCGGTCGCACCGACAATGCTCTGGCAATTGAAATCCGCTGACGCTGACCGCCGCTGAACTCATGCGGATAACGAAGCAGATGCTCCCGCTTCAGTCCAACCCGCTCGAGCAGCGCAGCCACGGCGTCCTTGCGTTCAGCGCCGCGATGCAGCCCGTGAATATCCATAGGTTCCCCAATTAGCTCCAGCACGTTCATGCCGGGATTAAGCGATGAATACGGATCTTGGAAAATCGATTGGATGCGGCGACGGAACGGCTTCAACTGCCGCTCGCCAAGCGATGACAGCTGATGGCCGTCAAAGTGAACCTCACCCGCTGTATAGTCATAAAGCCGAAGCAAGCAGCGGCCGACAGTAGACTTACCGCTGCCGGACTCGCCGACAAGGCCGAACGTTTCTCCGCGTTTGATGCCGAAGCTGACGCCGTCAACGGCCTTCAGCACCTCGGTCGGTCTTCCCCATACATCTGTGCTCTTCGTGAAATGCTTCTTCAGTCCTCGCACTTCTACGAGCAAATCATCACGTCGTTCACTCATGGTTGCCGACCTCCTTGTCAACCGTTAACCAGCACAGCGAACGGTGCCCCGGCGAAACCTCCGTGACCGGCGGCAGTGCTGCGCACTTGGACATGGCATGCGGACAACGCGCCATGAACGGGCAACCCGGCGGCGGGTCTATTAAATTAGGCGGAGTGCCGTCGATTGGCACCAGCCGCTCCTTGGAGCCATTGCCCGGCTTCGGCAAGGAACGAAGCAATCCTTGTGTGTAAGGATGCTGCGGACTGTAGAAGATCTGCTCTACCGGTCCTTCCTCCATCACCATGCCGCCGTACATGACGACAACGCGGCTGCACACCTGCGCAACTACGCCTAAATCATGCGTAATGAGCGCGATTGCAGTCTGGGAGCGTTCTTTCAACTCCTTGAGCAAATCCAGAATTTGCGCCTGAATCGTCACGTCGAGCGCCGTTGTCGGCTCATCGGCAATGAGCAGCTCCGGCTGGCAGGATAGCGCCATCGCGATCATGACCCGCTGACGCATACCCCCGCTGAACTCATGCGGGTATTGACGCACGCGCCGCTCCGGCTCCGTAATGCCGACTTGTCGCAGCATCTCGATCGCCTCGGCGAGCGCGGCTTTCGGTCTCAAGCCGCGATGCCGCTCAATAATCTCCGACATCTGCTTCCCGATCCGCTGTACGGGATTGAGCGCCGTCATCGGGTCCTGGAACACCATCGCGATCCGATTGCCGCGCAGCTTGCGCCATTCTTTATCCGTTAGATTGGTGATTGATCTCCCGTCAAACTCAATATCCCCTTGAAGCACTTTGCCCGGCGGCGGAATAAGTCCCATCAGCGCTTTGGCTGTTACACTCTTACCGCTGCCGGATTCGCCGACGATGCCGACGGTTTCCCCTGCATCAATATGAAAGCTGACGCCGCGGACAGCTTGATTCTCCCCCTCACGGGTAAAGAACGAAACCTTAAGGTCCGTGGCGGTCAGTAAGCGTTTTGTCATCTGTGACTCACTCCCTTGTGCCTGGTTCACCGGTTATCTCCGAGTGAGCTTCGGTTCAAATCCGACGCGCAGAATATCACCCAGCACGTTGAAGCTAAGAACCGTCAGTAATATAAATAGTCCTGGAAACACCGCCAAGTAAGGCGCCTGTGCGATATAGCCCTGCGCATTGTTGAGCATGCTGCCCCACGTTGCGCTAGGCGGCTGCACCCCAAAGCCCAGAAAGCTAAGAGATGACTCCATCATAATCGCGTT
This sequence comes from Paenibacillus sp. J22FR21, assembly GCF_056269135.1. Classification (NCBI taxonomy): domain Bacteria; kingdom Bacillati; phylum Bacillota; class Bacilli; order Caryophanales; family Paenibacillaceae; genus Paenibacillus; species Paenibacillus sp. J22FR21. The sequence goes on from NZ_JBWDNJ010000005.1 coordinate 496,391, forward strand.
ACCGATCGTATTCGTAGCGCCTACGATAATGACAGGCATCAGGTTCGGCATAATATGCCGAATGATAATGCCGACGGCGCTCTGCCCGGAAGCTTTGGCATATAGCACGAATTCACGTTCTTTCACCGTCATCGTCTCGGCCCTTATAATTCGAGCGATATTCATCCACATTAATAATGCAATAATTAGAATAATGCTGCCGACATTCGGCTTCAAGAAAATGCTGAGCAAGAGCAGGACTAGGAACGAAGGAATCGACATGATGACCTCCACGCCCCGCATGAGTACATTATCCAGCTTGCCGCCGAAATAGCCGCTGATCACCCCGATGGTGACGCCAATACCCGTCGCCACTAACATGGATGCGAAGCCAACCATCAGCGACACACGACCACCGAACAACGCCCTTGTAAAATAATCACGACCGAAGTCATCCGTCCCGAACCAGTGGGCCGAGCTCGGCTTCTTCAGCCGTTCCGATACATTCAATTGATTGGGATCCTGCGAGGAGAGAAACGCCAGAATAGCGCCGATCGTCAGCACCGCCAAGATAACGACGGCCGCGATCCCAAATTTATTCGACAGTAGCTCGATTCTAACATTGCGCCATTTGGTGCGATTCATGAAGTCACCTCGTCTGTTTGATTCTCGGATCGGCAATGCCGTACAGCAGATCCGCGGCCAGATTCCCTATTATCAGCATCACGGATGAGAACAGCGTTATGCCCATAATAACGGGATAATCCATTCCCCTCGCGGCTGTCATGCCCAGTGATCCGATACCCGGCCAGGAAAATATCGTTTCCGTCACGATAGCGCCTGCCACCAAATCGGCCATGGACAGCCCAAGCAGCGTAATAACAGGCAGCAGCACATGCTTCATGACATGGCGATACAGAATCTTCATTCGAGTTGAACCGAATGCATATTGGATTTGTACATAGTCTTCTTTCAATTGTCCGATCGTACTCGAACGGATATAGCGCACATAGCCGGGCATGAACCCGAATGCCAACACGAGACAAGGCAGAATGCCATGCTTAATGACATCCCAAGCAGAGCTCGTACCGATTGTCCGCATGCCCATACTTGGCAGCCAGTGCAGCTTAACCGCAAAGAAATAAATAAACAGAATGGCAAGCCAGAACAGCGGCACAGAAATACCGATATAGGATAAGAAATTAATCAGCTTGTCCACCCATTTATTGCGGTATGCCCCTGCCAACAGCCCCAGCGGGATCGCAAGCAGTACGGCCAATCCAATCGCGGCGCCCATCAGCCCTGCCGTTGCAGGTAACCGATCGATGATTTGCTCTGTCACCGGCTGATGATTAATGAAGGAGTAACCCAGGTTACCTGTAAGGCAAGCTTTCAGCCACTCCCAATACTGTACAATCGCGGGCTGATCGAGCCCCATATTATGCCGAATCCGTTCAATATCGTCCGCATGCATGGCTGGCGTAACGAACGAAAGCACCGGATCGCCCGGAGCCATCTTAATCATAGCAAAGCAGACAACCGAGACGAAGAAGAGCATCGGGATGGTCTGCAATAATCGTTTGGCAATGAGCTGTCTCATGCTGGATTCTCCTTGCTTTCAAGTAGCAAAAAATAAGCTGGAACGATCCAGCTTATTTTTTGAACGTTCTTATTTCAAATATAGTTTGGACGGATCTTCGAAGATTACGACTGGTTTCAGAACCGCTTCGTCAATGCCGCCATAGCGTTTGTCCATGGCAACGATTGTTTTCGTGTAACCGATTGGGAAGAGAGGAGCATCATCCGCAACGATTTCTTGAATCTTCTTGTACACTTCACCGCGTTTTGCAGTATCGCCTTCCGCAGCGCCTTGCTTCCACAAGCCGTCTACTTCCGCATTGGAGTAATGTGTCGTGTTATAGTCAGCACCTGTCGCGTACAAGATGCTGTATGCATCAGGGTCAGAACCCATAATGTAACCACCAACGAAGAATTCGAAATCGGCTGCCTTCGGATCGTAAGCCTTATCGCCGAAAGCCGATGCATCCATATTTTGCAGTTCTACATTAAGACCGACTTCTTTAAGCTTCTGTTGCACGTATAGGGAAACCGACTCTTGAACTTTGTTGCCGCTCGACACGATGAAACGCAGCTTCTGTCCTTCTTTAACGCCTGCTGCTTTCAACAGCTCTTTCGCTTTCGCTGTATCATTGTCAAATGAAGCAACGTCATTCGTTTGGTAAAGGGTATCCGGCGTCAGGATCGAATGAGCCTGCTCTGCATAATCAGCAGAGGAGTAAGCCGCTTGAATGAGTTCTTCACGGTTTAGCGCATAAGACAGAGCTTGACGAACTTCTTTCTTCTTCAGAATGCCGGTGTCGCTGTTTGCATTGAAGTTCAGGTAAGACAGACGACCTTCGCTATAAGGCTTAATTTCGAAATTGCCTGTTGCATCAATTGTCGCTACGTCTTGCGGATCCAAGTATTTCACGTTGATCTCGCCGCTTTGCAGCGCTAGGTTCGCTGCATTCGTATCCTTAGCAACACGGTACGTAATGGAATCCAGATGCGGTTTGCCGCCAAAATAGTTATCGAAACGATCAAGCGTCAGGTATTCGCCTGTTTTGTATTCTTTGAATTTGAATGCACCGGAACCGATTGGCGCTGCATTCTTCGTGCTTTTCTCAATATCCGCTTCGTTCTCGAAGACGTGCTTCGGAATCGGCGTGATTTGTACCAAGGTTGCTTCGAATGCCGGGCTAACGCTCGGAAGCTTGAAGTCAACAGTAGTATCATCCACTTTAACCGCTTCGATTGGCTTGCCGCCAATGATCAGGTTGCCGCGCAGGAAGCTGTTTTGTTTCTCTTCCAGAATCTTATTGAATGTGAAGACAACGTCATCGGCAGTCAGTTTCTCGCCATCGTGCCAAGTCAGGCCGCTCTTCAGCTTTAAGGTATAAGTTAGGTTATCGGCAGATGGCATCAAGCTCTCTGCAAGATAGAATGTTTTCTTGCCGTTGTTGATTTGAAACAATGGTGCATATAGAGCTTGGTCAATTGTCAGGCTGACACGGTCGCTTGCATAGTTCGGGTTAAGGATTGTCGGATCAGCCGCTACAGCAATAATGAGGCTGCCGCCATCCTTCGGCTGCGATGCGTCGGTACCCGCATTGTCAGAGCTCTGTGTATTATTGGCCGGAGCGTTATTCGAAGCTGTGTTGTTCGAGTTCGAATTGCCACCGGAGCATGCACTGATTACCAGGGTAAGTAGGGCTAGAACGATAACGACGGGTAAACTTCTCTTGCTGCGCATTCTCTCATCCTCCAAGTATCTCTATGAAGAGTTTCAATTTGATATTCGTAATCATACATCGGAATACTCGGAATTACAATACCCATTCCAATAAGTATTCGTTAAATCTTAATTTTACCCATTATACTTCATTTATGAATCGCTGTGCGCGGGCAAATAAGGCAAAAAAGCGACCATTTACTGGCAAAATGCCGAGAATGATCGCTTTTTCTCAAAGACGTCTATACCTTCATAAAACAAACTAGCCGCGTGTAACGGATTGAATGTTGCCGGATGCCGCGCTCTCATATACCGCTTGGATACATTTGAAGTTAAACACCGCATCTTCGTTCAAGAGCGCAGCCGAATCATGACCCAGTACGCGTTCTACGAAGAAGTAAAGCGGCGCATCCATAAAGCTGTACGCATTGTCATTCGGAACTTGCGCTTCTTTCTCGGCTACAGAGCCTTGCTCGTCGAAGCGTTGAACGACTGCATCGCCGCCGAAATACGGCGACCATTTCACTGCGCCCAGCGTACCTTCAATCTCAACCAAGGAATAAGCTTCGCCATGCGTACAGGAAGAACGCTCATATTGCACGAGCACAGGACGGTCTTGGCCTTGTGCATGATAGCGCATCAGAGCGCCGGAGTTATGCTCCACATCGTAAACGACATCTTGCGGATCTGCGCCTGTTATAGGCTTTGCGATCCAGCCGCCAAGCACATCTACAGCCGATGGCTGAAGAATATCAGCAAGTACGGTGAAATCGTACGGACCCCAGTCCGTCAGAATGCCCCCGCCGCAAAGCTTGCTGTTCAAGAACCAACGGCTCTCCGGTTGGTACTCGACGCCTGCTCTTCCGCGTTGATCGCGGTGAATGAAGCTCACTTTGTAGATTTCGCCCAGGGCGCCGGAAGCTACAATCGCCTTCACTTGCTCTGTCTTCGGCAGACCGATAAAGCGGTCGCTGCAGTCGCCAAACAGCTTGCCTTGGTCCTTCGCCAGCTGCGAAAGCTCATCTGCTTCGGCAGCGTTCATCACAAGCGGCTTCTCGCAAAGTACGTGTCGGCCGGATTTCAGCGCATAGCTGGACAGCTCGAAATGCGTGAATGGCGGTGTGCATACAACAACGACATCATGCTCTTGTGCTTCTTCTGCCAGCATATCCTTCATATCGCTGAACGTAACAGCATGCGGAAACTGCTCAACAAAACTAGCCAATGCTTTCGGATTCGGATCCGCGACCTTCAGTTCGATGTCTGTCGGTGTTTCCCCGTAAAATTTATAAGCTGCTTCTGCGTGTGTGCGGGCGATGAAGCCTGCGCCAATCAGGTAAATTCTTGTTGCCATTCATGCTCACTCCTATACGTATAATGATAACCAGTCCCGAACTTCGTGCGCGGGCACGGAATACGTTATTATAACCCGAAAACGGTTACTCTATCAATCGTTATTCCGAAAAACCACGTCTCGCTTCCAACCCTGTCCAAATGTGCCACGGAAAGAGCCCCTTACTTCTTCAGCTCTTCCTTTACTTCCTCGACGATTTTGTCGCCGCCTTGCTCCTTCCAGTCCTTTACGAACTGGTCAAACGCATTTATCGGCTCATCGCCCAGTACGATCTTGTAGAAGGTTTCGGTCTCCATCGTCTGCAGGTTCGCCCAGCGAGTCTCCATCGTCTGCGTCATAGCCGAATACACCGGTTCGGTCACGTTCATCGGTAGTTTCAGTATGCCCGCTCCCATTAAATATGCTGCAGGCGGAGCCCAATCATCTGCATTCTTTCTCGGGTTCTTCCGATCGCGCAGCTCTTGCTCATAGACCAGCTGCATCTCGCCGTCCATCTCTTCCTTCTTCACCTTGCCGGCCAACGCATCCAGCAGCAGATCATGCTTACGCGTAGCCGCATCGGCATAGTCGATCGTCATCAGAAGCGGCCATAGGCCATGTCCAGAATCCAGCTTGATCGCCTGCTCATCAGGCGTACGCTCCGCCTGCACGCGCATGTTGGAGTACACAACCGCCGCCTCCGGATGCTCATAACCTTTTCGCACAACGAGAAAATTGTTACTTACCGGAACGCTCGCAATATTATATTGACCTTTCTCATCTTCAATCATGAATGGCTTCCAATCCGCTTCGGGATTCTTCTTCACGGCATCGACGAGTGCCCACGGCACCCACCAGGGGCCGAAGAAGGCTCCGCTCTTCCCGTTTAGGACCAGCTCGTCCGGATTTTTGCGAAGCGCAAACTCCTTATCAATCAAGCCTTCCGCATACATATCGTGAATCGCGTTAAGCGCTTGCTTCGTCCCGAACGTCGTAGATCCGTATACAACATCGCCATTCTCATCCTTGATCCAGATCATCGGATAGGCATGAAAGGCATTAAAGATGCCTTTGAAATCATGAATGCCGCCGCCCTCTGTTGCAAGCTGAAAGCTATTCCCCGTTAGTCCAATCGTGTCCGCTTGTCCATTGCCGTCCGGGTCCTTCTCGATGAATGCATGGAGTACCTGTTTCAGCTCATCGATTGTCCTCGGCGCCTTGAGATTCACTTTATCCAGCCAGTCTTTGCGAAGCCACAGAATGGACGGTGCATCCGCTTGAATCGCCACGCTTGGCAGCGCCATCAGCTTGCCGTCATAAGTGGCTTTCTCCAGCGCCTTGTCCTCTGTCGACTTATAGAAATCCTTCATTTGAGCCGAAGCGTATCGCTTGTAGACAGTCGTTAGATCCTCAAGCTGATTGGCTGCAGCCATGGCGCGAAAGGTCTTCTCATCCACAATCATCGCGTCCGGTATCTCGTCATTTGCGATCGCGAGCTGCATCTTCTGATCGAAATCCGTAGAAGAAGCGTCCCATAGCACCTTGGTCTTAATATTCGTTTTGTTAAATACATAATCCGTATATTCATTATCTTCAATCGTTTCCCCCGACTTCAACTTCAGACCGGGTCCAACGGATTTAATAACGCTCATTTCCACCGGCTCCGGGAGCTTGAAATAATCAACCTTCTCGGGATTGGCCTCATCGCTGCCGACATTCCCCGTCTTGTCCGCGTTGCCGCCTCCGCAGCCTGCCAATACTAAGGATGCAGCCATAACTAAAGAAACGGCTTTCATTAGCTTGTTCAATTCGCAATAGCCCCCTCTCCCGGTTGCTTGCCGTGCTGCTTCCATCATAGCATGAAAATTGAATGATATTAAATGCCTATGCCATGTAGTATATTACACGGCAAGTGAATTATAATTGTGGGGAGATCACGCTTACATCAGGAGAAGGTGAATGGACTGAAACTGCGCAAACCTCGAATCGGCATCGTGAAGAAAATGATTATCGGCTATATCGTCATCATTCTGCTGCCCACCATCTGCATCGGGTTGCTGTACTATAAACAGATTCATAATAACGCGATGAAGGATTTTGCCAATAACCGCGAATACTTCATCCAGCAGTTCGGCTCCTCCCTGACGATGAACATGAATCAGATCGAGATGATTCATGATATTTTTCAAACGAATAAGGTGCTGAGCGGCCTGCTATCCGGCAAGTACAAACAGGAGTCTGAGCAGGTCGGGGTCTATCTGAAGGAGCTCGTTCCGTTATTTTCCTTCTATAAAAGCAATTCGTTCTACATCGATCAAATCCGGATCTATAAGACAGACCCGAAGGTGCGGAGCATGGGGACAAGCATCGTGGACAGCGATGGCAGCATCCCGTCGCGAGCCTCCGGCCTGAAGGTCGGGGAAGGCTATTGGCTGCAGGAAATGTCTACGCCGTCTGCGCTGCAAATGATCTATTACAAGAAACTGTACAATGAGAATTTCACCCAAGCGATTGGACTTATGGAGATCAGGTTGAAATACACGTTCCTCTCCAGCATGTTCCACTCCTCTGATGTGAAAGGTACGCCGCTGCACTATTACATGGCCGAAGACAGCAATCCGAGAAAAGGCATCACCCATACCGAAATTGTGGCATTATCGGCCAAGCTGCCGCTCGAAAGTTCCGACAAGATGCGGATCTACTCGTCCGTTCAGCAGTCCAAATCGCTGCAGTACCTGGATTCGGAGCTTGGCCTGCTGATGATGAACAGCTTCTATGTACCGCGGCTGTCCTCCACGATCTTGACCGTGACACCGACCAGCGAGCTCTTCCAGAAAACGAAAAATTCCGTACGATTCTACTTGCTGATGATTAGCGCCTTGCTGCTCATCCTCTCATTCGCCTATTTCTTTACCGTCTCCACTGTCGTGCAACGCATCGTCAAGCTCGGCAAGCATATGCGAGGTAACCTGCTGGCCAAATATAAAGAAGAACAAGACAGCGATGAGATCGCCTTCCTCGTCTCTTCCTACAATAAAATGATCGATCGCAATGACGAGCTGATGAGCAAAGTAGACATTTCGCAGCTTCGGCAGAAGGAAGCCGCTTATCTGGCGCTGCAGGCCCAGATTAACCCTCATTTTATCTACAACGGGCTTGAAGCGATTCGAATGGCCGCAGAGGAAAGCGACAGCCCTGACGTAGCCAAAATGATCTATGCGCTCGGACAATCGATCCGTTACAGCTTGTCCAAGAGCCAGTATGTCGTGCTGCGGGACGAGCTCTCGCATATTCGCAGCTACCTGCAAATTTATAAGGTTCGGATGGAAGAGCGGCTTCAATACGAAATTGATGTCGAGGATGAGAGCCTCCTTCGCATCGCCTGTCCGCGATTTATCATCCAACCGCTGGTGGAGAACGCCATCGTGCACGGCATATCCAAGAAGCGCGGCACAGGTACGCTGCGCATCCGCTTGTACAGCGAAGGCGCCTTAGCCTTGGTTCGCATTCAAGATGACGGGGCCGGTATCCCGCCGGAGCGGCTTGAGATGCTTCGTCAGAAGCTTGATGGCTTCGTGGGTACGCAGGAGCCTGAACAGGAGCAGGGCGGAATCGGCGTTATGAATGTCCATGAGCGAATGATCAGCCATTTTGGACCCGCTTATGGGCTTAGGATAGAGAGTGAGCCAGGAGTCGGAACGACGATTACATTATCCATGCCGAAGGAGGGAAATGCCGTTGAAGCTCCTCATCGTTGAAGATGAAGCGCCAATCTTGCGGGGATTGCTGCGCAAAATCAAACAATTCCATACCCCCTTCACGGACATTACAGGTGCCTCCGGCGCGGCGGAAGCACTGGAGACGCTGCGGCAGCATGGGGCTGATCTGGTCATGACCGACATCAACATGCCGGAGATGAACGGGCTGGAGCTCATCCAAACCGCTAAGAGCGAAGGGCTATGCAGCCGCTTCATTATTTTGTCCGGTTATGATGATTTCTCTTATGCGCGGGATGCGCTGCGGCTGCAGGTCATCGACTATCTGCTCAAGCCTATCGATGATGAACAGCTTGAAGAGCTGCTCACCCGGCTTGGCCAAGCCGCCCTCGCTGAACATGAGAAACATGAGGCCGAAGAGCAGGAGACCTTCACTGAGGTCGCTGAGCATGACTATGTGGAGAAGCCGGAAGCCAGCAAGCAAATGCTGGAGTATATTGAAGCGAACTACGTGAGAGATCTGTCTCTCAGTTCCGTTGCGGAGCATGTCGGCCTGCACCCTAACTATGTGAGCCATCTGTTCAAGAAAGAAAACGGCATGAATGTGCTCGCCTATATCCAGCAGCTCAGGGTCATCAAAGCGAAGGAGCTGCTCATCTCGCGGCCTTCTCTGCCGCTTAGCGAGGTGGCGATGCAGACCGGCTTCGAGAGTCAGCGGCATTTCTTCAAGGTGTTTAAGAAACATACGAACATGACGCCTCGCCAATTCGGCGAAGCCCAGCATCCGGCGAAGAAGGAAACGCATTAACGCCGAACCATCACTGTTGACAGACAATATTTAAAGCCGACCCCACAAGGGTCGGCTTTTTAGCTGCATGACCTATTCTTTTACCGCACCGACCATCATGCCGGATACGAAATACTTCTGCATGAACGGATAGACGAGCAGAATCGGAAGCGAAGCGATAAACACTTGCGACGCCTGGATCGTACGATTCGATACTTTGTTCATAAGCTGCGCTTGCGCCTTCGTAAGCAGTCTGCTGTTCGATTCCACAAGGATGGTCTGCAAGTAAGACTGCAGCGGGTAATCCTTCTGGCTTTTCAAATAGATCAATCCGTCAAACCATGCATTCCAGTGTCCAACCGCCGAGAATACGATCAGCGTTGCAATAATCGGCATCGACAAAGCGAGGTACAGCGTACCGAGAATGCGGAAATGTCCTGCACCGTCCATGTACGCGGACTCTTCAATATCCTTCGGAATATTCCGGAAGAAGTTGGAGAGGAGCAGCACGTTAAATACCGAGATCGCGCCCGGAATGACGAGCGACCAAATCGTACCGTACAGATGGGTGTTCTTCACGATCATAAAGGTCGGAATAAGACCGCCCGAGAACAGCATCGTGACGACAAAGTACCAGGCAAAGAACGACTGATGCTTAAAATTCTGTTGGCTCTTGGAGAGTGGGTATGCCGCCAGTACCGTGAGGAACATGCTGATTGCCACGCCAAGAAAGACACGTTTCACGGAAACGAACATCGCCGTCCAAAATTCGGAGTTGCTTAGAATATATTCATACGACTTCAGCGAGAACTGTACCGGCCAGAACGTAACCTCGCCGGCCGTTACCGCGCTGCTCTTGCTGAAAGAAATCGCAAGTACGTGAAGCATAGGAATGAGACAGGCAAGTGAGAACAGAATGAACAGCAAGCCGTTCAAGTTCAAGAAAATACGTCTGCCTAACGAACGATCTACCATTTAATTTCCCCTCCAGACTTTAGAAAATGCGATGATCCGATATTTTGCGGGCCAGATAGTACGATGCAACAATGAGGATTAGGCTGACAACGGAACGGAACAAGCCGATCGCAGCACCTAACGAATATTGAGCCTGCTGAATCCCCATCCGATAGACCCATGTATCGATAACATCGCCTGTCGAGTAGACAGCCGAAGAGTAGAGCATAAGTACTTGTTCAAAGCCGGCATTAAGAATGTAGCCAAGACTTAGTGTCCCCATAAGAACAATGGTCGATTTCATGCCTGGAAGCGTAATATTCAGCGTTTGTCTCCAGCGGCTTGCGCCGTCCATAACAGACGCTTCGTAAAGCGTCGGATCGATTGTCGTAATTGCTGCAAGATATACAATCGTACCGAAGCCGGTTATTTGCCATGTCTCAGTAGCTACAAGAATATAAGGAAACCACGAAGCTTTCTCAAGGAAAATAATCGGGTCAAAGCCCATTTTGCCAAGCATCACATTAATTAAACCGTCACGAGAGAGCATATCCCGGAAGATGCCGCCGAGGATAACCCACGAAAGGAAGTAAGGAAAATAAACAATGGTTTGCACGGTACGCTTGAACACTTTTGATACAATTTCATTGAGAAGAATGGCAACCGCAATGGCTGCGAACGTTTCGACGATAATTTTCATCGTTGCGATAAAGAGCGTGTTGGCAACGACTTGCTTCACATCAGGAATTTGCATGAGACGTCTGAAATGATCCAAGCCTACCCATTTGGAGCCAAAGAAACCTTGCGTCGGCTCATATTTCTGGAAAGCCATGATAACCCCGAACATCGGGAGATAGGAATAGATAAATACGACAACGACTGGAAGAATTAGCATGAGATACAGCGCCAGCTGCTTCTTCGGAATTTTGAAAGCGTTCATAAGCTCGCCCCTTACGATGACTAAATTTAAGGCTAAGAATAGATGCAGAGAACGGATGCACGTGCCATCCGAACTCTGCAGGTTCTACTCCAATTCCTTATTTCTTCTCAAACCACTCTTGAACGCTTTCTTTGTTCTTCGCTTCAAACCATTTGTTCACGACCGGATTTACAGCGGAAGCATACATGGAATCGTATTGCTTCAAGAAATCGTCATACGCGCTGATGTCTGCACCTTTCACTACGTTCAGGAACATAACATCCCATGCTTTTTTGATGATTGGTGCATTGTCGAGCATTTCTTGTGTCGGCATAGCTGTGTACTCGTTCATCGCGAATCTTTTTTCCTTGATGTACTGATCTACGACAGCAAGGGAGCCTTTGTCTGTATAGGACAGGTAGGACGGGAATCCGGCAGCATCATTCTTATCTGCATAGGATTTGGATTGATCATAGAACAGTTTATACGCTTCGGACAGCTTATCCGTCGAGCCTGTTTTGAATGCATCGCTAATGTCTAGGAATGCTTGATAGTTGAACGACGGGTTGTAGATCGGCATCGAGTACAGTTGGAAAATACCTGCGTTCGTTGTCGGATCTGTGTTGTATTTACCGAACTGCATCGTCTCCGGATTGTTGTTCAAATCATGGAACAGGTTCGCCATCGTTACAAGCGCCTCAGGGTTTTTAACGCCCTTCTTCGCTACATTGACACCAAGAACGGTCGCTGCCGTAACCGAAGATTTGCCCGGTTTGTCGTCTACCGATGGAATGCCTACCGGCTCCCATTTCGCATTCGGGTTCTTCTCAAGTTCTAGGTTAAGCGGCCACCAAGCATCCCACAGTCCGCCGAAAGCGACGAACGATTGTGCATTCACGATTTGCTCGTTGTATTTCGCACTGTCAAGCGATGCGAAGTCTGGGTGGATGTAGCCTTTCTTGTAGTACTCTTGCAGTTTCAGAAGCGCAGCACGCGTGTTTTCACGTGTTTCTGAACCGAACATCCCGTGCTCGAGCTCGCCTTTGCTGTTCTTCACCCAAATGTCCGGATACGAATGGAACATATTGAAGAACGCGCCGCCGATACCCCAGTTAACGGAATCCATGCTGGCGTCTGCCAGTGGAATCGGGTATTTCTCTCCGCCTGTGCCGTCGTAGTCGTTCTTCTTGAACGCTTCAAGCACTTTGTCCAAATCAGCAACTGTCTTAGGCGCCTCTAGGCCGGCTTTCTTCAAGTTGTCTTCACGGATCCAGAGCATGTTGCCTTGATCGTGGTAGGTCATACCGTTAGGCAAACCGTAGATTTTGCCATTCTTCGTTACGCCTTCAAGCAATCCCAAGTAGTCGCCTGTCAAATACTGCTTGGTATATTTAGACGCATAGTCTTGAACGACTTTCGTAATATCCTCCAGTTGGCCGGTCGATGCAAGCTTCTCGAATTGTGGAGGCGTTACATAGAAGAAGTCAGGCAAGTCGCCGCTTGCAATCATCAGGTTCATCTTCTCTTCGGCTTGCTCGGCGGGTGAAGTCCAATTATATTTCAGCTTGATGCCAAGCTTCTCTTCCCAAGTCTTTGTATAAATGTTGTTTTCAATCGTGATATCTTTGGGCATATTTTGCAGAACGCCGTTGTTCGTATGAACCGTCGTTACTTCAATGGCCGGCGAATATTTGCCAGGATCTTTGGGCTCCGAGTTCGGATCCAGCAGTTTGGAGATGTCAGCGGTTTCATTTGAATCGGAAGAACCGCTATTATTGTTGTTGTTTCCACAAGCTGCGAGTGATAGCGATAACGATAGACACAATGTAAGAGAGGCAAGCTTAACTTTGTAATTCTTTTTCATCTTTAAAATCCCCCTGTTTACTTGAAGTAATGGTGCAAATCCGCTATTTCCAAACTTTACTTTAGGCCAATTGCTGAGTAACTCCGACTCATGAGCTTAGCGTTCGCACGACTTGCTTCTACACAGAATAGAAACGTTTCAAAGACCGGGAGTTTCTTCAACGCTTCGCTATTGAATGCGCTTCCCAATGAAGATCGCGTGCGTATCAGGTATCCGTCTACCTCCTTCATTTCTATATCCACACTATACATGAAGCGCTTTCAAGATGAATACGGATCATTTCTTATATGATAGTGACCAAAATTAAGATTGCTTGTTTAAGTGTCGTTTATACAGGGAAAATCAGCTGCGAAAATGGGATAATGAGGCGGAATTGCGAAACGTTTCACTAATTCCGATGGAGTCGCGGATGTTTGGCGATAAATCGCAAGTTGCTGCTGGCTCGAAGTCGCAGAGATTCGACTTATTCGAGTATGAGAGTGCCTAGGAAGCTACTTTGGTGGTCGGTCGGCGGAATAGGTGAATGACTGGGGTAACTAGGGAACTGCTTATGCGGGAATTGGGCGGAATGTGCGCATGAAGCGTACCAGCAGTAGTCGTGGGAGCTACTCTTTGCTCGATTCTGCCGCGTTTCGGAGGATGTGTGGTCCTGGGAGCTTTTAGTTATTTGGAGGCGAAATGTTGCCGGAAAAGCAACATTCCTCAACAAAATGAACGCCCACTTCCGCAGAAAGCGGAAATAGACGTTCACTGGCGATCAAAAGCATACTAGCAGAAACAAGCTACTCCCACGGATACTTCGTCAGCAAGAAATCCGCGAATTTCTTGCTTTCTTCTCTGCGGTGCTTTCGCATTTCGGCGCGGCGCTCGGCGGTTTCGTGCAGCTTCTTCTCTTCCTCCGTCTCCGGCACAATCTCCGGAACGCCTGTCGGACGGTTGTTCTCATCCAGCGCTACGAAGGTGAGAAAAGCGGTCGCGGCGATTTTGCGGTCACCGCTTCTTAGGTCCTCGCGGATAACCTTCACGAAGACCTCCATCGAGCTCGTGCCCGTCCACGTGATGAACGATTCCAGCGAGACCGAGTCGGTTGGGCGTATCGGCTGCAAGAAATCGACGGAATCCGTTGAGGCCGTTACCGCCGTAGCTCGGCACAGCTTCGAGACGGAAATCGAAGCAATATCGTCGATATACGACATCAGCTTCCCGCCAAACAGCGTATTGTGATTGTTGACATCCGTCGGAAACACCCGTGACACTTTGAAGCACCGCGTTTCCCTGACTGTCTTGGTTTCCAAAACCGTTCACCCACCTCAAAGGTACATTTGTGTTATGGGTACGCAGATTTACGCATTTTGTTACGGATATGCATGTGCTTTCTCTTCGATTAGCTCCGATACGGTGACAAACTTAAACCCTCGCCGCGCAAGCTCCGGAAGGATAATCCGCAGCGCCTTCACTGTATGGATAGAACCGGGAATATAGTCATGGAGCAGAACAATATCCCCGTTCCTTGCATTCTTGAGCACCTTGCGCACAATATAATTCACGCCCGGACTGCGCCAATCGCTGGTATCCTGATGCCAGGACCAGAGCACTGTCGTGTAGCCGAGCTTGCGTGCAACTTGAATCGTCTGATCACTGTAGAAGCCGCCCGGAGGACGGAATAAATGCGGCTTCTTGCCGGTCAGCGCGACCAGCGAATCCTCCGTCTGCATAATCTCATTCTGAATCGTCGAGAGCGCGGTGCCCTTCGTCAGAAAAGCATGGCTATATGTATGATTGGCAACCTCATGACCTTCCGCGACTTCTCGCCTAATTAGTTCCGGAAATTCTTTGACACGGTAACCCAGTACGAAGAACGTCGCTTTGGCATTGTACAGCTTAAGCAGATCCAGTATGTCATTCGTCATTTCCGGATAGGGACCATCATCGAAGGTGAGCGCAATCTTCTTCTCATTGAGCGGCACCTCCCATATGATATCCCCCCGGCTCTCATAGAAATAACGGTCTTTCTTCGGCAGCTGAAACCCGCATAACAGGCAAAAGCACAGCAGAACTGCCGAGCAGCGCCATACCACAACCACATGCGTTCCTCCTGTTCATCCATTCAACACCTTATACTATGTGCGCGCAAACTGGGATTTATCCTCAAAATAGCGACCGACCCATATATAAAAAGCCTCCATGTCCACCACACAATAGGGGACACGAAGGCATTTGCCAACAAAAGAATTATGAGGCCTGCTGCTGCGTACGCTTCTTCGAAGAGTCGAAGTTATTCATGTCGATGCCCGCCCAAATATTCGGCAGCTTCACATCCTCGGGATGATCGAATACGAGAAAAGCCGTTGGCAAGTAACGCGCGCCGTACTTACTTGAAGGTTTATTGACTACTTCGTCATCCTTCACCATGACCGTGGATGAACCGCCATCCAAATTCGCAGCCGTCACGGCACCCTTCTCAAGCAAAATCTTCTGCACATCATACAACGTTGCACCGACCGAATAGCCAGGCTGGCGCCCGTCGATTACGACGAATACGATCGTGCCGTCTTCCAGCTGCGCCATACAAGTACGAGGCGCGATTCCCCAGCCGTCGGCCTCGCTCTTAATAAGGCCTTTGCCGTTCACGATAAATTTGGGCTGGAAGGTTACCGCATCCGAAACCCCCATGGCTAGCAGCTGTTTAGGCGAATAACGACCCGCCACCATCAAACCGTTGCGGTCAATACCGACCACATTCACTTTCGCATTCATACCGTTGCCTTTATACAGCACTTTCCCGCCGGACATGACGATACCGGCCGGCTTAAACCCATTACCACTCCAGTTCGGATCATCGAATGCGCCGCCGTTCACGCCGGCAATGGCACCTGTCCGCTTCACCATGCTCTCCACTCGTTCGCCTGAACCGACAATGCTGGTCGTGACGACACGGATCATTTTCGGATCATGCACATACATCAAATAGCCTTTAAACCCTTTACGCGAAATCGGCTCAATCGTCACCGTCCCCTTCGGGTGTGAGGCCAGATTGACATTATGATTATCTTTGACGTCTGCCATCGCATCGAACTGCTCGTTATACGCCGCTACACGGTTATCTAGCTCTGCTTGTCCGATCAAATATTTCGCCAAATAACGATGCTTGCTCGTAATCAGCGTATCCGCCATCATGTACCGAATATCGGAGCCGGATGGCGTCAGGTAGAACCATCCGCTGCCAGCCAGCACGGCCACAACCAGTAAGGCAGACAACCGCTTGACCGTTCGCTGCCAACGTTTCTTTGTGCGTTGCACAGGATGGGAAGTTCGCCTTCTGGGCGTCATCGATGTCGTTTCTAAGTTGTTGTCCATTATGCTGCACCCCTTTGTTGTATGGTCTGTATGTTTAGTCGCGGCTTCCACACCGTGACTTCTCGTTTCGCATCATCACATCCCATCACTATAGAAGCTAAATCTTAAGAAAAGCTTAAAATCGTCATAAGTTACCATGGCAATAAAAGTGAATCACGGAGGCACGGAGTTATTTTGGCGGAATTGCGCAAGCTATACGGGAATACGTAAAGGAGGTCATTTCACGTGCAGCAAACGCAATCCACTCAGCAGCAGGCAGGCATCATGCCGGTGCCGCCCAAAGTCATTACAACCAAAGACGCGTCTTATTTGAAAGACCAATTGTCCTGGCTTCTTCTGGCCATGAAGAAATGCAGCCATTTTGCCCGAGAATGCTCTGACCCTGAAATCGGCCAAGCCATTCATAAAGCAGGCAAGATGCATGAACGCCACTATACCCTTCTGCTCAAGCATCTGCAGAACAACAACACGCAGGAAATGAAGAACGTTCCCCAACATTAGAAAGGAGGTACACCGATCGTGAGCCCGAACAATCAGAATTCGATCCAAAATCCGAAACCGCCCTATGAGCCGCAGGTAAAAGGCCCCGAGTTAACGGATCGCGACCGCATCAACGATATCCTGGCGACGGAAAAGTATTTGGGTGACAGCTTCAGCATCGCAGCCAATGAAGCCAGTCATACCTCCCTCCATCAGGATATTATGACGGTGCTGACTGAGACGCATCAATGCCAGCACGAGATCTTCGAGCTGATGTTCCGCAAGGGACATTACAAGCTGGAAGCCGAAGAGCAGACGAAACTCGACGAAGCTTACCAGCAGTTCAACGGCTATTCCAGTCAGTTCCCATACGGCGCCTCGAATACATTGCAATAAGCTCAGCCGGATGGTTTACCAATAACAGCGATCTTATCTCGGGACTTGTTCCTTACCGAGGGAAGGTCGCTTTTTTCACATTGCATGCACGCCGCCTGAAACTTCTGGTCCGTTAGCTGCGTCAAATGGTTAACGTTTATCAAGAGGAGTGTGCTCAATGACTTCAATGACTAAGAAGAGCTACCGGCAATCACCTAGAAGAGCTTTGCTGGGTGTAATGCTCACGATATCGTTATTGACCCCAACTATGGCAGCTGCTGCTGACGGAAATGCCTCAGACAAGCTTCTCACCGCTATCACGCAGATGGACTCCGGCGCGCATAGCTCCTATGCGGTACAGTCGGACGGCAGCGTTTGGGCATGGGGCGGAGGCACCGCCTCGATCGGTAATGGAGCTACGACTCCCGCCTATACACCTATGCAATTACATTTGGATCATGTGACCAGAGTTTCCGGTGGATACCGGCATGCCTTGTTTCTGCAGGATGACGGCTCCGTTTGGTCAGTCGGGGGCAATGAGCATGGACAGCTTGGGAATGACAAACAGACTACGGCGATTACCACTTCCCCGATTAAAGTGAATGGATTGTCCGATATCATCATGGTTTCTGCCGGTGATAACCACAGCCTTGTGCTGCGACAAGATGGAACCGTCTGGGGGTTCGGCGGCAATGAGAAAGGGCAGCTAGGCAACGATTCGCGTCAAAATGCCTTAAAGCCGGTGCAAATAGAGAATCTGCCCTCCATCGTCTCCATCGCGGCCGGGATGTACACGTCTGCTGCGCTGGGCAATGGCGGCGAGATTTGGGTTTGGGGGCTGGAAGCTTACGGCGGCGGAAAGTCGGATGTCATTCGCAAGCCTTCCATGGTCAAGGGAGACGGCGAATATACCGCCATGGATATCGATCAATTCTATGGAACGGCGCTGCGCGCTGACGGTACGGTATGGATGTGGACCAATCAAGCGTGGTATCAGCCGGAGCGAACGATGTTGAAGCCATTTCAAGTACCGGGGCTGACAGATATCGTCTCCATTAGTATGGATGCTGCCGTTAAAGCCGACGGTACGGTATGGACCTGGACCGTAGACCATCACGGCATTCCTCATGCTGCACAAGTGCCCGGCATCACAGGCGCAGTTTCGATTTCTTCTTCCGGTCTTAACCATCTCGTTCGCTTACAAGATGGCCATGTCATGTCATGGGGAGCTAATCAATATGGGCAAACCGGGCTTGGCGCACTGGAAACGGAAATCAAGACACCGCAATTCGTGAGAAAGCCAATTGCCGTCTACCTCAATGACCAAGAAACCGAGCTGACCATGCCGCCGTTGCTGCTTCATAACTCGGCTTATGTGCCGATACGGGGAGTTTTTCAGCAAATGGGGGCGGAGGTTCGCTGGGATATCCCAACCCGATCCGTCATTGCGAAGAATGCCACTTCTACGATTGTGCTGAACTCCGTCACCGGCCGCACCACGCTTAACGGCAGCGTCGTGCCTTCGCAAGAGAAGCCGGTCTTCGTGAACGACAGCGTGTTCGTCCCGCTTCGCCTCCTATCGGAGACGCTCGGTGCCCATGTCACATGGGATGAACCAGCCAACGCGGTGAGAATTGAGCAAGCTGCTCAAGCTGCGAACTAAATAAGATCGCACGAAAAAAGAGACCTCACACGAGGTCTCTTTCTCATTTCTATACCATTACTTTGCAAATCGCATTGGTAAAAGCAACCGGATCTTGAATCGGCAAGCCTTCAATCAGCAGCGCTTGGTTGTAAAGCAGCTGTGTATACAGGTTCAGCTTCTCCGCATCCTTGTCGGCCGCTTCCTTCAGCGATTGGAATACCGGGTGATTGACGTTAATCTCAAGCACCTTCTCCGCCTGCACGTCTTGGTTGTTCGGCATCGCCTTCAGGATTTTCTCCATCTCAATGGATACTTCGCCTTCGCTGGAGAGGCACACTGGGTGGCTCTTCAGACGCTTCGACGCTTTAACTTTGATTACTTTGCCGCTAAGGATCGTTTGCATTTGCTCGAACAGCTCTTTGCTGCCGCTCTCTTCTGCATCCTGCCCATCCTTATCCGCATCCGATTCAATACCGAGATCGCCGCTCGAGACGGACTTGAACTGCTTCTCTTTGTAGCTCATGATCGACTTGATTGCGAACTCATCGATATCGTCGGTGAAGTAGAGAATTTCATAGCCCTTGTCCGAAACAACCTCGATAGCCGGAAGCTTCTCGATCCGCTCGATGGAATCACCTGCAGCGTAGTAGATAAACTTCTGGTCTTCAGGCATTCTCGACACGTATTCGTCCAGCGAAACCAGCTTCTTCTCCTTGGAAGAGTGGAACAGCAGCAGATCCTGCAGCGTGTCCTTGTTCATGCCGTAGTCGCTGTACACGCCGAATTTCAGTTGGCGACCGAATGCTTTGTAGAAGGTTTCGTACTTGTCGCGCTCGTCCTTCTGCAGGCTTTGCAGCTGGCTCTTGATCTTGTTCTTAATGTTCTTCGCGATGAGCGTCAGCTGACGGTCATGCTGCAGCATCTCACGGGAGATGTTCAGCGACAGATCCTCGGAATCGACCATCCCTTTGACGAAGCTGAAGTAGTCCGGCAGCAGATCCGCGCATTTATTCATGATCAGAACGCCGTTGGAATAGAGCTCAAGTCCTTTCTCGTATTCCTTCGTGTAGTAATCGAACGGCGTGCTCTCCGGAATGTACAGAATCGCTTGGTATACAACCGCGCCGTCTGCACTGATATGGATATGCTTGAGCGGCTTATCGAAGCCGTAACGCTTCTCATTGTAGAACTGCTCGTAATCTGCTGCAGTCAGCTCGCTCTTATTCTTGCGCCAGATCGGCACCATGCTGTTCACGGTTTGCTCTTCCACATACGATTCCAGTTCAGCCTCTTCTTCGCCCTCGCTGCCCGCTTTCGGACGTTGTCCCTTCACATCCATCTTGATCGGGTAACGAATGAAGTCCGAGTACTTCTTGATGACGGTGCGCAGACGGTATTCCTCAAGGAACTCGTCATAGTTGTCGTCTTCTGTGTTCGGCTTGATGTGGAGCACGATCTCTGTGCCGACGGTCGCCTTCTCGCCTGGCGCGATCGTGTAGCCGTCCGCCCCTTCGGATTCCCACTTGAACGCTTCGTCGCTGCCAAGTGCACGGCTGGTTACCGTCACGCGGTCCGCTACCATGAACGCTGCATAGAAGCCAACACCGAACTGGCCGATAATGTTATGGCCATCTTTGCTTTCATTATCTTTCTTGAACGCCAGAGAGCCGCTCTTCGCGATGACGCCAAGATTGTTCTCCAGCTCTTCTTGCGTCATACCGATACCGGTATCCGTGAGCGTGAGCGTGCGTGCTTCCTTATCGGCCGTCACTTTCACATAATAATCAGCCTGGTTAAATACCAGGTTATCATCCGTTAATGCCTTGTAGTAAATCTTATCGATGGCATCACTCGCATTGGAGATCAGCTCCCGCAAGAAGATTTCTCGCTGCGTGTAGATGGAATTAATCATCATTTCGAGCAGTCGCTTGGACTCTGCCTTAAACTCTTGCTTGATCATTAGTCGATACCCTCCCAAAAAATGTCGCAGTCATGTCGTTAGCACTCTAGCTTTCGGAGTGCTAAACACTCTCTTTTTTATAGCATTTTTTTGGGAATGGCACAAGTACAATCGAAGTGTTAGCCTACAGGCTGTCCATTTACAACAAGCTTCGTTTCGATATTTCCGCGTGTTGCTTTGGAGTACGGACATACGCCTTTCGCCGCTTTGACCAGCTCTTCCGCCGTGTGCTGCTCCACGCCATCGATGTTCACGTGAAGCTGTACAGCCAGCCCGAATCCGCCTTCCGCATCTTTGCCGATGCTCACGTGCGCAGTTACATCCGTGCCGGAATGCTGGACCTTCTGCGAGCGAGCCACCAAGTTCAATGCACTGTCAAAGCAAGCCGAGTAGCCTGCTGCGAACAGCTGCTCCGGATTTGTACCTTCTTCACCGTTACCGCCCAGCGACTTCGGCATACGTAAATCCAGATTAAGCACACCGTCGGAGGAAGTTATCTTGCCATTCCGTCCGCCCTCTACTGTTGCGATTGCCGTATATAATGTTTCCATGTCTAATCTCTCCCTTGTCATTTTAATTGCATGCAATTTAATTGTGTAAAACCAATCTAACATCTTTCCCTGAAGTCGTCAACAAAAAAAAGCTAAGCCGAATAATCGGCCCAGCTCTACTGGTAAATCGTCGCTTTGAAAGGCGACCTTTAGTTTTATCCATTAATTGCCGAATAAATAGTTAGATGGCACTATCCAACGGTAAAGGTGGTTAAGATATCGGATGACGAAAGCCGCACAAATGGACAAGCTCCTTGACGCACATCATGAAGGAATCAACAGCTCTGATCTGATCGCAATCATCCAGCGCATTTTCAACTTCAATCTCGAAACCCTTCAGGTATCGCCTCTGCCGCGAGACGTATTGGATGCGTTCCTCCAGCAGGCCGCTGGTTCAGTGACTGGCACAGAGGTGCGCAGGATGATCAATGAAACGTTCGCGATTAATCTGGATGCTTTATCAGCACTGGAGCAGGCTCGAATTTCCCTCTATTCCAAAGGGCAATGGATGCTGCGGCATGAACGGGACTTGTTCGTCGTCCACACAGGGACCGATGACGTAGGAGTGAGCATTTACCCCACCCCCTATTATGCGGAGCACGCCGGCACCGCGCAGCTGCCGCAGGAGCTGCTGGAAGCCTTGGTCAGCTTGGGGTTCACCTGCGATGTGGAAGCTCGAACTTGTTCATACGCAAGCCCCCACGGCGAACCTGTTCCGGACGCCTTTAAGGGTCAAACGATGAAATCGGTTATGGCAACCATTCGAACCGTCTGCGCTCACCTCTAACACTGCTTCTACTTGCCGAAGGATGAGAGAAACTTAACGCGATCCCCCATCGGGGGGGTGCTGTTGTCCTTTAAGGCTACCTCTAGAATCGCCGGTCCCTTTAATGCCGTTAACGGCTCAATAAGCTCGGAACGGATATCGTCCATCCCGTTAATGCGGTAGCTCGGTATCCCCATCGCAGCAGCCATTCCCGCGATACTGACGGCTTCCTGCTCGAAGGAAGGATGGGTCCGCTTAAATTGCAGCGAATGCCCGTGATACACCATACCCAATCGGGCATTATTAACCACAATAAACAAGATCGGCAATCCCAATTCCTTGGCTGTCAGGATTTCCATCCCGTGCATGAAGAAACAGCCGTCTCCTGTAATGCACGCCACCGGACGATCCGGTTCCGCCAATTTGGAGCCGATCGCCGATGCAATCCCCGTTCCCATCGCCCCGAAGTGAACATTGATGTTGTACGAATCCCAATCCCGCACCTTCATATAATGAATGACGTAGGACATGAACTCTCCGATATCTACCGTATACCGCATATCCGTTGGGAGGCACTCTTGAATGTTCAGCAGCACATTTCTTGTGTTATAGTCTTCGGCTGCATTAAGAAGCGGCCAGTGCTGCTCTTTAACTACGTCAACTTCCCTTCTCTGGCCCGAAGCTCCAAGCGCTCTAAGCTCTTCGATCAACATCAGCAAGCTCAAATGGATGTCGCCAAGAATAGGCAGATCAATCTTATATTTGCGATTAAACACCGTTTCGTCAAAATCCAGCTGCACCGTATAACGGCCCTTAGTCAGATTCGTATTGTAGTTGTTCGTAGCGGTCTCGCCTAAGCTGGAGCCCACAATTAGCAATGCGCCGCCGTCATCCTCGGCAATCAAAGCCGAAGCCGCTTCATGGCCGGCGAAGCCAAACACGCCGACATACAAAGGATGGCTTTCCGGAATATAGCCTTTGGCCTGCGGCGTTGTGACGATCGGCCATGCCAGCAGCTCTGCCAGCTCAATCAAGGATTCCACCGAACCCCTAACCCCTTGTCCGACAAAGATGCAGCCTTTCTGCCTCTTCCGCAGCGCTTTCGCCGCTGTCTCTATCGTAGTAAGCTGAGGAATCATCGGTTTGCGCGGGAGTAAGGGCGGTAGGATCGGGTTGCCGATATCCGCATGCTGAACGTCTATCGGAATCGCCACGTGAACAGGTCCCGGCACGCCGGAGATGGCGATTTGGCAGGCTCTGGCTACTTCACGAAGCAGATCCTTCGCTTCCGTGACCAACACACTATACTTGGTCACGGGACGAAATACAGGAGCGACATCAAGCTCCTGCGAAGCATTCAATCCCATTGTGCTGACGGGAACAGCCCCGGTAATAAACAAAACCGGCAGATGCTCCCGCATCGCGTTAGCAGCGCCTGTCACCAAATTCGTTGCGCCCGGCCCGCTGCAGCCGATAGCTACGCTCAGCTGGCCGGTGTATTTGGCGTAGGCCGCAGCCATATACGAAGCTGCGCCTTCATGCTTTGTAACAATGGGTTCGATTTCCGGCATGTCATATAACTCATCGAAGAATGCATTAACGGAGCCTGCCGGAATTCCGAATAGATGCTTCACCCCATTTTCCCGTAAAAACTCCAATACCGCCCCTGCTGCTCTCATGTCTCCAGCCTCCCAATCGCATTAAATATGAAGAAATTGTTCTGCAATATCCTCCGCCTTCATAGGGCGACTGAAGTAATAGCCTTGCATTAAGTAACAGTCACGGGCAAATAGAAATTGAACATGCTGCTGGGTTTCAACACCTTCAGCGATAACGCTTAAGTTCAAGTTCTGTGCCAGCGTAATAATAATGTTCGTAATGGCCGCATTGTCATCGTCGTTGGTGATATCCTGCATGAATGATTTGTCGATCTTGAGCGTATCGATCGGCAAGCTCTTCAAGTAGCCAAGTGACGAGTACCCCGTTCCGAAGTCGTCGATGGCGATCTTGATGCCGAGCCCCTTGAGCTCCTTCATTGTTTTGAGCGTCAATTCCCGATTCTTGATGATCAGGTTCTCGGTGAGCTCCAGCTCCAAATGCTCGGGAGACAATCCAACTTCCCTGAGTACGTTATTGATCATCGAGAACAAATTGTTCTGTTCAAACTGACGAACAGACAAATTGACCGACATCCGGAACAGCGGATAGCCAAGGTTCTGCCATTCCTTTAACTGCCTGCATGCCTCTCTAAGCACCCATTCGCCGATCGGTACGATTAATGCCGTCTCTTCTGCAATCGGAATGAACTGATCCGGCGCAATAAGGCCTCTCTTCGGATGATTCCATCTGAGCAGCGCTTCAACACCGACAATCCGCTTCGTTTTGTAGTTGATTTGCGGCTGGTAATAAATCTCAAGCTCATTCTGATCAAGCGCCTTATAGAGATCGTTCTCCAGCTTCACGCGCTCGAACGTTCTGGTGTCCATGCCCTCGCTGAAGAAATGATAGCTGTTTCCCGAAATTTCCTTGGATTTGTACATGGCCGTGTCCGCGTTCTTGATTAAGGTTTCGCTCGTATCCCCGTTGTCCGGATAGAGGCTGATGCCGATGCTTGCCTTCATGTAGATCTCATTGTCCAGCAGCTGGAACGGATCCGTGAAGGAATCGACAACCAGCTGGACAACCTTCAGCACTTCGTTCTCGTTTTTAATATTAGGCAAGAAGATCGTGAACTCGTCGCCGCCCTGCCGCGAAACTGTCGCTCCCAGCGGCACGCAGTCACTGAGCCGTTTGGCCACATCCCGCAGCAAGAGGTCGCCGTAGCTGTGACCCATTGAATCGTTAATAAACTTGAAGCGATCCAAATCCAGGTACAGCACCGCTAGCTTCTCGTTATTGATCTGAGCTTGTGTCAGCCCTTGATTCAGCCTGTCCTTCAGCAGAAGGCGATTGGGCAAATCGGTCAAGCTGTCGAAATACGCGCGATATTTGATCTCTTCTTCCATCTGTTTCCGCTGCGTAATATCTTTGAAAGTTACAACTTCCCCTACGATTTCGTTACCTTCTCGGATGGAGGAGATCACATATTCAACCGGGAAGACGGATTTATCTTTTCTGCAGAACTTCTCATCCTGATAATGCCGGTTCCAATTGCCATCGCTTCCGGTCGGAGGATCTTGGCCCGTCACAATGGTGCAGGAGTCCTGTCCGATGATCTCTTGGCTTGAATCATAACCTAACATGGCGATGCCAGCCGGATTACAGAATGTAATCTTACGATCAAGATCCAAGCCGAAGATGCCCTCGCCGGCCGAGTTAAGGATCAGTTCCTTCTCTCGGCTGAGCTGCCGCAGCTCCGTCACGACACGTTCAAGCTCCTTGTTCTTCACCGTAACTTCCGAGGTTCTCTCTTTGATAATGATTTCTTGCTTCTCCATGTAGAGCAGGTTCGATAACGTCGAAGCGGTCGCATCGACAATCGACTGCCCGAGCTGAATAGTCGCTTCCGAGAAGACAAAGCTGCCTTCCTCCAAATTCACGACCGGAATAACCCCCAATACCTCGCCCATCGAGACGATCGGCAGCACGAGCATCCCCTTCATGCCAAAATTGCGGCATACTTCATGGTTAGGCCGTTCATCTGCGAAGACATCCGGGATCAGCACAGCCTTCTTCGTCCGAATGACCTCTTGGATCACCGGGTCGTTGCTCTCGTCAATGCGGATTTTGCTATGGGCTTCAATCCAGTCTTCTTCCGTCCAGTCGCTGTTCTTGCTCAGCTTCGCCGGCCGAATATGACTCTCCGTAATGGGGTCCAAGAGATGGACGCCGATGTTGTAATTATCGAGCACCTTGCCCAGATAGAAGAAACAGCTGTCCAAGCTCTCCTGCATCGTGGAGCACATCGCCAAATCACGCGTCACATCAAGGAGCAGCTGCTTCTCGGAAATCAGATTTTCTTTATGCGTTAAGTTCTTGGCATTTTGAATCGCAACAGCCGCCATATTCACATAAGCTTCAACCGTCTGAATCTCAGAGTGAGTCAGGTTCATCGGAATCCCATAGTCGAATAAAAATACAAGTCCAAACAGCTCTTGCTCGAACGAAATGGGGAGTACCAGCAGGGATTTTATTTGAAAACCTTGCACAGCTCGCGGGTCAGGACGCGTATCTCGGGAGGTGTCGGGGATATAGATCGTTTTTTTCGTTTCAATGACTTCTTTGGCCAGCAAATCCATCTCGGTATCGATGACATGCATATCGATGGTCCAGCCGTTGATGACGCTCGGCTTGCCGACATAACCGCGGAATGTGCCGTCCTCCTGAGGCAAATAGATACCTACCGAATTGCAGCGTACAATTTCCTCGGATATCGCCGTTGTCACATGCTCCAACACTTCACGCAGCTCAAGCTTCGTATTGATTAGCTTCGTTAAATTCGCGAGACGTGAATATCTCATTTGTTCTTTTAACATAAATGGATCCCCATTCCCCTAGTTTCTAGAACATCCGACGGTATGCAAATTTATCTATTAGTATAAAAATACTATGGAAGCCTTACAAATTTCTACACAAAAATATGAAAACGCCTTCAAAATGCGAAATTATTTTAATAATGTTAGGAAAAATGGCCTAAACTGTCATTTCGCGCTGCAAAGTGGTCAACAGCTCGGGACTACTGTCGATTGCAGCATTAAAAAAACCGAATCCGCCGGTTGGCAGATTCGGTCTTTGGCTAGGTCTAAAGTACAGGCAGCAGCACTCTGCTCGGATATTCAGCCGAGTGATAGATCGTCTGCTTTACGATCACCGGCTGCGGATCGTCGTATGGATTCAGGCCGGTATTCGTGTTCGGGAAGGCAACGAGCTTACTCGAGGACGTGATCGTGAATCGAATGCGATGTCCCGCTTTGAACGTATGCGCAATATTTTGCAGGAAGATCGTATACTTCTCTATCTTGCCCGGCGTTAGCAGTTCAGGTACATCGAAGCCATTGCGATACTTGGCCCTCACGATATAGTTGGAAAGTCGAATGGAGTTACCCTTCTCATCTACGTCGCTCAGCGTCACGACCCAATCCGTATCGACGCCTGCGCTCGCCGCATACAGCTCACAAGACAACTCGCCGGCAACGGTCAGCTCCTCCGTCAACGCCTCGCCTGTATAGACAAGGATATCGCTGCGCAGCTCATGCTTGCGCATATTCTCCGGCTCTCGCTCCCCGCTGTCTGCCACAGGCTCATCCGGATTGTACAGATACGAATCCGGCTCCGACTGAGCTGCCGTCGCAGGCGCGGCTCCCAGCACGCCATCGCCGAGACTCGAATTCGCTCGGCCGCCGCTGCCTAGGTAGAAGCTGCGCATCTCCGCTTCAACAGGCGTCCAATCCTCAGAGGTCCGCCATTCATTGGTTCCGACCACATAATAAGCGGCTCTCGGCTCCCGGTCGATGCCGTTGTCCATGCCTTTAAGGAAACGATCGAACCAGCGCAGCACGTTCACATCATAATCATAAACGACCGCTTCGTTGCTGAAGCTTACGCCCATGAGATCCCGTGCCCGGTTCGGGCCATGCTCCCATGGTCCGAGCCACAGCTTGCGGTTCGGCACATCATGCTCTGTCAGCATGCGCCACGTTTCCGAGACGCCTGCACTATCGCCATCGTACCAACCGGAGATAACGAACATCGGCGCCTTCACCTGATGGCCTCGCTCGGAGTACGTGCAGTTCCGCCAGAAATCATCGTACTCCGGATGCTCGCTCCACAAGTCCCAGGGCCCGGATGCTCGTCCGATCATTTGCTGCGGAATGTCGCGGATCGGCCTCGCATCGACAGCCTTCTCCGGATTCACCGTAATCCCCGCGAAGATATTAAAGTCCGTCCGCGTCCCCACCGACTGCGCCAGCGTCCAGCACAGCAAGGGCCACGAGCATACCGTGCCGCCCTTACGCACCGTATCCACGAACGGTGAGCCTACGTTAACCTCGTTAACGACGGCCTTTAAATTCGGATGTCCGCTGGTGGCTGCAGCCGTAACGACATAACCGAGGTACGATGCGCCCCACATGCCAACGTTACCGTCCGACCAGTCTTGCGCAATAATCCAATCGATCGTGTCAGAGCTGTCATCCCGCTCGTAATAGAACGGCACAAGCTCCCCTTCCGAATCTGCCCGTCCGCGGACATCCTGATTGACGACAGCGTAGCCTTTGTTCGCCCAGCGTTTCAGCTGATCCTTCTTCATATGGCGGTCATAGCAGGTACGAATCAGAATGGCCGGCAGCTTCGCCCCGGGTTCGATGCCCTCTGGCAGATATACATCCGTCGCAAGACGAACGCCATCCCGCATCGGGATTAAGTCCGTTCCCAGCTCCTGAATGCCATATCGTGCCTGCGATAACGTTGGCGAATCGTAGATCACCAGCGGAGTCAGCGCCTCATAACCTTCGGCAACGAGAATTTCCATCCCGTACCGGTTCGGTGCCACGAAGCCAATGACGCGTCCATCCACCGTCACCACATCCATTGCCGTATCCAGCCGCCGCGCCCACACTTGCGAAGTTACTTCACGGCCATCCATGCCAGCGGTATAGCGGATATGCTGACGATACACGTCTCCGTTCGCCAGCTTAACCTCTTCCCCGCTCCAAGCCGCTCCCTCGTACTGATCAAGGAACTGCTTGATTCGCTGCAAGGGCAGCATGTAGGGAGCCTGCTCCGACAGTACATTTTCCTGCATTTGCGTCCGACGTCTTGCATCTACCTTGGCATGCATAATCTTATCTGCCGTAAATCGAATCCGTCCTTCATACACGCCTGCACAATAGAGCTTAAACGTTGTCTCTTGTAGTCGTTTACTCATACTCGTCTCGCTGCCCCCTATCCCCATACCTGCTCAAACACGCGCAGCCAATTGCCGCCCATAATCTTCGCGATTTCTTCGTCCCGATACCCTCTGGCAACCAAACCCCGCGTAAAGTTGATAAAATGACTGTACTTCTCCAGCCCCTTCACCGTCTCCGTGGAAGGCCCGTCCCCTTTGGCAAAACCAAGCATCGGCGCCACATGCTCCTTGAAATGGACAAGCGCCCATTCCACATCACTCATCGGCCAGTCGGTACCGATGCCGACATGATCGACGCCAACGAGCCGCACAATATAGTCGATATGATGGAGCACATGCTCCATCGTCGTATCGTTCGGATCGCCGTGTACGAACCATGGCATGGCGAACACACCGATAACGCCGCCTGTTGCGGCAATCGCCTTTATTTCCTCATCGCTTTTGCAGCGAGCATGCCCGTATATGGCTTCAGCTCCGGTATGCGAAGCAATAACAGGCTGAGCGGATAGGCTGCACGCATCAAGCGTCGTTTGTTTGCCGCAGTGACTTGTATCGACGATAATGCCGAGCTCGTTCATACGGCCGATGAAACGCGCACCGAATTTGCTTACGCCTCCGTCCGAAGGTTCCATGCAGCCGGAAGCCACATAGTTCTGATTGTTGTACGTCAGTTGTAGAATTCGGAGTCCGAAGTGATGAAGCGTATCGAGCAAATCCAAGTTTTTGCCCAGGCCATCGTTCTCCTGCGCCGTTACGATGCCGGCTTTCCGTCCGCTGCGCTTGGCCTCTCGAATATCCTCAGCCGTCAGCGCTTTATCCAGCCAGTCCACGGCATCGAACTGGCGCTGCACGTCGCCCATGCTCGTGACGACGCTCTCCGGGCTCGATAGATCGAGCTCCCGATTACCAGCTGTAATGCCGGAGCGGTACCATTCTTCTTTGAACTCAGCAAGCCCCCCGCGGGCAATCATGCCTTTGATGAGTTTGGCTGGCATCATGCTGTATTCCATCGGTTGATCCCGATAAGGTTCGCATTGTTCGCGCAATTGTTCGGATACCTCCGCAGGTATCGCCTTCGGTGACAGCGGTCCTTGGAACAGCAGATCAATGATGATCATCTGCTCATGCAGCTGTCTTGCTCGCTCTTCTTCCTCCGCCGATAACGGGAAAGGGTACAGTCCCTCTGGTTGGTGATTCATGCTGAATTCCCTCTCCTACAAGTCAATTGGTGTGCCTTTATGTAAACGAATCGCTTCTTTCCATATAAAACCAGCTGCCGCCAAATCCTCGCTCGCCAGTCCAAGCGCCTTGAACAAGGTAATCGCTTGTTCCGAGCTTCGCCCCTGCTCGCTGCCTGTCAACAGTTCGCCAAGCTCGCCTCGAATATGCGCCTCCGTAATCACGCCTTCCGCAAGCGGAATAAGGTAATCGCCTGCTTCATTTACGGCAGATTCCCTGCGGTCAACATACAGCTCCGAACGCCGCACGAGCTCGGAGTCCAGCTCCCTGTCCTTCGCTCGGCATGCCCCTACCGCGTTGACATGTGCGCCATCCTTGACCCATTCTCCTTGGATAACAGGGGTCGTTGATGCCGTAACGGTGCAAATAATATCGGCCTCGGCCACCGCTTGCTCCGCAGTCGTCATCGTTTCTACGATGACGTGCGCGCCGAAGCGCTGCTCGGTCTCCAGCTTAAGCTGCGCCGCATGGGCCGGGTTCGGCCCCCATATCGCAATGCGCTTAATGGGCCGCACGAGCAGCATCGCTTCAATATGACTGCGCGCTTGCTCGCCGGTCCCAATGACCGCAAGCGCTGCCGCGTCTTCGCGAGCAAGCAGCTTCGTCGCCGCTGCGCTGACTGCCGCAGTGCGGATGGCCGTAATCTGCCTGCCGTCCACGATGGCTTCGAGCTCTCCCGTAACCGCATCAAACAGCGATACGAACCCTTGATGCGACGGTAATCGCTTCGCATGATTATCCGGGAAGACGGTAATGATTTTGGCGCCAACCTTCTCCTCCCGCTTCAAGTACGCAGGCATGAGTCCCATCAAATTGCCCCCGTGTACCGGAACAACGCTTCGTAGGGATTGTACCGCTTCTCCCGTAGTCAGGTCGGCCAGCACCTCTTCCATGATGCCGATACATCCCTTCATGGTCAGCAGTTCTTTGACTTCACTCTGTGTAATAACCAACATGCGATTCACCTGTTTCTTTATTTGCTCGTTCCAGTATAGCAGAATCTGTGTTACCTTTACTCGGACTCCGGCACCATGAATCGTTATGGCTCGCTGCCGGGCATTGTTTATACTTTTTTTAGAACTGGTTTATGGAATATTTACGGGTAGATACTACAATGAAATGGAAGGAGGCTTCCACGCCATGTCCATCCGAACGAAATTGTTATTCTCTTATATTGCGATGATTGTGATTCCGGTCTTGCTGCTAGGCATTACGGTCACCTTAGCGGCAAGTGTCTTCAAACAGGATATGACTTCCCAACCCGGACAAGAAGAACCGCAAAGCCATGTCCCGTTTGCCGAAATCCGCGACTTGTTCAGCGGACGCAGCGAGCTCGCATCCGGCCTTCGGTTCGTTGCCCAACATGATCCGAAGCTGCTCAGCGATCCCGCATTCCTTGCTTCGACGGAGTCGGAGCTGGCTCAGGTAGACGCCGGCATGGTTATTATTGGCGATAATGCAACAGCTCCAGCCTATACGTCTCCGGGACTGTCAGCCGAGGAAGTTATTGCCCAGATACAAGGCGACAGCAGTGAGCAAAGCGGCCATCGACGCTTCGATCACCCGGGACCGCCGAGCGGCAACAGCCTTGATCGAATTACCTACACGCGTCCGGACGGCAAGCCGGGTTCGATTATCATCGTATCCGATATGGAACCGGTCGCGCATTTCTTCAAAAGGTTCATCCCGACCGTGCTGCTGGCATTGCTTCTTGCACTCGTGCTGACGAACGGCGTTCTCACGTTCTTCGTCTCCCGAAGCATTATTAAGCCGCTGCACGCCCTGCGGGATGCCGCGGGACAAATCCGCGAGGGCCAGCTGGACCACGCCATTCATCTGCAGCGTAAGGACGAAATCGGACAGCTTGGATCGGCCTTTGAGGACATGCGTATCCGGCTGAAAGGCTCGATTAACGCACAGCTGCAGCTGGAACAGAGCCGTAAGGAGCTCCTTGCGAACATCTCCCACGACTTGAAGACGCCGATCACCGCTATCCAAGGCTGCGTCGACTGCCTGCGCGGAGGCGTTGCCGATACGGAGGAGAAACGGAACAAATACATCGATATGATTGGCGGCAAAACGACCGATATGAATCGGATGATCGAAGAGCTGCTGCTGTACTCCACGCTGGACATCGGCAAACTGCCGTTCCGGTTTGAGACGCTGGACGTCGCGGAGTATCTCCGCCTTACCGTCGATGAGCTGAAGCTGGACCCTCGGCTGAGCGGAGCCGCGATCCAGTTCCGCAACACCGCGGAAGCAGCAAATGCCGGCCAGCCGCTGCTCGTTCGAGCGGACCGCGAGAAGCTGCATCGGGCAATCTTTAACGTCGTCAATAACAGCATTAAACATATGGACAAAGCACCGCGCGTACTGACGATTGAGCTGAGTGGCGACGAGCTTCATTCCCCCACCGCAGCTATCACCATATCGGACAACGGCGCCGGCATCTCGCCGGAAGCGCTGCCCCATGTGTTCGACCAGTTCTACCGGGCAGAGTCATCGCGTCGCCCGGATGCGGGAAGCAGCGGTCTTGGGCTTGCTATCGTAAAACAAATTATAGAGGAGCATGGAGGTACGGTAGAAGCCAGAAGCCGCGAGGGCGAAGGGACAGCAATCACACTTCAACTCCCCGCCGTGCAGCGAGTACGTTTGTCTTCTGAAGAAAGGGAGGAGCCGCAATGAATCGAGCTCGCAAACGAATCTTGATTATCGAGGATGACCCTGTCATTGCCGAGGTGCAGAAGGACTACTTGGAGGCAAGCGGCTTCTCCGCAGATATTGCGGATCGCGGCGATCTTGGGCTCGAAATGGCGCTGCGAGGGGACGGGTATGACCTCCTTCTGCTCGACCTGATGCTGCCTCGGATGGATGGCTATGACGTATGCCGACGCGTTCGGGAAGCGAGCAACATCCCCATCCTGATCGTCTCCGCGAAGAAAGAGGAAGTGGACAAAATCCGCGGATTCGGACTGGGAGCAGACGATTATATTCTGAAGCCATTCGGGCTCGGCGAGCTGGTTGCACGAGTCAAAGCGCATCTGGCACGATACGACCGGCTTGTCGGCAGCGGCGAATGGCGCAGGGATGAGCTGCAGCTGCATAACATTCGCATCGATCGGCAATCTCGGCGCGTGTATGTCAACGATGAGGAATTACTCTTCACTGCCAAAGAGTACGATCTGCTGCTCTTCCTCGTCACGAATCCGAATCGGGTCTTCCGCAAGGAGGAATTGTTCGAGCGTATTTGGGGGCTGGACGCACTTGGCGATCATGCCACAGTCACCGTTCATATCAGCAAGCTGCGGGAGAAGCTCGAACGCGATCCGTCCAAGCCGCGGTATGTCGAGACCGTTTGGGGTGTCGGCTACAGATTCAACCTATAACCACTAGAGGAGCTGCGTTACGTGAAAAAGTTATCCTTACAAGGACGCAGAATCCTTCTGCTGCTGCATATTATGTTTGCCGCTATCATGCTTGGCGTGCAGGCTGTGTTTATCATTCTGGCGCTGACCGCTTCTGTAACCAGCGATAGTACGGTGCTGCACGCATGCTACTCCATCATGAATCTGCTTGCATCAAGCAGCGTTCGTGCCTCAACCATCGGGGTGACCGTCACCGGCATCATGTTGTCCGTAATGACTTCGTGGAAGCTGTTCCGCTACAACTGGATCATAGCCAAACAAGTGCTAACCTTGCTGTGCATCGGAGTCGGAATCATCGGTTTGTACGAATGGACGTTGAAAGGGATCGAACCGACTGCACAGGCCGGGCTTGGCGCATGGCAAACATCCGGTTTCACCGTCAATCACACGCTGCTCTGGATCGGAATCGTGCTGCAAACGGTATCGCTCGTCATCATGTATATTTTATCGATATGGAAACCGGGCGGCGAGAGGCGGTCGTATCGCAAACCATTAAAGGGAGCTAAGCAATCATGATCCGTATATCCAAAATCATTTTCTATGCACTAGCCTTACTGTTCGGGATTTCATTATTTACGCAAGTGTTTCTGGCGGGCCTCGCTATCTTCGATAATGGCGACTGGTCCATGCACAAGTCCTTCATCCACTACTTCGAGTTTGTTCCGATTGTCATGATCGTATTCTCCCTCATCGGCCGCATGGGCTGGAGAACCGTTACGTTATCAGCCTCATTGTATGTTTGCATCATCTTTCAATACATCTCCGTCAACCTAGATACACGCGTGATCGCGGCCATCCATCCCGTTACGGCATTACTGATGCTCTGGGGCACGCTGACGATCATTCGCCGCTCCAACCCATGGAAGTCCATTAGCAGTTAGTACCTCCCCATGCAAAGGAATACCACAAAAGAAGAGCCCCTAGGGATCTACATGTACAGGAATCCCGCCAATTTCGCACATGAAGAGCTCCTAGGGATCTTCTTGTGCGGGGATCCCTCCAATAATTTTTTCCTCCATTCATCAAAAGGCCGTCCCAAAATGGGACGGCCTCCTTTTATTTATGCGAAGTCGTGATTACCACTGCCAAGGCATTTTGACAGAAGCGCCGACTCTTTCGTGTCTGAACAGGCTTTTCACAGCTGGCGATGCTTGGTCATATGCTTCTTGTGGAACGTGAATCGATCCGCCTGCACCGTACCAGTCGTTGTTGTAGATCAATGCGATGTTCGTGCGGTTCTCTTGTGTACGGTTTGGCGTACCACGGTGCCACATGCGAATGTCACGGATAACAACCGAGCCTGCAGGCATGTAGACTTTCTCCGAGTACATCGATTTCGCAGCACGCAGCATTTCACCGTCGATGGACGTATGCTTGGTGCTCTCAGGGTCCAAATGCGTACCGCCCGGCCATACTTCAAGCGGTCCGTTCTCTTCATGAACATCCACAAGCGGAATATTCATAACCAGGCTGTATGCCGGCAGCGCTACACCAAGTGTAGGGAACAGCGGCGGTACGTCGGAGTGTACGTTTTGATAATCGGAACCTGGGCAAGCTGTATCCGAAGCGAGGTACGTGCAACGAACGCCTTCGCCAAGCACAGCGTTGATTACAGGCATTGCAAATGCGTTTGCTACCATGTAGTCATTTACGAATGGTTGTAAAAAAGGTAGGTGCATCTGTGCACGGTTCGTACCTGTATTATACCCAAATCTGTCGATGTATTCGTTGAAGATCGGAAGGAATGCATCCTTAATCTCTTGTACTTGCTCCTTGGACAAAACGCTTTCAAATCCGATATATCCATTCTTGCGAATTTGCTCGATAGCTACCTCGATTGTTTCTTGCTCCGGTACACCAGTCAGTTTCTCTTGCTCAGTCAATTTCAATAACATAGTTAATCACTCCTTGTTTTCGATTTATGTCCTGATTATACGTTGCAGATTCGAGGACGTATTGTATAATGGAATCGAAATTGTAAAAAAGTCAGAAAAAAACGAGTGATAAATTTGCCAGCAAACGATAACCTCCTGTCAGGTCTCGAAGAACTCATTGCCCTTATCGACTCAGAGTGGTCCTCCCTCGACTTGCATTCCTATGGCTTGTGGCGGAACCAAGGCTGGGATGGCGTGGGCCACAGCTTCGAGCTGAACTACTATATACAAGGCAGTAATGTGATTCGCCAGGACCAAGCCAGGGTAGAAGTCAAGCAGGGAGATCTGCTTTTTCTACCGGATACGATACGCAAGAGCAGCTGTGATGACGGCAGCTTCAAGGTGATTTTCTTATCCTTCTGGTTTAAGGACGATGCGTTAAACACAAGGTTGCGTCAGATTTATAAGACGATTGCCCGTGATTCCCAGCCGCTCGCGGTGCCCGGACTTGAGGATGATTTTGTCGCGCTCACTACGGAGCTTCGTTCCGGCCTGCGTTTCCCGCATCTGCTGAAGCATCTGTTTATCCATATTCTCGTGAAAATTTACAGGGCTGTTCATATCTATCATGGCACAAGGCCCAAGCATAATAAGCATGAACAAATGATTGGAGAGATCATCAAGGTGCTGAATGAGAACTACGGCTCCGACATTTCACTCGCTGATATCGCTGCAACCTATTCGCTGAACGAACGGTACCTGAATCATATTTTCAAAGGGGCAACCGGCATTCCGCTTGGGCGTTATTTAATGAAAATTCGCATTGAGCAGGCCAAACGGCTGCTGCGCACCACCCATCTGCAAATCACCGATATCGCAATGGATACCGGTTTCTTCGACGCCGCGCATTTCTGCAAATCGTTCAAGAAACATACCGAATACACGCCCGCCGAGTACAAAGCACGCATGGAATAAGCGGCGCGCTTGAATCTCGCATGCTTGTATGTCACAATCTTCTGTAGGACTATACCTATTCGCAATTTAGGAGGATGAAACGAATGAGAACGATGAAGCTCGGAAGCAGCTCCCTTGAGGTGCCGGTTCTTGCTGTAGGGTGTATGCGTATTAATGGGCTGGAGAAAGCCGAGGCGGAACGATTCGTCCAAACTTCGCTGGAAGCAGGGGCGAACTTCTTTGACCATGCTGATATTTATGGAGGCGGTAAGTGCGAGGAAATCTTCGCGGACGCTATACATATGAACGACGACGTGCGGGAGAAAATCATCCTGCAATCCAAATGCGGTATTCGCAATGGCATGTTCGACTTCTCCAAAGAACATATCCTAGACTCTGTAGATGCTATCTTGAAGCGCCTCAGAACAGACTACCTCGATATTCTGCTGCTGCACCGTCCCGATGCCCTGGTTGAGCCGCATGAAGTAGCGGAAGCATTCGATAAACTGGAGAGCTCCGGTAAGGTTCGCCATTTCGGCGTATCCAACCAGAATCCGATGCAAATTCAACTGCTTAAGAAAGTTGTTAAGCAGCCGCTTATTGCGAACCAGCTGCAGCTGAGCATCACGAATGCCAATATGATTTCGAACGGCATTAACGTCAATATGACGGTCGATTCGTCCATCAGCCGCGACGGCAGCATTCTGGATTACTGCCGCCTGAACGACATTACGATTCAGCCATGGTCCCCATTCCAATACGGCTTCTTCGAAGGCGTATTCCTGGGCAGCGAGAAGTTCCCAGAGCTGAATAAAGCGATCGATGAAGTCGCCGCTAAATACGAAGTGAGCAACACGACGATCGCCATTGCATGGCTGCTTCGCCATCCGGCACAAATGCAGCCGGTAACGGGCACTACAAGCGTCGAGCGGATTCTCGATTGCATCAAAGCAAGCGAAATCCACCTGACACGCGAAGAATGGTACGCCATCTACCGCGCAGCAGGCAATATTTTGCCATAAGACATAACAAAGGAGCTGAGATGTCCGTTCATTCGGACTTCCCGGCTCCTTCTTTTATTACAAGTATTTCTTCATACTGCTTAACGCAGTCCCCACAGTTCCTCGAACTTATCCGGATCCATGCCGGAGCGTTCATTGCGGTTCAGCGCATCTATCCGCACCATGTCTTCTGTCGACAATTCGAAGCCGAAGATATTGGCATTCTCACGGATTCTCTCCGTATTGGCGGATTTCGGGATCGTCACCACGCCGTTCTGCAAATCCCAGCGCAATACGATCTGCGCACCGGTGCACCCATACTTTCCGGCCAACTCTTGAATAATCGGCTCCTCCAACACTCTACCCAGCATCAGCGGGCTCCAAGCAACCAACTGAATACCCTTGCCAGTGCAATAACCCTGCAGTTCCCTCTGTGTCAGACGCGGATGATATTCCACTTGATTAACCGCCGGAACCACACTGCATTCTGCAAGCAGCGTGTCCAAGTGCCGCACCTGAAAATTACTGACACCAATCGCTCTTACTTTGCCCTCGGCATACAGCTTCTCCATCGCACGCCATGTATCCTTATAATGCTTACTAACCGGCCAGTGGATTAAGTAGAGATCGATGTACTCCATTCCCAGCTCGCTTAGCGATTTATCGAACGCCTTCAAAGTAGCGTCATAGCCTTGATTGGCGTTATCCACTTTGGTGGTAACGAATATCTCTTCTCTTGGGATCCCGCTCGCTCGGACCGCTCTGCCGACACCTTGCTCATTACGGTATGCCGCTGCCGTATCGATGCTGCGATAGCCCGCTTCAATTGCCGTACGAACCGCATGCTCCACATGCTCGCCGTCTTCCGGTCTGCCCTGCCATACCCCGAGCCCAAGCCAAGGCATAACAACTCCATTGTTCAGTGTGACACCGCTCGAAATGGTTTTCGTCATCTTGCACCTCTCCTCTACATCCGACTAATTCTACCCCATCATAGGACAGCGCACGTCGTTTGTCAGCATCGACAACCAAAAAAATCCACAACCGCATTATCCGGCCGTGGATTAATCTTCTTAAGCTTCAAGCGAATTTGTATTGGAATGTGGTGTATGCTCCCGGCTCACAATCGCCTTCTTCGTCCAAACCCCGCTCTTCCATCTAGCCAGCATCAGCAGTCCGCGTACCCATTCATCCACTGCGAACGAAATCCATACGCCGATTAAGCCCATCTCCAAATGAATGCCGAGGTAGTAGGACAACGGAACGCAAATGCCCCACATGGAGCAGACGCCCATTAAGACCGGGAACTTCGCATCCCCGGCTGCGCGAAGCGAGTTGATGACAACAATGTTGAATACCCGCCCCGGTTCCAAAATAATCGATAGGAGCAGGATACTCGCCCCAACCGCGATGACCTTGGGATCATCGGTGAACAACCCGACCAGCTGATAGCGGAATAGCGCCGCAATGCCGACTAATACGGCTGTCAGCAGAATGCTGATCCGCAAGCTTCGCAGCAGCCGGAAGTACGCGGCTTTCTTCTCACCGGCCCCGACCATATGCCCGACTATAATTTCCGTCCCCATGCCAATCGCCATGGACAACGCCATGAAATAAGCGCTGATATTGTAGACATACACATGGGCGCTGAGCGCCTGTTGGCCAATGATATTGATAAAGCCCATAATCATCATCATCTGCGACTGCCATGCCAGATGCTCTCCGGCAGACGGGAGGCCGATACCGAGTATTTTCTTCATGTACAGCTTATCGAAGGAAATATAATCGCGAAGCCTGATTGGGCTCGGCGTTTTGCGATACAAGAGAATGATTAATACGATGAGGCCGAGAATTCGGCTTCCGATCGTAGACACGGCTGCGCCGGTTACGCCCCATTCCGGGAAGCCAAAGTTCCCGAAGATGAGCAGGTAGTTGCCCGCGACATGAATCAAATTCACACCGAGTGTCACGTACATGACGTCCCGTGTATTGCCGTTCGAACGAATAATCGACGAGACCGCATACGAAATCGCCTCGATCCAAATAAATCCGCCGATCAGCTTCAAGTAGGTGCTCGCGATCGCGATTTGCGAGGGGTCGAGATGGAGCATTCGCATGCCCGGTTCGCTAAACAAGACAATGACGATACTGACGATCACGCCGAACATCAAATTCATCATGATCGCAAGCGCGGAGATGCGGCTTGCCGTTGCTTTCTGCCCCGCTCCCAAGTACTGCGTAACCGCTACGCTCGTTCCAATCGCGACAAAGCCGAACATCATAATACAGAACATAATAATTTCATTGGCAAATCCGACGGCTCCCGCCACTTTATCGGAGATCCGGCTGAGCATGAAAACATCGGCCGTTCCGAGCATCATGCGCAGCACCGAGTCCACCAGAATCGGCCATGACAAGGCAAAGAGACTCAGCTTCTTCCAAGAAGGTACAGCATCATTCTTAATCAAAGGAACTATCTCCTATCCCATTACGTTTCATCTCTCTATACCAATGGTTATTATCCCACCTCCAAATGACCCTGTCCATGACAAAAGACCTCCAATCCCGTATAGAGATGGAGGTCCTGCAATCCATTTTCTAATTCAGCACGGCTCAGCTTATGCCTGCATCCATGCTTTCATAACAGGCATTAACCGTTTCGCTTCTTCATAGCCTTCCTTATAGAGAGCATCCAGCTTTGCCGGGTCGCGCTCCATCCGCCCTACCGTCAGCTTCTGCTGCGGCCGAATGACGAAGAGATTCCCTTTACGCTCCTGCTCTTCAATATAAGCTAACGTGTCGTTGTAGATCTCATGCCGGCGAAGCATGATTTTGACAAACTCGGGATATTTCCTGTAGGCACGTCGCACGAGCCAGCTGAAACGATTGCGTGATTTGCGGTAACCCGTATCTCGGGTCAGAACGATGACATTGCGCTTAAAGCCGTCGCTCTCTGCTTTACGAAGCGGAATCGGGTCCGAGATCCCGCCATCCAGCAGGTTGCGGCCCTTATACTCCACAATCGGCGCGATAAAAGGAAGCGAGCTCGAAGCACGAATGATTTTCAACAGGTCAAAGCCCGGTTCATCCCGGTTGTAGAAGATCGTCTCCCCGGTATCGCAATCGGTCGTGCCGATGACAAACTGTTCTTTGCTCGCTTCGAAAGCTTGATAATCGAACGGAACAATGACATTCGGGAGCTCGTCGAAAATAAAATCCATGCCGAACAGCTCGCCTTTGTTGAAATAATTCTTCCACGAGATATAGCGCGGGTCCGTGACCCAACCTACATTTACCTCTCGATTGCGACCAAGCTGCCTCGATAAGTAACTTGCTGCCATGCAGGCTCCGGCCGATACGCCGATTGTATAGGGAAAGTACATGTTCTGTTCTGTAAAATAGTCCAGCACGCCGGCCGTATAGATGCCCCGCATGCCTCCGCCTTCCAGTACTAAACCGATGGATGAATCCATGACCTAACTCCTTTACCCTGTGCTTCCGTATTCGCTACATTCATTTTACCTATCGCTTAACGGCAGAGTCAATTTTACGACAAACAAGAGCCGACCTGACGCGGCCGGCTTTCTTGCTTATCTATTCGTATCAACTTGCAATGTCTCTGGAATCGACTGCTGCAGGTTTGTTTCCGAACATCGATGATAACGAATGACCGAACTTACGCTCCAGAACCTCCGCCAAGACAAGAGAGCCCATTAAACCCAGCAGCGCAGCGCATACCGATAGTGGAATTGCCCATAGATGCGGAGAATGCGAGAAGAAAGGAATCAGTGCAACTGCGGCAATCGGCGGTGCATTCCAATTGTATTTACGGATCAACCAAATGATAATGACAGCATTCACAAACAAGGTGAGCGAGCCCGGGTAGAGATAGAACAGAACCGTGCCTATCAAAGCTGATACAACAGCGCCAAAGGTAATCTTACCCAGCTCCGACATCAGATAAGTGCGAGAGAGAAACAGAAAGCTAAATGCGCCGATCGTCGGGAAAAACAGCGTATCCAGAAACGAAACATGCAGCGAGAGCCAGTAGAGCAGCACGACATACAAACAAATAGCTAAAGACTTCACATTCATTAGGTCGTTAAGGCCTCCTAATCGATTTACACCTTATTTATTATAACGACCTCTCTCGTAAAAATCACCCGAAAAATAGCCTTTTATTCCTACCTGACAACTAGGTTTTAGTGTATAATGAGGATAATGATTTGACCTACAAGGAGGGCCTTGAGATGAGTAAACAACCGATTCCCCTTACGTATGAGTGCGTAGACGATGTTCCTTTACACCGTGTTCGCGGCAACCAGCTCGGTATCTTGCTTAGCATTATCATAAGTGTAAGTACAGGACAGTTGTGGATACTGGCACTTCCTCTAGTCGTCCAACTGATCAGCCGCACCTATGGCGTAAACTATAATCTGTTTGTTCGTCTATTCGCCCCGTTATTCCCTGTCAGTGCTCGGACGGAGAGCCGCGAGCTGCTTCGGTTCAACAATTTACTGGCAATCCTATTCCTAGTAATCACCTTGGCCGCCTATGCGCTCGGGTTGCTGACAGCAGCTTATGTCGTGCTGGGCATGCTCACCGTAGCCGTAGTGCTTGCCCTTAGCGGATTTTGCGTCGGCTGCTTTATGTACTTTCATTGGAAACAATATTGGTTGAGACGGAAAATATCGTAATAAACAAGTCGAACAGCCCGCCCCATTCAATGGGGCGGGCTGTTTAGTCGTTGGATGACAATCATCTTCTATATTTCGATAAGAAGACATGCTCTTTCTTCTGAACGGCTTTCTCCCGATCCTGCATAATGTCATCTTTCAGTTTCGAGACACATTTGGCACAAAGCTTCCCTTGGCGGGTAGGCTCTGAACAAAGATCGCAGGCATCGGATAAATTCGGGTAATCGAATAATTTAAGCTTGCCTTTGCGGATATACGAGCGAATCTGCTGCACGGGAACAGAAGTCTGTTCAGCCACTTGCTCATTGGTAAGCTGACGGTTGCGCCTTAAAACCTGCTCAATCGAAATAATTTGTCCATCTTCCTCGGCCGTGCATGCTGCACATAGATTACGCAGATTCTTCTGGAATACTCTCCCACAATTGGGGCAATGCGCCACATTTAGTTCTATAGCCATATCATAACCTCACTAGTAATGGTTCTTATGAACTAATGATAGCATGGAGCATGGAAAAATTCACTAGAATTCATAACTGGCGTTGAGGATCCTTCCTCGCACAACTACCGCCGATGGCGACCATTTCATAAATGGCACAACCGATGTAGGCACCACGGAGGTTCCACCCACCTCCCTTGCATCCAAGGTGTGCGTAGTAATCCGATGTAACGCTGCGTCCCGGTTCCTTTCCCCCTATCCAATGGGCTGAACTTCGTCTAAAATGACAGTGAACCAACTCGGACTACCAATATTTTGCAAAGGAGCGCATGTTCATGAAAGTCGTAGTATTAGGTTGCGGCACAATGGGATACGTACACGCCGCTGCATTCAGCCGGATGCCCGGCGTCACGCTGGCCGCTGTGTGTGATATTGATGGGGAGCGCGCAGAACGCGTCGCCTCTTCACTTGGAACGACTTCCTATACCTCGTTCGAGGAAATGATGGATGCCGTCGATGCTGACGTCGTCTCGGTAGCTTTGCCTACTCCCTTCCATAAGGAATATGTGCTGAAGGTCGCTGCATTAGGCAAACATGTCATCTGCGAGAAACCGATCGCACCAACAGCCGAGGACGCTGAAGAGATGATTGCAGCTTGTCGCGCGCAAGGCGTGCGTCTGTTTGTCGGTCATGTCGTTCGTTTCTTCCCTGAATACGTGGATCTAAGTAAACGAATTGGGTCAGGTGCCATTGGTACCGTCGGCGTCGCCAACGCGAAGCGGATCGGCTCCCATCCGGGTGACCACTCGCCTTGGTATGCGGATAAAGAAGCCAGCGGCGGCGTGATCATGGATTTGATGATTC
Source organism: Paenibacillus sp. J22FR21 (assembly GCF_056269135.1). Classification (NCBI taxonomy): domain Bacteria; kingdom Bacillati; phylum Bacillota; class Bacilli; order Caryophanales; family Paenibacillaceae; genus Paenibacillus; species Paenibacillus sp. J22FR21. Next base: position 539,706 of record NZ_JBWDNJ010000005.1, read on the forward strand.
ACGATATCGACTACATGCGCTCCCTCTTCGGAGATGTGAAATCGGTTTATGCGCTAAACCGGACGGAGCCTTCACTTGATTATGCACTCGTTACGCTGCGGTTTCACAATCATTCCACCATCGTTCATCTTGAATCCCATTGGGGATATCCGGGCGCATTCACGACTGCCGTGGATTTCGCCGGTACTTCGGGTGTTCTGCAATACGACAGCAGCACTTCTAAGTCGCTGCAAGTTCGCCGCACGGAAGCAGCTGCTGCCGAGAAATCGGTTCAGGTGCCGCAAAGTCCATCCTATCGTGATCCGTATTTCATCGAGCTGGCTCATTTTATCGACTGTATCCGCAGCGGGGCAGAGCCGATCGTGACGGCAGAAGATGCGAAGAAAGCGGTCGAGGTTGCAAGAGCTGCAATGGAATCGGCTGCTACCGGCCAATTGATCCGACTACAATCGACTGCTGGGGAGGCACGCTAATATGACGACTACATCTATCTCGGTTGGCCTGCTTAGTTTCGCCCATGGTCATGCCCACAGCTACACCGGCGAGCTGCTCCGTCGTTCCGATGTGACCATCGCCGGTTTCTGGGACGATAATCAAGACCGTGCCGATTCAATCGCAGCACAATATGGCTTCCGCCATTACGAATCCTTGCAGGAGCTTCTTGGCGCAGGTATCGATGCCGTCATTATCTGCTCGGAGAACGCGAAGCATGCTGATCTGACGCTCGCAGCAGCTGCGGCTAAGAAACATGTCATGTGCGAGAAACCGCTCGGCATCTCCGTGGAAGAGATGGAGCTGATGATTCAAGCTTGCGCAGTGAACGGCGTTCAGCTGATGACCGCCTTCCCTTGCCGATACATCCCAGCCGTCGTGGAAGCGAAGAATTCGATCGACCGCGGCGATATTGGAGAGATCGTTGCCATTAAAGGGACGAACCGCGGCTCGATGCCGGGCGATTGGTTCGTTGTCCCTTCCGCATCCGGCGGCGGTGCTGTTCTCGACCATACGGTGCATGTTATGGACCTGATGAACTGGTTCGTACAATCCGACGTAGTCGACGTGTATGCAGAAGCAGCTACCCTGTTCCATCCGGAGCTGGAGGTCGAAGATGCCGGTATGGTGCATGTCCGCTTCGGCAATGGCGTGATTGCCTCCTTGGATCCAAGCTGGTCCCGCTCCCGTTCGTTCCCGACATGGGGCGACGTCACGATGGAGATCATCGGTACGAATGGCGTCATCAGCATCAATTCCTTTGCACAGAAGAATGACCTGTACAGCAATCAGGAGTCGAAGGCGCAATGGTTATACTGGGGCGACGATATGGACGCAGGTCTCGTGGATGCCTTCATCAGCGCGATTCACAGCAGTTCTGCCGTGCCGATCACGGGCGAAGATGGCTTGAAATCGGCTCGAGTCGCGCTTGCTGCACTGGAATCGGCGAGATTGGAAGCGCCGGTTAAGCTTTAGGTAGTCTTTAAAGTGCGAAAAGAACCCACGGCCGCGGCTGTGGGTTTTTGGCATGACATGATGTTGGTCTAGTCCAAGCCAAATGGGATGCATATGATGGTTTAGCATCCTTATCTTGGGAAAACGGAGCTGAAATTGCCCCTCTCCACCAAATAAAGCCTGTACGGTTCGTTAGATTTTCAAACCGCCTCAAATCGCCCAAATAAGGCCTGTGTGGTTCGTTACAGCGAATGCCTACATACCATGACTATGAGAACCACCTATGCCGTCAATGTGGAAAGGATGCGAAGCCTCCTATGGAATTCAAGCTCGCTGCTGTCGGAGATATTTTGATGATTGGGCCGATTCTGCGGTCTGCCAAGCAACAAGGGGACCGTTATGCGTTCGAACCCCTATTCCAGAAGGTTGCTCCTTACCTCAAACAAGCGGATCTGGTCATCGGCAATCTGGAAACGCCGCTCGCCGGCAGAGAGACTGCCTATACGCGAGCGAACACCAGCACAGGTTTCTCCATGTTCAACTGTCCGGATGAGCTCGCACCAGCCCTGAAGTCCGCAGGCTTCGGCGTCTTAACGACAGCCAACAACCACTGCATGGACCGCGGAATAAAGGGCCTGCTCCGAACCATTCATGCACTTAACGATAACGGTCTGGCTCATACGGGCACCTATGCTTCCGATCCGGGAGTCGACAATCATATCATCGTCGAAGTAAAGGGCCTCAAGGTCGGCATCGCCAACTATTCCAAAGGAACCAACAACATTCCCCTGCCTGCCGGAGAGTCATGGCGGGTAAACACGGTTACTCCCAGCACCTACGCCAAAACAGCCGCACACATCCGCAGACTCGCGGGGCAGGTGGATGTCGTGATTGTTTGCCTGCATATCGGCAAAGAATGCCGTCATGTTCCGCTCCGGCAATCGCGTGAACTCGTGAGGCTGCTGCTCGCTAACGGCGCACACATCATACTCGGCCACCACCCGCATGTCCTTCAGCCGGCCTTCCATACCAAAGACGACCGCTTCGCCATCTACTCGCTTGGCAATTTCGCCTCCACTCGCCTTTACAAGAACGCTGCCACCAATTGCGGCGCCATTGCCCAACTAACCGTTGTCAAAGACGACAGCGGCAAGGTGCGCGTGAAAGAGGTCGGCTACGTTCCCACGTGGACAACGAGACTGACGACATCAAACGGCATAAGCTATCGGGTTCTCCCGATCCCCCAAACCTTGAAGAAGCCAGAGCCCGGTCAATCCGCAGCAGACCGGCAATTAATGCGCAAGGTGTGGAAGAAGATGTCCCCTCTGTTGGTCGAGAAGCGCACCATCACCTGAAATCCATACTGCTCCCCCCACCGCGATTATCCCGGAGAACAGCAAAAAGCCACATCCCGTTCGGGGATGCGGCTTCTTTCAATCATTTCCGAAGCACCGCGCGAACCGGACTTCCATCCGCCTCGGCCAGCGGCAGCGGGAGTGCGATCAGCTCATAATCCCCCGGTTCAACATGGTCTAGGACAAGTCCTTCCAGAATGTGAATGCCATGCCCGGCGAGCTCATGATGAGCGGGTAATTCTTTGCTGTCGAGCGGATCGACAGATGGCAAATCCAAGCCGATCAGCCGCACGCCATAACCTGCGAGATACGCGGCCATCTCAGGTTCGATTGGCGGTATCCACTGAGGAAACACATGCCTATCCTGCCACGCATCCGTACGAATCAACAGCCTCGTAACCCCCTCGAGCTCAACGCCGGCCAGATCATGCACGCCAATCGATGCAGGGTTTTGCAGATGAATGACTCTCGCCTGCCCAATATATAGATCAAGGTCAAGATCACGGACCCGTTTACCCTCATTGTCAAAATGAAACGGGGCATCAATATGCGTCCCCGTATGAATACTCATAACGATCTGGCCCACATTCACAGAGCCGCTCTCTTCTTTGCTCCAGCTCACCTTGTAGGAGAAGGGGGTGTCCCCCGGCCAAGTGGCGACCTTCTCATCGAGCGGCTGCGAAATATCTATCCAGGTGCTCATGCCTTCGTCTATCCCCTTCCTGCGTATCGCACCCATCACCGGCGCTCGATGCCTACAGCTTGGTGCGCATGCTCCACAGCTCAGGGAAGAACTGCTGATCTAGCGCTCTCTTCAAGTAATTAACCCCCGACGAACCGCCGGTTCCCATCTTATTGCCAATAATCCGCTCTACAGTCGTCATGTGATTAAAGCGCCAGAACTGCTGCTGGCTGCCGATATCCACGAGCTTCTCTGCCAGCTCATAGAGATCCCAATATTGATCGACATCGCGGTAAACGGTGAGCCATGCTTCTTCCACACTGGCATTCGGCTGGTAGTTTTGCGACCAATCCCGGTCCAATGCCTCTTGATCAATCGGCAAGCCGCGCGCTGCGAGCGCTCCGATAGCTGCATCATAGAGGCCCGGCTCGTTCAGTGCCTGCAGCATCTGCGTATACAGCTCGGTTTGATGCTTGAACACAGATAGGGTATGCACGTTTTTATTCCCCATTGCGAATTCAATTAACCGATTCTGATGCGATTGGAATCCGGAGGATGAACCAAGCGCATCGCGGAAGCCCATATATTCGGCCGGTGTCAGCGTCGAGAGCACGCTCCAGGATTGGATCAATTGCTGCTGAATTCGGGACACGCGCGCCAGCATTTTGAAGGAAGGCTCCAGATCGTTATTGCGGATCGAGAGCGTAGCCGCCTGCACCTCATGCAAGATGAGCTTCATCCACAGCTCGCTCGCTTGGTGAATGATAATAAACAGCATTTCATCGTGGTGGTCCGAGCATCTATGCTGACTTTCCAAAATTTTATCCAGATGAAGATAGTCCCCGTAGGACATCGATTTGGAGAAATCGGTTTGAATATCCTTCTCCAGCTTCCCGCTGCCTTGCTGCTCTTCATGGTTGTTCATTGTGTAAAAGCCCCTCTCAGTAATCATTAGGCAACGACTTCGCGTTCATTCTTAAACTGCTCGTATTCCTTGTCTGCCATGATTCGCTTCAGCTTCTGTACGACTTCCCATACCTCGGTATAAGAGTTATACAGGGCAACCGGCGCAAGCCGAATAATATTAGGTGCCCGGAAGTCCGGAATGATGCCGTTATGTTTCAAAGACTTGCACACCCTTGCTGCTTCCGGATGCTCCAAGCTGACATGACCGCCGCGTCTTACATCGTCACGCGGGCTGCCGATCTCAAATCCAAATTCGCCTAGCTCATGTTCAATTAGGTCGATTAAATATTGATTAATATGAAGCGACTTCTCCCGAATATTCGCAATGCCCGCTTCCGCAAAGATCTCCAGCGCACCAAGCAACGGAGCTAAGCTTAGCACATGAGGCGTGCCGATCTGATATGCCCCTGCCGATTCCGCAGGTGTTAGCGTATGCTCCATATCGAATTGTTTATCTTTTCGCGAGCCGAACCAGCCTGCCAAGCCGGGGTTCTTGCCGAAATGCTTCCGGTTTACGTAGAGCCCGCCAACGCTGCCCGGCCCGCCGCCAAGATGCTTATAATTGCACCAATAAGCAAAATCAACCTCCCACTCGCTAAACGAATGCGGGATCGCTCCGACAGAATGACAACCATCAAAACCAATGAGAATGCCGCGCTTATGGGCCTCCTCCGTCAAACGCTTCATATCTAGGATCTGCCCGCTGCGGTAGAGTACCGTCGGCAGTACGATCAACGCAATATCATCGGTCATCGCCGCGATAATATCCTCCTCTTCCAAGAAGCGGCCATCGCGGCTTTTCACTCGTACAAGATGTGTATCGGGATCATAACCGCGAATGCGCAGCTGACTCTGAAGCGCGTAAATATCAGAGGGGAATGTCAATTCATCCGCCAAAATCTTACTGCGCTCCCCTTGCGGCTCATAGAACGTAGCGACCAGCTGATGCAGGTTTACCGTCGTAGAACCGGTCACGATCACTTCCTCCGGGAAAGCGCCGACGAGTCCAGCGCTCATCTCACCTAGCTTCTCCGATAAGGTGAACCACGGGTGATTGCCTTGCATCCAACCGTCAATTCCGTGCTCCCTCCAGTCCGCGAGCGATTCCAGAAGCGTGCGTTCGGCCCGCTTCGACAGGAGCCCTAAGGAGTTTCCATCCATATAAATCGAATCCGGTTTCACGTAGAACTCTTCGCGAAACCTGGAAAGTTTATCTGCTGCATCTAATTGTTTAGCGTAATCTAATGTGGGTTGAAACGAATTGGTTTCCATAGCTGCTCCCTCGTTTTCACAGAATAATCGTTTGCTGAGGTGATCATATCAACCAATATGACATCGTGTCAATATGTTCAAATTAGGCACCCTTCATGCTGCGCCTACGTCTGAACGAACCTTTCATTTTCCATCCGTTTCTTATATTCTAGAAGGGTATGGACGGAGGGGGAGCACGAGATGGCCACAGAGAAAACGATAGATAAACGACACTTACGCTCCGCGCTGACTCGCCAGAAACTATTGGTTGCCGCCAAGCAGGTGTTTCTGGAGGAAGGGTTCCATAAAGCGACCATCTCGCAGATGATTCATGCCGCCTCAATCGGGTATGGAACAGCTTATGTTCATTTTCAAGGAAAAGAAGATTTGTTAAGCGTATTAATGGAGAATGTCATGGAGCAGTTTTATGAAATTGCCGCCATTTCTTTCGTGCCGGCAACGCGGGAAGAAGCGGTTCACACCATACGCAAACAAACCTTAGCTTTTCTCTTAATGGCCGAGGCAGAGCGTCATATGATGCAAGTTTTCGAGCAGGCGATCGGCATCTCATCTATCATCTCCGATAAGTGGAAGGGCATCCGCGAGAAGTTTATTCAGCGGATATCCAGCGACATCGCCTATTCGCAGTCGCATGGACTGGCACGAACCGACCTCAACCACCTGCTGATCGCACGCGGCTGGTTCTATACGAATGAAATGTACCTATGGGAAATCGTTCGGGACGAGCACCAAAGCTCGGTCGAGGAAATCGCAGTCAACATCACCGATCTCTATACGGCAGGACTATATCTCTAAAATAAAACCGGCCTCTGCAGCGAATGCAGTGGCCGGTTTCTGTTAATTGCCTGCTTGTACAATAATGCCTGACTGGTCGCCATCCACGACAATGTCCAATGTAGCGGCAGGATGACTTTGCTCACCTATAACTAGCTTGTAGCTGCCCGGGGCGATATCGGTCAGCTTAAACTCTCCATCCGAGTCCGTCCCCGGCCAGTAACTGCCGTCATTGCCGGATGTTACAAGCCTAACGGGCAAATCAGCAAGCGGGTTCCCACCGGCATCAACTGCCTTACCGCTCAAGGTGTAAGTAGGAACGGATAACTGAAGCGATATTTTGCTCAAATTTGACCCTTTAACCGTGATCTTATTCGAGGTTTGCAGTTTATAACCGGAGTAGTGAAACATAATCTTATAGGATCCGTTCGGAATTTGCTTAAACGTATAGGTGCCAGCAGCTCGATCTGCGTTCGTGACCGGATAATCGCGATCCTCGCCACGCAAATATACACCGGTATTAACGACTTCTCCATTCAAGTCCGCCACTTGCACCGTTACGGAGTAGCCTGTTCCATTCCCCGGCTGCTGCACTTCTTCGCTGTCGCCGGCATTGTCGTTATCGCCGAGCTCAACCTTATCTTCCGTATCATCCGACTTATTATAATTGCCGAACTGATAAGCTCGCCATAGCATAGCCGCTGCCTGCGCACGGGTAACCGGCTGCTGCGGGCGGAAGGTTTCATCCGGGTATCCCGATGCAATGCCTGTCTCGATCGCAATTGCCACAGCATCTCTGGCAAACTTGGAAATGCCGTTAAAGTCTTTAAACATCGCCTGGATCATGCTTTGATCAGGCAGATGCGTCTTGTCATAACCCTTCAGCTTAACCAGCGCGGTCGTAACATCCTCTCTAAGTGCAGGCGAACTCGGTTTAAACACCAGTTTCCCGCTGGAGAGCTTGTAACCGTTCAAGTATTGCTTCGATGCTTCAACGAACGGCGTCTCCCAATCGGACGGCTGTAGGTCGGCAAAGGTGGACTTAGTCACCTTCTTCGCTTTCATGCCGGCGGCCAGCATCATGATTTTGGCAAACTCTGCTCTCGTCACGATTTTCTCCGGTCTGAACTTGCCATCGGGATAACCGCCCAACACGCCGCGCTTCGCTAAGTCCTCAATCGCAGTCAGCGCCCAGTAATTATTGGCGACATCTTTGAAGGTTGAGCTAGCAGGCTGACCGTAATTAGGGTCGATATCATTGCCGTAATCCAGCGAGCCGCCCGGAGCAGGAGGCGCCTGGTCAGCCGGCGCTCCGCTCGATGCGCCTTTCACCACGACAACGCCGGCCTCTACATGCCATACATACTCTGTACTGATGGATGGCGCAATGAGCTGGTAAGAGACACCGTCGACCATTTTACTCAAGTCATTAATATGGAATTCAAAACCCGAGTCTGCCGGATCTCCAAACCCACCTCTGAGTTGCGCATACACATCCGGATAGCCTTCCGCCTTAAGCACAAAATCCGTTCCTGCCTTATCAATAAACACCATGTCTGAACCGTTAATATGCTCTCGCGTGGATACGATAAAGTCGAACGACACGTCTTGAATGGGCTTAATAATTCGAGGATCGCCCTTCCACAACGCTCGGTAAATATGAACATCACGGAGCTGACTTTCCGCCGCCGATGCGGAATAAGCCGGTATGAGCAGAGCGATAACCACAATAAGAAGTAACAGCTTGGATAAACCTTTCATGATCGATGCCCCTTTATAAAGAAATGAAAGGTGTCCCCGTTTAGGAGGACACCGAACTATGTGTTAAGACGGAAACTCGACGATCTCTGCTTCTTCGCCATCCACGATATCGACGACTTCCTCGTCATCGCCATTCTCTTCCTTGTTCTCATCCCCATATTGATACGCTCTCCAGAGCATCGCTGCTGCTTGCGCGCGCGTTACAGGCTGCTGCGCTCGGAACGTCTCATCCGGGAAGCCGGAAACGAGGTTGTTCTCAATCGCCAGTGCCACATAGTCCTTCGCATACGAGGAAATCGAATTGTAATCCTTAAACATCGCTTGAATAATCGTGCGGTCAGGCAGCTTCGTCTTGTTGTAGCCTTTGAGCTTCACGATCGCTACTGCAACATCCTCACGAGTTGCCGGTGCATCCGGTTTAAATACGAGCTTGCCGCTCGAAAGCTTATATCCGCTCAAGTACGATTTGGCAGCCTCTACGAAAGGAGCTTCCCAATCCGTTGCTTTAATATCGGAGAAGCTTGTTTTGGCTACTTTCGCAGGGGTAAGCCCCGCTGCCAGCACCATGATTTTCGCAAACTCAGCACGCGTAACGACTTTATCCGGTCTAAACTTGCCATCCGGATAGCCGCTGATGACGTTTCTTGTATTCAGGTCTTGAATGGCGCTGAAAGCCCAATATTGATTCGTAATATCCGAGAACTGGGATTCTCCGACACTGTTGTAGTTCGGGTCGATGTCATTGCCATAGTTATTCGGATTGGATGGCTGGCTTGGCTGTGCCGGTTGTGTCTGCTCTTCATTAAGGACCTTAACTGTCGTCTCGTTGTATGCAAGCGGGTTGCGGTTATCATCATAGAGAATCGTCAGCGCGTAATAGGTTCCGCCGCTTGGAAGGCCGCTGTTATAACCGCTTGCCGAATACGGCTCAGGCAGGCCCACATAGGCTGCAACGCCGATTTCATTAACAGCAAATGGAGCATTGGAGGATTGAACGGTAATATGCGTAAATAATTGCGCTTGTTCAGGCAGCTCTGTCCGGTTGATGACGGTTTTGAAGCTCTTCACACCCGGGATATGCTTCAGACCGGCTGTTAGCTCGACTGCACTGCTGGCAGCTGTCGTTTCCTCTGCATAGGAATAGTTCCTGAGACTCACTGTTGCCAAAACAACAATTAATGCAAAACATAGCACAGCTTTCAATGATAAATGCCGTGCGCGATTCTTTCTAATAAACCCTTCCATGTTGGCGGATGCCCCTCTCATCTTGGCAAATCTATCTATTAGTTTTATACCATAAATCACCATGTAAGAGTAGGAAATAATAGGATAAATTGCCTAGTTAACCTGCAACGTTCGACAGAACACAAGAAGGCCACATCCGCACCCGGATGTGGCCTTCACTGCTTATAGTTTAAACTTCTCAATCGCTTCTTCCAGACCCGAGCTTCGCAGCTTCAGCTGCTCCGTTGTAACGGCAATTCGCTTGGTCGCTGCCAGTTGATCGGCTGACATTCTCTGAATCAATGCGGTGTTGTCTGCAGCTGTACTCGAGATTTGCGAAATTTGCTCTACCGATGCCGCAACCTCTTCTGAGCCTGCCAGCACTTCCTCAGCCGCCGCGGAGATCTCCTGAATCTGACTGTTCACCAGATGGAATCGATCAACCGTCTGATCAAACATCATTTCCACATAACCGGACAGCTCCGTGCTCCGGTTCATCTCTGCGCTGCCTTCCAACATTCGCTTGCCGATATGAGCGGACTCCTGCGCAATCTGCCCAAGAAGCGAAGTGATGTGATTAGCAGACACAGAAGAAGCTTCAGCCAGCTTACGCACCTCACCGGCTACAATGGCAAAACCCGAGCCATGCTCTCCGGCTCTTGCCGCCTCAATGGAAGCATTCAGTGCCAATAGCTTCGTTTGATCCGCAACACTCGAGATGGAAGCAAGCACCGGCTCCATCTCTTGCATGAATGCATTCAGAGCTAAGACGGATTCGTTCGTCTGCCTTGCTACATCGGAGATGGAGACCACTTGCGTTCTTAGTTGGTGAATGGAATTACGGCCCTGTTCCGCGGAATCAAGCGCTTCTACAGAGGCGCTCGACACTTGAGATGACGCCTCGGATACGCGCTGAATCGCGTACGTAATTTCCTCCATCGATTTGGCGCTTTCTTCTGCTCCGATACGCTGATGCTGCGCGCCATCCGCCAATTGCGAGATGGATAGCTCGAGCTTCTCGTTCAAGTCGACCAGCTGCCCCGCCTCCGAGCCAAACTGATCAGTGGAATGAATGAGATCCTGCGTCGTTACCTGCATATCCCGAACTACATTGCCTAGCGTAACGCCAAGTCTGTCGCTCATTTTGTTCATCGCCGTGAAAGCTTGGCCGATCTCATCGGGCGAGCTTACTCGCATGGTGCCAAGATGTCCCTTCGCAGCAGAGAAGTCTCCTTCGGCCATCGCTTCTGCCCCTTTTACGACAATCCTTAAAGGCCTTAATGCACGGGACAGGAACACGGTAATGAAGATAAACACAAGCAAGATTACAATACCCATGATGACAAATAACGGCGTACTGGATTTCAAAACTTCCTTATAGATGGTTGTCGATACCGAGATATCCGTATCAATACCAATAGCGCCAATGATCGTACCCGATTCATTGCGAAGCGGCGCGTAAGATGAAATATAAGTCCCATATTCGGGATTATGAATAATGCCGGATTTGGCTGATTTTCCTTCTAACACCAACGCTATGGCATCCTTCGGCATATCAGTCACTTCACCAATCGGTGAAGCATCCTCATCCGCTTTAGGCTGACCATCGATTAGAATAATCGGTTCCCCTTGGTCATTGATTTGAATCGTATATACGTACAAAGCGCCGATCCGCTGACGATAATCATTCATGGCATCCCGAATTTGCCAATAGAGATCATTCTCCTTAGCATCCTTCGTATACGTCTCGTACAGCTTGACATCGAATTGTCCCGCATAGGCCTCAGCTGTATGCATGCCAAAGCTGCCGATCGCTTCTTCGCTTGCTTTCCTCGTGTTCTGGACTTGCAAGTAAATCAAAGTGGTAGACAGGATGACGAGAGTAGCCAAAATAAGAACAGATAACTTCACTGCCAGCCGGCTTCTAATGCTTAAGAACATGATACGTTTACTCCTCCTGCAGACCTATGTAATGGCTTCCACACTAGTCTACCATAATTTTCTCGCCAAAACTCCCCAAAATATCCCATGAAACAACAAAAAACGACCCCAAAAGGTCGTTCATCCTCACGATTAGGCTTCCCGCCTTAATCTTCGATCCCGAGCTGCAGCTTGCGTATACCGCGCACGCCGTCCAGTCCGGTAGGATCGTTCTGTGTCTTATGGTGAGCAAACTGCTCCGCCCGCTCAGAGGTACGGATGCGCAGCGGCTTCTTTTCCATCGCCACCAGCTCCCACATCACTTCCGCAACCGCGTCTGCGGACTGAGGCTCCGCGTTACGGCTTAAGAACGACTTCGTATACTGATCAATGATCGGCTTATACTCGTCCTCCAGAATACCGCCTGTACTTGCGACATGCCCCAGCACAGATTGGGTGAAATTCGTCGCGATTGCGCCCGGTTCCAGCAGTGTCACATCAATATTGAAAAATGGCTTGTAGTAGGTAGCCAAACTCTCAATCAAGCCCTCTACCGCAAACTTGCTTGCACAGTAGATTTCATTCATCGGCTGACCGACCAAGCCGCCTACGCTGGACGTTGCAATAATATGGCCATGACCGGCCTTCTGCATCATTGGCAGCGCAGCTTGAATCGTATGCATGACGCCATACACGTTCGTGCCGAAGATATGCTCGATTTCCTGCATTGGCGCTTGTCCCAGCGCGCGCAGATAGCCGATACCCGCATTGCAGAACAGTACATCAAGCTGCTTCTGCTCCCGTTTGATCTCATCGATTACGGTACGAATCGTATCCGGATCCGTTACCTCCATTTCGCGGTAATGGAGATTGTCATACCGTGCATACTGTTCCTGATCCCGCTCCAGCTGCCTCGTGCCGGCATATACAATCCAGCCGTTTTGTGCAAACTTAAGCGCGGTTGCGAGCCCAATGCCTGCCGACGCGCCGGTTATAAGTATGGTTTTGCTCATCGTTATGGTTTCACCCCTAAGTTATCCGATTGCTGTTTAGTAAAATGGATAGAGGGAGCCACCTTGGCCCCCTCATCCAATATTCCCTTATCGTTACCTATTCAGCCGCACTACGCTTTCATAATTCCTTTGTCTTTCAGCACCTTCATGAAGATGCCCCCTACTACGCTGCGATGTTGGAAGTTAAGTGCTCTTGCCGACAACGTATCCGTCCAATCGGAGAACATTACGCGGTCCGCCGTGTCATTGAGCATCTGCCAGATCGGTTCGACCAATGCGGTGAACGTTTCTTGTTCTTCAGCCAATGCAGCTGACCATACCAGCCAATCGGATTTGGTGTAGGTTGCCCGGCTGTCTAGCGGCGTACCGTACTTGTTGCTTTGTTTCGAGTACCAAGCCACTTCCTTCTGGATCATGGCTTTATCAAACAGCTCCGTGCCGAACAATTGATCCCAGATCAAATTGTATTTCAAGCTCCAGCTGCCCTCTTGGCCAAAAGCAAGCTTCGTATGATCACCGTCATCAGCAAGCACTCCCCACTGATCAGCCATTTCCTTCGCCGCATTGCGGTAGCGAGCGGCCTCATCGGCCTCGCCCTGCAGCTTCTTCAGAATCGAGAAGCTCGCGACGCCCATGATCGCTTTGACAGACAAGTTCGCATTACGAGCCAAATGGCCGGCAAAATCATCCGTACACAGCTGATTCTCCGGATCTAAACCATACTCCAGCAAATACGCTGTCCATTCCGTGAAAACATCCATTTGGTCGAAAATATACGCGCGATTCCCGCCGGCCAAACAAACAGCTGCAGCCATAACCAGCATGTTGCCGCATTCCTCAACAGGCATTTGACCTTCTCTGGCGTTCTCGCTATATACCTGACCATTGCCGATCGGATACTGCCCGATATCATGAGGCGCGAATTCGAACGGCCACTTATCGCTTCTGGTGTACTTCATAATCGGGCGAATCATCGCCTCAACCAGAGATGGATTGTAGAGTAAGAACAAAGGAACGGACGGGTAGCTGACATCTACGGTTGCCATGCAGCCATTGCTGTAACACTCTTTGGACAGGAACAGCAGCTCGCCATCCGTATCGGTCACGAGCTTGTGCGCCGCAATCGCCTGACGGTAAGAAAGCGCCAGAAGATCCCCGTATTTCTCTCCGCCTGACTTTACTCCGTCGGCCACAATTTCCTGATCGAATGCAGCGCAGCGCTCCATTAACTCGTTATATTCAGCGAATGCCGCCGCAATCATGTCGTCAGCGCTTAAGCCGTTTCGCTTCCAGTAAGCCTGCAGCTGATCGCCGAAATAAGTAACGGCGTATACATCGTCGTAAGCCAGCACTGCAAGCTCAGAAACCGGAGATGCGCCGACTTTACCCAGATCATATACGAGCGCCATAACCGGATTCGCTTCGGCCACCACTTGAGGCGATGCAGCCGGTTCGTTCGTTAGTTTCTCGTTACGTACGAAGAGTTTACGCAAATTAGCCGAATGCAGATAAGCACGCGTTTGCTCCGACTTCTGCGCGGTTAAATAGAAGTGGCCCCAATCGATGCGATGATCGTCGCCGGAACGATTCATATAGGCTTGCTGCTCATGGCTCATTTTCATCACTAGCAATTCATTGTTATCGGTAAGCTCCGATACGATCGCTTGGGAAGTCTGATCCACGCACCACTCGCCGGTTACGTCGAAATACACACTCACGTCATGCCCTTGTCCATCCAGGGATTTCACTTCGAATCCCACATAAGAAGCCGGTCTTGACAGCACCTCCAAATCCGTCAGCAGCAAAGGAGTCGTGAAGCGAACTGTCAATTCAATACCAGCTGCCTCAAAAGTATAGATCGTGCTGAGCGGCGTGACCTTGAGTCTGGTTTGCGTAAGTGCCTTCGGCTCAGAATAATAACGCTCCGCTCTCGGTTCTACTCGGCCTGCGAAGCGATATGGTACCCCGTCAATACGAATAAGCCCTGTCATGGCATGCCGTTGTCCCGTCCAATGGCGGGTGAAATCATCGGTTAAACGGTCAGCAGTTGACCATACGCTGAAATAAGGATCTACCGTTACTAAAGGTACTGCAGCTGGACGAATTGGATTCATAATTTGAACATCCTCCCATGGATATGTATATAAAAACTATAATGTATATATAAAACATAATATATATACGTAATTTTGTATATAGGTAAATGAGAACTGGGCCAAAGAAAAATGACAACAAAAAAGCCGACCAGCAGCGGTCGGCTTTGTTCATTATGGCTTCGGCGTTACGTTCTTTAACGCCGTCTTCAGTTCGGAGCTGGAGTTATGTAGAATGGGGAGCTCTTTCATACTGTTAGCCATTGGAGACTTACATTGCGCGCATGTCGGAACTTCCTCAAACGAGTAACTGTTCCTCATCCAACCATTGCAGCCTTCCTTCGTGCATGACCAAATGGCTGTCATTTCAAACGGCAAATCTTCAATGGGTCTCTTCCGTGAAAAATACATGAGCAAGTCCTCCCCTTCGTAACCTCATAAAAAAAGTCACATACCGAATCAGGCAACACCGCACCTTTTCGGTATGTGACATTAAGTCTCATATCTAATACGTGAATCAAACTATACCACACTATCGCTTAATTAGCGAAAGAAACCTTGTCCCAGAGCCTATATAGTGTTAACGGTTGATCCTATTTCTGCGCGAGAATTTCATCGATTTCGCTCTTGAGGAGCAAGTAGCGATGAACGCTTCGCATGATCGGAACCTTGGTTAGTTTATGTTTCTCTACGTACACCTTCATATGATCCTTAGAGAGGCCAAGCAAACTGCCGGCTTCCGTCACGGTTAACACAACTTCGTTGCTCGTTGCGTTGAACGTTTCCTTCACTTTCAAATTCCAGTCGTTAAACTCCTGCATAGTAAGTAACCTCACGTTTCTGTTTGATCCAATATTTCATTATACCATGAAATTGGAACCATTCCTAAAGCAAAAACAGGAAATGTAAGGCAATACTTAGCTGAATCATCACTCCATTCGTTTGAGCACGACAACGCGCAGCTCTCTTCGATGGGAATAGACCAACAACAGCAAATTGAACATTCCGAACAGAAGGACCGCGCCGGAATACCTCGCAAAGAACAAGAAGATCACCAGCAGCAGCATGCCTAGCACAACTTGAAAGGCATCTGCTTCCGAAGAGGACGGCTTTCCTCTGCTGAGCAATCGGCCCGACAATAGGAGCACTGCCAGAATAACGGCATAGGCGAGCGAAGCCGCGAAGCCCGTCAACCCGCTCCAAACGCCGAATGAAACTGCGATTGCTTTGCCTCCCTTCAAGCGTAAGAAAGGCGAGAAGATGTGGCCGAGAATGGCCGCGACAGCCGGCAGGATGATACCCGATCCTGTCACCGCATTCGTATGCACAAGCCAGAATATCGGGACATACCCCTTCAGAAAATCAAGCGCAACACCGGTCAACCCGTACGTATAACCAGCCGCTCTCCACAAGTTCAGCGCTCCCGGATTGCCATCGCCATGCTCCTTTAAATTATGCTTCGCCATTAAGCCAAGCCAATAAGAGAACATCAGCGATCCGGATAGGTAGGATAGGATCGTCCATAGGATCATCATCATTTTCTCCGAGCTCCCACATCAATACTTCGACCTTTCCAAGCCACTCGTCCAAAGAAAACAACCTGGTAAATGGAATACAGCATGATCATCAGAAAGAATACCGTGCTCAAGAAATGAACGGCAGGCAGCCAGTTGCCGAATCGACCTGTATAGTGGACAAAATAATAAATTTGCACGGTGTATAGAACGTACCCCATCGCGAGCGGCATTCCCCATGAGGTTCCCAAGAAGAACGGAGTCGCCTCCACCATAATTAATCCGATTAACCAAACCGCCACGAGCAGTGTTGTCCGCAAACTGAGCTTGCTCGTACTAAGCACAGCTCCTTTGCTGAAGCCTTCAATCTCGCTGCGAATGCCGCCGGGGTACATGCGGAAGGATACCTTATCGTACCCGATGTAATTCACGACCGGAATACCCGCTTCAATAAATTTAGCGCCTAGATTCAAGTCGTCCAGCAGCTCTCCCTTAATGCCCTCATGACCTTGCACCTTGTCATAGAGCGTTCTGGTCGTGAGAATACATGACCCGTACAACCCTTTCGTGGCATTCGTCCGTTCCATGGGCGATGTGAAAGCGAACAAGCCCAGGAGGTTGGGGATTAGCGCCAATTTCTCATAGAGCTTCTCTGCCTGATGATACGGTACGACCGAGATCGTTCCGCCGGCCAGTTCTCTCGCCGCAATGAGTGCATGAAGCGCATCCGGAGCGAGTCTGACATCGGCATCCAGAAAAGCGATGAGCTCTCCGGTGCTCTGCAAGTAGCCGTTCCAGACAGCCCAGTTCTTACCTGTCCATCCTAAGGGCAGCTCGGGACTCGCAATGACTTTGACGCCATAACTCGCTGCAATCGCTCTTGTCTGATCCTCGGAATGATCGTCCACGACGATAATCTCAATCTCTTCTATAGTCTGGGCTCGGAGCGAACGCAGCAGATGCGGCAAGTTGCCCTCTTCATTCCTAGCCGGGATAATGACGGACAGCTGCTGCTTTCGCTGCAAACGGGGATGATCGTGAAGATCGACAGGAATCGTATTTCTACGGAACAAAATCAATCCCGCAGCACACGCACCCATCAGCACAGCAATAATCAACATCCCCATTCCATTACCCCCTAGGACTTGTTTTATGGCTATAAGTAGAATATATGGCATCGATGTATGGATCTATGAACTTATTTCGGTTAACGCCAATTAATCCCTTTTTTATGATCCCTATATTTAATCTTTCAGAAGCGCATTCGCAATCAGCATATCAAACTTGCGAATGTCTACGCCTTTTTGCAATTTCACTTTAATATGGCCCGCTCGTGTCCACAACTCAACCTCTGCATTGATATCGAGGAATCCACCGGCGTTCTCTGTAGACCACATGTTAATCGAAGAATAAGGGAGAGAATAGATCTCAACTTTCTTGCCTGTGATGCCTTGCACATCTCGTACAATTAACCGTTTATTCGTGAAAATAGCCGTATCGCGGAAGGTTTTGTAAGCCGTAACCGCTACTTCTCCTGCCACCAGCAGTGCATGGACGTCTTGCGGTATCGGACACTCCGAAACCAAGGTCCACTCTAGAATACTTGAAGTCGCTGCCATCTACTTAGCCCCCTGTTCATGATTTTACTCAAGCTTCCCTCACCCTTCGATTGCACACTATGATATATGTATCATGAAGAGAGTTAGAATATTTTGTCAATCACAATCGCGAAAATCACAAAAACAATCCCACATCTGCATCTTCATGCGGATGTGGGATCAAAACGGTGCCAGTTAGCGTTCTTTCATTCCGATCAATAGGTTTTGATAATATTCTCGATGCAATTCATAAGCTTATTAAACTCGGCCAGTGCTTGCTCCGCGTCGTGAACCGCAATCGCAGCGAACATGGTATGATGGTACTCGTACGTTTCGTCGAACAGCTTTTGTTCACCAAGCGGTTCATTGAAAAACTTCTCGTACAGAGCAGATATAGACTCCAGCACGCTGGCCAAAATCGGATTGGACGCCGCACTCATGACACCCCGGTGGAATGCCAAATCGATTTGCGAGGTCGGTTTCCCCAATTCTTTCAGACGGCTGTATTCCTTCAAACATGCCGTCAGTTCATCAATTTGAACCTGCGTAATCCGCTGGGCTGCTAATTCGACCGCCTTTCCCTCCAGCGCCCGGCGCACATCTAATATCGAAAGCAAAAATCGCTTCTCATTTTCTATTTTGATTTTACCGGCAAACCGATAAGTGCCTACATCTCGGACATAGATCCCCTTTCCGTTAGCGACGGTGAGGACATCAATCGCCTCCAGATAGCGCAGCGCTTCTCGGAGAGAAGAGCGACCAACGCCGAACATCTGCGTCATCACCTCGGCCGATGGAAGCTTATCTCCTTCCTGAAGGCCTTTCTCTTCAATATAATTTTGAATTTCCTGCGATACCAGCTCAGGCATCAATTGCCGTTGGATCTTAGCCACAAACGAATCACTCCCCGCATTTACGAATCCAAGCTTTCAGAACCTGTTATAGCTGTAAATCGCCAACTTGCGCCCAGGTCTGATCCAAGTCACGGATCAAATCGTCGACGCTCTCCAATCCGATATGCAGACGGATCAGGCTGCGCGCCTCTGCCGTACAACCAGCGTAAGCCGGATTAACGATGACGAGTGACTCGAAGCCGCCCCAGCTGACCCCGATCTTGAACAGCTTCAACTGGCCCGCCCATTGCCGCATCTTCTCCGGAGACTCGGCAGATTCGAACGAGAACAACCCGCTCGAGCCGTTCATTTGCTTTAATCCAAGCTCGTACTGCGGATGCGAAGGGAGCGAGGGGTAATTGACTCGCAACACATAAGGCTGGCTGGCCATATGAGTCGCGACCTTTAGTGTGCTGCTCTCATGCCGCTCCATGCGAAGGGGCAGCGTACGCAGGCAGCGAGTAACCAGGGCAGCCGTGTGCGCCGTCATGATGCCACCGAACAGCATATATTCTTCCTCTGCAATTCGACTGATGAGTCGCTCCGATCCGAGCACAACACCGGCAACGCTGTCGCTTTGCCCTGAGATGTACTTGGTAACGGAGTGCACGACGAGGTCGATGCCAAGTTCCAATGGACGCTGGAATACAGGCGTAGCCCAGGAGTTATCCGCGATCGTAACGATTCCGCGACTGCGGGCAAGCTCCGCACAGGCCTTCAGGTCCTGCAGTTGGAACAGCATCGAAGTCGGGCTTTCCAGATAGATCAGCTTGGTTTCCGGGCGAAGCGCTGAACGAATGTTGTCCATCTGGCTTCCGTCCACCAGCGTCGATTCAATGCCGAAGCGCTTCAAGTACTGGGTCACGAACGAACGCGTCGGCCCGTATGCCTGATCCACGCAAACGATATGGTCACCGGCCTTCACCGACGAGAGGATCGCAGCTGAGATTGCAGCCATCCCCGAAGCGAAGCACTTCGCCATTTCCGCATGTTCCAGTTCGGCCAGCTTATCCTCTAAATACCGCACGGTCGGGTTATTTCCCCGCGAGTAGACATGATGGGTCTGCTGCTGCTTCCCAGCCTCCTGAAATTTGTCATACGATTCAAAGGCGAATAGGCTTGTTTGATAGATCGGTATATTAATCGATCCGTGATGTCGTTCATCGACGGCGTCATGTGCCGTCAAGGTGTACTGCCATTCTCGGCCGTTCTTCTCTGTCATCCGTTACACGCCTCCTTCCATCCCTGTACGCCGGCTGTTATCCCTTAACAGCCCCCTGCGTCAACCCTTCGACGATGAATCGCTGCGCAAGGGCGAACAAAGCAATAGTCGGAATGACGGACAACACGGTTCCTGCCGACATCGCCCCCCAATCCACATCAAACTTCATGACGAAGGAATTCATGGCCACAGGCAGCGTCTTGAGCGATTCGTCATCGATAAATAGGACCGCCATGAACAATTCGTTCCAGTTCTGCACAAAGGCGAAAATAAAAGTGGCCGCAATCCCATTGAGCATGACTGGCATAATGACGCGAATCAGCGCCGACATCCGGGAGCAGCCATCGATCATCGCCGCCTCTTCCAGGCTGGACGGGATCCGTTCAAAAAAACCTTTTAGCAATATGGTCGAAAACGGAATTAAACCGACCGTGTACATCAGAATGAGCGAGGATCGCGTATTAATTAAATCCAAGCGGGACATTAGCAAATATAGGGGGGCCAGCGCCACGAAGCCCGGAAGCATCTGCGTCAGAAAGAATCCCAGCATGATCTGCCGGTGACCGCGAAATTTAAATCGGGCCAGCACATAGGCGCTAAGAACCGCAATGCAGACAACAACCGCTGCAGCACTGAGCGAAATCAGCATACTGTTGGCAATATAGATGTGGAATTTGGAAATTTTGATAATGTTGATGTAATTTTGAAAGCTCAAATGATCGGGCCAGTATTTCAGCGGGAAGGAGAAGATTTCTTTCTGCGGCTTCAGTGATGTGATCACAATCCAATAGAGCGGAAACACCATCACCATTAAATAGATCGTCAAGAAAACGACCTTCAACCCTTTCGACAGGTGCCGCTTCATATTAGAAGTCCCCCATTTTCTCAGATCTCGTCACGGTTAAATAAAAGATCGTATAGAGCATGAGAATGCCGATCATGAGGATGCCGATTGCAGAAGCCGCGCCATAATCGCCGCCGTACATGATCTTGTCAAGCATAAGGGAAGACAAAATATGCGTTGAGCCGGCAGGCCCGCCGTTCGTTAACCCATAAATAATCGATGGATCATTGAATATCCAGATTGCGCGCAGCAGCGTAGTCGTAATGACAGTCGGCATAATATACGGCAGTGTAATGTTCACCAGCTTGCGTGCGCCGTTAGCGCCGTCCATGCTTCCTGCTTCGTAGAGCTCGGATGGCACCGACTGCAGCGCGGCCAGCAGCATGATCGCGAAAAAGGCGATTCCATACCATATATTCGCAACAATGACCGAGGCCATCGCCCAATTCGGATCCGACAAGAAGCCGATTCGCTCATGAATGATTCCGGTTCGGAGCAGCAAGTCGTTGATGACTCCGATCTGTGAATTGAACATCCATTTCCAAATCAGGCCAATCAGAAATCCGGACAGCGCCCAGGGATAGAAGACAAAGCCCTGGAAGATTCCCCGCCCGCGGAACCGTTTGTTTAATAGCAGTGCGACAGTCATACCGATCGTAAATTGTGAAATAAGGGAGATGAACACCCAATAGATGCTGTTAATCGAGGCATGTTTAAATTTCAAATCTTGAAACATATTCTTGAAGTTGTCAAAGCCGATGAAATGAACGTCAGTCAGATCGAAGAGCTGATAGTTCTGAAACGCCATCACGATACCGCGCAAGAAAGGATAGTAGGTAAATACAAGCATCAGGACCACTGTAGGCAACAAACTGAAAAAGATGAAGCCACGC
The DNA here is from genome assembly GCF_056269135.1 of Paenibacillus sp. J22FR21. Taxonomy (NCBI): domain Bacteria; kingdom Bacillati; phylum Bacillota; class Bacilli; order Caryophanales; family Paenibacillaceae; genus Paenibacillus; species Paenibacillus sp. J22FR21. Next base: position 561,176 of record NZ_JBWDNJ010000005.1, read on the forward strand.
GGCGAATTGCGGTAACTGGCCTGCACTCGCCCAATGATGGAAGGCTGATCATCTTTCATGAATCGCACCACCTTATTCGGAGTTAAGTGGTGATGAGGGGTGACTGCTCGTCACCCATCATCCCTTGTGCATCCATTTATTTTTTCAAATTTGCTCGTTGATCCGCCCAGAACTGATCCCATTGCTTCAAGGTATCATCAAGCGATACTTTGCCCAGCAGCATCGATTGACCGCTTTCCATCGCGATTTGTCCCCATTGGCCGATACCCGGATATTTCGTGTTCGCTTTCAGGTTCACGAATTCGTCCGGCTTGCTGGACATTTCAAGCAGCGACTTATACATATCCGTTTGGAAGAATGCATCTTCGCTGGCCGTGGAATGAATAGGAATAAGGGCCGTCTTTTGAGCGAAATACGTATTTTGTTCCGGACTCGATAGGAAGGCGATCAGCTTAAATGCCTCATCCTTGTTCTTCGAGTAATTCGTGATCCCCCAGCCTGCGCCGCCGGTTGCCGTAAACGCCTTACCGCTTGGCCCTCTCGGCATCGGAGCTGTGCCAATGGTGTTGACATCCATTTTCTCCATTAAAGCCGGGATAGCGTCAGGGTCTTGCAGCAGGATGCCGGTGACTCCTGATGTGAATGCTTGAACCTGCTCTTGGTAGCCCCAGTTGATCGAGTCTTTCGGAGAGCCCTCATTGTAAAGCTTCACATACAGTTCAAGTGCTTTCTTCGCTTCCGGCGTGGAGTACATCGACTTGCCGTCTTTCAGGAACGTTGAATCATCATGATCGATATTATCAAAGTTGTAGTTCAGAATAATCGTATCCGGTACGCCGTTAGCGCCCGCTCCGCCACGGAACGAGAACCCATAACGGTTCTTGCTTGCGTCTGTCAGCTTAATCGCGGCCTCAACCATCTCTTCATAATTCGTCGGCGGTTGAATGCCCTTCTCTTGGAACCAGTCTTTGCGATAGAACATCTGACGCTGATACATGCCGTTCGTGATAAAATACAGCTTGTCATTAAGCGTTGCCACCGACTTGGCTACGTCGACTTCAGTTGCATAATCTGACCAGTCTTTCACGTAGTCATTAAGCGGCTCAAGGTAGCCATTATTGGAAAATTCGGAAATGGTGGAGTCGCGCACTTCCAACACGTCAAGATCCTGCTTAGCTCCGAGAATGGTTTTGATTTTATTGTCAGCTTGGTCAAAAGGAGGCGAAATCAATTCAACTTTAATATTCGGATTGGCTGCTTCAAACTTGGAAATCATCTCATTCAAAACCGTTGTTCGGGCCGGACTCGTCAAGCTCTCGATCATGCGCAGCGTGACCTTCTTCCCTGACCCGCCGCCGTTGTCGTTACAGCCTGCCATAACGCCTACAAGCAACACACCTGCGACCGCACCGAATAACATCTTTTTCTGTTTCCCTGCCGCCATTTCAATAGCCTCCTTTTGGTATAACAAGCCTCCAACTTGCATTCAATTCTCTTCCATATCTTCCAGGCATACACTCTGCCTGTCTGATAGCATCAGTGTAATTGAAGGCGCTTTATCCTACAATACATTTTCTCAATATTTCCAATTTTATTTTTATTTTGAATATTAAGGCTATTAATTAATGCCGTTTATGATTTCCAAACAGAAAAAAACCACATTCTCATGCGAATGTGGTTTTAAGCTTCCTTGATTTCATGTCATACATTTCGCGATCTGCGACATTCAGCAAATCGTCCAAGTCCTTCGCATCATACGGATACACGGAAGTGCCAATAGAAACCGATACATCCATATTGTACGCTTTCGATAATATCTTGAGCGTGTCTCTAATTTGTATCATCATGACATCTCCATCTCTACTGTCTGCATTCGAAAGTGGAGAGATAATTAGGAACTCATCACCCGCCCAACGTGCAATGATTGACTTATTGGCAGCATGCGATGACAAGATCGTTGCAATAGCCTGGAGCACCTTGTCTCCCATCTCGTGTCCGTACGTATCATTTATATGTTTAAAGTTATCTACGTCAATGAGAAACAATTGCAGGCTCTCATTCTTTTTGTCCATTCGCGCAAGGAGTCTTGGGAATTGCTGAATGACGAATCTCCTGTTGTAGATTTCGGTCAATACATCCTTCTCCGCGTAAAATCTGACCTTGTCATATTGGCTGCCGAGCCACCAACATATCAATACTGCAGGCACGCCAAGATACGGTAATTGGAAGAGCGGGAAATTGTAATACATGCTCCCATAAATACGGGCTATCACGATCAATGCCATCACAACAGTCGTAATCACGATTCTACCTGCATAGTTCATTGTCGATCTCCGCTTTCCAATCCGAGTATGACCATCCTCGAAACAAATCACATTAGAGTAGGGTAGGATTACCTATCCCTTTTCGACGCCTTCCATTAAATCCCTGTTTTGTATAGGACAAATGATCTAAATTCCTCCAATTACCCTAGCCCAGTTTCTGGCCGCAATTCGGGCAGAAGTTGGCTCCTTCATTCTTGGCGCCGCAATTGGGACAGAAGTTCGGCTTCTTGCCGCCTCCCGTGGACGAAGGAACCGCTGCTGTGTCTGAGCTCTTATCTGCCTCAGCTTGCTGATTCTGGTTCTGGTGGTTCATATTTTTCAGCATTTCGCCAGCGATATTCATGCCCATCATCATGCCGGCCATATCCGCGGCAGCTCCGCCGCCCTGCACTTTCCCGGATGAGATGCCATCGGTCATGCTCACTTGCTGATACTTCTGCAAATTGCCGATCATCTCATGCGAAGCCGTCTTCGTAATCATGTCCTGAATCTCTTGCGGATAATTGAAGCTCATGACCTGGAAACCGGTGATCGCGATCCCGATATCCATCAGCTGCATATCCAGATCCTCGCGAATTCCCTTCGCAATGTCGGATGCATTCGCCTGCAGATTGAACATATCCTTGCCCTCTCGGCTGATCCACTTCATCAGCAGTTGATCCAGCACGGCAGTGATTCGGATTTTGACATCCTCGACCAAATAATCTTGTCTGACCCCGGCAATCTTATCAATCAGCGCCATATAGTCGCTCACTTTGAACGTAAACGTACCATTAGCGCGGATCGGCATCCCCCCCGGAAGCTGAGTGGTTGGAATTAGTACCGGATTCTGCGTGCCCCATCTCACGGTAATCTCCTTCGTATTCACGAAGAGAACCTCTACCCTCATGCCGCTGTTGAAGCCAAACTTGAACCCTTTCAGCGTAGACAAGAAGGGAATGATGTCCGAATCGATCTGGAAGGAGCCTTCATCCTTGAAAATCCCCTCTACCTTACCGTTATTCAGAAAAACAGCATCTTGACCGGCGCGAATAATGAGCTTGCTTCCCTTCTTGATCTCCCGGTTGTTCCACTTCCAGAAAATCATATCATCCCTAAACTCTTCCCATTCCACAACGTTTGCGAACTGATTCCCGAAAAGCCCCATGCCATTCCCATCCCTTCTATAATCCGTATTGTTTGACGATTAGAAAGACCCTCTGCTTCCGCTATGGGAATGACCGCCGCCGCTAGTCCCGCCGCCGCCACCGCCGCCTGAACTGCGGCCTTTGTTCTTCGGAATCCTGCTCTTCGTAACAGTCGTCCGAATATACTGATCCGCATGCTCCAACACGCCTGAAGTGCTTGAATCCTCATAGGTCGCCCGAGTGACTGTAATTCGGCCGCCTGAACGAAACACCATCACACTGACGACAATACCCCCGATGACTAACGCTGCTCCCAGCTGAAACCAGATGGTAAACAAGATATTATCGGGATTTACGCCGGGCTTGAACCCCATATACTTGTGCGAGAGCGTAATATACCTTGTGAATGCTTGGGCATAATCACCTTGCGTCAGATCCGGCGAAATGGCGTTTCGAATCTTGTCCAGCCTGCCGCTATCGAGACTGGTTTCCGCTTTGCCAAAGCCGGCCAAATAAACCTGACGATTGTTCATGTCCATGGTCAGGATAACCGCATTACCGTGTGGCTTATCATACCCCGGGGCCTCATTATCGTAGAAATCCTCCGTCATCAGCTGAACATCCCGGTTCTCCGTATTAGCGGATGTAAGAATGATGATGTCGGTCTCTCGATCAGCCCCGTATTTCGTCGCCAAGGTGCTCAGATCAACTTGTTCCTGCTCGCTGAGCAGATGAGCCTGATCATAAATGAGCTTCTTATTCCCCGTCGCAGCTGCCGCCGCTGTAGACAATGAGGGAATTATTAAGGCCATCAAACAAATCGTAAGTGCGACGAGCGCTGCGGCCAGAAGCTTAGGCTGTTTTCTCACAGGAACCCGCCTCCCATCATCCAGGAAACGATCTTTAACCCCACGAATGAAATTGTAGAAACGCCTGCAAACCATGCGGTTACCTTCGCCTTGCTAATAGGCGGTTTGCCCACTACCTTCCCTGTCTGACCATTCATCGCAAACGTATACTCCTGCCGATTATAGTTATACCTGATCATCCACACGGGGAGCAGCACATAATCCGCCTGTTTCACGGTCGTGTCGATTTGCTTATCGGTGTACATCACGCTCGAGTACCCTTGTACCGTTGAAGATATATAGGCATCGATGTAGGAGCTCGTTTTCTCCTTTGCCCGCGGAAATAACTGTTCATCATTATAGCTATATTTCTCCGCCAGATAACCGGCCAGATAAGGGGTCTTGAATGCTTTCAGCTGATCATAGGGAAACGGCTCCAGCTTATCCATCAGCTCATCATTCATTTTCTCCGATGCATCGATCGGCAGCCTTACATAGTTCAACCGGATTTTGCGATAGATATTGAAATGCTGCGTCTCTGTATACCTATAATCGCCTTGTGTATAGATTCTAACCCTCGTGCCCTGGCCGTGAACCTCAATGCCGTTGTTCAAGTCATAGAGCCAGAAGGGAACGTACATCCCTGTGATCCCGGCGATCCGATCCGCTGTCATGAACCCCTTAGGCGTAAGCAAACCGTTTCTGCACCATTTCTTGAACGCCTTCATCGCGGCTTCCTTAGAGATCGTGAAGGGAATCACCATTACCGGAGCAAAATCCCCCGACAACCGATCGCTCAGCACCACGGCAGATCCGCAAAAGCTGCATGTCGTTGCACTTGTCTCCCGCTCCGTTACGATGACCGCTCCGCAGCTGTTGCAGTGATACTCCTTCACATCGGTTTCTGTAACTGCCTGCTGTTTCAGCGGATCGGAGATTTGATCAATCTGATCCTGTCGTCCGCAGCTGGGACAAGACAGCGTTCCTGTGCCTGCATCGAACACCATACCGCTGCCGCAATTGGGACACTTATACTCGATAACCGTCGCCACGTTGCTCACCTCGACTTTAATCTTTCTTTGATTGCTGTGAGCTCATCTTCAGGTGTTGTCTGTACAGCGGCCGCAGATGCTGCAGTCGTACCTGCTGCTGACTGCTTCTCGAGCTGGGCGATCAATACGTCCAGATCGTCTTCTTGTGCCTCTGCTCTAAGCTCAACTAGAGCCATCGCTTCGTTCAACGCCTGATTCGCCTTCTCTTCCATTGTGCTGATGGCAGCGCTCGCTTCGCTGCCAGCTCGTTGCTGCGCATTGCCATCTGCCAGCTTCGCTTTCAGCTCGGTATGCCGCGCTTCCAGCTGTGCCAGATCGGACACGAGCTTATCCTGCATATGCTTCATCATCGTCGCCTTCGCGGAAGCCCGGGTGTACACAGCCTCCACCTCCGCATATTTCTCGGTCTGCTTCGATTTGAGCTCCAGAAATTTGAACGCATTCTCATCTGCACCGGACTCCGCAGACTTCTCCGCATATCGCTGCAGCTTCTTGATCTCGGCGCTGCATTCATCCAACTCCCGCTTGGCTCTGCTCTCCTCAAGCAGTACTGCCGCAGTCTCCGCCTTCACTTGGCCGAGATCGCTATGTAAGCTCTCCATGTACGTCTCTACAGTCTTCTCCGGATTATCCGCATGGTCAAGCAAACCATGCATATTGGCTTTCATCACGTCTCTAAACCTCGATAAGATCCCCATCACAAGCTCCTCCTTCGAAGTCTTACATTATCTTCTATACTACATCAAATCGGCTCTTATATTTAATTTGTACAATATATTGTTTACTTCTTCTGGTAAAAGAAGTTTTTAACACGGGCTATAATCGAGGATAAGAACGGAAAGGAGGTTGCATCAGCTTACGATTGTAAGCGCTTTATTTTTATTTACCAAATTCACTCGCAGGGGGATGCAATAAATGACTCGAACAATCAAACGCGTAATCTCGATTTTGCTGGCAGCAGCTTTGCTTATTCCTTCCGGCCTGTTGGCTCCGGCTGCACAAGCTGCGGTTGCAGAGACGACCGTTGTTTATCACGAAGATTTTGCCGGCGGCATTGGTAAAGCCATTCAATCGGGTGGTGCCAGCTTGACGAAGGTCTCCGATAAGACTTTTGACGGCAATGCCGACGGGGCTGCTCTATCCGTAAGCAACAGGGCGAATACCTGGGACGCAGCCGATTTCAAATTCACCGACATCGGACTTACGAACGGTAAAACCTATACCGTAACTGTCCAAGGCTATGTGGATTCAGGTGCAGCCGTGCCTGACGGTTCGCAAGCCTATCTGCAAACGGTAAACAGCTATGGCTTCTTGGCTGGCGCTAACTTTGCTGCCGGTGCAGCTTTCACGCTGACGAAAGAGTTTACGGTGGATACGAGCAAAGATACGAGCCTGCGCGTGCAATCCAGCGAATCCGGCAAAACAGTGCCGTTCTACGTGGGCGATATCCTCATCACGGCTAAGAAACCAGCGACAGATGTAAACACGGTATATCACGAGGACTTTGCCAGCAGCAAAGGCGCTGCTACGCAATCCGGCGGCGCGAGCTTGACGCAAGTTACCGGCAAGGTCTTTGATGGCAATGCCGACGGAGCTGCTTTATCCGTAAGCAACAGGGCGAATACCTGGGACGCAGCCGATTTCAAATTCACCGACATCGGACTTACGAACGGTAAAACCTATACCGTAACCGTTCAAGGCTATGTTGACTCCGGCACGGTCATACCAGACGGTTCACAAGCCTATCTGCAAACGGTGAACAGCTACGGCTTCTTAGCTGGCGCAAATTTCGCAGCCGGAGCAGCTTTCACGCTGACAAAAGAGTTTACGGTGGATACGAGCAAAGATTCGAGCCTGCGCGTGCAATCCAGTGAATCCGGCAAAACCGTACCTTTCTACATCGGGGATGTCCTCATCACCGAGAAAGTGACTGCGACCCCGGAAGAGCCTGAGGTAGAAGAGCCGCGGCCTCCGGCCTTGGATTTCAGCACCGTTACGTTTGAGGATCAAACGGCAGGCGGCTTTGTAGGCCGGGCAGGTACGGAAACACTGACTGTAACCAATGAAGCCAATCATTCCGAAGCAGGCTCTTACGCTTTGAAAGTAGAAGGCCGTACTGATACATGGCATGGGCCGACATTGCGCGTAGAGAAATATGTAGACAAGGGCTCCGAATATAAAATCACAGCCTGGGTCAAACTGATCTCTCCCGCAAGCTCGCAGCTTCAGCTGTCTACGCAGGTTGGTCAAGGAAGCAGCGCGAACTATGTTCAGCTTGCTGGCAAAACAATCAGCGCAAGCGACGGCTGGGTGAAATACGAAGGTACCTACCGATACAACAATGTAAGCAGCGAGTTCTTATCGATCTATGTAGAGAGCTCCGCTAACAAAACAGCTTCCTACTACATCGACGATATCAGCTTTGAAAGCACAGGCTCCGGCCCGATCTCCATTCAGAAGGATCTGGCTCCTATTAAAGACACGTACCAGGACGATTTCCTCATCGGTAACGCGATTTCCTCTGAGGATCTGGAAGGCGTCAGACTCGAGCTTCTGAAGCAGCATTTCAACGTCGTAACGGCAGGCAACGCAATGAAGCCGGATGCGCTTCAACCTACGAAGGGCAACTTTACCTTTGCGGCAGCCGATACACTTGTCGATAAAGTGCTGGCTGAAGGTCTTCAGATGCACGGGCATGTGCTGGTATGGCATCAGCAATCACCTGCGTGGCTGAATACGACTAAGGATGGCAATGACAACACGATTCCACTAGGCCGCGAGGAAGCACTCACGAATTTGAAGACCCATATCCAAACGGTCATGGAGCATTTCGGCAGTAAGGTCATTTCATGGGATGTCGTTAACGAAGCGATGAACGATAACCCCTCCGACCCTGCAGATTGGGAGGCATCCTTGCGCCAAACACCATGGAATAATGCGATTGGAACGGATTATGTAGAGCAGGCATTCTTGGCAGCAAGAGAAGTGCTGAATGCGCATCCGGATTGGGACATCAAGCTCTATTACAACGATTACAACGAGGATAATCAGAATAAAGCGCAAGCGATCACCAACATGGTCAAAGAAATAAACGACAGATATGCGGAGACGCACCCTGGCAAGCTCCTCATTGATGGTGTCGGTATGCAGGCCCACTACAGTGTGAATACGAACCCGGACAATGTACAACTGTCCTTAGAGAAGTTTATTTCATTAGGTGTAGAAATCAGCATTACGGAGCTCGACATTCAGGCAGGAAGCAACTATCAGCTGTCCGAGCCGCTTGCCAATGCTCAAGGTTACTTGTATGCACAGCTGTTTGACATTTTCCAAGCACATGCTGCTAATATCAAGCGGGTTACCCTCTGGGGCATGGATGATAATACGAGCTGGCGGGCCGCTTCCAACCCGCTATTGTTTGATAAGAATCTGCAAGCCAAACCGGCTTATTACGGCGTGATCGACCCGGCTGCATTTATGGAAGAGCATCAGCCCGTATTGGCAGAAGCCAATCAAGCAACCGCGTTCGCTGCTACGCCGGTAGTCGATGGTACCGTTGACGCGATTTGGAGCCAGACACAGGAAATACCGATTAACCGGTATCAAACGGCATGGCAAGGAGCGAGCGGAGTTGCCAAAGCGCTCTGGGATGAGCACAATCTGTATGTATTGATTCAGGTGAGCGACGCACAGCTCGACAAAGCAAATGTAAACAAGTATGAACAAGATTCCGTCGAAATCTTCGTAGATCAAAACAACGCGAAAACATCGTTCTATCAAGAGGATGACGGTCAGTACAGAGTAAACTTTGACAATGAGACCTCCTTCAATCCGTCAAGCCTTGCAGCCGATTTCGAATCCGCAACTAAGGTGTCCGGCACCAATTACACGGTTGAAGTGAAAATCCCGTTGAATTCGATTACGCCGGCTAACGACAAGAAGCTCGGTTTTGACGTGCAGATCAATGACGCTAAGGACGGCTCCCGCCAAAGCGTAACCGCGTGGAACGATACGACGGGTAACGGCTATATGGACACATCCGTTTACGGTGTACTAACGCTTACCACTACGAAGACCTATCAGGGCGGTGGCAGCATTGTCAGCCTACCAACCGGCAGCGTCCAGAATCAGAACGGCGTCGTTACGATTAATCCGGAAATGAAGACGGACAACGGACGCGCTATCGGCACGATTTCAGGCGATAATTTGAAGAAGGCGCTGGAGCAAGCCGCTCCTGCAGCTAACGGCGAGAAACAAGTCGTCATTGAGCTGCCGAAGCAGGCGAACGCGACATCGTACGAAGTACAATTACCGACACAAAGTCTGAAAGGGCAAGAATCCTTCGTCCTTTCGGTGAAGACCGAGAACGCAACGATCCAAATTCCAAGCAACATGCTGTCCAGCGTGACAGACAAAGCAGAGCAAGTATCCATCCGTGTGGGCAAAGCTTCAACAGACAGCTTGGATGCCGTTACCCGCGAGCTGATTGGCAACCGTCCGGTTATCGATCTGAACTTAGTCGCAGCAGGCAACACCATCCTTGCATGGAACAATCCGGCTGCGCCTGTATCGGTCGCAATCCCTTACACGCCGACGGCGGAAGAACTCAGCAACCCGGATCATATCGTGATTTGGTACATCGACGGTCAAGGCAAGGCGACACAGATTCCGAACGCTCGATATGATGCGGCAAGCCAAACGGTTGTTTTCCAAACGACCCACTTCAGCACCTATGCGGTAGGCTCCGTATTCAAGACGTTCGGTGACCTGCAGCATGTACCTTGGGCCAAACAAGCCATAGAGGCTATGGCGTCGCATACTATTATCAAGGGAACAGCTGAGAACAGCTTCTCTCCAGCCGCCTCCATTAAACGAGCAGACTTTATTGCTCTCCTAGTAAGAGCACTGGAACTGCATGGCTCAGGCAAAGAAGGCGCTATGTTCAGCGATGTCGAGCAAACCGTATATTATTACAACGAGCTGGTTATCGCCAAGGAGCTGGGAATCGCAACCGGCTTCGATAATAATACCTTCCAGCCAGGAAGCACAATCTCCCGTCAAGATATGATGGTGCTGACAACACGTGCACTGGCCGCCGCCGGCAAGCCAATCGGGACTGCCGGAGCACTAGATGCTTATGCAGATACCGCTGCAATTTCCGGGTACGCGCAAGACAGCGCGGCAGCACTGGTGAAAGCCGGAATCGTAAACGGCAAGAACGGCAACCTCGCGCCGCACGACTCACTCACCCGCGCCGAAGCGGCAGTCATCCTGTACCGCATTTGGAATCTGTAAGACCCCGCCAAAAGTAAAACCCACATCCATTAGGATGTGGGTTTTCAATGTCGAGAAACCTGCTTTAGCTACAACTTCGGTTTAGCTTTCAAGCACGGCACGTGAACAATCTATTTCATGCCTACAACGTCATCGCCTGTCCATACCGCGCCAGATACGCTTCCTTCTCTTTGTAGTCCGGCATGACGCTTCCTACAAGTCTCCAGAACGACCGATCATGATTCATATGTGACAGGTGGCACAGCTCATGAATAATGACATAGTCAATGACCTCGATCGGGGCCATGGCCAGACGATAGTTAAACGTGAGTTGTTTCTTCGAGCTGCAGCTCCCCCATTTGGTGCTGGATTCTACGATCTCGATCGACTTTGGCGTGACCTTCAGCTGCTTCTGATAGGCCGCAATACGTTCCAGAACAATCTTCTTACAGCTGGCAAAATAAAATTTCTTCAACCGTTGCCGAAGCTCTGCTTCATTCTGCGCCGTTATATCAATTAAATCGCTCAACAAGCAGTACTTCCCCAGATGGAGGAACTTGCCCTGTTCTTGATACTCTTTCAACGTCAGCGCTTCACGAGATTTCTCTATCCGATCGAGCTGTGCCGTAATCGCTCGTTCATGCTGTTTCACTGCACGAATGATCATCTCTTCGCCGGTGCCGTTAGGAGCCTTCACCGTAATTAAACCTGTAGGCTCAATTTGGATCGATAGCTTCTTCCCAGCCCCATAGGCGACATGAACATCAATGGTTCGCTGTTCAAGTTGAATCTCCATAACCTACAGACAGCACTTTTTATGTTTTTTCCCGCTGCCGCATGGACATGGTTCATTTCTTCCGACTTTCGAGGATGCCGCCGGAAACTGGATCACATTCCCATTCTCCACTGTCTTCGGTCTTAGCTCATTGGGCGTAAAACCGCGATTAGACCACATTCTCGTATTGTTATGCACATTAATAATTAACGGCGCAACATCCTTTAGCTGATTCTTGTTCAAACGAATCTTGCGCTGATCAAACTCTTCCATAATGACACTAAGCGGCTCTTCCATCGCACAAGCGAGCTGGATATCATCCACGAGCGCCTCCGCCTGCTTCTCTGTTTTGCCTAGTTCCTGCATGATGTAGCTCTTCAATGTCTCCAACTGAGGCGTCTTCTCGAAATAATCGATATTCGCATAAAGCAGCAGCTCTTCTTGGGGAGGAATGTAGTACGGCTTGTCCTTCACGCTCTCTAAGAACGCTTCATAATCGTCCAAGTCTTCGCCATCTAGGCTATCGCTAAACAGAAATCCGCGCTGAATATCCCAAGTCAGCACCTTATCGGAGACAGATAAACGAATGGCATGGAGCTTCTCTTCCGTCAAACCAACATCGTTCTGGTCGTTAATAATCTCAATGAGCTTGTTCACGGGGCAGATGCCATACAAGTTAGCAGCAGCCTCCATGTAGCGCAGCACCAGTTGGTTTACATGGCGCTCCTCTTGGAAAGACTTCTGGTCCAACTTCTTATACACGGCTTTGACTTCCTCCGGCATAACAAAGAACAGCTCGTCCCCTTCCAGGAAGCTGAATACCAACCCTTTATCCATCAGAAACAAGTAAGCATCGGCGTAAATCGTATTATCCTGAATATACGATACTTCGAGAAGCCGGTTCACAAACTCCCACTCCTGCGGCTCCGCTGTAAGGAAAGCCGACCGTACTTGCGTCACATTCGTAATCCGATCGCAAAGCGCATCTACGAGCTCCTGCTTCTTCAGCTTGGAGCGCCCCGCTAGCGCGCAATTGGCAGCGATGAAATTCAACCGATCCTTCGTTAGCTGTCCAAGGATATCATTCAAGCTGGTCTTAACCGTACCTTTAATGGCATTATTCACATTCAACTGCAGCATTTCTTTTTGTAAATCCATACCTAAACCCCTTTACATTTCAACCAATATATATAGATTGTACCCTAACCAGGCTCTCAATTGAAGCGAATGGTAGGATTAAGCAATTTTATCAACCAACTTATTCCTGGCAGGCTGGGCCTTCCAACACCTTCAATGTCCGCACCAGCTCCTGCTCGCATCCTTCCGCCGTCTGCCATCTGTTCTCCAGCAATCCTCGCACAAAGTCTTGTACCACCGGATCAAGGTCCAGTTCTTCCTCCCAGCCCAGCTCCTCCTGTCCTTCATGCGGGATGTAACCTGCGTACATAAGAAACAAGAAGAGATGGCCTAGGCCATACAAGTCGCTTGCCGGTTCAGGCACACGCATCCGGTGCTTCACGGCTCCCCAGCTGTCCGCGAATCCGCTTGGTTCAACCTTGTCGCAGGCAGACTCTTCGCCTATTCGGCAAGCTAACCCAACGTCGATGATAACCAGTTTATCGCCACTAACCAGAACATTAGGGATACGCACATCCCGGTGAATATAGCCGGCTTCATGCATATACCGCAGCGGCTGCAGCAATTGCCGGATGAGGCGCAATGCTTCCTGCTGGCTGTATCTTCTCTCGCTCCCCATTACAACGTGCTCTAGGCTATTTCCTTCAACCAGCTCCATGACGAGCACCATTTCTCTGCCATGAGCGGCATAATCCAGCCACTGTGGAATTTGCGGATGATGGAGTTCTCGAAGAATCTCGCTCTCACGCTTAAGCATCTTACGGGCCAAGCTTCGCTTGCTCGGCTTACCTCGCTTCATTAGGGCAATAGCTCCGCTTCTAAGATCCGTGCAGCGATAAGCTTGGCCGTAGCTCCCCATGCCTAGGAACTGCTCAATGCTATACCTGCCCGCCCATACCGCGCCATCCCGGAGCGGATAATCCAGCCAATTGAACCACCTTTCCCGCCACCATGCACCTAACATCCGCATCACTCCCTGCTTTCACTTACGGCTGCAACAGGTGCTCGGTTCCTAATTATCGAATTGCAATTGGGCGATTAATAACGAAACCTGATCCGTCAAGCTACGTATTATTTTACAAGTCTAAAGCGCTTCCACTTGAATTTGATATAGGAGGTCTAACGCGTATGTTAAGACATCTATTGAACCGCCTCTTCAACTCCTTGCTCGGCCGCAAGCATCACGGTTCACACGGGCACTACGGACATCAGCATCACAGCAGCAGCGATTATAAGAAAGGTAACCAGTACCCCACACATCACTCCAATTATGGCCATGGGCACTATAAGAAGAAACATGGCAGCTATAGCAGCTAACTACCGGAACCCGATCATCCTTGGTCGGGTTTATTTTTATTTTGTTATTTGTTATGGATCAAGTAGGAAAGGAAACCCTATTACAAGAATCATGTAAGGAAGCCAAAACAATGGAGGTTATCATGGGAAGAGTCATACATTTCGAAATTCATGTCGATGACATGGACCGCGCTAAGAAGTTTTATGGAGAAGTATTCGGCTGGACATTCGAGGATTACAGCAGCTACGCCGGCATGCCCTACTTTGGAGCTGTGACAGGTGATGCGGATGCAATGGGAATCAACGGTGCTTTGATGCAGCGCCATGGCGCTTCTCCACAGCCGGGGCAGCCTGTGAATGGTTTTGCCTGCACAATGGGAACCGGCGACTACGACGCGACGGAAGCCAAGATCCTAGCGAACGGCGGCACAGTCGCATTACCGAAATACGCACTGCCCGGCATGGCGTGGCAGGGGTACTATATGGATACAGAAGGTAACATTATTGGGATCCATCAACCGGACGTGAATGCAAAATAGTATTTCGTATGTGAACAATCTGGGTAACTTGTACAAAGACACCTAATCGGTGTCTTTTTATATTAATAACTTCTTGATACATTAATTAAATGAGTAGTAGTTGGATACTGAGTTATTTTACTTCGTTGACGTAATTAAAACCATTATTGTTTAGATAGTGCATTAGCGCATCACCAAGATTTGGTTTCGACACTTGAATCATTTCATTGAGACCTGTATCACTAAGAAATGAAATTTCAGAGTAGAGTACAATTGGCAATTGCTTATTGTTTTTGAAGCGTTTTTCTGGTCCTCCACTTTTGTTAACATATCTCCACGTATGTCCAACAACTACTGTATCTTTAGGAACAGCACCTTCCTCAATAAATCTGGTATTTGCGTAGTTCATTTTAATATTTCCGTAACTGACAGCTCCTACTTTTTTATTCTGCACAACTAATACTTTATCAGGAAAGAAATAAAGTTTTTGTTGGCCGACGGGAATACATGGAACCTTGACGTTAGTCTTAATATATTTCGGAACATCAGACTTAATATAAATGCTCTGTCTCCTAATAACTGTGGATGCTCCAGCATGATATTTTCGGTCACTAACCTTCCCCGATGCACCAATATGCCATTTGCTTCCTGACGACATAATATCATTAAACGTGTCATAAAAATTCTGTACCTTGGCTTCTGTTGAATCATCAATATCATAAATAATTATTGTTGTTTTACGGAATCTATCTAAAAAGATTAGGATTACGATAGCAGCGATACCAAGCATCATAAATGAAGTCGAGCTCAACAGTACTGTCAGAACAATACCCCATATCCACAAAGGAAACATTTTGTATTTCTTGTTGATTTCATTCAGTAGATCCTGTGAGGTAGAATCATTGATATCTAACGCATCAGTGCTTTCAATTTCTTGCATATGAACATTATCACGAGTTAACTTATCATCTTCTATTTTATGTCTAGTTGAAGCCCCTCGTCTTCTCGCGATCATTTTTTTATAATACAATCCATTCGAACCCATATGTATGTAGTTTCCTCGTGGGCCAGTACCTATTCGAAATCCTCTTATTCCTGCTGAGACTCCTACCCCTGATTTAGAAAAATTGAGCCTAATTCCTCCGAGTGAAATTGACTTCCGTACGTAGAACCCCATCTCCAATTCTCCCTTATTCACAAGTTAAATATATTTCCAGTTTCAGCGCATCAAGCAACCTGCTCGTCATTCACTATGCTTTGGCTCTGTCTGTACTCCATAGCAACCATTGTTGTAATGAACTCGACAGTTGGATCAATATCTTGCACAATATTTTGAAGAGTTTCAACATTTATTGTAAAAAATTCTTTCCGAAGATTAATCTTATTTACCCGCTGTTTATTTAACATCTGATGAAGCTTCTGCTCTAGGCTTACTGCATCATTACTAAATATCATTGCATGAATATCAAACTTAAACGGTACCGATGCATCTCCGAGCTCATCTATTCGTTCCAATGGTTCTAGTCTTCTTGTCATACCTATTTTAAACATTTGATTACCAAATGATCCGAGGTTGGAAATCGCATATACGTAGCCGGCTTTTCCATTTGCTCTTTTGATAATTTCCTCTTTTTGCTCCTCAAGTCTTTCATATTGCTGTTGCAGTTCTATAATTCTAATTTCCAATGCTGCAACTTTGTTTAGATCCGTCTCCTTACTTAATAGTTCTTTATTTTTCAACAATTCATTGAGGTATTTCTCTTCCTCTTTTTCAATTTTCTTTCGTTCCTCCTCGAGCAACTTCCTTTCTTCCGCTTCCTGACGCATTTGTTCTCGTATCCTGCGTTGCTCTTCTTTTTCCTGTTCTTTTTGAATGTAATATTTGTATTCAATTCGAATTGCATTCTCAAACAAAGGATCAAGCTCAGAAAGGAACCTTGTTATAGTCGGTAGTATGCTCGCATTTCCACTTCCAGCGATCTTTAGATACTTGTCAATCAGAATTTTCGAGTTTTCTAAAGCTCTATCTAAATTCGTATAGCTTAATGTGTATAAGATATTTTGAAGCTCAGCCTGTAATCCGATGACCATTAAATCGTAAATTGTCATATTCGCTTTTGTTGTATATCGTGATTGATATGCTGTTAGCAACGTTTTAATTTCTTTATTGTTTGCATTCATTTCGCCACGTAAAATTTTAGAGTTCTTGTGGTGAAGATCTAGATGTACCACAGTATCCAGGATGCCCTCGTCAGTTAATGCTTGTTCAAAAGCATTTAATTCCTTCTCAATTATTGTAAAGTTAATAGCTTGTGGAAACTTCTCAACAAGATTTTTTATACCTTGGCTTTCAACTTTTCCTTTGCGAATTAGCTTCTCATACTTTTTAATTTCTTTGGAAGTTACATCCGCTTTTAGTTCCAACTCAGTTATCTCAGACATTATAGACAACTTCCTACCTTCAAGCTGGTTTACTTCAAGGTTACTTTGCTGCATAATGGACACCGCTTGTTCCTGTGCCTCTAAAATGATTTTGTTAGATTCAATTTGTACTCCCATTCTTGCTTGAGATATCGCATCCTCGACGACATTATTGAGATTGTCGCTCATTATTTCAAGTTCTTTCACTCGAGCACTTTTAACTTGCAAAGCTCTATCCAGTGCGAAAAGTTCCTTAATCTTTTTAAACATCGATTACTCCCCCAATATATCAAGTAGGACTTTAGACTAATTTTATAGTAATTCATAGACTGAATAAAGGGAAAAATGTTATTTTTTATAAATTAGATTCCACTCAAGAGAATCTCGTATCAGCCTTCTATTATCAAATTTTTTCATCCAAAATAACCTACCAACAGATTCCTTCATACAAAAAAGCCTCTTATCCCAAAGGATAAAAGGCTTTTCTATACATGCGGAAAGCGGGTGATGGGAATCGAACCCACGCTATTAGCTTGGAAGGCTAAAGTTCTACCATTGAACTACACCCGCAGAAAATATGGTCGGGATGACACGATTTGAACATGCGACCCCCTGGTCCCAAACCAGGTGCTCTACCAAGCTGAGCTACATCCCGCGATTCATGAAACAAACTTTCAAGGCGCCACCCAGATTCGAACTGGGGGTGAAGCTTTTGCAGAGCTCTGCCTTACCACTTGGCTATGGCGCCATGATGGAGCGGAAGACGGGAATCGAACCCGCGACCCTCGCCTTGGCAAGGCGATGCTCTACCGCTGAGCCACTTCCGCAGATGGTGATGGTGCGGTCAAGAGGACTCGAACCTCCACGTCATTGCTGACACTAGAACCTGAATCTAGCGCGTCTGCCAATTCCGCCATGACCGCGTAACAAGATAAAGTGAGTCATGTAGGATTCGAACCTACGACACCCTGATTAAAAGTCAGGTGCTCTACCAACTGAGCTAATGACTCGTAATGGCTGGGGATCTAGGATTCGAACCTAGGGATGACGGAGTCAAAGTCCGTTGCCTTACCGCTTGGCTAATCCCCAACATGAAGCATTTAGTTTGGTTAGAAAAAATGGGGCGACCGATGGGAATTGAACCCACGAATGCCGGATCCACAAACCGGTGCGTTAACCACTTCGCCACGACCGCCGTATAAATATGGTGGAGGATGATGGATTCGAACCACCGAACTCGAAGAGAGCAGATTTACAGTCTGCCGTGTTTAGCCACTTCACTAATCCTCCATGATGGTGCCGGCGAGAGGATTCGAACCCCCGACCTACTGATTACAAGTCAGTTGCTCTACCAACTGAGCTACACCGGCATATGAACTTACAGTTTGAAAAATGGTGGCTCGGGACGGAATCGAACCGCCGACACGAGGAT